>CAVWPP010000001.1:0-19378 GCA_963756915.1 Methanotrichaceae archaeon
ATAGCGATTATTTTCCAAATTTCTATCGATCCGACCAAGATATGCAATTTGCCAATTACTTTGTTGGCCTCAAAGTACATAATCTTGTCAGATAATCCAATTATTTCTTATCCGTCTCCATCATGTTTGAATTAAAATTTGGAAATGTACTTTCTATTCTTTATGGAAAAGGGATAATCGGTCCAGGAATGACGACATCCGCAAGCGCTATTATCTTGTCATGCTATAGATCGCTAGGTCACGATCTATATGCAATGCAGGAGGAATGTTTTTTGAAAGTTTCCAAACGTGGGAAGGGAATCTCCTGCCATTACTACAATCATCGGCCTTTCAGTCGAAGAAATCGTTTCACGGTTTACTCCCAAGACATCAGCCTCGACAACAACTGATATGCTATCCGAACTATGTCCAGGAGTTCCCATTAACAAGACTCCAGGTGCGATCACCCGTCCGTCAATTGGAGTCAGGACTTTAGCCTGAGAAAAAAGGTTGTTGTTCGCGCAATGGTCGGGATGCGAATGAGTATTAAGGATGGCATCGATATCTTCCGGCTTCAAATTTAGTCGGTCCAAACCCGCCAAAATCTGCTCTGCCTCACCTTTTTGGCCGGTGTCCACTATTATCTTTCTAGATTCGGCAATCACAATTGTCACAGAGGATCTCGCATCCAGAATATTGCCTGACTCATCCCTCTGAATGAAGCCAGGTTTGAGGAGAAACGCTTGGGGCATAAGAACTGATTCCCAACTAGAGATGATGAGAGAATAGACCGAAATGAGAACAGATCGTATTCACTCCCTCATTTTTGGATTTTTATGATAGATAAAGCTCCTGCAGCTTCTGATTCAGCCTTTCCACTTGCGCCACAGCCGTTCCAATATATTGGTGAGGATCAAGAAGGCTATGAATCTCCTTTTGCGTTAGGTTCTTTATGACAACTTCGTTTTGCATAAGGACGTCCTCTAGCTCCATTCCCGCCTCAAAGGCCTTCATGCTGCATAACCGCATGATTTCGTGCGCCTGCTGACGGCCTACTCCCTTTTTGGCGAGCGCTACCATGACGTTCTCTGCCATATTCAAGCCTCGCAGAAGTGTTAGATTGCGCTCGATGTTCTCTGGCCGAAGCCTCATGTTTGTCAGGGTTCGTATGGCAAGAGTTATGAGATGATCAGTGAAAATGAAGGCCTCAGGGAAGACTATACGCTCACAACTACTATTGGTTAAGTCACGCTCATCCCAAAGAGGGATGTTCTCAAAGGCTGGCAGAATTTGAGCGCGCACAATGCGAGACAGGCCGCAAATCTGCTCAGATTTGATGGGATTTCTTTTATGGGGCATGGTGCTCGAACCCACCTGCTTCTTGCCAAAGCCCTCCTCTATTTCAGCGATTTCTGTACGCTGCAGGGATCGCATCTCAATGAAAATTTTATCCAGAGTAGATGCCACCAGCGCCATCCAACATACCATCTCTGCATGCCGATCACGCTGAACTACCTGATTTGAGACGTCTACTTCGTTAAGCCCAAGATGCCTCATGACCAGAGTCTGCAATTCAATGCCCTGCGGTCCATAGGCGGCTTGAGTACCCACAGCTCCGCTCATCTTGCCAACGGCGGCCCGAGGCCGAAGCTCCATTAAACGCTCGATGTGGCGTGCGATCTCAGAGGCCCAGATAGCAAACCGCAAGCCGTATGTAGTCGGCACGGCAATCTGACCATGCGTCCTTCCAGCGCAAACCAGGTTCTTGTTCTTAATAGCTAGATCCAGTAGCAGGGCCAAAAGTGATTTCATCTTTGGTTCCAGAATATCAAGAGAAGCTCTTATTTGCAAACCGGTAGCAGTATCCAATATATCATTTGATGTTGCCCCCAGGTGGATCCATTCCCCATAATTGGGGCTAACCTCTGCCATAGCCAGAACGGTGGCCATCATGTCGTGCCCTATTTCATCTTCGATTTGCTTAGCTCTCTTGGGACTTGTCGCCTCGGCAGCTGCAGGCAATCTCTGCAGCCGCCCCCCGAGGAATCATGCCCAGCTCTTCCTCAGCCCAGGAGAGGGCAGCCTCTACACGGAATAGACAACGCAGACGGTAATCCTCTTCCCAGATTGCCTTCATCTCTTTAGTACCATATCTGAATTCAATGGGGTGAATAGCCATAGGCGAAAGGATAGTTCGAAGGGTTGATGGATTTTTTGGTCGGATAAGAGAATGTTCGAATATTCAAATGATTCACCATTGATCTATTATTTGCCAAAATATTCAAGATGATAATTATGGCGATAAGAAGGAGATTTAAGTATTGGGCCTAAGAAGATCTGCATTAAAGAAAGATTTATAGTCAATGACCTAAAGATTCAAACTTATTACCAGAATGAAGAGCTTACCCAGGTCGATTGGAGCTATATAAATCATCAGGTTCTTGACTATAATTGAAGAATCATACAAAATTATAGGTAAGGTATAATTGATAATAAATATAATAAAATATTTATAGATAAAGCCCCCATACCACAGAATTAACAAAGGTGAGCCTATGGTTGAGATTATGGCAGAGAGATTTGGAAGGATTCTCTTATTGGCAAGTTTATTCTTGATGCTTAATCCAGCAAACAGCTCGGAATATGAATTTGGAACCAAGGTTTTGCCAACAGATATAGACATAAGCAGACCTCTTTGTCCCATTCCGAGTGGAACAACAATAGCCTATTGGGACATAGGAACACCCGGATACGACGAAAGGGATCCAGTGTATCTGCATATAGGCCCATATGTCACAAACAACGTAAATCCCAACGACGTGAGGCTAACTTCATTTGATGGCCTTTCAAGTGGATCAAAAGTAACATTCCATGACGTAGATGTGAATAAGCCGCTAAAGTTTTTGCCTTCAACGATCATTTACCTTAACATTAATGGTAGTTCAATTTATAACCTTAATGATCCCGTGTATTTGCATCAAGGTTATTATTATGATTGCAGTAACAATAAGGAAATTGCAAACATAATGGCAGGCTTCAAAGAAAGGTTACCTCACAAAGGATGTGAAATCTCAATAGATGGATTAGATTATGCCGTATTTACTGATAATTATAAGATGTTTGTTTCGGACAAATTGATCGAAAATAATCCGATTCAAGTAGGCTATTTACGTGGATTACGAATTGAAATGATTCGGGGTATTAGGGCTAACTATTATCACATCCTTGATACCTGGCTGGTCAACATCCTTCCTAATAAAAAGGTCGCGGATATGCCCAATAGCTTTGAGGGACATAATTGCAATTTTGGGACAGCCCCTATGACAATGCTAATCAATACAAACGATATAAGATTAAGTCCCATTGGAGAGCTCAATGCGGGAACAAAGGTTACAAATTTTGACATTGACCAGAATATGCAGATTGCTTTGCCGGTCTTAGCAATCTTTATGGAACCAATAACCGATATAACAAAGATTGGATATTTCGATGAAAACGGAAACGGCATATACGACTACTTCGACGATGTGTATCTGAATGTTCCTGCAGGAGAAATCGTATCTGGCATTGTGGCAGTAAACAATGTTCGCCTTTCAGGTCCCGTATCGCAAAATTGAAAAATAGTCGCTTTAAAAATATAGAAGCAATCGGACATACTAGATCAATGAATAATATGCTGCCTCACTTGACGAAGATTCTTCGAACGTGAAGAAGTTATCTTGACAAGATCACCGGCCTATCATTTTTCATTTTCATATTGATCCTACCGCAATGTAGTAAGTCTTATCTATCATTTGATGATTCAAAACGGTCAAGGAGATCCCCGATGAAGGCTATCACGTCAGAAATTTTGGAAAGGGTCAGAAAAGAAAAGCCAGTAGTGCACCATATCACTAATTGGGTAACAATTTACGATTGCGCAAATATAGTCAAAGTATTTGGAGCCTCGCCGGTCATGGCACATGCTGAAGAGGAGGTCGCGGATATGGCAGGCATTGCTTCGGCACTCGTTCTGAACATTGGCACGCTGACAGAGGATCTTGTTTTGGCCATGCTGAAAGCTGGCAAGAGCGCAAACCGCAAAGGCATCCCAGTAGTCCTTGACGTTTGCGGTGCAGGCGCAACAAAATTTCGCAACGATTCATGTTCCAAAATTCTTGATGAGTTTAAGGTAAACATTATCAAAGGCAATGCTTCGGAAATTGCATCCATTGCAGGCGAAAACGTTCAAACCAGAGGCGTTGATGCTGCCGCAGTCGAAAAGGATCTTAAGAAACTAGCAAAAAGTCTCGCAGAAAAAAGGAACTGTACAGTTGTTGTTACCGGAATTGAGGATATAGTCGCGGACAGCAATAATGTGGTACTCGTTAAGAACGGCCATAATATGATGGCAAATATAGTTGGCACTGGATGTATGGCAGCATCGGTTATCGGAACTTTTGCAGCTGTGGAAGAGGACATGGTTTCGGCATCGGTTGCTGGCCTTGTCTGCTACGAAGTTGCCGCTGAGCTAGCCGCAAAAGATGCAAGAGGCCCTGGTACCTTTAAAGAAAAACTCTTTGACGCAGCCTTTAACCTGGATAGTGCTACTATTAATCGAATGCAGAGGGTTGAAAATTGAGGGGATACTATTTTATAACGGACTCAAGGCTGAGCCTTGCCGGGAATATAAAAGACGTTTCAGAGGCCGTGAATTGTGGTGTGGAAGTTATACAATATCGCAATAAAATTGATGGAACCCTTGCGATGTATGAAGAAGCAGCCCGGCTTAGAGAAGCAGCAAGGGATGCACTTTTTTTGATAAACGACCGGGTTGATATTGCGCTTGCGACAGATGCCGATGGCGTTCATCTGGGTCAGTCGGATATGCCCTGCAAGATTGCCAGAAGACTTCTGGGACCAGAGAAGATAATTGGGATTACGGTCCATAACCTTACCGAAGCAAGAGATGCAAAGGCAATAGGGGCGGACTACCTGGGCGTTTCACCCATATACGAGACCCAAACAAAGCGCGATGCAGGTAAGCCTGCAGGCATTTCTCTGATTGAAGAAATCCGAAAATATGTGGACATTCCACTTATCGCCATAGGCGGGATTAACCATTCTAATGCAATCGACGTAATCAAAGCCGGAGCGGATGGGCTGTGTGCGATATCATGTGTCGTCGCTAAAGAAAATGTTGGAGAACAAATCAAAAAGTTCCAAGAATTATTTAAGTAAAGTAGATAGACGTTGCGAGCGCCCAAACTAGAGTAAAAAACAAAGAAACGATGAGGTACCTTACACTAAGCAACGTTGACGAATCGTCTGCACGATACATCGCAAATTAGGAATTTACGACTTATAGATAATTGTTAAAACCGTACCGTTTAACGATCGCATGCAAACAGGAAGTCCCAAGTGAAACTGCGGCGAACCAGGTTAGCCGATCGGTCCCTAAGTTAGATACGGATGCTCTTTATCCCCGCTGCAAGCAGCGGGGTATTCGTTTAAAAATAATGGACTGGTAAAAATTGTGTCGGTGATCGAAACCAAGGAATTAGCGTTGAATTTCTTTGGAGATGACTATGAAGAAGGAGACTTTTGAACAGATGTCGAAATCTAAGATGAGAGATAGACAAGCACTGTTAGTGATTGATGTGCAGAACGAATATTTTACTGGCAGTTTGCCTGTGACTTTTCCAGAAGGAAGTCTCTGCAATATCCTAAGGGCAATGGATGATGCAAGAGGTGCTGGCATTCCTATTGCAGTTATACAGCATGCGGCTTCCACGAAAGACTCTCCAACTTTCAAAAAGGGCAGTGAAGAGTGGCAACTGCATCCAGGTGTCAAGAAACGAAAGCGAGACATTTTAATAGAAAAAACCTTGCCTGGCAGCTTTACTGGAACGGATCTTGATAAGTGGTTGCGAGAGAAAGATGTTGAACGGATCGCCATTTGTGGATATATGACGCAGATGTGCTGCGACACAACTGCTCGCCAGGCCTTTCACTTAGGCTATCAGGTTGACTTTCTATCTGATGCAACAGGGACTCTTTCCATTCAAAATAGTGCAGGATTCATTTCGGCCTCTGATTTGCATCGAACCGTGTTAGCAATACAGGCAACGAAATTTGCCAGGGTGATGAAAACACAGGAATGGATAGCCCAAATAAACGAAGGAAAAAATGAGGAAAATGGTGGCGAATCGAGCAACGAGCGTCAAGGTACTTGACAAAATAGATCTGATCCAGAAACTAGCGACGCCTATAAAAGCGATAGGACTATTCTTGAAAATAGAAGGCAATTATGATGAAAAGATTGACTGAAGTTACGTTCATTGCTATAATGATGATAATGATGATGGTGGCGGCGGCAATTCCAGATGCTGGATCGCCGACTCAATCCGACGACACCCTGTTTCAGATTTCTACAATAAGCGCCCTCATGAACGGAGTATACGATGGCACAATGACATTCGAAGATCTCGAGTCCCACGGAAATTTTGGAATAGGAACATTTGAGGCGCTGGATGGCGAGATGGTCGGACTGGACGGCCAGTTTTTTCAGGTGAAATCCGATGGCGTAGCATATCCAGTCAGCGACTCCATGAAGACACCATTTGCAGAAGTTGCTTTTTTTGCACCTTTAGAATCCATAGCACTGAATGAAACATCAAACCTCACGGTGGTCCAGAGTTATCTGGATAGCAAGCTTGCGACCAAGAATATCTTCTATGCCATAAGAATTGATGGAACATTCGATTACGTCAAGACAAGAAGCGTCCCCGCTCAGAAGAAGCCGTATCCTACACTATCAGACGCTGTAAAGGGCCAGAAAGTGTTTGAGCTCCAGAACGTCAGCGGGTCGCTGGTTGGATTCAGGTGCCCCGATTATGTTAAAGGCGTAAATGTTCCTGGTTACCATATGCATTTCATAACTGCCGATCGGTCTGCAGGAGGCCATATCTTGGACTTCAGACTCAAAAACGCCAGTGTATTGGTAGATAGCCTCTCAGAATTTGAAATGGATCTGCCAGATAACGAGGAGTTTTATCAAACTGATCTTTCAGGAGACCAACAGGCGGCCTTGACAATGGTTGAGAGCAACCCCAAAAAATAGGGCTTTTTTCCCTTAATTTTTTTGAAACCAGAATTCCTGCTTGAAGGCGGCTACGTCCAGACCCTAACAGCTTACTTTTTAAAAGATTCAGGAAATTGACAATCTGTCACTGCCAACAAAAATATTCATGTAAAGCAAATATCATGAGAAGACTTTATAACTAAAATAGAGATTTGCAGATTCATTTTATTTTAGAAAAAATTTGAGATATTTAGAGGGACAGAATTTTGAGAAGCCTGGCTGCGGCAAAGATACCGGCAACTGCAAATGCGATCTCGAAGCCCGGCATATCTTTTTCTTTCTCATCGTCGTCCGATTCGTCTGAGCCAGCTTCATTCTCCTTGGCCTCATTGTCTTCGTCATCTTCAGCACAAACGGGTACTGAGGATACCAAAAGCATGACAACGGCCATAAGTAGAAATGCCAAGATGTTCTTCATTGATTTCACCATGATACTGGCAATTGCAGTAATCATATAAAATGCTTTTTCAGTATTTTGGCATTCAGATCGAGACATCCTTGGATACGACTTAGCCCCAAAATCTCTTGGTTCTGGCATACTCCCTCTCCGCCTTCAGTATATCCCGATAAAACTCTAGCTCATCCTTCTGGCGCTTTCCGACAACCCTCGCAGCTGTCTCCGGCCCGAGGCCCCGGCTCGCCAATGCGATCGCAGCTGTCTTGCCATAGCTCAAGACGAGATTCGCATTCCGGAATACTCGCTTTGTTCTACGACGATCCTCGAGCGTCTTTTTTTTCTCTGGTATCTTGACGACTTTTATTTCATCTTCCTCCCAAGGTTTGAGGGCTGCTACCATATGCGATCCGCAGAGCGGGCATTCGGGCTTCTCGGGCACGCGCTCCACTGCCCGCAAAGACTTCCATTTCTTGCAGTTAACGCAAAACAACAAAATCCGATCGCTCATGATCCTGTTTTTTAAGAGATCGATGACCGCAGCATCAGCATACTCTGGCGTGATGATATCCCTGCCTCCACCCCGGCCACTGATTCCAATGGGGCTGAAAGAACTAGCGATGACGCTAATCGACCCACTCCGGATCTTTTCAAGAACGCTTTTCGCCATTACTAGGTCCAGACGATCATGGTATATCTCCCGCAAAGCTTCCCGGTACATGGGTGTGCCCTCATAAACACCCAGCAATTTTGCCATGCTCACCCTCTGGTAATCCATATCCCTCGAGAATGCTCCGAACTTGCGGGCCACATGCACCATCTTCCAGCGCAAAAGAGTGGTGTTCTTCAGAGTCATTTCCAAAATCGGTTCCACAAAATCCGGATCAAGCTCTGCTATCAGCTTTGTTACCTCCTCAGCCAGGAGGGGTTTGGGTAGCGTCAGCTCAATTCGATAGGGATCGATCTCTAACCCTACGCTGCTTCCAAAGCGGGCGGAGAGGATCGATGTGATAGCACGGCCTAAAGTATCATTGGTCTTGTGGCCGAAACAGCTGTTGATAATTGCACCCTCTTTGCCGCTCTCTACAACCATATTAGAATCGTCGGGAATAGGAAAGTTTTTTTCGATCTGCTTTTTGACGAAGCTAACCAATTCCGTCGCAGCTTCTTGATCCACAGGATACTTTCCCATAAGCCACTCATTCGCCGCCAGGTCTCCCTTCGCTTCAAGCGTCTCACCAATCGCTCGCCTTATCCGGCCGACCTCTTGAGCCACATTGAACGGGACGGGAATCTCTTCACCAGTCCAGCTAGGAATCTCACCACTACGGTGGATAGGGACCACCTTAATCTCATCCTCCCCTACCTCAGTTATTTCCCAGATCTCTCCTTTAGTGACGAAAGTGGCTCCTTCTCTGGCGAAGCTCACTACGAAGGCCTCGTCCAAGGTGCCCACAGATCGGCGACCCACGATATCATAAACATTGTACCTCTTCTCGTCTGGAATCATGGAGAGGTTCTCAAAGTAGTATTCACGTGCTTTTCTCGTCCTATAAAGGACTCCATTTTCAAACCGGACCAATCTATGCTCTTCCATTTGGGAGACGACATTTTTCAATTCATCCAATGTGAGATCTCGAAAGGGATAAGCTCGACTTATGATTTGGTGCGCCCTTTCCAGACTGATTTCTCCAAAGTCCAGCTCTAAACCCACAATCTGATTGGCCAGCACATCTGTTGGCTTCTCATGAATCTTAATCGACTCAAGTTCGGCGGCATTTGCAGCTCGGACTATAGCGCAGGCTTCGGCTATGTCATCTGCGCTAGTGGCAATGATGGTCCCTGATGAAATGCCCCCAACTCTATGACCTGCCCGGCCCACCCTTTGCAGGAGCCTGGAGACTTCACGAGGGGAGCTGAATTGAATAACATGATCCACATCACCGATATCAATTCCTAACTCCATGGAAGAAGTGCAAATAAGCCCCTGGAGCTTGCCGCTCTTAAAAGCTTCCTCTGCCTCTACTCGCGCATCCACGGAGAGGCTACCATGGTGGACTCCGATGGATTCCCCCATCTGCCGGAACCTTGAACCTAGGACTTCAGCCGCCTGGCGGGTGTTAACGAAAATCAGGCATTTTCTGGTCCGAACAGTCTCCTTGATAAAACGAATCTGTGCCGCCAATTGGGGATCGCACTCAAGAGTGCTTGCGATGGCGTAATCAGATCGTGATGGCTTGGGGCAGACTACTCGAAAGTCGTTCGCTCTCTTTACGTCGGCTTGAACAATTTTGTAGCTTTGAATACATCCTACAAGCAGATTTGCAACCACTTCAGGAGAACCAACGGTAGCAGAAAGTCCGATGCGCTGAAATGAGCCAGCGATCTCCGCTAATCTCTCCAGCAGCACAGCAAGCTGCGACCCTCGTTTGGATGCCGCCATCTCGTGGACCTCGTCGACAACTACGATTTTTACAGATGACAGATTTTGACGAAGACGTTTTCCCGTCAACATTACTTGCAATGTTTCAGGTGTCGTGATCAGTAGATCAGGCGGGCAGAGAGACTGCTTTCTTCGGTCAGCCTTTGTTGTATCCCCATGGCGAACCGCGACTCTGATGTTGAGCTTTTCTCCCCATTCCTGAAACCTGCGCAGCATATCTCTGTTTAGAGCACGTAACGGTGTTACATACACTGCTTGGATACCCTGACGCTTTCCACTGAGAATTTTATGGAAAATAGGCAAGCTTGCCGTCTCTGTTTTGCCGGTACCAGTTGGTGCGATGAGCAGAACGTTCACCCCATCTAGTATCGCCGGCATGGCCAGCTCTTGCGGCTGAGTCGGCTCAGAAATGCCCAGGTCCAGTAATAAATCCCTGATCTTGCTATGAAGCTGGCTGAATGCGTTCACTATATAGATGTCTCCCGATTAGGGTATGAAAACCTTGCGGCAAAGACATTTGGGAGATTTAGGTTGATAGAGCTCGATACTGCAAATTTTCCAAATTATACAGGATGGCATCTTCTGCCAAAGAATCCCAATTTATCTTAGAAAAAATAAACCGCAACTAGTAGAGCTACAGGTTCAAACGGATTATTATCCTAATGAGTGATAACCTTTTTATGAATTCTTTTTCGATATCTGTATTTGCCAAAAAAAGGCTTTCCGGCCGTTCAAGAATATGCCAATGCTATCAGATTCTCCAATTTTTCCAGGTTCTCGCCCGGATTCAAGTTTTGCTCAGAAACCCATTCGTTCAGCTTCGTTATGGGTCGGCCAGAATCGATAATGTCCGCTGCCTTCTCCACACCACCTCTAAGATCATTAGCGTGCCCAGTGATGTAGAGCAATGGAGCAATGTTGAGACGTACGATATCATTCCTCGGGCCCCTGTCTATTCCAGAAAGCACTTTTAGCAGCTTTATTGCCTCCGCATTCCTATCGGCTTCGTATAATATTGAAGACTCGTTTCCTGACTCTAGGCCCATCTCATCCGCGCAAATTGTGAACTCTTCGATCTCTCCATCTTCTTTTATCTCAGCCACATAAGACAGACCAAGAGTTGATAGCTCATCCATACCCCTAGAGTCGTCTTTGCTCCTACCATGAAAAACAAGAGCTCTCCGATAGCCAATATTCTTCATAGCAATAATTGTTGGAAGAATCATCTCTTTGGAGTATACCCCACGAACGCCATAGGTGGGCAGAGCCGGGTTAGCCAGGGACCCTGCAATATTAAGAACAGTTCCGAAACGTATATCTGATAAAATCCGGTATAAAGCACGAGGATGCACTTTTGCACTCATGCCGTTAAAGATGCCAATGCCTGCCTTTTCGATACTCCTCTTAACGATAGAAACGTCACATTCTACATCTACGCCGAGCGTTTCAAGGATATCCACCGCTCCGCATTTGGATGTTATGGCCCTTGCACCGTGCTTTGCCATTTTTATGCCGTCGGCTGCAGCTACAATCGAAGCAGCTGTGCTGATATTAAAAGTCTTGATTGAATCCATGCCTGTTCCGCAGTTCTCAACCAGAGGACCGCCCACATCAGGGTGAACCTTCGCCGTATCTATTTCGTAAATAGCTTCCCATAAACCAGCAATTTCTTCCCCCGCAGCGCCTTTAGCCGTAAGGGCTGCCAGGAATGCACCTTGCTGCAGATCTGGTTGCTCATTTCTGAGAATCTGCCCGAAAAGATCGCAGGCTTCTGACCGCGTCAGGTTATGACCCTTTATCAGCGAATCCACCTTGCTTCCAAAGTATCTCAAACTCTCTTCCATTTTTTACACCTATAAACCACAGATAACTGATTTTAAGCCACTTCTCTTTTGAGAGTAGCTCAGTGCATCATGAATATTGGCAAGAGTCGTCCTCTTGGTTATGATCCAGTCCGCATTAATATCACCCGAAATTAGTAGTTCAACCGCCATTCTATTATGGCGACTGGAACAACCGTAGGACCCACTAACCGCCAGCTCTCTATAATGCATGGATCGGATATCGAATTTCCCTTCATAGTTTGCCGATACAGGCCCAGAGAAAACGCATATTCTTCCACCCGGAGCAAGCAGTCGCTGAAGACGGTTATCCACTATAACTTCCGGAGTGGCGGTTAAGATGACATCGACTCCAGCTCCTCCGGTCTCTTCGGAAAGGATATCTTTTAGGATTTCGTCAGGCCCGATTGCCACGACGCTAGTGTGTCTCCTAACAATTGAGATCCGGTCCTCCAATTTTTCCACTACCATGATTTTCTCTGCACCCTGTAGCTCAGCCAGAAGAACATGAAGACAGCCAATTGGACCAGCGCCATAGATCAGGACAGTATCTCCTTTAGAGATCCTGGCCATCTCCTGGCCATTTATGCAGCATGCAAGGGGTTCGGAAAGTGACGCAATCACGGGATCTATGCCACCTGGAAGCAAATTTAAGCCTCTAGCAATGCACTGCCCTGGCAAAGCCAAGAGTTCGGCAAAGCCTCCATCGCGATTGAATCCCAATATCTCCATTCGCTGGCAGCGATTATCAGCGTCTCGCAAACATGGACGACACGTACCGCAAGCGATTCCCGGCCAGACCTGAACTAGATCGCCTTTTGCAATCTCGCATTCTCTATCGATCTCGGCTATCCTGCCCACAACTTCATGTCCCAGGATGCGGGGGTAAGCGAGGTCTTTGTGCCCGTTCGTAAGCATCTTGACGTCTGTACCACAGACTGCACAGGCTTTTACTTCAATGAGAGCCCCGCCCCCCGGACAAACGGGATCTGGCAGATCATCCAGATCAAGGATGCCCGGAGCTTTCAGAAAAGCAGCTTTCATGTCCAGAAATAAAATTACGAGAGATTTCGTATGCTCCTATTTCTTAGGAAGCTCTACCGTCATCAGCACTCTGTCAGTTTCTTCGACGAGCTGCTTTTGACTGATTCCGTAAATTCCTGCCAAAAGGCTTGCGCCTCCCATGCCCACACCTTCTTTAACGTAACCTTGCGCATAAATTTGGATGGGCTGAATCTGGGAGTTTTCCAGGCCAGGATCAGTGTAATAACAGGGCCAGCCCGTAGATTCCACCACCTCTCGGAAGCTAGCCGTCTTATCCTCAACGATGTATTTCGTGGTGGCAATCGAAATATCACCCTCAATTCCCAAGGATTTGCCCAAAGCGAGGACTGCTGCCATCTGGGTCCCGCCTGCCATAACCACCTTGCAACCAGCAAGACCTTTCATCAGGCCCAGGGCAGCAGGCATCATAGGATCACCCACTTCAGCTACAGCTCGCAAGGCGTCGCTCTTCAAGCTTCCTTTTTTTATTCCAGAACGCCTCATGGCTTCATCCACTACCTTCTGTTTCAGCTCGGTAGGATTGGATTGAAAACTGCTGCTCACATTGGCATCGTAGCCTAGTGCTTTGAGAACGGCAAGAGCTGTTGTAGTTCCTCCAGCAATGGATTCACCAATGAAAACGCAATCAGAGAGCTTGGCAAGTTTTTTTCCAAGGTGATCCGCCTTTTCGTAGAGGGCACGGGCATCTGGAACGGCAGGCTCTTTTCGTATGTCGCTTCCCGCCGTCCCTCCCAATTCCACAAAGGGAACTGCAGGCTTCTTCCTCAGGCCGGAAGCCACAAAAAGGGATGGAATACCGGTCAGGTTCAATGCGGCTTTGGTGACTATGGCAGGCGTGGGTGAGCCGCCCGGAGCTTCGGGAAGCTCAGGCATAGTGATAATTTTGTTGGTCTCAACCAACTCAGCATCTGCGCCAGGAGTATAGTCTGTAAGTTCAGGCGATGTTCCAGCGGCGGAGAGGCCGGGAATCTTTCCGGTATCCGTGTTGGAGATGATGCAGAGGAATAATGGTCGCTTTGGCCGGAACTCGAAATCGGGATAGATCCAATTTGGCATGAATTAGAAACTAAAGGTTCCTGTATATTAAATCAATGAGACATTATTTAATTCAAGTTTATTTGTCTAATAGTTAAGCTTTTCTTAGCAGCCAAATCGGATCTTATATCCAGATCATGTCCGAGATTGGTAAGAGTCGGACCTCGATAACTTCGATAGAAAAGTCTTCTCTATCGTTCGAGGCGAGACAAAACGGACTGCAAGACCTATTTGATCTTTACTTGAAGTGCAAGAGTATTCCGTTATTCTATGTACTTGCAGAGCATTTCGTTAGTTTTTCTGACGTTACGAACATCCTCTCTTTAATTATTTTTAAATAAATACCCGCTGCTTGCGGCGAGGCATCAGGAGGCTCCGCCGCATTAAGATCGGACCATGTAGTTTGATCTGTCTCTAAGTTGGATACGGATGCTCTTTATCCCCGCTGCAAGCTGCGGGGTATTCGAATAAAATAAACTATTTTTTCGCTATGCGGATTAGATGAAGCCATTATACATGATATGCTCAAGAACTATAGAAAAATCGTTTGGGACGGGAGTGTGAATTTTTGACAGACTTTTTTAGAAAAACTTATTAGTCAATCCTTATATTAGATAAATCCGGATCACAATTTCAAAAATTTATAAAATTGCCATATCTAGGTGTGAGTCAAAATGGTGAAAGATAGTTTAGGGTTGCCATTAAGTTCGTTCTTTGAGAGGATTTACAGTATGAAGGATGGTATTCCTAATTTCAAGATGCTGATTGGGGGAAAGTGGAGAGAAGCCAACGTAGGGTCACAATTTGACGTCAACACGCCCATCGATGGTAGCGTAATAGCCAGAGCCCAGACAGCACACTTGCTGGATGTGAACAGCGCCGTTACCGCTGCCCAAGAAAACAGAGGGATAAGGGAACTGCCAGGGATCGAACGCATAGATATCTTCAACTGTGCAGCCGAATTGCTGGAGTTGCATAAGGACGAGTTTGCCAGGGTACTGCAAATAGAAGCGGGGAAAACCACTAAAGATGCAGCGGGCGAGGTTGAGGCGACAGTCCATAGGCTAAAACTGACCATGGAAGAAGTCAAGAGGATCTCAGGAGACTATATTCCGGGCGACTGGTCCCATGATTCTGTGGGAAAGATGGCCTTGGTCATCCGCGAGCCAATTGGGGTTGTGGCTGTAATCTCTCCATTCAACTATCCACTGTATATAGCTTCAACAAAGATGATCCCTGCCCTCCTGGCAGGTAACTCAGTTGTAGTCAAGCCGTCCAGCTTCAATCCCATCTCAGCCCTTCTTTTAGTCAGGGTCCTAGAGGCCTCCGGTGTGCCAGAAGGCAGCATGAACATAGTGACAGGTAAAGGTGAAGAGGTGGGAAATGCTCTCGTCAAGCACGAAAAGGTAGGAATGGTCAACTTCACCGGGAGCACGCCGGTAGGTAAAAACATCTCCCAAATGGTTGGCATGAAGAAACTTCACCTGGAACTTGGCGGAAAGGGGTATGCCATGGTGCTGGAGGATGCGGATCTGGACCTGGCAGCTAAAAAGTGCGTCTTTGGATCGTTCAAGTTCTCAGGTCAAAGATGTGATGCCATCAGCGCCGTTCTGGCAGTAAAGACAATAGCAGACGACCTCTGCGATAAGATCGTCCGGGAGGTAGATCAATGGAAATTTGGGGACCCCAGAGATGAGTCGGTGATGGCAGGGCCTGTGATAAATCCCGCGGCGGCTGTAAGAATCCATGGAATGGTAATGGATGCTGTCGAAAAAGGTGCCAGGCTGCTTAGGGGAGGCAAATTCCATGGCTCTTACTACGAGCCTACCGTTCTCGATGATGTGCCCATGTCCTCAGTAATATCGCATGAGGAGACCTTTGGGCCAGTCGTGACCATCTTGAGACCAAAGGACGAAGGTGAAGCCCTTAAGTTTGCCGGTCAGTCTAAGTATGGCTTAGAGTCCTGCGTCTTTTCCAGGGACTTCTACAGAATCTGGCGCGTTGCGAAAAAGCTTGAGTGCGGCGAGGTCACCGTGAACGACTGCCCATCTCACGGAGTCGGCTACTTTCCCTTTGGAGGGATAAAGGACTCCGGAATGGGCAGAGAGGGCATCGGCTACAGCATTGATGAGATGACCAACCTGAAAACGATAGTTTTCAACCTGGAGGCAGGAGGGCTTGGGAAGAAAGAACAGCCTGTTGCGGCATGCAAAACCGGAGTGGATCATCCAGCGAGATAGTTTGTTAAAGATAGTCAGAGGCCGCGCGGGCTTTACCACTCGCCCGTACAGCTTCCGATGAATCTATTTCGGTGCACAAGTTCGATTAGCTCACTATGGATTTCATGAGACACAAAGCGGTTTTCTAGCCCTCTGGTTCATCAGTTTCCACGTAGAGCTGGTCGTTCCTTATCTGGGTTCTGTAAAGATGCAGCGGCATTTCTGCCGGACCCCTTAGGACCGAACCATCTCGGATATTAAATTGAGAATAGTGCCAGGGGCAGGTTAGGACATCGCCCTCCAAGGAACCCTCATAGAGAGGAGCACCTGCATGGGAGCACCGCCCATCCAGGCAATAGAGCTCCCCATTTAGATTTACAACTAAGACTTCCTCTTCTTTGAGATCAAACTGTCTCATCTCCCCAAGGGAGACTTCGATGGTGGCACACAATTTAATGAACATAATTTTCGATCCCGTTATCCTGATTTTACCATGCGATCAGATATCTCCCGATGCTTATCCAGGAACTCGCAAACGCTAATGATAAACTCAGCGTGGCTCCAGACCAGAGGCGAAACAGAAACCGGCTCTCCAGTGAAAGGATGGACCTGCTCCGGCATCACTCCAGATGGCAGCGAATATCTTGTTGCCCATGATAAGAGGTCCATACCTCCTTTCAAGTGCAGCATCGATTTTGCCCGGGCTATATGCCATCTCGCTAACCAGAGAGTCGATATAAACCAGGGATTTCCGGTTACATCTTTGGATACCCTCTGGTATTCGTCGTTCTCATACCTGGCTAGACCACCCACGCCCCGCCCAATCCAGAGCCTATCGAAGACCGAATTCATGGTTTCTTCAACAATCTTTTCAGAAGCGCTGAAGCCACCATAAAGGAAGACCGCCGAAGTGCTGCTATCCACGCTTGAATCTCTGGAGCCGTCTAGGTATAAGGCCTTCACAAATCTGTGGCGTTCCTGGTCGTAGAGGTGCTTATGCATGGCTTCCTTGAGACGCATTGATGCGTCGCACAGGATGTCATGACGTTCGCGGTTATAGAAGACCCTGGCGAATTTAGCGCCTGCCCTAAGCCCTGCATAGACGGTTGCAGCCGTCCAGGTAAAGACACCATATTTCTCTTCCCAGAGATCGAAGGAGGGCTTGGGAAGTCCGGTCACGGGATCGATGTATTTCAGGAGAAAATCAGTCGCCTTCAAAACCAGATTGGGATAAACATCCTCAATAAACTCGATGTCGCGGTACTTCTGGAAGTGCCTCCAAAGAGCAAAGAGTACCAGGGCGGTTTCATCCTCTTCAATAGCCAGGCCGCTTTGCCCTGATGCGGCCAGCCAGCTGCTGCCTACGGAGCCGTCCGGCGAATACTTGTGGTGGAAGAAGCCCTCATCGGTAATCACTCGGTCACAGAACTGGAAGAAGCGCCTGGTAACCTCCGGGAAGCCTGCCAAGTCGAAGGCCAGGCAAGCGATGGCTCCGTCTCTCATCCATACATAGGAGTAGGTATCCCGGCTGAACTGCAGTATATCCGAGTCGCACGAGGCAATTATCCCGCCTTGGTTGTCGGCATGAGTGCGCATGATGAGGAGAGAGTTCTTGTAGGCCCGCAGGATATTCCTGGGGAGGTTGCAGAGCATCACGTCCTTCTTATTTATCCACGCCGCCCAATAGTTCTCCGTCTCCAAGAGGAGTTGCTCGACCCCGATCGTCTTTACTTGCGAGTCCAGATCCACTGCCTCTTTCAGGCTCTTGGCGCAGGCGACCCAATAATAAATAAATCCATTTGAGAGTGGCTGTAAATCCAGCTCAAAGGAGACTGCAGAATCCACAGAGCCCTGAGCGATGGGATTTCCTTCCAGAAGTCCGTCCTCAGCGTCCCTCCAAGTTCCTTCTTTGCCTGGCCGCTCTTTGTAGCCGGCAGCGAATTGATATATGCCTTTGTTCTGGCTGGTGACGCCACATACCGAAAAGTAGCGATTTCGCTTGTAGTGGATGATGGAACCAAGAGATGGCTCGTACATCACTGTATCCCCAACAGAATCCCCATAAATGTGGAAGTCATGGGCGAAGAAGAGCCTTATCTTTCTGGGCCGCATAGAGAGGTTGCGGACCTCCACCTTCCTTAAGAAAACATCCAAGGAGTGATGCACGCAATCATTGGTTTCCAGAGAAATTTCCAGCTCGAGGCTGGTGGACTGGCATCTGCCCACGAGGGTCTCAGGCATGAACCCCATCTTTGTATTCCAGCCATCATCAAACCAACGAAAACTGCCATCCACCCATAAGCCCATCCTCATAAAGTGGCCGATGAGATGATTCTCTAGTCCTACTCTCGGATAAAAAAAGTCTCGGACGTTCATGCTACTGTCAAAGGCAACCGCGATGCGACCATTACCTACAATTGTCTCTCTCGGCATTACCGGATTTCCTGAAATCGCTCTCATAAAATATATGCATCCATCAGTATTAAATATCACTCCTCATTTAGTTGGAGCGTTTCACTATCTGGATGATTCGGAGCTCTCGAGACGAGCCTGAAAGATCTGTTCATAGACAAAAACTACCTGCCTTCGAGCTCCGGTATATTTTACTCAAAAGAAAAAAATTTATAAAAACGAGCATGAGATACCATCATGCTGGATACGGTCCTTAAAATCCTTCCGAAGATTGATAAGATGATTGATAGAATGATTGATAAAACGGTCCGTAATTTTGTTGCTCTAGCCAACCCAAAATATCTTGTTGGATCTGCTCATTTATGCTTTCAGAATTATAGGCACCTTGTAGATCAAGAAAGACGTAATTGCCCTTAACAAAAACATCCTTGCCAATGTAATAGCTCTTTAGATCGCCCATTAGATTTGTGTATGTGGACCAATAGAGTCCAGATGAATCAACACCATCCAGGTTAACAACGTTCTTGCCAATTACAATGCTGGAAGGTGAAAGGATGTTTGTTATGGTTCCCCTCATATCAAAACTTGAGTTCGTTGTCACCATATCAGTTCTGGCAGATATCGGAACTTCTGCGAGACTTAAGACTATTAATATCAGAGCAAGTTCCATCTTCAAGATAAATCACCTTAATGCATATCTTACTGCTTTAAGAAATAGTTTTGGGTGATGAAATCTAGCTCTTCTTTTGGGCACAGGTTATAATGCAAAATTTTTTATTGCTTCACTTTCCAATTATTAGTGAAAGAGGTCGGGAATGAGAACTGCATTTTGTTAACCATATCATTAATAATATACCTATCAGCCTT
>CAVWPP010000002.1:0-27692 GCA_963756915.1 Methanotrichaceae archaeon
CAGAATGAGATGGAGAGAGGTTGGCCTGATGAATATTTTCGGTGAGAATCTGACTCCTGGCTCAAACCGTCAATTGAACTCGAAATGCACCTTTCAATTTACAAAAGGAATCAAAGATGTCAGAGCTATTGTTCATGCTCACCCGGTGCAGCCACTGCTTTCACAGCCATGAAATCAAAAATAAATACTACTCTGACGGCAGAAGCCCGTGCAATTCTCGGAGATCCGGTTTTTGTACCCTATGCACTTATGGGGACTGTTGAGCTGGCAACTGCTGCTGAATCACTCGTGAAGTCGGATATCCTTCTGCTTGAAAATCATGGAATACTACAACAGGGTCCACTATACTGCAGGCATTCGATAAAATTGAAGTACTTGAAAATGCTGCTAAAATGACATTAATCGTTGACATTACAGGAAAGAAAAGTCCGCTTACCAGAGAGAGAATGAGAATAATTGATAAATACTTCAGATGATAAAAGGTGTTCTTTTTGATATGGATGGTGTACTCGTCGATTCTGAACCCTTTATCTGTAAGGCGGCGATGATGATGTTTGAAGAGATTGGCATAACTGTTCAGCCGGAGGATTTCCATCCTTTTGTGGGAATGGGAGAAATAAGATATATAGGTGGTGTTGCTGAGAAACATGGCATAAAGGTTGATATTGAAAAGGTTAAAGCCAGAACTTATGAGATCTATGAGATTATCGTAAGGGGCAAACTATCACCTCTGCCAGGAACTCATGAATTTATAGCCGAATGCAAAAAAAGAGGCTTCAGACTTGCTCTTGCAACAAGCGCCGACAGGATAAAAATGGAGGTAAATCTCAGGGAGATAGGCCTCTCCTCCGGGACATTTGATTTTATTGTAACAGGACTGGATGTTATTAACAAAAAGCCATTCCCCGATATTTATTTAAAGGCAGCGCAAGAGATAGGTTTAGAAGCTCAGGAATGCCTGGTTGTGGAAGATGCAGTAAGTGGCATCAAAGCAGGTAAAGCTGCAGGATGCAGATGCCTGGCAGTTACATCTTCATTCGATGCCGGGCAGCTTTCTGAGGCAGACTGGATTTGCGGATCACTCCTTGATGTTCCTGAAAAAGCGATTAATTGGTAACTCTAATAAAATATTGATGAAGAATTTTCTTGCAGGATTTCCTCCCTACGACAAACTAAAAAAGAGATGCAGGGTCGTGCCGTACCTGCTTATCGTGAAGTGAACGGTCATATTCATACACCCTACTCTTTCAGCGCTTTTTCGGATATGGAGAAAATATTTTCAGGATGGCCGTGAAGAAAAAATTGCCCTGCTCGGGATAAATGATTTTTATGTGACTGACGGCTATGATGCTTTTCACAAAGGGTGTCTCTAGCAATAAAATCTTCCCTCTTTTCAATATAGAATTTATTGGACTTATGAAAGAGGAACAGCAAAAAGGTATCAGGATAAATGATCCGAATAATCCGGGAAGAATATATTTCAGCGGTAAAGGTCTTGATTATCCTTTTCACACCGGGTATGGCTCAGAAAAGAGAGCTGAAGAAGGTTATTAAAGAGAGTCAGCAACAGATGAAAGCAATGATCACCAAGCTTAACAGTTTAATACAGAAGGAGAATCCTCTCGTCTCCTTTCATATGAATCAATACGAAAGCAGCTATGCTCATGACCTTGTCCGCGAACGCCATCTCGCAAAAGCAGTTAAGAATCTTTGCACTTGAAAGTTTAATCACCTGAAGAACAGCTTCATTTCTTGAAAGTCTCTACGGCGGGAAAAAATCCAAAACCGGTCTTTCGAATTCAGCTGCTCTTGAGAATGAAATCAGATCAAATCTCCTAAAAAGCGGTGGAGCTGCCTTTGTGGAGGAGGATGAAAAATCATTTCTCGAGCTGAAAAAGATTATAAAAATAATAATCAAAGCAGGAGGGATACCATGCTACCCGGTACTGCTCGATGATCCATCAGGTAAATTCACGGAATTTGAGGGTGATTATGAAAAATTATTTCAATCACTGAAAGGCTTGGAATAGAATGTATAGAATTAATCCCCGGAAGAAATGACCATTCAATACTCAAAAATTTTGTGGAGTTTTTTCATAATAAGGGTTTCATCATAACTTTTGGGACTGAACATAATACTCCGGAAATGATCCCGCTTACTATTACAGCAAGAGGATCTGCTCCCCTTGACGAATCATTGAAAAGAATATCATGGGAAGGTGCCTGCGTTATCGCTGCCCATCAGTACCTCAGGGCAGACGGGAGACAGGGATATGTTCTTCCCGATGGCACTCACAGCAAAGATCAGAAACAGGAACTGATAAACCTTGGACAATTAGTGATCGAATATTTCTTAAATAAAATAATGACATGAAGCCGGAAATTAACGAACTGATCGGGATTTCAAAGTATTACGGAAGCAATAAGGATTATGTGATAGCCGGAGGCGGAAACACTTCATTCAAGGATGATGAAACAATCTGGATAAAGGCTAGCGGCCATGCACTCGCTGACATGACCGAAGATGGGATGGTAGCTCTTAACAGGGAAAAGCTGCATGTAATATCTTCAAATATCTATCCGGAAGATCCATCAGCAAGGGAAGAACAGGTTAAGGCTGACATGTTCGGCAGCATTCTTGACCCGGGAAAAATCAGACGTCCATCAGTAGAGACCTCCCTGCATGAGATCATTCATTACAAATTTGTTGTTCACCTCCACCCCACCCTTATCAATGGCCTGCTTTGCAGCAGGAATGCCAGGAGTCTGACATAGAAGCTTTTCGGTGATACCGTTCTCTTTGTTCCTTATACCGATCCGGGATATATCCTTTTCAAAAAACTGGAATCAGAGATAATGTTTACCGACAAAAGTATTCCCATGATCCGCAGATTATCTTTCTTGAAAACCACGGCGTTTTCGTAGGAGCTGATACTACCGAAGAGATAAGGAAAATTTATCAGCGATATTATTGCAAAAATTGAGGAACAGATCTCTCCTGTTTCTGACATAAAACCTATCCCTTATAATCCATTGCTTCACAAAGTGCTGCCAGCTATAAGGTTGTTGCTTTCAAATAATAAGCCAGGTGTGATAAGGTTCAGAAATAACTCTCTGATTGCAAAGTTTTATCAGAACCAGAACGAGTTTCACAAGATCTCGCTGCCACTTACACCGGATATTATAGTCTATTGCAAGACAAGGTATTTATATATTGAGCACTCTTCTACTGCAGAAAAAATAATTGATTCATTCAAATATCAGTTACCGAATTTCATCAGCGAGTATGGCTACCCGCCAAAAGTATTGGTAATAAAGGATATGGGAATTTTTGCAGTTGCAGAAAGCTATGCTTCAGCAGAAGCTTGTCTGGATGTTTATGAAGATCTTATAATGATCTGTTACTATGCATCTCAATGCGGAGGTATCAAATTTCTTACACCTGAACAGGTTGCATTCATTGATCAGTGGGAAGTTGAGAACTATAGGAGAAAAGTATCACAAGCCGTTGGTGCCGGGAACAAACTCAGCAACAAAACAGCAATTGTTACCGGTGGTGCCCAGGGATTTGGAGCAGGGATCGCGGAAACGCTTAGTTCTTTAAACGTCAACGTGGTGGTAGCTGATCTTAATGAAGAGGCAGGCAATTCATTTGTATCCGGTCTGAATTCTGTAAAAAGGCCATCCAGGGCTATCTTTGTTAAAACGGATGTATCAGATCCTGTGTCGGTTAAAGAGATGATAATCAGCACTGTAAAAGAATTCGGCGGACTTGATATTATTGTCAGCAATGCTGGTATTTTGAAGGCCGGAGGCCTCGATGAAATGGATCCGGATACTTTTGCCAGGACAACGGATGTAAACTACAAAGGTTATTTCCACTGTGTCAAATATGCTTCGGAAGTCATGAAACTTCAGAATCTTGAAAAGCCTGACTACTTCTCGGATATAATACAGATAAATTCCAAATCGGGACTCCGCGGAAGCAACAAAAACTTTGCATATGCCGGTGCCAAATTCGGAGGAATTGGTCTTACTCAGTCTTTTGCCATGGAACTTGCTCCACACAGGATCAAGGTTAATTCGATCTGCCCGGGGAATTTTTATGAAGGCCCTCTATGGTCTGATCCCCATAACGGATTGTTTGTGCAGTATCTTAAAACAGGCAAAGTCCCTGGTGCAAAGTCCATTGAGGATGTAAGGAAGTTCTATGAGGACCAGGTTCCCATGAAGAGAGGCTGCAAACTTGAGGATGTGATGAAAGCTCTTTTATATATAATCGACCAGGAATATGAAACCGGGCAGGCAGTTCCTGTTACAGGAGGCCAGGTGATGCTGGGGTAGCATTAAGCGTAAAGCGTAGAGTGGACAAAATAGAGGGTAGAGCGTAGAGCGTAGAGCGTAGAGCGAGAGCAGAGGATGAGAGACGGAGTAATTGATTGACTGAATGAATAATACTCGGTGGAACGCCGTGAAAACTCTGTAATAATCGTGGTAAAAAATCAAATAAAATAAATAAAATGAAAACGAAAGCAGTTAGAATTTATGGAAAGAAGGATCTGAGGCTTGATGAGTTTGACCTCCCGGAAATGAAGGATGATGAGATCCTTGCACATGTAATCTCCGACAGCATCTGCATGTCATCTCATAAAGCCGCCCTGCAGGGTACCGATCACAAACGGATCCCTGACGATATCCATATAAATCCCACAATAATTGGCCATGAATTTGCCGGCATAATCGTGAAGGTAGGAAAGAAATGGCAGCATAAATTCAAAGCCGGGCAGAAGTTTTCTATACAGCCTGCAATGAATCAGACGGGTTCTCTCTATGCTCCGGGCTATTCTTTCCGCTATATCGGGGGTGATGCCACGCATGTTATTGTGCCATCAGTTGTACTCGAGGCTGATTGCCTTCTGACCTATGATGGCGAAGCTTTTTTCCCGGCATCCCTTTCGGAACCTATGTCATGCATTGTTGGTGCATTTCATGCAAGTTACCATATTCCTCCAGGCACCTATGTTCATGATATGGGAATAAAAAAAGGTGGAAATATGGCAATTCTGGCAGGTGTGGGTCCAATGGGTCTCGGGGCGATCGACTATGCCATTCATCAGGACAGGAAACCGGGTTTAATTGTTGTCACAGATATTGATGATAAGCGCCTTGCAAGGGCATCATGCCTTTTTACACCGGAACATGCAGAAAAAGAGGGCATCAGATTAATTTATGTCAATACCAGCAAGGTAGATAATCCGGTCAGCCATTTGCGTGAAATAACAGGAGGAAAAGGATTTGACGATGTCTTCATTTTTGCTCCTGTCAAATCAGTTATTGAACAGGGCGATTCAATTCTGGCCTTTGACGGTTGCCTTAATTTCTTTGCCGGTCCGACAAATCCGGAGTTCAAGGCAGAATTCAATTTCTATAACGTCCATTATGCTTTCACTCATATTGTGGGAACGTCAGGTGGCAATACAGACGATATGAAAGAATCCCTGAAACTGATGGGCAAGGGCAGGATTAATCCTGCTGTGATGATTACACATGTCGGTGGACTGGATGCTGTAGTGGATACCACACTGAACCTTCCAGGAATACCCGGTGGTAAAAAATTAATTTATACCAACATCTCAATGCCGCTTGTATCCCTTTATCAGCTTGGAGAACTTGGGAAAAAAAGTGAGTTTTATGCCGGACTTCATGAAATTGTGGCAAAAAACGATTACATATGGTCACTGGAGGCAGAGAAATATCTTCTGGCAAACGCCCAACCGATCTGATTTATAACCCTGATTTTCTCTGTGTACCCTGTGTCTCTCTGTGAAACTATGTGTAAGTTCATCTTAATTGTTAAACCTGGCTCCACAAAGGATTCACAGAGAGCCGCCAGGTGAGAAAGTTATTTCCTGTTCTTTAATTCACTGGCAAATTCCGGAGAAATATAGTTCTCATAACTCATACAAACGTGAGTAGCAAAAGCAACTGCTGTATTTATCACCTTTGCCCATTCATTCTGAGTCAGTTTCTCAAGCTGATCCCTTCTGATCCCTTTCCGGTGTATGGAGGTAATGATTCCGGCATTGAAATTATCCCCCGCTCCGATTGTACTTACCGGAATTATTTTCCTGACAGGGAATTTTTCTGAAATACCAGGTGTCCTTACAAAAACACCTTCATCATTTGCAGTGTAAACCAGACATTTACAATAATTCCTTACCTCTTCCCATGCCTCATCAGGGGTTTTTGCACTGAAGATATTCCTGAAATCCTCATCTGATCCCCTTACTATACTGGTGAACTTCATATTCTCAATTATAAGGGGTTTGAGCTGACCAAGTTCAGAAACATGGCTTTTTCGGAAATTAGGATCATACAACACAAGTGCGCCTTTTTCATAACCTTCACTGATGAACTTTCTGAACTTATCTCTTATCTCAGGCCAGATTGCATAAAAAGAACCGCACTGAATAATATCCTCTGCTTCAATTACCGGGAAATCTATATCCAGACGTTTTCCAGGATAATCCTTATAAAAAGTGTAATGTGCATCGTTTTTATCATCAAGAAATGCAAGAGCAAGTGCAGTGCTTCCCTGATGATAACGATGCACGAAAGAGGTGTCGACCCCGTTGGTTCTGAGAAAATCGTCGATCAGTTTACCTACATCATCAGCTCCGTACTCACTTATGAAAGCGACCGGCAACTCCATTCGACCCATAGATACCATGCTGTTCAGAACTGACCCGCCAGCCTTGGCCGCCTGTGGTTGTCTATCCTTGAAAATAATATCAAGGACTGTTTCACCAATTCCATAGATTTTTCGCATTTATCAATATCGCTTTATCATTAATCTTAATTATTCCACTTCGGGATCTTCATATTATCAAATCGAGCCTGAGTATCAATCTGAAATTCCTCTCAACCCTTCTCCTGTATCATTTGACAATTCCCGAAATACTCTTGAAAGTCTCATTACCGGCTGCCCGTGTAAGTTCAAAAAGCAGGCTCTCCATTGTTGTGATCCTTGCCCCCTCCTGCCGCATCCGTTCAATAGCTACATTCTTATCATTTGATTTCCTTGAAGAGACACAATCTTCAACAACAACTGTTCTTTTTCCTGATGCCAGAAGATCCAGACATGTCTGCAGTACACAGACATGTGATTCAATACCGCACAGGATAATCTCCTTGCTATCTGATTTGTCAATTTCCTCGATGAAGGCTGGTTCCTCACAGCAGCTGAATGTGATTTTCTCAATGAACCTTATCTCCAAAATCTCAGAGGATAATGCGCAGGTCCTCGTAGCCGACCTGGCGAAAGAGTATAAAGAACGTCGCTCCGGCATAGAGATCAAAAATATAGGGGAAGGTTACTCGATGCAGATCCGGTTCAGTCTGTCGGGCTGTGTTCTTTCTTTTGCCCCAAAAGAAATAGAAGCGCCGCTTATCAGAACGCTAGCTATCATTGCCTACAAACAGCCAATCAGGCAAAGCTCCCTGGTCGAGATTAGAGGAAATAAGAGCTATGAACATGTAAGGGAGTTGGAGAAAAGAGGTCTCATAAGTGCCACGAAGGAGGGACGAACAAAGCTCCTAACAACAACTCGCGGTTTTGCCGATTACTTTGGCTTGATCTCCAGTAATCCGGAGTCTGTGAGGCGTGCGCTTCTTAAGAACAAGAAGCTTGTGGGCGTATCACCAATGTACGAAAGCCTTGCCATACGTTTAGGCCTGGACTTCATTACGGTAAATCCTTACAAGCCGATGCCAGAAGACTTGGAACGCTTAAACGAGATTGAGATATTGGTCCTTGCGCCCGGCTATCAAGAAAAGGCAAAAGAACACTATTCGGGCGTGGTGCTAGAAGCAAGCGTTCGCACTCTTTCCCAGCTCAAAGAGAGTGCGGAAATGATATGTCAGGCGGCTGGGTCAGGTGATGTCGAGCCTCTGGCAGCTGAGGTGGACGCATTATTACACCGATTCAGAGAAAAAGCAAAAGTGTCCAAAGCAATCAAGCCGCTCACCCCCATGATTGATGAAATCGCCCGCGACCTTCGCATCCCTGTAAAGGAGGACGGTCTTAGAGCTGCACCAGAGTCGGCAAAAATGGAGGCAGAGATTCAGGTTCCTGTTCATCAGCCATACGACATGGATATTTTGGAGAGAATTGTGCAACGATATGAAAAAATTCTGAATCAGGAAAGCCAATCTTAAAATGTAGATTTCGTAGTTGTCCATGCCAATAGGGTGTTATCTGTTCTCATTCATTCCTTACTGCCTATCATTTTGCTGCTATTTTAGATTACATTTCCTGCCACAGAAAACCAATTAATTCTGAATTTAAGCCTTATATCCACTTTTTTCTCCAGAAATAGCTCAGCATAACTACTACGACGAGCAACATTAAAATCAAAACAGCTGGATAGCCCCAAGGAGACTCCAATTCCGGCATAAATCTGAAGTTCATCCCATAAAGCCCTGCCAGGAAAGTGAGAGGGATGAAAATTGTTGAAACAATCGTCAGGAGTTTTATCACCTCGTTCAGCTTATTGCTCAGGCTGGAGAGATAGGTTTCCAGTAATGAGGCAGACATATCCCGAAAAGTTTCAATGTTCTCGATCACTTGAATTGTATGGTCATATACATCCCGAAGGTAAATCTTGATGGCCTCAGAAACAAGGGGCGAATCAGTCCTTTGCATCTTACTTATTGCTTCCCTTAAGGGCCAGACCGACTTGCGCAAAAACAGCATATCTCTTTTTAAATTATATATAGTAGGAAGGATCCCGGGTTCGGGGTTAGAGACTACCGCATCTTCCAGATCCTCGAACCTATCCCCCAGTTTCTCCATGATCAGAAAATAATGGTCGACGATGGAGTCTATCATGGAATAGGCTAAATAGTCTGCACCTTGTTTTCTTATTTTTCCTTTTGCAGTCCTCAATCTATCGCGGAGAGGATTGAAAACATCAACCTCTTTCTCCTTAAAAGATATTACAAAATTTGGTCCGAGGATCAAGCTGACTTGATCCATATCCAGGTTGGTGTCGCCTAAGTCGTAATCATCCTCATCTTTCTTCTCACTGCTATCTTCATCATAATAAAGCATCTTGAGCACGATAAACATGTAATCGTCATAATCTTCAATTTTAGGACGCTGGTCGGTTAAAATGTCTTCCAAGACAAGTGGATGAATTCCATAGCACGATCCAAGTTTCTCTAAAACATCCATTTGATGAAGGCCATCGATATTTATCCAAGTTACCGAGGGCTGCTTTTTAAATATGAAACATTCTTCAACGTCTTTGATCTCTGCCTCATGATAATGTAGCCCATCGTAGTCAATAACGGTGATTTTAGGCTTTTCCATCGGCGTTTCAGCCGAAAGCGGCAATGGCGAGTTTGGAATATCTAGAATATGTGGCTTCGCTTCATTTTGTTCTGATAAAGACTCCTTGCCCTTCAGCTCTTTTCCATTGAGTTGCATCTCATTATTTGGCAGAAACGTGGCAAATAACTCCATCATCTTTACAAGGATCTCGGGTCTATGCATTTTAGCCTCTTGGGAGGTTTTTCGTCCTTTGCTCGCTCCTATATAGATTTCATTTGGATCTTTGATGCCCTCGATTGGTTTATATGATCTTTTATATGGTTATTTGGGCTCATAGATTCTTAGACATGCCCTTAAGGACAGATATTTTACTCATTGGCACTTCATAGACCTTGTGATTCTCAGAGATATTTGCAAGGAGCTGCAATGGCTTGATCGTGCTTCGTTCATTGTTTTGCATTGCATGAATAGTCAACAGTAACGTATCACGTCCAGCCGGGTTTACCAACGGCGAATTTCTCGAATCACGGATCGGCTTCCATATGCATTTGAGTATGGAAATTACAGTGGCGAACGGAGATACTTGACATTCAGGATATCTTATGTAAGCTTATGCGTTGCATTTTCTCGAAAGATGCCGAAAATTAATGTTGGTCTGCATCTTCAGGTTTAATCCAAAAGCTTTTGGGTTTGATGATCTATTAGAATAGGAAAGCCACATTATAGTTTTGGAAGTGAATACCATGGGTGAAAATAAATTTAGATTTGGCCGGACGCTATGCATGCTAATAGCTTTTTTTTCTCTTATTGGTATGCAGCCTTCGTTTGCACAGAGTGCAATAAATGATTCGCCAGAGGCTCAGATGCATTCGACGTTTACAGCCTCGGATACAGGGGATCTTCTATTTTCAGATAACTTTGATAGTAGCAAGAGCGGATGGCCAATATATTCCCAAGATAGTAGCATGATGACCAAATATAAGAATGGTAAATTCCATGTTACCATATTCCCTGAAGATAACTGGCAGGGAGTGCTTGCGCCGCGCTTGAACCTTAGCGACTTCGCGATTGAGGTAGAAGCGACAAAGGAAGAAGGGCCCAATGACAATGTTTATGGGGTTTGGATACGCAATCAAGCACCCGGAAGCTTCTACGGCTTTCAGATATCAAGCGATGGATACTACCAATTTGTTGAGAAAGAAAACGGTACCTGGGTCACTCCATCGAACTGGACAGTATCAAGCGCGATCAAGACTGGAAACGAAACCAATTTGATAAAAGTGATGGCCAAAGGAGATAGGTTCGCCTTTTTTGCCAATGATGTGCTGCTGGGAAATTATGTTGATGATAGTTTCAAATTTGGTGGAGTCGGTTTATGGGTTGGAACACAGTCAGAAGGCAATGTGACCATTGGGTTCGACAATTTTAGGGTATGGTCATTAAAGGAATAACGATCGTGAAAACAGCTTGCTGATTCAAATCTTTAATATTTTTTAAATCATTAAGATGTGTGGATTTATTTTTAGATCTGGAGGTTATCTTTCGGATTTATATCATATCTTGTTTTTTTTTTAATATTCCAGATGACTTGTTCTTTTCACTAATGTTCTCCAGAGTGAAAAAGGCGTTGGCGTAAACTTCGGGGCATCAAAGCGTCGCCGCCATTGACTACAATCGTATTGCTCATGTTTGGAGGAAATTTCAAAGTCTAGGGACTTATGAAGCTTTGCGAATTAGACTGAAGATCTTAACGACCGATAGGTTTGCCAAATTGATGTCCTTGGCCTATTTTTCCGAGCAAAAAACTAATAAGAGTAGAAAATGGCCAAAGGTAAGTAATACCACAGGCGATAGTGGTATTTCTCTAAACTTTTAGAGCTCATCTCGTCCTTTGGTGGGGGTTTCAGTGATATTTCCTTTAACTTTGGCCAGACGTTCTTTGGTGGCCTTTATTGAGCCCGCAAGATTGCTTGGTGCGGGTTCATTCGTTGGTGTACTACACTCATCGCAACTTTTAGCTGAATCCAGATTAGTATGCAAACCGGCCTCTGAATCTACATCCAGCCTGATGGTGCTGTCATTCGAATAGTTGTAGACTAGTTCGGCAGGTCTACTCAGCGACGAAAGTGGACTGAAGACAACCCCTGACCGGATGGTCCCATTTGGCTTCAAATCCATCGGAGACATCCCTTTTCTGCCGTAGATGTCATATTCTTTGCTATCATACTTCCAGCCCCATTGGTCTACCAGACTAAAATTTTTAGCGCCAAGTGGCAGCATTGTCGTGCCGTTGTTCGTTACAGATATATCGAACTCGACAGTCTTTTTGTTGCTCTCAATCCAGGATCGCAAAACTCCATAATAGAGCAGCGTCACATTTCCGTTGCTTGAGTTGGAAAGTTCAGGAAAGGACACTGAGAATTGATCGCTTCCCGAAGGATCCTGGGAAAGACCTACCGTCAGGCTCTTGGCAATAGTCTCTCTTGGGACAACAAATCCTATAAGCCAGCGACCTAATTGGAAATCTCTTTTATATTCCGACCTCATCATATAAACCCGGTCATTGCCATCCGTTAGTCCGTAAGTAGCTTGAATAGGTCTCTTATCGCTTGTGTTGGCCCTTGTCAGACTCAAATCGACATTGAGAACAACATAGGAATCTGCATTTGGGTTTCCTGTGGACCAGGGTTCCTTGAAGGCACCAAAGATTGTGCAGTTAATCGCCCCATTATTTGCATGAATAGGATATCCCTGAGCTACGGACGGGATGAGCATCATGAACACAGCCAGAGAAAGTGCCAGCCATTTCATTCTTAGTTTACCTCCACTATTATCGCATCTTTCTTCATGGATCAGTCGGATGTTTGATTTGTTCGATTCATTATTTCTGGCATTATGAATTTGCGAATCTTTCTGATAGCTAAATAACATACTTTATTATGATTTTGTTTTATGCCAGGCGGATACATATAACTCTTAGCATCAATAGCCTTTCGCTTATAAAAAGTTCCCAGGGCTAAAATGCCCCTGGGAAGAAGAGTAAAAGCTAATGAGCAATTCGTTTAAGCAGAATTGTTCTGCGTACTCTTGTTGAGATTTCCTCTCGTGGCTTCGAGCCGCTCCCTTACAGAATCGAGGTTGGTGTTCAGCCTTGAGCCTACGGCTGAATTCTTTTCACCCAATTCTGTTCCCTCCAATCTTGCCTTGCTGGCAGATATCCGATCTTTGAGAGAACCAAGCTTTGTAGCGGTAGTATTGCTCGACTGGGTTTGATTAGTCGTCGTTTGTTTTGTGTCATCAGATGCTGGAGCTGCGGTAGGCAGGACCGCTGTTGAGCTTTTAGTGGCATTGGCACCGTAGACGACAGCATCGGAGAGTGGTCCTTGATCATTCTCTAGGTTAATGATAACCTGGCCTGGAGTCATATAGTCATAAGCCAGGACTGCTGGTTTGCTCAGGAGAGAGATACCAGTAAAGCCCAGAAGGACACGGTCTGGGGTAGCGTTCTGTGGCCCAACTGTTAAAGGATCAAATCCAAGAGTCGGGTAATAGGGCCATCCCCATTGATCTAGCAGAGTAAAATTTTGGGGTGCTATAAACAGATCTCTTGTGCCGTTGTTGGTCATACGCAACTGAATTACAATGCCCTGCTCGTCGGGATTGATCAGCCAATCGGTAATTCCGTAGTATCTTATTATAATATCTTTGTTGAAAGCCTTTGGTGTTGCCCACCAGTTGATATTGAACGGCTTTCCTCCTTTTGGAGTGACATTAATTAGCTTGAAAAGATCATCTTTTGCAACGAGGAAATAAACCCATTGTCTTTCAGATGAGAGAGTTTTATATAAACCCGGCCGATAAACTACGTCCTTCTGGTCAAAGAGCTCATATGTAGCATTCTCGGCGCCATTTATTCCCACATCGACCTTTAGGATATCTCCAGATGCATTTTCGTCGGTTAGAGGTGCCCTAGTCGCTCCAAAAAGCGTCACAGTGACATTTTTATCTCCGCCCTGCAGAGGATAAGCTTGGGCCGTGCCGAAGATCAGAGCCAACAAAAGGGCTAATATAATTAGCTTCATCTAATACCCCCGTAAATTATGATTCATCTTATTGATCACTCAAATAGGCTCGATCTTATCCATACTATTATATACATTTTGTCCAGAGTATTTATCGAAAAATTTTGGATCGGGCAAAAGAACATTCATTAAAAGTGACCTTTATAGGTTCTATAAATTGAATCCAAAAAAGCCGATCTGAAATCCATGATTCTCGTTTTTATAATCGTAGAATTTAATGGTCAAATCCAGGGCTTAGGAAACCTATATCTTCCTGTTACATCATATGCGGATGCGGTGTTCTCATTGTCATCGCCTATCCTTGTAACTTGCGGCTTGCCATACGCCAACGGGCCATGCCACATAGGCCATCTAAGAACCTACGTACCAGCAGACATTTTCGTTCGAGGATTGAAAAAGATGGGCAAAGAAGTCCTTTTTGTTTGCGGTTCTGACGCCCATGGCACTCCCATAGTGGTCAATGCTGAAGCCAAAGGAATGTCTCCTAAAGAGCTAGTAGATGTATATCACCAGCATTTCGATGACGTTTTCAAAAGAATGGGTGTTAATTTTGACTTCTTCGGCGATACAGACGATGAAGCGTGCCATAGTCGCACCCAAGAAATGGTCAAAGCTCTTATGGAAGGTGGCTACGTTTATCCGAAGGAGATCGAGCTGGCTTATTGTCCTAAATGCGAGCGTTTTTTGCCGGACAGATACGTAGAAGGAGAATGTCCTTATTGCGGAAAGCCTGCCCGCGGTGACGAGTGCGACATGGGTTGTGGTCGCCATTTGGAGCCTGGTGAGATTAGAAATGCCGTCTGCAAAGTATGCAGAGGAAAGGCCGAGTACCGCAAGCAGATTCATTATTTCTTCAAGCTATCCGAGTTTAAGAATTTCTTGTTAAGCTATCTGGAAACCATCGGTGGAACGACATCCGCCAAAAATTATGCGCTGGAGTGGGTCCGCCAGGAGCTGAAGGATTGGTGCATAACTCGTAATATGGCCTGGGGTATTAAGTTTCCTGGACATGAAGACCTGGTGGTCTATGTTTGGGTGGATGCTCCCATCGGCTACATTGCTTTCACCGAGGAGTGGTGCGCCCAAAAAGGAAAGGATTGGAAAGACTACTGGAGGAATGGAGCTAAAATAATTCATTTCATTGGCGGTGATATCGTTTACCATCACTGCATCTTTTGGCCTGCTATGCTGAAAGGCGCAGGATACACTTTGCCTTCAGCAGTCGTTGCCAGCGGCATGCTAAAGATTGACGATAAGAAATTTTCCAAATCCCGTGGTTATGTAATCTGGGTTAAGGATGACTATCTTGAAAAGAATTTGAGTCCCGATTTATTGCGCTATTATCTTGCGAGCTATACAGCTCACAACAAAGAGGTTAACTTCTCCTGGAAGACATTTGCCGAGAAAGTGAATACGGAGCTTGTAGGAGCATTTGGTAATTTCCTCAACAGATCATTGACATTTACAGTGAAAAACTATGGTGGAATCGTTCCAGAGGGCAAAATAGATACTGAAGTCATGACAAAGATCGAATTAATCATGAATGAAGTAATCTCAGGGCTAGAGGATTACGAGTTTAAAAAAGCTACAGATAGCGTAATGACTCTGGCAGACTTTGGAAACACTTACTTCCAAAGTCATGAGCCTTGGAAGCTGATTAAAAACGACAGAGAAAAAGCAGGAGAAGTTTTGAAGAGCTGCCTGCAGATCGCCAAAGCAATGATCATCTTGATGGAACCCGTTATGCCTCACAAGATGGAAGGTGCCTGGGGGCAGCTAGGCCAGGAGGGCAAAGTCAGCGAAAAGATCTTCCACGATGTTCTAGTGCCAGTGGCCTCTGGCCAACCATTGGGACGTCCAGAGATCCTCTTTTCTCGTATGGAAGAGGATACCGTCAAAGAGCTGGACAGAGTGTTTAAGGAGAGAATAATGCAAGCAGAATCCAATGAAGCTGAGAAGTCTTTGGAAATAAAAGGACAAGTCTCCTTTGAGGAGTTTGGCTCCCTGGACCTTCGTATAGGGGAGATAAAGACCGCCGAGAAAATAAAAGGATCGAACAAGCTACTCAAGCTTATGGTAGATATTGGCAAAGAGACAAGACAGGTAGTTGCGGGGATTGCCCAAGGATATTCTGCAGAGAATTTAGTGGGAAAACAGGTGGTTGTTGTGGCCAATCTATTGCCTGCCAAGCTCTTTGGCATCGAATCTCAAGCTATGCTCTTGGCCGCAGATGTAGCCGGCAAAGCTGTGTTACTCAGACCAGATGAAACGGTAGAAATTGGAACTAAGGTAAGGTAGGGAGGTTACAAAGTTTGCTTCAGATTGATAATTTGTCCAAGACCTACAAGATGAATGATAGGGATATTGTAGTTCTTAAAAATGTCAGCTTCACCACTAGGCCAGGCGAAATTTTAGGAATTGTGGGAAAAAGCGGGGGCGGTAAGAGCACTCTCATGAAGATCCTGCGAGGAATGGATAGCTTTGACACCGGCAAGATCATTATGGACGGCATAACGATCACTCCCGATTCCAGCGAAGAAGTGGTGCGTGCGCAGATGGCAGCTACTGCCATTCACCTTCAAAGAGACTTCGCTCTTTGGACGGAGTCGGCCCTTAAAAATGTAGTGCGGAGGATTAACTCCCGCAAGACCGGCTACGAGGTTCTTCCCATCCCTGAGAATGTCGACTACAATGAAATGTATGAGGAGGCCATGTGTTACTTGCGTCTGGTAGGCCTGGAAAAGAAGGCGCATCATTTGGCTACTATCCTCAGCGGGGGCGAGAAGCAGAGGCTCCTCATAGCCAGGCAGCTGGCCAAGAAACCTAAAGTTCTGTTGCTGGACGAGCCTGCCACCATGGCCTGTCCGGCTACAAAGCAAGAGGTTCTGGATGCCATTAAGAATGTAAATAAAGAGCTGGATTTGACCATAATCGTAGTATCTCACTTGCCCGAGATCCACGAATATTTGGCGGATAGATTGATTTGGCTGGAAAAGGGCGAGATAGTCGCCGATGGAAAGCCTGGGGATGTTTTAAGCAAATTCATGATGGGCATTGGGAAGAAAGAGCCTCTGTCAACAAGGGCCAACTCTCAACCGCTGATCAAGGTAAGATCTCTATTTAAGAGGATTTGCCAGGTCAGTACGGGAGAGATCCTAAACATATTGAAAATGGAGAACCTTAACTTAGACATAAACGAGGGCGAAATCACTTCCTTCATAGGCAACAGCGGCGGCGGGAAGACCACTCTTCTTAAAATTATTCAGGGCGTAAAGCTGCCTGACGAAGGCGTTGTTTATTATCGGTACGGTGATAAATGGGTGGACATGATGGTTTATTCACCCGATAGAATGAATGTGCGCAGGACTTTAGGTATCATGTATCAGGAGTTTGCCCTATATGCAGGAGAGACAATACTGGATCAAATCGCATATCAAATGGGTATCAAGGGCAATGAGGTTATTGCTAATGCCAGAGACATGGCAGAAGAGCTGGGCATAAGCGACAAAGTTTTGGATGTCATCTACGCCCTAACAGATATGTCGGAAGAGGATGCTAATGCCGCATTTGAGGCTTTGGGGTTGACTCGTGACATATTCAGGGAACTGTTCCCTCGTTTTCCTATGACGGAGGCGCAGAAGTTTGCAGAGCCCGTATTTAAGCTGATGTCACTTGATCCAGAGGTCATGTGGAAGCTGCCTTCGCAACTCAGTGGCGGAGAACTTGTCAGAGCATCTTTGGCTATCCTCCTTGCCGCTAATCCGAAGATGCTGATCCTGGACGAGCCTTTTGGGGATATCGATCCCATTACTCTGCGAGAAGTTTCCAACTCTCTTAAAAAGATCAATGCGGAATATGGCACTACCATCATTTTAGTGAGCCACCATGTTGATTTTATCAGGGAGGTTTCTCACAGGGCAGTGCTCATAGAGAATGGAGCCATCATTGCAGACGGGGATCCTGCCGAGGTTTGCGGTGCCTTTTTGGCTAGCTGCAACGCGCCTTATCTCAAGTACTCAAAAGAACGCTATGCAGTTCATGGATGAATAACAAAATGGAAGAGGAATTGGCGGAAATCTATAACCAGATCGCCGATCAGGTCTCCGAATTAGATTTTCTAGGCAGGGTAGAAGAAAAAGTAGCTCTAATGGCGGGCCTATGCGATCGCAGGACCGCAGCCATGCTCGTGGCTCGAGACCTGGGCACCTGCGAGGTGATTACAAAGATCGGAAGCATACGGCCGGAAATGGGGAATGCCACATTTTTAGGACGTGTGCTCAACATTTCAGAGATTCGCAAATTTCAGAGATCCGATGGCTCAGATGGCAGGGTTGCCAATCTTACCCTGGCTGATGAGACAGGAACTGTGCGATTGGCCCTCTGGGATGAAAGCACGGATCTCATCACGTCAGGAGATCTTAAGGCTGGTCAATGCCTCAAGGTGAGAGGTCTTGCCAAAGAAGGCTATTCGGGGATGGAAATTAGCCTTGGCAGGAACGGCAACATTGAGGAAGTGGATGAGGATATCAAGCCAAAGGCAGATCCATACAAGGTTTCGGAAATTAAACGGGATATGGGCGAGGTCAACCTGGTGGCATCGGTCGTAGATCCGGGAGAGGCGAGGGAGTTTTTGCGCAAAGATGGGAGCAAGGGCCAGGTCAGAACAGTTCTCTTGGGAGATGAAACGGGTAAGATAAGACTCACTCTTTGGAATGAGCAAGCCTCATTGGCCCTTGAGAAAGGAGAAACTATTGAAGTCATAAGCGGCTCATCGCATGAGAGATATGGATCTGTAGAGATCCAGACGAGCAATTACACGATTGTTAGAAAGAGCAGCCAGCATGTGAGCTTCAAAGAATTGATAACTCCAATTGAGGATTTGAAACAGGGAATGCTCTGCAGCATTTCCGGGTTCGTTACAGGTCTAGGCGAGGTAAGAGAGTTTTCCAGAGATGATGGAAAGACGGGCCGCGTTGCCAGTATATATGTCTCCGATGACACGGGCCGCATCAAAGTTGCTCTCTGGGGCGATCATGTAGAGCTCTTAAAGGATCTCGATCTGGGTTATAAAGCTGAAATGATCGATGTCTTAGTCAAAAATGGCTGGAATGAAGGATTAGAGTTATCGTGCGGATGGCGCACCAAGATTACTTTCACCCCGCCCGAGTAAATGAGTTAAAGAGAGATGTCGACAACAAAATTGAGGAAATAGGAAGATGCCGACAAAATTGTTAGAAGATCTGCCCGGCGTAGGTCCGGCGACGGCAGAAAAACTACGCGACGCAGGCTTTAGTTCTGTGGAGGCAATAGCAGTAGCTTCTCCTGGGGAGCTTGTAGCTGCAGCAGAAGTTGGAGAAGCAACCGCCGCCAAGATAATTGCAGGTGCCAGGGAAGCCGCGGATGTGGGCGGTTTCGAGACTGGAGATCAGATATTAGAACGTAGAAAGACTGTGGGCAAGATTACCACAAGCAGCAAGGGCTTTGACGAGCTATTGGGCGGTGGCATGGAAACTCAATCCATAGTGGAGGTCTATGGTGAATTCGGATCGGGTAAGACGCAGGTCGCACATCAGCTGGCCATCAATGTCCAATTGCCTCGTGAAATGGGCGGATTGAATGGATCGGCCGTGATTATTGATACAGAGAACACATTCCGGCCGGAACGAATCGCTCAGATGGTTAAAGGGTTGCCCGCTGCACCAGATGGCCAACCTTGGGATCCGGAGGAATTTCTTAAGAATATTAGCGTAGCCAGGGCGTTTAATTCCAATCACCAGATTTTATTGGCAGAGAGCGCTATGGACCTGGCAGAGAAGCGCAAGAATTCTGAAAAGCCGGTGCGCCTTCTCATTGTAGATTCTGTTACAGCCCACTTTCGGGCGGAATACGTCGGCCGGGGCACATTAGCAGACAGGCAGCAGAAGCTGAACAAGCACTTGCACGACCTGATGCGTTTTGGAGATCTTAACAACGCCCTGATACTGATCACTAACCAGGTGATGTCCAAGCCTGATACCTTCTTTGGGGATCCCACCAAACCTGTAGGTGGGCATGTGTTGGGCCATACCGCTACTTTCAGGCTTTATTTGCGAAAATCCAAAGGAGACAAACGCATTGCGCGCCTCGTGGATTCGCCCAATTTGCCGGATGGCGAAGCGGTTTTCTCTGTAACTATGGAGGGCTTGAAGGATTGATCCGTGCCATGGTTGCAGACATCGACGGCACCCTGAGCGACAAGAACAGAGTGCTCTGTCCCGCTGCTGTGGAAGCCATGCGAAACCTGAAAGTGCCAATAGTGCTAGCCACAGGCAACACTCACTGCTTCACAAGAACGGTTTCAGTGCTCCTGGGAACGCCCTACATCTTCATCGCCGAGAATGGTGGGGTAGTCTCCTACTCAGATGAAGAAATGAAGATCCTCGCAGACTTCCAAATTTGTGAGGATGCCTATAAGAAACTTGAAAAAGTATTCCCTCTGCAAAGATATAATTCCTCTCGTTATAGATATACTGATATCGCCTTGCAGCGCAACTTCAACATACAGGCGGCCAAGCATTTCGTGCAGGAAATGGGACTTCCCGTGGAAATCATTGACACAACCTTTGCGGTACATATTAAAGACAAACGGGTAGACAAAGGAACAGGTCTCGTGCACATTGCTGAACATATGGGCATTGACCCAAAGGAGTTCGCAGCCATTGGCGACAGCTTAAGCGACATACCTATGTTCAATCTAGCAGGCTTTCGAGCTTGCGTTGGGAACGCCAGCCCTGAGTTAAAAGAAATATCAGATTACGTGGCTAAAGCTAATTATGGGGACGGTTTTGCTGAAATAATTAAATATATGTTTGAAGAGAAAATAATCTAAATCTCTCGCATTTTGCCGAGCAGTTTTGCCCAATTATTCTCGCATACAATCCACCAGCCCAAGGTTTCCTTAGCAAATTTGCGTGCTGCAGGGCAGAATGCATCTACAGCTAGATTATATGGCATATCCTTTAACGGCGGATGAAGTGGATACTTAGTGCAGGTGAGTGGTCGAATGGTGTAAATTTCACACTGCTTTTTCGATGCATTGTAAAAAGGACAGGGCTGCTTGAGAATCCAAGCATCAAGAGCCTTATCGTATCTGCACATGGATTTAAGTTTTTCCTTTCCAATGCGATTTTCGATCCTCTCGAAATCCTCTTTTTCTAAATAAAGCCCTGCACCCGGAGTAAAGCAGCACCTTCCGCAGTATTGGCATTCAAATCTCTCCCAAAAGAGCTTAATCCCTTGATCGGAATCTTTGCGCCCATCGCGAGCGGGTAGGGGAAGGGCAATGTCGAAGGGTACGGAATCACCAAGGTCAATTTGTAGAAATTGTTCTTCCTTCTTTAATATCGACCAGTGCGGCCGCGAATAAAGAAGCTGCTCGTGGTAGCCTTTGCGCTTTTCTTCTACGCAAGAAAGATAGCAAAATTGGTGGCAGACCCTCTGCACCTTGGAAATATTATCCTTATTATCTACTTTCATGTTTTCATTTCTCAATTGATAGCAACTACACTTGTCCAATGCTGATATCTATTTCTATTGTATTACTTTCGCTCCGCCCGGATTGCGCTTATTATCTCTGAATTTCCATAGCTCTACGTCTAAAATTTGAATGAAACTGAAATTATAATCGTGGTGATACTGATGTCAAAAAATCCAGAAATTGCGAAATGCGCCTCTGATCTTGCTCGTATCCAGGACTCGATACGCTCCTCAAATGAGAATCTGATTAAGCTCACTCAACGCTTTGGACGCATGATGCCCAGGCTTTCGAAACTGGACTCCTTGGCCATTCTTTCATGGTTTGGCGTATATAACAAAATCAAAGATAGTTCTGGAAAAACAGATGAAGAGATTTCCAATTTGCTGAATAACAATTTAGCGAACGCAAACCCTCTTTTGCAGTCGCAGATCAGCTATTACTGTGCCCAAATGCAGAGGATCTACTCAAAGATGGAAGTCATGGACGACATCTTAAACGGATTGATGGAAGATCTTTTGGAGAATGGTAACTATGAAGAGGAGCAAAAACAGGAAATGCGCCTAGCACTGGACGGAACCATGGAAAAAAGCAAGCACCGTTCAGCATCTCTGCCCGTTCTGGCCTAGATCCTTTTTTCCGGACTCTATGCGGGCGGGCTCGGTGTGATTATGCCAGTTACATGCCTGCAATCTAGCAATTTTTAGGTAATCATTTTTAATGGATGTTCAAATACAAAATCATGGATTTCTTACAGGAATATACTAATATATGAACATAGGAAACTACATTCCTGCAAGGAACTATAGTTATGAAAATTCACTACCTGCAGCATGTTCCATTTGAAGATCTAGCCTACATTGAAGCATGGGCAAGAGATCGAAGCCATGATCTCTCGAATACATTGCTTTTCGATAGACAATCGCTTCCAGATGTGTCAGAATTTGACTGGCTGATCATCATGGGTGGCCCCATGAATATCTATGAGCAGGATAAATATCCGTGGCTTCGTAAAGAGAAAGAGTTTATTAAACGAGCGATAGCAAGTGACAAGATCGTTTTGGGTATCTGTCTTGGTGCCCAGCTCATGGCCGATGTTCTAGGAGGAAATGTTTATAGAAATATACATCGGGAAATTGGATGGTTTCCTGTTAACCTAACGCCCGCAGCCAAAACGTCCCGAGTCTTCGGTGTATTGCCCGAGAGCTTTATGGCAATGCATTGGCATGGCGACACTTTCGAAATCCCACCCGGTGCCTTGCATGCTGCAGAAAGCCAGGCCTGCTTAAATCAGGCATTTGAGCTAGAAAAAGCAATTGGCCTGCAGTTCCACTTGGAATCCTCTTTTGAAAGTATCGATCACCTAATCATGAATTGCAAAGATGAGCTGACGGATGGCCCGCATGTACAAAGGGCGGAAGAGATTCTGTCTCATTTGGATGGACTTCCGGATCTTCACAGCTTGATGGTGCTTTTCTTGGATAATATTGAGAAAGTGCTTGGGTGAGATAAACTCGCCCGGAGAAAATGCGATTCTTGAATAGATCAAAATCCAATGTCTAAGAAAGACGTTTCATTCTAATGATTCATTAGTCTTCAATGCAAAACCTTTAGCTGAAATGGCTCAATGCTCTATACTCAGTCGAATCTGCGCATACGGATTGAACCCGCATTATCATCTTTGCTTAAGATAGCTCCTACTAGAGACTATGCATATTTTTGATCTGGCTATCTCTTACAGCCCGCATGATTAGCTATTTAAGCAAAAATTTCTATTTATAAACGATGATCTTCCAGATCCTGGACGCCAACTACACTTACGATTCAAATAGAAATCCACTCGTGCAGCTCTTTGGCACTACACCAGAAGGAAAGAATGTAACCGCTAGAGTAGCTGGCTTTCGACCTTACTTTTACGCGGGCGCAAAAGAAGGAATGTTGGAAGAGGCAAAAAAGAACCTGCTGGCATTGGCCCTTGAGATCGAAGAGGTTGAGAGGTTTGAACCAATTGGCTACCAAACCACTCCCCGAAAGATGTTCAAAATCACAACAGTAGACCCAAAAGAGGTACGTAGCCTCAGGGAACGGGTTCGAGATATTCGGGGTATCAAAGCGGTCTATGAAACGGATATTCTCTTTAAAAACAGATTTCTTATTGATCAAAATCTGGGCGGCATGGGATGGGTAGAAGCCCCCTTCCCAGGATGGGTGAGCGGCCAGGATGCTCCTCTTATAAATACGACAGACTTGCACCCGGTGCAGCACGATGCAAATGCACCTTTGAGGTTCATGAGTTTTGATATCGAATGCTTGCCTAATCATGGAGAAATGCCAATGGCAGAAGTCTCTCCTGTTATTCTCATCAGCATGGCATTTCACCCGGAGTATCAAAGCCAAAAAGACCTTGTACTGGTGGGCAAAAATATCGCTTGTCCTCGCCCAGATGTACGAATCTGCGAGAATGAATATGATCTTTTATCTCAGTTCTCTTCCATCTTGCGTGATTACGATCCTGATATTCTAGCCGGTTACAACTCCAACGAATTCGATTTCCCTTATTTAGCAGAGAGAGCAAAACAGCAGCGAGTGGACATTCGGGTTGGCCGTGAGGGCAGTTCATGGTACATAAGAAAGATCGCAAACAGAACAGATGTTTCTATCACCGGGCGGGTGATTGTGGATCTATTGCCTATCATTCGTTCTGCCTACAGCTTAAAGCAGTACACCTTGCGTAACGCATCTGCTGAGCTTCTCAAAATGGAAAAGTATGATGTGGACCCCAAAGAGATAGAAGGCCTCTGGGGGGGCGGCGGAGATGGATTGCGACGCTTTATAAGCTACTCCAGGCGAGATGCAGTTCTGGCGCTGCACCTGCTCCTTGATCTAAGGCTTATGGACAAATATATAGCGATGTCCAGGGCCAGTGGCTCGTTGCTGCAGGATATCGTTAACGGCGGACAATCCGGGATGGTTGAGAACCTACTTATGCGTCGTTTTAGGGAAGGAAAGCGGGTAGTGCCACCTAAGCCGGACGCTGACGTATCTGATGAGCGTTACGTTGAGAATGCAGATCTAAAGGGCGGAGCAGTTCTGACTCCTGAAAAAGGACTTGTAGAAGACGTTGTTATTCTGGATTATAAGTCACTATATCCAACTATTATGATGGCCCATAATCTCTGTTACTCTACGGTTATCACGCAAGAAGATCCGAAAACCGATCACATTGTAACCGCACCATCCGGAGGAAAATTTGTTTCCTCCGAGGTCTCCTCTGGAATCATGCCCAGCATCTTGCGTGAACTGCTCGAAGAAAGAAATAAAACCAAGAAGCTGATGAAAAAAGCAAGCAACGAAGATCAGCGATTCCTAGATGCCAAGCAGTACGCTATGAAGATTCTGTTAAATAGTTTTTATGGATACTCAGGCTATGCTCGCGCCCGACTCTACAGTCTGACATTAGCAAATGCAGTAACATCTTTCGGTCGCGAGAATATCCTGCGCACGAAAAATCTCATTGACGAAATCGGTTGGATCTATATCGTAGATGGCGCTGTTGTTTTCAAGGATGAATTGATTTACGGAAAAACTGGAGCGAAGCGTTTCGATATTTCTGTTGTCTATGGGGACACGGATAGCGTCTTCGTGCGAGTAAAATCTGAAGATGGTATTGTCTCTTTGGAAGATGCCGGATTGATAGGTAAAAAGATAGCGGAGACGGTCACATCCTCGCTTCCCGAGCCCATGGAGCTGGTTTTCGAGGCATATGCCAGACGTGGCATCTTTTTAGCCAAGAAGCGATACGCTCTCTGGGTATTTGAGCCCGCGGGAGATGGCTGGAAGGATCGAATAAAAGTGCGCGGTATGGAGACGGTGCGGCGTGACTGGTGTAATCTGACCTCTAAAACACTCAATGCCTGCCTAGAGCTGGTCTTAAAGGAGGGAAAGGTCGAAGAGGCAGTGGATCACGTTCGTTCTGTCATAATCAAGCTACAGAATCTGGATCTCTCAGAGGACCCGGCCATACTGGAGGACCTGACACTAACTAGAAGATATACAAAGAATACAATGTCTTACAAGAACAAGCAACCCCATATTCAACTCGTAGAAAAGATCAAAAAGAGAGGCGGCAATTTGCCCGGCGTAGGCGATCGCGTGCCTTTTGTTATAATCCAGGGAAAGAACCGTCGCAAAAGAAAGGAATTATTCGTGGACAGGGCAGAGGATCCAACATTCGTTTTGGAGAATAAGATGTCTTTAGATACGGATTACTATGTGGAGAAGCAGATATTGCCCCCCGTCTTGAGGATTTTCGAAAGCTTCGGGGTCACCAAAGATAGACTATGCACGGGGAGGGGGCAAAGCAATCTGTTCAGTTTTGCAGGTGTGGTTCCAAAGGCCCAGAAACAAAAGTCGTTGTTTGATTTTTAGGTGCATCCTGGAATAATTATATTTTGCGCTTTCTGGAAAATCATAAAAATGAATTGATATCTTTAATAAATAATTGAGATCGTTTTCAAAATCAGGAAAAGATGAGTCGATATGACGGAATTAAATCATGATAATCTGAGGGAGTCCATCCAGGAAACGGCTAAGAAGATCATAAGTCTTGGTCCCATCTGCGATAGCTGCCTGGGCAGACAGTTTGCCATGTTATCTACCGGTTTGACAAATGCCGAGCGTGGTCGTTCTCTAAAAACTGTGCTGGCGATGCAGGCTTCCGCTATTGATGACAAAGCGCTGCTCGAGGAACTGGCACCCGCCTTTCGATCGGCGCGATTGAAGTTGGGTCGCAAAGACGAGGATGATGCTCGATGCACCGTATGTCTGAATGAGATGATGCCAGATAACCTGGAAGTCTGGGCGGAGAAAGCGGCCCGTGCCTTGGAGGATCTGGAATATAATACAATCCTGGTAGGCACAAAGATGAGCGGGCTTTTGGCCGAAAATGAAGAGCTTTTGCTAGCGGATGGTGGTTCAAGTCATGCTGAGCCTTTTAAATCCGAGCTCAATCGCGAGGTTGGCAAGCGAATTTCCTCCAAGACAGGGAAAAAAGTTGATTTGAAGAATCCTGATGTAGTAATCCATTTGAACTTGGAGAATAGTGAGGTAGAACTGCAAATCTCATCTATCTTCATGCGTGGCCGCTACAGGAAGCTATTGCGCGGCATTCCTCAAACCAGATGGCCATGTCGCGAGTGTCGCGGACGCGGCTGCCCACGCTGCGATGGGACTGGCAGGATGTATCCTGAATCGGTGGATGAACTAATTCGTCCTGCAATAATCGAAGCCGCTTCTGCAGTGGATACGGTCTTCCATGGCGCAGGACGAGAAGACATTGACGCTCGAATGATTGGTACTGGCAGGCCATTTATAGTTGAGGCGCAAAGCCCTAAAGTGAGAAGCATTGATCTAGGAATGCTGCAAAAAGAGATTAACCGGCTAGCTGACGGCAAAGTGGAGGTGCTGGAGCTCTCTCATGCAGATTCCGCTATGGTGGAACGTCTAAAAGGGGCAACTTTCCAGAAGACCTATTCTGCTCTGGTGAAGCTAGGAGCAGAAGTATCAGAAGAAAAGCTTAAATCAGTCCTAAAGGAATTGATAGGCCCTGTCGATCAGCGTACGCCCACTCGCGTGTCCCACCGAAGAGCAGATAAGCTCAGGGTGAGGAGTGTACATAGAATTGAGTTAATCGAACTCTCGGGAAATCATGCTCGCATAAATATCAGAGGCGATAGCGGCCTCTACATCAAGGAGCTGATCTCAGGCGATGGTGGTAGAACCCGTCCGAACCTCGCAGATGCCCTGAGAGTTGACGCGACAGTAGAAGAGCTAGATGTAATAGATGTAGGTGGAGAATCAGATGGCACATCATCACGGAATGAAGAAGAAGTCACGAGATAAGTTGAGCAAGAAGGTCAGAGCAAGGGGAATTTCCCCCGTCGTCAGAGCGATTCAGGAGTTTGAATTGGGAGCAAAGGTTCATGTGCTCATCGATTCCAGCATACACAAGGGGATGCCCCACCCAAGGTTTCATGGAAAGACAGGAGAGGTTATAGGAACACGGGGCAGAGCGTTTGCGCAACAATTTTTCTTCGGGAGACAACTGGGTTTCACCTTTGGGCGTGACTTTACCCACCAGAATATCTCCGGCGGTAATTTCCGCGCCTAAACGAATGATGCCGCACTCGTCCAAATCTTTTAATGCTTCCTCGCCCACATTGGGAATATCCCGGGTGATTTCCTCCTTGCCGAGTTTGGTATCCGGGCGTAGGACTTCAAATTCTTCAATATGCACGGAAGTAAACGTCCCGTCTTTGACAGACAAGACGCTCACTGACCAGAATGGAATCTTCAAAATTGTAGCCCCCATTTCCCTTCTATAATCCCCACAAGATTGGGGGGTAGGGGGGTTGATATATTACAGGATAAGTTGATGGCAGATGACTTTAAACCAACTGAGGTTGAATGCTATAGCGGTCAACGGTTCGGTGAGCAACCCCGCAGCTTTTTGTGGCAGGGAAAAAGATATCTGGTCCAGCATATAGAGAGTGCGTGGTTGGAACCAGGGCACAGGCATTTTCGAGTGCTGGCTACAGGTGATGGACGCTTTGAATTAGTGTATAATGAACAAATAGACATTTGGGAGGCTATACAGCTAATCGGCTGAGTCCAGGGAGGCTATAGTGAAAGAAATATTTGAAATTCTGGAAAAAGATGCCCGCACCACCCCGAAAGAAATTGCCACTATGACCGCGAATGCGTG
>CAVWPP010000003.1:0-208408 GCA_963756915.1 Methanotrichaceae archaeon
TCCTTTGCTACCTGCTCAAGCCCAACTCCTTTCACCTCTGCACCGTAATCCGGCAGTATTGCGATGCGTTTATTCGAATACCTTGTCTGGAGCTCTTGGATGTAGGAGGTTTGAGAAGCTTTCTTGCGCGAACAGAAATTGCAGTCGCATTCCCCGATCACGTGATTGATGATGATAGACGAAACTTGCACACCGTGCGACTCCACCGTCTCAATAAGGCGTCGGCTTTCTTCTACAGCCGCTTTTTCAGGTATGGTTACGACAGATATGCTGGCCGTCATCGGGTCCAGAAGAGCGTTTCTCATAGTCTCTGCCTTGAGCCGCATGATCCTCACCTCTTTGAGAATGGAATCGCCAAATCCCGATTCGAGCAGATTCAATACCCCTATCCATTTATTTCTCATTCCAAGAACCTTGGTGATAAACCCGGTAGTGATGGATGGAAGCTGCAAAAGAGGCAGGACCATTGCGGTTGGGGCAGAGTCTATAACTACAAAATCATATTTTTTCTCTACATAAATATCGTTTAACCTATCCATGAATATGAGCTCGGAGACGCCAGGCATCATTCCGAAGTCTTCGGGATTTACTTCTACCTCAAAGAGGCCGAAGAGGGCAGTAAGTATATTTTTATATCGGCGAAAGAAGCCCCGCGATTCCTCTACAAGGTCTGGCTCATAAGCGTAAAGATGATTTACAATCCTCTTTGGCTGACCGCCGATATCGATATCAAATATATCTGAAAGGGAATGTGCCGGATCCATGGAAAAGACTAGAGTATCCTCTTTCTGGCCGGATTTCCAGATACCTGTGGCTGCGGAGCAGACGCTCTTTCCCACGCCCCCTTTGCCTGCTACATAGATGAGCTTCATGATCCCTGGCAGATCTCGTAGTGGATTTAATTGTTTGCTTCTCGATATCGCGGCGACAAAAGGTTTTTCTACTTCCAAGACTTTTAAGAGATTTAATTATAATTAGGGGGCGAAAGGTTGAGGAATCACATTGTTTTGATCTCCATGTTGGTCCTATGGACATCTGTCGCATATGGTGCGATTGAGGGCGATTCGGTAGGCATGGATGTCTTGGGAAGTAGAGTAAACAATAGTACGGTAGTCTCGTATGGTGGCACGCCGATTGATGTAGACATCATCGGGAGCACAGCCAGTAATATCCAAATAGGCTATCCAGAAGAGGAAAGAGACACTGATTGCATCAATTGCGGCGTTTGCGATTCATGCGGTGGGCCAAAAATCTACACCACACCATGGGACGACTTCAAGCGGCCTCTTTGCTACCCTTGGAGTTCTTATATTCCCACTAGATATAACAAAGATTTTATAAATGGTTTTAAAGGGTACTCAGCCAACTCAGCAAATACGTCGTACGCAATCACTATGGGGCAGGGGAGGGCCATTTATTAAGCGAAATCATCCTTAATAAAGCATACAACTAGTGGATCTGATCCTGAAATATTCTTTTTATTCTAATACAAAATTTTATTCTGGAAAATATCTCTATTTGATGCTTTTCCATTAGATAATCTCGTGAAATGTAGTTTATTATTTAGCCGAAAGATTTTTCTACTTTAAGTATATATAAAATCTATGTTAAATATGGAGATTAGCTTGAGGGGATGGAGTTGAGGTTATCAATAATATTAGCTTTCGTGCTAGTGCTGTTATCATTTAACGCGTCAGCTTTTGCAGATACGGGATCGATTGTCGTGGACATCGTCGGAAGCAACACAGATAACACTCGGATAGTTTCACCCGGGATTGAAAAAGTGGAGTTGGAGATCATAGGCAGTACCTCAAAAAATACAACTATTGCTGCTGCAAAGAAGACTATAGAATGCAAAATGTGTTGCTATCCCTATTTTGGGTACGAAAATAAACCGGAATACAAACCCGCGAGTCGACCTTGGGACAAAATGCATCTTGGCGTCGACGCCTGGTATGGTACATTCTGGTACACAAATATCAATATGCCGAAATGGCCTTGAATCTTAGGTGTTCATTGGAAAGCCAAAAAAAATGTCCTAAATAATTAATTTTTGACGAAAGATCTATTGAAGGCAAAGTGGCTAATCTATGGAGAATACGAAGGCGCAATTTTGAGTTACTCACTAGCTTTGCCAACTTGGGTTCGTTTCATAATTCTTTTTTCCTAAATTAAGTGATGCTTAAATAGAATTTAAGACTTTAAAAGCAGATCCGAATCTCTAAGCTCTCTGGCTGTGATTATCTTTAGAATGAAAATGTCTTTTTAGAGAATTCAAAAATTGAGACAGCAAACTCTTAAGACCATCGGATATACACTTTGGAGACGAAGACTAAAGACAATTGTGATGAGGATTGGGATGACAACTCAAGATGTTGAAGATACGCGCAATAGAATATGTGCATGGCTTAAAGAGGAAGGGCTCTTCAAGGAAGAGATTCAAGATGAGAATATGTACTTTCAAATTGCTGCTGAGTACCCAGCCCACTCTGGCAGGCATGTGAACATAATACAGCCTAAAAATCATGAAGATATGATAGTCGTGTTCAGCCGGATAAGACTCGCGGATTTGCACAAAAAAACGATCGCTGCTCTGCCGCTTAAAGAGAAAGAACGACTTCTTTGGCTGATGCGATATGACCTCATTTTTCGGGAATCAAGTTTTGAGATGGAGCCAAATGGAAATGACCTACAGAGCATCCGTTTCATGCGAGAGATCTATTACGATGGCCTAAATAAGAACAAGCTCATGGAGGCTGTTAGAGAAAATTTTAAATGTGAACTTTATGTTGTCTGGAAGTTCCAGGAGATTTTTGGCGAAGGAAAAGCAAATTGCGTCTCTAGACCCCCGGAACCGATGTACAGCTAAGTTTTCTAATGATATTCAAAAAAGTAACGGGGAAAATAAAATGAGCTAAGTGAAAAGGATACAGAAGCCAAAGAATCCAAGCGTGTTGTTTTTAATTTTATCGCAATACCCGCAGCTTACAGCGGGATGCCCAGTCGTTCACTTGCAGGACCCAAAATTCGTCTTTTTCATTAACCTGAAAAATCTCTCTATAAGTAAGGAAAAAAATAAGGCATCTTTTTGGTCTAGCTAACAATCTCATATGTTACTGCTACGTATGAAGTAACATCTATCATGCCAGGCTGGTTAGATTCATCATAGGAGTTGCCAAAGCCCAATTCCGGGAATGGGTACTCAGAAATTTCGAGCACTTTTCCCAGTCTCACCCCGGCAGCGGTTGCCATTTCGTCGGCGTTTTCCTTGGCGTTAGCCACGGCCTTTTGGCGAGCCTCTGCCTCGGCGTTGGTGCCATCAAGTAGACCGTATCCGGCTACATATGCGTTGGCCCCTGCAGATTTTGCAGTCTCAAGCATGGGGTTAATCTCGGACATATCTGTAGTTTTGAGCCGGACAATGATTGATTTCTCCAATGAAGTTGCATCATAGCTGGAATTTTTCCAGATGGTAGTATTATTGGATGGCATTCCAATGCGGCTCTTGTACTGCACACTGCTTACGCTACTGGATTGTCCAGGTAATATCTGTGCATCCTTAACGCCTGCTGCTTTCATAGCAGTAACAACATTGTTCATCTTCTCCTGAACTTCGGCCTGAGCATGTGTCATATTTTCATCGCTGCTCTCCACCGAAACATAGATACTGACTGTATCTGCTGGTACCGTCACAACCCCTTCGCCAACAATTGTCAGCGCAGGATTAGCACCATCTATATTGCTCAATAGTGCGAAAAAGAATATTAAGCCTAATGCGATTGCCAACCACTTCATGTTATTCCCCAATATCCAATGGATTTAGACAGTATTAAAGCAGTCGGTTGAAATTACGAAAAATCCAGATCAAGCCAGCGGTCCTTTGGCCAGATGATAATATTGATATTTCTAATCCGATAATTATATCTACTTATGAATTGTGGCGCTAATTAAATTCCCTTAAATCCCAAAAATTTGATATAGATTCAGAGACATCTTTTTGCTGTAAATTATCTGTTACCAATATTATGAATGGTGATCTTCATTGGATTCAAATTCAGATCAAATATTGCCTTCGCCTAATGTTCCTGCTGCGATCTATGAAAAAACAGGAAATAAAAACCTGCGAAAAAGGTCTTTGGGCCAAATCTTTTCCATGGCTTTCGAGATCTACAGAAACAATCCCTCTATGATTATCCCGGCACTTATTCCTGTCGTAGCCATAATCTTGGGATTCGTGATTTTTGCAGGTTTTATAGGAATTATTGCCCTATTTTTTAGAGAAGGAATCGTTGCCTTATCTGCAATGGGTGGTTTTCTTTTGTACATAGTAATATTGATCGGGCTATTCTTCCTGGCGCAAGGAGTGACCATCGAGATGGTCAGAGAGGCATATTTGGGTAATAAGGCGGATCTATCTCAATCCTGGGCCATCTCAAAAAGTAAGATGGGACCATTAATACTCTCATCTTTCCTGGCAGGGATCATAATTGCACTGGGATATATGTTATTCATCATTCCTGGAATATTTCTGAGCTTTGCTTTCTATTTCGTAGCCCAGGTAGTGATGATTGACGGCAAATCGGGCTCTTCGGCCCTGAGAGAAAGCTACGAATTCGTTAAGGCAAACCTAAGTGACGCGGTGATAGTAATCCTTTCTTCTCTCGTCCTAGCAACTGTACTTCACATGATCCCCTTCATTGGAGCCTTGCTTGGCCTCTTCTCCCTGCCTTATATATATGCACTCGCTACGGTGCTATATCTAGATTCTAAAGAGATGCCTCCCGCAAAGCCAGAAACTAGAGTAGATGTATCTTGATTGGTGGATTTTCTGGCCTTTTTTTTTTGGAAACGAGTCGAAAAGGTACCCAAATCATTTTAGCTTGTATAATGTTGCCCGACCATCATCTTTAATTTTAAGTTCTGCTAGGTTCCTGACCATGAGTAAGATCGGAAAGGCGATCAGGCTAGAGCGAATAATTGATCGCAAGACTCGGAGAACAGTCATTGTTCCCATGGATCACGGCATATCTGTAGGCCCTATTGCCGGGCTAATTGACATGCCTGCTACTGTGGATAAGGTCGCGGAGGGCGGAGCAAATGCCGTTCTAGGTCACATGGGCTTGCCCTTGCATGGCCATCGTGGCTATGGAAGAGATATTGGATTAATCATCCACCTCTCGGCATCCAGCTCTCTGGGTCCGGACCCTAATCATAAGATTTTGGTTACGAGAGTAGAGGATGCTATCCGAATAGGCGCAGATGCCGTAAGCATTCATGTTAATGTCGGTGCCGAGGATGAAGCAGAAATGCTTCACGATTTGGGGAAAGTGGCACGTACTTGCGATCTTTGGGGGATACCTCTAATCGCAATGATGTATCCTCGTGGCCCTAAGGTTAAGTCAGAACATGATGTGGAATATGTCAAGATAGCAGCTCGTATAGGCTCAGAGCTTGGTGCGGATATCATCAAGACTAATTATACTGGCTCTCCTGATACATTCCGGGAGGTAGTGCAAGGCAGCAGCGTGCCTGTGGTCATAGCAGGTGGTCCTAAAATGGAAACGGAAGGCGATCTGCTGAGAATGGTCTATGACGCAGTAGGTGTCGGAGCTGCGGGTGTAGCATTTGGCCGTAATGTCTTCCAGGCAGAGAATCCCACACTTCTGGTGAAAAAGCTCTGTACTATCGTCCACAAAGGCGGAACTGTAGAAGATGCTGAGAAGGTAGTAATCTAGTTGATCTTTTTTCTGCAAATTTGTAAATGGTTCTAATTTGGGAATGGGCGCTCCGCAAAGGGGCCGTCCATCAAGACCGCATCGCGTCTACATCCAAAAAGGGCAACAGTTTAATATGACATATTATCTATAACATTTATGTTATATTAATGGTCCTCTCGAAAAACATCAACGATGATCGAATATTATCATAGTAAATCGACCGTAAGCTATATCCACTTCTAATATTATATTACAAAGCATGAAGTCTAAAGTCCTACTCATGCTGGCCATTTTTCTAGTAACTATTCTATCTGCCACGAGCCAGGATGCCAATTATTGGCTTGCCCAGACACAAAGCGATTATAACAACGGCTCATATTCGCTAGCCCTCCAGGATATTGATGAGTATCTAGCGATTAACTCAAGCGACACTTGGGCCTGGAATTTTAAAGCAAATCTCCTCATCAAGACGAGGAGATATAATGAAGCGATAGAAAGCTTCGACCAGATCATCATGCTTGATAATTCAAATTATCAGGCATATAACGATCGTGCTCTGATACTCTCTGGTGTCCTGGGAGATTATGAAGAAGCGCTAAAATCTCTCGAAAAGTCTCTGCAGATCAACCCTAATAATGCAAATAGCTGGTACAATAAAGGTGTGATTTTGGAGAAGCTGGAAAGGTACAGCGAATCCCTGGAAGCTTACGCCAAGGCTGCGAACCTGGATCCATCTCTTGATAAGGCATGGTATCGGCAGGGTTTTGTTCTGGCAAAAACGGCCCGCTATAACGATTCGCTGGCAAGTCTGGACCAGGCAATCAAACTCAATCCGAAAAATGCAGACGCCTGGAACGAGAAGGGCCTGGTTCTGATGGAACTCAATAGTACAAAGGAGGCAATCAACAGTTTTGAAGAGTCAACCAGGCTGAATCCATCCAACAAGGATTTCCAGAATAATAAGAAAGTGGCTATGGCCGTGATAGATAGTGGTCCTGATGAGAAAATAGTTTTTTCATCTGGCAAATAAGCAAATATCATCAACAGATTTTTTATAATTAATATATTTATAAATTTTTAAGAATTCTCCGGATATATAGAGATGGTTGAGCTATGGGGTAATAGTAAATTAGATTTGGCCCTACAGTCAATTGATAAAATAAGGAACATCTTTCAAGAAATTATTTATCTTCTAACAACGCATTAATTTAGAGTTGGTGATAATATGAAATTTGAGCACGTCGCAGGAACGGGAATTACAAAGATCACTCTTTACGCGTTAAGTACCTGCATCTGGTGCAAAAAAACCAAAGACTTCTTGTTATCTCAGGGCGTTGCTTTTGATTACATTTATGTGGATCTTTTGAAGGGAGAAGAACGGTCTATGGCAATTGAAAAGATCAAGCAATGCAATCCCAGCATATCCTTTCCTACGATTATTATCGGAGAAAAATGCATTGTAGGCTACAAAGAAAAAGAGATAAAGGAGGCTCTGGAAATATGAGTGATGAACCTTATGAGCCAACAAGGGACGAAATAGAAAAGCTCCATCTCCGCCTGGAGAGAGATGCAAAGCAAGGTGGGTATTGCCTAAATCCTGATATAGAGTTTGTAAGAGGTCTTGTAAGAGGCCTATTAATAAATGAGAGGCGTTATGGATATCGGGCCTGCCCTTGCCGATTAGCAATTGCAAACAAAGCCCTGGATCTTGACATCATCTGTCCCTGTAATTATAGAGATGCTGATATCACAGAATTTGGTGCATGTTACTGTGCTCTTTATGTCTCAGGTGCCATCTTGAAAGGTGAAAAAGAGCTGGGTTCTATTCCAGAAAGAAGGCCTCCTCTGGAAATGAGGCAAAATCCACAAGCATCTGGATCGAAGATCATGGCAGGATCTATAAATCTGTCTATGCCTGTTTGGAGATGTGCTGTATGTGGATACCTATGCGCCAGGGATGGCCCACCAGAAATTTGTCCCATCTGCAAGGCCGAAAAGGATCGATTTGAGCGATTTATTTAACATTTCAAATTATTTTTCATTTTTCCGCAAGAATGCTGCCAATTGAAATTGAGGAAGAGCCATTGACGGAGAATAAAAAGGCTGAGCTAAAAGTGGCAGGAATGGTCTGCGCTTCTTGTACCGCTGCAATAGAAAAGGCTTTGAAAAACCTGGATGGTGTAACCCGGGCCCAAGTAAATCTGGGTACAGAAATTGCAGTCGTAGAATATGATCCCGCGAAGTTAAAACTTATAGACCTAGAAAAGGCGATAAAAGATACCGGTTACGATGTTGTCAATGGAAAAGTGGCTTTGAAGATTGGCGGCATGGTTTGTGCCATGTGTGTTGGTGCTTTGGAGATTGCTCTTAAGAAATTGGATGGCATAATTGAGGCGCGCGTAAATCTGGCAGCGGAGACTGCCTTTGTTATATATAATCCAAGGTTAGTCGGTCCGGAGGAGATGAAGAAAACTATTGAGGATACAGGCTATCAGTTTCTAGGGATCGTGGGCGAAGATACTCGCTCCGACAGGGAACGAGAAATTTTGATGAAGGACTTAGAGGATAAGAAGCGGCGCATAATTATCGGTTTTGTTACCAGCCTTTTCCTGATGGCTCTGATGTATCTGCCAATACACCAGATCATCCCTATGGGCATGGCAATGGCGATTCCTAATTTCATGAATCTCCTAATGTTAATCGTATCTACACCCGTTTTTGTTTATGTCAGCTATCCAATATTCAGGGCCGCGTTACGATCACTTGAGAACAAGAATCTGAATATGGATGTTATGTATGCATTGGGAATCGGTGTAGCCTACGGTTCCAGCATACTAGGAACTTTTGGAATCGTGCTCAATTCTGATTTCATGTTTTTTGAGACTGCTGTAATGCTCGCCTCTTTCTTGACACTAGGGCGCTACTTGGAGGCTAAGGCTAAAGGCAGGACCTCGGAGGCTATAAAGAAATTAGTGGGTCTTCAACCCAAGAACGCGATGGTTCTCAGAGAAGGGAAGGAATTTGAAGTGGATGTGCAGGAAGTCCAGATTGGTGATCTGATTCTGGTCAAGCCTGGTGAAAAAATCCCAACGGATGGGCTTGTTATGGATGGAGAAAGCTACGTCGATGAGTCCATGATAAGTGGAGAGCCAGTCCCAGCATTAAAGAAAGCTGGTGAGAATGTTGTAGGTGGCACTCTCAATAAAAACAGCATTCTAAAGTTTAAAGCCACAAAGGTTGGCAGGGACACGGTTCTAGCTCAAATCATCTCTTTGGTAGAGGAGGCACAGGGATCGAGGCCGCCCGTGCAGAGGATTGCTGATAGAGCAGTAAGTTATTTTATTCCAACCATTCTGACTATTTCCGTTGCAGCGTTCATTTATTGGTATTTAGTTGCCGGACAGACTCTTCTCTTTTCATTGACCGCCCTCATCTCTGTATTGGTAGTGGCATGCCCCTGTGCCTTGGGGCTAGCTACACCAACCGCAGTAATGGTAGGCATCGGCAGGGGCGCAGAGCTAGGTATTCTCATCAAGAGTGGCGAAGCTCTAGAGGCTTCAATGAAGCTTGATGCCGTAGCGTTTGATAAGACCGGTACACTTACGGTAGGTCGGCCGGAGGTAACTGACGTTGTGGCTTTTGGCATAGGCGAGAAGGAATTGATTAGTCTGGCAGCAAGCGCTGAAAAGGGTTCTGAACATCCTTTAGCTGATGCAGTTATTAGAAAAGCTATTGCTGATGGAATCGGCATAGTTGAGGTCAAAGACTTCGAAGCCCTTCCTGGAAAGGGAGTTGTGGCTAATGCAAGGGACAAGCGAATCGTTTCCGGAAATAGGATTTTGTTCAAAGAACTGGAAATCGATCTACCTGAAAAAATCATCTCTACCGCTTTAAGCTACGAAGAAATGGGAAAGACGGTAGTTCTTATCGCTCTGGATGGGAAAACGAGTGGAATACTTGCGATCTCCGACCGTTTGAAAGACTCGGCTGAAGAGGCGGTTGCACAGCTAGAAAAGATGAGATTAAAAGTGATAATGATCACCGGAGACAATGCCCGCAGCGCGGCTGCTGTAGCTCATCGCTTAGGCATTAGCAGAGTTTTGTCTGAGGTCTTGCCGCAAGAAAAGGCTAACGAGATTAAGAGGCTCCAGCAGGAAGGGAAAAAGGTGGCCTTTGTTGGAGACGGCATAAACGATGCACCAGCACTAGCCCAGGCTGATGTGGGTATTGCCATCGGCAGCGGCACGGATGTGGCCATTGAGACGGGTGATATCGTACTGATGAAAGACAACTTGCTGGATGTGGTGGCAGCCATCCAGCTCAGTCGCAAGGTAATGTCAAGAATCAAATTGAATATCTTCTGGGCATTTGCCTATAATTTAGCACTTGTTCCAGTGGCGGCCGGGCTTCTTTATCCCATTTTCGGCATAACTTTTCGACCGGAGCTTGCAGGTCTGGCTATGGCATTGAGCTCTGTTACCGTCATTTCACTCTCCCTCCTTCTCAAAAAGTATATCCCTTCGGCCAGGATAAATAAAAGTATAAGAGGTTAGAGAAAATGGCTATAGATCCTGTTTGCAAGATGACGGTTGATGAGAAGACGGCCAAGCTCAAGAGCGACTACAAAGGGAAGACCTACTATTTTTGTGCCCCCGGATGCAAAAAGGCCTTCGAGGAGAATCCAACAAAGTATCTGGCATAGTGCCGCTTTGAAGTATTCTTGATTTTGCGGGCAAGCCGCCAAAAGTCCAGCTCTCTTTTTAAAAGGTTGAGATTCCTCGAATAATGCGACTATTGGCTTAACAAGGGTATATGACTCAAATCGGGGCTAATATTTACATCTAGTCGCGACATTTTTCCCGCGAATTCTAACGATCAAGTCTTTTTTAATCGAATACCCCGTATCTTGCTGCGGGGTGCGCTCGCTGCCGTTTCACTAATGCCAATTATTAGCTTTTCATCCAACCACGTAGGGCGGCTCCTGTTGCAGGATTTCTAGCATTCTTGCCACAGCATAGGCCGGGAATATATCAGAAATTTTGTGGCTGTACTTATCCGATAAGAGTATGCATTCCAACCCCAGAAAAGAAGCCGCTTCTGCAATGAGATCTTCTCCGATTCCCGCCGCAGCCACCATTGATAGCTTATGCTTTGTTGATTGTCTCTCAATCGCCGCTACGAGGAGCCTCATCTGTCTATCGCGAGCTTGTTTTGCTATTGCAAGAGCCCCACTCTCGCCAATCTCCTCAAAGTCAGCGCATACTGCGCGCGCCAGCCTGCGAAGCGTTGACTTACGGCCTTTATCCGCTCCGTCCGCTGTGTCGCAAGTATATTGATCCGCAGATATTTGGCCAAGAGCTAGATAAGCATCTGCAATAATGGCGAACAGCTCCGATGAGAGGGGTACGTATTCTCCACTAACGTGCGCCACTGGCAGCACGCTGTCAAGCCTTGTTCGAAGCTTTCCCATATAGACCAGCTCACCCATTGCCAGGCGAAGAAAGTCAGTCTTCGCGGCCAATGGTCCTCCTTTGATGGGGATCAGGTCCGTAGAGGTGCTGCCCATGTCAACAAAAAGGCAATCCCCCAACTCTCGACCTAACAATATAGACGAAGCCATCCAATTGGCTGCAGCCAACTCCATAGTATCCTTCCAGACAAAGCCGTTTATGCCCCAGAAATAGACCGGGCAAAAGAATGACTGATTCACGGTGGCAGTGAGCTTCTCGATCCCTTCTCTTTTGCAGGAAAAGCAGTCGGCCAATTCGCCTGTGATGACTACTGCCACGGCTTCTGGCTCAAGGGCAGAAAATCTTCTTAGGACTTCGCCAAGAGGCGCATTTTTCCAGAGTGGCAAGTAGACGCTTTCGGCCAAAAAACCGTCAGAGCTAGCTGCTTTGGTATTAGCTCCTCCGATGTCTAGGCCCATGATCATCGTGGGTTCTGATTCTTTTGAACCATAAAAGCTTTAGGTCGGGAGATTAGTTTAAACCACCAATTTTCGGAGATCACAATCATGGCTGCCAAGGAAAAGTATGCTGAACCCACTTATTTGGAATGTGGATTCGGAGAGCTGGAGCACAAAGTAATTAGCCCGGAGATATGCTGTCGATGCGGCACATGCGAGGCTTTTTGCCCCAGGATCGAGCATAAGGAAAACAGGCCCGCCCTCGTGAATTACGATCCTCTCTGTGGCCTGTGCTTTGCCTATTGCCCCAGGACTTTCCTGGATATGGGGGAGCTGGAACGCAAGCTTTTTGGTCGGACAAGAAATGCCGATAAAGAGCCGTTGGGAATATATAAAAAAGCGGTTTCAGCTCAGGCAAAGCCGATAGAAGCAAACGCACAGGATGGGGGAGTGGCCACGGCCTTGCTGGTAACGGCACTAGAGTCAGGAATCATTGATTGTGCTGTGGTGACCGGTAGGGATGAAGATTGGAGAACTGTGGCGAGCGTTGCTGCAAGCGCCGAGGAGATCAGGGCTGCTGCAGGCACGAAATACACCATCTCTAATAGCATTTATGCGGTAAAGGATGCTTTGGAGAAAGGATACAAGAAGATCGGCTTTGTTGGAACTCCCTGCCAGATACAGGGATTAAGAAAAGTCAAGCTTCTGGATGAGCCCTATGAGGTAGGCCAAGGGAGGATTGCGCTACTTGTTGGTCTATTCTGCATGGAGAACTTCAGTTACGATTCGCTAATGTATGGGCTTGTTAAAGGTAAGTTCAATCTCGATCCGAAAGACGTTGCCCGCTTTGAGATCAAGAAGGGCATGTTCCGCGTTATCGATAAGACTGGAAAGGCTCACGAGGTTAAAATCGAGGAAACAGACGAATACACTTTCAAGGGATGCGGACCATGCTTCGACTTTACCAGCGAGCTTGCAGATATCTCCGTGGGAAGTGTTGGCTCAAGCGACGGCTGGTCAACTGTGCTCACGCGGACCGATGTTGGCGAAAAGCTCTATGCTTCGACTTTAGCGGCTGGAAAAGTGCAAGAAAAGGCCATATCTGAGAAGGGTCTCGCTTTGGCCAGTAGGCTAGCGGGCAGCAAGGTCAAGCGCTTCGAGAGCAAATCGAAAGAATTGAATGTTAGCGGCATTTCCCGTTAACAGTATGTGAGGATCACTGACTGATATGCTCTCTGTCGGGCTGGCTGGAAAGCCAAACTCTGGCAAATCCACTTTTTTCAAGGCTGCGACCCTGGTAGATGTTGATATTGCCAACTATCCGTTTACAACGATTGACGCTAATCACGGCGTCTCTTATGTACGAGTGCCCTGCCCCTGCAAGGAGCTGGGCGTCAAGGACGGCTGTGGCCGGTGCAAGGATGGCCAACGTTTCATTGCTATTGAGCTGATCGATGTGGCAGGTCTCGTGCCGGATGCGCACCTTGGCAAGGGCTTAGGCAATGAGTTCCTGGACGCCCTGCGCATAGCAGAGGCTGTTATTCATGTGTTGGATGCTTCGGGCGGGACAGATGCAGAAGGCAATCCCGTGGGCCTTGGCAACCACGATCCCGTCTCTGATGTAAAGTTCCTGGAGTACGAGATCAGCATGTGGCTGAACGGCATTCTCAAGCGCAATTGGGATAAATTGATGAGGAACTTTAGAGCCATGGGAGGCAAGCCCGAGCAGGTCCTCATAGACCAGATGGCAGGTGCTGGCGTCTCGGACAGCCATATCCGTCGTGCTGTGTCAGAGATGAAGAAAGATCTAGGTAGCTGGAATGATGAGGATGTGTTGAGGTTTGCCGGGCTGCTGCGCGCCTATAGCAAGCCCATGATTCTGGCGGCCAATAAGATGGATATTGCACCCATGGAGAACGTCAAAAAGCTGATGGACTTGAAGGATGAGCTGGTGATACCCGTAAGCGGGTCGGCCGAAATCGCATTACGTATGGCCGAGAAGTCGGGTCTGATCAAATACTTGCCGGGCGATCCGGACTTCGAGATTATAGGTCAGCTTAACAAGGCCCAGAGCGCTGGCCTGGAGAAAATCCGGGCTCTGATGAAGCAGTACAATGGAACTGGCGTTCAGCAGTGCATTAACCGGGCCGTCTTTGAGCTGCTCGACTACATCGTGCTCTATCCTGTGGAAGACGAAAATAAGTTCACGGATCGCAAGGGTGTGATTTTTCCGGATGCCTTCCTCATGAAGCGGGGCAGCACAGCGCGCGATCTGGCTTTTCGCGTGCATTCCGATATTGGTGAAAGTTTTCTATTCGCCATTGATGCCAAGACGAAGATGAGACTAGGCGAGAAGCATGAGCTGAAGGATGGCGATGTCATAAAGATAGTGTCGACGAAGTGAGGCTAAAAATATTCGGGCTCGTCCATTTTTTGTATCCTTTCTCTGATGCAGAGCTGACACCTATGCGGCAGTAAAATTCTTGATCAGATCTTTTTTAAATGGACCAATTTAAAATCTGTAATAATTTTGAGACTATATCATATATACAAATTCATAAAATACTTTAAAAAATAACAGCCCTAATTTATTGGTTTGGAGGATCGCCTGGTATCCAGCTACTATAAAGCGTCCATTGAACAAGGAATGCATCGCTTTCGGTTTCTATATCGAATTTCCATCCCATAGGCTCCGTGGTAAAAATCGAGAATTCTAAATCTACTGTAGATAGTGGTAGAATTATCGAACTCTTCTTTTCACCAGTACTTGCATTTATTCGAATGGTTGTTCCTATCGCATTGAGATTTTTTAACTCAAAATGCATTATTTGACCACCCGAAACCGTTAACGAAGTACTTCCATTCCACAATCCTTTGGAATGAAGTCGATGCCCGTTTTTATCTCTAGGCAACGGCGGAGTAACGGGAGGTGTCGGCGTAGGTGGGGTGACTGGTGGCGTCGGTGTAGGGGGTGTGACAGGAGGTGTTGGCGTAGGTGGAGTAACTGGTGATGTTGGGGTAAATTCCACATCCATTCGCCCTATAGTATTTGGCCCAATAATGCCATCCACTTTCAATCCCCGTGCTTGTTGGTAGCTCTTGATAGCCGACTTGGTTTCCTCACCAAAAACGCCATCTGCTCCAAATTTTGGCAACTGGAAACCTGCGGCCATCAAGGCTTTTTGGACTTTCTCTACTGCGGGTCCACGATCGCCATTTTCAAGGAACGTTTCGTTGTCATAGCATGCCTCTAAAACAGGATCGCCCGCAAATCTCGGTGATTTTAGATCATGGCCGTCTCCAATACCCATATTCAACTCTCCATGTTCAAATCATATAATTGGTTTGAAATTTCTACAGTCTCTAACTAACTTGGTTCATAGGTTCAATTAAAATATTACCTTAATACCTGACGAATTGGTCAATTCTTAAGAACCTATTTAATATATGTATACTCCAAAGTATATAAATCTTGGTGATTTGTATAAGATTTGTCCATTTATGGAGGGCTATGGCTATCATGCAGTGTTGCGCTAGCTAGTATGTTATATCGTAGTGAAGCTAATGAGTTTCAAATTTATTCAAAAAGAAAACGAATTAATAGAAAATCCTTGCCCCAAATTCTGCATCTTTAGCCTCTGCCTCGACATTGGCAAAATTGTATTTGATGCCACACCTCAGACGAGATATTTCCTGATATTACAATTGAAAGGCTCTCCTTGTAGGATACAATCGGGTCAGGTTCTGTTAAATCATGCCAATCATTTGAATCCCCTAACTTAACGTTAGGGCAAGAAATCAAATCAAGCCTACCAATATCTTAAATAGAAGTGCAGCGATCTACAAATTGAGATGCGGCCTACAAAAATGATGCTGATTATGTGGTGCATTTTTCTGGCGATCAGCATTGCCGCAGCGGAAATGCCATCCTCTTTCTATAAAGCAATGGGCAACATGAAAAATCAAGAAATTCTCTGTGTTAAAAACTATGATGCCGGCGCAACCATCACTGAAGCCTATACCGATTTTGAGCACCTGGAGAAAGATACACAGGTAGTCAGTAGATCTTACAACACCTCCAAGAGCCAATTGGACTATACCAGAGGAAATGCTTCACTGGAGGCCCATTTAGATGCCAGTGTCATAGGCAATTCCCATATCGCCTGGCAGTCCAAAAACATGATGGCAGATCACATGGGTCGCCATGATGTTTATAGTCGCGCTGCAGACGACTCAACTGGCACTTTTAACATCGAGAAGTTCATCCAGATCTGGACCAACAGTACACTTGGTTCCGTAAGCCTGGAATGGCTACCTTGCGGCTAGTCATCAGTTTGGCAAAGTCGTTATTGACACAAAAAAAGCAAAGAATTCAATAGTATTAAACCAATTTAAGCCAAATAATATCTGTTCCATTTTAGGGTATTTCTGATAAGGAAAAACATAGTATCTCATAGTTTCGAATCTGAGCGCAAAAATTGGAATTCCTACAAACGATCCCGATGTTATTCTTACGAAAGGATCAAATGCTTGTACATCTTTGACCAACAATGAAGGAATGCTCATGAAGGTTCTTGTCAGTGATTCTTTAGCAGAAGAAGGAGTAAGGAGGCTGGAATCGGGTGCAGAAGTTGATGTCATAACCAATCTCTCGCCCGAAGAACTCATCCAGAAGATAAAGGAATACGACGCCCTGGTCATTCGCAGCGGAACTAAGGTAACGGCTGAAGTGATCAAGGCTGCTGATAGGCTCAAGGTCATCGGAAGAGCAGGTGTCGGCATAGATAATGTGGATGTTGTGGCTGCAACCAAGAAAGGCATAATAGTGCTGAATACACCAGGCGGAAATACGATATCTGCTGCGGAGCACACCATTGCCATGATGTTGGCTCTGGCCAGGAACATTCCCCAGGCCAATGCTGCTTTGCATAAGGGCGAATGGAACCGCAAAAAGTACACGGGCGTAGAGTTCTTCAACAAGACTCTTGGCGTTGTGGGCTTGGGCCGCGTAGGTGCTGAGGTCGCTGCGCGCATGAAGGCCTTTGGTATGCAGATCCTGGCTTACGATCCATTCGTTACCGAAGAAAAAGCAACGCAGATGGGCCTTATTCTCGCTCCTTTGGAGACCGTATTAAAGGAAGGCGACTTCATCACAGTTCATACTCCTCTGACAAACGAAACTCGCAATCTGATAGATGAAGATGAATTCAAGATCATGAAGCCCGGTGTGCGCATTGTGAATTGTGCGCGCGGCGGTATCATCAACGAGGCCGCTCTTGCCAAAGCAGTAGCAGATGGAAAGGTAGCTGGTGCTGCGGTGGACGTTTTCACGAAGGAGCCACCTACTGGAAATCCGCTGCTCGAACAGGAGAAGATCATAACCACACCTCACCTGGGGGCGTCAACTGCTGAGGCTCAGGTCAATGTGGCCCTGGCTGTAGCAGATCAGATCCTAAGCATCGCCCGGGGCGGTTTACCCACTAACGCCATCAATATGCCGGCCATTTCACCCGATAGTCTGGCAATAATGGAACCTTACATGAATCTTGCCGAAAAGATGGGCACATTGGTCGGGCAACTTGTGGGCAGTGGATTTGAAAGTCTGGAGCTAATTTACGGCGGAACTGTGGCCGAGAAAGATATTCGGCCTGTGACCATCTCTGCGATTATAGGTCTATTGGGTTGCGTGTTGGGAGAAGGTGTCGTGAACTTCGTTAACGCCCAAGGAACTTTGAAGGAGATGGGAGTCAAGCTCTTGGAGAGCAAGACAGAGTCCGCTAATGGATATAGCAATGTCATAACCCTCAAATTGACTCGGAAAGGGGATACTACAACTGTTCAGGGAACGATTACTGGGAACAAAGAGAAGCGCATCATTCAGCTCAACCAATATCACACCTTCATTCCATCGGTAGGGGATATGGTTGTAGCCATTATTGAGGATAAACCCAATATTATCGGGCCGTGCTGCGTTGTTTTGGGCGAAGGTAGGATAAATATCGGTGCCATGCATGTTGGCAGGATCGCAGCAGGCGAGCCGCAGCTAATGGTTCTGACGGTAGATCATATTGTCCCTGAAGAGATCCTACTAAAAGTCCGCAAAGTTCCGGGTGTTGTAAGCGCAAAGTGCGTGGCGCTGTAATCCCTCACAATTTTTAATGTAAAATTATAATATCACAAATTTTTAGTAATGGCTCAAATGAGCAATATTCGAACAGAAAATTAATGTGTTTGGCACCAATCAAATAAGAATTTAATTTGATCTGATTATATTATAAAAATAACAGAATGTTTTGGCTGGCAGAACTACTTTATTCAAACGATTTGGGCATAACCAATTGTATTGATTGAAAAAGGAATAATTCTTGCGAGACCAATTAATAATAGGGACTCTCAGGGAATAATGAAATGAGTGCATTATCATTTGAGATCTTAAAGCAGGATGGGGAAACCCATGCTCGGCTGGGCCTTATACGGACCCGGCGTGGGGATATCGAGACTCCTTACCTTGTGCCGGTTGCAACTCTTGCATCAGTGCGTGCTCTTGGCTCCGATGACCTATCCCGTCTAGGTGTTCAAAGTGCTCTGGCGAACACTTACCATCTTCATTTGAAACCAGGAGACGAGTTGATCAAGAGGCTTGGCGGACTGCACAAATTCATGGGATTTTCTGGGCCTCTATTCTCGGATTCGGGGGGATTTCAGGCATTTTCTTTGGGTTTTGGAAGGGAACACAACATCAGCAAGATCGGCAATATCTTCCCACAAGAGGTGGCTTGTTGTGGCGAAGAGCTAATGAGTGCCCCTGAAAAGCAGAAACACGATTCCATAGAGCTTCGGCTTGAAAGTTTTGAGGATAACTACGAAAAAAGTGCACGGGATATCTATAGAACGAATTGCAGGAGGAACCATGAAGATAACCGCGGTGATAAATTCAAAGGAAAAGCCAGAAATGAGCCTAAAGTTGCAAAGAAAGAGAATTTGACCAAAATAACTGATGAAGGGGTATCCTTCAAGTCCATAGCGGATGGCGCCTGGCATTTCCTGACTCCAGAAAAATCAATGAGGATCCAATCAAACCTTGATTCGGATATCATTATGGCTTTTGACGAATGCACATCACCTCTTTCCGATTACGATTACACCCAAAAAGCCATGCAAAGAACTCACGATTGGGCGGAGCAGTCCATCCGATGTCACGATAAGAATCAGGCACTTTACGGCATTATTCAGGGTGGATGGTTCCCAGATCTGAGGTGCGAGAGCACTAAGTTCATCTCATCTCAGTCCTTCGATGGCATCGCTATTGGAGGCTCTCTTGGAAACAGCAAGCATGACATGCATCAGGTACTGGACTGGGTGATTCCGCAACTAGATGACCGGCCACGTCATCTTTTGGGGATAGGCGAAATAGACGACATTTTCGAGTGTACGAGCCGAGGGATTGATACATTCGATTGTGTCTCACCTACCAGAATCGCTCGCAGAGGAAGCCTGTTCATCTCTCCTGAAGCAGGGGGATGCCAAGAAAACAAATTCCGTATAAATATAAAATCTTCTAGGTTTAAAGGGGATGGTTTGCCTATAGATCCTTTTTGCAGTTGTCCAAGCTGTTGCACCTATTCTCGAGCCTATCTCAGACATCTTTACGTTTCAGGCGAGCTCTCTTATTTCCGTTTGGCATCTTTACATAATCTCCATTTTATGCTTAGTCTAATGGAGGATATCAGGGAAAGCATAAGGCAAGGATACTTCGCGGAACTTATGAATAAATGGTTAAGAAAGATTTAGCTTTTGAAAGGCTTCGAGATTGTTAACAAAAATCTGAATTAGGATTGCACATGTTTAGGCTCATAACGAGAAGAATCAGTATTGATAGGACTCAGGCCACCATAATACTTTGTGGCCTTTACCTGTTCTTTTCCCTGGCCGGAAACATCGCAGCCACGAAGGTCACCTATTTTGGCAGTTTTGTAATGGATGCTGGTTTCATATATTCCTTCACCTTCACATGGCGAGACCTGATTCATAAACAGCTAGGGGAAAAGGCGGCCATTACTACTATCTGGCTGGCGGCCGTTATCAACTTACTTGCAGCTCTATACTTCCAAGCAGTAGTCCTACTTCCCGCGCAAGTTGACTGGGCAAATAATGGCGGTCAGGTCGCCTGGGCACTTATCTTTGGCATTATTGATGCATCTGGAACGGGATGGCAGCCTATATTTTCACCGATGATGAGGATAGTTCTTGGCTCCATCTTAACCGCTCTGATCGCCGAGCTGATCGATACAAAAATCTACCAGATCTGGATCAGTGGGGCTAGAGCGAAGTGGCCGCAATGGACGCGGGTTTTTGCCTCTAATGCAGTCTCGATCCCTGTAGATAGTGTTTTGTTTCCTGTTATAGCCTTTAGCGGAATTGTGGGAATTGATGCAATGCAGCAGATGATATTGACAAATATCCTCGTTAAAGCGATAATAACCGTACTCGTTTTCTGGACCATCTATCTGGTACCAGAAAAGCCAATCTATGGAATTGACGAAAAAGTTTGAATTATCTGAAATCGCGATCGAATGCGATTTGCTCAGATAATTAAAGTTTGGACCCCCATAACAGTGGCCGTGACGATAGCTCCGGCGATGAGGATTCCTGCAGAAACTGCTGCAAAGGCTGGCCAGAAACGAAAGCCTAGTAGAAAGGCAATGGCGCAGCCAGTCCAAGCTCCGGTCATTGGTAATGGCATGGCCACAAATATGACCAGTGCAGTCAAACCAAAGTTTTCATGATCCAGTATGTACTTCTTGCGAGTTCGAGCGAAGAGCCGGGTGAAGAAATTATCCCAAAAAGTAAAGCGCCTCAGATAATCGGAGACCGGCCCCAGAAAGAGGAGCAACGGAATTATTGGCAGAAGGTTGCCAAATACCGATAAGATATATGCATCAATGGGAGAGAATCCGTAAACTCCAATTGCAAGCGGTATAGCGCCCCTGACCTCAGATATGGGCAGGGCTGCAGCTACAAGAATCGTGAGCCATTCCGGAATTATAAATACCACCCTATTACAGAATCGTTAATAGTTTTGAAATTGATAAAATTATTAATACCTTCATCCCCCTATGGCGCCCTTTATTTCTATCTTGAATATGGTCTCCTGTGCGGGAGAAGACACTGATATTGTCAAATCAACAGGCGTTTTTCCGATGGCAATGGTTAGGGGGTCTTTGGAATTGGCGACCTCTATCTTTACACTTTGCGAGAGTTTTGTAAGTGCTCCAATAATGGCTCCTACATCAAGAGTCTCGGCTGCTAATTTCAGGTCGGGAACGACTGTGATGGGTTCAACCGTAATTGGAGCGATGGAGATGGGACTTTGGGAGTCGCCGGATATTCTGGCGGATAATGGATTCTTGCCTTCGCCACTCACTTGGACACTCAAAGCTTCGTCTTTTCCTGTTCCCTTGACTTTGGCCACAATGGGATGCCTATCCTGGTCCTCGGGTCCCTGAACTATGGCCTTTGCTTCTGTATCAACTTTGAAGGTCACCATCATATCACTTGCAGAGTCTTTGTATATTCTTAGATATAAATGATGGTAGAGGTCAGCGGCACTAATATCTAACATTACTATTAATTTGATTAAAATTATTTACAGCGAAAGCCTGATATCTTTAGGCAACGATTTTCCGGTCCTGATGTTTGATGTAGGTTACCTTCATATTGATAATCCAATTGCTGTCATTACCTCTCACAACCAGCCGATTAATGGCCCGGGGTCAGGCTTGCTCTTACTGGATGGTTTTGATATGGATGAAATCTCAATTAAGGAGATGGAGTCTTGCCTGGATAAATTCGATAAGAACAAAAAGAATGGCGGAGGACCATTGGGTTTCAGCGTAACCTGTTCGAGAGACGAGCCCCTCTTGGAGGCGGCAAAGCTCGCGTGCAGAAAGCTTTGCCTTCTTGATATTAGGCTATCGAAGATTCGTGATCCTGTCCGGCTGCTAGAGTTGATCCCCGATTTAAAACGCTGTGGTGTAACACTTTCTTTGAGAATCAGGCCGGATGATCTCTCAGAAAGCTTGCTGCAGAAGCTATTGGAGACTGACCTGGATTTGATTCACCTCGATTTGCGTGGATTGGATGGAGCAGGTCCCAGGATCGTAAAGAGGGCAAAAGACCATCAAGGTCCGGCTATCATGGCACTGGCTGATGTTGGTGAGTTTGAAGATGCTAAGGATCTCTTGGCCATGGGTGCTGATATGGTTTCGCTCCGTGGGGCCGATCCGGAATTCGCCGAATGGCTCTCTGGGGCCATGAAGGAGTACGACTCATTGAGCGGCTGGTGCAATGCGCCCAAGCATATCTGCGCGGGAGGCGACCTGCGTGGTCTTGCCTATTGCTGTCCGCCGGTAAAGCATTGTGCCGTAATTGCCGCACTTAAGAAGGCAGGTATGACGCCGGAGGAGTTTGTGGAAAAGAAGATCAAATTCTCTAAAGGAACGCCGCTGGAGAAGGGTGACGGAACCTGTTTTGGCAGTCTTGTATGGTGCTGCAAGATCAGCAAGCTCTGCTATCTCAGAGATGCAGTCCTGGCCAGAATTGGATTATCCGGAAAGGAGTATATGAAATTGAAGAAAAAACTTGCTGAAGACCTGCTAAAAAAGCCCGCCTGATGATCATGAGCCCAGACCACATAGCGCAATGTGCAGAGCTGGCTATGCTCTTCGAGCTTTCTTCCAGTCCAAAGCCTGGTAACGTGGATCGTTGCCACGATTTTTCAGACATTGGGTTCCATCATTTTCTTGTTAGTGCTGTTTCCGCTTATCCGGTTTTCAGGAAAGCAGCCTATGGTCATGGAAGTGTTGGTTCGCTTATTCTGGACGGGGTGCATGCTCGAAGGGCATGGAATATCGAAAGCAACACCCATTTTGGTTCGCTGGTTCTCATGATTCCACTTGCTATTGCTGCCGGTAGGCCCGGCGAGCTTGAGGTGGAGTTGATGAGTGTTCTGGAGGGCACCACTGTTCAGGATGCGATAGATTTTTATTGTGCTTTCGAAATGGCTGGTGTTCGGGTAAAGGATGTGGATCTGTTCAGCTTGACTGATCAGTCCTCGCGGGAAAGGCTTCGCCAAAAGAGCAAGACTTTGCAGCAACTTATGTTCTTATCTCTGGACCACGACCTAATCGCTCGGGAATGGTCAACAAATTTTGAGCGATCTTTTCTACTATCGAGAAGGCTTAAAGTGCTAATCGGAAAACATGGCCTGAACGACGGTGTAGTAAGGACTTACCTGGAAGCTTTGGCTGAAGTCCCAGATAGCCTGGTCTGTGCTAAATTTGGATCGGAAAAGGCAAGACAAGTAACACTACAGGCCGGTATGGCCCTTAGGGATGATAGTTTGGATGGAGCCCGCCAGTTGGATTCTCTTCTCTTGGCCGAGGATATTAATCCCGGATCTACGGCAGACCTGATTGCAGCATCTTTATTTATCTACCTCTTGCAGGATTATAGGTTTTAACTATGATTTATGGCAACGAAGCTCTGAACGAACTTGGTATATTAAATGGAATAAATGAGGTAATTGCGACCACGGAAAATTGCGGCAGGATGAATGCTGCGCCTTTGGGGCTCATCAGAGATGGCGATAACTTATATGTGCGGCTTTTCTTAGGCACTCACACCTATGACAATATCCTGACTAATGGATGGTTCGTAGCCAATATAAGCCATGATGCCTGGCTCTTTGCTGAAACTGCTTTAGAAGATCTCGTTCCTGACTATTTTATACGTCGCGATGGTCTTCCCGTGCTGAAAGAGGCCGAGGCTTGGGGGTTATTTAAATGCGAGGCATATCCTCTGGATATAATTATTGCCAAGGTGGAGCTTGTAAAGGGCGAGATTTTGAGAAAGGATTTTCGCGCATGCAACCGGGGTGCAAATCTTGTGCTAGAAGCCGCGGTTGCCGCGACCAGATATATGGCACTTCGAACTGATTCCTATTACGAGGAGTTGATGAAGTTGCGAAGAATCATTAACCGTTGTGGTGGTCCGAGGGAGCGAGATGCCATGGACCGGCTCATGGAAAGGGTCGATAGTTATTCACACATATGACTGATATCATAAATCATGCGAATGAAATCGAATTTTGTCGAAAAAGTGCGTTTGGGAAATCTGTCCGTGGATATCTATATTTAGCACGAACAGTATCGATATTTGCTTGCCATGGCCGTATTGGACCGTTTGCCATCTAGCTGTCAAAGCCTGGATCTCCTCCTGGGCGGTGGATTTGAGTCAGGTATAATAACTCAGCTTTACGGGGAGTCAGGCACAGGCAAGAGCAACATCGTTTTGCAGCTGGCAGTCCAATCCGTGGCTCGTGGGTTTCGAGTAATTTTCATAGACACGGAGGGGTTCAGCACAGAGAGATTTAAGCAAATCGCAGGCGTCGGTGCAAAAGAGGTGGCTGCGAAAATCATGATATTTGAACCCATGAGCCTGGAGCAGCAGGCGATGTCCATTCGTGAAGTCTCAAAGATTGCTGGGCGAGATCTAGGTTTGATCGTATTGGATTCTGCCACATCACTTTACCGTGTGCTTTTGGAATCTGAAGATAGCAGGCCTGTACGTCGCCTCCTCTCCGTTCAGCTCTCCGAGCTGCAAGAGCAGGCGCGAAAATATAGGGTTCCTGTTGTAATAACCAATCAGGTTTACACTGATATCGAGAACAATACTTTGCGGCCTTTGGGTGGTACATACATGGAGCACATATGCAAAGCTATCGTTTTCTTAGAGAAAAGAGGCGAAGGTTTGCGACGCGCCCGGTTGATGAAGCACCGCTCGCTGCCAGAAGGGGGAACCGCTGAGTTTAGGCTAACAGATCGCGGTATAGAATAACTAGAGATGACGCTTCATTACAATGGCTGCCTCTCCATCGGAATAATAAGACGGAAAGATGCCGATCATATGAAAGCCCAAAGCAGAATAAAGTCCTTGGGCCTTTTTATTGCTAACTCTTACCTCCAATGTTGCGCTTTGGGCACCCATGCGCCTAAATATCCTAAGCACTTCTTGCATCAGGCTTAATCCAATGCCTTTGCTCTGGTGGATTGGTTTTATGGCCAGCCAGAAAATCCTGCCTTCGAACGGCGTTTGTTTAAAGCCCAAGATGAAGCCTGCCACCTTCCCGGCTACCTCTGCAATCAGAGTACTACCCGGATGGTATTCGTAAAATGCAGCGAAAATGGCCGGGTCGTAGCCCCCAAAAACCTCCCTATCAATTTCCAGTGCTTCCTCCAGGTCCCCTGGTCTGAATTTTCTGATCACTAGTGGTGCGTTGAAAATCGTCTTGTCGGTTCCATTCTGTCTCAGACTATGGATTTGTTCATCAGGCCACATTCCATTTTCATTGGCATCTTTGGGTGGAAATAGTTTATTGAGAATATCCGTTGTTATCGTCCCATGAAACTTTACAGGTGTTGTTGGCAAGTTCATTTGTCTTTGAAATTAGCGATTTTTCTCTCCCGGTGGTCTCAGCTTTTTGAGTGCCCCATGCAGGATGATAGCCTCCTCATGTTCTTGTTTTTCAGAAAAGCTTACATGGAAAATTACGCTGGCCGCTTATTGGCCACTGAATATCGGTCTAGGATGTTGCATACTTTAATATGTATAACCTGCATTGTTTAATGCCACATCATTAGCCATAGGATATGGCAAATAGGCTCTTGTCGAGTTCAATCCTCTGAAATTCGTAGCCGGATCGACCTGATCCCCAAGTGCTGCTATAACGCCTTGAATCAAAAAATATTTGATCTATCCGGATAAATAATGTGTTAAGGAGGGTTAACATATGGCAGTAGAAAATTGGTCCGGATGGCTCAATCTGCAACATATAGATGCGCCAATTCTGTTAGTCTACAACTCGCAGATCGCGTCCTTTGGTACTTTTTATTCGGAAATACTTCGTTGCGAAGGCTTAAACGAATTTGCATCTTCCGATCTTTCCGATTTGTCAGATGGACTGCTGGCTCGTTATGATATAATGATTCTTGCTGAAACCGGATTGACCGCAAGTCAGGTGACAATGTTCCAGAATTGGGTTAAGGGCGGTGGCAAACTCATCACTATGCGTCCCGATAAAAAGCTTGTAGAGTTCCTGGGTCTTGAGGTTACTTCAACAACTTTGGAAAACGGTTACCTGCAGATTAAGACTGATACAGAACCTGGTAAGGGGATCGTTGGTGAGACAATTCAGTTTCACGGTATCGCAGATAGATATAAAATAGTGGATGCAACGGCAGCTGCTTGGCTATTTACGGATGCAAACACAAAAACAGACAACCCTGCTGTAACCCTACGGAGCATAGGCGACAAAGGTGGCCAGGCAGCAGCATTTGCATACGATTTGGCGCGTTCAGTTGTCCTTACCCGCATGGGAAATCCAAACTGGGTGGGCCAGGAACGCGATGGTCAACCAGGGATTCGCGCCAGCGATATGTTTCATGGTTCTGCCACCGAACACGACTGGATCGATCTGAATAAGGTAGCCATCCCACAAGCAGATGAGCAACAAAGATTGCTGGTAAACCTAATTTATTTTATGAATAAGGATCGCAAGCCCCTACCACGTTTCTGGTACCTACCCCATGGCAAAAAAGCAGCGATCATCATGGCCGGGGACAATCATGGGATTTCCGCTAAGACCGAAGAGGTATTCAAAAAGCATATACTCAATAGCCCACAGAATGGTTCTGTCGAAGACTGGGAGTGTGTCCGCAGCACATCCTACATCTATAATACGGTAACAATTACTAATGCCCCTGACTATGTTTCAAAGGGATTCGAGCTAGGTGTGCATGTAAATTCAGGTTGTACAAATCCGTGGACTGCGAAAACCCTGGATGAATTCTATGCAAGTCAGCTCCGCGAGTTCAGAGCAAAATTCCCAAGCTTACCTCCACAACAGACGCATCGCTTACATTGCATTGCCAACAACGAATGGGATACCCAGCCATTTATCGAATTGAAATATGGTATCAGGTTAGACTTAAACTATTATTACTGGCCCCCTGGATGGGTGAATAATCGCGAAGGATTTTTTACAGGCTCCGGTCTACCTATGCGCTACGCGTCTTGGAATGGTCCTTTGATCGATGTGTACCAGGCTACAACACAGCTTACATATGAATCATTTCCCTCTAGCCAATTTAAGGCCGTCATAGATCGTTTGCTTGACCGTGCGCTTGGGCCAGAGGGATACTACTGCGTACTTGGGACACATTACGACTACGGCAGTTCAGCGTCTGATAATTTTCACGAGGCCGTTCTCAATTCCGCTTTAGAGCATCACGTACCTCTGGTTTCATCCTTACAAATGCTGAAGTGGCTCGATGGTCGCAATAATTCGTCGTTCAAGAATATCACTTGGAAAGATAAAACCCTACAGTTTACAATAGAAGTTAGTGATGGGGCAAGAGGTTTGCAGGCAATGGTTCCTAAACATTCAATAGAGGGAGATTTTTCAACGATCAGTTATAACGACGTTTCAATCATCTCCAGTACTCATATGGTTAAAGGAATAGAATACGCATTCTTTGCCGCCTTGCCAGGTACCTATCGCGTGATATATACAAAATCTTTAGAACTACAGTCTTCCCAGGTATACACCAGTCCGACAGTCTCATCCTGGGGCCAGAACAGGCTTGATGTCTTTGTGAGGGGTAAGGACAGCGCTCTCTGGCATTTACCGTACAATGCTGGCTGGGGTACCTGGGAATCGCTTGGAGGTGAGCTGACCTCTGAACCATGTGCTGTATCTTGGGGTCCAAATCGCATTGATGTCTTTGCCAGAGGCAAGGATGGGGCGCTCTTGCACAAGATATGGGACGGAACCAAATGGAGTAAATGGGAGTCACTTGGTGGTGCATAGGGTCCATCAAATCGATTTTAATGCCGGATGCTATGTAGAAAGGCCCGGAATCCACTGCTCAGGGTAAGGCAAGTTTACTGGTAAATTGCTAGGCTATGCCAGCCAGGACGTAGCCTAACGATGTGTTTTTTTTGAATATGAGATTACGTGCTGTGGATGAGATTCTAGCACGGTTTTAGTTTCATAGAGGTTATTTGGGTTCGAAGCAGAATTCTTATCAATTATATCGATGTATTTACGTTTGCTTGGAGGGATGGTCATTAGAGGAAAGTCTGTTATCCTTTTGATATTTTTTTGCTACTTTCTGTGTATTCCAACATTTGGGCAGACAACGGTAAATGATTGGGTTTTGCAAGGTAATGTGTTAGATGTCAAAGAGAATTATAATGATGCCATTCAGGCATATGATAATGCGATCACATTAGACCCAACAAACATAGAAGCTTGGACTAATAAAGCCTATGATCTCGTTTTTCAAGGCAAGTACAATCAATCCATTCAATGCTTTGATGAGGCAATCAGACTAAATTCCAGTTTTGAAAAAGCCTGGTTCGGCAAAGGTGCAGCTCTCGAACTGCTGGGCAAGTACAATGAATCTATTCAAGCTTTCGACAATGTCATCAGGCTAAATCCAAAATTTGCAAAAGCTTGGTTCAATAAGGGAGTAGTTCTCGATGATCTGGGAATGTGCAATGAATCTATTCAAGCATATGACAAGGCAATCGAGCTAAATCCACAATACGCAGATTCCTGGAATAATAAAGGCAAGACCTTGGATGATCTGGGAAAGTACGATGAAGCTATTCAGGCTTTTGATAAGGCCATTGAACTAAATCCCCAACTTACAGCGGCCTGGTACAACAAAGGCAATGCTTTGGCTAACCAGGGCAAATACAACGAATCTGTTCAGGCTTTCGATAAGGCCATAGACATTAATCCGCAATTCACAATGGCCTGGTACAACAAAGGTGTTGTTCTTGATAATCTGGGTAAATACGGGGAGGGCGTAAAAGCTTATGATAAGGCCATTGGACTAAATCCTCAATTTGCAGCTGCTTGGTATAACAAAGGTATAGCCCTCTATCATCTGAGCAAATACGACGAAGCTATTCAAGCCTTCGATAAAGCCATTGAGCTAAATCCTCAATTTGCAATGGCCTGGTACAACAAAGGAGTTACCTTCTATCATCTGAGCAAATACAACGAAGCTATTCAAGCCTTTGACAATAGTATAGACATTAATCCACAATTTGCAGTTGCCTGGAATAACAAAGGCAATTCTCTTGACAATTTGGACAGGTACAACGAAGCTATTCAGGCTTATGATAAAGCCATCGAGCTTGATCCTAAATTCGCTGTTGCCTTGATGAACAAAGGCGTAACACTTCTTCATCAGGGCAAGTATAACGAGTCTATCGAAGCATATGACAGAGCGATAGAACTAGATCCACAATATGCATTAACCTGGTATAATAAAGGGGTTGCACTCAATAAAGTAGGGAATTATAACGAATCCTTACAGGCATTCGACAAGGCGATTGAATTAGATCCTAAATGGGCAAAGCCCTGGAACGACAAAGGTGCTGTTCTTAACACAATAGGCAAGACATCCGAAGCAGATGTTGCCTTCGCCAAGGCCAAGGTGCTTGGGATATACGGCTAATACCAGCTTTGGAAGCATACGTAACCCGTAATCCCTTTACTCTTTTTCTATAATGCATAAACTGCAAGGATGTTATTATATGGATATATTTTGTCTCAAAACCTTTAACATCCAACCAATTTCATTCTTTTCCGAATTTAATGCCAGAATTTTCTCAAATGTTCGAGGAGACAAGTACCGGATTAATTGACACGCAAAGATTGTGAAGAAATCCCGCAAATGAACCCAAAGAACTTGCTCAGAAAAAGCTGCAATAACCGCAGAACAAGTCTAACTAACCGCCTTTCTTGAATGATATTTGAGACCTTATCGAGTGGATATAGCATAGCTAAAAGATGCTGGCACATTTGAGATTTTCAAAATGCAATCCCGATTAAATCACGCAAACTGATAATTTTTATGACGAACAGCAAGCCTTATTAAAATCCTGGCACAATTCAAAACTTGAGATTCTTATGGCCAAGAAATTTTATCGTTCAAAGAATATCCGGGTAATTGCTGGCGTCTGCGGTGGTCTAGCGGAGTATTTCGATATCGATCCGATCATTGTCAGGCTGATTACTTTGATATTAGTGTTGTCTCTTGGCGCGGGACTTATAGTTTACATTATTGCCTGGATTGTCGTGCCGGAAGAGCCGGATAATCCATATTCCGTCTCCGTTCAATAATAGCATTGGATGATGATCCTTGTACTGCAGGCGGCTGACCTATGATGACTGGGTAGGCGGCGTCTTCCCGAAGTGGAGCTTCGCAAATAAGAAATGGCATGGTTTGACTACTATGCTCAATACTTCAGGACAGCGGAGATCAACAGCACCTTCTACCGACCACCAGGCGAGGCGGATGGTGAATACGTCTACCAATTCATGAAGGGCGCGACCGGAGAAGGTTGAACTCGTCGACGTACAAATAGTTCGGAGAGGTCCACGGCCCAGGCGTGATCCGTGGATATATGTTGTCTGCTATAATTTGAAAAGTTGGCACCTCAAGGACTAGAAAATAAAATCAATAAGCTCAGGAGAATTTGAATTGAATCAGGATATTATTTGCGATGAAATACATTTTCGTGAGATAGATCGATTGGAAGTTACAGTCTTAGTTGACAATTACACAGATGCTTTAATGATGCAGAACACGGATATGATTCGGAGAGCTATTGCACCTCCTCCAAATTGGCCGTTAGCTGAACATGGATTCTCGTGCCTCCTTAAGGTCTCTGCTGGATCGGAGGAGCACTCTGTATTGATGGATGCGGGCGTAACATCGATAAGCTTACCGCATAACGCCAAGATTCTGAATAAGAACCTGGGCGAGGTTGAATCGTTCATACTGAGTCATGGCCACTTTGATCATTTCGGTGGATTAATGGATTTTCTAAAAGTGGCGAGGAAGCCAATGCCACTTGTCCTTCATAATGACGCCTTCTTGGAGCGCAGGCTCAATATCCTGGGAGTTGGAGCCTCTCCGTTGCCAGGTCTAAATGAGGCAAAGCTGAAAGAGATGGGTGCGGTCCTTGATAAGGTCAGCGGGGCTTAGATTACCGTAAAATGAATCTACTCCTCGAATAGCAAGAGATCTTTTGACTTGAAGCCTTGAGATCGAGATTAACGATGCTTTCCAGTTAGCCTATTCCAGGCATTCCGGAAATTAATGCCACTTGATAATCCTACTTCGCCTTCCAGACTTAATAAAGATGGTATCAATGGAATTGAACTTTTGACCTTCAGCTTTGCTTCGAGTTCAGGATCTTTTATTATTCTAGCCGCCTTGTCAATATCATCTTTCTTTTGATATTCTTCGATTTTCAGCTTCTGCAAATCCTGAACATATGCATCCATTACTTTTATCAGATCGATAAGCTCTTGGTCGTTGTCACTCTTTGCATCTATGGCCTTGAGAATAGTCTCCTGAGACCTAAGAATAGCCTCTTGGGATTCATCAATGTGCTCGATAACAGTATTTTTGACTTCATTAACCGCATTTCTCACTTCAAGAGGAGTTTCAATAGCTGATATAAGATGAGTTAATGCAAGCTCGACTTTGACGATCTTATCGGGAAATTCGGTTTCGTGTTCTATCTCTTGAACTATATTGCAGACCATTTCTCTCTTGCCTTCTGGAAGCAGCCTGCAAGATTCTTTTAATTGAAAAACAATTCTACATATGCTTTGCTGTGTTTTATAAATATTGTCAAATGATAGTTCTATTGCTGCTCTATTGATCTCTGAACCAGGAGCCTCGAACTCTGTGCCAGAGCCTCGAGTGATTTGGCAGATTTGTTTGGCCTTCTCTTGGATTTCTGAGATAGTGTTCTGTAATCCGTTCTTCTAGAAGGGGATTGCATTTTCTGAGAAGATTGACAGCTCCTGGCGCTTTATCCTCAGCGGCAGCCAAGTGATCGGCTGCTTTATCGCAGTACCACCTGTACGCGTTTAGCTCATTAGCAATCTCTTGGAGTGGCCTATTTTTGAGACGCTGGGTTTCTTGAAGCGCTTGGGCAAGGTTCTCGACAGCTTTTAGTAGCTCCTCTTTGCTTTCTGATCCGCCTACAGCCTCTTTTACCTCTGCAAAATACTTTTGAACCTCGTCTTCTTTTGCCTCTTGGAAAGTAATAGCAAAATAAGTGCGATAGAAGGGATAACAAAAGCTTGAAGGACTATTTTCTGATAATTGAGATGATTTTTCATAATAGGAGATTGCTGCAAATAGCTCTTTTTTTAAAGTCTCTCTATTTTCTGATTCAGCGGCCTTAAAAATAGAGGCCATTCCTAAAGAGTGATAGGCGAGCATTCGACCGTTACTATCCTGCTCCTCAGTCAACCTATGAAGATCCTGCCAGGCTTGAGTTTTGTCCGGAAAATGACTAAACGCTTTTCCAAGTGCATCTGCAGCTCCCCATTGCACGAAGCTTTCTTCATCTTTAATCAATCCAAGAAGATCCTGCCAAGCTTGAGCTTTATTAGGAATATGACTAAATGCAGTTCCAATTGCCTCCGCAGCACTCCGTCGCACGTCCTGGTCTTTGTCATTAGTCAACCTATGAAGATCCTGCCAGGCTTCGGCTTTATTTGGAATATGGACAAACGAAGTCCCCAGTGAACCTGCTACTCCCCTACGCACTTCACTGTGCTGATCATCAGTCAACCTATGGATATCTTGCCAGGCTTGAGTTTTATCCGGAACATGACTAAACGCAGTTCCAAGTGCACTTGCGACTAACCATCGTACATAGCTGTCTTCATCCTCGGTCAATCTAAGAAGATCCTGCCAAGCTTGAGTTTTGTCCGGAACAAGAACGAACAAAATTCCAAGTGGACCTGCAACAATGCTTGGAACGTCGCTATCTTTTATCTCAGTCAATCCAAGAAGATCCTGCCAGCATTGAGCTTTGTCTGGAACTTGAATGAATGCGGTTAAAATTGCCACTGCAGCTCTATATCGTACGACTATATCTCTTACCTCAGTCAATCTAAGAAGATCCTGCCAGGCTTGAGTTTTGTCCGGAACATGACTAAACGCTTTTCCAAGTGCATCTGCAGCTCCCCATCTCACGCTGCCATCTTCGTCCTCAATCAATCTAAGAAGATCCTGCCAAGCTTGAGTTTTGTCAGAACGAATTGAGAAATTACTTTCTAATAGCCTTAAAACCTCCTGGCGATTTTCCACAATTTCGCTATTGCATTTCCTATTGATCTCCGCTTGATCTGGCAACGAGCTTCACCAAGGACTAATTGCGGATCTGTGCTAAAAATTTGTTGCTGCTGAGCATGAGATATCGGCTAATGGAAAAGATGCATCCTGCCATCGAGCGAGAGAGCGGGGGAATTGGCGAGCGAGGGATGGATGGCGGGAGGCACGATCGGGGGTGGAGGTGGCTCGGGAGGACGCTTTGGTTTACAATGCAATCGGATTTTGTCGTATCGAGATACAAAAAAAGAGAGGTGGAAAGTTGACTCATTTACACGCAGGGCAGCCAATCAACACTGATTTTGCCGCAGGTGGAGTTACCCCAGAGCTGAATGAACTTCTTGATAGAGAAGACACCGGTCAGGTCCTCGACAGATCTGCCATATTCGGCATGGCGTCCTTTTAATTGGTTATCGGCCATTGGATCTCTGGATATCCAGCCAATATGGGCAACGCCGATGACGTTGCTGTTCAGGTTAGCCTCGAGAACACCAGTGCAGCAAGCTGGGCAGTTGTCCATGGTCACACCATCGACTTCGTTTAAATCGCCATAACCCCCCTGGTCTTGACCTCCGTGGTCTTCTGGAGGTGTTCAGCATGGGTGTACATCTCAGTCAGCACAGCGCCGATCCTGTAGTTCTGGACACAGAGTTTCTCAACCCACTTCTGGTCGTAAGTTCCAGTCTGGTAAGAGACTGGCATGTATTCAAACTCAGCTTCCTTAGTGAAGTTGATGTAATCCATAGGGCAAGCTGTGCCGGTTGGCCATGCGCATTCTGTCCCTGATACTGAGTCTAATTATAATTTCGATAGAGAAAGGAGCCGAATTGTCAAGAGAAGTTCCTGACCGTGACATTCTAGATAAAATCAAGAATTGCTAGCCAGTGGATTCCGATAATTGCAAATTTGCAGGCAATTTTTACCTCAGTGAATGAAAATTGAGGGCCAAGTCCATCTTAATGATACTCTATTTCAAAAAACAGTCGATTTAGGATTTCGAGCTTCAACGACCCTGTATGCTTCAGGTCGCTCTAAGTTCAACCGGCTTAGATTATTCAACATATGTGCTTCGTCAATTATAGAGATGGAGCGGATCTGTTATTGATAATAAAAAAACAAAACTGCTTGCAGACAGGATTTTAAATGATCACAGGCTGCACGAAGCAGAAGTCAATTAACAATTCTAAATGTCTAGGTTCCATTCAGCATCATCAGGCCTCAACAAGAATGATTTATTATCTCCTTTTATTTTGAATAATGCCTTTAATCTCTATCAGATCCATTTTTATTTCAGATATTTTCTCATTTAAAGAATGCAAATATGCATACAAGATGCCGAGCAAAACACTAAGCAAAATTGAGACGATCGTTAAAAACAGAGTTGCGGTATCGTCCATTTCAGTCCTTCCTGCCCTTCTTTTTCCTTAAATAAAAGGAAGCCAATAGATAGGATGCAAAAAAAGCAGATAAGATAGACACGATAATAAATGGAGCGGTTTCGGGAGTCAGTTTGGAAACGTATCGATCAAATAAACCGACTGTACCAAAATCAAGGGGTGAATTATTTAATACATATTTTCCTGATTCATTACTTTTATTGCTTCCGGCCTTGACATATTTTGGATCTATCCTGATGGCCTCGTCATAGGCTTTGATGGCCTCATCGTACTTGCCCAGGTTATTGAGGGCAATGCCTTTGTTATTCCAGGCCTTGACAAAATTTGGATCTAGCTTGATAGCTTCGTCATAAGCTTGAATGGCCTTATCGTACTTGCCTTGGGCAAAGAAAGCAACGCCTTTATTATACCAGGCCGTGACGTATTTTGGATCTATCCTGATGGCCTCGTCATAGGCTTTGATGGCCTCATCGTACTTGCCCGATGAAGCGAGTGCATTGCCTTTGTTGCTCCAAGCCGTGACGTATTTTGGATCTATCCTGATGGCCTCGTCATAAGCTCGAATGGCCTCATCGTACTTGCCCAGGTTATTGAGGGCAATGCCTTTGTTATTCCAGGCCTTGACAAAATTTGGATCTAGCTTGATAGCTTCGTCATAAGCTTGAATGGCCTTATCGTACTTGCCTTGGGCAAAGAAAGCAACGCCTTTATTATACCAGGCCGTGACGTATTTTGGATCTATCCTGACGGCCTCGTCATAAGCTCGAATGGCATTATCGTACTTGCCCGATGAAGAGAGAGCATTGCCTTTGTTGTTCCAGCCATATGCAGATGCATTATCGAGTTCTAAGGTTTTATTGCAATACTCAATCGCATCGTCTGCCCTCCCAATCGATATCATTCGAATTTCTAATGATGACAGCAAATCGAATGGAATCTTGTATTCTTTTTCTGAGGCTATTGCCTTTAACGAATAATTACTTGCGAGATATAAATCATCCAAATTTCCTGACAACATATATTGATTGGAGGCGTCCAATGCCTCCGTATAATATTTGAAACCCTCCCACGTCTTTGCAGATATGCTGGATTGTGATAGATCATATGTAATCATGAATGCCAAATCATCGATCATTCCATGGAGCTGATCTTCTTTATTATTATCAATAGGCTTTCTTAAAGTCCAGCTCTGGATATTACTGCCCTCTAGCAGCGCTATTAGAACAATAGTCGAGTCAGATCTCTGCAAACTGCCCCTAATCGTGGTAACTTGTTTACTGCTTGGAAAGATGTTCTTGAAAGCAATTATCAGATTTCCTAAAGATAGCGAATTCGAGCCTGTACCAACAGTGCCTATATCTGCCATACTTAGCTCTAAATTCTCTGTTTTGGGAACTATCATCTTGCGACTATCGATCAATTGATTTGAAGAAAAATCAGGTGCATAATATGAGCTATCTGTCTTTAGGATTTCCTCATATTTGGTATTATGAATATTCTGAATCTGTATAAGCTCGGCTGTGAGTTGATCAGCGATTGCAATACCGCTGAAATTCTCATTTTTATTTATTTCAAAAGGCAGTATCACGATGCCTTGTTGGGTATAGATTTTTATAAAATTGAAAGCTATTGCTAAAAGCAAAAGTATGAAGATGACGATTTTTAGAAAATTAAAGAGACGAGTTGCATATATCTCCAGGTATTGATCAAGAGTTTTTTTATTGCACGTAGAGGCAGACAATTCCGATTCCACCGATCTGTTCTTCACCGGTTGATTTGGCAAATTGCCAATCGGAGCCATCCCGTCCATGTGAGATTCATATGTTTCACTGCTATTTATAGGAGAAGCCTTCTCGAGCACTTATTTCCCTGTAAGGCTTTCCTAACGAATAACCAGAGGAGTCTATGCTCCTGTGCCTGAAGCAGTCCTACGTATTTCATAACCTGCTTTAGTAAAATTCAAATCATCTCCTCGAATTCTAATTTTGCTGGCAAAGATGAAGGATTGGCATCAATTTTCTTGTTTTTTTGATGAGACTATTATCGAGGAAGCCCACCATTCTTAATCTTCGTCGAGCATGACCCTATGCTCTATGAAGATGCCCAGGAGATGGCAGAATACGTCTCCCAAGCCCTGAGAGAAGCGGCCAAGGATGCAGCTTGCTGTTCTATGCCCCAGGAGCTGATCCCTGCTTCGAGGAGATTGTCAAGAATGCCGATCGTGTATTCTATTTTGAGGAAGTGCCGAGGGCTTCGCCAAGGCTTATGGCTAAGTCTCATCCGAAGGAGAATGAGAGCCAGACGACGCTGGAAGTGTTCTCGTGAAGCGTAATGCAAAGAAAATCGGATGCAAAATGATTTGGAGTTTCTCAAATCTTCGACCTGCTAATGGAGATTCTCTATGATTTGCCTTTCTATCATAACTCATATGTTCCATGACCTGGCCTCTGGCTCGGGGCTGGCTGGTCAGAACTCATCCGGCGTGAACGCCTCTACCTAGACAAATCCAAAATCATTCCTATTCTGGGCAGATTCTTGCCTGTGATCTCATAATAGACATTGTTGAAAGGGACTACTATCCAATATGGCTCTTTGTGGCGCTAAGCCATCCAGGTATAAGTACGCACCATAGATAAATACATCGATTTCTGATATGGAGACTGCCATGCGAAGAATTATTCCCCCTGAAGGATCTTGCGGCTATGAAAGACGCTGTGAGGATTTTATAAGGCATTATCTCCATAAATTACCAGATTGGTTCTTCAAATTATTGTTGAGTGTAAAACATATCAATCTCTAAGTTAATTCAAAGGATTAACAAAGCATCCCAAAAATAATATAAATTAAATTTATTTAAAAATATTTTTAAAAAATTTATCAAATTTTTAAATTCAGCAAGATACTAGTTAGAACCATTAAAAATCCAACTGTAAAAAGAACTCCCTTGCGAGAGGATACGAGGATAATAGATATCATCCGAAGCCCAATAATTGGCGCAATGAATAATATTCCATATTCGATAAATACAATAATAAGCAAAATTATGAACATTGCTGTATTTTTAATAAGTCCAAAAATAAAAAATTGAAGGAAAAATTTAGATAGTTCTAAAAGGCCGCTGTAATTTGCATCCCCGAAAACAGTAATCAAGAAAATAATCCAATATGAAAAGGAAGTCATGATCATGCCTATAATAAAAATAAAGAGATACCCTTTAAAAGCACGCTTGGATCCATATGCAATAAAAAATTTAGTCTTTCCAATGAACTCATAAATAAAACTATTTAGATAGTTGTTGAACATATTGATTCTTTTTTCCGTAAAAAACATGTCCAATCCCATGAATACAGTTCCAAAAAAACCTAAAAGGACGATAATTTGATCCACCGTTAGGAGGTTCATTTAGACACCTTGAAGATCCCGTTCTATAGAATCTCGCAATGTCTTCATGAAACCAAAGGGAAATTTCACTATCGCTTTACCAACAATCCACTCATTCTTAACAGGTACAAGATAGCTAATCCCCTCTCCAACGAATGTCTCATTCTCTGTCAAATATATTATCATACCATTTTTCTTGTCCAGGGAGATGTTGCTCCCTACATTTATGATATCGTCCCGGTGAATTTTTAAATATGACAGATTGGCCATGCCATAGATCCTGCCTGCCATCTGATCGATCACATCATTATGATCTCCTTTAGTGATGTATCCGGAAAACGGTGCTTTTGGGCCATCTTTCCACATGGGTTCACCTTGTTGGACGTAGGTCAAAGCTCTGCAGATTATAGGATAAGCCTTATCTAGTGGCATGGTCTCTCCGAACAATATACTGATTTTATCCCAAGAGGATGGCATTTTCTTTCCATAGGGCCTATAAAGTATAACATCGCCAGGATAATTGAATGCATAGTAGCCGTTCTTCTCTGCTTCATCCCAGGGGATGATATTAGTACGACTAGCTCCTTGAACTATTACTATATCACCATTGTTTAGGTTTGGCATCATGCTACCCGAATTTATAGTAACTATAGGCGGCCATAAACCGAGAATCAAGTAGCTATTTATAATAGTAATTCCAATTATTATTACTAAGAATATCACATTTTTTATGAATTCGGGAACAGGCAATCGATCGTACCAGTTAAAAATACTCATTATCCATTTGATTATTTATTCAATCTAATAACCCTTTTGATATCTCAATTTCTGGCAATACAGACTATGTGATGATTTCAAATCTTAAAAGTACATACACTGACTTACAATCATTCTATGCTAGCACACAGAAAATAATTATTCCGGTTAGATAAAGTCCTCGGAGAGCAAGGAACGGGTAGGATAGGCAGAGCTGTATTCATAACAGCTTAGCACTTGAATTCCGAGCTTTCTGCAATCATCTTATCGATAGTGAACTCTCAAGCTGGGATCGACTCTCGCGATTTTGTGTATTCATGGATTATCGCGATCTAATGCCTGATAATCCTAGAGTTCAGAGGTCGGCGAGAAGATCTATAGTCATTGACTTCGTTATACCAAGAACAACAACTCCTGTCTTTATATGTGCATTACACTCCGAAAGCAACGGTTATGCAAAAATTTATCTGATGAAATCATAGTTGATTGGCTGGAACTTGGACGGATAAATATTAAATTCCATTCAGTGTGTTGTTAGATGATATTGTAGATGGTGATGTATGGAGAAAATCGTTGCTACCCTAAAGACTTATACCAATGATTTCGTGTTCTGGGAAGACGGAGAAGAATTAAAAGAAATATTATTGGCATAATACTATTGATCTATACATCCAAATTTTCATTATAAAGTTTTCTTATTAATCAATCGCGTAAAATGACACTTTTGAGCTATGAATTATAAATTAACACCAAAGATGCACCACCATTAGAGAACACTATTAGATTCAATAGAACCTAAAAAAGAAAAAGCTATATTGAAGCTCAAATCCCCAGCTGCGGCACATGGGCCAGGTAGCTCTTCCTGACATCCTCCGCATCGATATGATAATAGATATCGATTGCCTCTTTCATGGCGTCGCCTCGCAGCCATTGGACAAACTCTCTCGGACATCCTGACCGAAGTAGCTGAGTGGTCCAAAAATGCCGACAACAGTGCGGACCGAATCGCTTCTCAAGTGATGCACCAGGCGTATGCAAGCCTACCCGCTCCGCCGCATGCACGACCGCGTTTCGGATACCTTTTTTCTCTAGCCTCTTTCCAGTTTCAGCTAGGAAGAGGGCTTGCTCATCACCGACCCGGCGTGCTCGAGCCCGAAGCCATCGCTCGAGGGCCTCCCTGGCTTCATCATCGAAGAAAACCAATCGATTAGTTCTCTTGGCAGTGTGCTTGAGTTTGATGCTCATTCCCTCCAGGGAGATGTCCGAAACATCCAGGCTAACCAGTTCTCCTCGGCGTATGCCAGTTTTCAAGAGTAACAGCAGAATGGCCCTATCTCTCGTATCTATGGTCGCCGATACCATTTGGGCCGCTTGCTCGACGCTGATTATCTGCCTCTCCTCGGCATCGGGCTTGTATGTCCGAAGATACTTTTTTCGAATACTCCTCACATGGTTAGCGGAGCTGCTCTTTCCCTGTTCCTCCAGAAGCTCGTAGAATCCGATCAATACTGCAAAGATGCTTTGGAGTGTAGATGTTCTGTTACCCAGGGCCTGGCAATGTTCGAGGTAGGCAAGGAAGTCCTCTCTTCCAGCCTGAGTGGGATCTAATGCTCGAGCATTGCACCAGGCCAGATACGCGCTTAGTCTGGATTTGCAGGCCTCGATGGTTCCCGGAGACATCCTGCGAAGACGCAGGTCCGACAGGTAGGAAGTGAGGAGATTCTCCATCTTAGCCCACCCACCGCCAGCCTTTCGGACCTTCGACCACGAGCCTCAGATCCTGGAGAGCATGGAGTTGGCCGGCCAGGACCTTTATGGCGTCGATGTTTTTGGAGTCAATATGCAAAGCAGCCATGATGTCGTTGCTTCGCCAGGTCCGGCCATCTTGTAGGAGATCCACGAGCTCTGATGATAATTGTCCTTGACCGGTAGGCATGGGTTGAAGGAAGAGGGACTGTTTGAGGGCGAAGAGCTCAGTTTGGAGCTTCTCGATTGTGGCGTTCTTGTCCTTTAGATCCTGTCGAAGTCCGGTTAGTTCTTCTCGGGATTTAGCTGATTCATGTAAAAGATTGATATCGGGCTCCCGGGACGATTGCTCCATGCCCAGGCGGATCATCTCTCGAGCAAAATGGGAATGCTTGATTTGCGCCTTCTCGGCTCTTTTAAGGATCAAATCGTACTCTTCTTTTGTGGGAAAATAGATAGTTAGTGTTTGGCCTTCATATCGTTCCGGCGGCATGCATCTCTATATAGTGAGTACGGTATTTATGTTTATTGCAAAGATCAGCAAGCCCTCCACTATTGCATCAGATATGATTTTGATATCGGGTGAAGTGGAACGCGCTACATCTTTCGAGAGGGGCTTCCCAATGGCCGAGGCAAAGATAAATGGCAAGTGGATTCTTGACCCCTTCAAAGATGATCTTGGTGTTGCGGTCAAAGTGAAGAATAAGGGACTGGTGGTCATTAGCGGATGCGCTCATGCTGGCATAGTAAATACTGCAAAGCACATGCAGAAGGTTACAGGGATAAACAAGGTGCATGCGATCATGGGTGGATTCCACCTTACGGGGCCAATGTTCGATCCGATCATCGAGCCAACTATAATTGAGCTGAAAAAGATCAATCCCGATATTGTTGTCCCGATGCATTGCACCGGTTGGAAGGCGATCGGCCAATTTGCAAGAGAGATGCCACAGCAGTTCATTCTAAATAGCGTAGGGACAACATACATATTCAAATAGACGATTTTAACAGGAGAGTCTTATACTCTAGAGGTACTCGTAAACTCGTACGAGGTTTCCATACCTGGGAAAAAATATGGATAGGACTGAAACCCTATCCGCTGTGCACAATATCTTTGGCCTTTGCGATGGCGGCATTTGCGCTAATACGATCGAGCGCCCTCCAGTTGCAGATCATCTCGCTGGGCGGCAGCCGTTCCCGAGTACGTCTCTATGGAGGTTTGGACCAACTTTCCGCTGGCATCGTACGCAGCCACTAGCTTGTAGTTCATATTATTTGTCTTCTCCATTATTACTCCGTCAGGGCCGCTCTGGATCACGCTGACCTGCATGCCCGTATCCGGGTCGCTGTCGACAATGCCGGGACTAATGGACAAGATCTCATTTGGCACCCAGAACCCCATCATCTGGGCCACCCCGCTTACCATGGGGACGTAGGCTGGTTGGATCGCCTCTTGGGTGTATGTCTGCTGTCTTCCTTCTGCAAATCTGTCGTGTACTTCCTGTATGGCCAGTTGGGAACCCAAAGCACTCACCGTAGGTGAAACGTCCGGAAGCTGGGGCAGCCAAAATGCATGTTGGCCTTGGTAGCTCAACACCTGCCCAGGAACTACCCAAGAGGGGACGCTTCCTTCCGTCCAGGGGATGTTCACCTGCCTGAGGTTGCGAAGCCTAAAGATGCCGTTCTGTTTTCTGGTTACCGTTACACCATCTTCAGGAGCAAAACTTGAGGCGAAATCAGCTGTGTGATGGAGCATTATGCCTGAATTCAGGTCATAAATCATGCCTAGCACGATTCCCTGTGACGTATAGTAGAACCTGATCACATTGTACTGCTGGCCGCCAAGATCATAAGTGCCTCTGTTTACGACCAGATCCTCGTCAGCTTTGTCCGGAATGTTGCGAAGAATTGCGGGGTTGCACCAGAAGTCGCCGCAGCCCACAGGATTCACGGAGCCGTATGAGTTTATAGTCTTCATAGCTCCGTTTGTCGGATCTGGGGCATACGTACTGGTCCATGTGGCCGCTTTGCCTGCTTCCAGAGCTACCACGTCCACTTGAACCAGACCGACACCCGGGCTATCACCACTAACATGAGTCCCTTTTTCCCATATCTCTTCCCTCCCAGAGCCGGTGTATTCCTCGTACGTAGCCCTCAGACCTTCCTTAACCAGATCAGGTGCAGGAGCATTGGCAAGCTCTGGATATCTTAATGTCAGGGGGTTGTTCATGCCGCTGGGCAATGTCAATTTGGCGACGTCTGAGGCCAAGACCGTCTGGCAGGTCAGCAGGAGTAACAATACCATGAGTGTTGCTTTATCATTCATAACATCAGATCCATTCCCATCTCTTGAGTCTCCGATCTCTCCCAGTGAACGTTTAGATTAGGCGGCATTCAGGGAGCCGATTATCTTGCTTATATCTCTTGCAAACTCATCATAACGGTCGTCGGGTGCATTATAAGTGAATACATAAGCTTTTTCTCCACGCAAAGTCCAAGCTTTTAGAACTCTGAAGGTGGTATCCTGGCTTGCCAGGTTATACACTATGGCATGACCCGGTTGCCCGCCGATTGAGATATCATCTTCGGTCGAGATCTTGAGATCGGGCATGGCTGCTTCGAGGTTTCTTCGCACCGCCTGGCTGTACAAATCCATAGTTATTTTCTGGCCGGAGGGCAGTTTCTCGATCTGGACTAACAAATAGGTAGCAGGATTATTCACGTCCTCTCCAGGGACCAGGAAACCTACGACTATTCCTTGATCATTGGCATCAGGCTCCTGAACAATCCAATTTGTTGGGTGAGACATTTCGAAACCATATTGAGCATTCTCATAGAGCAGCATCTCGTTCATGTCGGACAGGCTAACAGCTCCGACCGTATTCACGGGCTCGCTTTGGGGCGATTGGGCCTCGGCTAAATTTGCAGAAGACACAAAACCCGGATGAGACTGGACCTCTTTGGCTTTAGTGTCATTGAGTTCGCCGAGAGACTCTGCAGCATACGTTCTGACTTCTTCGTCTTCGTCATTTAATGCGGACTCTAAAGGCTCTATCGCGCTGGTATCCTTGATCTTGCCGAGAGCCCATGCAGCCCACCTTCGGACATACTCATCCTCATCCTTAAGGGCCTCAATCAATGGTCCTGCAGCTCTGGTATCATTGAGCGTGCCAAGAGCCAATGCAGCATTCCCTCGGACATGCCCATCTTCATCCTCGAGAGCCAGAATCAATGGTCCTATAGCTCTGGTATCCTTGAGCTTGCCAAGAGCCCATGCTGCATCCCCTCGAACATACTTATACTCATCATCATCTGTGAGCGTCAGGATCAGTGGCTCTATCGCTCTGGTGTCGCCAAGATTGCCGAGAGACTCTGCGGCATTCGATCGGACGAAATAATCTTCATCCCAGAGAGATTGGATCAAAGGATCTACTGCACGTGTATCGTTGATCTTGCCGAGAGCTTTTGCAGCTTCTTGTCGGACGTAACGATCCGTATCCGTCAGCGCCTGGATCAATGGACTGACTGCTGGCTCCCCTATATTTGCAAGTGCATATATGGCCTCTACGCGGACGCTGGCATTTTCGTCTTTGAAAGCCTCGATCAATGGGGTTATTGATTCACTGGCGCGGAGGCTGCCCAGAGACTCGGCTGCCGAAGCTCTAATGCTACTATTTTCATCCTTGAGATCTTCAATTAGCGAGGCCACATCTCTCGTCCCTTCCTGGCCTGGGGCGGAAATGCATAGCATAGTCAGCACGATGAAAACGAGACCGAATCTAATCCTCATGGTCATATGTATTCGATTTACTCGACGAAAAGCTTTGCGTATCCTACGTTCTTATTTTGACATGTTGAAAGCCCTCCCGGAAGTGTTCTCGCGAGGAAGCCCTGGCTTGACACTGCCAGTAACTGCGATCATTCCCTGGTCCGGTCGAACATCGTCCTATCACCAGATTTTCAGTATTTCTTTAGAGCGACTCCCCTATAGACATGGAACCGTTTAGTCCTGAAAGTCTAACTCAGGACATGAAGCTGAACCGGCGTATGGTCCATCAGATCATTGCCAGAAGCAGTTGAGTGCGCCATCGAAGGAAAAATCAAAGGATATTGAAATCACTTTCAGACATGTTGAGCCGTCTGGAAATATTTCGAATATTCTATGGGCGAGATTACTCTATCGACAAAAAGTAGTCCTGTCCTTAATTGCATCTTCCATTTTCATTGCATGGACGACCGCAGCAATCTTCATCAATGCAATTGTAACAACCTCCGATTGGCGGGGTGCAGATATTCCTATATTTGGGCATCACTTTTATCGATTTGAACACATCAATAAGCTCTGGTGCTTCTGTGTCAAATTGATCTGCAGGTGCATATACCCCTGCAAGGAAGTTAACTGTTGAACCATAACCCATCAGCTCGCTTGTCACTATCGTAAAAGATCCGATCGCGGGGATGCCATTAACTCCGAACGAACATCGCATCGATCTTCCAGATGCCAAAGAGCCGGTATAAGAAGCAAACGCGGTTGCCAAATCCTGGTTATCTTCATAATCAAGAATTTTCATATCAGTTACCTGTCTGTCTCCTAGATTGAAATCCTGGGGCAAATAATTTTCCACGTAGGTCTCGGGAGTGGTAAATGCAGGTAGTATATTGAAACCTTGATGTAAATGGTTCAAGGCAATTATGCCTCTGGCCGGATTGGTAGAATCCGATGCTGTTATCCCACAGCATCCGACGCCAGCAATGTTCCAGCCTTGCGGTGCAGAGATCGTATAATATACACTTCCAAGGGGGCAATCGATATCCCCAATGCACATGCCGATTGTCGCTATTAGAAGTATCAATGATAACAAGCATTTCATTTTATCGGCCTCTATTATTAGAGCGTGTATAATCGATATAAATACTTAAAAACATCGTTAAAAACAAATTTATAACTTTAATGACGCTGCTAATATTGCACACTGTAGATTCAAAACACCCTATCGGCCGGTTCCTATCTATCTTCTTTAGGTGCGGTCCAGGGCGAGTGCATAGGGCAGGATGGTGGCCTAGATGCCTGTTTTCAGGACCTGGGCCATGTACTCCACTATCTGCTTAGCATCAATCGCAGAACCGCGGGTTATGCTCCACGGTCTGGACGCCATGGTCCAAAAGAGGTCGACCAAATAACCAATTTTCCAAAGGCGGCATCAATTAAAAGGGGGGTGTAGGGAAATGCTAGATATTTTCAGACCATAAAGTTTGTGGAATAATGGGTTTGCCAGAAGAGCATTTAGGCCGTTTTTGCTGGCGGTATAATATGATATGAACAGATCGTTGCTTTGGTAAGGGAAACAGGTTATTATTATCAGGGACGATGTGAAAAGGATGCCTAATACCGCTAGGGCTACTTTTATGTGACTATTCCGATTCTCTAGATCCTTAATACTTCTGTTTGCTTTACACAAATCCCAATGCAAATTTTCAATTTGTACTTTTTGGGCCGAACACATATTCTCGGATTCCCTCAAACACCCTTCCATAGCAGTTACTGTGTTTTCCAGCTTTAGCTCTTTATCCGATTTAGATCCAAGTTCACCAAGTCCACCCGCAGTCTCCATGCCGGTCCCAGAGACAAATCTCTCTTGGAAATGCTATTCCCTCCTAGATAACATTTATGAATAATATACATAACTTATATCTATATAAAGTTATTCTCACGAAAGGATGTTATCTGGTGGATTTTGTGCGAGGTCGGAGCTGGCAGAGACGGCTCATGAGGTACATATAACTCGCAAACCATTCTTCCTTTTTCGATATCCATTAAACCACAGGATGTTATTATAAGGATTCTTCTGGCTCAAACCCAAAAAGATGTTGCGCTTTGAATTATACAGCATCTTGAAGTGGACAACGATTTAAAAGCTGAGATAAATCTCAAACTGGCATATGCTTTCTTGTATTCTATTTTTGATTGGAATCAGCCTCATTTCCACAAATTTTATATCGAATTATTGTGATAATTATACATAGGATATGAGTAGTGCAGGAGTTGTGCTTATGCAAGCCAATGTCTATGATGTTGTTCCGAGGAAAAAGGGAATTACTTTTTTCAAGATTGGCGGACAGTGGACTTTCAAGCACTACTTCGAGGACGTTGAGACCTTCAAAGAACTGGCCGAATATTATGATAAAGACGACTATCGTTTTATTCTCAAGACACCTGGGGAGAGAAACAAGGCCCAGAAGTTTTTGGCGCAAAGGGGATTCGATGTAAAACTAGTGGAGAGCACAAGAGGGTACGTTGTTAAGCTGGCAAGGTACGCTAGATATGCTGCTTTGCTAAAGAACTCGGTGGCCCACATCGAAACCCCGGAGTGGCGCATCTTCCTCTTAAAGGATTTTCCATCTGTGGAAGAGGCATTGCGGCATGGGGCAAAGCTTGTTGAAGTAGAGGTAAATTTCTAGAAGCTTGAGAGCAGCTCTTTTGCATGTGGTTGACTAGACTGTAATTAAAGATCCTTCTCTATACATTAATACCAATTGGATCTCTATTTTTCTCGTTATCAAGATCTATGGGGCGGTATCACTTTGCGTATAAATATCGCTGCGAAAAAGAAGAAAAGCCCGAGGTACGAAAAGACAAGGGAAAAGTTATCTCCGGTTATATCCAGCAGATAGCCGGATAGAGTTGGTCCGAGAGGACCGGCAATAAAACCGTAAGCTGCAAAGGTGAGTCCGAATATGGCTCCAAAGTGCTCAATCCCAAAGCAATCAGCGACAAGTGGTGCAGAGACCGAAAATAGTGTGCCGAAGGCAAAGCCAACTGCTGCAGCCAATATTACATATGATGCTATGCCGCTTGCCAACGGAAATGCGAAATAAGCAAGCCCCGCTGCCAGAAAAGCCATGCTCATGACCCGAGTTCTGCCAAATTCGTCGGATAGGATGCCACTTATTAAGCGGCCCGTTCCGTTGGTGATATTAAAGGCCGTGAGGATGAGTATGGCAGACTCAAGCGTAAATCCCTTATTTAATCCAAAACCGGTTGAAAGAATCGTCATGGAAACGCCCGCCGCACCAGCAAGTGTCCACGTTATCCAGAGAAACCAAAAGCTTCGAGTGTGTAGGCTTTCATGAACCGTCAGAGATTTCGCCTGTTTCCTTACTTCATTGGCCTGATTTCCTGTGGATTGGGACTCAACTGCCACAAAGTTTCTCATTTCTTCCGGTTCTCTGGCAAAATATGCACCAGCGAGACCCATTGCGAGTGTAAAAATGGCTATATAAAGGTTCATTGATAAATATCCAAGTGAGATGAGCATTTTTCCGAAAAGGGGCGACATGATCGCAGCAGAAAGCCCAAAAACCATGCTGACGATGCCGGATACAAATCCTTTTTTTTCAGGGTATAACCTTTGCACTAAGGTTAATGTCGGAATATAAACGAAGCTAGAAGCAAGGCCGCAAAAAAAGCCCCAGGCGTAGATTGCATAGATCGAGGAGGCATAAGCTGCAATTAGCGTGCTGAAGCTGGTTAGGACGACCCCCAACATGATCATATTCCTGATCCCGTAGCGCTCTTGCCAACGGCCTACCAGGAACATGAATATACCCACGGCTGCAAGCATAAAAAAAATGGCGATTCCGGTTGCTGCACGCCCGACATCAAACATCTCCTGCCACGTGGATGCCATTACACCTGGAAAGCCAAAGGTCAGAGCGCCCGGCCAGAATATGGCTACACAGCAGCCGAGGACGGCCAAAATTGATCGAGAAATCCTTGGCTGTTGAATCCATCTCTTCATTTCAATCATAGGCGAAACATATTATGCTATAATGCGTTTGATAAAGTTCTTTTGGCATAATGATTGTTGGCATATCCTTAGACGTTTCGCAAATTGTCCCAAAAATGGTTCAAGTCCTTTAATTAAGCTTTGAAGGGTGAAGCGTTTTGCAGCTTGCATTTCTAGGCACAACGACTATTGATATACTGATAATCTCATTATTTGCTCTTTTTCCGAAAGATATATGAGCTAACTTTTTTATTAATATGTGATTTGAGCCTAGGTGGGGCATATCATGATCCGATTAAATAAGTTCCTTTTGATATTGGGCTTGCTTTTAGTGAGTAGCCTGATAATGGCAACAGTTTCAGTTGCATTTGCAGGTTCAGAAAGCTCTGCAAATAGCTCAGCTTATTTTGCGAACAAGACAACTGATCAGGCGGAGTCTGTATTTGACTTCCCTGCAGACCATCTTCTACACAGGCCTGAAGCCATCGTAACGGATCCTCTTGTATTCCTGGAGTGGCTGTACTGGACGGGCATATTAGAAGATCCAAGTACAGGCCAGCTATTTGGATTTGAGTATACCATCTTCCAGCAAAACCTGAAACCCGGGTTGATTGGATTCGTAAACCATGTGGCTATCAGTGATGTGTACAATAGCCAGCATCCGCGTTACAAGTATGCTGCCATGAAAAACCAGTCTGAAATAATAAACGGCACCGATGACAAAAAAGGGAACTATTGGCGCTATCAGGATGCAAAGACGATTCTAACGTACTGGAAGGATCAAGACGCTTGGAATATCCTCGCCAAAGATAATGTATCCGATGACGGTGGCCATGGGCAGAATATCTCCTTAAACCTGACTCTTGCAAACGATAAGTTTGGCTACTACTTGCATAATCCCAAAGGAGTTGGCCAAATGGGAATCTGCGAAAAGATAGACCCAGTGAGCATGGCAGGAATTACTTACTATTATTCCCATCCCGCAATGAATACAACAGGGACAATAACTATTGACGGGCGAGAGTTTCCTGTTCGCGGGGACAGTTGGTTTGACCATCAGTGGGGCGGCTTTGGCAATTGTTTACCTGCATGGGATTGGTTCAGCCTGCGTCTTGATGATGGCGACTATATGATGCTCTTCAACCACAAGGATCTGCTGGGGAACAATTTGCCAAACCAGCGCGGCCTAACATATATCGATCACACTGGCAATGCGACAATATGGGAAGGAAATGGAGCATTTAATTTGACTGCCACCAGATGGTGGAGGTCGGACCTATTTGGCTTCATGTATCCCCTGGATTGGATTCTCAACACGCCAGTGGGCGAATTCGCCCTGGAACCATACTTTGACGAGCAGACTATGAACGTGGCAAAAGGAGAAGTAAAATACTGGGAAGGTATAATGCGGATCAGAGGAGAGAATCTTACTGGCAGACAAATAGGAAAAGGCTATATGGAGCTAACGGGCTATTCGCCTATCTCCAGCCAAATGTCTTGATATTGAATAAAATGACGAAACAAGGTCAATTTAGCCCCTGTAATGGATTTACAGGGGGATATTCTTTTTCTATTTTTTTTTTGCAATATTTTTTCAAAATCTAAACATTTTTATGAGTATCACCATTGCGAAAGTGACTGGTTTATAGTATTTTCATCAAATTGCAGCAAATTTTCTTTGACAGCCTTTGATTGCTTTTTTCCATATCAAACCAAATCTTTCATCAGATCATAGGAGAAGACCGGACCATCCTGACATGCATGGTAAGGCCCAATCATGCAGTGCTCGCACTTTCCCACACCGCATTTCATGTGTCTCTCCATAGAAACGTAAATATCTTCATGAGAGAGTCCTCTCTCCATAAGCTTTTTTGCCACTGCGTTTATCATGACAGACGGGCCGCAGATGGCAGCAGATCCTGGTCGTATATGCAGTTTTTCGATGAGGTTTGTGACCAAACCCACATTCCCCTTCCAGGATTCATCGCCGATGTCGACAGTCACGCCCACTTCAATACCGGTCTGCTGCCAGCTCTTGTACTCTTGCATGAAATACAGGTCCTGTCTCGTCCTTGCTCCATAGACCACAGCCACTTCCCCGAAATCAGACCTCTTGTCTACAATGTAATTGACCAAAGAGCGAAGTGTGGCAAAACCTGAGCCCCCTCCTGCTATGATGATATCCTTTTTCATTTTCTCTAGCGGGAAACCATTTCCACACGGTCCCCTAATTCCCAAAACATCACCTACGCGGCAATCCATGATGCCGCTTGTTATCTTTCCTGCCATCCTTATGCATAACTGCAGTGTCTGTCTGGTCGGCGAAGATGTTATGGATATCGGGCATTCGCCAAGGCCAAAGACGGATACCATAACGAATTGGCCTGGCTTGTAATGCATCTCAACGTCCTTATCCAGGAACTCCAGAGATATGAGATATGTATTGGGTGCCTCAATATCTATGTCGACGATCTCTGCCTGCATAGGTATATACGAATTCATTCTTTTGCCTCCAGAGTCCAGCGATCGGATCCCGTGAGACAGACTTTGCTGCATCGTCCGCATCCCACGCATCCCAGGAGACCGGTATTCTCTGGCATGTAAAAGAACTTGTCCATGTACCAATTTTTCATACGTTCGGATTGGGTTTTCCTGGGGTCGCCGCCCGCCATGCGAGTGAAACCTGAGAGAATGCAGCTATCACGGCATCGTATCCTCTCTCCGTCTGGAACTCCCAGATCAAGGATGTTAAAGCAGTGGCAGACAGGACAGATGAAGGTACAGCCCCCACATCTCATACATCTCTGGCCCAGAAACTGCCAGTCCGCTTTATTAATCGCCTCTCTTATCCCTTCCGGGGTTCTATCAGATCTCACTGCCTTCTTTGCGGCCTTTAGTAACCTTTGCTTTTCGGACTTGTGTTCTGCGGTTGCATCCTCGAAGAACTCCGGATTCTCCTTCAGAAAAAGAATACCTGCGGGTGATCCGGTTTCAACGAGATAGCCATCATTCAGCTCGGTGAGCAAGAGATCGAAGCCCTCAACCGCTTCTGGGCCAGAGCCCATAGGCAGGCAAAAACACTGCTCAGAAGGCTCAAGGCAATTCATCACAGCCAGTGCCGTAGAGTTCCTTCTCTCTTGGTAAGGATTATCGGGAGGCTTAGAGCCAAAGACCTTGTCCAGAACAGAGATTGCCTTCAAGTCGCAAGGCCTGATGCCGAAGATAAACCTTGGCTTTGCGGCGCTCTCTTCGAATGTGTACCTTCCGCTTTCTTGGATATATTTAAAGAGCGTCTCTCTGTTAGGGAGCAAGAATTCCGTAGCCGGAGTCGATGGATTCTTTTCCAGGGCTAGGGGTTCACCATGCCAAGATATAAAACAAGGTCCGCCCTCAATTAAAACGGGTGCTATGACTTCTAATGAGCGGTTCAGAGAGGTCAGAAGGGGCACTAACTTTTCTTTGGGAAGCAGTGCAATCATTGTGCAACTCTCCTTATTCTGGCAGCTGAGACCTTTAGTTCAGGTATCTTTGATTTTGGGTCAAAAGACTGCATAGTTAAGACATTGGCTGGAGCCTCTCTAAAGTGGAAAGGAACGAAAATGTGGCCAATGGGCACATCAGAGGTTATCTGGGCACCAAGGCTTATGCTGCCACGACGCGTTTCTATTATTACCATTTGACCGTTGCGTATTCCTATTTTAGTCGCATCATCGGGATTGATCTCTACGAGCGGCATAGGGACCTCTCTTTCCAATAAAGAGGTGCGTCTGGTCATCGTGCCGGTATGAAACTGATACAGACTGCGGCCCGTTGTCAGCAATAGGGGATACTCATCATCTGGCGTTTCACAAGGCGGCAGATGTTCCACAGGTCGGAACCGGGCCCGGCCGATGGGAAACTTTTCAGAATGCAATATTTCAGTTCCCGGATGATCTTGGGATGGGCAAGGCCACTGCAGGCCGCCTATACCTAAGCGGTTATAGTGAACTCCTCCATAAATAGGAGTCAAAGCAGCAATCTCTTCCATGATATCTGCTGCAGATGTATAATTTGCGGGTACATCCATCATGCAGAGTAGCTCTCCAATCCATTGCCACTCTGCCCTGGCATCTCCGGGCGGGTCAACAGCGCGACGAATCCTCTGCACCCTTCTTTCTGTGCTTGTAAATGTACCATCTTTCTCGGCGAAAGAAGCAGCTGGAAGGATGACATCTGCGTATTCCGTTGTTTCTGTGGGGAATATATCTGAGATTACAAGAAAATCAATAGATTCCAAAGCCTTCTCGATTCTTGCTCTATCCGGGAAGCTCATCATTGGATTCACACCTACCATGAGGAGGCCTTTCAATTTACCTTCCAATGCGGCATCCATCATTTCCAATGCCGTAAGTCCCGGACCGTCGGGAAGTTCTGTGCCCCATGCTTTTACGAATTTATCTCTCGCAGTTTTGTCGGCAACTGCCTGATAGCCCGTGAGAACGTTTGGCAAAGCCCCCATGTCGCAAGCTCCTTGAACATTTTGGTGTCCTCGCAGGGGGCATAAGCCAGTGCCCTCTCTGCCAATATTTCCCGTTGCGAGCACAAGGTTTGCTAGAGACTGTACGTTATCCGTCCCGACTATATGCTGAGTTATGCCCATTGCATAGAGGATTGAAGCACGAGCGGCAGAACCGTAGACAACAGCTGCTGCTTCCAGATCCTTTGCAGGAATGCCCGAAATCTTCTCCGCCACTTCAAGAGTGTATTCCGCCACGTTCTGCCTAACGGCCTCGAAACCTTCTGTCCTGGAGTCGATAAAATCCTGGTCGATAAGTCCTTTCTGAATTATTACATTGAGTAGAGCGTTAATCCAGACGATATCTGTTCCTGGTCTTGGAGCTAGATGTATGTCGGCAAGAATTGCTAGGGGCGTTCGGCGAGGATCGGCTACAATGATTTTCGCGCCTGCTGCTTTAGCCTCAAAAATGTATGATGCAATGAGAGGATGCTGCTCGGTAGTATTTGATCCTACGATTAGAATCACATCCGCCAGGGCCAGGCTTCGAATTGAGTTGGTCATGGCACCACTGCCAAAAGCATAGCTTAAACCAGCTACAGTTGGTGCATGGCAGAGCCGAGCGACATGATCGACATTATTCGTCTTTAGAGCAGCTCTTGCCAACTTCATGAGTAGGTAGTTCTCCTCGTTCGTGCCCTTGGCTGAAGTCAGAATTCCCAAGGAATCCGGCCCATAGGAGTCACGAAGATCCTTGAGTCTCGCGGCAACAAGGTCTAGAGCCTCTTCCCAGGAAGCCCTTACAAACCTCTCTCCTTCTCTTATCAAGGGAAATTTTAGCCGATCAGGATTGCCAACGAACTCCCCAGTAAGCCAACCTTTGATGCAGAGCCTACCTTTTGACATGGGATGCAATGGCGAAGGTGATGCGCCCGACACACGGCCATCCTCAACGTGCAGAAACAGGCCACAACCACAGCCACAGTAGACGCAAGTCGTGGGAATCTTGTTCATCATTAGAACATTACTGGAGTGATATAACAAATTATTGGATCATTCATTAAAGACTTAAATAGGAAGACCTATTTGCTTGAATAAGGAAAAGACATTCCGGTTATGTGAACTCAGGCAGCGGTGACCATTATGGAGTTGGATAAACGCATCGAAGTGCGAGTGTGCGAGATAAAAAAAAGCCTTCCTGAGATGGAAGGAGCGCTCATACCCTTATTGCAGCGAGTTCAGTCCGATCAGGGGTTCATTTCTCCTGAAGCAGTTAGCGCAGTAGCAGAGGAACTGGGAATTTCTGAGAGCTTTGTTTATGGTGTGGCAACTTTCTATTCGGAGTTCAAGCTATTTCGCCCTGGCAAGCACAATCTTAAGGTATGTTTGGGAACATCATGTTACTTAAGTGGTGGCCAGGATTTGATCAACCATCTATCGAGAAAGCTTGGCATAAGTCCCGGAAAGACAACCGCGGATAGAATGTTCTCTTTGGAAACCGTAGCATGTCTCGGATGCTGCTCTCGTTCTCCGGCGATGGCAATTGACGGAGTTATCCATGGGGGCGTCACCGTTGATCAAATCGATTCTATTCTAATCAGTCTGGATTGAAAACATGAAAAAGGTATCGAACGCTCAGTCGCTGCAGGGGGTCCAGAAAAAGGCGAAAGAAGACTGGCTCGAGCTGCTTCAGGGAGACCTCCCTCTAATCTTTACAGGACTATCAACCTGTGGGATTTCTGCTAGGGCCAGGGAAAGCCAATTAAATATCGAGACTGAATTGAATAACCGCAGGATAGCTTTCCGGAGCTTAAATGTAGGGTGTCTCGGCCTTTGTTATGCGGAACCTTTAATTTATATAAAAATGCCCAATCGACCGCTAGTCTGCTACGGTTATTTGCAGCCTGATAAGATATCATCGTTGGTTGATGCGGTATTTGATAATGATTCTATCAACAATAGTCTTGCGTTAGGTTCGATCGACTTTCCTGAGATCAATGAGCCTCAGGTGCCTGGATTGCCACCTCTAAATGAACACCCTATGATCAAGCCTCAAGTAAGAATCGCCCTGCGTAACTGCGGTCTCATCGATCCAGAGAATATAATGCATTACATTGCTCGTGGCGGCTACAGTGCATTGGCCAAAGTCTTGGTGATGAAGCCTGAAGAGGTTATTGAGGAGGTAAAGATCTCGGGCCTGCGCGGACGGGGTGGCGCTGGATTTCCAACAGGAATGAAGTGGGAGTTTTGCCGACGGGCCAAAGGTTTGGAGAAGTACCTCATCTGCAATGCGGATGAAGGTGACCCAGGTGCCTTCATGGATCGATCCATTTTGGAAGGGGATCCACACGCAGTGTTAGAAGGCATGCTGATAGCAGCATACGCTATTGGCTGCACTGAAGGGTATATTTATTGCCGCGCAGAATATCCTCTGGCTCTGAAGAGATTGGATATAGCCTTGCAGCAAGCTCGCGAGATGGGCCTCCTCGGAAAGAACATCCTCGGGTCCGGCATGAATTTCGATATTTCTATTAAAGAAGGTGCAGGTGCATTTGTATGTGGCGAGGAGACTGCACTCATGGCCTCGATAGAAGGCAGAAGGGGAATGCCCAGAACCAGGCCGCCATTCCCGGCCAACTATGGCCTTTGGGGCAAGCCCACCAATATAAACAACGTTGAGACACTGGCCAATCTGGCTCAAATACTCAACCGGGGGGGCAAATGGTATTATTCCTATGGTAAGGATCGAAGTCGAGGAACCAAGACGCTTGCTTTGGCCGGAGCAGTCAGGAGGCCTGGCCTGATTGAGGTCCCTATGGGCATGACATTGCAGCAGATAATCTATGATATAGGTGGCGGAATACCTGGAGATAAGGCCTGCAAGGGCGTGCTTACGGGTGGTCCCTCTGGGGGTTGCATTCCATCTTCTAGGTTGGATGTTACCGTCGACTATGAGTCTCTTGCAGAAAAAGGCTCCATTATGGGCTCAGGCTCCATGATAACAATTGACGAGAGTACCTGTATCGTCGATCTTGCAAGGTTCTTTCTCACGTTCACCCAGCGCGAATCCTGCGGAAAGTGTACACCTTGCCGCATTGGAAACCGGCAGATGCTCGGCATTCTCGAAAAAATATCTAAAGGCAAGGCCGAGATAGAAGATCTTGCTCGGCTGGAGGAGTTGGCCAACGCCATAAAGAATGGTTCATTGTGCGGTCTAGGCGCAACAGCTCCTAATCCCGTCCTCACAACTCTGAGATATTTTCGAGAAGAGTTCGAAGAACACATAAAGAATAAAAAATGCCATTCATTGGTCTGCCGGGATCTAGTCGCCTATTCAATCGACTCTGAAAAGTGCAGAGGCTGTGGTTTATGCAAGGAGAACTGTCCTGCCAGGGCCATTTTAGGTGAGAAGAAGGCAGTGCATTCAATTAACGAAACGGCTTGCATCAAATGTGGCGCTTGCTTGGATGTTTGCCCGGATAAATTCAAGGCGGTTTTAAAGGGAGAGCAGCATGCATCTAAAAATTGATGACAAAGATGTCGAAGTGCCCCCTGGAATTACGGTTAAGGACGCGGCAAAGGGTGCTGGAATCAGCATACCTGGCTTATGCGATCACCCTGATTTAGAGCCATACGGAGGTTGTCGTTTATGCCTCGTGGAGATCGATGGAATCAGAGGTTACCCAACATCGTGCACCATGCCAATTTCAGAGGGGATGGTGGTAAGAACTGATACCCCTTCTTTGAGAAAACTCAGGCTAAGCATCCTGGAGATGCTGCTCTCTGAACATCCTTGTACATGTCTAACCTGTGAGCGAGCCGGAAAGTGTGACGAAATCAGGGAATGCATGAGGAAGGTGCCTCAATGCATGGGCTGCCGCTACTGTCCAAAGGATCGGAGATGTGAGCTGCAAGATATTGTAGAAGAGATTGGCTTTGTGAAGATGGAATTGCCGCATCTGGGGGATCTTAAAGAGATTGTGAGGAGCCCCTTTTTTGACCGGGATCCGAACTTGTGTATATTGTGCGGTCGTTGCATCAGATCTTGCCAAGATCGCGGCCTTGGCGTAATTTCTTTCATTTATAGGGGCCATGAAGCAGGGATCGGGACCGCCTTCGAGAAGCCCCTTCAAAATTCTGGATGCAGATTTTGTGGGGCCTGCGTAGACGTCTGCCCCACGGGCGCGTTAGTGGAACGTGGTAGCAAGTGGGCAGGACTTGCTGAAGATAAGGTGGTGACGACCTGTCCTTTTTGCAGCTCCAACTGTCAGATCTGCCTAGAGGTCAGCAAAGGAAGAATAATAAGAGCCAAACCGGAAAAAAGCAAGCTATGTGTTCGCGGCCGATTTAGTTTGGGATTCGTCGAACAGGATAGATTGAAAAGACCACTGGTAAAGAAGAACGGAAGGTTGGTGGAGACGACCTGGGAAGACGCATTGGATTTTGCCGCAAAAGGTCTCTCTCGCCATCTTGGAGATCGGTTTGCCTTATTTACATCTGGTATTTTAGCAAATGAAGCATTATATCTGGCCAAGAAATTTGCGTCTCAAGCCATGTTGAGCCATGCCGTGGCGTCGGATGTTTCGAGTATTGACTATGAGATTGAGGATCTATCTGGTCCTATAATCGTGGTAGGAGATATTGCTGAGACCAATCCAGCAACGGAGATTGCCTTGAGGTCACGTAAACCGGTTGTAGTGAGCTCGCTAGGCACGTTGCTTGCCAGGCAGGCCTCTATATGGCTGCGTCCATGCCCCGGAGACGAATCTCTAACGCTCTTAGAGCTGGCTGCAGCCGTTAAAGGCAACAACGTGGAGGCAATTTCAGTCTTAACAGATGAGATTAAGAAATCTTCCGAAAAGCTACAGGGAGCTAATGTAATTGTTGGACCAGACTGTGGACCGGATATAAGAAGTGCGGCTTATGAGCTGGCTTTGGCGGCAGATGGAAAGCTTTGTCTCTTGGGGAGAAATTGCAATTCCAGAGGAGCTGCAGCATTAGGGTTGAATTTGAAATACGAACAGACGATGAATGCTCTCCTATCTGGCGAGATTAAAGCGGCTTACATGGCAGGATATAATCCTGTCAGAGTTCGGCCAAAGCTGGCAAAAGTTCTGTCGGATTTGGACTTCCTTGTGGTACAGGATCTCTATTTATCTGAGACCGCACAGCTAGCTGATGTGGTCTTTCCTGCTGCCAGCTTCGCTGAGATTGAGGGAACTTTCCTTGGGCCAAAGGGCAAATTGCTTTTGCTTCGGCACGCCATACCGTCGATGGGAAAGCCCGACTGGCAGATACTCGCAGAACTAGGCAAGAGGATAAGCACGTCTGGTTTTGATTATTTCAACCATAACCAGGTAACAGAGGAAATGCTTGCTCATGGCATGGCCGAACAAACCAATCCCTTGCCAGAAACATTCGAGAAGAAAGTGTCTCAAAAGTCCAAGCCTCTGCTGATACATGGTCCCAGCATTTTCCAGTTCGGCAGCGGAACAAGGACGTCCAAAATCTTTGACCTGCAATATCTGACCCGGGTGCCGGAAATGGAGATCAATCCAGAAGACGCAAGACAAATGGGCATAGAGCAATCAGATGCCCTCCACATGGATTGGGATCAAGGGAGTGCAAAGGCTCATGCTAAAATTTCTCGCCGGGTTATTTCAGGTGTTTTTCGCATTCCGGGAATGGAGAGCGAAGTGCACGAAGTGAAGGTGAGACGGGATGCATGAAATACTGGAAAAGAATACGCTGGCACCGGGCCTCGTGATGCTCAGGATAAATGCACCCGATGTCGCAAAGAACGCAAAGCCCGGCCAATTTATAATTGTTAGAACCGACGAGTTTGCTGAACGTATTCCTCTGAGCCTAGCCGATTGGGACAAGGAATCATTAACGATCTTTGTACAGGACGTGGGAGTGTCTACCCGCAAACTTTGCGCCTTTGAAAAGGGAGATATCATCCTTAACCTAGCAGGCCCCTTAGGTGCCCCTAGCAAGATTGAAAAATATGGGACAGTTGCTGTAGTGAGCGGTTGCTTTGGATCCGGCCCAGGATTTGCTCTGGCCAGAGCCCTAAAAGAGGCCGGCAACCGTGTACTTTACCTGGTAGAGGCCAGAAACAAGGACTGGACTTTTTGGCTGGATAAAATTGGCGGAGTATCGGACCGCCTTATAGTATCTTATAATGGTGATGATGCAAAGGCCTGTAATGCGAATAGCCCTCTGAAAAATATTCTGGAGTCCGAAAAGGTTGATCGCGTCTATGCCATTGGATGCACCTTTATGATGATGGAGATCTCAAGAGTAACAGCTCCCTATAACGTGCCGACGCGAGTCAGTCTTATGCCTCTTATGGTTGATGGAACTGGTATGTGTGGGGCTTGCCGTTGCTCGGTAGATGGGCAGGTCAAATTTGGATGCGTGGATGGTCCGGAGTTCGACGGGCAAAAAGTTGACTGGACTCTCTTGATCGAACGGATGAGGAGTTATTTAGACGAGGAAATGATTGCCTTAGACCTTTGGGATAAGAAAAATTGGCATAAAGCATTGGACCGGAAAAAAAACATGCTTTAATCTCCATATCAATATACTAAATTGTCATTATCATGATCATTTTGACCGAATGGTTATGAAAATATAAATATCAAATCGACATTTTCATTGAGAAAATAGCAAATCTAGCTATTCGGAATCTTTTTGGGATCGCAGTGTCTGCAGATGTAATAATTTCTTACATTAAATGTTATCAGATGAAGCGGTCGGCTTCACCTTCAATTGATCATGTAACATTTCTGTCAGATCCTAGATTGTTAATAGCATAGTCTTTTAATGACATTTAAATTATCTGTAATTAGAAAAGGATTTGCTTAGAGTTATAGCGTAACCTATATCAATTCTGAAAAAGACGGGGCAGTGGTAAATATGGCAAAAGAAAAAAAGACAAGCAAAGGTCCAAAGGATCGCAACAGCAATTATCAAATGAAAAATGGCAATTCTGTCTCCAAAAAGCACAATAAAATGTCTGATGCAAAAGGGAGTGAAGAAACAAAATCATCTTCTATGATGAAATCAGGGGGACCGAAGAGCTTCATATCCAGCATTTCCAGCGGCATTTCCAGCGCTACGAACGGTATCTCAAAAATATTTAAACGAAATCAATAGAAAAAGAAAAATGGCGTGCCCCATTTCCAGCAGGCGCCCGAACATTCTACTTTTTTGGCCAATAATTTAATAAAAAAGCCATCAGAACTAAAATTCCTCGCGCTAGACCTGTTCCTTTGTCCTGCTTTGAAACTCTTGCTGCACATCGCATCCAAGCCGTCCTATTGCGTCAGAGCGACATTGTCGGCAGTGTCTCATCTGCTTGATAATCTTGCCCAGATCCTCCTGGATCTTCTTCTTCTCTTCCATTGAAGGTGGCTTTATATGAGAAAACTTATACTGAGGAATGAGGGGCATGACATTATGGATGAACACTCCCATTGACTTGATCTTGTGGGCAATATCAAAGACGTGTTTGTCGTTGATTCCCGGTATCAGCACCGTATTAACCTTTACGATCTTCTTTAGCTTCAGGGCTTCTTCTATGCCCTTTAGTTGATTATCACGTAAGAGTGTTGCCGCTTCCAGGCCTTCGTACTTTTTTCCTTCGTACGTTACATATTCGTAGATCTGCTGGCCTATTACTGGATCTATGGCGTTCATTGTTACTGTAATGTTGCAGACGCCCAAACGATCTAGTTCCTGAATCTTGTTTGGTAGTAGCAGGCCATTGGTACTGATGCAAAGGATCATATTGGGATATTTCTGACCCACTAGGCGCAATGTCTCGAAGGTTTCCTCATTGGCCAAGGGTTCTCCGGGTCCCGCCACAGCAATCACTTTTATGTAATGATACTTCTCCAGTACCTGGTCTACGCGATCCAATGCCTCCTGAGGCTTTAAAACCTGAGAGGTAACGCCCGGTCTTGACTCATTTACACAATCAAAGTCTCGCACACAGTATTTGCACTGGATATTGCACTTTGGGGCAACGGCCAGATGCATCCTGCCAAAAGAGTGGCAGGCCTTTTCGCTAAAACATGGGTGCTCCTGAATTCGTCTGAGCTGCTCGGGGTCGTAAGGGATCTCCTTTCCGCCGACATTAGCAACAGGAAAAGTTTCTTGGCTCATTATTGGAACTCCACGATTTTACCTTTCCTACATTTAGGCCTAAGATAGCTAAAAGACTTGCGTGCCGGACAATTTGGCAATTCGGATAACATTTGAGACGAAGATATTTTAAAGGAAGATCTCAAAACTACAGTTTATGCCTGAGAAGCACAAATTAGCGATATGGCCTATTTACTTTGACGCGGAGCGATCCAGAATGGAGGGTAGAATGGTCTCTGTTCATGAGGCTATCAACGAACCCACACTGGATCTATTGATAACCGCTGCCATCAAATCTGGACTCAAGCCGGAGATCGAGCGGGAGAAAAGGCACCCAAAAATATGGCACCAATCCGAGGCATCTGGACGAATTCTGGTTACAAAGAGTGACCCTAAATCTGTAATTTTAAAGAAAATAGCCAGCTCTCTGAAGCCAAAATGGAAGAAAAAGGGTCACTAAGCCGAGAATGTAATTTTGTTGGGCATTTTCAGCCTACCGTTTATTGTTTGCTTCTTTATCGAACTAAAAAAATGGAAATGACTTTTCGTTTCGATACAATTGCTTTCGCGGAAAAATTTTGGCTTCTTGGGCTGGAAAATTAAAAGAAGAATTATAGTACTTAACGAAACTTTTTATACTATACGTTTTCATCAATTTGTTGTGTCCAAGCCAGAAAAAATCCCGATTCAAAGATTAATGAGCATCGAAGAAATAAATCGCAAGATCAAAACAGTAGAAAAGGATGTAAAAGTCTTAAAGAGATTATATTTTGTAAAATTCCGCTACGGTGGCGATAGTGTTGAAAAAGCCGCAGAAAAAGTAGGTGTGACAAAGCGAATTGGATATATTTGGCAGGATCGATGGAACGACAACGGTTATGAAGGAATAATACCTAGATACGCAGGCGGAAGGCCCTCTAAACTCACTCAGCAGCAAAAAGATGAATTACGACAACTTCTCAACGGAAAAGAGAGCTGGACGACTAAAGAAGTAAAGGAGCTTATTTCAAAAGAATTTAATGTAGATTATACTTTAAAGCAAATATATATTATTTTAAGGGACATGGGAATGAATTTCGGCAAACCATATCCACGCGATTATCGAAGGCCCCAGAATGCGGAAGAGATACTCAAAAAAACTTCCTAAAATAGATCCCAATACAGTAATAGGATTCTTGGATGAGACTGCTCCACAGACAACAGCAAACACTCAGAGACTTTGGTCATTTGGCAGACCTACAATTTGCAAAAATACATCCAAACTCCGTGCAAATACATTTGGGTTCTATGCTCTAAACGGGAACTCAGTTATCGATTTTGAAGCCAATTCAAAGAAAGAAGCTGTATGCGATTTTTTAAGGTCGATCTGGAGAGCTAACACCGGGAAGAATATTGTTATGATTCTTGATAACTTTCCATCGCATAAGGCGAAAATTGCCAGGCAACATGCAGAGGATTATGGAATCAATCTTATTTATTTGCCGCCTTATTCGCCAGATTTGAATCCGATAGAATTCATCTGGAAGAGCATCAAGAGAGAAGTTTCATGCGAATTTATTCGTGATGTGGATCATTTGAAAAGTCTGATTAAGGAAAAATTTTACGAGTTCTCATCAAAACGTAGTTTTGCTGCAAATTGGATAGAAGTATTTCTTGGAAATAAATTAAGTATAATCAGTTAGGTTATTGACTATAATATTGCCTTCGTGAGGGAATGAGACATCGCTCACCATCGCCAATTAAGTCCAGCCTCCCAGCCATTCTCAATCCCTCTTTTACCAGTTCATAGTTGTGTGGGTCTCTATACTGCAGAATCGCTCGCTGAATTCTCTTTTCCCTGCCTTTAGGCACATGTACTGGTGCAAGCGTGATCGGATCCATGCCGGTGTAGTACATTGTAGTGGAGGCGGTCAATGGCGTGGGTGTAAAGTCCTGAACCTGCTCCGTGTACATGTTGTGGTCATGCAAGTACTCGGCTAGCTCAATCATATCTTCAACTGTGCAGCCGGGATGGCCCGACATAAAATAGGGCAATAGATACTGCTCTTTTCTCGCAGCTTTTGAGGCTTCCCTGAATTGTTTCCGGAAAGCCTCCAGAACCTCTTTCCCGGGCTTATGCATGCATTCCGTCACTCTTTGGGAGATATGCTCCGGCGCGATCTTCAGGTGGCCAGAAACATGATTCCGGCAGAGTTCCTGCAAATAGGAAGAGGAATCCGCAAGGATCAGGTCGTGCCTGATTCCTGATGTAATGAATACTTTCTTTACTCCCGGAATTTTTCGTAGCCTCTGCAGCATCTCTAACTGAAACGAATGATCTTTGTTAAGACTCGGACAATCAACAGAGCAGAGTTTGTCCTGGCACGCACCGTGCTTCCAGCGCGAGCAGACAAGTCCATACATATTCGCTGTAGGCCCGCCGATATCCTGAATGATGCCCTTGAAGCCCTTCATTTGCGTGAGCCGTTCTGCTTCGCCTAAGATCGAGTCCATACTGCGACTTTGCACAATTCTGCCCTGGTGATGGGTCAGGGCGCAAAAAGAGCAGGAGCCAAAGCACCCTCTGTGGCTCGTAATTGAGAATCTGACCGGCTCTAATGCTGGAATCGGTTCCTGGTAAGAAGGGTGAGCTTCGCGGCTAAAAGGCAGTTCGTAAATCTGGTCTAGCTCATCTCCTGTTAAAGGCCTGGCTGGGTGATTCTGGATGATGACGGTTTTAGGGTGGACTTGGGCAACGTCTCTCCCTTGAAACGGATCTTGTTCTCCATAATGCAATGCAAAGGCTTCTGTGTATTTCCTTTTGCTGCTGGATACCTCTCCAAAACTGGGAATAACCAGGCAATCTTTGCGAGGGGCTAGATTCCAGCGGCGCACTTCTTCTTTAACAACTGTTCCTGGAATATCGCAGATCTCCTGGATCCTTTCGCCATTGTTTAGTCTATTGGCTACTTCCCGAAGAGGTTTTTCACCCATGCCATAGACCAGTAGATCTGCAGGCGCATCGGCCAGAATCGACTGACGCACTGAGTCAGACCAATAGTCGTAGTGTGCGAACCTGCGCAAACTGGCCTCGATTCCGCCTAAAATAATTGGAACTCCTGGAAAGAGGGCACGAATCTTATTGGCGTAAACGATTGTCGCTCTATCCGGCCTCAGCAATATGCCGCCAGGCGAGTATACATCAGAACGTCGGCGCTTCAGATTTGGTGTGTAGCTGTTCACCATGGAATCTACATTGCCCGAAGATATGCCGAAAAAGAGACGCGGTTTTCCTAGATACAGAAAATCATCGTCATTTTTCCAGTCCGGTTGAGAGATTATTCCCAGACTGTATCCTGCATCCCAAAGCACACGGCCGATGAGAGCTATTCCAAAGGAAGGATGATCAACATAAGCGTCTCCGTTTATCAAAATGATATCAAACTGTTCTATCCCATATTTCTTTGCTTCTGGCAGAGACATGGGCAAGAAATTGGGTTGCTTTAACATTTGTATTTCAGATATCTTTGGCAATCATAAACTCTTCGAATAAAGAAAGGCTTTTCCCAAAATGCCAGAAATGCATATCGTGATCGTTAGGTCTTGTACCTAAAAATTGGGGCGATATATTATTGGCTTTTCGACTGGCTAGTCCTATTTCATATTACAAAGGGTAGAAAAAAGTGTTGTGGGTGATTGCAATTGAAATACAAATTCAATAGAGTGAAGACCAAAGAATGTAAATTTAATGGAACGAAAGGCCGTTTCGGCTTTTAGGCAGGACAAAATAGCTATTGAATAAATAACGTATCCAGTATGGTTTTGAGCCCGAATCGACTATTCAGATAAATGGACAGGTTTTTAAATTCCGGGGTAATCATAGTAAATAGGGAGGGAGAAGTAATTGAGGGATAGAATACACTATCTAACTGTACTGGCAGTTGTCGCCATCTTTCTAACATCTTTGGTCCAGGCCGCCGCAATTAACGTTAGCCCCGGGCAAAGCATCCAGGAAGCAATAGATGCAGCAAATCCCGGTGACACCATTGATGTTCTGGGCGGCATATATCATGAGAGTTTGAACATTTCAAAGCCGATTATATTGGAGAGTAAAGGCTTTACGGTACTGGATTCGGGTGCAAATGGTAACGGAATTACTCTTCGAGCCGACGGAATCGTGATCACTGGATTCGATATAAGAACTGTGCACCGAACGGGTCTATTCATATTTTCGAATAATAATGTTATTAAAAACAATACAATTAGCTTCTGTCTGGATGGAATTCGTCTGGATCATTCGCAGAATAATTCTATCTCATTCAATGATATTAATAACAACACCAATGGCATCACTCTCTATACTTCATTCCATAATACTCTTGAAATGAATAATATAAGAGACAACAATATTAATGAAGAAAGCGATTGTGGAATATTTCTTGCTTACTCCCAAGGGAATATAATCAGAAAGAACGATCTGCAAGAGAACGGCGATAGTTCCATATCTCTCCGCTCCAGCAGCAATAATCGCATCTCGGCCAACACCGTCAGACAAAACGACTGGTATGGAATTTACCTAGTGGAATCCAGTAATAAAAATGTGATATCAGAGAACAATGCCAGTAGCAATAAAGATGCGGGGATATATCTAGATAGTTCTAGAAATAACTATATCTGGCGGAATAAAGCTATGGGCAATGCTAAAGGCATTTGTCTTGCATACAACAGCAATGACAATGTATTAGAAGGGAATAATCTGTCAGATAACGGAAAGGGTATTCATCTGGCAACCCATAGTGGGAATAATACAGTTATAGATAATATTGCACAAGAGAATGGGTACGGCATATCTCTATCCTTCTCGGCAGGCTGGAATCTGTTATTCAACAACCACCTGATAGATAATGGCTATAATGCCTACGATATGGGTCAGAACAATCGCTGGGATAATGGCACAATTGGTAATTTCTACAGCGATTTAGGTCAGATCTTCTATGTTCCAGGTGGGAAAGGGGTGGACAGACATCCTGGGACTGAAAAGAGGGGTATCTGATAACCACGTGGGTTATATATTTTTTAGCATTTTTATTTTTATCTTTAATTAATTATTTGTTCTGGTTTAACAAGCCGCATAGGTGGTCTTCAATAGTCGCCCTTCAAACTGAAAACAAATTATCGATGGGACTGATCGAAAAGTATTTAAACTGTATAAAAAATGTATTTAATAAATAAATATCGTTCTTTCTCTTTCTCGCTCCCCTCTCTTTTATCTCGGCTGGTCGGGAGTCTCGCGAACCTGCTTAGAGAACCGCTGGAAAACAAGGGGTGCTAGGCCGAAGATAACAACAGCGATCTGATCGGCCAGCGATGACGCTTCTTTCACCTCTAAAAAGATTAAACGCATTTCTTAACGAATAATAGTTATTGTACAGTTATATCTATAAAAAATCAGACTTTATTTAACGGGCTAGAAAAAGGAAAAGAGATAAAGTTCTCCAAAAAATTTGGGCAAGGTGGATATGTGGCCCGTGGTGAAAATCGTCTTTGAAATTCGAGCTATTTAGATAAATTTTGGCCTCTCCGAGAGTCTCATGGCAAGAGGCAGCCTGCGCCAGGGCTTTCCCATGGTCTCTGATTTAATTTTTTCACCCAATTCTTCAACGGTCATCTTGGACTTGGCGGCCGATTTGGGAGTGGAATTCGCGCGAATGGTAACCGTAAGCAGTCCCGAAGCTAGCTCCTCGTCGCCTATGACTACCACATATGGTACCCACTCCCTGCCAGCATCCCGGATCTTCTTTCCTACCGTTTCATCGCGATCATCAATATCCGTCCTGAATCCTAGATCTTTTGCAATCTCGAAGGCTCGAGCATGATGCCGTTCTGCTACAGGTATGATTCTAACCTGCGTGGGTGAGAGCCAGGTTTGTAGAGAGGGAAGTTTTCCGTCCTCCGCCTGACGGGCTGCTTTTTCCAGTAATGCGTACATAACTCGCTCAATGGCTCCGGAGGGGGAGCAGTGCAGAAGAATTGGTCGCTGCCTCTCTCCTGCCTCATCCACATAAGTCATGTCGTATCGCTCTGCGTTCTCGACATCTATTTGCACAGTTGAGAGTGCGCTGGCTTTGTCTAGGGTATCCACAAAGTTGAACTCGAATTTAAGAACGAAGTAGAAGAACCTCTCATCCCACATCTCGATGAGGACGGGCTTATCAACAATATCCACCAAACCATCGATAAACTCGTGGTTCTCGTTATAGAAGTCCTTAGTAAATCTGATGGCGACTTCGTAATCAGCGATATCCAGTCCAACTTCTTTCAAAAGGGAGATGCTGGCCTGGTATTGTTTTTTAAACTCCTCTGTGGCAGATTTCATGTCGCGGGTTAGGGTGTGCATGTCAGGCATAGTGAAGGCACGCAAGCGTCTGATGCCCACCAGCTCGCCCCGTTGCTCGCGACGGAAGCTATACCTGGTGATCTCGACCATCTTGAGCGGCATGGACTTGTAAGATATGGTCATATCATGTCCCATAAGGAACTGGCCGAAGCACGCAGCAAAACGGAGGAACAGCTTTTTTTTCTCAGCATCGATCTGATACTGCCTTGCAGGAAAGCGGTCCAGGTATTTCTTGAGTGTGGGATGCTCCATGTCGTACATGATTGGAGTCTCTACCTCCATTGCCCCCATATCGGTGGCTTTTTCCAGAACGTAGTTCTCCAGGAGCGATTTGATCATTCTGCCCTTGGGATAAAAGCGCATATTGCCCGGATCAGAGCCCGGCTCGTAGTCCACTAGCTCTAAGCGCCTCATGAGTTCTACGTGGGGCGGGACCTTGTCTACTGCTCTGGCTTTGGAGATCTCGTAGTTGGCAAACTTCTGCAGGTTCCCGTGGCCCTTGAAGTCGAACTTATCTATATCTACAAGTTTGCCCTCTTTGTCCAGGACCTTCCAGTAGGAGACGGCTTTAGCCTCAGACTTTAGGGCCTCGGAGACAACTTCACCCTCCCCCAATTTGATGGACCGCGACAGCTCTGAGAGCGGATGGCCCTTGCAGCTTATGGTGAAGGCCTTATACCAGCCAAAGGGGGCGCGCATGACCTCATAATCCCCGGAAAGCGTCTCAGCTATGCCTTTGAGGATTTTAATGGCCGTGGCAGGTGTGGAGAGATTGGGGCTGAGGTGTGCATAAGGATAAATCATTATCTTAGCTGCATGGACCTGTCCAGCAACCTCGGAAATTTGTTTTGAACCCTCAGCTATTACTGCTTCGGGGTCGTCTTCATCGAACTTCTCGACGGCGATGAATGCGCATAGGGCTTCCTCTAGCCTGCCCTTCTTTGCGGAGTCGACAATATCTTCTGCCATTTTAGTGGGCCGCTTGGCCTCGAACTCGATAAAATCAGAGTGGATAAGGAGTAATTGCAATACAGGTCACCTGACACTTCAAGAAATGGTAGGGGGGTAGGTAAAGGTTTCGATACAGGGCTAAAACTGCCAACGAGGGGCGCCCTGCTTACCTAAATAATTACTATGATTTCCTATTTTATCTTATCTGCCGAAAATGCAGTATACATTCAACATATTTATATTCATTTTTTTCCATGATTTATCGATTTTTCAGAATATGATTTTATTATCGATATAATAGCAATTAAGAGAATATTACTGTAATAGGCGGTGCATAAGAGGAAAAGTTAGTCGGATTCAAATATATTTTATATTATTCATAATATATGTATATTTTCTTTTCGCTTGGGGTAGGAATAACCTGATTCTCAAACAATATAAAGGGACGTGAATGCCTACTTTTATTTTTTGCAAATTAGGAATATACTGCATTATTATATATTAATTTTCTTGTTTAATTTAACTGGAGCAACTTTTGGGCTCAATAGTAGTAAAGGCTACGTATTTTCAATGCTATACCGAAAGAACTAATTACCTTTGTCCGGAAAATATAATTGAGTTAGTGCCTTGAAATATGGGCGAAGGAGCGATCAGTCTTGGCAGAAAAAGGCAGCAAGTTTCCCCGGGTGAATTCTGGCATACCTGGATTTGATGAATTAGTTGATGGCGGTTTTCACCAGGGAACAGTTAATACCATAACAGGATCATCAGGTACAGGTAAAACAGTATTTGCCAGCCAGTTCATCCAATATGGAATCAAGAATGGTGAAAAGGGGATGATCATTACTCCTTCCGAGAGCGCGGGATACCTGAAACGAGAGATGATGTCATCATTCGGATGGGATTTTTCGATGTTGGTGGACGAGGGAAAACTGAGCATCGTTGATGTCACCGATCCCGTGCTTCGTCTGCAAGAAAGCATTGATGTCGATCCCGTGGAATTTCTAATAAATTTTAGAAAGCTTGTAGAACGAAAGCTCGAGGAGGCAAAGCCTGATCGGCTTTTCATAGATGACCTTACCGCATTCTTCATGGCCGTGGAAGCCCCCTTTAAGATCAGATCGCTTACGGATGATCTCTTTGGCACTATTCGTTCAAGTAACGTCACATCTGTCGTGACTATCGGTACAGCCTTTGGCACAAATCAGTTCTTGGAGTATGGCGCGGATTCCGCTACTATGCTCAATCGAGAGAGGATTGGCAACACTCTAATCAGATCAATATATATCATGAAGATGCGAGGCTCAAAAATTGCCAATAGCATACGGGTCTTGGACATTTCCGATGAAGGCATGGCCGTATCCTCCTTTTCCCCCTATCCTTGAGGCGTGAATGATCGAAAGATGGATCGCACTGGCTGGCGAGGAAGCAGGTCCTGCTTCGAATAAGATGGGTGGCATTTGGAATGTCATAGATGCTGAAGCGACGACTCTTGCAAAGCTTGTTTCTCAAGGCGCGATCGAAAGCGACCTCAGGATCTTGGTCATGGGGCCATATTTCCCTACTTCGGGCTCGGATTGGAACACAGGAAGGAACCGAATTACAGACCTGTCGGGATTTGAGAAATTGAATCTGGGAGGAGAGCTCGACTCGGTCCTGAAAGCATTATCTTCTTCGGGAATTGAATCCGTCACAGGTCAGAGGGTCGTGGATGGCGTTCCCATCGGATACGTTCTCTTCAACACCAACTATTATCAATCTCATACGGTGCGTTGGAATAATCGGGAGATGACACTCAACAATGCCATCAAGACGGAGGCCTTTGACCTGCTCGGTCTAGATTCCATGAATTTTGAAAAGGCCAACTATGGTTGGGAGTACAACCATTATATGGACCTCTCCTATGCGGTTTCTGAGCTTGTACGCGGCCTATCCCTGGCCTATGATGTGACTGCAAAGAAGTATGGTGATAAAGCCGTCTCCGAATTCGCCAAGTCTGTGATGCCCAAAGTCAGAATCTCTTTGCATTGCCATGAGTTCGGAGTTTTCTATGCAGCTGCAAGATTAAAGAAGCTGGGAATTCCTGCGAGATCTGTTTCTACTCTGCATGCCACTGTTCCTGGTCGAACTTTAGGCTACAAATCATTGCAGCGAATCGCTCAAAACGACGGACGATTTGAGGCTGGCACTCCAATGGGGTTTGCTGCTCTAGAGGGTTTAGCTCGCTATGCTGATGCAATCACATTTGTAGGCGACTCTACCATGAAAGAAGCCATGCTTTTCCATCACTTGAAGGGTATTGTCATAAGAAATGGAGTTGAAATCGCTGCAGATGATATTGACTGGAGTAAGAAAGATCGTTGTCGATCAGCGATTCAGAAGTTCCTTGCCGATAATATCTACAAATACTGTAATGGTGATTGCATTAATGCAGAGAACATTGTGCCTATCTTTACGATCTCTCGTATCGAGATCGAAAACAAGGGCTATCCAGAACTCCTTGATGCATTAGTATTGACAGATCACTTGCTCAAGCACAAGTTAATCGGCCAGCGTCACGCAGATGACACGATAGTCGTATGTTTTCTCATTGCAGCTCATGGGCCAAAAGATAAAGATAAGCTTCCAGAAGGTTTTCCTGTTAATTTGACGCCCGAAATTTTAGTTGGAGATGAGATTCGTCTAGAAAACATGATAGTTGATCGAGGTCTGGACAAGAAAGCTCTGATTGCAGAGAAGAGGCTTGTTTTTGCCTTACTTTATCCTCAGTGGGTGGGTCCAAACGATGGCGGCCTGAGAATGAGAGCGGATGAAATCATGGCTGGTTGTGTTGCCGGGATATTTCCTTCTCAATATGAGCCATTCCTGCTAACTGCGTTGGAGTCCGGAAAAGAGGGCACTCCCAATATAGTAAGCCGAGCGGCAGGCTACAGTGATGCGCTAAAAAAGGTTAAACATCGCGTTCCGGGTCTAGGCGGAGTAGTAATTGTTGATAATCTGGAAGCACGACCGCTGGAGATTGTGTTGGACTACGCTTTGGCTATGGAGTATTTCATCTGGACATATTCGGAAGACGAGGTCAAGTATCGTCTTCTTTGTGAGGAATCGTTCTCTCTGGCAAAACAGTTCCAATGGAAAGAGCCCGTCTTAGAGTATTATAGAAATCTCGTAGTTTAATTTCGTGTTTGAGGTTTTCGAAATGAGAATTGCCTATTTCAGCACTGAGTTCCCTCCTCTAGTATATGGTGGTCTGGGTGTTTATGTGGACAACATCTCGATGCACCTTAAAGATCTCGGCCAGAAGGTATCAGTTTTTTCTTGGGGTAATGAGACTTTGCCAAGGCATGAGATATTAGATGGAGTGGAGGTTTTTAGAGCAACTCCCGTTTCTTTGAAGAATAGCATGGAGATTTTCCTCTCGCCTGAGACTTTAGCCTGGGGAGAGGGAATGAATTTCTTGCTGGATCTCTTCAGCTACAATCAGCTTTCTGCAGCCCAGCTCCTGAAGGAAGGACCATATGATCTTGTTGTCGCTCATGACTGGCTTGGTCTGCCGGGGGGAATGGCTGCAAAGGAAAAAGGCCTTCCTTTGATCTACCATGTCCACGGCCTGGAGATTGGGCGATCAGAGACGCCAAATCCCCAATTAGTGGCTCTTGAGAAGAAAGGGGCACTTAAAGCGGATTTGATTATTACGGTATCCAAAGCAATGATGCAGGAGTTGTTGATGCTTGGAGTGCCTTCCTCGAAAATTAGAGTTTGTTACCATGGCGTAGATTCTCAGTTCTTTAGTCCCGAGAATGCCGATCCGAAACGTCTGGAGGCTTTGCGCCAGAAATATGGCTTTGGGAAGGATGATAAGATTGTGCTTTTCGTGGGCAGATTGGAACCTGTCAAAGGTATTATCCAACTCTTTTCTGCTTTGCCAATCATTCTCGCAGAGCATCCACAGGTGAAGCTGATGGTGGTTGGCAAAGGCAGTTTGGAAGGATGGATACGTGAAGCAGCCAAGCAATTTAATTGTGTCACTTTGGTAACAGATTTTCTCAAATCTGATGATAAGTTGCATCACTATGCTTTAGCGGATCTATGTGTATTTCCAAGTCTCTATGAGCCTTTTGGCATTGTGGCTCTCGAGGCTGCCTCTATGGGTAAGCCCGCAGTAGTGGGAGCCGCAGGCATAAGCGGTCTTGGGGAGATCGTGGAAAATCCGGCTGCATCCAAGCCAACAGGGGTCCATGTCAATGCCAGCCGCCCACAGGACATTGCCTGGGGCATCAATCTCGCCTTGTCGGATCCATCTCGCTTGAAAATGTGGGGAAAGAATGCCCGAGCGAAGATGCTCGCAGAGTTTTCCTGGGAAAAAGCCGCACAAAAGACCCTTGAAATTTATAAGGAAGTAGCCAGATGCCAGAGCTGAGACGACATTACTTTCTGGAAGAGTACTGCATCATAGCAGCCGAGCGCAAGAAAAGGCCTTCCGACTTCAGGAGAGTTGGATCTGAGTTATCTGGCGAAAAAGAATGTCCTTTTTGCCCTGGTAACGAAGAAATGACGCCGAAAAGCGTTGCTGTCTACAATGAATTTGGGCTGCTGGACGATAGTGTCGATACAATTCGTAACTGGCAACTGAGGGTCTTTCCCAATCGTTTTGCAGCCGTGGTCCAAAGGCCTGCTCCGCCTACAGGGGAATGGATCGCTCTGCCTGGTTATGGCTTTCATGAAGTGATTGTGGATTCGCCAAACCACGGTAAAAATCCAGCCGATTTTAGCCATGAGCACATGGACCTGCTTTGCAGAGTCTTTCAGGATCGCTACGATTATTATCGATCTTTAGGTAATTACGTATCCATATTCAAGAATTGGGGCAAGGAGGCAGGTGCATCCTTATCTCATAGTCATTCTCAGGTCGTTTGCATTCCTATTATTCCTCCCCTGATAAAAAGAGAGGTGGAGGTTTTGTCTAAATCCTCTTTCTGCCCATTCTGTAATTTGATAGGCAGGGAGGGGTCATCCCTGCGGCTTATAAAAGAAAACAATAATTGGATTCTCATCGCACCCTTTTATTCCATAGCTCCATATGAAATCTGGATTCTGCCAAAAAGACATTTTAGTAACTTGGGGGAAATGATTGAGAAAGAGCGCGAAAGTTTGGCCGCGATTCTAAAAATCGCCTTGGGATGCATCCGTTCCACTCTATATGATCCATCTTATAATTTCATGATCTATCAGCTATCTTCCGGCTATCATCTAAACATCCGGATCCATCCTGCTATTTCCAAGATCGCGGGCTTTGAGCTGAACACTGGCGTCTATATCAATCCAATTCCACCGGAGCAAGCTGCTCTTGAACTCCAACAGGCATTATAATGGCGAAAAGTTAATCAACTCCGCCTAACTACTTACTGGATGCTTATTATCATGTTCTATTGCGTTTCTCTTGATGTGTTGCGGATAGAAAAGAAAATAAAAGCCTAAATCCCTTATAATATGATAAATGCAGAATACGGATTAATAAAGAATGTAGACTGACGAATTGTTGAGAATTGTTTCGGTGAATAGATGCGAATTGGAATGCTCTCTTGGGAGAGCTTGTATTCAATTAAGGTGGGTGGTGTTGCCCCACATATCTCAGAGCTTTCCGAAGCTCTGGCTAGAAGGGGTCATGAAGTACACATCTTTACTCGAAGAGGCGACTTTGAATCTTATGATAAAATCAATGGAGTTCATTATCAAAGGGAAGATGAGCAAAGTTCTGGGGATATACTTGCTCAAATGAATCAGATGTGCGATGCCCTCTACGATCGTTTTGGTGCAGTACAAAAGCTATTTGGCAGTTTTGATGTAGTACATGGTCACGATTGGCATCCGGTTTTGGCTTTATCTCGCATAAAACAGAATTATGGCCTTCCCGTCCTTCTGACCATGCATAGTACTGAGTGGGGCCGGAACGGAAATAATTTCGGATATGGAATATCTCAAGAGATATCCCATAGAGAATGGCTGGGCTGCTATGAGGCATCGTCTGTGATCGTAACTGCGAAGCATATGCAAGATGAGCTGATGCGGATATACTCTTTACCCAAGGAAAAAATCCATATCATACCAAACGGCATAATGCCGGGAAAAATGAAGCGAAATGTGGATGCAGGTCGGGTCAAGGAGAGGTATGGAATTCATCCTCTCGCCCCGATGGTGCTCTTTTGTGGCAGAATGAGCATCCAGAAGGGTCCGGATCTATTGGTCGAAGCCATACCTCATATCCTACGAAATAGATCTGATGTTCGTTTTGTTTTCATGGGAGAAGGCGGATTGAGAATGGACTGCGAACGCAGAGCGCGCGATCTTGGAGTCGCAGATGCATGCAGGTTCTTGGGATATATCGCCAGTGCAGAGAAGCAAGAGCTGGTTAATGCCTGCGACCTCATGTGTGTTCCTAGCCGCAATGAGCCCTTTGGTGTCGTCGTCTTAGAGGCATGGGACGCCTGCAAACCCGTTGTGGCAACGGAGGCTGTGAGCATCATAAAGAATTTTGAGGACGGATTATTAGCCTACGTTCAACCTCAGTCAATCGCCTGGTGCATTAATCGTCTCCTCAACAATCCCGTTGAGATGAGGAAGCTGGCCAAAGCTGGATCAAACAGGATCAATAACGAATTTAGGTGGGATAAAATTGCCCAAAGGACTGAAGAAGTCTATGAGCAAGCTATGACCTAGCACCAAATGTGCTCCGTTCCCTGATAATGTTTCCAGTTGTCCGGACGACATTCTTACCGAAAAGTTTATGGGTGGGGAGCACAAGGAGCTCTTGGCGCCTCGATAGCTTAGCCCGGTATAGCGCGTCCTTGGTAAGGACGAGGTCGCGGGTTCGAATCCCGTCCGAGGCTTAAAATTCTTCATTCCTAATTAATGGTCGTCTATCGGTTAGGTCCAATCTTAATATTCAAAATCAATTTGATGGTTTCAGCAAAAAAAGTTAATCTAAAAAATTTGAAATATTGCTAGATATCTTTCGATCATATCACTATTACTTTGGCTTGTCTGTGCACAATGGCCCTCTCATATATACATACCAGTAAATGGTTGCCACAAAAAATGCTGCACCCACAATATTACCTAGAGTAACTGGAATAAGATTGGTGATAAAGAAGTTAAACCATCCAGTTGATCCTATCAGGCTAGCTGTCGTAATATTCGCATCAGCCAAAACAGGTGCTATCGATGGATTGTTGGCCACAAATATGCCAAGAGGAATGAAGAACATATTGGCTATGCTATGTTCAAAGCCTATGGTCACAAACGCCATGATGGGAAACCAGATTGCCAGGATCTTTCCTACAGTGTCCTCCGCGCTGATTGCTAACCATATAGCTAGGCATACAAGCCAGTTGCAGCCGATTCCCCTCAGGAAGGCTGTTGTAAAATCCAGACTGCATTTTGCGTTAGCTACTGTTGCAGCCCATCCCGCCCAAGGCATGGCGTTAAAGAATCCGCATTTGTATGCCAGGAAAAAGGCAACGAAAATGGAGCCTAGCAGGTTCGCCGCATAGACCACCGTCCAGTTTATAGCCAAGCCCTTGAATTCAGACTCCTTATTGAAAAGGCTAAGGGGGGCGAACATGCAGTTTCCCGTAAACAGTTCCGCGCCTCCTATTACTACTAACATGAGTCCTACCGGAAATACAGCACCAGCGGCAAGCTTAACAAGGCCGCTTGGAATTACAATCTTCCAGACTTCATTGTTGTGGGCGGTAATAGTACCGTTAGATAGGCCGCCGGCTACAATCTCGCTCAGCAGTGCTCCGAAAGCAATGTATGCGCCTGCCAGAAAGCCAAGCATAAGCAATTTTTTCCAGGTTATTGTACATTTTGTACATCCAGAGGCAATTGCAGCTTTTGTGATTTCTGAAGGAACTTTAAATGCCATAATTCTACTACCCTCCATTTTTTGCCTTATTCAAATATCTCGCATCCGTATTATTGGTCCATAGGTCGCCCCCTAGTAATGGGGCTACAATTAAATAGCAGTTATGGGGGTAAAATGCTTCCTTTATCAGGTATTTATACATTTTCTACATTATTATCTATACAAAACTAGCATGAACTAGCTCAAACCTGCTGCGTTTGTCGCATTTTCAGAAGATTCCAAACCATCTCAGAATTTGAGTGCAATTCAAGGGGTGACTTATTTACAATATTGGTCCGTAGATTACAAATCTAAATCGTTTCACATGACTAATAAAGAAATATTTGGCAGGTCCTGAAACGTTCAATTCCTTTTTTGGTGTATGGACAAAACCTTTTTAACTATTATGACTATTATTATCGGTATGAGTTCATTTTTGGCCGCAATTATTGAAATTCTAAGAGCGCCGTCTATGCAGATTTCGGTCTGGATATGGGAGGCTCGCATGATTTCCAAATATGGCCTTGATTGGGAATACAAGGAACCATGGGAACGGCTTTGAAAAAGACTCTCCTTCGATCAACAGCTTCAAAATGGCTTTTTTCTATCGCTAAGGTCTTAGATGCTAAGATGGATCTTCTTAAGTGGTCAGTCTATTCTTGTTGTGATAGCCTCTCAGCTTAGACTTCCAAGGCTGGACAAGTTGCCAGACCACATTTTATAGGATAAAAAAGAACGAATTTCCAAAAGAAAGAGAACTGGTTTTATTCTGGCTTTAAGCAGACATCTTTGTCTTAGCTAGATATTTGATAAGATCCGGACCTAGACGGGCCTTCTTTTGGATCTGCGCTGCCATATCGTCTGGGGTTGTGCTGCTTTCTGCAAGCGAGCGAATCTCTTGGAGGGTAGATTCTTCTATGGTAAAATACTCATCCAAATCTTTTCTATGGCCCCAAACGTCTCCTTCAATAAGGTCGATTCCCTGCATATCCATGAATACTTGGATGGCGTTGGACATCGTCTTACGGTAGGATGGGGGTACTTGTATCATTCTCATCCTGGGGCATCTTTGCATCAGATTAAGGTAGTCTACATTGCTTGCCCTAAATGCCAGATGAACCATCTTTTCATTTGGGTTGAGATTTTGAATCTCATTTCTTGAACTAATTACTCTGATCCTCATAGTTTCTCCAAATTAGAAAGGAGTTATTACTATTATTAATAGACACTTTCGATGAACACTACTGTTTGAAACAATATCTATAGGCTTTGAACTTACCTTGTATGGCCCTTGACACGCTAAATTTGATTAAATCCAAAAGGTCATAAAAGAAAACAAGATACTAATCTCTGATTTATGAATAACTACTCTAATTGCCAAATATTCATTTTTATTACTTATGATATGTTTCACAAAAAATATTAAATTCTCCATAATGCTAAAAAAAAATCATAAATTTGTTTATTTGTTTGAGGATATCAATGTATCCTCTAATTTCCCATAAGCGTTTCAAACGGCGTGGATTATTCTGAATAATTTTTAGCGAGCTGGATGATATTTTATTTTCGGATGAAGCAGCGAGAAGACCCATGATGAATTAGCTGCTAACGCCAGCCAATTCCGAAGCTATCTTTGGCTCTTTAATAATTAGGGCCCCAAAAGTTATTACCGCAGATATCCCTGTAAATACATAGATGGCTCCATTTACTCCGTATATGTCAGTCGTGAGTCCTGCGATTAATGGACCGATGACAACCCCTGACATCCTGGCTGTATTGAATATTCCGAAGATCTCGCCCCGTCTAGTAGTACAGGTCGTGTCAGCAACTAATGCCGCAGCGGCCGGATTACCTATGCCTAGACCAAGACCTATAAATGCCATTAGCATTATTACCTGAAGAAGACTTGTGGCATGAGGAAGAAGTGAAAAAGCAACTAGCCCTGCCATGCAGCCAGCAAATATAAGCAATTTACGTTTGCCCAGGTCCGCCATCTTTCCAAAATATATATTCGAGAGTGCAGTAATTCCTGCGTAATCCAGATAGAGCAGCCCAATCTGTGTGGTTGAAATGCCGAGCCTTGAAGCATAGCTCGGTAGCATGGTTATGTTGAAGCCGCCTACTATTCCCGTCCACATTACCACACCGCAGCAGGCTAGGAAGGTCAACAAATAGCCTGGAACTATCAGCTCTCCGCGTGATGGGCCTGATATTGTGATGGATGTAGACTGTCGCATGAACGGCTCCTTAACATTGATCATCACTACTATTATTGACACAATTCCAAGAATTGACCATAGAATAAATGGAGCTTCCAGACCATAGAAGTCATACATGTATCCGCCTATCAAAGGCCCCACGGCCATGGCTGAATAAAAGGCCGCATTGTATCGGCCCATAGCGGATCCTCTGCTCTCGTTATCCACTTTGTCAATTATCAAAGCCATAGCTAATGGCCAGACCGCCGAGGCTCCGATTCCTCCCAGGATTCGGATGGGAATTAGAATATAGGCGTTAGTCGCGTAAATGTATAGGGGCGGCAAAAGACTAAAGGTAACGAGGCCTAGAATAATCAAAGGTTTTCTGCCTATTCTATCGGATAGTCTCCCCATAGGCATTTGAGTTATTAGTTGTACCGCTCCGTATACGGATATTACGAATCCGAGAAGTGTGTAAGAAGCTCCCAGATCAATGACGTACAAAGGAAAGATTGGAGCCACGAGCGAGAAGCCCAGGACTGCTACAAAGACCGAGAGGTAAAGAGGAAATAGGGATAATTCTCTTTTCTGCTCATTTTTCACTCCCATTTTATCAGTCAGTACCGCGATTGGAAAATTTAGAATTTCAACTCCATACCAAGTATCGTCTGGGTATAGGTTACTTCGTTAATTTCCCTGATGTTGAGAACGACCCGGTTGAGGTCTGAGATGCTCTCTACATCAACTATTGCGATGAAGTCCCTCTCGCCGTAGACCGGCACAACTTCATTAATTCCTTTGATCTTCTCCATGGCATCATGGACAGCTTTCTCCGTGCCGGGTTCAACGTTGATCATGATAAAACCCTTCAACCAGGATCACCTTCCAAGCATAAATAGAAGATATTTGCTTATTCTTCTATTCGTTTTTATCAGGGTATTTGTTTGACATTTGGAATCAAACTTTACTACATTAGTCGTTATACTAGTATTACTTTTCCCCTTGCGCTGCGATGCCTTTTCTCTGCATGATCGTGTTTTTTATCATTTCGATCTCTTTTTCGAACCGGTCTACTGGCGCTGCATCTCGGGCCAATAATAAACACTCTAGTGCCTCCTCCAGTCTTCCCATAGATGCAAGAACTGATGCGGTGGACTCCAGATCAAGCGGCCCGCCTCCTTTCTGGAGAACTGAATCGTAAGCCTGCAAGGCTTCCTCAAGCCTTCCGAGACCTCGAAGAACGAATCCTTTGTTCCTCAGGGCTTCCATGTTATCCGAATCGATGGATAGGGTTCTGTCATAACAATCAAGAGCCTCCTCAGCCCTGCCTAAACGAAAAAGAACTACCCCTTTATTGTTCCAGGCTTCTGGGATCGTCGGGTTCGCTTCTAAGACACTTTCGAAGATATGCAGTGCTTCGTCGAAATGCATGCTTTTAACTTTATCCATGCCCTTATGGATTTGCACTTTCTCCTTGCTGTTCATAATCCCTCACATATATCCCTGAATAGTTGCAGATTCGCTGGCTTGAACTGTTTTGTTAGTTGCAGCTCCTGGTCTCTTGATCTCACCGAAGTGTTTCTCATAATCCTTGATGTGTTCTCCTAACCAGTTGGCTAGCTCTTTAGCCGCCAGGGGTGAAAGGATGATTTCGGTCTCAATCTTCCTTTCCATTACGGTTACGCTCTTTCCGCTTTCGACCAGAGCTTTGGGCGAATCGTTGTAGAAGGCAATTCTGAAGTCATAGGGGCTATGGCCGCCAATTGCGCCAATGGCATATACTTGCTTGAAATCAGGGCTTCTCGTAATCTCAACGGATACTTCCATGGCTAAAGGAAGATGCTCAAACTTAAAAAAGATGGTGATCTTTTATTCGTGTTAGACCAGTTTACATGCATCGAAATGTATTTAGGTGACTTAGCTTCTTGAGTTGCCGATACTATGATTGGGGTCTTAGGGTTAGAAGACGGTACACGGGTGGAAGGTACTGGTTTCGGCGCGCCCGGTATTATATCCGGAGAGCTGGTCTTTACCACAATCATGTCCGGTTACGAAGAAGCACTGACAGATCCTTCGTATCATGGACAGATGCTGATGTTCACTTATCCTCTTCAGGGCAACTATGGTGTGAGCGGTGACGATTTTCAGTCCGATCAGATGTGGCCTAAAGCCATGGTAAGCAGGGAGTATTGGGAAAGGCCAACTCATTACCGCTCTGGCAGGACGTTGAATCAATTCTTGCTCGATGAGGGCAAGCCGGGAATTTGTGAAGTGGATACTCGCATGCTCACTCTGAAAGTTAGAACGCAAGGCGTAATGAGGGCAACCGTTGCTGTTGGGGAGAAAGATGATGTATACGGCCTTGATGTAGTCCGGATGGCTAGATCTCAGCCGGACATCTCCGCACAGGATCTTCTGGGGGATGTGACTTGTCCGGAACCGTATCGCATCAAGGGTCGCGGCCCGAGCGTTGCCGTGATCGACCTCGGTATAAAGAGAAATATCCTGAAAAGCTTATCTGCTCGTGGTTTTGATGTTCATGTGCTTCCAGCTCATGCTAGCGTCTCCGATATTGAGTCGGTAAATCCAAAGGCCCTTTTCGTCTCCAACGGCCCAGGCGATCCTGAAAGGGCATATAAAGCTATTGAAGCAGTCACCCATTTTCTGGGCCAGATGCCAATTTTTGGCATTTGCCTTGGCCATCAGATCATTTCCCTGGCTCTCGGTGCAAAAACCTTCAAGCTCAAGTTTGGTCATCATGGGGGCAACCAGCCCGTGAAAGACCTAGAAAAGAAAATTGTCTATATCACTTCTCAAAACCACAACTTTGCGGTTGTACCGGGCTCCGAAGAAGGCACGGGTCTAAATTCACTCAACTTAACGCCAATGATGGCACCGTTGAGGGAATAAGAAGTGACGAGTTTGATATTCTAGCGGTGCAGTACCACCCCGAAGCCCATCCAGGACCACTTTGCACCGAAGATCCATTCTTTGGCTCCGTTATGCAAATCATGAAAAACAGTTCTTTGGCTGGCAGGAAGGGATAGAATTGCCCAAGCGAAAAGACATTCATAAGGTTCTGCTTATTGGTTCTGGTCCTATCCAGATCGGTCAGGCCGCAGAGTTCGATTTCTCTGGTTCTCAAGCCTGTAAATCGCTGCGCGAGGAAGGCATAGAGGTCGTTCTCGTCAATTCAAATCCTGCAACCATCATGACCGATCCTGATACTGCGGACAAAGTCTACATCGAGCCTCTTGTGCCAGAAATCATCGCCAAGATCATTGAAAAGGAGCGTCCTGATGGGATTATTGCCGGTATCGGCGGACAAACCGGTTTGAACATCACCAGTGAACTATCTGAGATGGGCATCCTGGATAAATACAATGTTGAGGTCCTGGGAACATCTGTTAAATCCATCCGGGAGGCAGAAGATCGTGATTTATTTAAGAAGGCCATGCAACGGGTAGGAGAGCCGGTTCCAAGAAGCGTGGCAGTCAATAGCATAGAAGAGGCTCTGGCTGCGGTAGATGAGCTAGGGCTTCCTCTCGTGGTCAGACCAGCCTACACATTAGGCGGATCTGGTGGTGGAATAGCCCATAACAACGAGGAGCTGGTCAAGATCTGCGATCTGGGATTAAAGAGGTCTCGCATTCACCAGGTCCTTCTGGAAGAGAGCGTGGCTGGCTGGACCGAGCTGGAGTACGAGGTGATGAGGGATTCCAATAACACATGCATCACCATCTGCAACATGGAAAATATGGATCCCATGGGCATCCATACCGGTGAATCCATAGTAGTAACGCCCATTCAAACCCTTGCGGATCAGGAGATTCAAATGCTTCGGAGCGCAGCCATCAATATCATCAGAGCTCTTGGTATTGAAGGTGGCTGCAATATCCAGTTCGCTGTCAAAGGCAAGGAGTACCGTGTCATCGAAGTTAATCCACGGGTTTCTCGCTCATCAGCTCTGGCCTCCAAAGCTACAGGCTATCCGATTGCTCGCGTCACAGCCAAGATTGCCATAGGTATGACTCTGGATGAGATCAGAAATGATGTGACGAAGGAGACACCAGCCTCTTTCGAGCCGACGGTGGATTATGTGGTGACGAAGATCCCTCGATGGCCTTTCGACAAATTCGTCAATGCCGATAAGACTTTGACAACTGCCATGAAGTCTACTGGTGAAGTCATGGCCATCGGCCGCAGCTACGAAGAATCCCTTATGAAAGCCGTACGGTCTTTGGATATCGATAAAGACCTTGGATACTCGGGAAAATATACTAACTGGACCGACGAGGAAATTAGAAATCTCCTTAAGATCCCCACGGACGAAAGGTTGTTTGCTATCTATCAAGCGCTAAAGAAAGGTATTTCTTCCGAGGAGATCTCTAAAATCACGGGAATTGAACCATACTTCCTCTACAGAATTGAGAATATCCTCAATGTAGAAGAAATGGTCAGGACGGAGCTGAATCCAAAAACACTCCGGAAGGCCAAACGCACCGGATTCACCGATGCGCAGATCGCGCAGATTGTTGGCAAGAGCCGAGAAGAGATAACTGATCTGAGGCATGAGCTAGGCATCATTCCGACTTACAAAATGGTGGATACCTGTGCGGCTGAATTTAAGGCCAAGACGCCTTACTATTATTCCTCATATGATACGGAATGCGAACTAACTCCTTCAAACAATAAAAAGGTCCTGATTCTGGGATCCGGTCCAATTAGAATCGGTCAGGGCATCGAGTTCGACTATTGTACAGTTCACGCTGTAATGGCCCTGCGTGAGCAAGGCATCGAAGCTCATATAGTCAACAATAATCCGGAGACTGTTTCCACTGATTATGATACTTCGGATAAGCTCTTTTTTGAACCTGTGACTCTTGAAGATGTCATGAATATTCTCGAAAAGGAGCAGCATTACGGTGTTCTAGTCCAATTTGGGGGACAGACTGCTATAAATCTCGCTATACCTCTCGAAAAAGAGATCGCGAGGATGGGACTGAAGACAAAGATCCTCGGCACAACACCGGATAGCATTGATCTGGCCGAGGACCGGGAGAGATTCAACGCTCTGATGAAGCAGTTGAATATTCCCCAGCCTGATGCAGGTATCGCGTTTTCTCCGTCTGAAGCTAAAGTGGTTGCTTCTAGAATTGGCTACCCCGTCCTGGTCAGACCAAGCTACGTTTTGGGTGGCCGTGCCATGGAGATTGTCTACGACGAGGCAGGTCTCGAGGTCTACATGCGAGAGGCAGTTAGGGTTTCACACGAGCATCCCGTGCTTATTGATAGCTTTTTGCAGAATGCGGTGGAGATCGATGTGGATGCTGTTTCGGATGGAAAGGATGTCCTTATTGGCGCTATCATGGAGCATATCGAGGAAGCAGGCATACACTCAGGTGACAGTGCCTGCATAATTCCGCCCCAAACCCTGCCGGGTGTTGTGCTGGAAGTAGTGCGCGATTATGTCCGGAGGATTGCTCTTGCTTTGCAGGTTAAGGGAATTGTGAATATGCAGATGGCTTACAAAGACGGGACTGTTTACATCTTAGAGGCTAATCCCAGATCAAGCCGGACCATTCCGTTTGTCTCCAAAGCAGTTGGCATACCTTTGGCCAAGATCGCGGCCAATGTAATGATAGGAAAAACATTGCGAGATCAAGGTCGTACCAAAGAACCTAAGACGCCATATGTCTCTGTCAAAGAGGTCCTCCTGCCATTCGATAAGCTTCCAGGGGCAGATGTTTTGCTTGGACCGGAGATGAGGTCTACTGGAGAGGTCATGGGCATAGACTACAATCTTGGTCTGGCCTTCTTCAAAGCTGAGATTTCAGCAGATAATCCGCTACCATTAGAGGGTCTGGTGTTTATCTCGGTTAAGGATGAGGACAAGGCAGCCGTCGCGGTCGCTGCCAAGAAGCTTTCCGAAGCGGGGTTGAATCTCATCGCCACGGACAATACTGCGGAATATCTAAAGAGATCCGGCATTCCTGTTCAGCGAGTGAATAAGATCTTCAACGGCAGCCCCAACGTCCTGGATTACATGAAAAGGGGTGAAGTAAAGCTGATCATCAATACACCTACCACGAAGCAGTCTGTCAAGGATGGCGTTCAGATCAGGCGCAGCGCCGTAGACTACCATGTTCCTTATATCACAACTATTCAAGCTGCGCAGGCTGCGGCTGATGCGATTCTCAAGGCTAAGACAGATCCGATCACTATCAAGGCCCTGGATGAGTATCATAAAGAGGTTCTTTGTACGTGATGTGAAAAAATCAATGTGATTTATGGTTATCAACCCTTTTTGGCAAAGGCCAGACCGAAGCCTTTATCTCGGAGAATGAGACAGGAAAAGTGCTTGCGGGCCCGTGGTCTAGCTGGTTATGACGTCGCCTTGACATGGCGGAGGTCATGCGTTCGAATCGCGTCGGGCCCACTTTCGCCCAAGTAGCTCAGTTGGGAGAGCGTCAGACTGAAGATCTGAATGTCCCCGGTTCGAGTCCGGGTTTGGGCATGTTTTTACCTGTAAATATTACATCGAGAAATGATCAATCTCAAAAACAAATCACTATAATTTCGATTTGCACCACAAGGGAATGATTCTATTGGGCTGCTAGGATCTCACAAGTGTTCTCGGTTCTCTAATTTCTTGATTCGGTCGATCAATAGCTGTTTTGTGGGATATTCAAAGACATGTGAAACATTCTGACTGGGCTTAAGAATATCCTCATATTTTGGCTCCATCTCGGATTCTCCAAAAAAATTTGCGTTCTTTATCCACATTACTCAAACCTTCAAAAAAGAGACGTCTTCCCTGGATCTTATATTCTAACCACTCCTGTCTCGCTGGCCCACCGCCACTACCGATATTTTGAATGATTTCCTTGACGACTCATGCAAAAGACAAGAACGTAATATTCGCTTAAGGAATTCGATAATAATGTACTCGCGCAATATTGCCAATACCGCAATTAAAAAAGGGAAACGTACCAGATTCAGCCAATTCTCGAAATCGTCTACCAGCAGGGACGATTTAGAAGAGTCCCCCAAAATAGCTCAGGTCGCTCCTCCTTCTTTTCCATTTCGCGTCTATTTCGTCTTACTGATAAAGCGATTTTTCGATACGCTTAAGGCCAATATATGCCAATTGGCGTATATTCTATTGAGAATTGTTTACAAAACGCTGACTTTCTTGTTAGTTATGTGTCATTGTCATAAATTCTATACATAATGCATTGGAGCGCAAAAAAAGATGGGGCTCATCTATTCTCTATCATACCGCCTGAACTTGCATGCTCTCATGACTCTAATGGCCTTCTCTTCATCGAGTTTGCGCTTACGTTTCATTTTTCTATCTCTGGCTTCGCTCATTATCCCACTCCCTTCTCCTACTAGAATATCTATTTTCTTATAGGCAATTATACATCAGAGCCACTATCCACTCTCATAACCCGATAGATATTGATTTACAAAAAGCGGTCATTGCCGCCAGTTTCATTCGCTCGATTGCTGACTGGGCAGCTCTCCATCTTTAGCAGTTTGTCCGTCAAATCAGAAGTTGCATCCGTTGTAATCCAATAAGGTCATTCTTAGGAGTTGAAAATTGAAATCCATGCGACGTGAGAAAACAGTAAAAATCGAAACGAATATAAGGTATATCATACGATCGGGTAATTCTGGTGCATAACATGATTTCAAGTTACAATTTGGACGATCGTATCAAGGACTGATAAGCTTTTTCCCAAAAAGACAAGCCCCAAGACCTATTACTTCACCCATCTGCCAATTATCGTCGCGAAGGCCCTTATCTTCTACTATTAAGAGTCTCCAACTTTTAAGAGAATTTTGGCGTGGTACAAAATCGTCTCTTCTTCTGCTAACCGTTCTACAATAATCGATGTGCTCAACGTAGATAATGGGGTCATTTGCCGTTTCTGCTAGGGCTTGCCAAGCGTTCTTTATCAACACTTTGAAGGCAAATGGAGCCAAATGTATCGCGATCTATCATGCTTTACCAGTGCTCAATGATCGTGAAAATTGCTTTGAGCAATATTTTAACTTGTAGGATTGCGAAGGACGGAGCCGGAAGTCCCCATCGTTCACGGTGGTCTCGTTAACTCGCTGAGTTAACGGGAGTTGCGACGCAGTCGCAACAGGATGAAAGCGGAGTCCTTTGCCCTAATTTCTACCTAACAATAACTATTTAACCTTGCAACACAATCATCTATTAATGCTTAAAACGTATCGCTACAGGCTCAAACCTACAAAATCCCAGGTTACTATCTCTAGAACGGCAACTTGAGCTTTGCAGATTTGTCTATAATGATACGCTCGCATATCGAAAGAATGCGTGGGAGCTTGAGCAAAGAACGGTCAAGCGTTTTGAGACTCAGGATAGATTACCTCAATTGAAGCTAGAAGTACCCGAACTCAGGGATGTCTATTCCCTGGTTCTTCAGAATGTAGCTCTTAGGGTGGAACTGGCGTTCAAGGCGTTCTTTCGAAGGGCCAAGGCAGGAGAAGAACCCGGTTATCCAAGGTTCAAAGGAAAGGGCAGATACGATAGCATCACGTACTCTCAATCTGGATTTGAGTTAGATTCCAAAACGCTTCATCTCTCGAAAATCGGATATATCAAAATCAAGTTGCATAGGCCGGTTGAAGGTAAGATTAAGACCTGTTCTATTCGCAGAATGCCAACTGGCAAATGGTTTGCTTGCCTCTCCGTCGAGATGGGAGATATCCCACGTCCTCCTTGGAAAGATGGATCTGTTGTAGGAATCGATATGGGCTTGGCGAGCTTTGCTATCCTATCAAATGGCGAGAAGATTGATAATCCTAGATTCTTCCGAGAAGATGAGAAGGCATTAGCCAAAGCACAAAGCAAACGCGATAAGCTTCCTAAAGGATCTTCTCTCAGGCGAAAAGCGTCCAAAGTGGTGACTAGAATTCATGAAAGAATCGGAGACAAGAGGACCGATTTCTCCAATCAGGATAGTCGCCAATTGGTAAACCGTTTCGGCGTAATCGTCTTTGAAGATCTCGATATTCAGAACATGCTTAAGAATCATCACCTCGCAAAATCCATCTCGGACGTTGCATGGGGAATGCTGGTAAAAGCAACTGCGACCAAAGCAGATACGCTGGCTCTAAAGTTGTCCTGGTTGATCCAAAGTACACTTCTCAGATGTGTTCTAGGTGCGGCACGATTGTCAAAAAAGATCTATCTGAAAGAATCCATAGCTGCTCGGAATGTGGCTTGACTATGGACAGAGATCTCAATGCAGCAATCAACATTCTCAGACTGGGGATGCAGTCTGTTCGCAAAAGCGATAGAAGCCCCGTCCTTTAGGGCGGGGAGCGTTCACATGTTACCTGTAAAATCGGGAAAATTCCGGGTTTGGGCATACAATTATTCAAATTGTTGCTCCCTAAAACGTTGGCTTTTTAGAAGAGATCTTCCATATTATCGAAGCGGACAATTTCTGGCCTAAATGGTTGGGATACTCTTATCACTTATGTGAGAAGTTATATGCTAATGGAGTTCAATATAAAAGTAAAAGCGGATCCAAAATTGACATCCCTCACAGAAATCGACTTGCGCTCTCTGGCAGAGATAAGAAATGCGAAGGATACCTTCCTGACAGTCTATTTTGGGACCACGGGGAGGAATAGCGACAAGTCCTATGTGGCATCAAGATTAAGTGCCATCCAAAAAGCCCTGCCAAAGGATCTGTCTGAGGCATTTCTAGAAACGCTTGGCATGGTAGATGACGCGCTGTCGGCCCCAGGCGTGAAAGGCGAACGTGGCCGGATCATCTTCGCTTCAGCCACCGCCGGCTTCCTGCACGTCTACAGACTGAGCGTGGAGCCGGACCCGTTAGTCGTTTGGGATAGCACTCCATTTCTTCTTCCCATAGCAAGACTGAGGGAAGAGTACGAGGACTACGGCCTTTTGCTCATCGACTCTCAGGAGGCCAGACTTTTTCTGGTGAGATCTAACTTGCTGGAGGAGAGCGAGAAAGCCTCCATAGACCTCATGAACAAGCACAAGAAAGGTGGTTGGAGCCAAATGCGCTATAACCGCCTCCGAAAAGGACAGATCAATTCCTTCTTCACCCAGCTAATCGAAGATTTGCAGGAGAACGAAGATCTGACCAAGATGCGCGGCTTGGTGGTTGCCGGTCCAGGCGAGGCCAAGGACCAGCTTATAAAGATGATGCCTCTTGCCCTGAAGGATAAGGTCATAGGAACTGTGGATATCTCAATGGAGTCATCCTCAAAGGATCTGATGACACGCGGGAGTGATCTTGCCCATGAGGACGAGCTTTCCCGGGAAAAGGTTCTGGCCGAAAAACTGAAAGACGCCCTGCTGCGCGGCCATCCTGCAGCCTATGGCCTGGCCGAAGTTGGCAAAGCCCTGAAGGATGGGCGTGTGAATTATCTTTTGATCTCAGAGGATTTTGCCCTGCCTGGAATGATCTGCACGAGCTGCCACCACATCGATTCAGAGGGAGAGAAGTGCCCCACCTGTGGTGGAGAAGCGGCGGCACTCAGCCTGGAGAGACTCTATGAGCAGGCAGAAAGAATGGGTGCGGAGATAGTCTTGGTCGAGGACGACGCTTTCTTGGAAAGCCTTGGTAATATAGGGGCAATACTCAGGTATTGAAGGATTTTTCGTTTGGCACTAAACTGCGGAGGTCTTAAAACAGTTACCTCAGGTTCCGGCAAAAAAGTTTCCATAATTAAAGCTTACTTCTCTTCTTGAGGAGACTTGAGCGATATAATACATGCTGTTAGACATGTTCCGCTCCATCTCCCCTGCCGGACGATTCCGAAAGGCTGCTGTTACAAAGGTTAGTAAATCTCTAAAGGTAACATATATTCAAATCTTTTCATCAATAACCCAAGAATTAAATTCACCCTAATCTTGCCAAAACCTTTAAATACCAACCAAGTCACTAACCACAAGTTAGTAACATAACGTGTACAAAGTTTGGATAGCAACCGTAATTGCATTGGCAGATCTCAAAGAATTGTGAAAGACTCATGGTATAGTGGATAGGCTAGCGAACAATATTGATCGGACTCGTTGAGAAACTGAATAAAAAATATTTAAGCCTTAACTGACTATATATTATGGAGGTTTTTTAATGGCAGGAGAAATCGCACTCAAAGTCATAGAAGCTCGACCTACTGATGTAGGAAGAGGCATCGCCAGAGTAGACCCGGCTGTATTTCGAGAGAAGGGTTGGCAGGCCGGCGACGTCTTGAGCATTACTGGAAAAAAGAAAACTGTTGCATTGCTCTGGCCTGGATACCCTGATGATACAGGTACTGGAGTCGTTCGCCTAGATGGAAACACGCGCAGGAATGCTGGAGCGAGCATAGATGACAAAGTTCCAGTGAAGATCGTGCAGGCATCGGCGGCAGAAAACGTAGTCTTCGCGCCAACTGTACCACTCCGTATCACTGGTGGCGAAGAGTACTTAAAGAGGTTTATGGAGGGCCGGGTCATCACAAGGGGCGATATAATTGAGATCTCCGTTATGGGCCGCAAGATCGAGCTCATGGCAACTCGCGTGGCTCCTACTAAGGATGCCAGCGTGATTGATGAGCGGACCGAAATAGAGATCTCAGAAAAGCCAGCCAAAGAAGAGAAAGCCGGACCCAGGGTCACTTACGAGGATATAGGCGGCCTCTCCGCTGAGATAAAAAAGGTTCGTGAGATGATAGAGTTGCCCATGAAGCACCCTGAGCTTTTCGAGCGATTGGGTGTGGAGGCACCTAAAGGAGTCCTGCTTTACGGCCCTCCTGGTACGGGAAAGACTCTACTTGCCAAAGCGCTTGCCTCTGAGACGAATGCTCACTTCGAGACACTAAGCGGCCCAGAGATCATGTCCAAATATTATGGCGAATCTGAGGAAAAGCTTCGTCAGCTCTTCAAGACCGCAGAGGAGCAAGCGCCTTCCATTATCCTTATCGATGAGATAGACTCCATCGCTCCCAAGAGAGAAGAGGTCACGGGTGAGGTGGAGAGACGTGTGGTTGCCCAGTTGCTGGCTTTAATGGACGGCATGGAAACCCGTGGCAAGGTTGTGGTCATTGGTGCAACTGATAGGCCCGACTCACTCGATCCAGCGTTGCGTCGGCCTGGTAGATTCGACCGTGAGATCGAGATAGGGGTTCCTAACAGAAAGTCCCGGCTAGAGGTACTGCAAATCCATACCCGAGGCATGCCGCTCTCCAAAGATGTGAATCAGGAGAAGCTGGCCGATGTGACGCACGGCTTCGTTGGTGCAGATCTTGCCGCTCTGGCTCGCGAGGCAGCCATGCGTGCTATCCGGCGAGTTTTGCCTGAAATCGACCTGGAGGTCGAATCCATACCAGCCGAGACCCTGAATAAGATCGAGGTCAACAACGATGACTTCTTGGAGGCGCTGCGCGAGATGGAGCCGTCTGCCATGCGTGAGGTCATGGTAGAGTCGCCCAACGTGCATTGGGATGATATCGGCGGTCTATCCGATGTCAAGCAACAGCTCGTCGAGTCGGTAGAATGGCCGCTGACCTATGCCAAACTCTTCACTCATATGGATGCCAAGGCCCCCAAGGGAATCCTGCTCTACGGCCCGCCGGGAACCGGAAAAACAATGCTCGCCAAGGCCGTAGCTACTGAGAGCCAGGCCAACTTCATCAGTATTAAGGGCCCCGAGTTCCTGAGTAAATGGGTGGGCGAATCCGAAAAGGCCGTGCGTGAGACCTTCCGAAAAGCAAGGCAGGCTGCGCCTTCCGTGATATTCCTCGATGAGATCGACTCGATTGCTCCTGCAAGAGGGGGTAGCACTTCAGATTCCCATGTTACGGAACGCGTAATATCACAAATACTGACGGAGCTGGATGGCCTGGAATCCCTTAATAGCGTGATTGTGATCGCAGCCACTAACAGGCCGGATATCATCGACTCGGCGCTCCTGAGGCCAGGAAGGTTTGATAGGCTTATCGAGATCGGCCTGCCAGACGAAACCGCTCGCCAGGAGATCCTGAAGATCCATATGGCCAAGAAGCCTTTGGCAGAGGATGTTAGCCTGGAGGACTTGGCTAAGAGGACGGAAAGGTACTCCGGTGCCGACATAGGTGCGATTGTAAATGAGGCCGTGATGCTATCAATCCGAGAGTGTGTCTTAGGCGGAAAGGCTAAGGAAGATGCACAGGTATGCGACTACAAAGTAGAAAAGAAGCACTTCGAAGAGGCCCTAAAGAAGGTCCAACCAACGGCTGGAGAGGCAGATCTCTATAAGAGGTTCGCTGGAGCTAAAGTGTAGGCCCCCCAAACATACTGCCTCAATTTTTTTAACCTAATTTCGCTTGAACCAAATTTTTGTTGACCTAATAATGTAGCCTTTTCCATCTTATGTAATCAAGCAATATCTTTATTTTACATCATTACATAAGAAGACTGTGATCCCCAGATCCATCCGCAATCTCTTAGCGCACGAGGACTTACTAGCTCTCTATGAGATCAGGGATCTTGTGGCTGATTTGATCTCAACTAAGGAGGTGCCACTTGAACAGTCCAGCAAGTCTCGCCATCAGGAATCGAGCCGAGAGGTTTTAGAAGAGAGACATTCCGAGGCCATGACTTTTCGTCTGGAACGTGTCTCCTGCGGCAAGAAATGCAAAGGCTGCCCACACGGTCCCTACTGGTATGGTTATTGGCGGGAGGGCGGCAAGACGCGTTCCAAATACATCGGCAAGAATCTTAAGCCATTTATGAAGAAAAAGGTGTAGTAAATTGATAGGTAATAACCGCAATACCAAGATATTTGTTTTCCTGCTGGCCATAACCATGCTATCGGGATGCATCTCGCAAGACGATTCCTCTTTTGTCACTCTTTCCGGCAATGCTTCAGACAGGGTCAAAGTGGCCGCGACTATCGCCCCTTTGGGTGAATTTGTAAGGGCAGTTGGCGGCGAGAAGGTCGAGGTCACGATCGTAGTTCCACCGGGTGCCGAGCCTCATACCTTCGAGCCCACGCCTTCTATGATGATGGATGTGGCCAAAGCCAATCTATATGTCATGAACGGCGCGGGTCTCGAGTTTTGGATGAGCAAGCTGCTAGCGGCTAATAAAGAGATGTTAATAATAGACTCTTCTAGGAACATATCCTTGCTACGAGAGAGTTGTGATGAGATAGATCCGCACGTCTGGATCTCTATGCGAAATGCCGCCGTGCAGGTGAATAACATTTGCTCCGGATTGATCGCGGTAGACTCTGCAAATAAAGATTATTATGTCAAGAACAGAGATGATTATTTGCAGAAACTGCACTCCCTGGATGAAGAGCTGAGTCATACCTTTGCCAGCAAAAAGAGCAGGGTCTTCATTGTGCACCATCCCGCCTGGACCTACTTTTCCCGGGACTATAATCTATCCCAGGTGCCACTCATGGAGAATGAAAAGGAGCCGGGCCCCAAATACCTGGGCGAAGTGATCGACCTGGCCAGAAAGAACAACATTACCACTATATTCGTTGAGCCTGAATACAATCCCAAGACAGCCGAGGTGATTGCACGGGAAATGAACGCCAGCATTGTGACTTTGGATCCATTGGCTGAGAACTATTTGGCAAACATTGCTTATGCCGGAAGGGAAATTGCCAAGAGCCTAGCATGAAGACGAATATCGTATCCATCAGGTCCCTTTGGGTCTGCAGGGGGGAGAATACCGTTCTTGAAGACATCAATCTGGAGCTGGGTGCAGATGACTTTCTCGGCCTTATTGGCCCCAACGGCGGCGGCAAATCCACTCTGCTGAAAGTTATGCTGGGCCTGGTCGAGCCCGACCGGGGCAAAATTGCCATCTTTGGGTTGACTCCCGCTGCGGCGCGAAGCCGGATAGGATACATGCCCCAGAAGACTGTATTTGACCAGAGCTTTCCGGTTAAAGTCCTGGATGTAGTGCTCATGGGTAGATACAGTCGCAAGGGGCTTTTGCATCGCTATGGTTATGAGGATCGCAAGGCTGCGCTTGGGTCGCTGGAGGCGGTAGGAATGGAAGATCGAGCCGATCGTGAGATCGGTGCTCTTTCTGGAGGTGAGCAGCAGAGGGTTTTTGTAGCTCGCTCTTTAGTCTCCGACCCAGAGTTGCTTCTCTTGGACGAGCCTACGGCCGGAGTTGATTCCGCTCAGCAGACGGATTTTTACAATCTGCTTTGCCACCTAAACCGCGATTTGGGAATCGCCATTGTGCTGGTCTCCCATGATGTAACTGCCATTTCTACTTACGTCAACAAGATCGCATGCTTGAACCAGAGACTCTACTATCACGGCTCCAAGGAACTTTGCAATGAGGACATAGAGAAAGCGTACGGCTGCCCTGTGGAGATGATTGCGCATGGCACGCCTCATCGGGTCTTGAGGGAACATGATTGAGCTGCAATTGGATTTTCTCCAGTACGATTTCATGAGAAATGCCTTGGCAGCGGGCCTGGCTGCTTCTATGCTCTGCGGTATAATCGGTATATATGTAATTTTAAATAAAATAGTGTTCATAAGCGATGGAATTGCCCATGCAGCTTTTGGGGGTATTGGTCTCGGCTACTTTCTGGGTTATGATCCGCTGGCTTTTGGAATAGGGTCTGCCGTTTTAACAGCTCTGGGCATAGGTATGGTCAGCACACGGGCACGTGTCTCGGAGGATACGGCCATAGGCGTTTTCATGGCCTCTGGAATGGCTCTCGGAATAATGCTTTTAACTCTTTCCAGAGGATATGCAAGAGATCTTTACGGATATTTATTCGGCAATATTTTGGCTGTAACACGGAATGATGTTCTATTGATCATGGCCCTCACCTTGATCATACTGGTCCTTGTCTTCGCCCTCTACAAAGAGTTCCTCATATTGAGTTTTGATCCCATCTATGGTGAGGCCATGGGCCTTCCCGTACAGAGCCTCAGGCTGCTAATGCTTTGTATGGTGGCATTCAGTGTCGTAGTCTTGATCAAGGTGGTAGGCATAATAATGGTTATAGCACTTTTAACAATTCCTGGGGCTATATGCAGACAGCACATAAAGAACCTTCCAGGCATCATGGCGGGTTCGGTCTTTCTTGGAGCGATCTTTGTGATCGTCGGTCTTCTCATCTCATATTGGCTGGATGTGCCTTCTGGAGCAACGATAATCTTGACCGCAGCTGCGACATTCATCACAAGCACCTTTTTGCCAGATAGACTTAATTAATGGATGCAAATTAACCTTGAAGAAGATGAAATTCTTCGAGATCATCTGCATTCTATTGTTTCTTGGCGGAACCGCTTTGGCAGAAGATCTCATATTTTTCGTAGATGACCACTACAAAGCCCTCGGACAGCCAGAGCTTAATGTCTCGGTCTCTAATCCTGTTCTTTTTCCAGGTAACGCCATCCTCACGGCAAATCTTGTAAATATGGGTCAACTGGAAGAGATCATTCCCATAAATGGCAATGGCTCAAAAGATGATATACGGCTGGAGATGGCTGAGGAAATGCATAGCACTGATGCTCAGAATATAAGGGCCGTATTGGTGGGGACAGGGCCCATAAGTGTTACAAATGCTCCAATTACCATCGATTCGCTTCTTGCGGGCGCTGTTGTCGAGCTTCCATTCAATATTAGCGTAGGAAAAGGTGCAAAGGGCTGGTATGTTCTTCCCCTCCGTCTGGATTATGAGCGCCAAGCGGATGTGGGCGTGAGTGGGGGTGAAGTTTCGCCTCTCTATCTGCCCGAGAACCACACAATCGGCATCAGAGTATTCGTGGAGGGTTCAACCGATGCTCTGCAAATTGTTGGGACCACATCCGAACTATATAAAGGCAAAAGTGGCAATCTCATGGCTGTGATAAAGAATAATGGTAATGAGACTCTTCATAACTGCTCAGTTCGCCTGACGGCTGAACCACCATTTTATTCCGAGAGCGGGGACTCTTTTTTAGGAGATCTACCGCCCGATGCACTTGGAACTGCGAGCTTCTTTCTTCATGTGGACCGCGATGCTGAGGTGCAGGACTACCAATTAGGTTGCAGTATCGACTGCAGGGAGAAAAGGATGGTCCTCGCCATGCCTCTGGCTCTGAAAAGTAGCGTTAGCTCCATTTGGACATGGACGACAGCGACATTGTCTGTGTTAACCTTTGCTATAACGGCCTTTTTCCTTAAAAAGCGCAACCAATTATCTTTGCGCAAGCGGAGGTGGTAATAATGACAGAAAAGGCAGTCGTCGCAATTGGTCTCTTTAAGAAATACAAAAGCTTTCTTGGTGCCGAAGCGACAATTCTCAAGAATGTATCTCTTGATATCGACGTAGGGGAGATTTTTGGTCTTTTGGGCCCAAATGGTTCGGGCAAGACCACTCTCATCTCAATATTTTCCACATTGATTTATCCAGAAAAGGGAAGTCTGCTGATCCTGGGCCTGGATGCCATCCACGATAAAGGAGAAATACGCAAATTGATAAATATCAGTACGGCAAAACCCAATTTTCCCTGGAGCCTAACGGTACATGAGAATCTGCGACATTATGCAATGCTCTACGGCTTGTACGGTTCAATGCTTAATCGGACTGTCGATGACCAGATAGATGCCTTTGAGCTGGGTGAGTATCGAGATATGAAGTTTGAGAATCTCTCCACCGGCCTAAAGCAAAGGCTTTCTTTGGCCAAGGCCATGCTCAACCACCCTCGCCTTCTTTTTTTAGACGAACCAACAACGGGCCTTGATCCGGACATGTCCATAAAAACCAGACAGCTAATAAAGAGAATCCACAATGAGGAGAACATCTCTGTAGTCTTATCGACACATTATATGCCTGAGGCGGAGATGCTTTGTGACCGGGTCGCATTCCTGCGCAAGGGCGAGATAGTGGCTCTGGATACGCCTCAAAATCTAAAGAACAACTTGGGTCTAGGGGAAAGGCTAGTTATAACTTATGAAGGCTCGGTAAATCTCGTGGATCTGGAGAAAGTCTCGGGGGTGCTTGGCATCAAAACAAGGCCCGGAAGCTTGGAGATAGTGATTGACAGGAATGCGGATAACCTGGATCGGCTCATTAAGCTCTTTGAACATGCCCGAATTCTGGACATCAGCATAAAAGAGCCTGATTTGGAGGATGTTTTCCTTGAACTGGCGAGGTGAATTGAATAAGTACATGGCGTCTGCCTATAAGAACTGGATCATTTCCCGAAGAAATATATTCACTCTCTTCGAGTTGTTCTTCTGGCCAATGATCAGCCTTCTCTCTATAGGGCTTCTTACTCGGTTCTTAAAGGTGGACGGATCGATGGTCTCATTTCTGCTGGTAGGAGCCATCGCTTTAACTATTTTGCAGGTTGCTCAAATCGATGTAGCTTATGTTCTTTTGTTTGATATGTGGTCCAAGAGCATTAAGAATACTTTCATCTCCCCGGTGCATAGTTATCATCTGATCTTTGGAGCTCTGCTTTTTGGCATCGTCCGGGGCGGCTTTGTTTTTTTAATCTTGGTAGTCGTAAGCCGCTATCTCTTCGGCTTCGATTTCCAGGCTGGAGGGCTTTTGCCTGTGGTTATATTTTTGGCGGGCGTATTTGCCATGGCTGCAGTTATAGGCATGACCGTGTGCATATCCATTCTCACCTTTGGGCAGAAGGCTGATGTTGCAGCCTGGAGCTTAAGCGGATTGATTTTGCTCGTCAGTGGAATATACTATCCCGTAGATGTATTGCCACCTGTACTTCAAACCATGGCCAGGGTTATACCATTGACATATTTTCTCGAATATTACAGGTCAATATTTATTCCTGGCCCACACAATTTGATTATAGGAGCAATTCTGGCTGCTTTATATCTAGGGTTGGGGCTGATATTATTTGATCGCGCTATTGAACGGGCTAGAAGGACTGGTATTCTGCTGAGGCTATCGGAATAAACCTTATGATTTTGAGGATAAAATGATTTTGTACCTCAGGTGTTCGGTTTGATCGAAGGCATGATGGGAAAGGTTGCTGTGGGTGACAATCAACCTGTGTGCCTGATGGGCATCATCAATCTCAGCCAGGACTCTTTTTATAAGGGCTCCGTAGCCCGCCAAGAGGAAGCCCTTTCTCTAGCTATATCTATGCAGGAAGAGGGTGCCGATCTCATCGATATTGGTGCGGTATCTACGGCACCTGGGTCGCCTTACGTGAGCGAAGCTATGGAAAGGGATAGACTTTTTCCAAGCTTGAAGGAAATCGTAGAGAATGTCGAGATAGAGGTTTCCGTAGATACACAAAGGGCGAAAATCGCAAGAGATGCACTTTCGTTAGGCGTAGCATGCGTAAACGATGTCTCTGGCCTTCATGACCCCGAGATGGCTCGAAGCGTAGCTGAGTACGATGGTTCTTTGATAATCATGGCCGGATCAGAGAAACCTGGTGATCTGCTTGGTCTCGATCAGATCATCCCATGCTTAGGTGAAAAAGTGCGAACTGCAGTTCGTGCAGGCGTTTCAAAACAGAAAATCGCCGTCGATCCGGGGATCGGAAAATGGATACCTGAAAAAACACCTGAACACGATCTGGCGATATTAGGCGGTTTTGGGCGGCTGAAATGGCTAGGTCGCCCTGTAGTCGCGGCTTTATCCAGAAAATCCTTTATCGGGTCTTGTCTGAATTTGCCCGATCCGTATGATAGATTAAGTGGTACATTGGCAGCTACAGCTATTGCCGTCTATCAGGGCGCACATATCTTGCGTACGCATGACGTATCAGACAGCTGCGATACTGTGAGAATGGCTCAAGCTTTAAGGGGTTGTTCGACAAGGGGTGTTGATGAAGAAATTGATGTGGAAGTCTTGGGCTTCTTGGGACTTGGCGAAGATCTGGCGGAGACCCTAAAGCAAACTGATGTAGACGAAAGGGGAATTGGCGTCCTTTGCAGAAAAGGCTCTTTTCGCATCCTCTCTGTTCGAGGCATAAACGCCATGGAAGCTCTGATAATAAAGCAGGAAATGCTAGCACGTGGTGGCGATGCCGCTATTCCCAAGCTTGCCCTGCGCTTTGATCCCAGCCCGGAAGAAGTTTTAATATTCGGTACAGTCTCCCAGATATCTGGCCTGGTAAAGAACCTGAAAGGCCAGCCTTTTCGGCTCATGCGTTTATCCACGCTAATTGAAGATGCTATGGGAAAAATAAACAGCTTTGAGTACTACAGGTGAGTTTGTTGCGTGTATTGGGTATAAAGACAGATCTCATAAAGCCGGGTGACGATTTGGTGGAGGCTCTCAATAAGGGGATGGCAAAAGTCGATCTGGCATTGCAGGACGGAGACATCCTAGTTATATCGGAGAGCACAGTAGCTACTGCGGAAGGGCGCGTCGTAGCTATGGATAAGGTTATTCCTAGTGATCTAGCCATGACTATGGCGGCAAAATACGGAAAAGACCCTCGAGAGATGGAGCTAATCCTTAGTGAATCGGATGAAATTATGGGGGGAATTCCGGGTGTTGTTCTCACTTTAAACAAGGGCTTCCTCTATCCGAACGCTGGTATCGATCACTCCAATGCACCGCCTGGTTATGTAGTGTTATTTCCGGAAGATGCAAAGAAGTCCGCAATAGAGATTCGAAAGCGTATGGCTAAGGGCAAGAAGATCGGCGTCATCATTGGCGACAGCAGGACTCATCCTCTAAGGCTGGGGTGCGTCGGGGTTGCTTTGGCGTGCGAAGGTCTAGAGGCAGTAGAGGATGTGCGAGGTCAAAAAGATCTCTTCGGCCGGAAGTTGTTGATCACCCGTAAGGCTGTAGCAGATAATCTAGTTTCAGCAGCTCAGATCGTGATGGGTGAAGGGAATGAAGGTATTCCTGCGGTGATAATAAGAGACTCACCTGTCCCTATTATGGAAGTAAGCGCAGAGATACCTACTATTGCACCATCTGAATGCATGTACATTGGTGCGTTACGTGCAGGACCGCGTCCTTATACGGGCGGTTACGATCAGCTCATCGAGCTGGCCAAAGGAGCTATGGAAAATGCTTATGCTCCCTACTCCGGTTTTAAAGTTGGGGCTGCGCTACTCTCTAAAAGTGGCCACATTTATTCCGCCGCGAATATGGAGAATGCCTCATCAGGGGCAGACATATGCGCAGAAAGGGCAGCTATAGCGAAAGCCGTTGCATCTGGTGAGCGCTATTTTGAGGCAATTGCCATAATTGGAAATACACCTTTGCCCATTTCGCCATGCGGTATATGTCGACAGAGCCTTATTGAGTTTGGTGATGATATTTTAATCATCATGGCAAATGTAAAAGGAGATGCCTTAGTGGCGACCGTGGCGGATCTCTTGCCACGGGCCTTTATGGATCGGCATTCAGGATTGCATCAATGAATTGGGTGCTGAAACCGTTGTATAAAACTCGATTGGCCAATTGGCATCAAATTCATAGAAATGAAGATCAAAAGATCGAATTGATCTCTATCAAAAATATTGTACGGGGCGAATTTAAAAGAAAGCCAAACTCGATTTATTCTGGCTTTGCTTTTGGCATCTTAATGAAAAGATGTGATTCTGCTAGCAGACTAGATTGCGGCATCTTTTGTCTTATTTAGAAAGAAGAAAAGCAACATCGGGCTTATCTCCCTTGATAATCTTGAACTCACGGCAATTCGATTGTTCCTACAACTCTCAGCTTGCCACCCTCGGGATAAGTCAGGACTGCTTTTGCGCCGGGGAGATAGACCAGCATCTTTTCCAGCTTTAGGCTCAGCTCAGATTTATGCCAGTCTCCATCCAGTTTTACAGCTTCAATTCTAGCAGGTATGAACTGCATCATATGGCCAATATGAAGCACCATCCCCTCTTTTAGCGGAGCTGGCCAGTATTTGACTATCGCAACGTTAGCCACAAGTGAGGAAACCTGTTTGATGGAGTTGTCATTGGTCAAGATAGTTCCTCTATCAAGATCATCCACCTCCACGCCTTTGAGGGCGATGCCAGTTCTCTCCCCACCATCAGCGCTATCAAAGTCCTCATCGTGTTTCTGAATGGAACGAACCTGAGCAGTCTTGTTTCCCGGCAAAACCTTCAATTCATCATGCTTTTTAATAGTGCCCTTAACGACAGATCCCAGGACCACGGTTCCGATCCCCCGCACATTAAAGAAATGATCTACAGGCATAGTCCCGCTATCGGAGCCGGGGTGGGTCTCGATTTTTGCTACATTTTCTGAAAAGAGCTCGCGTAATCTGTTCTTGTCGTCCTCCTGGAAATCATAACCATCGACAACAGTTCCCTTAATAAGAGGCGCAATTTGCTCGCGGGTGATATAATTCCTTAGGACTACAATGCCGTCCTTTATTCCAATGCAGTCCAGCATAAGGACAGATTCTCCAAAAGCGGAATTTATCTGATCCACAATAATCAAAGCCTTTTTTGCCATGGAAACTGCATAGAAGAGAGGTGCCAGTCGCTCCGGGTACCTCGTTGGCTCGATAAAGGTTACAGTATTCTCTCCTTTTTTCAGGTTGTAGAAGGTTAGATCGCTCACAGTCCCCTTCTTCCCTAGATCTTTGCCGTAATCTGGCGCACCAAGGATAGCAACATTGAGATTAGCCATATAGGGTTTGAGATATCCCTGAGGATAATTAGGTTTTGCGGTGACCAGAATCCTTTCTCTATTTATAGAAGCACTATCAAGAGTATTATGATGTGTGGGGCAGATTTGTCGGACCTAGATTGTAAATTTTTGGCAAAAGAGAATAAGGAATCCAAAAAAAGCATACCTCCGGATGATAGCAAAAATAAAGATTGTTAAAATAAAATCAAATCGTGAAAATTGAATATCGAAAATCCTTTGGAACATATATTAAATTCGTGTTATTAATTTTATAGCTCGGATAATCCAACTATTCAAAAGATATTTAACCTTTTCAGTCTATTCTATACTAATTAATCTTAACAGTAAAGGAGTGGATACGTTTGTTAAGCTCAGAAGAACTAAACAAAATGGGAAAAGCTATAGCCGAGATTGGCTCAGCAAAGACCTGCATCACCGGGCCTGTTCTAAAAGATGCTAAAAAAATCGTATTGGAGAAAGGATTGGACGCTGCAGAAATCTTTGCTGCTCAGCTTACTGGAACCGATCAAAACACTGAGCTTTCTCGCGTTCTAAATATCTGCCGAAAATACGAATTAAAGCCGGAGACCATTGCTCAGATTATTGACAAACTCAATGCCATGGAGTCCGGCAAATGGTAAGATAGGTCGGTAAAGAGCAGTTATTTTTGGTTGTTAATACTTTTCTATAATTTTTGCTATTTAATGTCAAATCTGTGCTTTCTTTTAGATTAATTTTTCCCAGGAGCGCTTCTTTCATCAACGCATAATCTTTAAATACAATGTATCTTTTGACTCATTATAGTACAAGATTATACATCGAAGTGGTGAAACCTTTGAATTATCTACAAAATTTGCTTGATGGATACGATTTGAGCATCGAGGAAGCCGAGGATCTTATGGGCCAAATCTTCAATAGCGCAACAGATGCCCAGATAGGTGCGCTGCTCATAGCTTTGCGAATGAAAGGCGAATCCGTTTCAGAGATTGCAGGCTTTGCCAAAAAGATGAGAGCCTCTGCAGTCCGTATCCATCCACAGGTAGCGGGCATCCTCGTGGACACTTGTGGCACAGGAGGAGATGCCTCCAATACAATCAATGTAAGCACGGCTGCAGCTATAGTCTCTGCAGCCTGTGGTGTTCCCATAGCCAAGCACGGGAACTACGCGATTAGCTCGAAATGTGGAAGCGCCAACGTACTATCCGAATTAGGGGTAAACATCAGCCCGGCTCCTGCAGAGGTAAAGTCAATGATCGAAACAGTGGGTATCGGATTCATGCTCGCCCCAATGTTTCATCCGGCCATGAAGCGTGTAGGCATGATACGTAGAGAGCTGGGCATTCGAACCGTCTTCAATATCCTGGGGCCATTGACAAATCCGGCCGGAGCAAAAGCCCAGGTAATGGGTGTCTATGATCCTAAGCTTTGCGAGAAACTGTCCAATGTGTTAAAATTATTAGGAACTAAACGGGCTATGGTTGTCAATGGTATGGGTATGGATGAGATAACAAACACAGGTGAAACCGTAGTCTCGGAGCTGAAAGAGGGTGTAGTTAGAAATTACCGGATCCATCCCCAAGACTTCAATTATCCTTTGGCAAAAATCGAGGAGATCGCCGGTGGAACCGAGGAAGAGAACGCCTACAAGCTCATAAAGGTCATGAAAGGCGAGAAATCCCCTGCTCGGGACATAATCGCCATGAACTCCGGAGCTGCAATTTATGTGTCTGGCCAAGCATCAACGCTGCAAGAGGGAGCTGGAATGGCTGAAGTCGCTCTGGACTCAGGAAAGGCTTTGCAGACTCTAAAACGGATGGTGGAGATGAATGGCGATCCTGCGAAACTGGGGCGTTTCCTGTGACAAGGATAAAAGTCTGTGGAATAATGAACCAGTTAGAGCTATCCGAGGCAATATCTGCAGGAGTAGACGCGGTTGGATTTGTGGTGGATATAGATGAATCCAGGCATTGCCTTTCTGCTGATAGGGCGGCTGAATTAATAAAAATGGTGCCAGTTTTCACAAAGAGCGTTGTCGTTATGGCTCCTGATAATCTCAATGATGCGGTGGACTTAGCCATTCTGACCAGACCTGATATTCTCCAGGTCCATGGATCCCTCGTCTCAGAAGATTTGGCTAGATTAAAAACAAAGGTTCCTCAAAAACTGATAGCATCTGTTGCGGCAGGATCAAATGATGCCTATCGCTATGCTCTTTGTGCGGATGCCATCCTTCTGGACACGCTTGTAAATGGTAAAATGGGCGGAACGGGGGCCGTTCATGATTGGAATTACAGCGCGAGTATAGTTAAAAGCCTGAAGGTTCCAGTAATTTTGGCAGGTGGCCTTAATTCTGGCAATGTGGCCGAAGCCATTCGGAAGGTCAGTCCTTACGCCGTAGACGTATCCAGCGGCACTGAAACAGAAGGCAAAAAAGACCCGGTAAAGATCCGCTCTTTTGTCAGGGAGGTAAGATCTTGTCCTCAGTAGAGCCAGTGTTTGTGGACGTGACCAACAAAGTCAGCGTCGATGCCCCATTATCCTTATATATGGCGCTGCGGCAACGCAGGTATCCCTATCTTCTGGAGTCCGTGGAGAAATCGGGACAAAAGGCCAGATTCTCATTTGTGGGTGCCGATCCATCGGCCACGATCACCGTAAAAAACCACTATCTTACCATGGAATTTTTCGGTGGTTGCATGGGGCCTATCGAAGAGCGTCTATCTGAGTGCGCTAACCTGGAGAAAAAAGGCTCGATTCTTCAAGGCCAAATAAGAGAAGGATATGATCTATTTGATTGCCTTCGGGCAGCCATTCCCTGCAGCCGAGGCCAGCCGAGTGGCTTTTGCAGACAGGTATTCACGGGCGGAGGAATTGGATATCTGGCCTATGATCTGGTCAAAGAGCGGCTGGGAAGAAAATCAACCTCGGAGGCTCCCGATGCGAAGTTCTGTCTGGCCGAGAGCACTTTTATTTTTGATCATTTGATGCGGAAGGTCTACTTCACAATAGCGCCCATTCTTCCCGGTCCTAAAGTGAATTTGATTGAGACGATTGGCGGCATCGATCCGGACTGCGATCCGGTCGAGGATCAGAATATGAACAGCCGGATTTTGTCAGCAGGCGACCCAGAGCTGTACCAGGATTCTGTGCGAAAGGCCAAAGTACACATAAAAGACGGAGATATATTCCAGGTAGTTCTGGCCCGATCGGCCAGAATCGAATGTCCGGACCCGGTCAAGCTCTATCGGCGATTAAGAAGCATCAATCCCAGCCCCTATACGTACCTCTTCGAATTCGGCGACCTGGCCATTGTTGGAGCTTCGCCAGAGACTCTTTTCAATACATACGATCGCAAGCTAAACGTGAACCCCATAGCCGGTACATGCCCTAGGGGGAGGACAAGGGAAGAGGACGAAAAATATGCGAAAATAATGCTTGCAGACGAAAAGGAAAGGGCCGAGCATGTCATGCTGGTTGACCTCGGAAGAAACGACGTCAGATCAGTATGCCAGCCTGGCACGGTCAAAGTAGAAGATTTCATGTCCGTATTGAAGTACTCTCATGTCCAGCACATAGAGACCACAGTTTCCGGAAACCTTCGAGATGAATGCGATCAGTTCGATGCGGCCAGGTCGGTATTTCCAGCTGGAACGCTCTCCGGGGCGCCAAAGCTGCGAGCTATGGAGATCATAGACGACCTTGAACCGGAATCAAGGGGGATCTACGGCGGGGGCATCGGATACTTCTCCATAGATGGCAGTACCGATTTCGCCATTGCTATCAGAAGCGTTCTCATTAAGGATGGGGTGGCCACCGTCCAGGCTGGCGCAGGAATAGTGGCGGACTCGGACCCGTTGAAGGAATATCAGGAGACTGAGAGGAAGATGGCAGCCATGAAGCGGGCCTTGGGGGTAGCAATATGACACGCGCGACTAAACCAATTCTTTTCGTCGACAACCAGGACTCCTTTGTATGGAACTTGGTGGATTATGTATCTCAGTTCTATCCCGAGACTGTGGTCAAGTCGAACCGGGTGTCTCTGGCGGAAGTGAGGGCCATGGAGCCATTGGGAATTGTCATCTCTCCGGGACCTGGTCATCCTGCGAAGGCGCGGGACATAGGCTCATGTCTGGAAATAATAAAGCAATTTGGTAATACTCCCATTTTGGGCGTCTGCCTGGGTCACCAGGCCATGAACATCGCCTACGGCGGAACCATATCCCACACGAAGCCTTTGCACGGCAAGACTTCTGAAATTGAGCACGATGGATTGGGCATATTTCGTGGGCTAGAGAATCCGATGGTGGGTGGAAGGTATCATTCCCTGGCCATTGAGAAGCTGGCTCCATCCCTGACGATCTCAGCGCAGGCTGAGGATGGGGTCGTCATGGCGGTCCGGCATAGGAGCCTGCCCGCAAATGGATTGCAGTTCCATCCGGAGTCAGTGCTGACGCCAGGTGGTAAAAAGATAATCTCCAACTGGATCGAGGATGTGATTGAATACACCCGCTGATCGATGAGATTTTGGCAGTTTCAAGGTCAAGAGGGTTTAGATCTGCCCCTTGGCCAAAGGGCGAAAGTCGAGATCTGATCAGCTCAGCCCGCACCCTTAAAGGCAGGGGATTAATTCCGATTATAGCAGAGATTAAGCCAAAGGTTCTGGGCAGGGCTTTAAACCAGGAAGAAGTTGCGGCATATGCCAGGGCCTATGCCGAAAACAACGCCTGCGCTATCTCAGTTTTGACCGAGCCGACTCATTTCAAAGGCTCTCTTGAAAACATTGGGATCGCTCGGAGTGCGAAGTTACCAGTTTTGAGAAAGGACTTTATTTTCGATGAGCGTCAGCTTTTGGAAGTGCAGGCAGATTTGGTGCTGCTGATAGCGGCTCTTGGCATAGATTTGGACGGATTTGTGGATCAGGCCAGGTCTTATGGGATGGAACCGTTGGTAGAGGTTCATACCAGGGCGGAGCTGGACAAGGCGCTGAAGACCGACGCCAGGATAATAGGGATAAACAATCGCAATCTGAATACGCTGGAGGTTGATTTGGGAACATTCGAGCGCTTGGCCCCGGTGGCAAAGGATGCCGGGGTGTTTCTGGTGGCCGAGAGCGGTGTGCACAGCCGTGAGGATGCGTTGCGCATGATGCGGGCCGGAGCTGATGCGCTGCTGGTGGGAACCGCGCTGATGGAGAGACCAGAGAGGCTGGGGGAGATGAATCGTTTCTAATGTGCGAGTTTTATGCGAAGTCTTGAAAAATGGAGCTATCAACGACAAAGGTGAAGGCCATATGTGGAGGCATTGGATGAGTTCAATCACTCACCAAACTATTGGCCCCTGATCCCCGAGTTAGACCGGCTCTCATGAAAAAAGCCCGAAAAGCTATCTGAGCCAACTCGTTAAACCAGTTTCTGCTTTCTCTTCTCCTCCTTCTTTCTCTCCACCCGGTATTCTTCGAAGATGCTTTCCAGCCTCTCAGCTTGCCGCTTGGCCTGCCAAGCCTTCATCTCCTCTTCCCAGGCCAATTTAGCCAACTCTACATCCACTGGGCGCACAAAGGGCAGACTGTCAATCATCCGGACAGGAACTTTTTTTCCAGTGAAAACTGGTATGTTTAGTTCCAAAAAGTGCTCGTGCAATGCCGGGGCCATTTCGCTTTCAGTTATCACCGCAGCAATCCCCCTTTCCTGCAGTTGCTCGGCTGTGCTCTTGCCTCCACCGCTGGCGTCCCTAAGAAAGATCAGATCCCCCTTTTCCAGGCCCCACTTCTCCTGGAGAAGCAGGACCGATTCGCGAGAGAAGGCTTCCAGGATCTTGATCCTCTGCAGCCCTTGAGTCTCCTCGATAATCTCCACTTTCTTTTTGCGGGCTAGAGATTTCTTGAGCTTTTTAATGTACTTTCTTTCTGATCTAAGTACCGATCGCAGGCGCTCAATCTCTTTATCTCGAATCTTGATCTCATGATGACGTTTAATCTCGCGGGCAGTCTTATCCTTCAACCTTTCCAGTTTGGCGTCCCGAGCCCGCAGATCCGCCTTCTTTTCCGCTATCTGGGCACTCAGCTCGTCCACATACGCACGCAAGGTCCTCAACTGCTCGGCAAGCTGCAGGTTCTGGCTATGTAGAGTGGCATCTCCTGGAACTGAGATTGTCGCTTCTCGCGGGAATGTGACCTTGGTTTGAGGCTCCGACGGTTCAACAAATTCAGATATGGCATTCTCGATGGAGTAACCTTTGACAACTAGTGCCTTCACTTCATCAGGATCTATCTCGGGGGGGACTTTTTTCTCTACCTGCAGGAATTTGTTCTTGTATTTCTTGAAGGCGCTAAAGGCTGCCGCCAATGCATCCCGCTCGTGATCGTTTCTGTAACCGAACTCTTTGCCCAAAGCTATCTTTTCCTCGGCCGCAAGATCCGAACCGGGCGAATATAGAACTGCATTGAAGGCCCGCTTCACCTTCTCTACAGCACCGGGTGTGGGAGAGACGTCCGTTGCAACAACCAGAGGACGCCCACGCGCCGCGATCCATTCGATCACGTCCGAGGAGGGCATGCTTCGAGTGCTTATCAAGTCGACAAGATCTCCGTCAAGTGTCAGAGCGGCGATTCCTGTCGTCGTTCCCGGGTCCAAGCCCACAATGATGTACCCGCGCCTATGCAGGAGTGGTTTGTACTGCAGCTCTGGCCGCTCAATGCTCTGCACCTTTATCTGGGCATCACAATAGTAACCTGTATCGATATGCACTTTATCTCTAGAAGCCTCTACAATGAACTCCGCTCGAGTGTAGCCGCCCAGACCCTCTACAGCCCGATACGTGAACTCGAGACCTGCTTTTTGCAATTGCTGCTCCACTTCGCGCGCCAGGCCCTTTACTGCACCATGAATCTTACGTGAGTAGCGGTTCTGGCTCCAACCCCCTCTGCCTGGCGAGCGGCGTCTGCTTACTTTTATCCAGGTCCTCTCTTCGAAGGCAGATAGAACAGCTCCAACGCCCCGGGCAGCCAGGCGGGCGCAGGCCTCCGCTTCCTGTAATGGTTTTGTCCGGTCAAAGGTGATACCGTGCCAACGCGCCACTTTGACCAGAGATTCGGGTCGCTCTCCACCCGTCACTTGCACAAGTTGTGTTGACTGAGGAAGCCTACGCAAGAGATTGATGAGCTCCTTTCGGTCAGAGGCCAGCTCGTGAACGTTGTCCATAGCGACGATCTTTGGCTGACGTTCCCGGATTAATCTGATGAGCCTTTGCCTGCTGATCATATGGTAGCTAAAGGTGGCATCTTCTTCCAAAGCAACTAGCGAGTAGCTCGGCATGCTTCGGCTGTTGGGGGAACCGCTGGCGATGTCCACACCGAAAATGGTCAACTCTCGCCGGCCTCCAGCGTTGACTTCACCAACCGAAGTGCCTCCTCCTGGGGCGTTATTATTTTGTATTTGCGCTCAAAAAAGCGTAAGATGTTGGAGAGGTCTCTCTCTAACAGCTCTTGGGAATGGGGGTGAGCAACTTCTACGGCTTGAGGCCAATCGATCAGCTTTGGGCCTGCATCAGTAATTATTATATTGAATTCGCTCAAATCGGCATGAACGAAGCCTTGGTTCCAGGTCTTTCTAACCTCATCCAGGATCATATTAAGACCCTCTATTGGATCGGTGAGAGTCATTTTATTGAGCTGGGGACCATGGACAAACTCCATTGCCAGAGCGTGCCGACTTGCGGCCACCGGCCGGGGAATGGAGACTGCGGGGTATAGTTTTTCCATGACCTGGAATTCACGTCTGGCGGCAAAAGATGCAGCATAAAGCCAGGGGACTTTTGGTTGATCGGTGAGGTGATCACGCAGGCGGCGCACATGTTTGAAGCTTGTTCGCCCCTGGCGGTGGAACTTTATGGCCAGGTGAATTTCTCCCATGGCTTCGTATATTACTGACTCTTTACCCACTCCAACCTGCTCGCCGATGCTCTTTACGTGGTTGCGTTTTACAAAATCCGACAGCGCCATAAGATCATATGCATCAAAACCAATCTGATATCCGAGGTAATGCATAGTCTCTCGATCGACTAACTTCTGCTCAAAAAGAATACCCAGCCTGTACTCCGCTTTTCGCATCGGCTGGCCGGAGAGCTGCGAGATCACATGGATGGGGACCCATTCATGATCTTTCATCCCTGTCTCGATTGCACCAAGCAAGGAGAAGTCCTCCTTGCTAAGCTTTAGAAATGCTTCTGCTAGGTTTTCCACAGAAATACTATTGGCTTTATTAGCTAAAGCTTTACCTCTGGAAACTCTTCCAGCGGCTCTCTAGATTGGGATCTTTAAGAGTTTCCATTACGTAGTCAGCAAACTGAGCACCCGTTGCACCGCTCGAACGTCCTGTCAGGAGAACCTTCTTCTCGAACTGGCCGCAGATATCTAAGGCCATCTCCAGCTTATTTGCTTGATCCACAAAGCCGATATGGCGAAGCATCATCACCGTGGCTCGCATCATGCTGGCTGGATCCGCATATGCAGCACGTCCTTCCTCAACCATGCGCGGAGCAGATCCGTGAATGGCCTCGAACATAGCATATCTCTTGCCGATGTTGGCGCTGCCTGCCGTGCCCACTCCGCCCTGGAATTCCGCCGCTTCGTCGGTAAGGATGTCTCCATAAAGGTTAGGCAGCACAATTACCTTGAAGTCCTTTCTGCGCTTCTCGTCCACCAGTTTGGCTGCCATGATATCTACAAACCAATCGTCAAACTGGATTTCCGGGTAATCCTTGGCTACACTCTTAGCGGTCTCCAAGAATTTTCCATCCGTAGTCTTAATTACATTGGCTTTAGTGACAGCAGATACGCGTTTGATTCCGTTCTTTTTGGCATATTCGAAGGCCAGTCGCACTATGCGCTCCGCGCCTTGCGTGGTGATGACCTTAAAGTCCACTGCCAAATCTTCTGTAACAAGTACGCCATTGCTGCCCAGGACGTACTCGCCTTCTGTGTTCTCCCTGTAGAATATCCAGTCGATTCCCTTCTCAGGAACTTTAACGGGCCGAACATTGGCAAAGAGATCCAGCTCGCGGCGCATAGATACATTGGCGCTCTCAAGGTTTGGCCATTTATCTCCTTTTTTTGGTGTGGTAAGGGGGCCTTTGAGGATGACGTGGCATTCTTTCAAGGCCGCCAGAACATCTTCGGGAAGAGCCTTCATGACTTTGACCCTTTCCTCGATGGATAGGCCAGGAATGTCCCGCAGCTGCACCTTCCCGTCTTTGGTCTCTTTTGCAAGGATGTACTCTAACACTCGAACCGCTTCGCGGGTAATGTAGGGTCCAATGCCGTCGCCACCTACGACGCCGATGATTATGGGTTTAATCTTGCTATAGTCCGCCCATTCGTCTCCTGCTTTCATCTGGTCTACGCGCTTGAGCTGCTGCTCCAGCAGCTTTGCGAAGTGCTGCAACGCCCTCTCGATGTTCTCGGTCTGGTTCATGGCTCCCACCTATTTTTCAAGGGTAGGTACATTACTGAAGATCAATCTTGTGTAAGGAGAAGACATTCGTTCTGAGAATTTCGAAATGATAGCAATGCGATAGAGAAAAGTCAAAAAAATGCTAACAAGAAATTTGGGACGCTATAATTCCTTATTCGTTTGGCGCAAATTTATGTCAGCCATATACACCGATGCATATTTCGAAAACTTTTAGTCCATTTAGTCCTTAAGATCCGTTCCAGAATCGTGGACCTCATTTATTAGATCGTCCTGCTTTTCGAGCATCGATTTCATTTTGCCGCTAAGGCGGTCCATTTTGCCGCCCAAACCATCAATCTTGTCGCCAATGATTTCTATTTTGCCGCCGAGGCAGTCAATCTTGTACCCTAGGTTATCCATTTTACCGCCAACGTTTGTGTTCATATCCTTGACTGCACCAAGGATATCCTTTAGGACCTCAACGCCTCGATCAAGACGAGAGTCAGTTTCACCCTGTAACACGACTTTGTAGAATCGGCTGAACTCACCTACAGACGGTGAAAATGATTTCTCTATCGAGGTTACTTGAATAAGCGCATCTTTTATGGTAATGGCTTCTAGAAACCACCTTAGCTTATCGTCATCGCCTTCTGCAATGATTTTGACTCTCCCGTCTAATGTATTTTCTACAACGCCTTTTAAACTAAGGGCATTAGCGATCTGGACTACTTTAGCTCTGTAGCCTACTTTTTCGGACGCTGCCTGAGACGTACGCGGTAAGCCGTTTCATTTGCACAGAAGTTACAATGGTCTTTGTATTTGGTTTTTCCGTTCAAAATGTTTATGAAAAAGAAATCAGGCGAATGCCAAATCGTCGTAAATTAGTAATAAATAGCTATCTCCTTGCAAAAATTGATTAACTCAAACGACAAAGATCTTATGCAAAATGTCAAAAGAGGTCTTATAATGCCTTATAAGAATGAGAAGGAACTGCCGGCCAGCGTGCAAAAAAATCTACCTCTGCATGCCCAAAAAATCTATTTAGAAGCCTTTAACAACGCATGGGATGAATACAAAAATCCAGAAGATCGCATTGGAGATGCTTCAAGGGAGGTAACGGCCCATAAGGTCGCATGGGTCTGCAGTTAAAAAAACTTATGAGAAAGATGAAAAATCCGGTGAATGGAAGCCAAAAACCTGAACGTTGAATTAAGTCGGAATAGATCGATGCCGAAGATGCTTATTTAGCCCGTCGTCTGTCTCCCCCATTTGGCATTGGCATCCTCTTTCAGGTGTTTCGAGCAATCTTCTGTGGGGCGCTGTGGTAGATCTTAGATCCTAAGTCGCCTAAAATAATGTTCCTGGGCGTATATGCACATTGGTGAGATTCGTTTGGGACTTGATTTGGCTTACTACCTGGACAAAAATGAACCAATAAAAGACCAGATCATAAGTGCTTCCTGTATAAAATATAAGTCCGGTAAAATCCGTTCACAAATTTCCATCAGATTTCATTGTGTCCAAACACTTCAAAACGGAATATGCCGACCTGTTGACCCCGGCACTTCTCTTTTCAGTATCTGTTCCGACGCAATATAGATTTTTTATCGGCGTTATCACATCACCAAAGCCGGAGTTTATGCCCCAGGATGCCTTTTCAGGAATCAATTCTTGATAATGTATCATATCTATATATTTTTCGATATCTGGTATATTGTCTACAATGGCGTTGAAAGCTTTTTTCTTAATTGTTGACGCGTTATAATCTCCTGGCAAAGTGAATGCGAAGCCAACTAGCTGATTTCCTTTTGGCGCCAGGGAAGAATCATAGTTTGTGGTTGGAACTGCCCAGGCATACGGTTCTGTATCAATCCACATCTCCGAGCCGCATTTTGTAAAGATTTTTTTTGTTAAGCCCAGCCATATTGTTAGTGAGTTGACCTTTTTTATTGATGTTAAATTATTAGTATACTCTATTGGCAAATTATCAACCAAATGAGGCAATTCGGATGCAAATCCTGAGTAGACGACCATATCACAGTCATAACTATCCTGTTTAGTGATTACCTGTTCTACTCTCCCATTACCAATTATCTTTGTCACGGGTTCATTATTTTGAATTTCTACCATATTATCTGGGAAAGAAGCCAGGATAGAGTTAACTATGGACTGAAGCCCACCCTTAGGATATCCTTGATCTTTGGCTCCATCTACAATAAATAAATCATACAATTTTCCTATATAAGGAATTAGCCGAGGATTATGAATTTTGTTGTCAATAAATCTGGAAATGGGAGCATTTTCTATGGAAGTTCCGACCATGAAGTAACACAGCCAGTCCAAAAATCTTCTAGTCGTAACTGAAATGTTGGCCGGAAGAATTTCAGACAGAGGTATATTCGAAAAATCTTTGCCTGCATTCAATAGACATAATGTATTGAATAACGCCCTCATCAACAGCAACCTATCTGTCATGGGGAGCAAGCCAAATGTCAGCCAGGCATTAATGCTCCAGGGGAATGGTTTGATCTCGCTCCCAATTCTCACATAGTACTTGCCAAAAGGAATAAACTGGGGCGCATAATCAAAATATCTGTCCATCAATTCCCGGAGGGGTCCGTTTTCCAGCCTGGTTATGGCGTGTGGTCCGGTGTCTACCCGGTATCCATTGACATCATATGATCTGCAAACGCCGCCAATGAAATTTTCTTTTTCCAGAATTAATACCTTTTTGCCTTCTTTTGAAAGAGCTAGCGCTGATAATAAGCCGCTGATTCCTGAGCCAATCACTACCACATCATATTTCTTCATGACTCACCCAGCATTAATATGCCATAACATGCATAATATAAATGAACCTAATCGATAATCTTCTGGATTCTTATGTCTTACAGATGTATTTCGATGCACCATATGATAAATATTCCATTCTTATAAACACCTTGGCAGAGTTTTCAGATTAAAATGACTGTAGCACTTGGATTTGTGCATTCCATGCGGTTTTTCATTTACGTCGACGTCCTCTGCTAACACAAAGCCTAAAACCATCCTTCCTGCAGAAAAAACCTGCGCTTGTATGGATAGGCAAATAGCGTGATACTAGAAAAAGGTGACATAAGCCATCGGCAAATAATGGAAAAAAGATGAATAAATTGCCAGAAAATAATTTTAATCGAAAAGAGACTTTATATCTTATAAGGTGATCTCTGGCACCCTAGATAGAAATGTGAGGTCTGGCCATCTTTTAGCGGCCTTAGCTGTATGTCACTAATCCGGGAAACGCCAAAGGCGACAGATTAAATGCGTGGGATAAAATGATCACCAGGGAAGATGTGGAACACATCGGCTGGCTTGCCAGCATTAAAATCGAGGATGAGGAGAAGGACGAGTTTGTGGAGCAGTTCAACTGCATTCTGGAGTACTTCCACCAGTTGGATGAAGTAGACACGGAAGGTGTAACGCCTACTTATCGTGTGGTTGACCTGGTTAATATCTTTCGAGAAGATGAAGCCTCGAATTCACTCTCCCCGGAGGAAGCACTGAAGAATGCGCCAAGGCTTGAACAGGGCTACTTCAAGAGCCCCAGGATTGTGTGATTATGCTCTTCGGATTAAAAGAACAACTTAGGGCAGGATCCGCCGAAGAATATCTGCATAAGCTCTTCGAGAAGATAGAGAAGAGTCCGCTCAATGCCTTTACAACCCTTGCTAAGGAAAGCGCGATACAATGCGCTAGCGAATTTGATAAAAAGCCAACTCAAGGCCTTCTGGCAGGAATTCCCATCGCTATTAAGGAGTGCATATCTACTAAAGGAATTGAGACCAACTGCAGCTCTCGGATATTAAAAGGATATGTACCACCGTACGACGCCCACGTCATCGAACGTCTCAAAGCTGAGGGTGCCATAGTCATGGGAAAGACCAATATGGATGAATTTGCCATGGGCACGTCAACAGAGACTAGCTGCTTTGGACCAACTAGAAATCCATGGGATTTGAATTGTGTTCCAGGGGGTTCTAGCGGAGGGAGTTCTGCATGTATCGCAGGTGGCGAGGCACCGTGTGCGTTGGGGTCTGATACAGGAGGTTCCGTGCGCTGCCCTGCATCTTTTTGCGGCATAGTTGGATTGAAGCCTACCTATGGTCTGGTTTCGCGTTATGGCTTGGTCGCCTATGCCAACTCCCTGGAGCAAATAGGCCCGTTAACCCATACGGTTGAGGATACCGCCTTGCTTATGGAGGTCATTGCCGGCCATGATAAACGAGACACGACTTCCGCAGAGAAAGGGAGCTACCTGCCTGGACTCGAAGATGGCATAAAAGGACTGAAGATCGGCTTACCCAAGGAATACTTTGGTGAAGGCGTAGACAAGCAGGTGGAAAAGGCTGTATGGGATGCTATCATTAAGCTTGAGAGCTTAGGCGCCACCTGGAAGGAAGTTAGTTTGCCGCACACTCGCTACGCATTAGCTGCCTACTACGTCATAGCCATGAGCGAAGCCTCCTCAAATCTAGCCCGCTTTGATGGTTTGCGCTACGGATCGCGTCAGGGGGAAGATAAGGACTGGCATACAACCTTTTCCCTAATTCGTTCATTAGGTTTTGGACCGGAGGTGAAAAAGCGTATACTCCTCGGAACATATGCACTCTCCGCAGGTTACTACGGTCGATACTACCTCAAGGCCCTTAAAGTGAGAACACTAATTAAGGATGACTTTTTGCGGGCCTTCAAAGATGTGGACCTTCTGGCCAGTCCCACTATGCCTATTCCTGCTTTCAAGATCGGCGAGCGTATCAACGATCCTCTCTCGCTTTACATGGCGGATGTCTTCACTGTACCGATCAACCTGGCAGGAATTCCTGCGATATCCGTGCCCTGCGGCTTTGCTGGTCATCTCCCAATTGGCCTGCAGCTAATGGGCCCGCATTTTGGAGAAGCCGCGGTTCTTCGGGCAGCTCATGCTTTTGAGGAATCCACACCTTTCCATGAAGCAAAGCCGGAGGTGAATTAGAATGGATGATGTCATTATCGGTCTTGAGATTCACGTCCAGCTTAATCGCCTGAAATCTAAGATGTTCTGTGGTTGCTCTACTGCATATCATAATTCCAAGCCCAATACGCATACTTGTCCTGTATGCCTTGGATTGCCTGGCTCTCTTCCCGTTTTGAACCGAAAGGCCGTCGAGTACGGCATAAAAGTCGGTCTGGCTCTGAGCTGCAAAATCGAAGAGGAGACGCTCTTCTATCGAAAGAACTACTACTATCCCGATCTGCCCAAAGGCTTTCAGATCAGCCAGTACGACTATCCTCTGGCAACTAATGGTCACATAATGATCATGGGCGAAGATGGGATCGAGAGGAATATTCGCATAACCCGGGCGCATATGGAAGAAGATCCCGGAAGGCTGGTCCATGCTGGTACCATCGACAAAGCGAAGTACACCATGGTCGACTATAACCGCTGCGGCATGCCTCTATTGGAGGTCGTGACTGAGCCGGATCTCTGCTCTCCAAAGGAGGCGCGCACTTTCTTGGATAAGCTGAAGAGCATTCTGGAGTACCTGGATGTCTTCGACGGCTCTTTGGAAGGCTCTATGCGTGTCGACGCCAACATCTCGCTCAAAGGTGGCGACAGGTCGGAGATCAAGAACATATCCGGATTCAAGGGCGTTGAGAAGGCACTTTCTTATGAGATCACTCGCCAGAAGAACCTGCAACGTCGAAATATCAAAGTGTTGCAGGAAACCCGTCACTTTGATGAGATCCGAAACATCACGGTCTCCATAAGGAGCAAAGTGGGGGCACATGATTATCGATACTTCCCCGAATGTGATCTTGTGCCCATTCGCGTTGCACTTTGGGTTCCGAAAATTATGGCAACATTACCTGAACTCCCAGATGCCAAGAGGGAGCGGTTCGTAAAGGATTATGGTCTGGCGGACGACCATGCCAAGTCTCTTACATCTGAAATCAAAGTGGCCAATTTCTATGAAGCTGTGGCAGCAAAGGCGGCGCCCAAAATGGCTGCGGTCTGGATTGCAGATGTACTGAAAGGGGAATTGAATTATCGCGATCTTGCCATCGACAACTTTAGAGAAGAGCATATGGCCGAGGTCGTGCAAATGATGGAGCAGAGCAAAATCACTGAGGATGGGGCGGTGCAGATCATACGCGACCTGCTGGACAAGAAGGGTGGCTCTCCTCAGGAGATCTTCCTGTCCAGAGGTCTCGGCAAGGCCGAGGACGATGCAGTGCAAAAAGCCGTGCGGGAGGCCATTGTGGAAAACGCTGCAGCGATTGCCGATTATAAGGCGGGAAGCGAAAGGGCCTTGAACTTCATTGTAGGCCAGGTAATGAAGAAGACCCGAGGAAAGGCAAGTCCCGGTGAAGTGCATAGTCTGGTCAAGGCTGCGGTGGAGAAGGTCTGAGCCGCTTATCCATAAAAAAAAAAGACGACTAGAATACCTGCGAAGAATGAATGAAAAGATTTGCGGCCCATTTTGGTGCGGGCCGCATACCAAATATTTAGGAACTTTTAAGGTCGGATGGTTTTTGTTTCTAGAGATTCTTTCAAGGGTAAGAGGATCTAAGGCAAGATCAAGAAGGTGAAGTTCATGCCCTGGACCACATCAGCCAAGCTCGAAGGAATACTCAAAGAAAAAATGCCATAAGTTATTTATGGGTTTCTGACGCATATATTTATATGTCGGCAGTTAGATTGTTTTTGGCGCTTTGTATACTATTTGCACTTTCTTCGTATGGCTTTGGTTGCACAACATTCGGAGTAAGCAAGTCTGCTTCAGCTGACGGATCCATTTTGGTCGGTCATACTAATGACGGCTTCGGTCCTGGTGATGTGGGCAGCATAATTAAAGAGGATATGGTGTCTTTCAAATATGTCCCTGCTCAAGACCATTCCCCTGGCACCAAACGTCTTATTCCTTATGATCCCAACAGTGGCGGAGAATTCAGAGATAATTCCTCCGGATCGGCAAGCAATCAGACAATCCTTGGATCCATAGATCAGGTGGGGCATACCTATGGCTACCTAACAGGCGCTTATGGGATAATCAATGAACATCAGCTGATATCTGGCGAATGTACTGACTATGCAAAGGTTCACCCGGATGCCGAGAAGGGAAAGCGGATCTTCTACAGCTCAGAGCTGTCGAACATTGCTCTGGAGAGATGCATAACTGCAAAGGAGGCGGCAAACCTCACGGGACAGCTCATTGATGAGTTTGGATACTATGGAACGGGGGAGACGCTCATATACGGAGATCCATCAGAGGTCTGGGTTATTGAGATGTGCGGCGGAACTCCATCGGGCGAAGGAGGATACTGGGTGGCCCAAAAGGTCCCAGAGGGCGAGGTTTTCGTTGCTGCAAATGAATTCAGAATCAGGGAAATAGATCCGGAAAACAAAGATCAAATTCATTCTCAAAATCTCTTTGGTGATGCTGAGACTATGGGCTGGTGGAAGCCCGCCGATGGCCAGCTAGACTGGACACGGGTATTTGGCGCTGGAGAGTATTCGCATCCATATTACTCCCTCGGACGAGTTTGGCGGGTCTTGGACAAAATTGCCCCCTCGTTAAATCTCTCCCCTTATGTTGAAGGACCGTTCACCAAAAAATATCCCTTTTCAGTCGTCCCTGATAAGCCCATAAATATTAAAGGAGCTTTCAATCTCTTCCGAGATCACTACGAGGGCACTGCCTTTGATTTGACCGTACCGCCGGCAGGCGGGGCATTTGGCAACCCGTATCGAAATTGGGGTCCTTTCGATGTGCATGACCGGCTAAATCCAGAAGAACTAAAGCCTGGTGCCTGGGCCAGGCCGCTATCGACAGATCCATGTGGTTATTCGTATGTGGCACAGGCCAGAGACAGTCTGCCGGATGCCATCGGTGGCGTCTGCTGGCTCGGGCTATCTTCACCATCTGAGACCTGTTATGCACCATTTTATGCTGGAATTACGGGAATTCCGGCTCCGTACCAAAATGGATCCCACTGGGAACTAGACATGAATACCGCCTTTTGGCCATTTGAAATGGTGCAAAACTGGGCTCGTCTGATGTACAAGGAGATGGCTCCGATTATTAGGGCCGAACAGATTCGTCTCGAAGAAGTGGCCCTTTCCAGGCAGTCTCTTGTCGAGAAACAGGCTCTAGACCTGTATACGAAAGATGAAATGGCAGGCCGTTCATTCTTGACGAAATATACGAATACAACATCGATGGATAACATGGAAAGCTGGAAGAGGCTCTTGGAAATGCTGATAGTAACTTATCGCAATGGGCAATATAACGACATACAGAATAAGACAATTTCAAATGTAGGATATCCTGATTGGTGGCTTGAGGATGCAGGATATCAGTATGGTCCGAGAGTATATGATCTTGAAACGCTGAAAGAGATTTCAGATGTACAGTATGTCGGCAGGACGGCAAATGTCACTTCTGGGAACATGATTGGATACATCCGAGAAAATCAAACCGGATAATTCGTCTGTTATTAATCTACCATATTTTATAATTATTTTATTTACCTATTAGGGCACAAATGTTTCTGTAGTTATCACATTGGTCGTCTGGCTAACAGAGTACGAATATTTCTCTAAGCTATTACCCGCCCTCGATCGATTGCTTTTTATCCCTCTTTGATATTCATTGCCCCAGGTTGATCATCAAATGTCCGGTTACTGGGATCCGCATATTGAGCGTATGCCCCTCGAGGACCTACATGCTCTTCAAGAGGATAGGCTCAAGTCCATTGTGCGCTACGTCTATGATCATTCTGCTTTTTATCGGCAAAGATTCAAAGAAGCAGGAGTAAAGCCTGGAGATATTAAAAGCCTCTCAGATATCACAAAATTGCCTTTTACGAAGAAAATTGACTTAAGGGACAATTACCCGACAGGCATGTTCAGTGCTCCTAAGAGTCAGGTCGTTCGATATCATGTCTCAAGCGGTACAACAGGAAAACCTACCGTTGTGGGGTATACCAGGGGCGATATTGATATGTGGTCCGAATCCCTGGCGAGAGCTCTCACATCTGTTGGTCTGGGTCGAGATGATACCGTCCAGGTGGCTTACGGTTACGGCCTATTTACTGGCGGCCTTGGGCTGCACTACGGTGCAGAACGCATGGGTGCGGCCGTCATTCCCGTAGGTACAGGCAATACGGAGCGTCAGATTGAACTTATGCAGGATCTGGGCACAACTGCCATCGCCTGCACTCCATCCTACTTCCTGCATATCATGGAGGTGGCGGAGAAGATGGGTGTGTCCATCCGGGATGACACCCGGCTCAAGGCCGGTATCTTCGGAGCCGAGCCGTGGTCTCTGGAGACGAGAAGAAGAATTGAAGATGCTACTGGCATAAACGCTTACGACATTTACGGTACAAGCGAAATCTCCGGCCCTCTTTTCACTGAGTGCACCCAGAAAAAAGGTATCCACATATGGGGAGATATGTTTCTTACAGAGGTTATCGACCCCAAAACAGGCGAGCCTGTTGAGGATGGAGAGCGCGGGGAGCTGGTCTTTACTACCCTCCATAAGTTCGCCCTTCCTTTGATCCGGTACAGGATTGGGGATTTGACCATCATGACCCGCGAGCAATGCGAATGCGGTCGCACTCACCCGCGTATCATGAGAATTCTTGGCAGGACCGACGACATGCTCATCATTCGCGGCATAAATGTCTTCCCTAGCCAGGTGGAGTCGGTGCTAATGAACATACCAGCAGTTGGCGACCATTGGGAGATCGTCGTAGACCGCAAAGGGCCGCTGGATATCATGACAGTTCGTGTGGAGCTTACTGAATCCGGTTTCAGCGACAAAATCGGCGACCTGATGAAGCTGAAAAAACAAGTCTCAAAAGAATTAAAAAGCGTGCTGAACATAGCAGCTGAGGTGGATCTAGTCGAGCCTGGAACCATCCCGAGGTCCATGGGCAAGGCCAAGAGAGTAACCGATAACAGAAAGGTGTAGGTGGGTACAAAAATGTCAGAAATCAAACAGATATCGCTATTCGTTGAGAACCAGCCGGGAAGGACGGCAAAAGTAGCAAAGACGCTTTCAGATGCTGGTGTGAACATTCGTGCCCTCACTATCGCTGAAGCTGGCGACTTCGGAGTTATCCGCATGGTTGTGGACGATCCGGAGAAAGGATACAAAGTTTTGAAGGAGAACGCCTTCACCGTCTCCATGACTGACGTTTTGGCTGTGGAAATGAAGGACTCTCCCGGCGGTTTGTATGAAATTGTCAATACTTTAGGGCATAGCGACGTCAATGTGGATTATGCCTATGCCTTTGTTACCGCGAAAGCACAAAAAGCCATGCTCATATTGCGGGTGGATGATATCGCCAAAGCTCGTGCAAAGCTAAGCGAAAAGGGCGTTAAGATCGCCACAAAAGAGGAAATCCAGGCGATTTGATCGCCTGGGTTTGCACACTATTTTATTAATATCCTTTCTATTTTAATTTGTACTCACAAAATCCATATATTTGCCCGCCCAAATTTAGTGAAATAGGAGCAAATTAAATGAAGCCTTTTGTAGCCCTTATATTGGCCGTCCTTCTTTTGGCCTGCCTGGCAATACCCTGTACCGCATTGGAATCAAGCATACTCGCGGTTTCGGAGAAAACCCTTACTATAGATCTGCCCCCTAACTTCGAGATTAATAATGGGAAATTGAATACAAGTGAAAAAGGGCTAATGACTCAGGATTTTATTATCAACAATACCGCCATCGCCGGAGCAGCATTCATCTCTGTAATGAGCGTTTATGATAAAGTAATGAGCAAAGTGAGCCCAGGCGCACTCACCGAGCTTTTCCTGATCGGCGGCATCTCGGAAGTTGAAGCCAGGGGCGATGTGGAGATCGGAAACTGGACCGCCGTGGATAGCCAAGGAAACAATGTGACTGTTCACACTCTGAGCACCGAAGATAAGGGAATTCAGCAGCTTGGCGGCACCTATGATATGGCCGTCTGGAGCCTGGATAGATCCACATATGCGGTGACGACGTCACTGCTTGATGAGAATAGTACTAGACAGATGATCAAGACTTTGACTATCAGATAGAGTTATAACATTCCATTATTTTTTTTTTCAAAGCTTTTTCACATATCCGGATCCGAACCAACGGATTTAAAATGACGCTGGTCTCATATAAATTCACTTAACGCGGGCTCTATCGATCTATCATCCCAACGTGAGAAACCAAAGATAGACCAATGAATATTCTTTGAAATCAGGGATAAGAGGCATAAATCAACATGTCAGTGGCAGAAAAGAAGCCTGGACAAAAATATCTTGGAGAGAGGGGCCTGATTGCACTCATAACAATTTTCAGTGCTTTCGTGCCACTTTCTACTGATCTCTATCTTCCAGCTTTGCCGGGCATGGCGAAGTATTTTGGTGTATCTGCAGATCTCGCAAATCTGACTTTGATCCTATTTTTCATCTTTTTCAGCGCCGGAACGCTGTTCTGGGGCCCCTTTAGCGATAAATATGGCCGCAAACCAATATTGTTGATCGGGCTATCTCTTTATTCGGCAGCAAGCCTCGCATGCGCGGGTTCATGGGATATCTATCACCTAATAATATTTCGAGTTCTGCAGGCGATTGGAGGTAGCGCAGCTTTTGCCGTGGCGACAGCCATGATCAAGGATGTATATGACACAAAGAACAGAGAACCTATTCTGGCTCTGGTTCAATCCATGGTTTTGATATCTCCTGCAGTGGCTCCTACACTGGGTGCGCTCCTCCTGAAATTCGTCTCTTGGCGGGAAATATTCTGGACTTTGGCTGGCATAGGTCTCTTGGCTTTGGCCGGGAGCATAGCTCTGGAAGAAACAATCAGTAAGCGTTACACAGGAACAACGACGCAGGCCGTTGGTAGGCTTGGCACGGTACTCAAGAATCCTGGCTTTTCATCTCTTCTCATTGTGTTTTCTTTGCTGAGCGTAGCTTCGATGGCATTCATAGCTTCATCATCATACATTTATATAGATGGCTTCGGGCTGAGTGAGCAAGTGTATAGCTATTACTTTGCCCTCAATGCTTTGGGAATGATTGGCGGACCGATGCTGTATATGCGCCTTTCCAAGAAATATAAACGCACGTCGATTATCTTAACCTGTTTTGTTGCAGTCTCTTCTAGTGGATTATTGATGTTTCTCCTGGGAGATCTCAATCCCTGGTTTTTTGCAGTTCTGATGCTGCCAGCGACTATTAGTGCAAGTTGTGTGCGCACTCCTGGCGCCAATCTGATGCTGGAACAGCAAAAGGGAGATGCGGGTTCGGCCTCTGCTCTGATGAGCTGCGTTGGCATCTTCATGGGAAGCATTGGGATGATTATAATCTCCCTTAATTGGGATAACACGATTGTTGTACTGGGAGTTATGAACGTCCTAATTGGCTCGACCTGTGCGATCCTATGGCTATTGATTTCCCAAAAGCCGTTTATAAAACAGGTTCCAGAGAGATTTGTTGTAGCATCAGCTAAATAGGAAAAAAACTAGGGAAAAAGATTTACTCCGTTCCTATCATCTTCTCAACATGAGACATTTAATGCTTTCAGCCCTGGCTATACTGCTGTGTAGCTTTACGGCATTCAGCCAAACGAATAGTACCGCATTAGAAGAAATAAATGCATCCAACCTGCAGTCTCTGGTTGTTGACGCCTCTTCCAATCTTGAATCCTACCGCTTTTCTATGGACATGGAACAAAACATAGAATTGGTCAACCTTTCCTCAGGAGAAATTCAGAAACTCTTCACGCGCTCTTTTGGATTTGGCTCCGTCAACATGACCGATCGTTCCCTGAAATTGGTCATGGCCTCACTAGCCTATGCCAAGGGTGACGAAGACAACTCAACGGCAATAGCCCTGGAAGAGTACCTGCAAAATGACACCCTCTTCCTTATGGTGGACGGAAACTGGACTTCCATGAAGATGCCTGCCGTGGCCGATGCCTGGTCCCAGCAAAATAATATGGCGCAACAAGTCAATATGTTTAATCAATCCAACCTCTCTTTGATAGGCTCGGAGATTGTAGATGGCCAAGACTGCTATAAAATCAGGGCAGATATTGACATGGGCTCCTTTGCCGATCAGCTCTCCGGGCAGGTTGCTTCTTACATGCCAATGGATGCCATAAATTATACAGATCTCTTCCGCAATATGAGCCTGAATGTCAGCTATTGGATAACGAGGGACACGCATCTTCTCAAGAGGACAGACGTTGCAGAGAGGCTCATTGTAACTCCACAGTCGTTGGGTATTCCAGCCAAAGGACCTGAGAGTCAGGAAATGAGTTTAAATTCCACGGTCTCCGTACTCTTTGGGAGTTTTAATGAAACCGTAGAGATTATCATCCCAGCTGAGGCTAGGAAGGCCCAGACATTATCCCTGGAACAAGTGGTCTCTTCCGAGGCATTGCCGGTTGCTTCGGCAGGAAATGAAACGAAGATAAATGAAACAATTGACAAATCAAAGAAAATAAACGAAACAATTGCCCGCAAATAATACAACTCAGGCCGCTTCAACGGCCTGATGACTTCCTTTTGCTTGTTCCCTTAAGTGACCGCTCATGCCTTTCGTCTCCGGAGAATCATCGAGAGGATTCCTAGCGAAAGCAAGCCGGCAATAGTCCAGCGCTCGGCGACTGCGGAGTCATGTCGTCCTCTGTCTCATTTTCGAAAATATCGTCTTTGTGACGGAGATTTCGGTTCTTGGCAAGGCCAGGCAGAGTTGAGATTCCTGCAATCTTGGCCGTATCTTTTGCATTGGAAAACGATGGCTTGATTGAGATGCTCTTGCTGCCAAATCCACTCGATCTTCCTGCTCTGCCGCTCGATTTGGCATCCGCAACTGCTGCTCCAACTAATAGCAATATCAGCAGTAATACAAAAATAACCTTCAGTCTCATCGTTTCTCCTTTCGCGTCTTACTTATGCTTTCAGTGACCTAGATGTCCATCGCTTTTGCCGCCCTCTATCGGTCCGGCATCTTCGTAACCCTGTCGCTGGCCTGTGCCTGCAAGCTGTGTGAGCTTCTCGGGATAATAGAGCAGGCGAATCACATTCAGAGCATGCTCCGCCGCGCGCCTCCCTGCCAACCATCCAAGAGTGCGCTCGTCCGGAGCTTCTTCTTCATGAACAAAGACCTCTATGATGTGCTTATTGGTCATAAGCTGGACGGTGATCAGTCCCGTAGAAGCCTCGTGGGCGCATATTTTATCCTGAGCCGCAGCCCCGGGCATGCCCAGAGCCATAACGATATCGCACTTATGCTCTTCCAGGAGCTTCTTTGCAGCTACTGGCAGGTCCTTGATTCCAGGGACAGTGTATCGAACGATTTCTGCAGACGCTTCCTTTTTGATCGTGCTTATGGCAGATTTGGCCATGTCAGAGCGAGCAAATGTTGTGTCGGCAATGCCGATGCGTTTCATAGCAAAAAGAATAGATGAGTTGTTTTTAGGGTTGTCGGTCTTGACTCGCAAATCATCCTGCTGATCCAGTTAGCGCTAATGAAAGCATCAACCGACACCGTTAATTAGGGGGAATATTCTTCCAAAAGGTTCGTGGCCTAGGGCGGCTATGAAAACAATTTTCTCCCTCCTTTACCGTTTGCCGCCTTTGGTCCTCTCCTCATTCCATTTCCACAATTGAGAATGAAACGGCAGTATTTCAGCTCAGTCTAAGGTACTTAAACTAAAGAATGTGCCTATTTAAATAGATCCCGCCTTGGCCAAAGTTTATCAAGGAAGTTTCTGTATTATTTCGATCATCCGCTAACACTTTTCTTTTTTTGGAAAACTGGAAGAATTTATACATCGGCAATTAAGCAGAAACTGATGAATTTCAGTTTCTAATTCAAGGTCTGAGCTCCTTTCTTCTGACTTTGAGTGGTTCGTGTTTTATTCTTCATTTTGTTGTTAATCTAAATTCATTTATTGATTACGAAAAGCCAAAAAACAAAGTGATGTGATGAGGTCATAGGATACTAGATAATTGTAATTTTATATTTAAGTTATATAATTCTAGTATACTATTCAAAAACTTTATATGGATAAATTGAGAAAACATCCATAATAATTTGCATAGATCATCGATTAAGTCTTCATCGACAAATCTTTAACTCGATAAGGAGTTGCTAAAATGGATTTAAAAGATTTCCTGAATAACAACCGAAATATGGCTGCAATCATCATTCTCTTCGCAGCTGCAATCGGAGTCGCGGGCTGGTCCCTTTCGCCCGGGCTTAATTTTTTAGCCATATCATTAATAATATATTCATTTCTTATTGCATTAGGGATTGCAAGGCATGGACTGAAAAGAGGTATCTTTATCAGTGAGATGAACCTGATAAGCCTTTCACGGTTTCAAATCATTGTTTGGACTATCGTTATACTCTCCGCATTCTTTGCAATCTCGCTCGAGCGTGTTCATGTTTATTGGGACGTTTGCGGATATTTTCCCAGTATTGTGACCGACCCGACTCTAATTCAAAATTCAACCTACACGTGCAATTGCACGGCAGTCAAACCAGGTCTTTTTGCAAAAAACGTTCCGAATCCCCTTGATATAGGGATAGACTGGACGATCTGGGCGTTGTTGGGAATAAGCACTACATCCCTTGTGGGATCTTCTCTGTTACTTGGTGGTAAGGGTAACAAAGAGCCTAACAAAAATAATGTAGAAAATACAGCACAAAAGACAGGAGAATCGTCAACGGAAGTCAATAAGAACCGCAGGGGAATTGTTTATGGAAACCCAGCTCCCGAGAATTCCCAATTCATGGATATGTTCGAAGGTGATGAAATCGGGAATACAACTTACATTGACATGGCTAAGGTACAGATGTTTTTCTTCACAATTGTTTCTGCCTTGGCATACTATCTCATGGTCTTGCAGATGACCCTAGGTCAGGCTCCGGCAAACATCGATAAGCTGCCTATCGTACCTTCAGGTCTCCTTTGGATATTGGGAATCAGCCATGCAGGATATCTAGGAAGCAAGGGAATTGATCATACTCCAAAAACTACGGAAAGCACAGAGAGTCCGCCAAAATAGCCCAAAAAATATTTTTTTTTTATTTTTAAACGAATACCCCGCTGCAAGCAGCGGGGATAAAGAGCATCCGTATCCAACTTAGGGACCGATCGGCTAACCTGGTCCGATCTTAATGCGGCGGCGCTTCGGATGCCCCGTAGCTTGCTGCGGGGTGCGCCGCCGCAGTTTCACTTTTCGGGTTTAACTCGGGCATTCAAAATCTAGAATGTAGTCTGACTCAAATCTTAACAAATTTGCCTACTGTGTCGCGGGCAGTTTTCGCGTCGGTTTCAGAAAAATGACGTTTTCGCGTTTTAAGCTCCGTTTTCACCCAATCCTTCCATTTTGCGAGATCGTTTCTTGGCGCCTCGTTAAGAATTCCTTCCATAATTAGATCTTTTTTTTGCTGCCCGGGAGGAAGATTATACATATAATCGAGCGGATTGTTGTTATGGTTGAGACCAAAGGTATGCCCAATTTCATGAACTATTAAATCAGTGTAGTAATAGAGATCGCGGGCGTTGTCGGCTTCAAGACTACTATCGTATGCTTTTGAAAACACTATGTTTTGAGGCCAATTATTGGGTGGGGCTTTTACCAGAATGGGACTGCGCAGGGGGTCAGAAGAGGATACTCCGGCGGCATAACCCCACACATCCGGATTCGATAACATACTTATTGTATTTGCCACTACTGTATCAGCAGCGGCATTTGTCGCTCCTGGGGGCGTTATCCATAATTGTCTAACCGCGCTTTCTGCCAACTTCTGGTCTTCTGCGCCAAAAATGGAAGATAATGTAGTGATCTGAATGTTTCCGTGAATCTGGAGTTCCTCGCTCAGGAACGACCCGAATTGCATATCTAATGTTATACCAATTCCTGCGTAGATGTCTGCGACTTCCTCAAGGATAGTGGAATCAATGGGCTGAGCAAGGTCATCAATGCGTATATGTACTGTCATTATAATTCGCCTCCTGATTAGGTTTCAAAAGATATTTCTAACAGTATAACCATAGCCATTGTTTAAATAAATTTTGACTTAATATCGGAATCTGAAATGCGTGGCATAATCACGCTCATTAGTTTGATTTATAACTCTGATAAACGTCTTTACGATTAGGATGAACTCACGAAAAAAAACAGCCAGAATCACCGCATTTTAGTTGCTTTTCCTGGCCGAACGCTACACGATTTGAGTTCTTGGCTAGTATGCTGCTATATGAAGATTAATAAAGCAATGGTATGAAGAATGCCCTCAAAAAGCTACTACTCGCTCCCTACACGGATTTTATATCACCTCTATCCGTCCACTTCTTCATATATTGTTCAGGAAATTGATTCGATTCATACCATGGCCCTTTCTCTTTAGTGCCCTCAAACAGATCGTAGATGCTATCTCCGCCTGCATCTTTGACATGAATTCCACCTTTCTTTACTACAAAGAATTTCATACCAATAAATTATCTCTATTAGTTCTTAAAATTTTCCAGCGAGAATTTGAGAATTAACTTCATTGAGAGGCAATATTAAAGCAAATCTCCATTAAACTATATAAATACATTTAAATATATCTCGGGCTTCTATTATGTTTCGATCTGTTCAAGCCATTCTCTTTGTCCCGGCTGCACAGGTCGTTTTTGGTCAAACAGCTCTATTTTTCCTGCAAAATGCGTTTCTCTGAAAAGATCGTATCAAGCGTTTTGGGGGTTGCAGTCAATCGTCTGGAATTTGTTGATTTTATTGTATATATCTCATGATTTTTAAAAATCTAAGATTGCCTGTTCATGTAGATTCGCAGAAGAAAAAAGATACGCTGGATCCCAATGATGATCGCACGAGCCTCATTTGAAAACAAATAAGTCCAAAGATGCCTTAAATTTTTTAGGCTCCTCTTATTTATCGGATGCATTTGCTGCATTCCGGAGATCCAGCTAAATGGTGTTCCTTATCCGACTTTCGAGAGTATTATTGAGCTAATGTACATTGGGAATGTCGTTCTTTGAAACTATCTATATTCCCTTACATAAGCAACTTTCAGTGGTGATTTGATCTCTCTTTCGACCTCAGGGAATTACAGAGCCAAACGGATCCCATTCGTCTTCTGGCAACTGATTAAGTTGCATGGAGAATTCAATATCTCCTCCCGTTGCCGAAACTCCTCTGCAGTTTTCAGCCACAAATTCTATTGTCTGGTCCTCTAACTCTCCTCCACTTTGCTCTTTAATTGTGATTGAGACCGTTGCTATACCACCATCTCTAAAGAATATATTTGGTTTGATTTTGACGAAAACGACCCTTGTATGTAGCTGTTTGAATAGTGACTCTCGTGGTTCTCCAAGATCGCCCAAATCAACTACGGGTGTTTCTATGATACTAAAACCGAGCAAGGCTTGGTTTGTTGCGCTGGTGAAACCCATAAAGGGCGGGCCTGTCCATATTTTGAATCCGGCAAATGAGAGACCAATGTCGATTCCTGGAATTTTGACGCCTTCCCCTGCGAATAAGATTTTTGCTTGCATAACGAACCTCCTAAATTTTTGCTGAATTTTGTTGTTAAACTATACATAATATTTTTTTATAATTTTTTGTTAGTTTTTATCAATGCCCTCCCGTGCGAACTACAATAGTTAGGTATTCATACGGCTCTTGCAAATTAAGGAAAAATTAAATTGATATATGCGCATATCCTTACCACGAAAGAGTCAGATCCGGGTTTGGAGATAGCGGAACGCGTTTGCAGATGAAAGCCATGATCATGAACTCATTCGCTTCCAGACGTTCCATTGTGATCGGCCCGACGACCCCGTCAACAGTCAATCCATGAGCCCTCTGATAGTCCCTTACGGCGGACTCCGTTTCGTCTCCAAATTTTCCATCCGCACCAAATTTTGGCAAAGGAAAACCCGCTTCTATTAGTGCCTTCTGAACCTTTTCTACAGCAGGGCCACTGCTCCCTTTGCGAAGACTTCCGTCGTTAACAGGTGGCACAGGTGGCGCAACTGGCGGTGGTGACGGGGATGGTTCTAATACTACCGCAGTCTTCACCGCTGTAAAATTTGCGATGTCCGCTCTCAAAAATGCTTTGGATTTAATCCTTGACGCATAACGTTGTTCGCCTGACGCATCAGCCGAAACGGCAGCCATCATTGTTCTGGATATAAGAGGTTTTGCGCTGGCTGATTCGGCGACGGTCGCAGTGCGGACTAAATCGGCTTTCGCTATGATCGGACTGTAAAAAGCAATTTTTTTCTGCGTAGTTGGCTGGTCAGTTAATGGAGCCGCCATGAAAAATCCAAGATTAAGCCCGCCTTTTGCCTTAAGAGTTCCAATAGCATTATCGTTAGTGGAAGTGGTCTTCAATTTAATTTGTAGGTTCCTCACAAATACGAGTGCGTTGACAAAGGATGGATACATTCCTGCAGGAGGGTTAAGCCCGTTAGAAATCGATTGGGAACTTTCATAAAACTTCCAGAATCGAGCCTTAAATAGATCCGTAGCGAGCCACGGTCTTCTAATGACTACCGAGCTATATTCGAATGATAGGGATTCGATATCGAGATCAAATTGATCCGATGCCAGCATTTTCTGCAATTCTGCAGGCGCCTGGTCAATTAGTTTATTTGCCTCGTCACCGGAAAGGGTAAACTCTTGCCATGCATTATCATTGAATGCATTCGACGGAGCGAAGCTCGTAGGTGCATACGTTTGCCCGGTAGATGATGTCTTCAAATCTATGCTATCATTAAAATAATTCATCCATTCAGCCCACGTTTGTTGAGGCGACTTACTCCCTAATGCGGCGATGATACGCTGTGCATCCTCTACCTGCATTTTGTAGCCTTTGGCGACCCATTGTTTTTCTAACTCATCGATTTTGGCACGGAGAGCTGGCTCATCCACGTAAGTCCATTGTTTCTTCATAATCGGATCGTCTGTTAAGTCCGCACTGCTCTTCATATTATTGTAATTTTGTTGAGCTCCAAACCATGCATCTCTAAACTGATTATATGCTTTCACAGCAGGCGTGTCTTCCCTTAGACCATCCGGATTGACTCGAACGAGGTACTTCAGTGCAGTTTGATAATCATTTTCCTCTTGAGTCGAACGACTTGACTTGGCAAGTTTTACGGCTTTTAGCTCGTGGTATATATTCCACAAATACCGCTCTTCCGATGGCGGCCATACGATTCCACCTGGTATCATATTGACCTGCAAAGAGAAATCTGCCAGGGCAGGACTCGTCAGATCGCCATTGGCTATCGCGCCTAGCTGACTCTTTGAAAATGGAACGGGGTTGAGGGGGAAGCTCAAGAATGTGTCTTCCCGCTCAAAGACCCGCCTGGCCTTCTCCATTACGGCCAGAGCGATTTTGGAATTCATAAGAATTCCTCCTATTGGAAGTCCTCTGGCTTCAAGTCAGGCAGTGGGTTAGGCATCTTTCCAATTACGTGGTTCACAAATCCAATGATTTGCATGCCCGGCACTTTGAGGGCACTGCCTGAACCTTCGCTGTTATAGTTCCTGCCGCTCTCGGCATGAGCATAGCTACCTCTCACCTTGAATGGGCCCCAGCCAACGCTGGCGCTGCCGCCGACGCTTTTGCTGTATTCATCGTAATGCGATTTGAAATCGGCTGAATCTATGACAATGTTTTTTGCGAACAGGATCGTCGTTGGATAGGCGATAAAGTTCCCTTTTGGCGGCTTTTTACCATCAGAGGGCATATCGTCATACATCCAACCTTCACCTTTTCTCAACATCCACCCACGATTCATGAAGAACTCGGGATAGAACCATGGACGAGAAATTACAACCTGGGCAAGCGAGAAAGCTATCTTAAAGCTTGAGACGGAGAAGTCGCTACTATATTTTTGAGACTCACCGTGCGCGCTGCCGCCCACGCTCCAGAGGCCGAAGTTTACCCCACCGCCGACGCTCCAGGAGTTGGATTCGGTACGGCTTGAGGAGCTTGCTTGCTCGTGATTATATGAGAATTCAGTCCACCCGGGGCTGTTTGCGAAATTGCCTGGGATAAGCGTAGAATAAAGGAAGTCTTGCCCGGGACCTAGGCCAGTTACTTTTGCATTATCGAAGTTCTCAAGCAGATGCTGCTTCCAGAGCATCATATCCCGCATGGTAACTTGGTTGATATAGGCATTCATCTGGTCAACTTCGTTTCTATATCCACCTGATGTCCATGCATCCAACGCCGCTTTAACCTGCAATCGGTACAATTGCGCATTATTGGCCCAATCTAATACAGCTGCTTTTCCGTCTACTCCAGTGGCGCTCTGAGCGGTAACGCGCTTATTGTTGTAGACCAATGCAGCTGTAATATATGCCTGCATCTTTTCGTTGTAAGCCTGAAGGACTGGCCCATCAACGGTGACTGTTTTTTCCTCGTCGGTTATGAGATCTTTTACCTTCTTGGTTGTTCTCAGAAGATTACGGAATTTCTCTAGCTTCGCCTTTTCTTGATCGGAAAGCTCATGGGTAACTACTTTGGAGAAACGAAGTATCTCCGAATATAGGTGGCTCATTCGAGCCTCGGATGTTCGCCATACAGTTTCTTGCTGATTATTGTTGTAGGTACCTGTCGCATCGGGTATGAAATCCACTATTTGGGAGAAGCTGAATGCCTGATTGAGTAATAATTTCTCTTCTTCAGCAGTTGCACCACCGCCCATGCCCTTTACAGCAAAAGCGAAATCCTCTGGCGCAAAGGGAATTCCTGGCATGCACCATGAGACGAAGTTATTAGGAGAGGGCGGGACGCTTGCATCCCCTCCAGAGACAATTTCATAGAGCTGTGCTAGCAGAGTCCTTCCTAGCGTATTCATACTTATAGCCATAATATAATATCTCCTTTATCTAACTCATTCGATAACTTTTTCGAGTCAGTGCGGATTTAACAAAACTCAAATTGCATGCGATCTACCAAGATCTCATGTCTGTTTCTTATTAGATTTTCTTAAGATAAGATGGTTATGACACAATCTATGAATTATAGTACAAAATACGAACATTATCCTATTGTCAATTGCGTAACAAATTAAAATAATATATTACGATAAATCTCGACGCGAATGATTAGATAATTATTGAAAATATTTAATAAAAATGATCTACTTACCAGATGCCAGTCCCTCAAACCATCGTTGAGTCATCTCCGAGCCTTTGGCACAGAACTCCTTATGTTTCAGCGAATAGGTTGCAGTGACCGGACAATTCTTGCACATGCAGTCTTTGATATCCGAAATACAGTGGAAACTTCTTCCGATGAAACAAAAGAAGAGTTCTTCGCTCTTCTTCGAGCAATCATTATACGTGGGACAATCCGGGCAGATGCAAATTCCTTTCCACTGCTCAATTTCCCTTACACGTTCGGCGGGTGACGTTTGACTAGATGCAAAAATTACCTCAAATTTATCCATGAAAAAATCTCCTATTAAAAAAAACTGTTAAACATATTTAAGTATATCCAAATAGAAGATAAATCTTATTGGATATAACGATGAAATTGGAAAATCAGAGAGTGACTCTTGCTAATTTCGATTTTGTGAATAGATAAAAAATGCGATATTAGAGCAGACACCAAATTTCCGATAGTGACCAACTGATCTCCGGTAGATAGTTTTAGCCTTGTGTGAAGTTTTATTAAGTCAAGCCTAAGAGCGTTTTTTTTTTCATCAGACGCACCTGCACTCTCGTTCATTCTTGCCACTACCTAAGTATAGCACCTGCCTTTTACTGCCATAACGAAAAACAGTCACTCCCTTGCACCCCAGATCATAAGCTAAGTTGTAAACATTCAATACGTCGCTTACCGTTGCATCAAAGGGAAGATTCACGGTCTTGGAAACGGCGCTATCTGTGTACTTCTGAAAAGCTGCCTGGATGCGCACGTGCTGCTTTGGTGGGATATCCATAGCCGTAACGAAGAGATCCTTGAGATCCTGCGGTACATTCGTGCTATCTTGAATGGAGCCCTTTCTTGCCAGCTCAGCTCTCAGATCTTCTGTATAGATGCCTCGCTTGGTCGCCATGCTCTTAAAGAGTGGCGAGACCTCTGCCAGCTTTGCTCCGTCCAGCACATGCCGCTCAAAGGCTAAAGCGAACAAGGGCTCAATGCCGCTACTCGTATTCGCAATGATGCTTATCGTTCCGGTCGGGGCCACCGTAGTTACAGTGGCATTTCTCATGGAGTTCCATTTTGAAAGCCTGGACTCCTCGAAGAGTGGAAAGGACCCACGCTCTTCTGCCAAAAGGGATGATTCTTCCCTTCCGCGAGTGGATATAAATCTCATAACACATTCAGCCATTTGGACGGCATCAGCAGAGTTATAAGACGTGTTCATCTTTATCAGCATCTCCGCAAATCCCATAACGCCAAGGCCGATCTTTCGGCTTCTCAGTGTGATTTTTTTAATTTGCTTTAGTGGAAAGGAATTAACGTCAATCACATCGTCCAGGAAACGCACTCCCGACGAAACCAAATCGCCTAACTTTTCCCAATCTATTTCGCCCTTTCCTACGAGCCTGGAAAGATTGATGGACCCCAGATTGCAGGACTCAAAAGGAAGCAATGGTTGTTCGCCACAAGGGTTTGTGGCCTCGATTTGGCCTTCAATTGGATGTTTTAGATTGATGCGATCGATATAGATCAAACCCGGCTCTCCTCCTAGCCAGGCGGAGTTGGCGATGGCCTTCATAAGATCAGATGCATTTAAGTGCCCGGTGACCTCGCCATTTCGCGGATTAACTAGGTTGATGTCGCCTCCTGAGCGCGTTTTTCTCATAAAATCGTCCGACGCCGCTACGGAGAGGTTAAAGTTCTCCAAGAATCCAGCCTTTTCTTTTGCCCTAACAAATTCCAGGATATCTGGATGATGACAGGATAGGACTCCCATGTTCGCGCCCCGGCGGCGACCGCCTTGCTTGATGACCTCTGTAGCCATGTCGAAAACGCGCATGAAGGAGACGGGACCGCTGGCAACTCCTCCTGTAGTCCGTACCACATCATTCCTAGGCCGCAATCTGGAGAAAGAAAAACCTGTTCCGCCTCCGCTCTGGTGAATAAGGGCCATATGCTTGAGAGCGCTAAAGATTCCGGATAGCGAGTCACTCACCGGCAAGACAAAGCAAGCGGAGAGCTGGCCGAGCAAGAGACCGGCATTCATAAGTGTAGGTGAATTGGGCAGAAAATAGAGGTCCTGCATAATATCTTGGAATTTGCGTTGCCAGTATTCGGTGTTTCCACCATACCTGGTTTCAGCTCTTGAGACGTGACACGCAACGCGAGCGAACATATCTCTCGGTGTCTCCACCACCAAACAGCTTTCATTTCTTCCAAGGTACCTTTTTTCCAGAATCTTCAATGAATTCGAGCTCAGATTGTCAGAAGCACTAAAAAGGCGATTTACATCATGATTCCCTACACGTTCTTTGCATTGCGAGGTATAAGTTTTGGCCACTTCAAAGTAACCTTCATCAATCAAGATCAACTCAATGACATGCTGGATATCTTCCGCACGCGGGGGAACGAATTCATTAAATCGCTCCTCTACCACGTCGGTTGCCATTTTTGCCAATTGCAACGGAGCTTCTTCGTTCAAGATACCTGCAGCCAAGAATGCTTCGCTAATGGCAGAGGTTATCTTTTCAGCTTGATAATCCCCTATGCTTCCATCGCGTTTTCTTATGCTCTTGATCATATCGCTTCCCGTGAAGTATATGCATAAGAATTGATATAAACTCACATGCTAAACCTAGCATACCAAAAAATGTGTTCAATTTCCATGAGGTTCCCAAATGAAAATCGCAATTTCAGGAAAAGGCGGCGTGGGCAAGACTACCCTCGCTGGCACGCTGGCTAGGCTCTTTGCTCGCGATGGTTACAACGTCTTGGCTATTGATGCGGATCCAAGCATGAACTTGGGCTCTGCCTTAGGAATCCAAACACTACCAAAACCTGTCACAGAACATAAAGATTTAGTAGAAGAAAGAGCGGGCATGCCCATGGGCATGTTCAAGATGAACCCCAAAGTAGACGACGTTGTTCAAATGTGCGGTTGTACAGGGCCCGATAATGTGAAGCTGGTAGTCATGGGGACCATAGATAGCGGTGGCTCGGGGTGCATGTGTCCTGCCAATGCCTTTGTCAAGGCTCTCATCAGACATGTTATAACCCGCGAAAAAGATCTGGTGATAATGGATATGGAAGCCGGAATAGAACATCTGGGCAGGGCTACAGCTCGTGGTGTTGATGCCATGATTGCAGTTGTAGAACCAGGCATGAGATCCATAGAGACTGTGGAGAGAATAATGCACCTTGGCAAAGAGATAGGTATCAACAGGTACTTCGCGGTAATAAACAAGTCCGATAATCCGGGACCGGTAGCAGAGAAGCTGGCCCAAATGGGCATACCTGTGCTCGGGACTATTCCGTTTGATAAATGTCTCGTGGAGGCCGATCTTTCCGGGAAACCGCCTATAGATATGAACTGCGAGGCGATAGAGGCGATTAAAAGGATTAAGGAAAAATTAGAAGAAATGTTCGGCAATAAAAGCATATAAGCGGGCTATAATACCAAATTGCCCGCCTTCAATCCTTCTTTTACAATGGAGCCTATTACTTTAGAGCCGCTCCCCATTATCTGGCAAGCCCTCTTCGCATCCTCTTTTGCAACTATCACTACGAATCCCATGCCCATATTAAAAGTTTTATACATCTCCGCATCGTCAACATTGCCAAGCTCCTGCAATAACCGGAAGATAGGCTGTGGCTCCAGAGGATCTGTGATCTCGAAGCCCAATGAAGTTATCCTGTGTAGTTTGAGAAGGCCAGAGCCGGTGATATGAGCCAGTCCGTGCACATTGATCTCCTTGACCAGTTCTATTATCTCGTAATAGATTCGTGTGGGTGTTAGTAGTTCCTCACCGATGGTATTATTTTTGCCTGGCATGGGATCAAAGTAAGTGTAGTGTGAATTGGCAACAATAGCTCTGGCAAGAGTATAACCGTTGCTATGTAGACCGCTGCTTGGGACACCAACAATCTTGTCCCCTTCTTGAATCTTCTCACCCGTCACGACTTTTTCTTTATCGACAATGCCAATAGCTGTTCCCGCCAGATCGAATCCTCTTATAATCTCTGGCAATGAAGCCGTCTCTCCACCAACTATTGTCATATTCGAGAGCTGTGCCCCACGGCTTAGGCCAATAGCGATTTCAGCTGCTCGTTCTGGGTCAACTTTTTCCACAGCCAGGTAGTCCACAAAGGCAATTGGTTCAGCACCGATAGCATATAGATCATTCACATTCATGGCTATGCAGTCAATGCCTATTGTATTCCATTTCTGGATGGCATTGGCGATGAGGACCTTAGATCCTACGCCATCAGTCGTCATGGCCAGAGCAAAACTACCCATGTCAAGCAGCCCTGCGTAGTGTCCTATCTCTGTCATGGGCGCACCAAAGCCTTTTCGCTTATTCGTAAGAACAGCCTTCATGGCGTCTATAGATCTGTTCTCCAGATGGATGTCTACACCAGATTCTGCGTATGTCAGTTTTCTCATGTCTCGCCTCCCAGGCCGAACTCGCAATGTAGCTCACGGACCGCATTTTCTGCATCTTTGGATGCAACCACGAAAGAGATATTATGCTGGCTCGATCCTTGGCTGATCATGACTACATTTATTTTGGCAGATCCCATTGCTTTAAACACTCTGGCCGCAACGCCAGGAGTTCCTGCCATTCCTGCGCCTACTACTGCCACGGCGCAAACATCATGGTCATGAGAAATCTCTTTGACCAAGTCTCTTGGAAACTCTGCTCGTAAAGCATCTTCCGCCGTCTCAATCTGGCGCTCTTCGATGATCATGGAAATGTTGGCCTCAGAAGATCCCTGACTAATCATAACGATGTTAATGCCTGCCTTTGCCAAAGCTGTAAATGCGCGTGCAGCAACGCCGAGTGTCCCTATCATACCCGCACCGGAGATGTTAAGCAGGGCGACATTTTTGTGCAGCGTAACGGCTTTGATCACATCTAATTTCTGCACATCATCGTGCACTATTTGGGTACCGGGGCTGTTTGGATCAAATGTGCATTTGACGCGAACCGGAATTCCCTTACGTATAGCAGGCTCAATAGCACGAGGGTGCAATACCTTGGCCCCAAAATAGGAAAGTTCCATGGCCTCACGGTAAGATATGGATGGTATGGTTTTCGCTTCTGCGACGATTTTCGGGTCCGTGGTCATAACTCCTGAAGTCTCTTTCCAGAACCATATCTCGTCTGTATCTATAGCAGCTCCGATGAGCGACGCGGACAAATCCGAACCACCACGGCCAAGCGTAGTAATAATACCTTTTTCATCTTTGGCTATGAAGCCGGTCACCACTGGAACGCCTTTGAGGGGCAATAGCCTCTGGGGGATCAATTTGTTGGTCTTTTCTAAAGGCCGCGCGTCACCGTAGTTACTATCTGTAATTATTCCTGCTTCTGAACCCGTGAAGTGCTGGGATGGTATTCCCATATCCCTTAAAACACCCGCGAGAATTGGTGCTGCCAGCTGCTCTCCATAGCTGGATATATAATCTAATGAGCGAGATGTTAGCTCTCCCAGGTAACAAATTCCGATATAGGCCTTCTCCAGCTCGGAGATCCTATTGCCAATGGTTTCCTGGATCTCTTTAGCTATTTGCGGGTCCTTTATTGCATCTGTTATTGCCTGGTTGTGTCTATCCATAAGCTTTTCAATAAAATCAATCACGTCAGAGACTTTCCCTTCATTTGCCGCCTTTCTAGCACAGGCTAGAAGGTCGTCAGTAACTCCTTGCAAGGCCGATGTGACTAGGACTATCTCGTTGTCGCGGTAGAATTGCTTGACCAGATCGCCCACATGTCTCAACCGACTTCCGTCTGCAACGGAAACACCACCGAACTTCATTACCAAGCGCGCCATTTGTGAAAACCGTTGCTTTGCAATCTTCGTAGCAATTTAAGCTTTGCCTACAATATTATAGATTCTTTGGAAATGATTGGGATGTATGCTTTGAATAGAGACTTAAAAATAGATAAATATGCGCTAAACGCTAGAAAAATAGCACGACATTTCCAGGCTATTTATAGTAAAGAACCAAGAGGAATTTTACTAATCAACTCGACTCATCATTGCGATTCTGAGTTTCAATCTTTGGTGCTTGATTATAATACATTATCCTCCCTAACATTTTCATCAAAGCAAGGCGTTAAAAGTAAGTCTACGATATCTAGTAGAAATTAATATAATATAACAAATTTATAAGTAATACAATTATGTTAAGTAATTTAATCCAATTGGCTGGTTGTTGGGCTTTTTTAGGATCTAGTCATTTCTGGATTATTAGTATTGGTTATTTGGCGCGTCCTGTTGAAAACCCGCAAATGGCATTCATTACCGATTCGAAATCGCCCTGAGAAGGCCGAAGGCTTAAATAGATTGAGTCAGAGGAGTTTCGAGTCCTATCTTGGGATTATAATCTTTATCTTAAACTTCGCGAGGCGTATTATGGGCAAGAGGAAGAAGATAGCTGAACGTGTAACGACTCTGATGGACAAGCCTGAGATGATCAGGAATATCGGAATAGTGGCACACATTGATCACGGTAAGACGACCCTTTCTGACAATTTGTTGGGTGGCGCAGGCATGATCTCCATGGAACTGGCAGGAAAACAGCTCTTTATGGATTTCGATCCCCTGGAGCAGTCCAGAGGAATTACCATAGACGCTGCCAATGTTTCCATGGTCCACGAGGTAGACGGCAAGGAATTTCTGATCAATATGATCGATACTCCTGGTCACGTAGACTTCGGAGGCGACGTCACCCGAGCCATGCGAGCTGTGGACGGTGCTGTTGTAGTTGTAGATGCTGTGGAAGGGGCCATGCCTCAGACCGAGACCGTCCTGCGGCAGGCTCTAAAAGAGGGTGTTCGTCCGGTTCTGTTTGTTAATAAAGTTGACCGCATGATTAACGAGCTCAGGGTGGAGAAGAAGGATATGGCCGTCCGCCTGGGCAAGGTTATCGATAACGTCAATAAACTCATACAGGGAATGGATGAAGAGAAATATAAAACCGGCTGGAAGCTGGATGCCGCTAAAGGGAACATAGCCTTCGGTTCTGCCCTTTACAACTGGGCTATCAGCGTACCTATGATGAAACAGACCGGCATTGGCTTTGAGCAGGTCTTCGACTACTGCCGGGGCGGAAATATGAAAGAGCTGGCTGAAAAGTGTCCTCTTTTTAGGGCCGTCAACGATATGGTAGTCAAGTTCCTGCCGAGCCCCATCCAAGCCCAAAAGGAAAGGGTCAGGGTCATCTGGCACGGCGATTGGGAGAGCCCAGTCGGAAAAGCAATGGCTACTTGCGATCCTAAAGGTCCCGTCGCATTTATGATCAACAAGGTGAAAGTCGACCCGCATGCCGGGGAGGTTGCCACGGGAAGGCTCTTCTCCGGAACGCTTCACCGCGGCATGGAGCTTTATGTATCCGGCATGGTCGATACCAATCGTATTCAGCAGACGGGAATCGTCATGGGTGCTGAGAGAGTTGAGGTAGAAGAGATTCCTGCCGGAAACATCGCTGCCGTCACAGGTCTAAGGGACGCAATAGTTGGGTCCACGGTATCTTCCGAACAGAACATGACACCCTTTGAGCAGATCAAGCATGTATCCGAGCCGGTCATGACCGTAGCGGTGGAGGCCAAAAATACACGCGACCTGCCCAAGGTCGTGGAGGTCTTAAGACAGATCGCTAAGGAAGATCCAACATTGCAGGTTACCATTAATGAGGAAACCGGTGAGCACCTTATGGCCGGAATGGGTGAGCTGCATCTTGATGTCACAGTTACCAGGTTACAGCGTGATCGCGGCGTGGAGCTGAAGACCTCCCCTCCTATAGTTGTGTATCGTGAGTCCATCACAGGTCGTGCTGGGCCTGTTGAAGGAAAATCTCCAAACCATCACAACCGATTCTACATCGAGTTTGAGCCCTTGGAAAAAGGCGTGATAGACGCCTTGAAAGAGGGAAAGATCAGCATGAAGATGGAAGAGATCGAGCGCAGGAAGCTTCTTATTGAGAAGGGTATGGACAAGGATGAGGCTCGGAGCATCGTAGGCTATTACGGTACAAACGTCTTGCTCAACATGACCAAAGGTATCCAGTACCTTAGAGAGACAATGGAGCTAATCCTGGAAGGATTCGAGGAGGCCCTGAAGAACGGCCCTATCTCCCGTGAGCCAGCACAAGGCATCAAAGCCAAGCTCGTAGATGTAAAGCTGCACGAAGATGCAGTACATCGTGGTCCTGCCCAGGTCATCCCTGCAGTAAGGCAGGCGGTTCAAGCAGGCATTCTCATGGCAGAGCCCGCATTGCTGGAGCCCTTCCAGAACGTCTATATACAGGTGCCTCAGGATCAGATGGGTGGAGCCATGTCTGAGATCCAGGGGCGCAGGGGAATGATTCTTAGCATGGATAGCCAGGGCGACATGATCATACTAAAGGCCAAGATGCCTGTGGCCCAGATGTTCGGGTTCTCTGGAGCCATAAGGTCAGCCACTGAAGGCCGAGCTCTCTGGTCTTCTGAGTTTGCAGGATTCGAGCCTTTGCCTGCCAATTTATTGCTTGAAACCGTCAAGCAGATCAGAACCAGGAAAGGGTTAAAGCCGGAGATGCCAAAGCCTAGCGATTACCTGAAGGTCGTATAAATTGCGACCTTCGAAAAGATTAAACACAAAGGCAGAAATACTGAAAATATGGATAGTTCCAATTGGAGGAAATAAATTATGGCAGATATAAAGCCACATCTCAATCTAGCATTCATTGGACATGTCGATCATGGAAAGTCGACAACCGTAGGCAGATTGATGTTTGAGACGGGGGCAGTAGATGCGCACGTCATAGACGAATACAAGAAAGAAGCTGCCGCCAAGGGAAAGGCTACTTTCGAGTTCGCCTGGGTCATGGATAGTTTAAAGGAAGAGCGCGAGAGAGGCGTTACAATTGATATCGCACATCATCGCTTCGATACTGCAAAGTTCTATTTCACTGTAGTGGACTGCCCTGGCCACAGGGACTTCGTTAAAAACATGATCACAGGAGCCAGTCAGGCAGATGCCGCTGTACTCGTAGTAGCTGTACCGGATGGCGTTATGGCTCAGACAAAAGAGCATGTCTTCTTGTCCAGAACTTTAGGTGTCAATCAGCTGGTCGTGGCCTTGAACAAGATCGATGCCACCACACCGCCTTTCGATGAGAAGAGATTCAACGAAGTCAAGGATGAAGTGGGCAAACTCCTTAAGATGGTTGGATATAAGCTAGAGGATGTACCTTTCGTGCCAATTTCTGGCTTGATGGGTGATAATCTCGCCAAGCCCAGTGAGAACTTGAAATGGTACAAGGGTCCGACCTTGCTCGAATCCTTAAACAACCTCAAGGTGCCTGAGAAGCCGACTAAATTGCCTCTTCGAGTACCAGTGCAGGATGTATACACCATCTCTGGAGTTGGCACCGTACCGGTAGGTCGTGTAGAGACTGGCGTCATGAGAAAGAATGACAAGATCATCTTTGAGCCTGCGGGAGTCTCTGGGGAAGTCAAATCCATAGAGATGCATCACGAGGAAGTCGCTGAGGCATTCCCTGGCGATAACATCGGATGGAACGTGCGCGGTGTTTCTAAGAAAGACATTCGCCGCGGCGACGTTTGCGGATCAGCTGAGAAGCCCCCAACGGTCGCTAAGGAGTTCAAGGCTCAGATCGTAGTGCTGCAACATCCGAGCGCTATATCTGCAGGATACACACCTGTGTTCCACTGCCATACCGCTCAAATTGCCTGCACAGTTACTCAGATCCTAGCCAAGTTGGACCCGAGGTCTGGGGCGGTCAAGGAGGAGAATCCAGCTTTTATCAAGGCAGGAGATGCGGCCATCATTATGGTTACTCCCTCTAAGCCTATGGTAATAGAGCCGGTAAAAGAGATTCCGCAACTGGGACGGTTTGCTATTCGTGATATGGGCACGACAGTCGCGGCTGGCATGTGCATGAGCGTGGTACCACGCTAACTATCTTTTTTTGGTGTTAAAATATGCAGAAGGCAAGAATACGACTCTCTGGCACTAACCCCTTGATGCTGGACGACATCTGTAATCAGGTCAAGGGGATTGCTCAGAGAACGGGCGTGCATATGGCAGGACCTATACCTCTGCCCACGAAGAAAATGGTTGTTCCCTGTAGGAAGAGTCCTGACGGGGAGGGAACATCTACCTGGGACCACTGGGAGATGAGGGTTCATAAGCGGCTCATTGATCTGGATGCCGATGAAAGAGCTTTGCGACAGTTGATGAGAATTCAGGTTCCAAAGAACGTGAATATCGAGATCGTTCTGGAAAGCTAGAAGTTCCATAGGTAGGGCTACTTCTCCGGAAGAATGCCCGTCGCCTATATATTCCATAATTTTATTCTGTAGTACTAGGTTACCAAAACATTTTATGTGTTTGGCTACAAACCATTGGACTCGTAGTATAGTCTGGATAGAATAGAGGCCTCCGGAGCCTCGGACCCGGGTTCGAATCCCGGCGGGTCCGTATTCAGCGTTTTATAACAATCCAATTTTAATTTTATCAATATGTGTATCTAAAAATGATTCTATTGTCAGTCTACTCCAGTTGTCTTAATAAATCCGGCAGATTTTGTAAGTCTTGTCTTATTGAAGTCCGGTGCTAGGGGGACACGACTACCAATCCCTCATCTACGAGCGGATTCGTATTCAATTTGCCTGAGGACGTATTTAGAGAATGACCTACAGGAAGCTTTCCCCAGCTCCATAGATCGGTTTCATTAGTAGAATTTGTCTGGTCGATGCTACTGTTCTCAAAGTTCACAAGGATGCTTCGTCCAGCGTTGCCGCTAAGCTGCAATGGCTCCGCAAGGCAGTTCAAGGCCAATAAGAAGAAGATCAAACCAATCGTTACCGAATTCTTCATATCATCAACCCTCCGGAGTTTTTCTCTTGCTCAATTAAATAAGCTGTGCTCTAGTGTAGAGTAGCCGCGAGATCTATTTGCCATCAAGATTCGACCGATCGCTGGAACGAAAGAGAAAACAAATTTCAAGATCCGATCAAATACCTCTAAATTCCTGCCTCTGAAATTCCTATCTTTTCGAGTCCGTCTTCCATAAATATCTTCTTGAGGAGGATGGTTCCATCCCCTAGCTGGTCCACCGCAATCTTATCCCCTGGATAGAGATCAAGCAAGGTCCTGATGGTAAGAGGAAGCTGAACTCTGCCGTTGGCATCTATATCAGTAATCAAACCATTCACCGAGTTTTACCTATTGGCTGGATTATAAAAGGCTTATTTTGAGGTGAGTTTCATATGAATATAGTGAGGCAATTGAATTGGATTTGCCCACCAAATAAAAAGAATCGATGTTTAAATTAGGTGTGCTAATCAATAATAACTATGCATCTCGCGGCATCTATAAAAACGCCCAAACTTCACTCTTTTGCAAAAATAGCAAATAGGACTACCCGCAGGTTTTTGGCTTTTTAATATGCCCGTTTCAGCAATCAATGCCATCGCATCCTGTCTGCTTTTTCTCAGATACAGGATTTTCGTGGAAAATAAGTCTCTTTTCCACGTCAAACCTGCCGGTGAACGACTCGTGGACTTTGACATCCTTGCTGAACATCTTATGCATCCTTGCGTCTGTCTGCCAGGTCCCATTGAAGGAATTTTTGGTGCTAGTACCAACAGTGTGGACCGGGCTCTTGGCGAGCTCTTCCGCGATCTTCTTTGGATCGTTAATGTAGGAGGCGGGATTGGTTGAAGCGAAGTAGCTGCTTCCTTCTCGCTCCATCTCCGTTACCGAGAACGTCTCCATTATCTCCGCGCCTATGCCGCCCCAGAAGGACTTAGAATGGATATATTTCATTCCCACCATGGGGGTCTTGCCGGAGTAGGTGAGCTTGCTGCTCTCCCAGAGGTTGAGCGGTACAGCTGAGCCGTTGCCCATGCCGGGAAGCTTGGCGGTCCTCTGAGCCTCGACAGTGTTCGAGTCCATCTCCAGGTCGCCATCGCCGTACATTACGTTAGAGTACTCTAGGGCAAGCGACCTGTCCTTTACGGAGACACCCACCTCAAAAGTGCCTGTCCCCGTCACCTTCAGCCTGTTGCAGAACTCTCCGTCCTGGATCTGCTCGGTAATGGCAGGAGTCGCACTAGCAGGTCCCAAGGCAAAGAGGAAAAGTAGCAACAAAGCTAACGCTGCTCCCTTCGTTCTTCTACCCCATTTCTATTCTACAGAACCAATTTGGCTCTACTAGATAAAAAAGTTATTGTAAGGCAAGTTGGGCGGCCAATTTTTCGAATGGTATACTTCCTGTTCTTTATTTTACTCTAGATAAGCCTTTGATAATTGGTTTTAAGGTTCTGAGTTTTGGCTAACGGAACTCGCGGCTATGCGGCAAGTAGTCTATTCGAACCTATATTTCTCCTAGAATCTGCGGGCAGCAATCCAGCCCCTCATCTACAGGGCTCGTGCTCTTGCTGGATTGTCTCCATCTGGCCAAGCTCCTGAGCGTGAAATTGCCCATAAATCGCTGATCTGCGATGCCGCCAGGCCATTCGCCTGAGCGATCCATTATGCCCGAAAAGTTGGAAGTGGTTTCAATGTAAGAGAGGGTCTTGCCTAGCTGAACCCGCGAGCTGAGGTTAACAAGACTGGCCTGGGAATATTTCTCAATCCAGCGGATGTCTCTGATGCGATTTTCAGCTTTAAGGTCAGCAAACCAACTCCCTTGGATGGGCGTGGATAAAATGGAGATGTTAGCCGATTCCTGGATGCAGACGTTGATCTCACGTTTTGCGGAAATGCTGACCGGAGAAAAGGCCATTTGCTCCTGGGCGTGATACAAGCCTGGGCCGTGCTCGCCATAACTTAGTGTGGACCCTTCGATGGGCTTCACAATTGTCATAACAGAATCGGTGAAGTTGTACTCGCCTGCATATATAGCAACGTTGTTTGTGACCTGATAGCTTTCGGAGTTTGTAGATAGCAAACCGTTTACTGACGTGTACCCAAGGCCAGAGACTTCGCCCTCGATCTTTGCCTTGGCGGCGGGTTTAGTGGTCTTCATTTTAATCTTAATCTGGCCGTGTGCCCCGGGCGGAAGATTCCGAAAAGTCCAGATATTGTTGGTACCTGGATCGGGCTTGGGTTGAGCATCGACAAAAATTGTCAGTAGATCATATTCTTCTTTTACCACAAGATCCACTGGATCCAATTGATTATTTCCATAGGTTATGGTGTAGGTAATTTGGCCGCCTTGGCTGACTGATTTGGGACCATCCTTTATGTCCTCGTTTTCCAGAGGTTCAAAGCTGATAATCTCGTCTCCAATTTTTATGTAGTCGATAAAGGTAGTCGTATTTGGCGAAGTTTTATCTTTATAAATCGTGATATAAACCTTGACGATCCTCTTTCCATCCAGCTCGCTGATGCATTCATCAAGACTCCCAATAGGGAAAGATTTGTCCCCGTATTTCTCGTATTTCCTATCGAATCCATCCAATTCACTCCAGCAAGAATTGGACATACCCATCTCGGTCCACGATTCTTGCAGCGAGCGAAGATTGGTGTCCGACGAGCTATCTCTATCATAGTTGCCATCATTGTCACCATCCAAAAACAGCTCAATCTGGACTTTTCCGTTGCCTATCTCCGGATTCACCCACATGCTGAATAGATCTAGACTATCCAGTGGTAGTGGATTGTCTATGTAAACGGAGAGTCTAATGTAATTGCCTTTGCTATCCACAGAAAGCTTTGCCGAATTCGAGCCATGAAAGCTTTCTTCTCCAGAAATAAATGCATCTCCATATTTTGATTGGCCGAGATGATAATCTATATTGGTGAGAGCTGAAGTAATTGAAATTAAGAAAATCAAAAAAAGCAAAGACATTTGCAAAAGAACAAATAATCGAATAATATTCGACGTCCCCTTCATGTTTAGAGCACTTCGCATATGTGTAGAAAAACCATTCGATCTAAAATTTGATCGACGACATTCCTTTTCTCGAGCATTTGCCGTTTAAACAAATGGAACATAACACCGTCTCCAAGAATCATAATCGTTCCATTTTGTCCCGTCCACAAACCACCTACATCACATCTACATAACCTCTACATGAAAAAAAGAGTTATTACCTCCGGCAACAACCAGCTTAGCGGCGGGTGGGAGAGTGGGGACTTGTCCTTACCGCCTTATTTTGCAGGAGTGTGGACAATTGGGGGCCTCCTCCTGCCCTCCCTCCTAAAATTCAGGCTCCTGATAAAAAAGACGACATTTGCCAAAGTCTTAATGGACCAAAACAAATTTTCTGCAACCCGATTCGATCGGTTACCTTCTCTTGGTTATTATGGACAAAACGTCGCTATCTTTTAATTCATGATCCAGTCCCACCGATTGGCCAGGGAACTTGGCGCTCTTTCCCCAAACCAGAGCATAACGGAATAGATTTACAAAGTCGCGATGAAGGTGTTCGCATACAGCCCTAACTGTGCTTCCGTCCAGGATCACCAGAGGCTCATCCATGTCAGGTTTTCCACCCTTGGGCTTGAGGTAGATGCGTATGAACCCTAGGCGTTCATAAATCACTTCTTTTAGCTCCTCTAGGCCTTCTTTCGTCGCGCAAGAGGCCGGATAGAAATCTCTGCCGATGCTCTCCCTAATTTTCTCCTCAACACCTGCGAATTTGAGGTCAAATTTGTTTATGGCCACGACGCTTGGAATATATACTCGATTTCCAGCCAGAAAATCCACTAAACTATCTGTATCTATATCATCGCGGATGGTGATGCTGGCATTCACTATGCCGTAAGCCCGGATAATCTCAGCTATCTCAAACTCAGTCATTTTCGTGAGCTGCACCGTGCTGCGAATGATTATGCCGCCTTTCCTCTCTTGAGTGATGTGGATATTGGGGGGCTGCTTATCCAGTCTTATTCCTGCTTCGTAGAGCTCACGCTCTAATATGTCCAACCTGTAATTGAATACATCCCCAAGCAGCAATACGAGATCCGCTGCTCTTGCCGCGGTTATAACTTCTCTGCCCCGGCCTTTGCCCCGAGCCGCGCCCTTAATGATGCCGGGCATATCCAGTATCTGGATTTCGGCTCCTTTGTAACTCATAATACCCGGAATGACTTCCAGGGTGGTGAATTGATATTCGGCAACCGCTGATTTGGCGTCAGTCATGTAGTTTAAAAGGCTTGACTTGCCCACAGATGGAAAACCTACCAGAGCTACAGTTGCGTCACCGGACTTTTTGATGTAGTATCTCCTTCCTCCGCCGCCCCCCTTAATCTTTTGCAGCTCTTGTTGTGCCTTTAGCTTCGCTATCTTAGCTTTGATCTTACCCAAATGATGCTCGGTGGCCTTGTTCTTTTGAGTGTTAAAGATCTCTTCTTCCAGCGCCTTGATCTGCTCCTCGATGGTTGCCATTTATTGTCCTCTTAAATTGCCAAGGCATTCAATAGCGGAATGCTTAGCCCTCAGATTGAAATGTACCTTTAGAATGGGCTAAAAAGGAGGCTTCCCCTTTATAAGGTATAGGTTTGCTGGAGATCAAATATTGAGTTGATTTTCCGAGACTATTCCAAAAGGTGATCGATCCGTTTCCACCTGTGTTTTTTCGCTTCAAGACTTTCAAACAGCTATTTCGAAAACGTTTTCATACCTTCTAAAGATCTCAATCGCAAGGCAAAATTTTGGATCTAAGGGTATTATGATTGGCTGCAGATACTTGATTATACGTCCGTGAGGAAAGGATTCACATATCAACAAATAGTATATACTGTTACAAAAAAACAAGAATCAAAAACGTTGGAATCTGCTTAATGAATATGGCGAGGAATATAGATGGATGACTTCTCCACTCTTGTTGGCGGGGTAGCTGGTGACGGCATAAATGAAGCAGGCTTAACTATTGCCCGCCTCTTCAACCGCCTTGGATATAATATTTACATGTACTATGACTACCCTTCTCTAATACGGGGGGGGCATAACTTCTCCATAGTCCGGGCCTCAGGGCAGAAAATCGGAGTTCACAGGGAGATGGTTGATGTTCTCATTGCCCTGAACCAAGAAACTCTGGATAACCATCAAAGCAGGCTGAAAGAAAAATCCTTCTTAATTTATGATATAGACTTGGTCAAACCGGATGATGCAATATCGAATGGTTGTGGCCTTCCCATCACTCGAATACTGAAAGAGGAGGGGGCTATGCCGGTAATGAAAAACGCCTGCATTTTGGGCGGTTTTTGCAGGGTTGTCGGCATCGAATGGTCAATTTTAGAGGAAGTCCTGCAGAAACACATACCAAAAAAGCAGGATCAGAATCTGCGTGTTGCGCGTCGTGGCTTCGATTCGGCAGTGCAGCTTTGCAGCGTGAAGAAACTTGATCAACCGGCATTGCCAATCTTGAGCGGCAACCAGGCCATTAGCCTTGGCTTGATCCATGCAGGTTTAGGGGCATACGTGGCCTACCCCATGACGCCATCATCAAGCATATTAGACTTCATGGCCAAATTTGCACCAGATTTCGGCCTAAAGGTAATTCATCCGGAAAATGAGATTGCTGTGATGCTTATGGCCCAGGGGTTCGCCTATGCGGGGATTAAGGCCGCAGTTGGAACCTCAGGTGGCGGCTTTTGTCTTATGACAGAGGGCCTGAGTCTTGCAGGCATGGCTGAGATGCCTGTAGTAGTTGTTATGGGCCAGAGGACAGGTCCTTCCACAGGTCTTCCCACTTACACTGCACAAGGCGATCTGCACTTCATCCTCAATGCAGGCCAGGGCGAGTTTCCTAGGTTTGTTGTATCTCCTGGTGATGCAGAGGATGCTTACTATTGGTCAGGAATAGCCATGAACATGTCTTGGAAGTATCAGCTTCCTTCATTTATTCTCTCCGATAAAATCGTTAGCGAGAGTCAGTTTAGCTTTGACAGCTCAAGATGCGGCCAGATCAAAGAGGATCTTCATTCGTTCTGGGATGGTGCTGGAAACTACAAACGCTACCTGTACAATGGTACGGGCGTCTCACCATTGGAGTTCCCACCTAAAAAAGGGCAGGCGATCAAGGTGAATAGCTACGTTCATGACGAATATGGCATAACTTCCGAGGATGCGAAAATAACGACGGATATGAGCGACAAGCGCCTGCTTAAAGAAAAGTCTCTGGCTGAAGATCTAGAAGCGTACGAGACTGTAAAGGTCGGCGGAAAAAAGTCTGAAAAAACTGCCCTTCTCTTCTGGGGATCAAATAAAGGAGTCGTCCTGGAAGCGGCCGAGACATTCGGGCTAAAAGCCGTTCAAGTTTTAGTTCTTTCTCCGTTTCCCGAAAAGAGGCTGAAAAGCGCTTTGCTGGGTGTGGAGAGGATAATGGCCGTGGAATGCAATTCAACTGCGCAATTGGCACGATTAGCCGGGTCATATGGCTTCGAAATCGCCGATAAGATTCTTAAGTATGATGGACGGCCATTTTCATTAGAAAATCTAGAAGCAGAATTGAGGAGGGTTCTGGCATGAATCCCAAAGATCTGGCAACCTATGCCAAAAACACTTGGTGCCCAGGCTGCGGCAACTTCTCTATACTTAGTGCCATGCGAAATGTTCTTGCACAGCTGGATGATGGTGGGTACCCGATCGAAAATGTTGTCCTCGTTTCAGGTATCGGATGCCATGCCAAGATTGTCGACTACATGAACCTAAACAGCTTCTACACCATTCACGGCCGGACGCTGCCTGTTGCAACGGCTATAAAGCTGGCTAATCCATATCTAAATGTGATCTGCTTTTCGGGGGATGGCGATAGCCTGGCTGAAGGGCTTGACCACCTCATTTTTGCTGCCAAGAGAAATATCGATATAACCTTTATATTGCATGATAATCGCGTTTATGGATTGACCACAGGACAATATACACCAACTTCGCCTCTGGGTTTCAAGGGGAAATCCACTCCGTTGGGCTCTCTTGAACGTCCTTTGAATCCGCCGGAGATAATGCTGGCCAGCGGAGCAACGTACATTGCACGTGGCTATACACACGGCATTGACCTACTGCAAAGGCTATTTAAGGAAGCAATAATGCATAAAGGCTTCTCTTTCGTTGACGTCCTTCAGGTATGTGTATCATATTTTAATATGTACGAAACATATAACAAATTGGCTTATGAGGTCAAAGATCATGATCCCAGCAGCTTCGACAAAGCTATGACGCTCATCAGATCTTGGAACTATGAAGATATGGCAACACCTATTCCCCTTGGCAAGTTCTATGAAATTGACGCACCGCGCTTTGACCAAAATATCCCAATTTACGAGAAAAGTGCAGCAGATAGAGATCTCAAGATAAGAGAAGTACTGGAAAAATTCATTTAGTTTGGAGTCCAATTAAGTGTGGTGAGTGAAAAATGGATAAGTATGTTTGCACAGTTTGTGGGTACATCTATGATCCTGAAAAGGGAGACCCGTCTTCAGACACCTCTCCAGGAACTGCTTTTGAGGACCTGCCCGAGGATTGGGTTTGTCCGGAATGTGGCGTGGGTAAAGAGCAGTTCAAGAAAATGGAGTAAAAATTAAAGATTTCAGTATCTGCCAGATGACTATGGGATTAATGATCTAGCAATTGAGAAGTGATGCCATGCTTAGCGAAAGGGTGAATGAGGCTCTCAATATTCAAGCGAATAGAGAGCTATATTCTTCATATCTTTATTTATCTATGTCGTATCATTTTGAATCCATAAATATGAAGGGCTTTGCCAGTTGGATGAGAGTCCAGGCAGGAGAGGAACTCGTACATACTATGAAAATGCTGGACTACATAGCAAATGCAGGCGGCAGAGCCAAAATGCAAGCTGTGGAAGCTCCTCAGCCATCCTGGAATACGCCGTTGGACGCTTTCCAGCATGTCTGGAACCACGAGCGTATGGTGACCAAGCTTATTCATTCTTTGGTGAATGTGGCCATAACTGAAAATGACGAGGCAACAAAGAACTTTTTGCAGTGGTATGTGTTGGAGCAAGAAGAAGAAGAGGAATCCTCTGACAACGTTTTAAAATTGGTCAAGGCCGCAGCGGATAACGAGGCCGCCCTGCAAGCTGCCGAAAAGGAGCTTGGCAAAAGAACCTTTAAGTTCCCCCATGGGTTTGACATATTCCCCCGTACCTCAATGCAAAAGTAAACTAATCACCCAGTTTGGGCGAACAGGTTAAGGGATAGATACGAGGCGATATATCTTCTCGTCTCATTTCACGTTTTTCATACTTTTTATATACTTTTCATATTTTTGTTACTTGTATATACTTTTATATAATTTTTCAAAAATTCGAGGAACGAGTCGGGCTGAGCCAGAAGATATATTATAATACAAGTTTTTTTCCATTAGAAAAAACCTAATAAAACAATTGTATTATTAATAAACGCAATAAAAAAAGAGAAGCCTATTGCAGATTCTATTCCAGGACCAAGTGCAACGGAAACTGATGAATGCCAAGCTTTCCTTCATAATTGGCCGCAGTGATCTTTAAGACCCCTGGAACCCGGCAAGCTGCATTGATTCCTGCCTTCATGGCCGTCTGAATGGCTTCCTTGTTTACGCCATTGATTACGATCTCAAAGACGCTGGAGATATCATCAGCCAGCGTGCAGACTCCGTCTTCACGCAAAGATGTACAGAAGGCTGTATTGGTTGATGCCTTTAGGAACTTATATTTTGAACCCACTTTAGAACCGCTAGCTACAACACCACCAGGAAAAGGTGTTATGGATCCCTTAAGTTTACCAATGGCATTTACCGCCGCATCAGCCGCAGTCAGGGCTGCCATCTGGTTTTGGCCTAAGATCAAGAAATTACCACCTGCTATTCCATCAATAGCTCCAAAATTCTGTTCTATGACGAAATCGCCGGACATAAGTGGTATCTTCCAAACATTCCTCCCGAACAATTCAGCTTGCTTCTGGTAGCCGTCTCCAAAGAAGCTCAGCTTTTTCCCGGTATCAAATTGCTTTTCTGACCCCGGAAATCCATTGAAAGCGGCTGTAGTAGGTGCTGTTAAAACACACTGACCGAGACGGAAGAGCAAAGAGTTCTCCAGGTTTTTGTAGCCCATGTTACATATCAGGATGTTTACTCCAGGTCTGCCATCGGGAGTTTCGCTTCCATCAACTATGCATTCGATGCCAGCCTCTGCAGAACATCCTATAACAGACGTTCCAAATCCAGTGGCCTCGCGCGCCGCTTCTAGAGCCCAGCGTTCAGTTACTGCGGTTATAAGCACACTTGCTACTTTTATAGGAAAACCTTCCGCAAAGGTATCCTCTATCTGCACTCCATTGATCTCCATGATATCCCTCTACTTCGGATTATAAACTGCCAGATCGAACCCTTGACCGTTTTCATTTTCTTCGGGACCTAGGCTCAAGGCCGAAGCTGCACAGACAGGCATCTCAAAGGAAAGCTCATAGGCTGCACGTGCTATGTCGCCTGAGCTATGGCCGTTCAAAGAGATTGGTGTAAACTCTGTCACCTCATATGTCGCGACCATGAATGCCTGACCGTCCAGGAGATTGAATTCCTTGGCCCTGATCTCGTCTTTCCTAGCTATTCCTAGCCATGCCTTCTTACCCTTCACAGCTCCTGCCAGGCGAGGAGTGTCCAGCTCGTCCCTTTCGTAGCCGTACGCCACTAAACTTAAGGTGATAGCATCCAAAGGTCGCAGTCCATCCTCTATCTTTTCAAGGATCATGTCTGTTTGAGTGCCGTTTGATACGACGGAAACATCATCGTGGATGCGAATGCAATTGTAGGCGATGTAAGGATTCTTGGCTAAGTCAGATGGATCGAGAGGCGCGACAAGTATACTTTTCTCGCGCACCTGTGCACTGCGATTGGGAAAAGAGCGGGAAGAGACCCTATAGGCTACAAAGCTCCTTCCCTTGCTACGGCCTACTGCTACTATTCGGCCTACATACATATTTAGTCAACCAGCTTGTATTTAGCTATGTTTTCATCCGCCATGGCCTGAATCTGGCTTAACATATCTTTGCCGTCAGTTTTCTTAAAGAGATGCTTATAGCGACCTTGCATCTTTAGGTACTCTTGTACTAGCTTTGGCTGGCGTACTTTCTTTACACCTACCAGCTCTCCATTGAAATATTCGGTGAGTGGCCATAGACCAGTTTCGACAGCTAACCGAGCCAGCTCAATCATGGTGCCTGCTTCGAAGGTCCAGCCAGTTATACAGGGCGCATTGACCTGAATATAGGACGGCCCGTTAACTTGCAGTGCCTTCTTGACCTTCTTTCTCAGGTCCACAGGATAAGCCACCGAGGCTGTAGCTACATAAGGGACCTTATGGGCCAGAGCAATGGCAGGCATATCCTTTTTTGGTCTGGGGTTGCCTAAGGATTGGGTGCCTGATGGAGTGGTTGTTGTGTGCACACAAAAAGGCGTGGATCCGCTGCGCTGCACACCCGTATTCATATATGCCTCATTGTCGTAACAGACATAGAGAATCTTATGACCTCGCTCGAACATGCCAGAGTTTGAGCCCATACCGATATCGAAAGTGCTTCCATCTCCACCTATTATAACAAGGTTAGTGTCCTTGCACCTGCGCTTAAGCATTACCTCCACGCCAGAAGCCACAGCTGCAGCATTCTCGAATAAGGAGTGGATCCAGGGAACGCACCAGGCGCTTTCCGGGAAGGGAGTTGTAGTAACCTCCAGACAGCTTGTGGGCGAGACCACAATTGTATTCGGTCCGGCTGCGTCCAAGACTAGCCTAATGGTTGTAGGCATGGCACATCCCGCACAAGCTCTGTGCCCTGGCGCCAGCAAAGATTTTTCCATTCTTTTTTCCTCCTAAAGAATCTCCGTCCTCAGATCCAGGAACTCAAACTCTGATTCTATTCCTTTGCGGGCGGCCTCTGCTTTCTCCACGATCTTTCTTATATCTTTTACTGTGATGTCGCGGCCGCCTAAACCTGCCGCAAAACCAATTATAGGCGCTCTAATGCTGCTGTTGTAGAAGGCTGCCTTCAAATCCGTCACAAGACCTGCTTCGTTGCCGACAGAAACATCCTTTTCCACAACTGCAATTACGCTTGCATCTTTCAATGCCTTTCGCAGAGCTAAGACGGGGAAGGGCCTGTAGCTTCGAACCTTAACCAGACCAACTTTCTTGCCTTCGGCTCGCATGGCATCTATGGCGTCCTTGATTGTCCCGATCACCGAGCCCATTGTAACAATTACCACCTCTGCATCTTCTGTGTGATAGCTATCCAATAGGCCTCCAAAATACCTTCCAAAGGTTTCTTCAAACTCTTTCGCTACCTGCTCAATCGTCGCCAGAGATTTTTTCTGGGCCTCGAACTGTTGATAGCGAAACTCCGTATATGTTGATGGATCGGCAAAGGCTCCGAAGGTAATTGGATTGGCCGGGTCTAGGATCTTCTCGGGATTATAGGGCGGTAAGAATTCTTTCGCCAGTTGTTTATCCAGCAGCTCAACCGGCTCATAGACGTGGGTTAGAATGAACCCATCCATACAGACCATGATCGGTGTCCTAATTTCAGGATCCTCGGCAATCTTGTAAGCCTGTAACGTCGCATCAACTGATTCTTGCACATTTTCTGCGTAGATTTGCAGCCATCCCACATCGCGAGCACCTACTGAGTCCTGCTGATCATTCCAAATATTAAGGGGGGCCCCTATCGCTCGATTGGCAACATTCATGACGATTGGTAATCTCATTCCTGATACGTTGTACAGAACTTCATACATGAGCGCTAAACCCTGGCTCGTAGTGGAGGAGTAGCTCCTTGCGCCACAAGCACTGGCGCCAACAAGAACCGACAACGCAGAGAACTCAGAATCAACAGTTAAGAATTCACTGTTCAGCTCGCCGTTGGCCACCATCTGCGAGAGATGCTCCACTATATGCGTCTGTGGCGTTATCGGATAGGCGGATATCACATCAGGTAGGCAACACATAACGGCATGGGCCACAGCATAAGAACCCTCTACGACTTTCATATTGGCAATATTGCCGGATTTTTCTGAATAAACTTGAGATGACGTCTGTTGGCTCATCACTTCTCCTCCAGGATCATTGTAATCGCCATGTGAGGGCACTCGTGGGCACATACGCTGCAACCCTTGCAGTAATCCAGGTCGGGAACAAAGAGCCCTTCTGCCTGGTGAATACAACCCTCTGGGCAGTAGATCTCGCACAGGCTGCACTTAATACATTTTTCATGATCAAATACGGGAACGAAAGTCCGCCATGCACCTGTTTTTGTGATACGTGTGCTGCAAGGATCTACCAATCTACCTGCCTTTATTTCCATCAAGAAACCCTCTCGCAGGCCACTTTAATGGCCAAAATATTCTTCTTGCCCAATTCACCCTTGAAGCGCTCCGAGATAGCTTTATTAAGACTCTCCAGGCTTATCTCTTTGCTTGCGCCACAAAATGCTCCAAGCATAGTTGTATTGACTATTGGCCTTCCCAGAATCTCCATCGCGATCTTGGTGGCGTCAATAGTGATTATTTCGGCTTTTGTATCGAGCTTGAGCTTCTCCTTAGGTCTGTCAGTGTTTATTATTATCTTGCCGTCGGGTTTAAGCCCGCTGGCAACGTTTACAACATCCAACAATGTAACATCTTGCACAATGACGTAATCCGGTTCGTAGATCTGACTTCTGATTCTAATGGGCTGATCTGCAATTCGGCTAAAGGCCATTACCGGTGCCCCTCTGCGTTCTACTCCAAAGGCCGGAAATGCTTGCGAGAACCTCTTATCCTCAAAAGCCGCAACGGCTATAATTTCGGCCGCAGTGACTGATCCCTGACCGCCACGACCATGTAAGCGTATTTCTTTCAAGGGTTGACCTCCTTTTTTTGCGGGCTGATTTCCTCTTCCCCGCGAAAAAGTGATGAGTAAATATATCTCTTTCGGAGCCGCGGCAAGTTCTTATCTTAGGTGCTCATCTACCCATCAGTTCACGCGGCGGGGTGGAAGACTCTGACGTATGAAGGATAATCTATGGATAACAAGAATGAAATACTCTTTGCGGTCCGAGAAGCAAAAGGTAGCCTTGGGGCAAGTACAAACTTTCGTATAAATGATGCTTTGGCGATGCTTGAGGGGATTGCGCCTTTTTTGGACAAGGAGGCAATCATAAAGATGAAGTGTAAAAGCTGCGATAATTATGCATCTGCTTCATTTCCCCTTACCGGAGACTTTTGGGTCATAGATAATGCCGATTATTGTTATGCCAAGGAAGCTTCTTTAAAGAATCTCCCTTCTCCAAAATTAGCGAGTTGCACGCAATACACACGAGAATCGCAGGACGATTTGGAGAGGTTGGCCAAAGCCATAATGGAAGAGGATCTCGGACCTGCTTTTATGGAGAGGAAGCTCTATGACAGAAGACTGTTTACCAGTTGTAGTGTGGCTTTTCGGTTGCAGTCATCACCAGGAATTGTCTGCATAGAATTCGGGCACAAGAAATCGGAGAGCTTTATATGCAGCAGCGATCTCAAGCTCTGTCTTTTGAAGAGACTGGATCCGGGATTTGATCCGGAGACCTCTCGGAAAATAGCGGAGGCATTAAAGCATGGTCCCGTCCTGGTAGTGAAGGCCAGCCCTCAAACAAGAAGGCACGAGGACATAGACTATATGTTTGAATGGATTGCTAAAAAGCGAAAGATGGATATAGTATATCTCTAGCGTTATTTTGGCTTCAACTAATATTCGATAATTAAGAAGGATGTTTTGAAAGATGGCGCAACCGTTAGTGCCAGATACCAGTGTGGTAATTGATGGCAGGGTCTCTGCAAAGATAAAAGGGGGCGAACTCCAGGGGCGAAGAATCGTCGTGCCTGAGGCAGTAGTTGCAGAGCTGGAAGCTCAAGCCAACCATGGACGAGATATTGGCTTAAGAGGACTGGAAGAGCTAAGGAAACTCTCTGAGCTGGCAAAGGCAGGAAAGATTGAGCTGGAATACGTAGGCATCAGGCCAAACCTTGATCAAATAAAACTCGCTGGCGGCGGTGAGATCGATGCCATGATCAGAGATGTTGCTCTTGAATTAGGCGCTTCTTTCCTGACCAGCGATCAGGTTCAATTCAGGGTAGCAGAGGCTATGGGTCTTGACGTGGAGTATGTCCGCCCTCAGCGCGAAGCCATTAAACCACTATCATTAGAGAAATATTTTACTGAAGATACACTTTCTCTGCACTTAAAGGAGAACGCCATCCCTATGGCCAAACGTGGTTGTGTTGGCAACTTTTCCCTGGTTCGATTGGATGAGCGACCTCTATCGGAGAGAGAACTTCGTGATCTCTCTAGAGAGATTTATGAAAGAGCCAAAGCCGATCCCGAAGGCTACGTAGAAATGGAAAAAATAGGTGCTGCAATAATTCAGCTTGGGCCTATGAGAATTGCCATTACCAAGCCACCATTCTCCGACGGTTTGGAGATTACAGCGGTTCGGCCTGTGGCCAAAGTAAGCTTCGACTCATACCGACATAGTGCAATGCTAAAAGACCGGCTTAAAGAGGGCCAAAGAGGAATTCTTATCGCAGGCCCACCGGGGTCAGGCAAGTCCACATTTGCAGCCGGAGTTGCTGAGTATCTTTTGAACTGCAATTATGTGGTCAAAACACTGGAATCGCCTCGCGATCTACAGGTTCCTCCGGAGATTACACAGTATGGTCCTCTGGAGGGAAGCATGGAAGCATCGGCTGACATATTGCTGCTGGTAAGGCCCGATTACACTATTTACGATGAGGTTCGAAAGACGCGCGACTTCCAGGTATTCGCAGATATGCGCCTGGCCGGTGTGGGCATGATCGGCGTTGTACATGCCAATAAGCCCATTGATGCTCTGCAGCGACTTCTGGGTAGGGTCGAAATGGGCATGATACCTCAGGTAGTAGATACTGTCGTCTTCATTGAAAAGGGCGAGGTCACTAAGGTTATGGATGTGGAGTTCGTGGTTAAGGTCCCATCCGGTATGGTGGAGGCGGACCTTGCTCGACCTGTAATCGTTGTGAAGGATTTTGAGACCGGCACAAGCGAATACGAATTGTATACTTATGGCGATGAAATTGTGGTCATGCCTGTATCCAAGGAGAGCAAAAGGCCTTCCTGGAAGCTGGCCTCCCGAGAGATCGAGAAAGAAATCTCGCACCACGTGAGAGGGCCATTTAAAGTGGAGATGCTAACAGACTCATCTGCTGTGATTCATGTCCCTCAGGATGAGGCTGCAAAAGTAATTGGCAAAGCAGGGAAAAACATAGACCAGATAGAGAAAAACTTAGGTATGCATATCGATGTTCGAACAAAGGACGAAACTTGCCTTCCTGTTCCTCGGATAGAGGATACGGCAAAGCATCTCATCATCTGGTTGGAAGGCATTGCAGGCGAATCTGTGGAGGTCTATGTTGGTGATGAACCTGTTTTCACTGCAACTGTCGGTCGCAGAGGTGACATTAGAGTGGCAAAGTCCTCAGAGATGGCCAAACGCATAATATCGCGGCTGAAACACGGGGAAAAGATCGAGGTGCAGAGGGCGCGATCTGAATAAGTGTTTTCTTTCATCCCCTTTTTTAATTTCAAATTCCAAGAGCCAAACGAAGAGTATTTCGTATTGCTGGCGCGAGACCAAGTGTGATAAGAGTTAGCTTCGTGAGGTTTCGTAAAGATGGTTCCTCCAGGGATTTGTCGATTATGCTCAATACTGGCAATAGAATGAGCAGCTTGAGTGGAAACATAACTATTGCCGAGCCCGTCAGATCTATGAGATAGCTTGGAACGACGTGCTTCTCGTAATATGAGAACCAGTCCACTCCGATATAGGTCGAGCTGGAATCCAACATATGGGCGTAGAGGATCATGATGTTGAATTTATCGCCTAAAAAATTCAATCTGGGTGCAATTCGATTAATTAATAGGACGCCACCTGTAATCGTTGATCCGAGAAGGAAGACTGCCAAGATGACCCAAGCGTTTTTGAATCCTACCTGGAAAAGAATGATAAGATTGAAAAATGTCCAAACAAGGCCAATAACTGCGTAGCTCCTGCAGAAATCCTCTCCTCTGATCTTTTTCGTGAGAATAAAACAGACTAAAGTAACGATTAAAACAAAAAAAAAGATAAGAGGAGTTATAAACAGGTATTTCCAAGGTGTCGTGAATAGATTTGCGTCTTCCATAACCCTCAAGCTTGAACCCGCAAGGATATAGGAAAGAGTACAAAGAACCAGTCTTTCGTCTACAAATTGCCCAAAATAACGCAACAGGTTTTTGAGGCCAAGTATAGCCAGACCGAGTACTATCGCCCAGGTAATGGTATCAATAGGGTTATAGCTAGTATCATAGACGAATGGATAAATATAGTATTTGTAGATCCAGGCAGAAGGATCGAACACAATGGACACGATTGTATGGCCTCGTATTTCTAGAGTTCGTTTGTGTCAAAAATCATCACTCTAATCATAAAGCGGCGGAAAGTATTTATATCGTAGAGGCAAGAACCAATTGTTCGTTTTCTGATTTTAGTTGAGGTAATTAGATGGTCGAAGTGTTCAAAGGTACAACTACGGTAGGTGTACTCTGTGATGGGGGTGTAGTCCTTGCATCGGAGAGCCGTGCTACCATGGGCAGCTTCATAGCCAGCAGCACAGCCAAGAAGATCTATCAGGTGGATGACATGGTGGGCATGACAACGGCTGGGGCCGTGGGCGATGCGCAGTCGTTGGTTCGGATGATCCAGGTAGAAGCAAGGCTTTATAAAATGCAAAGAGGCGAGCCCATGACTGTTAAAGCCATAACTTCCATGCTCTCCAATATACTTTCTTCTCGGCGGTATTATCCGTTCATGGTTCAGCTCATTATGGGTGGTGTGGATAGGTACGGTCCTAAGATCTATTCTTTAGATGCGTTGGGTGGGCAAATCGAAGAGCGAAAGATTGTATCCACAGGTTCCGGCTCACCTGTCGCCTATGGTGTTCTAGAAGCTATGTACAAACCTGGGCTTAGCGTCAAAGAGGGAACGGTTTTGGCTGCAAGGGCAATTCATAATGCTATGAAGCGCGATTCCGCTTCAGGCGATAAAATTGAGCTCGTCAGAATCACTGATAAATATGAAGAGATAGGCGAGCCGGAGTTTCAGGAGATAATGAATCTCCTCTAATCATTTTTTTTTGGATGTGTTCTATTGTCGGTAGAAGAAGTACTTTTTGAGCTTAAAAGAAAGGTGCAGAGCAAATTGCCTCTGGACATCAACGTTACCGGATTGGAATTTGAAGGTCCAGAGCTTGTAATTTACACAGATGACCCCAAAAGACTGGCGGATGATGGCGAGATCATTCGTAACCTGGCAAAGGAACTTCGAAAAAGGGTCGTGGTCCGACCGGACTTGAAAGTATTGGCCGAACCTGAGACGGCCATAAGCAAGATCCGAGAAGTTGTTCCAAAAGAAGCTGTACTAACTAATTTTTACTTTGACGGTGAGACGGGCGAAGTACAAATTGAGGCAGAAAAACCTGGGCTCGTCATTGGTCGACATGGTGCGACACTGCGTGAGATAACTAAATTGATAGGCTGGACTCCCAAAGTCGTCAGAACCCCACCCGTACGATCGACAACTATCGCCAACATCAAGGATTATCTGCGTAGTGTACAATCAGAAAGAAAGAACATTTTACGCACTGTGGGCAGGAAGATTCATAGAGATATCGCCTCGAAGGATCAGTGGGTCCGAATCACAACATTGGGTGGCTGTCGTGAAGTGGGCAGAAGCTGCATGCTTCTTTCCACGCCTGAATCCAGAATCATTATCGACTGCGGCATAAATGTAGGATCAGATGATTCCGCTACACCTTTTCTCTACGTGCCTGAAGTCTATCCTCTAAATCAAATTGATGCCGTGGTCTTAACACATGCCCACTTGGACCATGCCGGCTTGGTTCCTATGCTCTACAAGTACGGGTATGATGGACCGATATACTGCACTCCGCCAACCAGGGATCTGTTCGTGTTGCTGCAACTGGATTATATTGAGGTGGCAGGTCGCGAGGGCAAACGTTTGCCATACGACTCCAGCATGATACGCGAGGCTCTCAAGCACACCATCACTCTTAACTACGGAGATGTAACGGATGTTGCCCCAGATACGAAATTGACTATGCATAATGCTGGCCATATCCTGGGATCCTCCATTGCTCATTTCCATATTGGGGATGGTCTTTACAACGTGGCCTTTACAGGTGACTATAAGTTCGAGAGAACAAGGCTCTTTGATCCTGCAGTGTGCAATTTCCCTCGATTGGAAACACTGGTGACTGAGGCCACTTATGGTGGAGCCAACAGCCTCCAACCCTCTCGCAAAGAGGCTGAAGTCAATCTCATTAATGTTGTAAAAGAGACTGTAAATAAGGGTGGTAAGGTCATTATTCCTGCATTCTCTGTAGGCCGCAGTCAGGAGGTAATGGTCGTTTTGGAGGAAGCAATCCGAAAGAAAGTTGTAGACGAAGTGCCTGTTTATTTGGACGGCATGATCTATGAGGCCACTGCCATACATACTACTTATCCGGAATACTTAAATAATGACTTGAGAGATTTAATATTTCACAAGGGAATCAATCCCTTCCTGGCACCTTGTTTCGTGCAAGTAGAATCTCCAAAGCAAAGGACAGAGATCATTGAGGGGCCTCCTTGCGTGATTTTAGCAACGAGCGGCATGCTTAATGGGGGGCCGATCCTTGAGTATCTCAAACGTCTCGGCCCAGATGAGAAGAATACTCTTGTGATTGTAGGATATCAAGCGGAAGGAACACTTGGACGGCGCATCCAGAAAGGGTGGAAGGAGGTACCCCTCTCAGTAGAAGGCAAGACCCAAACAGTAAAAATCAATTTGGAAGTAACTACTGTTGATGGTTTCTCTGGCCATTCTGATCGTTCGCAACTTATTGAATATATGCGTCGCATTTATCCTAAACCTGGCCGCGTCCTAACCAATCATGGTGAGGAGGGGAACTGTCTAGATCTGGCCAGCTCCATTTACAAGAGATACAGAATCCCAACTATGGCGCCCATGAATCTAGAGACCGTGAGACTGATTTGAGAACAATTTTGCCTATGCCTCATTTATTTAGGAAACAAAGAAAGTGGCAGGGCATTGATCCCATATAAATATGAAAATAATATGCCCAGTTGGGCAATTGATCCAGAAAAGCTTTATCAAATTAGAGACTAAAACATCATTGCGAGGTTCTTTGTGACGGGAAAGAGAACTCGGATCATCAACGATCCTTCGGATCTGGTCCCTTTGCTCCAGGCCTTTGGCTCCAATGTCCATAAAAAAGTCTTCGATGAGTTGAGCCTGGATTGGAAGACAGAGCGTGAGCTTTCTTTGCTTATCGGCGACGAAGCAAGTGTTCGCAGAAGTGTAGCGTTGCTACGTAAGAGCGGCCTTGTCGAGACAAAGTGGAGAGTTCCAGAACCGGGGGCGAGTCCCGAGAAGGAGTATCATTCCACATATTCTCGTATACAGGCCAGCTTTGGATCCTCAATGGAGGATCTGAGCGAGCTAATCAGCCTCACTTTCATGACAGATGAAGAACTGCGATCTGTAATTGATAAATTGCAGACTATGGTGCATGGAGGAAATAATTCTCTGGCAAATCTTTCTCGTGAGCTAGGATTGAGCCAGATATTTATTCGAGGCGTGGCCAAACGGGCGCAAGGTCTGGCAGTTAGAGGCCAACGCATCGAGCCCTATGAAGAGGATTTTTAATGGCCAATGTGTTACAAAGCAAACGAGAGAGTTCTCGTTTTCAAATTCTTGTTGAGATCGCAGCTCATCAACCCAATCTGCGGCAGAAAGAAGTAGCGGAACGATTGGGGGTCACCCCGCAGGCGATTTCTGAGTACATTAAAGAGCTTGTAGCAGATGGTCTAGTTACGACAGACGGACGGATGCGTTACAGCATCACAAAAGAAGGCGTGGAATGGCTTTTGGAAAGCGCTGCTGAGCTGAAGCGTTATGCTCGAGTGGTGATGGAGGAAATAGTAAGTCATGTATCTGTCTGGACTGCCTTAGCAGAAACTGATTTAGTTGAAGGAGAGCGCGTCTCCTTGGAGATGAATGACGGCCTTTTATATGCTGACCGGAAAGATGGTGTAGATGCGAGTGGAGTCGTTATCGCCGAAGCTAATAAAGGTGAAGATGTCGGTATTTCCGACCTGCAGGGGCTTATAAGCCTTGATGAAGGACGGATTACTCTCTGTAAGGTTCCACGAGTGCAAATAGGTGGGTCCAGAAAAGTTGATCTTGATCTTTTAAAGCGAGAGCTTACCGGGAAGAAAATGGTGGGATGTCTGGGAATCGAAGCACTAGTAGCTCTTAGAAAGGTGGGCCGGGAGCCGGATGTGTTCTTTGGGGCAAAGGAGTTCGCTGTAGAAGCTGCTTATCACGGGGTTAGTTCTCTTGTAGTCAGTGTAGATGAGCAGATCCCCGGGCTGCTCACGCGTCTGGAATCGGAAGGCCTGAAATATGAGCTAATCGACCTTGTCTTAGGATGACTTTTCAGGTTTTGGCTCAGGCCGATAGAACTCGCATACTATTGTTGCCTCAAAGCGGAAGCAAGACTCTTTTTGAGGGGCATTTGCGCCTGAAGGATATGCCACAAGGTCCAAGGGTATTCAAATTTTTGGTAAAAAAAGAGTCGGAAACCGAAAAATATCTTCCGCCTGAAGATGCTCTAAGGATGCTTCGCAAGGCCGGGGCCATATATCTTGCGCGAGGCGATCCGGCAATGGAAAATAAGTTTATCAAACTGCTGGAGTCCTACCAGCTTAGCTATCGTTTCGTGAGTATTTGCAATCATTGCTTGGGGGAACGCAGAGTTACTTATGTGGGGGCTGAGGCCATCGCATACAAGAGCGCATGGATCTGCGAGAACTGTGCTGCGGCGGAGCTGCTCCGAGAGGCAAATTTTCGTCATCTGGGTCGGGCTGCCAAAGCCCATCTGGCTCGGATATTGAAAATCAGACGCAATTTGGATGATGTTGTAGGACTACTATCGTTGCAGAGGCTGGAAACGGAGCTAACCAGGTTCGATATCATCCCGGCAAGTAAGGAAGGACCAACCTTGGCGCTTGAGTCCCTTAATATTCCCCGAGAACTCAAGGAGATGCTGCGCCAAAGATTGACAAAGCTGCTGCCAGTTCAGTCCAAGTCGGTGCAAGCCGGACTCTTAGATGGTAGAAATCAGCTTGTGGTTTCTGCCACGGCTACGGGAAAGAGCTTGGTGGGTGAGATGGCCGGGGTCAAGAATCTGTTGGAGGGCAAGGGAAAGCTGCTCTTTTTAGTCCCTCTGGTGGCCTTAGCCAATCAGAAGTTCGATCAGCTATCCACCTACCGGGAGCTAGGTTTCCAGACCTCTATCCGGGTAGGCGTAAGTCGTATTCGATTGGGCCGAGGAAAAAAGATGCCCCAAAATATGAATGCTGATATTATTGCCGGGACCTACGAGGGAATTGACCAGGTAATTCGCACCAAAAAGAGCCTGGGAAAGGTGGGAACTGTCGTAATTGACGAGGTGCATATGCTGGAGGACAAGGAACGCGGCCATCGGTTGGCGGGAATGATCGCCCGGCTGAAAGCAGCAGCTCCTGAAGCCCAGTTCATCTTTCTTTCAGCTACCGTTGGCAATCCTGCAGCATTGGCGAAACGACTAGGCGTAACTCTAGTGGAATATGAAGTGAGACCGGTCCCAATCGAGCGCCATCTTATTTTCTCCTCCGGGCCCGAAAAGCGCAAACTGCTGCGCCGGCTATGCAAAGAGGCTCAGCAATTGACATCTTCCACAGGGTATCGTGGCCAAAGCATCGTATTCACTAACTCCCGCAAAAACTGCTATAACCTGGCGGACGCTATTCCTGGTGCTTCTGCCTATCACGCAGGTCTACAGTATCCAGAAAGAAAAAGGGTCGAAGAGCTCTTCGGACAGGGAAAGATTCACACAGTAGTGACCACGGCTGCCCTGGCTGCAGGTGTGGACTTTCCAGCCTCGCAGGTGATCTTCGAGTCGCTAGCCATGGGCATCGAGTGGTTGAATGTCCACGAGTTCAGCCAGATGCTTGGAAGGGCCGGTCGGCCGGGCTATCATGATAAGGGACTTGTCTACATTCTGGCCGAGCCGGGTCGCCGATTTTCCTCGGAGAGGGGCGAGTCAGAGGATGAGATGGCACTTGCTCTCTTGAACGGACAGATGGAAGACGTGGCCCCCGAGTTTAGCGATGAGCAGCAGCTTGAGGAGGTCCTGGCCAATGTCGTGGCCGCTCGCTCGCGGGCGGAGTTGGAGAAGCTGCATAACTTGACGCTTGGGCTTGATGATCTGGATGGCTCCTTAAAATCTCTGGAGAAAGCGGGCCTCGTGAAAGGAATCCAGCCCACACGCCTGGGCGAAGCGGCCGCGGCGCACTTTCTCAGCCCTGTGGAGGTGGCAACTATAACAAAGTTGCTTGGTAAAGGCAAGTCTCCTCTGGATGTGGCAGTTGAGTTAGAGAGCTTTGAAGATCTTTATCTTAAGTTTGCCGATCGCATTTCTACTAAGTTGAGGATGCAAATCTCTCAACGGGCGTTACATGGCTCTTTTTTGGATCTTTTAAACAGCTCCGACTTACAAGAACTGGAAAATAAGCTGCAAAAGTACTGCCTGGATTTTGCCCGGGACTTTTTGCGTTGCACTTGCAAAGAAGCGCCATACTGCGGCTGTGCCCAGAAGAGCATATCCTTGCGCATACTGGAGTTGCGGGCGGAGGGAAATAGTCCGGAGGAGATCATCGAGGATTTCAGCGATAAGTACGGGATGTACGCCTACCAGGGGGACCTGATAAACTGGCTGGATCAGATAGTGAGATACTTGGAGGCCATCGAGACGGTGGCACGTGTACTCGGTAAAACAGTGGCTGCGAAGGAGGCAGAGGTGAGGAAGAAAAGGGTGGAAGGGGATTGAAGTTGCTCTTTAATTCTCATCTGGCATAATTTTTCAACATTAAAATGAGTTTTGTCTTTTTTTTTGGTTTTCGGATCTCTTTAGATATTATGTTGAAAGAAAGTAAATTAAGGACGATTTAATTTGCTCGTTGACTCCACGGATAAGGGCTAATACCGTACGGAATATATTGTGACGAGTAGGTCGGCCAATAATAATTATAGCCATAGCCATATGGTATGTATGGTGAATAGAAATCATCGGAAAGGAATCGGTTAGCTTCAGCCATCCATATAGCTTGCTCATAGTATTCCTCTCCAGGACAGGTCCCTTTGTAGAAGGACTCTAGATCGCAGTAGCCTCCATCTGGGAAATAGCAGTATCCATCTCTGGGACAACCGCCTTGGTTTATGCAGTATGCTTCCTTAGCATTATTCGCCACACAATAACCTGATCCGCTCATTCCAATAGATTGAACTGACTGTGTTATCAACATTAAGACTAAAGCCATCAACAATATCAATAATCTAAGTCTCACAATTATTCCCTAATGTACTTCGTGTTCTATATATGAAAGATTTTTGGTCGGAAATATTCGGACATCCACGATAAAGCATGAGACTTAAAGTCTATACAAATTAAGAACTCGTCCTAAGGATAGCTATTATTTAAATAAAAAGGAAAAGTGCGCCCTGGAATAAATCCAGGGACTTGAAGCTTTTTCGTATCGATTAGTCTTCTTGTTTAACTTATACCATCGCAGTCTCATTGGTTGGCGGCATCACATTCTCTGGTGCAGCAGGGATGACCTGATTAGCAAACATTAGGCCAGTCACGCTTTCATTAGTGACGGTCCTTGTGAACTTGCCTTCTGCCGGGGAGATAAGATTCCAACCCATCAGGATGACTTCAGATACGGTATATTCTCCTGCGGAAAGATCCATGAAGGCGAATTTGCCATCTGTGCCAGTTGTAAGATTCCTGATCACAGTTCCTGCTGGTTGCTCAAGGTTAATTGTCCAACCGGCCAGACCTGTCTCATTATTGTCTATAACCGCATTGCCATCTTTATCTTCAAAGGCTATGCCCTCAATGCTAAACTTGGGCTGCTCAACAACGGGCGTGGCATTTTCAGGGACTACGGTCGCAGGCACCATCTGATTTGCAAATATCAGGTTAGTCACGCTTTCATTGGTTATTGTCATCGTGGACTTGCCTTCGGATGGGAATACTGCCTTCCAGTCGGTCGGGATTGATTCTGAAATTGTGTATTCTCCTGCGGTCAGGTTTGTAAAGGCGAACTTGCCATCTGAACCTGTGGTCTGAGTTGTGATCACAATTCCGGCAGGCTGTTCCAGATTTATAGTCCAATCAGCTAAGCCCGTATCGTTATTGTCGTTGAGACCATTGCCATCTCTATCGTCGAAGGCAATGCCCTCAATGCTAAGCTTGGGCTGCTCAACGGGGGGAGCCTCAACAACGGGTGCTACTGGCAAAAGTTCATTTGCGAATACCAAGCATGTCGCACTTTCATTAGTGATGACACGAGTTATTTTGCCCTCTGCCGGGTAGATGGCATTCCAGCCGGTTTGAATTGCCTCAGAGACTACATATTCTCCTTCAGACAAGCCTGTAAAGGCGAACTTGCCCTCTTTATCTGTAATTGTGCTCTGGATCACAGTTCCAGCAGGTTGTTCCAGATTTACGGTCCATCCGGCCAAGACTTTCTCATTGTAATCCATGGTACCGTCTCCATGATCTTCAAAGAGAGTGCCTTCAATAGAGAACTCAGCCTCCTTGGCGGGAGGTGTCTCAACTACGGCGGCAGTAGCATCAGTCTCAGTGGCAGCCTCTTCAGTAGCTACGGCACTTGAAAATTTGTCTATTGCCACAGCATATTCGGAGCCTTCCAGACTGAATGAGGATGGAATCCGGGAACTTTGAACCCCAGGAGTAATGTATGGGCGCTCCGTCTCTGCGGTTTCCGTAGAATAAGTTTTGCCGTTCCCTAGTTTAAATGTGGGGGGTACTCGTGTGCTTTGAACTGCAGGGGTTTTAGATTTAGGCTTGCTATCCACAATCTTTGTGGAGTAAGTTCTGGTTGCTCCAGATTTGAACGTGGCTGGAACTCTAATACTCTGGACGCCCATGGCCTTAGATGAACGCTTGTAATTTACGACTTTAGGAGTGATATTATGCGCGGGAGCTTCTGATTTAAAGCTATATTCTCCTATTTTAAAACTATTTTCTACTTCTGCTCCGGATTTCGCAGTATATGACTGATTTCCCGCAGCACGACTGCTATATCCTAAGGCAGGCGTTAAGACAATAAATGCCATCATGAGGGCCAAAGTGACAGCCAGAACTTTCTTCATAATAAATACCTCCTATTTCCTCTAGCACGTTGCACCAATAACAATAACTTGAACATCCTCCCTTTGGGAAGAATTGTCGAGAAGTCTCGTTATTCTTCATATAAATAGACTTTCGTGGCTAAAAACAAATAATAGAAGGCAGCATAGCTTTTAGCCTAACGACAATTCCCTGGGCCATCAAATGGTGTGGACTTTGCAATTGTCTAAACGGAATCTTTCTCCGTCCCTTGCATACTTTCTGTGGACCTAGATTGTCTATGTGAGAATTGAAAATTATATAGCCTTCTAAGTAACTATAGTCTCTGCTAATGGTCATATATCTGAGCCTAAACTTTTTACCCGGATTTGAGATGCTCTTGCTCTAAGAGCTTAGGCGCAATTTGGCTGATTTTGTGCATTCAATTCCTTGAAATAACTAATAAAGCATTATTTATATAAAAATCAACTTGTATCCTTGCTCAAAATGTTGAGGAACCAAGGATACAAGGTCTTATCAGCTGTAGCAGATATCAGCTAATTGAATTTATCCAATGATTTACTCATTACCCTTGCTTATTAGCAAACAGCAAGTTCGTGATGCTTTCATTGGTAATAGTCAATGTTTGCTTGCCTTCAGCGGGTGAGACGATATTCCAGCCCATCTGAGCTACTTCAGATACGGTGTATTCTCCTGCAGCCAAATCCATGAATGTGAATTTGCCGTCAGCGCCAGTATTCTGGGTATTAATCACAGTCCCCGCGGGTTGTTCAAGGTTTAGAGCCCACCCAGCAAGGCCAGTTTCGTTATTGTCCATAAGACTATTGTTGTCTTTATCATCGAAAACAACACCCTCTATGGTGAACTTTTGCACCTCTGCTGGAGGAACTTCTGTTGTATTGGCCTCGACTACAGGGGTCTCTACTGGTGCGGCTTCAACTGTCTCAGTCACTGTATTTTTATTTAAGTTTCCTAATAATAGGGCATTATCCACGCCTTCCAGCTTGGCTGAGTAGGCGACCATTGTGCTCTGAATCCCTGAGGACCTAAATGAATATTTATCTGCGAATGCATCAGAAGCTAGTTTGTGGGCGGGAATTCCTGATAATACCGAGTAATTTCCTTTATGGTCTCCGCTTTTTACAGTGTAAGACTGATTTCCAGCAGCCTGATTAGTGTACCCCAAAGCAGGCGTTATAATGATAGCTGCTATCATGAGGGCCACAGTGATAGCCAGAACTTTCTTCATATTGAATACCTCCTATTCTATTAGCGCATTGCACTTATGACTATAGCTTAAACATCCTCCCCTTTGAGAGGAATTGTCGTAAAGTCTAGTTTTTCTTCATATAAATAGACTTTCGTGGCATAGATTCGTAAATGGACGACAGCATCTCATTTACATATTAAAACATTTCATCATTAGTGGCTAAAGGTTGGAGACTTTCCTGACAGAAATTAAAAATCTGCCAATTCTCAAATATTTTTGCATTTGTTCTTTCGCATTTGATTTTGATGCATCTAAATAACTTTACGGATATCTGCTAAGGATTAGCATTACAACAAATGGGATCCATCGCAATTTATGCCTTTCAATTGTCCAAATTCCTCTCGACAAGATGAGAATGTGACATTTTCATGCAATGCATTTTCTTTCACTGCATTCATCAGCTTTCTCCTGATATCTTGTGGAAGATACATATATCCACCTTCTTGGCATCCTCTATCAAACATGGCCTTCAAGCCCTCTCCTTCTATTGGAAAGACTGAGCAAATTTTTCTCAAACTGTCTTGACGAGCCTTATAGCTTGACGAAGTTATATGCATAGCACCAGCTTGGCAAGTTGCCAAGACGAGATCTTTAATCTCAGAATCGTTTATTCCTGGGATTATGGGATCGATACGAACTGATACGGGTACTTTGCATTCACTAAGCCTAGCTATAGCATCGATCCGCCTTCGGGGTGATATTGCCCCTGGCTCCAGCTTTTTACATAGTGATTCGTTTAACGTTGTGACGGTAATTGCTACCGTAGCTTTCATGTTGCTCAATAGATCCACATCTCTTATTACGAGATCGGATTTTGTAACTACCTGTACCTTTAAATGCCATTTTCTTAAGATTTCCAGACACCTTCTGCTTAACTCAAGATCCTTTTCCATTGGAGGATACGGATCAGAGCTGTTGGACATAGCCACCAGGGTTCCCGGCCTGATCTTTGCTGCATCCTTTCCGAGGCGTCTGAGAATATCGGCTTTAGGCCGGCATTTTTGGAAGAACGGGATGTAAGACGAAGCATAGCAGTAAAGGCAGCCGTGTGGACATCCTGTATAAGGGTTGAGGCTCAGCTTTGGCGGACAAGTACATAGTGGGCTTTTCCAGGGATCAAATGGTCTCAGAATCATTCTTTTGCAGATCTTCTCCTGCCTGGCCATCTACTTAGATTCTACTGACAAGGCATAAAAATGATCTTATTCAGGAAATTCCAGTTAATATTCAGAAATAGCAGGAATTTTTTATTATAGGCAGACAGGATACTGAATTTCATAAGAAACACATGAAAGAGATATTGAATTATAGAATAGAAGAAGAATTTGGCAATAAGTTAGGAATTGTCGGAAAGGCTGCGGTGAAGACCGTCTATCCATTCCGATTTGCGGCTTTGCAATGGATGAATTGTTTCCCAAATCGTAAGATGTATCTTCATATACTGTGGAAATTGATGTCGATATCATGACCCTTCGTGGCGAAGAGCTTGAGGCTGCAGCAAATGGCATTAATCCTGCATCCTTGGACGCGGCAAAAGTCGCCGTAGCAATAGACTGCGAAGAGTATCTTCGCTGGGCAGATTTATTCTCTGAACGCCTGGGGATCGTCGAGCCATCCGAGCTTCATAAGTTTGCCCGAGCCCTGAGTCTGACTATGCTTGGCCACCTGCCCACTCGACCAGGCACATGTCCTTTTTGCATTCAGTACGGTCGAGATAATAGCTGTCTTGATTGTGGCTACGCGGCAACGCATGGTCGTTGCGATGAAGTAGATTCAGCTTTCAGCATATTCATCGAGGCATTTATGGAGATGGGTCGACTCATATACCAAGATATAAATGAGTTAAAATATCATCCAATTTACGCTAAAATGCAGCTCAATATTGCCATTGAAACCTCCGTTGGCTTAGCCACACGGATGCAAGATGATCTGCCTTCTGCTTCCACTTTACAATTAATGCAGCAAAAAGCTGCATACCTGGATGGAATGATAAATGCTCTCCCGGTTGAACTCTTGGGCGAGGACATTAAAGGGCAATGCCGTTTGGTTCAAAAAGCGCTATTAAATTATTGGTAGAAATGCCTGTGTTGGGCAAAAGTTAATTGAATGGTACTCTAAGACTAAACCCTTAGATGGAGACATGTTCTGGTTCCGGGAATAGAAACTGCGCTCTGATCGTAGCGACCCTCACATCATTTCTGCCTCCCTTCATGGCCTCTTCCATCAATATCGCCCTGCCCGCTATTGGGAAAGAGTTTTCATTGGACGCTGTGCTGTTAGGTTGGATTGCCACTAGCTACTTGCTTTCTGCTGCCGTCTTCATGGTGCCTTTAGGAAAGGTTGCGGACATCTACGGGATGAAGAAGATTTTTCAGATCGGGCTTTTTGTTTTTACTGCTTCATCTCTCATTGCTTTTTTTGCGCCCACGTCTACAATTCTCATAGTATCGAGAATCATACAGGGGATAGGCAGTGCCATGATCTTTGGTACTGGAACCGCCATACTGGTTAATGTCTATCCCCTAAAAGAGCGAGGCAAAGTCCTTGGGATAAATGCGGCCTCTGTCTACCTGGGCCTCTCTTTAGGGCCATTTTTAGGGGGCCTGCTCACACAATATTTCGGCTGGAGGAGCCTTTTTCTCGTAAATGTGACTCTAGGCCTCTTTCCTCTTGCTCTGGCCTATTGGAAGCTGGAAGGAGAGTGGGCAGGGGCAAAAGATGATAAGTTCGATTTTGTAGGTTCGGTCATTTATAGTATTATGCTTGTAGCTGTAATGTATGGCTTCTCTCTTCTTCCGGATTCCAATGGAGTGGCGATGGTCCTTGCGGGAGCAATCACTTTCTTTTTGCTTATCAAGTGGGAGACCGGTGTGGCCTGTCCAGTTCTAGATGTTGGTCTCTTTAAAAATAACAGGGTCTACGCATTTTCCAATCTGGCAGCGTTGATAAATTATAGTGCTACTTTTGCCGTAACTTTCCTCTTAAGTCTATATTTGCAATACATCAAGGGACTTGATGTAGAGCAGGCCGGTCTGATTTTAGTTACCCAGCCTCTGGTGATGACCGTACTTTCGCCCTATACTGGAAAACTCTCCGATAGAATTGAACCAAGGCTTGTGGCCACTGCAGGAATGGCCCTTACATTTGCAGGGATTTGTACTTTCATATTTCTTGGGCAGGATACGAGTATATCTAGTACGGTGGCGGGTCTTTTCATCTTGGGCTTAGGACTTTCCTTATTCACGTCTCCCAACACCAATGCCATTATGTCTTCTGTTGAGCCTCGCTGCTACGGCGTAGGCTCTGCAACTCTTGGGACGATGAGGCACGTTGGGCAGGTTTCAAGCATGAGCGTAGTGATGTTGGTCTTCTCTATTTTCCTTGGCAAAGTGGAGATAATTCCGGAATACTATCCACAGTTCCTATCAAGCGTGAGGGTGGCCTTTGCGATATTCAGCGCATTATGTGTTGTTGGTATCTATGCATCTTTGGCCAGAGGAAAATTAAGATAGGGTTTTTAGATGTAAAAAAAACCGTACGCATATAACACACTACATTTCTAGAATGTTGTTACGTCAAATGATGCTTAAGAACATCATGATAGAGCTTATTCACATTCTCACGGGTTTTAGTCATATTGGGGAATCCGTTGTATCGCATGGCAGATTTTGCGTCATCGGGAAGCTTCAGCTTGTATTGGCTGCGTGATAGGAACCAGCCACGTTCAAAATAGTAGCGAGAAAGATATTCCTGTTCTGTCTGGCCTGGCGTGGGTGTGAAAAGTCCATGCTTTTTATCTAACTCGGCCATCTCCATCATTGTAGTATAACCAGATCTGGCAATTATGAATCTGGCCCGGTTCATCAGCTCAACTTTCTCTTCAGTGGAGACGTAGGAGTGAACCGTTGTACTATCATCTAATCTTTTATGCTCTTCTTTTTGAGGGCTTCCAAGGAGCACTACCTTCTCACCAGGTAGCTTTTGCACCTGTTTCAATACGATCTCTTCCAGTTTTATCCTTTGCGGTTCTGGACCGGATACGATGATCAGATAATCCAGGTCTTCGTCCACCGATACTTTTTGGGTACTGGTTAGGATTCCGGCATAGTAAACTCTTTCATTCGTTGTATGCAGATTAGAGCGGCAAAGTTTACCGCTAAGGTTCTGGTTGCCCTCGTAAGGGCTGATGTCCGGCACAATTACTCCTTCATATTTGGCATGAAATGCGCTATTTATTGGAAGAGTCAGAATCTCAAAAGGATAAAGATAATTCGGCATGCTGAAGCGAAGCTGATGGGTTATGAAGTAGCTAGGAACTTTGTCAGAAAAAACGCCCATCCTGTTATCACTCAATATCAAGTCAAACTTATTTTCATTAATTATATCTTCCAGCTTAGTTCTCTCTCGAGCCATTGCCCTAAGTAGAATGGGAAGACAAGCAACGAACTTAGGAAGGAAGAACCGAGAGGAACTGTAAGGTGCAGGATAGTCTTTGAAAAGTATAAAATTGCACTCAGGGCATTCTCTCTTGAGCAATGCCAGGGCGTTGCCGCTTGTTCCAATTGTTACTTCGTGTCCCTGGCTTAATAGCTCTTTAATGATCGGAATATCTCGTGTGGAGTGGCCCAAACCCCAATTGAGAGGAGCTACAAAGACATTTCCCATTATGGCTAAGTCCAATAGCGTGATCGTATAAAACGCTTTCTCGGATATCTCTATAATCGCTTATAATTCAGCTTAACTGTCTCGCCCGCGAAACTCTCCTCTTTTCGGGCAAGCCCCGAGAATCGTGTTCATAAGTACCACTGAAATTGTCAAATGTCCAATTAAGATATTAGCTTTGCCAATTGGAGGAACATCGAGCCACATTAGCACTATTGCAGAGTCTGACAATTCGTATATTGAATGTCCTTTGCGAAAACGGAAATGCTCAATATCTTGCTCCTAGTCATCCTTCGAGCTATTTGTGGGTGCCTTTCTTAAGTGTCCAGCCTCAATTATCCTGTCTGCCAAGCGAGAAAGGGGCAAGCTCTGTAGATACACTTTTCCAGGACCCTTTAGTCTTGCTAGGAAAACACCTTCACCACCGAGCAAAGCATTCTTGAAACCACCAACGAACTGAATATCGTAGTCAACAGTTGGAGCAAAGGCCGCAAGGCAGCCGGTGTCTACTTTAAGGAGTTCTCCCGGTTTCAAATCCTTCTCCAAAAGAGCGCCTCCTGCATGAATAAAAACGAGTCCGTCTCCTTGCAGCTTCTGCAAGATGAAACCTTCTCCTCCAAAAAGTCCTGCTCCAAGTTTCTTAGTGAAGGCTAACTCAATCTCGATGCCCCTGGCAGCGCATAGGAATGCGTCCTTCTGGCATAAAATGCTTCCACCGAATCCGATAAGGTCTATAGCCAAAATCCTTCCTGGAAATGGGGCGGCAAAAGCAACTTTTCTCTTAACTTTGGCGTTATTAAGAAAAGTTGTTATAAAAAAACTCTCTCCCGTGAGCATTCTCTTGAATCCCTTAAACAAACCTCCACCAGTTGACGTTTGCATTTCAATTCCTTCGTCCATAAAGAGCATCGCTCCAACCTCTGCCCTTACACCTTCGCCCGCATCTAGCTCTATCTCTACGACCTGCATATCGTTTCCAAAAATACTATAATCAATTACATCTGCCAAAATGTACACCCTCTATGCGTTTTTATCTGCTTATTTGCTTCGCATCTTTCGTCTATATGATAGTTAGTATCTTACATCTTCAATCATAAATATTTGTCTTGATAATTTCATCTAGGTTATGTTAAACAAGTAAGGAAGATGCAAATGGAACGTTTTCATGGCAACTAATAAATATGTATCCTATGCAAACCTCGAAACCCGTGCACAAACAAATCGAGCAGGTCTTGGAGAAATTGGACTCCAAAAGCATAACAAATCAAGAGAAGATAAAAGCTATCCTTAAGAGATACGTATCCGATGAGATCGGCCTTGATGAGGCTTACTATGATCTTTTGGAAGAAGAACTGATCCCCATGCCCCAAAGGTGCGGTTTGTCGGCCAAGATTCCATTTTCAGTAGAACACGAGATCAGGCTTAAAGAGAAAATAAAAAGCATGCTCTTCTAAAATGATAGGCATCTTGAGCGATTTAAAATCCATAATGGTTCTTTAAGACCTTATCATCACCAGTAGCATCTTGAATCTATGTAATGCTTTCAAAGCGTGAAGTTGGTTTGCGGGAAGGATCACAGTTTCGCCCGTTTTCAAATGGTTTGACTTACCTGAGATGGTCACTTCAGCTTCCCCATCCACAATATAAATCAGGGCATCAAAAGGTGCCTTATGCTCGCTCAGCCCTTGGCCTTCGTCAAAGGCAAAGAGGGTCACGGTACCTGTGCTCTTGCGGATTATCTCCCGGCTCACGACGGAGCCGTCCTGGTAGCTCACCAGTTCTTTTAGTGTCATAACCACTTGATCAGAGCTTTTGCTGTCACTTTCGGTCACATTATGCCTCCTTGAAAAGGAAATGCGTCGTCTTAATTTTAAATACATGTCTCAACAGCTTGCTGCTGGGCGTGCTGTTTGACGTTATGTGGACTTCAAATAATTAAAAGGTTCTTGATCACCTTTCATCCCGGGCACGGCCTCGCCTTTCTGGCATTACTCTTTGTATTGACGATAGTTATTGGCCACCTGATCCATGGTTAATTCTGGCGAGAATAGAGGAAAATGGCTGTGTCAGAATCTTTTATTTACAATCATCGACTTTCAAGCCAGCCCTAAAGGTTCGCGATTCTGGCAATTCCGTAAGGAGGCCATACGGTATTCACTAAAATAATCTCACCAAAAATTAGTTATAAAATATGAATAGATTATTACCGGGGAATCTTTTATGCCTAAGATAGCGATAATCTATGCGAGTGGTATGGGACGGACCAAAACAATGGCAGAAGCAATTGCTAATGGTGCGATGACGATTGATGGTGTCGAAGTCCTGCTGAAAGATGCATACGATGCCAAACTCGAGGATTTGAACGATGCAGATGCCATTGTCCTTGGCGGATCGACCTACAATTATAAGCTGATCCGGAATATGGATCCTTTCTTAAAAGAGATGGCAAAGCTCGATCTGAAAGGAAAGGTCGGAGTCGCATTTGGCTCTTATGGATGGAGTGGAGAAGCTATTCCGACTCTTATCGCTCGTATGAAGTCCTTTGGCATGAAGGTGATCGAGCCAGGAACTACTGCCATCCAAGTTCCAAGCAAGGAAGATATTGAGAAATGCTTTAAATTGGGACGAACAGTAGCTACGGGTTTATTGAATTAGCGAAAAGACGATACAGACGTTAAGTTACAATTTCGATGCGAAACAGTCGCGAATCCATTCCTGTTAATATAAGCGATTTCTTGCGAGAATGTTTCTTTTTTTTTAGAAAACAGTCTCTTCGATATATTCTTGCTGTTTTTGATTGGCACACCTTAATGTTTCTAAGGATTCCATTCCTTCTTGACAATATATTTGCAGAGGGAGAGACTTATATTGCCCAGGTGAAATTATTAGGTTATGTCCAAAGATATCTTGGAAAAAGGGGCTATTGTGCAAAGGGACAAGGAAACCTTTGCCATTGCTCCTCATATACCGGGCGGAATCATAGATCCGGCAAGCCTTCGTAAGATCGCAGATGTGGCCGAGAAGTATAACGCTAAAGTCCTTAAAATAACCTCAGCGCAACGTATTGCCATTGTCGGAATTGATCCCAAAGATATAGATCGTGCTTGGAAAGATTTAAGCATGAAGCCAGGAGCTGCTATTGGATTATGCGTTCGCAGCGTCAAGATCTGTCCTGGCACAACCTTCTGCAAGCGTGGACAGCAAGATTCCGTAGGTGTAGGCTTGAAACTTGATGAGATATATCACGGCCTAGAGCTTCCCTGGAAGTTTAAGATGGGCGTATCAGGATGCGCCAACTCTTGCGCAGAGCCTGCAGTAAAGGACATCGGCTTGATTGGCACTTCGAAAGGATGGAGAATGCTTGTAGGGGGAAGCAGTGGCGTGAATCCAATGCTCGGCAGGATATTGGCAGAGAATCTCTCCGATGAAGAAGCCTTGAAGCTGGTCGATCGAGTAGTAAACTATTATAGAGATCATGCCAAAAAACAGCGTCTGGGTGAGTTCATCAACGAGATAACCTTTGAGAAGTTCAAGAAGGAAGTTTTATCTTGAAATAACAATTAAAGATCAAAGGTTAGCGTCATGCACTCTTTCCACACTTTGAAATTCCACTTTTTTTTGGATTTTTTTTAGATCTTATTCGGCCTGAAAATCATAACCGGACGATCTGCCTTTTGAGCTACATCGAATGTTGTGCTTCCAACCCGAATCTGCTTCATCCAACCCTTTCCCTGGGAGCTCATGATTACCAAGGATGCATCCTGCTTTTGGGCAAAAGTGATTATCTCATTCGCTGGATGTCCTTCAAGTATATGGATTGTGATTTTTTGGCCTGGAACTTCCAGACTATCTCGCAGCAGGTTGAGCTTCTTAGCTGGCTCATCAATGCTTTTTCCTTTGGGTATTACATGAACCAAAAGGATCTCCTGAACACCTGAAAGAGCCTTCACCGCGGACACTGCATCTACTTCTGCGTCGGAAAAATCTGTTGTAATCATCACTTTTGAAAATATATTCTGGCAAAATTTCTCAATTCCTGATTCACTTAGGCCTTCGAGGATCTTATGGCGGATAATGAGCAGATTTGTCTGACTATGGCGTAAGACTTCCGTAGATACGCTTCCTAGCAGCATACCCTCAACGAATCCTTTGCCGTGCGCGCTCATGATAATAAGTGAGATATTTTCTGAAACAGCGGTCTTTTGTATGACTTCGCCATAGCTGCCTCCTTCTATTAATTCTACATGAGGACTTGGCTTTAGTCTATGCAAATTGACTCCATCCGCACCGCTCATTGGTTCTACAATGATTCTAAGAATAGTTCTAATATCGATATCTTTTTTACTTAAATGGGAAAGATGTTCCGCTTGCTCTTTCAGGCGCATTTCGGCCTCTTCTACAAGCGAGCTGTAGCTCCATCCTTTCTTTTCCAAATTCATTGGATTGCCTGCATCCACTATATTCAAGAGCACGACTTCTTTTAGCCCCGGAATTTCTTTCATACATTCCAAAACCTTCTGTGAATCCTTAGAAAAGTCCGTAGGAACGAGCACTCTTTCGAACATCATCAATCCTCTCATATTACCTAAACTCTAAAATATATCAATTTGATGATGTATCGAAGAAAGAGTTACTGGCATATAAAATTATAATAATGTAAATATTGTTTTAATTAATTCCATAAATTTTATTCATATGATCGCTATAAACTAATTTCTAGCAAGGTACACTTGGCTTATTTTTAGCTCCTATTCCTGAGTGCTGCCACAATTGTTCCAATTATACAAAGAATCGCAGCCACAAACATCACATTGCTAATGGACACAGAGAGAAGCTCGGGCCTGGCATCCAGAACTGGCCCGCTATAACCTGCCAGTTTCAACTGCATGGAGAGCAGAATCGTAGACACCGAAACCCCCAGAGCCATTCCCATGTTTCGCACCGCGGAGGATAGGCTAGACGCAGTTCCGAGCATCTCATGAGGCAGAGCAGTCATGATCTCAGTGTTAATAGGGCTTTGAAATAGAGCACTTCCAATACCTAATACACCAAAAGAGAACAGAATCATTTTCATATCATCGCTGCGTATTGCGTTTCCCATTAGAATCAGTGACGCAGAAACCACTATCATTCCCAGAGCAGAGTTGTACCGGTAGTGATAGCGGTCATAGATCCAGCCGCCTAGGGGAGATCCGAAGGCCATTACGGCAGGTACAATGAGAAATATAGCACCAATTTCTGCAGGGGAGTAATCCATAACACCCTGGAAATAGAAGGGTCCCAGGATAAAAATTGCAAAACTTGAAATTATAAATAATATTATGCTAATGAGGGGAAAGACAAATTCTTTCACCTTTAATATAGATAGATCTAAAAGTGGGAAATTCTGGTGAGATTCGATCCATGTAAAAGCCAAAAGGGATGCTAGAGAGAGCAGCGCATATGAGGCTTTGGCAAACGTGATATCGGCGCTAATACCCAAATCTCCGAGGAGCAGCATCAATGATACTACGAAAATAACGAGCATGGCACCACCCCGCCAATCCAGCTCAAGTTTATTTGATTTTAACTCATCAAATTTCATGTATTTTCCGGCCAGAGCCAAGAGCATAATACCGATGGGCAGGTTGATGAGGAATATATACTGCCATCCGAGATAGTTCACAAGGTATCCACCTAGCATTGGACCGGCAATGCTGGCCAAAGAGACGGTAGTGCCAATGTAGCCCATTGCTCTGCCCTGCTCACCGCGCGGATAGATCTCAAAGATCACAGCAGCGCTGATAGAAAAGGCCATGGCTGCGCCCACAGCCTGGACCGCCCGGAAAAAGATAAGCATGCCTAAGCTGGAGGATAGGCCACAGGCCACAGAAGCCAGCGTGAACAAAACGAATCCCGCTAGAAAAAGTCTGAGCTTGCCTGTCCATTCAGCGAGCTTTCCGAAGACCATGAGCAGGCTCGTAACTGTTACAAGGTACGAAGTAACAACCCACTGGGACAAAGATATATCAGCCCGAAAATATCGGGTGACGGTGGGCAGAGCGATAGAGACCACGGAGCCGTCGATGACAAACATGAAGATGCCTAAAAGGATGATAAATGACAAAACAATTCTCTCTCTCCCAATCCTCGTCTGAGTGGGAATAGGTGAGGCTGAAGTTTCTAAAATCGGAGTTGGCCTATCTCTCATGGACCCGTTTCCTGGTGTTGTTCCTAATTATCAATTCCGGCATCTCAATGGATGTCAAGTCCCTCGTCTTATCACATAGAAGTTTGATATGAGGATTACATATGTTGGATCTTGCCTTGATGATCAAGCTCTTTTTTTTCAAGAGTTAGGGAGGATTGAGGCTGGCCTAACGTCTTTAAGTTGAGCTATTTGGTAACCTGTCACAACTCGCCTTCTGCCTGCCAAGGCTCTATCTATTTCCTGGTCGCCGGTATCCACCAAAAGATGAGATAGATCGGCGAGCTTATGTGGTGTGGAAACTATTATCAGGTTCTCGACTCCTACAAGTCGCAGCACAGCGGCGCTAATCTGCTGGCTTCCCCGACCGAAGATGAAGCCTTGTGCTCCAATAGGGCTTACAATAATCTTGATATTCTTGGCTTTATCCAGCAAACCAAGAAGGTCTTTTTCAGAAGCATCCTTAATTATCGTCTTCCCATCCTGGATGACATCCACTCCGAGCAGTGTTTTCTCTACTCCCAGATACTCGGCGATTTTGCCTGTAGTAGTTCCTGCTCCCAAAATATAAGCTGACCCATCCCGCATGAACTCGCTGGCAAAAAGTGCTATCTGAGCCTTGAACTCCTCCTCGTTCCCGGAGCTATAGATCCGTTTTCGTTCCTGAATGAGCACAGGCTTATATGGTGTCCTGGCTAATGAATATAGCCTTGTCTGTAGTTCTCCAAAACGATAAAGCTCTTCATCTACATCAACGACTTCAGTCTCTCCAGCCAAGAGCGAGCCCCTGGCATAATCCAACGCCAGCTCAGCTGCCGCCTCGGGGCTTATGGCAAATACTCCTGAGTGCATCTTAACTCCTGCAGGTATGCCTAAAATCGGCGCCTCGCAAGCTACAGATGATACATCCCTTGCTGTGCCGTCGCCTCCGCAAAATAGTATCAAATCGACATCGTTTTCCAAGAATGCTTTGCAGGCTGCTTTTGTATCCTTAGAACTCGACTCATTGGATGCTTTGTAGACCACAATGTGGTTCAGACCGCATTCTTTCAGCGCATCTTCTCCCATCTCGCCGCCACAAGTAAAAAAGATAAGGTTGCCTGCTTCCTTAGCTAAAAGACCTAAGCTCATCTTGGCACGTTCAAGTGCCATGGGCTTAGCTCCCCTGCACCTGGCCTCATGGGCGAGACCATCGGTACCTTTCAGTCCAACAGCCCCGCCCATACCCGCAATTGGATTGATCAGAAAGCCCAATTTAGACTTTGGGTAACTTGGCAAGGGACTGCTTCACCAGATCCGCAGGATACTCGTAGTCTACGAGCTTGCCATCGTTGAACGCATCGTAAGCTGCCAAATCGAAATGACCGTGGCCAGAAAGCGATATGAATATAGTCTTAGCCTCTCCTGTTTGCCGACAACGCAATGCCTCATCGATGGCGGGCTTGATAGCATGTGATGCCTCTGGTGCGGGAATGATGCCTTCACTGCGCGCGAATACCGTCGCCGCCTGGAAAACCTCATTCTGTTGCAGGGCAGTGGCCTCAATTAAACCATCATGCACGAGATTGCACAGCATTGGCGCGTCCCCATGATAACGCAGGCCGCCTGCGTGGATGCCCGGCGGAATGAAGTCGTGCCCCAGAGTATACATCTTAACTACGGGGGCCATGCCGGCTGTGTCTCCAAAGTCGTAAGCATAAAGTCCCTTTGTTAGAGTTGGGCAAGCGGATGGTTCGCAGGCCACCATTCGCAGATCCTTTTTATCCTTCAATTTGTCCGGAATGAAGGGGAAGACCATGCCCGGGAAATTGCTTCCACCTCCGCAGCACCCGAACATGATATCTGGATAGTCGTCTGCCAGATCGAACTGCTTCTTCAGCTCCAGGCCCTCAATGGACTGATGGATGAGTACATGATTGAGCACCGATCCCAAAGCATAGTTGGTGTTGTCATGGCTTGCGGCGTCCTCTACCGCCTCGGATATAGCTATGCCCAAAGATCCAGGTGTATCGGGCATTTCGGCAAGGACTTTTCTGCCGTAGTTTGTCTTGTCAGAGGGACTGGGAAGGCATTCAGCACCCCAGACACGCATGGCACTGCGTCGATAGGGTTTGCTGTCGTAGCTGGACCGCACCATGTAGACCGTGCATTGCAAACCAAAGAGGCATGTGGCCAGGCTGAGCGCCGAACCCCACTGGCCGGCACCTGTCTCTGTCGCCAGTCGCTCGATGCCCTCTTTCATATTGTAATAAGCCTGAGGGACGGCCGTATTAGGTTTATGACTGCCTGCAGGGCTGACACCTTCATATTTGTAGTAGATCTTTGCTGGTGTTTTAAGCGCCTTCTCCAGAGCGGCGGCGCGATACAGGGGTGTCGGCCTCCAGAGGCGATATATGTCACGCACCTCTTCGGGGATCTCTATCCAGCGATCCTGGCTCATCTCTTGATTGATAAGCGCTTTAGGAAAGATCATCTCCATATCCTGGGGGTTAAGAGGTTTTAGCGTCCCTGGATGGAGGGGTGGTTCCAAGGGCGTGGGCATGTCGGCGGCTACATTGTACCAATTCTTGGGGATCTCTTCTTCATCGAGCAAATACTTGATCTTCATCTGGGACACTCCATCTTTTAGCCATGATGTAATCTTATGTACATCGTTGGTATTATCGGTTTATTTAAAGTCTTTGAACCGGTCCGGAAGAGTTTTGCCTGACTTTTTTTGGTTTTGCAGAGGTTAAGATTATTTATCATGGATGAAATGGACCACCTTATGAGTGGCCAAACCCTGTCAGAAAAGATATTTTCCAGAGCATCAAAAAAAGAGGCGCGAGAGGGCGAGTTTGTCATGGCGGATGTAGACATTGCCATGATTCACGACATCACCGGACCCCTGGCAGTCAAAGGATTCTACGAAATTGCCGGAAGAGATGCAAAAGTATGGGATAACCAGAAGATCGTGATGCTCTTTGATCATCAGGTTCCCGCTGATAGCTTGAAGGCGGCAGAAAACCATATTGCGCTTCGCAATTTCGCAAAAGAGCAGGGAATTTTAAACTATGACATATTCTGCGGGGTCTGCCATCAGGTTATGCCAGAGAAAGGGCACGTTCTTCCTGGCAAGATAATAGTAGGCACCGACTCTCACACCTGCACGTATGGAGCGTTGGGCGCTTTTGCTACTGGCATCGGTTCGACAGATATGTCTTCAGTTTTTGCTACAGGCAAACTCTGGTTCATGGTGCCGAAAACGTTGCAGCTTGAAGTCGAAGGAAAGCTCCAGAAGCACGTAACCTCCAAAGACGCAGTACTGAGGATTATTGGAGATATCGGTGCTGATGGTGCCAATTACATGGCCTGCGAATTCCGGGGAGAAGTCTCAGCTCATATGAGCATTCCTGAGAGGATGACTGTATCCAATATGGCCATCGAGATGGGCGCAAAGGCAGGCATATTCGAGACGGATGAGAAGACAATAAAATATCTGGAGAGCCGCGTGAAGGATAAGGATGCCATCAAGGAAGGTATTTTAGAGGGAGATGAAGATGCGAACGTCTCTAAGAGGCAATGGAATGTGAATGATCTTGAGCCTCAGATCGCTTTGCCTCATAACGTCGATAATGTTAAGCCGATAAGTGAAGTTCCAAAGACAAAGATTGACCAGGTATTCCTTGGTTCCTGCACCAACGGTCGGTTCGAAGATCTGTTGCTTGCCTCTGAACTGATGAAAGGTGAGCCCGTGGCTAAAGGAGTGCGCATGATTGTTGTTCCGGCTAGCAGGGACGAATATATGAAGTGCTTGAAAGCGGGCCTCGTCGAGAAGTTCATAGAGGCGGGTGCAATGGTGGAATCTGCCTGTTGCGGCCCGTGTATGGGCGGAAGCTTTGGCCTCCTGGGGCCGGGAGAGCGTTGCCTCTCTACATCGAACAGGAATTTCGTAGGCCGGCAGGGTAGTCCAGAGGCGTTTGTCTATTTGGCATCACCCGCCACAGCCGGAGCCAGCGCCATAACAGGGTACATCACGGATCCGCGAGAGGTTTAGGGCAGATCTTTTTCGCCCTCTTTTTGATATGAAGATTGCACTTAAGCTTGCATATCTGGGCGACAGCTATTATGGCTTTCAGCGCCAGCCGGATCTGGTCACAATCGATTCTGAGGTTCGCAAAGCATTGGCCCAAATAGGTGTTATACACGGCGATTTCTGTTATGCGGGCAGGACGGATCGGGGTGTATCGGCCTTGGGCCAGGTCATCGACTTCTGGATTGATGAGGACAAGGCCAAATTGACCCGGCCGAGGTGCGTTAACGGGCGGCTTCCTAGAGACATCTGGACTTGGGCCTGGGCGGTTGCGCCCATAGGCTTTTCAGCTCGTTGGAATGCCCTGTGGAGAGAGTACCGTTATCTTCTATGGCATCCGGGTTTGGATCTGGAGAAGATGCTCCAGGCTTCGTCGCAGCTTTTGGGCGAGCACGATTTTCGCAACTTCTCATCAGCCAAAGTGGATACCATAAAAACGGTTCAGAAGCTTGAGATATCAGAGCAGAATGGATTATTCGTCTTCGACATTAGGGCCAATGGATTTCTCTGGAACATGGTTAGAAAAATTGTCGGTGCACTGGAGAAGGTGGGAGCGGGCGAGAAGGACATGGACTGGTTCTTTGATCTTCTCCGGCCTGAGCTAAACCACGGTGCACCCACGGCTCCGCCGGATGGCCTAATTCTCATGGACGTGGGCTACGAAGGTCTGGACTGGCAGGTGGACGGATATTCCCGGGCGCGAGCGGCGACATGGATGGCCGCGACAGTGCAGAGCAGGATGGCGAAGGCACAGGTGGCGAGAGCGATGGAAAAGGCGATGGATTTGAATAGCAAGTTTTGAGCCGTTTTTCTTTTCCATGTAGAAACTTAGATCGAAACATTAAATAATTGGAACCAGAAAAACTATTTTCATCAGATGATGATTATGGATAGTTCTGATACACTTGGATTATTTGAAGGTCTTTCTGAGCTTTTTAAAGCACTATATCTAAAACCACTCTGGCAAAAATATAACCTAAATGATTCCATTGATGCTGCGAGCCTTTTTCTTGAAGGATACGCATTCGAGCGACAAGGACGTAGTCCCTCGTTCTCTCCTGCGGCAACGGAGGCTATCAAGAAAGCGAAAATGTCCAATGGGGCTCGGAGGATTTCCCGCTAGCCGTATGGTGTAATTTTAGCAATTTGCTCAATGATAGTGGATTAAACCGCAAATTGAATCCCTTATACCCTCGATATCCTTTGTACCATCCTACGACCTCTTGCAATTGCATTTGGTGTGTATTAAAAAGAGATAATATAATAGCTATTTCCAACCAAGCTCTAAGAGATGGTCATACCAAAAAAATCTGGGAAAGATTAAAAAGAATACAAGGAGTTGGGCCCAAGATTGCTTCGTTATTTTTGAGAGACGTTGTTATCTGGTACAGGCTACCACCTTATGGAGATGATAATGGTCGGTTTCCGCGTAAAGATGATGATAGATGGCTTCTGCAGCCCATTGACATTTGGGTAAGAAGGATAGTCGTTACTTTAAATAAACAATATATGAATAAAAACACGAAAAATGAAGAAATAGCGAAATGGATTGTGAAAAAGTGCAATGAACCCGAATTCTGCAATCAAGGGATGTGGTACTTTGGTGCGAGGATTGCAAAGACCGAATTCCGATTAGAGAATTATCTTAAAAATCCACAAACATCAATTGAAGAACATATCAATTCCTTGAAGGCAAAAGCTCAAACTGTACTTGCATTGAAGAATGTGTGTTAGATATCTAACGCACTACCTGACTTTAGGACGTCTAAGTCATCCAAAATGAAGAAGCAAGATATGGCCGCGGCAGAAGTAGATAAAATCCGAGAACTGATACCACATCTGCTGGATATCCCGCATAAGAAAGTGTGGGTGGATTATGATGAAGGGGCCGATGTGCTTTATGTCGACTTCAAGAAGCCAAGCCATGCCGATGATTCCGAACTTACAGATGACGATGTCATCATCAGGTATGAAAAAGGATCTGTTGTTGTAGGTATGACCTTCCTTCACGCCAGAAAGAAGCTCGGTGCCAAATAGAGACTGCGGCTGTGCCCCGGTCGCCACGATTGTGCCCTCGCATGTTCTCTTTTGCAGCCTGCCGCTAGGAGGGTGCGTACTTCTTGATGAATGGGCTGCATAGAGAACGAGTCACAAGCCAAGAAGCTATATTTTAAACCTATCCCGAAACGAATTAAACTAGTGCACAAATGATATTCAAGAAAAACCTATAGAGGATTTACCAATGCCCGCACACACCTGGCAGTACCACGAACCAGATCACCCTGGCGCAGACTTCGATGCCCTGGCCGAAGTCTATGATCGGAATATGCAAAAGTATCGAGACATTCATGGAGAAATTCAGCAAATCCTGAACTATCTCGACCTGAAGCCGGACCAGACGCTTCTTGAGATAGGCACGGGTACCGGTGAATTCGCCTTGGCCGCTGCCCGGCATTGCGCCAAAGTTTATGCCGCGGATCTTTCGCATGGGATGCTGAAGTACGCAGAGAAGAAAGCGGAATCAAGAGATGTAAAGAATGTTGAATTTCTTCTCGGAGGATTTCTCACCTATAGCCACCAGGGCGTTCAACTGGATGCCGTAGTAACCCAAATAGCTCTGCACCACCTGCCAGACTTTTGGAAGCAGATCGCGTTGTTTCGCATAGCAGATATGCTAAAAGACGGAGGCAAATTCTGCTTGAGGGACGTAGTCTACTCCTTTGATATTTCGGAATACGAAAAATTCTTCCCAATTTTCATCTCAGCGGCATCCGAGAGGGCTGGCCCAGAGTTTGCAGCTCGAATCTCAGATCATGTGAAAAACGAGTATTCAACCATGGATTGGATTGTGAAGGGAATGATTGAGCGAGCGGGCTTTGAGATATCGCATTCTGAGAATAGTCATGGTTTTTTTGGCCTTTACTTATGCACTAAGGCCAAAAGAAAAATGGATTGATGGGCTATATCATCAGCAACATTAGCACTTCCTCTTTTCCAGGGCGCAGCGAGGCAGCATCTTGGCATCGATGACTTTAACGTGAGGTGCCTGGACTGCGGAAATATAGACTTTTCGCCCACCTACTGAGATTATGTGATCCGTGGCCTTGGGCGGACTGGTTTTAATTGAGAAAATCAACGGGCCTTCGCATGTAGTGGCCACGCGCATATCGGTAGACCGAGCACTAATGTACTCCTCCATCTCCGGAGTGATCTTAACTGCAAGCGTTTTGAAGACCATTGCTAAATAGATATTTCTAGGTGTAGAAATAGGTTTTATATCCAAAGCCCCGAAGAGAAATCTGTGAGACGCAGAAAGGATAATCACAAGACCAGAGATCTTGCCATTCAGCGCATGGAGAGGCTCTTCATGCTGGCGGATGATGCACATATAAATCATCCTGAGAGGAGCAATAGATACGTGGAGATAGCCAGGTGCATTAGCACGCGAACACGGGTTAGAATGCCACATCATCTGAAGAACCTCTTTTGTAAGCACTGTGGAAGCTATCTTTTTCCCTCTGCAATAAGGGTGAGACTGCGGGAAGGAGTTTTAACTAGGACCTGTCTAGCCTGCGAGAAGCAGATCAGACGCCCATACTTATCGAGAAAAGGATGATACGATATGCGTTTTTTCCAAGGACCGCCTTAGTTGATGTGGGAATAGATGATAGGGCTTCCAGGAGCCCGATATTATTGAGGAATGCTAGGATCGACCCGTGGGCACAACAAAACTTTTTGCGCACCTGAGAACGTTAAAAGTTTGTTCTCTCAATCTCCGCTATCGGATTTTGTATTCTCAAGCTGATCGTAGCCGATATATTCCATTATGCGTTTTTTCTTGTCGCCTATGAGTTCCTTTTCGCCATCAAGTATTTCTTTTACTAAGGCCACGATTGCTGTCTTTCCTTCCCAGTTCCTCTCCAATATATCTGGTGAGCCCGATGCTTCCATAACTTCGTTGGCAACATAGGCACATAGATAAATGTCGTCCACATAACCCGCCGGGCCAAACTTATCTTCTGGAATTATGTCTTCTGGCAGTATGAAGTAAGCTATGGCCGCAATGACCAATGGCGACATTTTCCTGGGAAGGTCGCTGTCATCTAGTAACCTTGTCATCATCTTATAGAGCGACGGGGCCTGGTGAATGATCTTATAAAAATCGCCCTCATAACTGGATATGTCTTTTTCTAGCAAAGCATCAAATCTCATCAAATATTGACCCTCCTCACTTCTCTGCCACAGGAGCCATTTTACTGGAAGCTCTCTGGCCGTTGGTGATACTATATACAAGGAATTAATTAACTTTTGTGTCAAATAGATTCAACACTGTAAACAGATCTTGAAAAGCGGCAAGGAGATCTTCACGGTCTTATTTGGACTTATCAATGAACCAGAACCGCAAGATCAAGAGGATTCTAGAGAAACTTCCGAATTTATTCTGTCTCCTGAAGACGAAAGTAGGCGGAGAAAAATTGTAGAAGAAAATAATTGATGGGTCGTGAAGATAAGCAAAAACAGCTCTTCATATTGAAACCGAAGGAATCATCCGGGCGAATTTTCAAATTTTTCTTAGGGATTTTCAAAAGAGCTGAAGTTTTATATCATTAATTTGTAGACTTAATCAGACAAAATGGTAAGACGGCTATAGATCGGGAATAAATCCCTCTATAAAGTGAAAAATCACAATAGCTTAAAGACTATTTTGAAATTAGAGAAGGAGTTGGAAAGAGATGAAATCAAGGGGTAGAGATATTTACTCCTTGATAGAACGTGACTTCTATGAGGTTCGTTATTGTCGCAATTGCTATGCTTGTGATCATATCCATTTTGCCTGTCCTTGGAGAGTATTCGGCAGAATATTGGTCTGACCAGGCCGATCAGTATTACCTTGAGGGAAATTATGAAAAAGCATCTGAAAGCTATGATCGAGCTCTTGAACTGGACTCGTCCAATGCGTCTTTATGGAATAAAAAGGGACTTGTCTCTGCGAGCCAAGGCAATACAAATGATGCCGTAGTCGGCTTCGACAGGGCGATTGCAATAAATTCTTCGTTTTTTGATGCCTGGTTTAATAAAGGTGGAGCGCTCGCTAATTTGAAGAGGTTCGACGAAGCCCTCGTTTGTCTTGAGATGGCAACTAGTTTAGATCCATCATACTATGATGCCTGGAGCAGCAAAGGGATGATACAGGCAAATCTAGCAAAAAATAGTGAAGCTCTTGCTAGTTTCGAAAGAGCAATCCTGATAAATCCCAATGATCCGCGTGGTTGGAACAATAAAGGGCTCATCCTTAGAGAAATGGGTAGATATCAGGAGGCTCTTGCAAGCTTCAATAAGGCCCTTGAACTTGATCCATCTTATGAAGTTGCAGAGAGTAATAAGGAGATCGTTCTTCAAGATATCGAGCTGAGCACATAAATTAATCCGGATTTGCTTATCTCATAATCCGTTGCCACAAAATGGTCAAAATTGATTTTTATCTTTTTGCCATAGAGCGTGTAAGAATTTTAGAACTGAGTTGTTATCGTTCATTTATAAGCAAGTTGGAAAAATGTAACTGTTAATACGTTGATCATCGACATTAAGCCCGCATAGGTGCATATATGAAACTGATTTGGCTGTTGATTATATCTTTGGCTCAGATATCGTTGACGTGTTCACAGACGTCTTCGGACTATGGTGAGTTCTTGAATGATTTGAAGCAAAGCGATATTCTTGGCATCAAGAACTATGATACTGGCGCGTTGTTGACAGAAGTCTACACTGATGCCGAGAAACTGAGCACAAATACTCGGGTCAATACCATATCTTACGGGGCTGGCACTTCAGTAAAGGACGCAAGTACAAATGACCGAACTTGTTACAATTGCGGCTCAAGCGGTGGCCTGGTGGCCAGCATCAACTCCAACGTCATCGGCAAGGCTCATATTTCCTGGCAGTCTGCAGATGGAGCCGTAGCCATAAAAGGACATCATCCGCTCATAGGTCGTAGCGTTATAGATCTGAGTGGAATTTTTTCAATAGAGAAGTTCATCCAGCTATGGGCAGGAAGCCAACCAGGGGAAATAAGTGTGGATTGGCTGCCATGTTCCTGAAACATCGAAGGTCTTGATAGACTTTATCACTTGGTTTTCGGGTATATGGTGATATCCACAACCATGTCATTGTAATCACGATCCTTTAGATTGTAGAGATCCTCCCAACGAAGCTGGAATTTAGTAGACCCCAATGATACTTTGATGACATGCGCCCGAGCATCGGCATTGAGATTGCTGTCTGTGTAATATGCATTTCCGTCCTGGGCCTGGAGGGCAAAGACTAGTCTTGTTCCCGCCGGGTATTCCCCTACCTCAAAGCTCTTGCCGATGTTTTCCTTTGTGGACTCAAAAAGCGCTTTGTTTGCGGGTCGATAGAGGATAAACTGATTCTTGTAGGGCGTGTTCTTGCTGACCAGCTTGGCAACGACACGGCTATCTTTTGCCAGGATAACATCTTCGTTGCTGGTCGGAATCACTTCTATTTGCACCACAAAATCCTTATAATTTTTTTTGCTAAGACCAAATGAGGCTTCCCAACGCAGCTCCCATTTGTTGTAACCCGTAGGAAGCTTTCGCACATGGCTCAGAAAATCCGGATTTTTGATGAGGTCTGTGTAATAGGTATGGACATTCTTCGTCTTGAGAGCAAAAGATAGCATTTGGCCCGCCCGGAATACTCCTAGATCTACTGCCTTCCCCAGCACGCTGTTAATGGTGAAGATTGGCCTGTCCTCCGGTGAGTTGGATCTGAATTCACCAAATGTAGCGGCAATCCAGCTTTTAGGAGTTATGAAGACTCTGCCATCTTTGGGCATCACAATATCTTCTGTAGTGGGACTGACGATCTCAATTTCCATTACAACATCGTCATAATCCTTCTCGCCTAAACCGTAGAGGTCTTCCCAGCCTAGTTGCCACTTAAAAGTTCCAGTTTGAGATTTCAATACGTGGTCGCAGGCATCGTCATTCAGAAGCTGGTCGCTGTAATAGGTATGTCCATCTGAAGATTTGAGGGCTAAAGTGAGCCGTGTTCCCGCGAGATATGTCCCCATATCAAGGACCTTGCCCACCACGGAGTCCTGAGCAAAGATCAATTTATTCTCTGGAGATTTAAGCCAGATTTCATCCTTCAACGGTGTATTCTTTCCCTTTAAACGAGCAATGACTCTGCCACCTTTCGGCAAAATCAAGTCGTCGTCTGTTGTGAATTGCACTGCATAAAAGGCAAAATTGCTGCCGATCCCACACTCTCCATAACCGATCTTAAACCATCCATTTTCGCCCCACCCAGTACCCCAGCTATTCTTGCAGATCCAGCAACCTTTGGCGTCATCGTAACCAACTAGGCATATGGCGTGATCGGCGATGTAGCCGCCATACGCATTTTTATAAATTCCACTGTTATAATAATAAAAATCCTCATAAACATTCATGCCCGTAATGAGGGGGCCGCGCTGCGAGATCCACTCTTTTGCCTCTGATGAGTTTAATAGAGTTTTCCACCCAATTATTTTAACGACGCGTTTATCTCTATCCGGGCAGCTGTGAGTTTGATTTCTATCGTATGGATAGCAATTCTCATCTGGAATACCACTTTGCTGGGCGTATTTCAAGGCCGAGGTGTAATACCAACCCCGACCGCAACAATCGCCGCAGCCTCGAAAGAATAAATCTGCCTCAGATAGATCTGGATTTAAATTTGGATTTTTCTTGAAGATTTCCAGGTTGGACTCAATGGCTGCCACCGTGGCAAAGGCAACGCATGAGCCGCACTGCTTTTGATCTCTTATAGATGTAGTCCAGTTTTTGCTGGAAACGTTTCGCCAATCCCACTGCGTTGGATAGATGAATGCTATGCTCGTATCTCTTTCCAGAGCGAATTCTCTGGCCATCATTTCCTGAATCAATTTTTTTTCATCTTCAGGAACTACCAGGCCAAGGCAATTCATTTTTGCCTGCATTGCTATTCCAGAATGAGTTGTAGTTCCTGCGATCCAAGAAAGGCGCTTCTCATCTATCTTGCTTCGAATTTTATTTATGTCATCTATTCCCAAAGCATGGAACACTCCTACATATTATTACACTGGATACCAATATAAACTTTTCTTTTTTTATATACTTTCAAATTGGATAAAGTCTATGCCCAAGTAGTAATCTGGTAAGGTAGGCGGCTGCATATCATCTAATCCATGCCCGTAGAGAAAGAAGGTTTATTAACCGCTAAACTGGTCTTACCATTCAGAAAGAGGAATGCTGCAATGGAGGTTCTGGTAAAAAGATCCGCGCGACGCAGGAAGACTATCCAGGCCCGGATGGTTGAAGGAAAGATGGAGGTCTTGGCGCCCGCATGTATTTCAGATGCCGCTTTAAAAGATCACATAAATCATCTGCAAGCCAGGTTAGAGAAGAGGATCACGCCAAGAAATGATGCCCATCTCGTGGCCAGGGCAAATCTTCTGAATGCAAAGTACTTTCAAGGATTGTTGGCATGGAAATCCATTCAATACTCGAGTCGTCAGGAGCAACGGAGGGGGTCATGCAATTATACCAATAGGACTATCCTCATCAGTCAGAAGCTAACTAAGCTACCTCAATGGGTCGAAGATTATGTGATAGTACACGAGCTTGCCCATCTCCTCGAACCAAACCATGGAAAGAAGTTCAAAGCTCTCGTGAAACGATACCCTCTAGCGGAGAGGGCTATCGGATTTCTTATTGCATCGGAGACGTTAAGAAATTAATGACATCCGGTTGATAATAAACATAATCTCTTTTGGTTCCTAAATCCAGGCAAAATCATTTTTTAAAACTAAAACATTGAACGAGGCCGCTCAAAGAAAAATATTACAAACATATTAAGTTCTCTTTACCTAAAGCTATTGACTGGAACCATTTTCAGATTTGATTTCTTTAATGCTCTTCCGGTATGCCTTTTCAATTTCCCGTTGCTGCACTGCGATATTTAATAATTCTGCAAAGTAAACAGAATCGTTTACTGATAGCTTTAAGGTTAGCTTTAATGCAAAGCTTCTTAACTCTAACGACGGAATAGACCTTCCGTGAGGATGCCCTTATGGTGGATATCATTCAGGGAATTGCCTATCCAAGAATACGTTCTGAAACCGAGTTAATCGTCTTTCCCAATCCACTGCAAAGGAACTCCTGGGAATCCAGATGCTCAAATACGCCAGAGATTTTTAGAGATGGCATTATGCTCTGCCTCAATTGTCAGACGAGACCATTATTATGATTATGCATATCAAAGGTGATTTATTTGGCCAAAAAGCTAATTCAATCAGTTTGTCCATATTGTGCTGTAGGATGCGGTTTTTATCTTGAAGTTGAAAAGGATAAAGCAATAGGTATAGAATATATGCCAAGTCATCCGGCATCCGAAGGGGCTCTCTGTCCCAAAGGAAACGCAGTACTGGAAGTCCTTAACCATGAGGATCGGCTGCAATATCCTTTGAAGAGAGTAGGCGATGAATGGCAGAGGATATCATGGGATGAGGCATTGGATCTTATTGCTCTGAACTTGGAACGAATCATCAAGGATTATGGAGCCCGCTCAATAGGATTTCTTGCCTCTTCCAGATGCAATAATGAAGAGAATTACGTCTTCCAGAAATTAGCAAGATGCCTCGGATCACCTAATGTAGACAACTGTGCCCGGTTATGTCACTCTCCAACGGTTGTTGGACTAGGTGCAGTCTTTGGCACAGGGGCGATGACAAACAACCTTGTCGATCTAGAGAATTCGAAATGTGTTTTTGCTATAGGCACGAACTTCACAGAGGCCCATCCTGTCGTATCCCGGTGGGTACAAAAGGCCAAGGACAAAGGGGCTAAGGTGATCGTTGCGGACCCAAGGATCACATCAACGTCCTGGATGGCGGATATCCATCTTAGAATAAAACCGGGCAGCGACATAGACCTGCTGCGGGGAATGATGAAGGTGATCGTGGACCAAGGGCTCTTGAATAAGGATTTCATAGCCGCCAGGACGAACGGTTTCGAAGATCTGATAAAGAGCCTCGAAGGCTACTCAATAGAAGAGGCCGCCAAAAAGACAGGCGTTTCAGCTGAAGAGATTACTAAAGCCGCCAGGGTTTATGCCCAATCCTCCGCTTCAGCACTCCTCTACTCCATGGGCATAACCCAGCATGTTTGCGGCACGGACAATGTGAAAGCCTGCGCAACACTTGCTCTAATTAGCGGCCAGATCGGCCGTCCGGGGGCGGGCGTATGGCCTATGCGTGGACAAAACAATGTGCAAGGAAATTGTGATATGGGCGGCATGGCCGAGTTCTATCCGGGTTATAAGAGGGCTTCTGATACAAAGTCGGTCGAGTTCTTCGAGGATGCCTGGAATGTGCCCAAACTTCCGTTAGGGCCGGGACTTACATCGACAGAGATGACGGATGCCGCTCTAGACGGTTCCATCAAGGCCATGTACATCATCGGGGAGGATCCAGTCATTTGCGATGCCAATACCAAAAAGACCAAAAAAGCACTGGAATCGCTGCACTTCCTGGTAGTGCAAGAGATCTTCATGACAGCTACGGCTAAGATGGCGGATGTTGTCCTTCCTGCCGCTGCCTGGGCGGAAAAAGATGGTAGTTACACATCGATGGAGCGGCGTGTCCAATGGATTGACCAGGCCGTCCCTCCTGCGGGTGATGCGAAAGAAGGTCTCTGGATAATCAATGAGATCGCTCGAAGAATGGGACTTGATTTCAACTACATTAATGCAGAAGATGTATTAAGAGAGATCAATCGCTTCGTTCCATCTTATGGAGGAATGACTAAAGAGAGGATCTCCAAGATTGGCGGCTTGCGCTGGCCGTGTTTGGACGAGAATCATCCGGGAACGGAGATCCTTCACAAAGAAAAATTCTCAACTCTAAATGGCAAAGCCAATATTGCGACAGTTGTGAACCAGCCTCCTGCCGAGGATACTAGCGCGGAGTATCCCATTTTGCTCACTACCGGAAGGATAGTCGTGCACTACAATAGCGGCTCTATGACCCGTCGCAGCTCATCTCTTCAGGAGAGGGACCCGGAGCTGTACATTGAGATAAGTCCAGAAGACGCCGCAAATCTGAATATCCATGATGGCGACATAGTGATGATCAAGACGCGCCGAGGCGAAGCCAAAGTCAAAGCGAGATTAACTGAAAAAGTAAAGCCTGGCGTAGTTTTCATGCCTTTCCATTGGCAGGGAACAAACCTTCTCACAAGTGATGCGCTGGATCCTGTTTCCAAGATCCCAGAGTACAAGGTCGCAGCTTGCCGTATCGAGGCAATATCTTAGAAACGCGAAGATTGGTTCTGGAACTCTCGAGTAGAGGCTTTATGCTTTGCAGACGGTAAGAACGGCGAAGATCCGATTAGGGGGGATAATCCGCCCTACGTCTAGCCTTTTTTTCTAAAATTGATTATGAAGCCAAATCAACTGTCTTACGATGTACTAAAAGTAAGCAAAGTCTTTGATATAAAGGATCTTATGCATAAAGTCCCATTATTTACCTATGTTCAAGCTCGGAGAATATTACGAGGGTGAAGCGAAATCGATTGCCAAATGCCTGAAGAACGGGGGAATGAAGGTAGAGCTGAAGACTTGCCTCTGCGCCGCAACCGAGTCTACGAATTTCCTAGAGGGCAAGCTGAGCGAGCTGAAAGGAGAAATAGAGAATATCGAGATTTATGAGCGGTATCTTGCAGTCTTGAAGTCCGCTCTTGACAAAGCAGGCCCAGAAGATGACTTGAGAGATCTATTCTTATCTTTGCTTGATCCATTGTATTTGGAGAAAAAGAAAAAGATCGATGAGATTCATGAACTCTCTCTTGGGCTACCCTTGGAAGAAGGAGCTGCCGCGGAAGAAAAAGTGAATGAAGAAGACAATAAGCTTCCGCTAGATGATATTGCTGAATGGATTGTGGCCTCTGATTTTGCACTCACCACATTGTCGCGCAATGATATAGATACGGGAGATGATGCGGCCGATCTTTTAGCCGATCCGATATTGCGCATCAGGATCGATCCGAATAAGTACGAAGGCAACAAATCTATCAAACAGACCGTATCCGTCGGACTCGATAAGCGGTCCGAGCTGTATATTGACGAGTTCTCATCACCTCTATTCGAGGATCTGGACGAAGAGTTTCAGAAAAGTTATCCGGAGGAATTTCTTCAGATTATGGCCTTGGGATTGCTTATAGCAGATCTATCCGAAGAACCATCTTCGGGAAAGACAGATCTACAGTCTTTTGTGGAGAGGTTGGACCTGGAAATGGAGAATGATGGAGATATTCTTTGTATCAATGGGTCTGAGGCTGTAGATGAGATTGCCAGAATTCTGGAGAAGAATGATGTGATAAAGCGCAAAGGCAATATCATTAAGTGGAAGAATAAATCCAAGTAATTCTGCTATGATCTCAAGATACTCGAAATCAAATCCTGTGGAAGTCATGCCTGGCCTCTTTCGCCGCACATTGATCACGGGGAAATCGATGATGATCTGCGAATTCACATTGGACTCGGGCATCGAGATACCCGCCCACGCCCACCCGCATGAGCAGGTGGGCTATGTAGCATCCGGAAAGGTACGCATCACTGTCGGTGGCGAGAGTTTCGTCCTGGGACCAGGGGACTCTTATTATGCACCTTCGGGCGTAATGCACAGTGCTCAGGTGCTGGAAAAAGCGATAGTAGTGGATACATTTAATCCGCCAAGGGAGGATTACGTGTAATATCATTTGCATAGTTATAAGCTTGGTCTCGTTAGATATCTACAACCACATATATAAGAGAAAACAGAAGGGAGAGCTGCTCTGGCACATGTACAACAACTTGTGTCTGGCAAATCACTATGTGAGAGAGCCATAAGCGCATGTAGTTAATATCGATTTTTGTTCGACCGATTACCATTAGGTAGATCAAACCCTCCTCAAAGCCAAGTAGCTGGGTATATGAGCAATCTAACTACTACTATTTAGGGCCAAAGAAGACTGAAACTCTTTGAAGATCTACCTATATTTCGACCTGCAAAATTTATTGTAGCATCGCTTCTATATCTTCACAGGAGGCATTCTGGAAGAGGAGATTTTAAAATGGCAAAAGATGGCTCCAATTCGTGGTATGAAAATGCTCTATTGCTTGCCGTGGCGGGATCTATTATTGCATTCATGGGACAACTGGCGGGTACTGTAATACCAATAATGTACGGTCCAGAAGATGCAAGTGATTTTTCAATTGGCGTAAATCCGGTAAATTTTAAGGTCTATTCAGAAAATGGGACTATGAATGTGGGAAATGTTTCTGTCGAGGATTTTCATCATCGTTTAAGACCGTATAGGTTTGGAGTTTTTTTAAGGGCGCTAGGGGCCCCTGAGAATGCAAAAATCTCGTTTTCCCCAGGAGAAATCCGGCCAGGTGAGGTTTCAAAGATGGCGATCACTTTTGGCTCCTCTTTAGTCTATGGAGAGTATCCGATAACTATCCAGGGCATGGGTGGTGATGGAAAAATACGCAATACAACGTTTATCTTATCGTGTATGGCGAATAAATCTGTCTCCCGTGACAAAATAGGATTTAGTTATATGGCATTCAATTGAGATTCCGCTAAGATCTAAGTTAACTTCTTTTTCTTGGCACTTCATAAAGGCAAACTTAGAAAATGCGATAATATTATTAAAAAATAATTAATTATCCATTATTACTGCAGAACATACTATGATTCGCTTCGACAATTCTCTTGGTCGTATAATATAGGAACTCTGCACTTTCAATCAAAACAGCTTTAACCCTTGGCTAGCCTATGATCCAATCGAACAGGCAGGGAAAGGATGATAGAGGTAGTGCTGGACTCAAAGGAGGATAGGGCTCAAATCTATCTTCCAGAGAAATGCATAGGTTGTGGGACCTGCGTGCAGGCATGTCCCAAAGGCGCTCTTGTGATCGGCTCAGTTGGCGCGGTTGCACGCGGCTTAATCAACAAGGACTTCATCGAGAAGAAGAAGGATGTGTGCGTCTTTTGCTCCATCTGTGCAAAGGTTTGTCCAACTTGTGCTTTGGAGATGAGGACGGCAGGCAAATCCGAAAAGGATGATACATATTTATGCGCAGCAATAAAGCCCACAATAGTTAACGAAAAATGTGTTCACTGCGGACTGTGCGTCGAGGTCTGTCCCAAGGGCTGCATCGAGATCAAAGATCGAGAGCTGGCCAAAGACGGCAGTCTGAGGATAAGCGGCAAGACATTAATTGACCTGAATTGCTGCGTTCATTGCGGCTGGTGCGCTTCTATTTGTCCCGTGGATGCTATCTCTTTTGAAAAGCCATTTTCTGGCGAGTTTGTCAGAGACGACAACGTATGCCAGGCCTGCAAAACTTGCGTTCATACGTGTCCATGCAATGCGCTTTTTAATAAAGAGGGGAAGATTGGCGAAATCGTGGAGAAGGTCACACACCGCAAAGATGCTTGCATCTACTGCGGTGCTTGTGCGCAGGCCTGCCCTGTAAGAGCAATCACTGTACGAAAAACGGCCATTATCCCAGAATTTAAAGGTAAAAAGGCCTTCGAAAAGAAGCTATCAGATCAGGCGCCCTGGCCAACGCTAACGTCCTTATTGGATACCGATGAAGAGGCATGTCTTGGCTGCGGCAACTGTGTCATAGCCTGCCCTGTGAACTCGCTCTCTGATCCATATCTCGCAGCTGGCCACTTAAACGAGCTAGATACAAAGCCTCTACTAGAAGTCCGAAACGGCACTGTCAAGGTAGTCGACCAGGAAGTTTGCGGCTCATGCGCCACATGCGGTATGATATGTCCCGTAAATGCAATCTGGCTGATAAGAAGGGAGTTGGTCTGATGTCCACTATGATTATCAGAAACGGCTATGTGTTTGATCCCTTGAACGAGATTAATGGAGAGATCAAAGACATTTTCATCAAAAACGGAAAAGTCGTTGCCGAGCTATCCGGAGCTGAGGCTCGAGATGCAAAGCTCATCGATGCATCCGGAAAAACTGTTATGCCGGGTGGTGTGGACTCTCATTCCCATGTTGCAGGAGCCAAAGTGAATGCGGGTCGATTGATGCGTCCTGAGGATCACTACAAATTTGTTCGTGCGAAGACTGCCTTGACTCATTCGGGAAGCGGCTATACTATACCTTCTGTTTACAAGCAGGGCTACGAATATGCTGCCATGGGCTATACGACGGTCTTTGAAGCCGCTATGCCACCTCTAGAAGCCCGCCATACCCATGAGGAAATGAGGTCCACGCCCATATTGGATATGGGAGCATATTTGGTATTGGGAAATAATTGGTTCATAATGCGTTACCTTCACCAGGGCGAGATAGAGAAAGCAGCAGCTTATGCCGCATGGATGATGAGAACACATAAGGCCTACGGCATAAAATGCGTCAACCCTGCAGGTGTGGAAAATTGGGGCTGGGCAAAAAATGTGCACGATCTAGATGAACCAAATATCCATTTTGAAATAACGCCCAGAGAGGTCATTCATGGTCTGGCTGAAGTAAACGAGATGCTTGGTATGCCGATGTCACTGCACCTGCATACCAACAACCTTGGTCACCCCGGAAACTGGGAGATCACCAAAAAATCTCTGGCCATTACATCAGATGTCAAACCGAGCCAGAAGACGGTAGTAGAATGGGCAGAAACGAAGATGAATGCCAGGCGAAAACAATCCGTTTATCTAGCTCATGCGCAGTTCAGCGCGTTTGGAGGCACTTCCTGGAGAGACTTCCAGTCAGGAGTCTCAGGTCTCGTGGATTATGTTAATCAATCCGATCATATAGTGATAGATAATGGGTCAGTTCCTTTTGGCCCGGCAACCGCGATGACCGGGGACGGTCCAGCCATTCACGACCTGTATATGCTTTCTGGCCAGAAGTGGTCAAATACAGATGTGGAAATGGAGTGCGGCTCGGGAGTAATTCCGTTTACATATCTGAAGGCAAGTCCTATAAGCAGTATTCAATGGGCTATGGGCCTGGAATTGCTGCTATTGATTAACGATCCCTGGAAAACCATAATGACGACCGATCATCCCAATGGTGGTGTCTTCACTCAATACCCCCAGGTAATTACTTGGCTCATGTCGAAAAAGGCCAGAGACGATACGGCAAAAGAATGTCATAAGTGGGCTTATGATAAATCGAGTCTGGGTGGAGTTGACAGGGAGATGAGCCTCTACGAAATTGCAATTTTGACCCGGGCCAATTCTGCCCGGACTATAGGCATCTCCAATCGAAAAGGATCCTTAGGAATCGGGGCGGACGGCGACGTGACCGTCTATGACCTCGATCCAACAAAACTGAATGCAAACGATCCTGCAAGCATACTTCAAATGTTCACAAGGCCTGAATATACAATTAAAGACGGAGAAATTATTGCCCGTCGGGGAGAGATCGTTGCTATTCCATCAGGCAAAAGGTTCTATTGTCAACCTTCCGTGGATGAGACACTGGAAAAAGAGATGCTATCGGACGTCAAAGAGTGGTTTAAGTACTACACGGTAGGTTATGCCAATTATCCCGTGCCTGATAAGTATCTGAGAAATCCTGTTCCTATTCCGGTTAACCGTCCCATTGAGGCTGTGATGAGGGAGGTGAGATGAGTGGAGATCCTTCTCAAGCCCAAAGGCAAGATAGGAATCATGGTCGAGGCTGAAGCCGTTAACCCTGACATCTTTAAAGGCAAGTCGATGGCTGAGATAGAGAAGCTTATTCTCTGGCAGGGTCCTGTTCAGCTTCCTCTGGCGGAGTTCTTTGATGTTGAGATCAATGGCAGCGACATCTCTGAGGAGACTTCGATTGTGATCGATGGAGATGTGACCAGAGTAAAACATATCGGTCACGGAATGAAGTCTGGAAAGATTGAGATCAGAGGATCAGCCGGCATGCATGTAGGCTCTGAAATGGTCGGGGGCAGTTTAACCGTCAAAGGCAGCGCAGGTTCATGGGCTGGAATGGAGATGAAAGGCGGCAGCCTTTACATTGAAGGAGATGCAGGAGATCACGTGGGTTGCGCCTATCGAGGAAGTTGGCGGGGAATGTCGGGGGGCAGGATCCAGATTAACGGAAATGCAAGAAGCCAGCTTGGAGGCGGAATAGTCGGCGGTGAGATAGTTGTCGGAGGAAATGTCGAGAATTTCTGCGGAATAAGGCAGGGAGGCGGTTTGATCCTGGTAAAAGGCGACGCCGTTCGGGGGTTGGGGGCAGAAATGACTGGAGGAACCATGGCGATTTTGGGTGAAATCCGACAGTTTACTCCTGGATTCGTAGAAATCGGTAATGAAAATAATCCGAAACTAGGGGAAAACCAGCTAACAGGAAGCTTTACCAAGTTTTCGGGAGATTTTGCGATAGGTAAGAATCCTAAAGGCATCCTCTACGTCATTGGAAGTGGCAAGGGGTTGTGAGAATGATGGTTGACGAGTTTTTGCTAAACACCGGGAGCACAATCGATGAAGGAAGGCTTGCTAAAGGGGGAAGCAAGCTAACTGATGATTATACGGAAGAATGTGCAGTCTGCGAGATCAATTCCGAGGACTTTGCAGAGCTCGGTTCTCCGGATAAGGTTAAAGTCATTACCAGAGACGGCAAATACAGCGTAGTCGTTTACGCGATTCCTGTAGATTCTGTCGTGTCTGGACATATATTCATGCCAAGGGCCATTTGGGCAAATGTAGTAGTGGAGCCGGAAACGTTCTCCACGGGCTCTCCTCTTTACAAGGGAAGTCCAGTGAAAATCGAACCCGCCCACGAAGATGTTCTCAGTGCAGAAGAGCTGGTCCATAAAATGTACGATCGGAGCCGGAAATGACAATCAAAAATTTGATCTGCCCGGTATGTGGCGCTTCCTGCGATGACATACAGGTGGATCTAGGCGAGAAGGGGCTAACTGTCAAGAACGCCTGTAAGATGGGCAATGCCAAGTTCCAAGAAATTGTGAGCGATCATCGGATCCGCCATCCGCTGATAAAAGAGGGCGATGGTTTCAGGAAAGCTTCGTGGGAGGAGGCACTAAATAGCTCGGCAAAGATTCTGGCAAAATCAAAGCGTCCCCTCATCTTTATGGGTAGCGAGACCTCTTGCGAGGCGATGGAGGTTGGCCTTCATATGGCGGAGTTCCTGGGTGGCGCTGTTGATTCCAACTCTACCGTCTGCCATGGGCCAACTGCGATGGGTATTCAAGAAGCTGGGCGCGTCGGAGCGACGGCAGGCCAAAGCAAGATCAGATCAGATCTTACCGTCTATTGGGGCTCCAACCCCTTGGAATCGATGCCCAGGCACATGTCCAGATATGCGGTCTATCCTCGCGGTTACTGGACGCGGCGTGGTAGATTTGACCGCACGATAATTACCGTGGACCCGAGAAAGTCTATCACAGCGGAAAACTCTGACATTCACATTCAGCTCAAACCAAATAGCGATTACGAGCTATTATCCGCCTTGCTCACATTACTGCATGGAAAGAGGCCTCACCCATCTGTCGAGGAGGTCACCGGTGTATCCATCTCTTTGATGGAAGAAATGCTGGAAACCATGAAAAGCTGCAAGTACGGAGTCATTTACGTAGGCCTTGGCATATCCTCTTCTTATGGAAAACACCGCAACGCAGAAATGGCATTTAACCTGGTCAAAGAGCTGAACGGCTACACCAAGTTTGTGATAGGTGCTTTGAGAGGACATTGCAACGTTGCCGGCTTCAACCAGGTTGCTTCATACCTGTATGGTTATCCCTTCGGTCTGGATTTTGCCAGAGGCTATCCCCGTTATAATCCGGGCGAGTTTACGACAGTAGACCTGCTCCGAGAAAGGGATGTTGATGCTGCTTTTGTAGTAGGTGCTGATCTGGCATCCCACCTTCCTGCAACCTGTGCCGAATATCTTGCAGAGATTCCTGTAGCCTGCATCGATATAGCCCCGTGCCCCATGACTCTGGTTTCGGATGTGGTACTTCCGGGAGTGATTGATGCTATGGAATGCGATGGGACCTTCTATCGTTTAGATGACGTTCCAATCTATTTCCAGCCTTTCACAGATTCGCCTTTTGACTTCACAAAGAGCAATGAAGATACATTGAAGCAGATCTTTGAAATTGTTAAAAGACTAAAGTGAGGACTATTTTTTTAAATAATATATTTTTTATAAATGAACTGGTGACTGATAAATCTACCACCCCTGTCCTGCGCTCAAACGCCCGCTGCAAAATTCGAAAAGTACCATTAGCCTCAGCCTGAGATCGCTGCCAGGCATCTTGTCGAAAGCTTGTCCTCAAGAGTAGGCATGCTATTTTAGTACAAGTGCTTCACCCGTCTTGCGCCTGACCATCTGACAATTTGAATGCCAGTTATATATTCTAAATAATTTCTTTTTAAAAAAAGTCACTTAAAGCTATGCAATCCGACCGTATTTCCTTCTGTGTCATTTATTAGAGCGACCCAGCCAGCTTCTCCCATCTTAAATTTTGGAGTGATAATCTTTCCTCCAGCTTTCTCTACCCTCTCAACGACTTCATCAATTATTCCTTCGCAACTCAAATAAGCCCTCGTTCCATGAGCACAAGGTTTGTTTCCCGATCCTGGCGGAACCAAATCGCCACCTACACCATCTCGTCCCTCCATTGGGAAGAACCCTAGTTCTTGCCCCATGAACGAATCTACACGAATCTCCTTACCAAGAATGTTTGAATAAAACTTAACCGCACGATCGAAATCCTCAGTTGGAATATCGAACCACGAAATTACATTTTTCATAATTAGTATTCGGAATTAATAAGGAATAAATTTTCCGGTTTTTTGAAAGAAGTTCTTATCGAGAAAATAGTTTAGAATTGTAGTCAGGGATTTTAATTGATATTCGTTATCACGTTTCGGGACCATGCACCTTCGCCCCGCCCTAAATACATTTAGATACTTTGTCTTTCCTACCACCTCATACAAATGCCTGCAGATCCTGTTGCTAAGTGGGAAGAATTCCTACGCTCCCGATACTGGGATAAATTGCTGGAGCTGGCCGACACCTACCCGGACGAACGCAGCCTTGTGGTCAAATTCTCAGATCTGGATCGCTATGACTCAGAGTTTGCCGAAGATCTCCTTGAGAATCCGGAACAAGGGTTTGAAGCGGCCCAGGCTGCTCTTTTAGAGCTGGACTTGCCCATAGATGTAAGCCTAGACCGAGCGCACGTGCGCATTGCTGACCTTCCCCGACACTACAAAACCCGCGAGCTGCGCTCAGACCACATTGGCAAGTTGTTGGCCATTGACGGCCTAGTCCGAACCGCTACGGAAGTTCGACCCAAGATCATATCCGCAGCCTTCCAATGCCAGCGATGCGGCTTTACATTCCTCAAAGAGCAGACCGGCAACAAGTTCGAGGATCAGAACCTTAAATGTCAGAACCAGGCATGCGATCGGGGCGGGCCGTTCAAATTGATTCTCAATCAATCAAAGTTTGTGGATGCCCAAAAAATCAGAGTACAGGAATCGCCCGAAGAATTGAGAGGCGGCGAGCAGCCGCAAACCCTGGACGTTGAGCTGGAGGACGACCTGGCGGGCAAGATCTTTCCAGGAGACCGGGTTATCGTCAACGGTGTCCTCAAATCCTTCCAACGCTCAAGCCCCCAGCAAGGCAAAAGCACCTATTTCGACCTGTTCCACAAAGGTGTCTATGTGGAGATGAAGGAACAGGATTTCGAGGAGATCGAGATATCGATTGAGGAAGAGAAGATGATCCTGGAAATGTCCCATGATCCAGAGATCTATGAAAAAGTAAAACGCTCCATTGCTCCATCCATCTACGGTTATGACGATGTAAAAGAAGCCCTTGGCCTGCAACTGGTCTCCGGCTTTGAAAAGCATCTTCCGGACGGAGCCCGTATCCGGGGCGATATTCACATTCTGCTTGTGGGTGATCCTGGCATCGCTAAGTCCCAGCTACTGCGCTATATGACAAAAATATCTCCCCGTGGCATTTATACTTCTGGCAAGAGTTCGACTTCAGCAGGCCTCACGGCCACAGCCGTTAAAGATGAGCTTGGCGATGGCCGGTGGACAATCGAAGCAGGGGCTCTGGTTTTGGCGGACAAGGGCATCGCCGCTATAGATGAGATGGACAAGATGGACAATGAGGATAAAAGCGCGCTACATGAGGCGATGGAACAACAAACGATAAGTGTAGCAAAGGCGGGGGTAATGGCCACTCTGAAATCACGTTGCTCGCTTCTGGCCGCAGCCAACCCGAAGCTTGGTCGCTTCGATAAGTACGAGCCTATTGCTCCTCAGATCAACCTCACTCCAGCCCTTATGTCCAGATTCGATCTGATCTTTGTCTTAACCGATGACCCAGATACCAAGAGGGATTCGGCCATTGCCGAGCACATTTTAAAGAGCAACTATGCAGGTGAGCTCTCTACTCAGATCGCCTGGAATCCTAATATCTCCCAAGATGATATCGACAATGCCCTAGTTGTGATAATGCCTGCCATTGACCCCGATTTGCTCCGAAAATATGTAGCTTATGCCCGCAAAAATATCTTCCCAACGTTAAGCGAAGACGCAAAAGAGTACTTCCAAAAATACTACGTCGGCCTAAGGACGCAAGGGCAAGACACGAACAAACCGGTGCCGGTAACCGCTCGACAATTGGAGGCGTTGATCCGTTTAGGCGAGGCCAGCGCCCGCCTGCGACTGAGCGATAAAGTGACCATTAACGATGCTACTCGCGTCGTAAAGATCCTTGAAGCCTGCTTAAGAAAAGTGGGTGTGGATCCAGAAACAGGCTTTTTGGATGCGGACATCATTGCATCGGGAACAACCAAGAGCACAAGGGATAGAACTAAGTCGCTGATGGATATCATTAGAGACGTAAGTAAAGAGAATCAAGGCCAGGCCCCCAGAGATACCATCCTCGATAAGGCCGAGGAGGTGGGCATAGATAGAATTAAGGCCGAGGAAATCATTGACCGCATGAGAAGAGATGGCTCAGTCTTCGAACCAAAGCCTGGCATAATTAAACTGCTTTAATGAATCCACTCCGAATGAATCTGCATTAAAATGATTTGCTAATGATTGCTATGTCTGATTTGTCTGAATATTCCGGATTAAGAAAGATGTGCCTTAAGGTACATAAGCAAGGAAAAGAAATCCTCGTAGCTGTATGTGACAGTGATATCTTGGGAAAAAGTTTCAAAGAAGGCGATTTTCATTTAGAGGTTAGCCCTGATTTCTTTGGGGCGGAGCTTGTCACGGGCTCAGAGGTTGAGGTGGCATTAGCCGGAGCAACGATGGCCAATTTAGTCGGCTGCAAGACGGTAGAGCATGCCATCTCTTTAGGCTTTGTGGATAAAGAAAACGTTCTCTCTATTGACGGCATTCTCTATGCCCAAATGGTGTGTTTTTGATGCTATCAGTTTGTCCTAAATGCGGTTTGCCTGCAGAGGAGGGCCTATGCCGTCAATGTGTAATGGATTCAACAGAGTCATTCAATTGCCCCGATCAACTCGAGGTAGTTATATGCTCAGTATGCGGTTCAAGGCAGATTAAGGGGAAATGGCAGCTTCCGGATAGCATATCTGTGGAGGATATGGCATCCCAAACAGCAGTTGATGCGCTCGTGTTTCATAAGGAGTTCTGCCAGCCAGAGGTTGAAGTCGATCTCAGAAAAATTGGAGCTACACGATATCTCGCAAAAATCAATATCAATGGCCGATTAAAGGGCCGAAACATAATTGAAACATGCGAAATACTGATTCGTGTCAAACTTGTAGCCTGTGATCGCTGCAGTCGCATGGCTGGCAAGTACTTTCAGTCCACAGTTCAAGTGCGAGGAAATAGCATACGCTCCTTAACAAAAAAAGAGATAGAAGAGTGCAAAGATATGGCCAGGGCGATGGCAGATTCAGGCTACCATGGCGGCGATCAACTATCCTTTATCCAGGAGATGAAAGAGGTAAAAGGCGGACTTGATATCATCCTTGGCTCGACTCAGCTTGGAAGACATATGGCAAAAGCAATCAATGAACGCTTTGGGGGAAAGCTCCTGGAAACATGCAAACTTGTAGGGAAAAAAGATAGCCGCAATGTATATCGCTCTACATTATTGATCCGGTTCCCAAAGCTTAAAAGGGGAGACCTGATATCTTTCCGAGGATCCTTCTATGCGGTAACAGGGTTCGACGGCAAGGCAACTCTTATCACTTCTCTACGAGAAGGTCGCAGATCTTCTCTCTGCGAAGATGATGCAAAAACTATTAAGGTTTTAGGAAATAGGGCCGATGCCCAAAAAGCAATTGTGATCTCCAAAGATGATGATATCCTGGAGATTATGGACCCTCTGACTTATAAAACGGCTCTCGCGTCTCGGCCAAAAGATTTGAAGGTCGAGCCTGGGGAAGAAGTTACAGCGGTACGGACTGTTGACGGATTTATAGTATTGTAGTAAAATATATATATATTGAACGAGCAAGAGTCTTTAATTCTCACCACAAAGTTCTTA
>CAVWPP010000004.1:0-9362 GCA_963756915.1 Methanotrichaceae archaeon
ACTCCTCCCTGCACTACGCGCACACAGGCTTCAACCTTTGGAATCATGCCGCCCTTGATTACACCTTCCGCAACCAGTCGATCGAAATCTGAGGCAGGAAATTCGGAAATCACACTTGCAGGATCGTCAGGATTCATTCGCACGCCTTCCACATCGGTTATGGAGAAAAATTTCTTAGCACGCATGGCTATAGCGATAGCACCAGCCGCTGTATCGGCATTTATATTAAGGTTATTGCCTTCGCGGTCAGCTGCGATGGGTGAGATGATGGGAATGTACCCCTTTCCAGCCATGATCATGAGAATCTCAGGGTCCACCTTATCAATTTCTCCCACGAATCCCAAATCAACAGGCTCCTTTCCCTGGACCTTGATAGGAGCTTTTTTTCTGGCAATCAAAAACATGCCGTCTTGACCAGAAAGACCTATGCCCTTGCCGCCATGCTTGCCAATGAGGTTGACGAGCTCCGCATTTATGTTACCCAGCAAAACCATGCGAGCAATGCCTAAAGTCTCTCGATCAGTTACACGCAGGCCACCTACGAACTCTGCCTTTTTGCCGAACTTCTCCATTGCCTCAGAAATTTCGGGCCCCCCACCATGGACGATAATAGGATGAATGCCGATGTAACGCAATAGCACAACGTCCTGGATGAAGTCTTCCAGTACGGTTCGATCTGACATGATCGAACCACCGATCTTGAAAACCATTATGGAATCATAAAACTCGCGGAAATAAGGCAAAGCCTCAATGAGCACTTGTTCTCTCTTGACTGTCACTTGTATACCTCTTTTAATTTTGACCTTCATGTACGCCTATGTTTTTATCCTTTTTGTTGAATTTGGAAATTCCGGAAAGAGGCGGTGATGTTTCCGGTCGAAACTGTAAAAAATGTACCGTCTGATATAATCTATTTGATTTATTAATAAAATATATGTTCAGGGTGTATGATCTATAATCGCCTTATCTTATCCAACAATAGCCTCAGAGGGCCTTTGCATCTTTCGATTGGTTGCGAGGATATGACCCGAGGACCTTTACCATCGCGGCCTTTTCTCTTATTCCTTCTAGAGCCACTTCAACTGCGGAATCGTTTACGTGTCCGACCAGGTCAATATAAAAATAATAATCGCCCAAGGCCCGCCGGCTCGGACGGGATTCAATCCGGGTTAAATTGATACCACGCGTGGCGAACTCCTGCAGAATGGAAAAGAGCGCCCCCGGCCGATCTCGCTCCAAGTAAATGACTAGAGACGTTTTATCCGAACCGGTTGCTTCCGCTAGCTTTTTCCCCACGACGATGAAGCGTGTAACGTTATCGTCCACATCTTGAATCTCTCTGGCGAGAATCTTTAGGCCATATTTTTGAGCAGTTCCCGCATCAGCTATGGCCGCCATTTCCGGAAACTCTTTTGTAAGGCTTGCGGCATGGCTGGTGGAACCAGTGGTCCTTATCTCCGCCCGGGGGTAATGTTCTCGCAAGTACTGTCGGCATTGGGCCAGAGCTTGAGGGTGTGAGAGGATAACGTTTATTTCGCCATCGCCCCTGCCCACGAGGCAGTGTCTTATTTGAACATTCACTTCCCCGATAATCATGATATCCAGGCGCAAGAGAAGATCCATTACCAGAGTAACAGCCCCTTCTAGACTGTTTTCCACTGGAACTATGCCTGCTTCTAGCGCGCTCGCCTCCACAGCTCGGAGGGCTTCTTCAAAGTCAGCAAAGTAGACCAGCTTCGCATCAGGCATACCTTGCGACCAGATAACCGCTGCTTTCTCTGAGTAAGTTCCTTCGGGACCTAATACTCCAATTCGATAAGTCACTTATTCTCCTTTGGCCTTATCTTCCATCTCTTTCATCAGCTCCACTGCCCGATCCATACTTATCCTGCGCTCAGCTGCCATGCGAGCAGCAACGATTTCTATCATATCGCATTTTGCACCAGCCTGAACCGCCACATTTTTGGCATGCAGTGTCATATGCCCTTTCTGAATTCCTTCGGAGGCAAGAGCTCGCAGCGCAGCAAAGTTTTGGCAGAGCCCTACAGAAGCAATAATGCGAGAAAGATCATCTGCGCTCTTTACGCCAAGGATTTTCACCGCAGTTTTTGCAACTGGATGAACGCGCGTGGCACCACCCACCAGTCCTACAGCAACGGGAAGCTCAATTGTTCCCACCAGGTCACCATCTTTGTTCTTTTCATAGTTAGTCAGCGATTGGTAACGCCCTTTAGTCGAGGCATAGGCATGAGCCCCAGACTCTACTGCCCTTGTATCATTTCCTGTAGCCAGCACAACAGCCGTCACACCATTCATGATCCCCTTATTGTGGGTTGCCGCCCGATATGGATCGATCTTTGCAAGTTCGGCTGCCTGAATAATACCATCCACTACCTCATGCCCACCAATCTCCTCAGCCTTGAACACCGCCTTTGCCCTGGCCAGTCGCTTGTCTGCCAGGTTGGATATGATTCTGAGATAGACTCTGCCTTCAGTGATTTCTTCTATTCGCGGGGCGAGTGCCTCGGCCATAGTGTTGACTGCATTGGCACCCATGGCATCACGGCAATCCACGATAAGATGTACAATAACCATAGGCCCAAGATTGGATTCAATGACATAGACTTCGATATCTTTGACACCCCCTCCATATTTAATCAGCATGGGATCTTTGTCATTGGCCATTCGAGTCAACTCATCTTTCTTCAGAAGAATGGCTTGCCTGGCACCAAAGGGATCGATCGTTCCCGTGACCTGAATCTGGGCGCGCATCACTGGACCTGTGCTAGACGTCAGAAATCCACCTGTTGGACGCGCCATTCGGGCACCATTACTTGCTGCAGCAATAACAGACGGCTCCTCTGTGGCCATAGGTATGAGCACCTCCCGGCCGTCGATGATGAAGTTAGTGGCAATGCCCAAAGGTACCTGAAAAACACCGATTACATTCTCCACCATCTTATCTGCCTGCTCAACACCTAATCCCGTATTTACCTGGGATATCTCTTCTTGACCAAAGCCGCACTCTTCTGCAACGGCTTGTAGCCTCTCCTCTGGAGGAAGCTTATAAAAACCTGGTATTCTGGACGTCACCAATCTCACACCTTGTCAATCATGATTAAAGCATTGGAAGGGGAAAAACTTTATTCCAGCCCAAGGATTTATCAGTAATGGCCCAACCGTCTGCTTCACCAATTGTCAATAAAATTTCCAAACTAGAAAACATTGTGGGTAGGCTCAGCCCAGTACAAAAAATGTTGCTTGGAACAGACGGATCGGTTACTAGCCTGCTGGAAGTCATTACTGGCAGCCCGGTCGAGATAGAGACACTGGTGCAGAAGGTCATTTTTGCAGACGACGCGATGGCATCAGAGTTAGAAGTGGACATGGGAGACGAAATCAACCACAGAATTGTAAAACTGAAGAAAGCTACGACCGGAGAGACACTAATCTATGCGATATCTCATACACCCTTGAAAAGGCTTGACGCCAGAATTAAAGAAGACATGATCAGGGCAGACATTCCTATTGGCGTCATCCTAAAGAAACACCAGATAGAATCCCGACGAGAGATAACCGAAACAGGCTTCTTGGAGGCCGACCGGGAGCTAAGCCAGGTTTTCGATATTTTTCCTCGCGAACTGATGCTTTCTCGGGACTACAAGATTATCCGTCAGGGTGAGCCACTGATAGCTATAAAAGAAACGTTTCCATATAACAACTTCCTGGATTCCCAGAAGATTGTGATTGAGACGCCATCACGCATACATGTTACGCTAACTGATTTATCGGGAAGCAGTGGCCGAGTAGATGGTGGCGTAGGGATAACGCTAGATGAGCCCAATATCTTGGTCGAAGCTGAAAGGTCGAACGATCTAGTCGTCTTGGGTGAAAATGCTGACCGTGCCAGTGATGCTGCAAAGGCGGTTAGGGAATCTTTGGGATTGGGCGGAGCACGGCTGACGGTCAGACACAGTTATAAGACACATATTGGTCTAGGAAGCGGAACACAGCTTGGAATCGCAGTAGGAATGGCGTTATGCGAACTATATCATAAATCAGTTACAGTACGGGATATTGCCAGGATTGTCCGCCGAGGAGGGACGAGCGGCATCGGCACTGCAGCCTACGAAATGGGCGGCTTCATAATTGACGGAGGACATACCTATGGACCGGGAAAGGATAAGCATGATTTCCGTCCCAGCTCTGCGTCCGGTGGCATCCGCCCGCCATCGGTGATTGCCCGTCATGTTTTCCCCCATAAGTGGAAGATTTTGCTGGCAACACCAGACATTGCAAAGGGTGCATACGGCCAAAAAGAAGAGGACATTTTTCGGGAATATTGCCCTGTGCCACCGGCCGATGTGCACGAGCTCTGTTATCAAATCCTGGTTAAAATGGTGCCTTCCCTGGTGGAAGAGGATCTGGATGGGTTCGGGGAAGCCATAAACAGAGTACAGGAGCTGGGTTTCAAGAAAGTAGAAGTAATGTTGCAGCATCCGGTCGTGCATAGGTTAATGGCAGCAATGAGAGAAGCTGGTGCAGCCTGCGCAGGCCTCAGCTCCTTTGGCCCAACTGTATATGCGATAACAGATACACAAAGCAGAGACATTGAGGCTGCTGCTAACGAGGCGATGGAAGAGGTTGGTGGAAGATTCCTAATTACGCGCTCCAGAAACGAAGGTGCAAGAGTTAGGATCGGTTGATGTTACGCTTATGTTTGAGAGATGATTCAATTGAACCATATTAAGTCTTTGTTGGAAAGGTTGAGTAATGCTCACGGCATTTCTGGATGGGAAGGATCCATTCAGCAGATTGTAAAGGAAGAAATTGCGCCATACGTTGACGAGATCAGAGTAGACAATTTGGGCAATCTCATCGCCACTAAAAAAGGCGAGAAGCCGTCGATTATGATAGAAGCCCATGCAGATGAGATTGGACTCATGGTAAAGCATGTAGACGAGAATGGTTTCATCCGCTTTGTTCGCATCGGAGGGTGGTTCGATCAGACGCTGCTTAATCAAAGGGTCATTATTCACACTCGTTCAGGCCCAGTTGTGGGAGTTATAGGCTCCAAGCCACCTCACGTAATGAGAGATGAAGAAAAGAAGAAAGTTGTCGAGTCCAGAGATATGTTCATTGATATTGGTTGCAAGAGCCAGAAAGAGGCCGAGGACTTAGGCATCTTTCCAGGTACACCAATATCCATCGATCGAACCTTTGCTGCTTTGCAGGGCGACAGAGTGACTGGCAAGGCTTTTGACAACCGCGCAGGTCTGATTGTATTGATTGAGGCCTTGAAGAGGACCAAGAGCAAGTCAACTATATACGTCGTGACTACAGTACAAGAGGAAGTGGGCTTGAAAGGCGCAAAAGTTGCCGCCTTTAACCTGAACCCCGATTTGGCAATAGCCGCAGATGTGACCATTCCTGGGGACCATCCAGGTATCGAGAAGAAAGATGTGCCCATAGAGATCGGCAAAGGCCCGGTGTTGGTTGTGGCTGATGCCTCAGGACGGGGGTTGATAGCAACTCCTCAAGTGATAGAATGGTTAGTGGGTACAGCCAAGGAGTTCGAGATTCCAGTTCAGTTGGAAGTCTCGGATGGTGGAACGACTGATGCCACTGCCATCAATTTAACTCGATCTGGGATCCCTACAGGTGTGATAAGTGTAGCTACAAGATATATTCATTCTCCAGTCGAGGTCCTATGCTTGAGCGATATAGATGAAGCTGCGGATATGATGGCAAAAGCCCTCGAGACTGCATCAAGATACTTCAAGTTCTGATTTTAGACACTTTTCTTTTTTATTTTAGTTACTTGAACATATTATTGAGAATTATTTCATGCAACATAATCGATTTTAAAAAAAACCGATGAATTAAAGAAGATTCAATATAGAGGAATCCCGTACTTAAACGGGAGCTTCCTCTGTGCAGCCTCAGCTTCCACCAATGAGGCTAATAACAATGAATCCAAGGATTACGCCTATAACAAATACGATGGCAAACGAGGCATAAATCAAAGGACCTGCTAATACCAAGCCTTCCATATTATCATCTCACTACTAGCACGGGTATCGTGGCCCAGTAAAGTACCTTCTGCACAACGCTTCCAATCAATAACTTTGAGGCTCCGGATTCGCCATGGCTGCCCATAACAATTAGGTCGGCCTTCTCAGCTCCAGCTGTATCGATAACGGTGTTTGCAGGGGCTCCAATTCGAACGATCGAATCTACATTGACGCCAAACTTGGCACCCATTGCCTTGATGTCATCTACTGCTTTGCCGCCCGCAGTCTTCAACTTAGTCTCAACTTCTTTTCGGTCGGAACCAAGCTGCCTGACGGCACTTGCAATGACAACCTCATTTACTACATTGAGCGCAATAACCTGTGCGCCTAGAGCCTTTGCCAGCTCCATGCCCTCCTCAGCAGCTAACTTAGACTTATCTGAGCCATCTGTAGCAATCAAAATCCGCTTGTACATCCTATCCCACCTTTTGAAGCGCTATCTCACTGACATTGTATAAATAGCTATCTTCCAGATTCAAGAATTCTAAGAGCCAACAATGCTGCATTTTCACCATTATCGATCCCCACGCATGCCACCGGAACGCCGGGAGGCATCTGAACAATCGACAAAAGTGAATCTAGTCCACCAAGCTTGGCGCTAACAGGCACCCCAATGACTGGACGCGCGGTTTTCGATGCGATGACACCAGGAAGTGCCGCAGAAAGTCCTGCAATTCCTATAAAAATGCGAGCGTCAGTTCCGGAGATATATTGATCCAATTCGTTGGGATTCCTGTGAGCCGAAAGCACTTTATGTTCGTAAGTTGCTGCGCTTTCATTAAGCTTTTGCAGTATTTTATCCACTACTGATTGGTCTGATTTGGACCCCGATATTATTGCGATATCCACCATGTTATTCCTTCGATTAAATAATTTTCTGGCCGAATATTGGTTCTACTGGAAATCATGATTTTTGGCTTATATATGTCGAATTATGGTTTTCCCAAATATGGATTTGGGAAAGAGTTTCGCCAATCAAATTAGCAAATCCAACTCAGATTAAATTTTTCGTTATTAATTTGCATTTTCTGTATTATTCAAAATTGTCTAGTTCTCTCAAATTTCTACTGACCATCTCCTGAAGATTATTTTTAGTCTATTTTCAACTCTAAATACGGACGTTCAAGTTGTTTGTTATCCCTGGTTTCTTCCCTGCAATTCGCACTGTTTTTGGATGCTCATCTCTATTAGAATCTCAAATATGTTTTTAATGGCTCCGGCATCAAGGTTCAATTCTGTAGATAGATCCATCGCTTTTTTAAGAACTTGCTTCTCCCTCTCAGGATCATTTATCGGCCTTCCTTCCGATCTCTTAGCTTCAAATATTTTCTTAGAGACGTCAATGCGCTGATCGATGAGCCTTATGATTTTCTCATCTATATCCTCTATTTCATTGCGGTGTTCTGTCAGCCCCATCAAATCCCTCGGCCTTTGGATGCGTTTTTGTTATTTGCTTTCGTTCTTATCACTTTTCCGCCCAGTTGACTCCAGGCAGCATCAAGAGCGTCCATCTCTTTTTCGGAGATCAAGGCCGCATAAGAAGGTCCTGTCCCGGATAGGCTCACACCTTCTGCGCCTGCTTCAAGAGCTTTGAATAATGGCTCAGTAGAGAGACCAAGAGCTGCGCAGTAGGCGAAGCCGTTTAGTGTCATGGCCCTTCCATAATCCCCTTGCATGGCTAAATTAAAAGCTACTTCGGCAAGAGGAGCAATAGCTTGGGAACGTTTGATATCAGTAGCTGCCGAGTATAGTTTTCTATCTGGCACTAATATCAAGACATCTCTTGAGAATTCAACTCTTTTTTATGAGCCGCATCTCGCGGTTATCTGTCACAACTAGTCCACCAAGCATTGAGGCGAGGGCATCATCCAGAGCACCAGTAATGGTCACGCCTACATCACGTGCTGCTACTACACCTATCTTAGATGCGGATATCAGGTCCATCTCTTCGTCAATGGCATCCAGACAAGCCAAAACAACGGCATTGGCAGCAGTACTACTGCTCTTAAGTCCGCTGGCTACAGGAATATCACTCCTAGTACGAACAATGGCCCCATAATCATAGCCAAAGTGCTTTAGAACCAACTCAGTACAGTGCTCGATGAGGCGAGTATCTAATCCGGGAACGTCACCCTTAATGCAACCTGAATGATTTAGCTCCACTTCGGCGCAGGTCGCAAGTTCAATGCCAAAAGCCGATCCCTTCCACGTGGCAACCGCATTAAGAATGGTCGCAGCACCGTTTGCGCACGCATATCCAATCAAGATATCTCCTCAGACCATCTCCATTTCGATTATCTTCTTGAGCTTATCCAACTCTCTGACTACATCATCCTTCTCCTCGCGAGTGAACTTTGCAATCATTTTATTGAGGTATTCCATCTCTGCAATAGATGAAACAAAGATGGGCTGATAGCTTCCCAGTTCAAAGAGTGGCAAGACCTCAACACCACCCTTATTCGTTCTATCTTCCAGACCCTTTACTACCACGATAAATGCAAAGTTTTTATAGCCTAAGCCTCTGGAAATGTTCTTTGCAAAGCTATTCATCTGCTGTACCCGACGACTTGACAGATCTTTGTAGGCGGATACTGAATCCTTATACTCCACAAACATAATAGAATCGTCAGACCAGAGCAATGCGTCGTACTCCACCACAGCGATAGCATTTTTCAAAGCCACTACATTGAAAAGGACACCACGACACCAGCTTATATTGAGATGAAGCCTGAAATCCGCTTCTGTCAAGGGAGTATTCCTTGGCTTCAGAACATAGGGGTCGCTTGATAGTTCAATCATACATGGCCATGTTCCTCTTTTCTTCTAAATGGACTTTTCCAGGGGTTTTGGAAATGAGCGAAATGTTAGGAAATAAAAGAAATCAAAACAAGCTTTGAAAAACGTTGTGTTGAACGCTTTTTAGTGCCGCAGAGACAAAAAATAAAATCAAAAAAATTAATTTGATGCTTGATTAGCCCTTTGCCAGATTCCGGATAAGATCATATACTGTTTTTGGCCGGATCATGGCCACTTTTTCCCCGGCATAAACGGCTTTTTTTCGGAAAGACCCACCAGAAAGGATCATTTTTCCAGACAGGCCTCGTATTAAGCGGTCAATATCTTCATCCTTCATACCTGCCAGAGTCTCCAGGGATGCTCTACCCATGCGGTATTGCCAATAAAACTCTCTTTTCCATTGTTGCTCGTATTTGGAGAGATACTCTTGAGACACATCTCCAAAAGCTACAGCCTCTGCTGCCACCGTCCCGCAGATCGTGCCGGCGCGCA
>CAVWPP010000005.1:0-174939 GCA_963756915.1 Methanotrichaceae archaeon
AATCATTGTCTAAACCGATTCCGTGGCACCAACGCAACTAGGTTGCTGGCACTTAAGGCCCGCACTACCAAAACCTTGACAAGCTATCAGATCTATCTCTATTCGGACCTAAATACTATTATTCACCACAGCAAAAATTTTAGTGTTACGTTTAGAACCTATCATAAGGACCAAGAAACCTCTCACCATCGAAGTGAATCAAATGTGTAGGCGAATCGGCAACCCAAACTTCTGTTTTCCACGAAATGATAGGAAGGTATTTGGTCATAGTGCTAAGATCGAGGAAAGCGGTCACAAAAATAATGCCCAGACCAGGTGCCTTAAATAATTCGCTCAATTCATTGTGCCGCTTGTTATCGATTGGTCCATGACTGGTAACGGCCTCGACAAGGACAAGCCATTTTTTTTCAAGTATGTGAATAATAACATCAGGCATTTTGCCGTGTATATTAATATTAATTGCCAACTTATCTCTTAGGTATTCAAGGGCTATTTCTTTTCTTTTTGGCCCAGCGTCGTCCACGTAAACTAGTTTGCCGCTAGGCATATAACAGGGATAGAACTGCTCTAATATACATTTGATCAACTCGTTCTGCCCACCAGCTGTTAGTTGGAGTTCTTCGCCATTGGGTAGCTTGACGGGTATTCGTTCTATTGCCCGTTCTTTAGAATGTAACCTTTTCCAGGAATCATCCGATTGCAGGTAATCATTCAGGTTAGATTTCCAGGAAGTCGTCCCATAAGCTCTTACCAACTTAAGAGCCTTTTCATTAATCTGATAGCAATAATAAGGACTATTTATAGGCCTACGAGGTTTATCCGGATTTGCAACGACTAAACCAGTCTGTTCAAATTGATGGATTGTTTGGCGTCTAACAGTCTCCCGCGAATTTGGGGCATATTTTACGCCGTAGTTTGTCCTGAAATAATCCATCATTTCCGTAATACGCCGCAGAGGGTTAGATGCCTCACTCCATGGAGTATCTACCTTAATATCTAGAAGTGCAAGTAGAGTTAAAGCGGATCTATCATTCTGCTGTTCATTTGGCATCTTCAGAGACTTCAAGATTTCAAGGGCTTCTTCAATCCTTTTCTTTGCTGCTATCGGATCAATCATACTATCCCCATCTTAATATCCAGCGCATTCATAACAAGCCGGTCTAACTCATCCTGAGCAGGGAATGAATTGCCGATCCTCGCACCTATCGACAAGAGTTTTATCTCACTCGGATACTTCAAGCTCCGAAGATCGGTAGCATTAACCTGTGTATGACCACTAAATTGCCTGAAGTATTGATCCACTAATGTTGAGTTAAGGAAAGCAGCCAACCCCTTAGCCAACTGTGATGGTATTCCCCCACCGTTACGATGATAATAGTTGAGGTGATTTTCAAAACCAACTAAATCAGAGGTTATACGATCGGGATCATAGATTGCAGCTACTATTCGCTTCTTTTCCTCTTTGGATGAGAAACGCTTAATCACCACATAAAAGCCAGCAGGCAATAAAAGGTTATATTCCTCAGCGATCTTAACTATAGCATCAGGTTTCCTAAAATTTTTAATAGGCCACTCTATAAAACCATTTGTGAAATGAGCCGGGTAGATAAGTGGCACAACGCCTTCCAACGACGGATTTCTTATTAGTTGCTTAGCCCTGAAATCCACAACGCGGCCTGTTGATACAGAGAGGTTTAGTTCGCCAAGAGAAGCATTAAGACTTCTCATATGTTCCCCAATTATATGAGCCATTTCATCAGGGACTATATGAATCACGTAATCAAGATCGTCCGGATGCACAAGTTGATCATGCTCTACTTCACGTATGGATATAAAACCATCATCCGAACCAACACTCGATGAGATAATCGCTTTTTTTTCTTTGCTCAACGATTTAACTGCATGTATGATTACATTCTCTTGTAGCACGTCGTCATCATGAAATGCCTTTTTCCTTGATTCAAATATGTGAACTCTCTGCAACGTCATCGATTTAAAGAAAGCTGTGCGAAAAGGCCGGAAATAGGGCCCATTGCAGAAGCTTCTGGGCGTAATCGCCACAAGTTCACCACCAGGCTCCAGTAGCTTCATAACCAGCCACAGGAACGCAGTGTAAAGGTTGGTTGTCTCTATATCCACACGCTTGAGGAGCTGCCTCGTCTTGGAGTTATTGCTTATCTTATGATAAGGCGGATTCATTATAGCGCAGTTGAAACGCCCACGATTTTCGGGAAAAAGTCCGCCGTTTATCATTGCCACACCAGCAGCAATAAAGTCTTCCTGAAAGATATATTCACTAAACTTTATATCTTCTTGTTTACACAATTCAGCGATATTATTGAATGTAGAACGCAAGTAATCGATAATCAAAGGCTCGATTTCATAAGCAACAACGACAACCGATTCTGGTTTCAGTTCCCAATGACAAACCTCCGCGATTAATGCAGCAGAAAGAGAACCAATCCCAGCACCGGCATCTATGATCCTGAGATTTTGAGGCCGCTCAGTAAACATAGAAGCCATAAGCTTCGAGATAAAAGAAGGTGTAAAGAACTGGCCCTTCTCGGAACGACGCTCGGGGTCTAACCTTCGAGTTGCATCAATGCGAAAGAAATCGATTCGCTCCAGGAACTCAGTAGAATCAATCTTTCCGTCAAGTATAGCCTTTGATTTCCTTGTGGCTATTGCTGCGTCCATCTCAGGCAATTTAGTTGCTCGATATTTATACAGCTATTGCTTTGGCCATCATTTAATCAAAGATATATGATCTACATCTATTGCAGCGTTCTTTGCGCTAAGCCCGACTTAGTTTTTGTTCTAATGAAATAGATAAGACGTTCTAAATGTCGCCAAAATCACCTGGACCAAACTTGAAGAGGCGAGCCCCAATGAACACGCGGGCAATGAAGGCTTAAACGATTACCTACGGAGCGCCTAATCCTGAGTGGATGATAAGGGGCATGCTCTTAATAAAACGGCATATCTGAATCCCATTCGAGTAGGTGGGACAAGAGTTTCCCATCAGTTCTTTTTTCTTTTGGAATTGAAACGGCACAAGCTTACTAACTGGTGCAACTCAATGATGAACATATGATCCATTTATAGAGAGGCAATCTTTTACAACCACTTACACTATTCAAATTATGAGCAGAATTTAACCCAAAGATATGAGGCGACTAAGCTTGCTAAGACCCCCAAAATAAAAGATAAAGCGTTTAATTTTATATTAAGGATTCGTCTAAACGATGCAAAATTATCTATTTTGCCATCATCTATAGAAACAAGGATCTCCTTCGCAAGTTGTATCGCTCTTTTGTATGTAGTTATTGTTTCGTCATGAGTTTTTCCTATCGACTTCATTTCAATAAGTCTGGCTTCAGCTAGTAGCCCATTATATTCTACAACTTTTCTCTTAAAAGCATCTTCAGGCATATTAATGCAGTATCGTCGTAGGTTTTCATCTTCGTTGATGGTTTGAAAGATCTCGCCGATATCGCCCCACATTATTTTAAGGCAATCAAGAGTTGCGCGCTCTAAATGCCCTTTTGCTTTTATCTATGTTCTCCGCTTTTTTTTCATCAATTAATTCTGGATTTAGGACCTGAAAAACGTGTGACAGAATATTTTCAATTTCTAGAAGTGTTTCATCCGGTTTGGCACATAAATAAACCACTACGTCTGCATAGGCAGGAACAAATTCTTCCCTATAATATTTAGCAAGTTTGCATAATCCCTCAATCTGTTGTTCATTGATGCAGACCTCACTTTCAACGTGAGGAGATTCCATAATAAAACTCCGTAGAAGGCGCTCTCACATGCATTTTTAGACCACCTAGGCTATATATGCTCAAATTGTCAGCATAAAATTTTGACTGTTACACTAGCTTACGGCTAGCCATCCAATCCTAGCATCTTCCTAAATTTACTTCGAGTTTTAGAGGGAACTATCTTAAATATATTACCACTTCTTGAGACGAGATTACTATCTATCCGCTTAATTTCCAATTTTTTCCCAGCTCTTTTTCAAGGAACTTATCTACGTCTCTTGTAGATGCAAAACGGGAGATTGCTTCCCCGCACCTTTCTTCAAAGAAAACGGTCTTCCTGCTCATACATGTGCCCCTATTTCTTACGTGATTAGGTTCCTAGATCTACCTTATAAAGGTTAGCAAATAAGTTATTTGTTGTTAAGCTATAAGTCAATCAATACTAGGAATCCCTCATTCGATTGATTGCCATTCGCGACATAATTATAATCATTCTTCACGTTTCTAATTTATAAATCTATCGAAATAGCAATTTGCTACAGTGCCCCATGATCAATTTAGGTCAAAAACTTGTCGGTCTTTGAGATTGAGCCTCATAATGCCACCTCCGGCTTGGATCTCACTCGTTTGGATTAAGGAAATTATATGCATTGAACGCTAATGTTGCTATTTTGATAGAGATCTTCTTCGAAGTTTGAAATAAGCTCGAATGCGAAAAAAATTTCCGAGTGGCTTACTTCTTTTTGTGCAATATTTTTGAAAACCAGCGGGAAAGAGACCAAGGCAAGCTATTCTCCAGCCTTTTTCGCATCCGCTCCTGGCCACCTTTTTCGCCCTTCAACTTCGTTCCCATATCAGATTCGCCTCATTATGCAGTCGTGTCTAAGTCCATATTGCGGACAACCAAAGTAACTTCGCATCTCTTAACTGGCTCAAGTCGACTATTTGTATCGATGAATTTGGCAGTCGCTGGATACAAAGCTACTTGCACGGGTTCATTTCCAGATTTTTTACTATTGCTTCTGCGTTTCGTCCCACCTCGGCAGGGTCAATTTTGAGCCGGGCTACACCCGTCTCTACAGCAGCGCGCGCGACCGCCTCCGCGACCTTGGGAACAACCCTCCTATCCAGGGGCGAGGGTATGATGCACTCCTCGGACGGATCCGAGACAAGGGCTGCAATCGCATGGGAAGCCGCCACCTTCATTGCCTCGTTTATATCGCTGGCTCGAACATCAAGGGCTCCTCGGAAAATTCCTGGAAAGCCCAAAACATTGTTCACCTGGTTAGGGAAGTCGGATCTCCCCGTGGCCACTATCCTTGCTCCTGCGTCTAATGCTATATCGGGCATGACCTCGGGGACGGGATTGGCCATAGCGAATACAATAGCATCTTTTGCCATGCTCTTTACCATTTCAGCCGTTACGATGCCTGCCACAGATAGACCCAGGAAAACATCTGCTTCAGCAATAGCATCAGCCAAGGTACCGGTGACGTTGCGCGGGTTTGTCATCCTCGCAATCTCGAGCTTTGCCGGATTGAGATCCGATCTACCCATGTGAATCACACCCCGGCTGTCGCAGAGTATGGCATCCCGGACCCCAAAACTATAAAGAAATTTGGTGACGGCAATGCCCGCAGCTCCGGCACCGCTCACTGTCACGTGCACATCGGCGAAATTCTTTCCCACGACCTTGAGAGCATTAATCAAAGCAGCCAGAGCAACTATGGCCGTTCCGTGTTGATCATCGTGAAAGACCGGTATATCTAGGATCTTCTTTAAGCGCTCCTCCACTTCAAAGCATCGAGGCGCGCTGATATCCTCTAAGTTGATGCCGCCAAAGACAGGCTCAATTCTGGCTACAGTATCTACTATGATAGAAGGATCTTTTGAGGCGATTGCTATTGGAAAGGCATCAATGCCTGCAAAATTCTTGAACAAAATGGCTTTTCCTTCCATAACGGGAATCGACGCTAGCGGCCCGATATCACCCAATCCAAGAACTGCCGTACCATCCGTCACAACTGCCACGATATTTCCTTTGGCTGTGTATTCGTAAACGTCGTCCGGATTTTTCTGAATCTCGCGACAGGGTTCTGCCACCCCAGGCGTATAAGCCAGGCTCAGATCCAGCTTGGTAGAGCATGGAACCTTGCTGTGTATGGCAACCTTACCCCGGAAAGACTTATGAAATGATAGTGCATCCTCTCGAAGAGACATTTCTTCACCCGATTTTAAACTTGAATGTGATCATTAAGAGGAGCAACAAATATAAAGCATGACCCACCGAAAACTGTTTGGGCCGGGGTGGCAGAGCGGACAAATTCCGATTGCGCGCTTCTTTCGGGCGACGGAAGTTCAAACGCGGCAGGCTCGAGACCTGTTGTCCCTTTCAGGGGCACTTGGGTTCAAAATGGCAAGGGCGTACAAGCCTTTGTCAGGAATATCCCAACCCCGGCGCTATTTATACGGAAAGTTTCATATCAGAGTAAGGCGGGACGGTAGGATCTGATTATTATGGCTAGATTTCCAGAAGCAGAAAATAGAATCTTGAACCTCAAGATATGCATGCGTTGCAATGCACGCAACCCTGTTAGAGCAACTCGCTGCCGCAAGTGCAGTTATCATGGTCTAAGGATGAAGTCCAAGGAGAATAAGACCGCCTAAAATGAATCTTAAAATCGGCAGGGTCGAGCTTGAGCTTATCCGTGCCGTAAAGCAGCATGGTGCAGCACATCTTACTTTGATCGACCCGGATTCCCAAAGCCCTACCAAAGCCGCAGAAATGGCCGAAGCTGCCGCAAGAGGCGGCACGAACGCCATTATGGTAGGCGGCTCAGTAGGAGCGGCTGGCCTCCTTCTTCACGAAACGGTTGAACAGATTAAAAAAAGAATAGATCTACCTGTCATTCTTTTCCCCAGCAATGTAGCTGGTTTATGCGAAAATGCTGATGCAGTCTTCTTCATGAGTCTGCTCAATTCCCGCTCAACTGCTTATATCGTGGAAAATCAGGCATTAGGTGCTCCGTTGGTCCTGCGCTATGGCCTAGAGCCAATCCCAATGGCCTACATTATAATTGAGCCGGGAGGCACAGTAGGTTTTGTAGGAGATGCAAGGCTTATTCCCAGAAAGAAGCCAGATCTGGCTATCGCTTACGCTATGGCCGCAAAGTTCATGGGCATGAGATTAGTCTACTTGGAAGCAGGATCAGGTGCTGATGAGCCAGTTCCCTTAGACATGGTAGCAGGAGTAAAGAGAGTTCTCGGAGACGTTCTCCTCATCGTGGGCGGCGGGATCAGGAGTGGAAAGACTGCAGAGGAGTTGGTTTCAGCTGGCGCGGACCTGATTGTAACAGGAACGGCCGTGGAACGAAGCCAGAATATCGCCACGTTCGTATCTGAGATGACGGGTTCCATTCACAGGTAGTTTGCCGTGCCTACCAGAACGAAGAGCTTCCTCGAAGAATCAAATATTGATGGCGTTCTCTTTATCGGCGACAGCGTCTGCGATGCAGATATGTACTATCTCTCTCATTTTTTGGCGGGTGACAGTTTCGCCCTTCTTATGCAAGATCGAATCAAGATTTTAGTCTCTGCCATGGAGAAGGGCCGGGCTGAGAAGCAATCTTCAGCGGATGATATTGTCACCACATCTGATTATGCATTCAATGAAAAGATTAAAAAGTTTGGAAAACTGAACGACGCCTATATTAGCGTTCTTAAAGATTTCCTTAACGATCATGATATTAAAAGGTTAGGCGTCCCGTTCAGGTTTCCTTCTGGAATTTTCCAGCATCTATGCAAGGATTTCATTGTTACAATCCTTGAAAATCCTGTCTCTCGCTGGAGATCTGTAAAAACTGAAAATGAGATATGTGCCATACGATTGACGCAGAGTGCTTGTGAGAGAGCCATGCGTCAAGCCACAGATCTTATTGGACGTTCAGAACCCTGTGGAGATCTTCTCTATTACCATGGCCAACCTTTAACCTCTGAACAAGTACGAAGCAAGATCGAGATCGCTTTATTAGAAGATGGCTGCGAGGCCGTGGACACTATTGTCGCGGGTGGCGCAGAGGGAACGGACCCTCATGCACGAGGCTATGGGCCGCTTCCCGCCCACAGGCCAATTGTCATCGATATCTTTCCGCGGTCGAAGAGCAGCAGATATTTTGCAGATATGACACGAACCATTCTGAGGGGCGAGGCCTCATTGGAGGTCACGGAGATCTACGAGGCAGTTTTGGCGGCTCAGATAGCTGGGCTTTTGGCTATTAAAGCAGGCATTTCAGGAAATGAGGTCCATTCCAAGGTAGCCCAGGTCTTGCAAGAGCATGGCTACCCAGAAAGAGTGGGCAGAGGATTCACGCATTCTACGGGACATGGAGTAGGTCTTGATGTACATGAAGAACCATCTTTAAGCGATTCCGGCAAGACATTGCAGACCAACCACGTAGTGACCGTGGAGCCTGGCCTTTACTATCCGAACGTAGGGGGTGTGCGGCTGGAAGATCTTGTAGTTGTAACTGAAGGAGGATGCCAAAACCTCACACATTTTGAGAAGACTCTAGTACTTGGAAAATAGATGTTTTAAAATTTCGTTCTCTTTGATATCATTCTAAGGGTGTATTCATGGAAGCCGAAGTGCTTAGCAAATATCGCAAGGCAGGAGAAATCTTGGCCGAGATTCTGGAAGAAGCGCGACCAAAAGTTGAGACCGGAATAACCTTACTGGAGGTCGCAGAGTTCGTAGAAGGAGAAATAATTCATAAAGGCGCACAGCCTGCATTTCCGTGCAATATATCTCTTGACAGAAGCGCTGCCCATTATACGCCCTCTCCAGGCGATAAGAGCACTTTTGGAGAGAATATGGTCAAGCTGGATGTAGGTGTGCACATAGATGGCTATGTGGCAGACGCAGCGATCACAATAGATCTAGGGGGCCACCCTGATCTGACCGAGGCATCTATGGCGGCTCTAGATGCTGCTTTGGAGATTATTGCACCGGGCGTAGGCACCGGCCAGATCGGAGCGATAATAGAGGAAACCATAACAGGCTACGGTTATAAGCCGATATCCAATTTAACAGGCCACGGTCTCTCCAGATACGAAGCCCATGACGAGCCGACCGTTCCCAACAAAGCCATGGAAAGGAGTACAGCTTTGAAAGCGGGAGATGTCATTGCTATTGAGCCCTTTGCCACTAATGGCTCTGGCAGAATAAGCGAGGCGCCCATAAATGAGATCTATGGATTTTCCGGGCCAAGGCCCATCAGGCTCTCTTCCGCGAGGATGCTAATGAAGGAGATCCAGGAACATTACAGGACGCTTCCCTTCGCCCGTCGGTGGCTGAAGAGCGAAAGAGCCGAATATGCACTGATGCAATTGATGCGAAGCGGCTCCGTGCACATGTATCCTGTGCTCTGGGAAGTAGAAAGAGCACTTGTTTCCCAGGCAGAGCATACGGTCATTGTTTCTGAGAATGGATGCGAGGTAATAACCAGGCCAAGAGTCTAAGTTCGATTGTCTTGAAAGTTTTAAATACGGCTTATTTTGGATGCTAAACCGAATCGCTTTCACTCGAATCGTCTGTGCCATCATCTTCTTTATAGCTGTCGTCGCCGATCATTGCTGCAGATATGGCATCTATTCCATCCATTAACTCTGCCGTCATGCAGTAGGGCAGGTCGCCAATTTCGGGAAGGCTCTCTCCACCGATCACTCTTGCACCCACTTGGCTCAGCAAGTCAAATGCCTCATCCAGGTTCTCCTGCTTCTCCGCATCTATCGCCTTTTGCACCAGCTCTTCCAGGGAACTTTCATTGTCGAAGCGTCCAGCTATATATCGCTGGCTGGAAACAAATACTGCCGCAAGAGAGGTCTTTAAGGATTCGAGCATGAGATTAGCATCCTCCCCTAGTGACTCATGCTCTTGGAAGATTATTGACCTAATGGCGGCGATCTCCGTTATCGCCTCTTCAGGAGTTATTATTTCTCTCTCGCATCGGGCTATAACCTTCAAACAAGCCAGCACCACATCGTCCATTATATAGATGAAAACGGCACCCGAATTCGTATCGTCCGACTCAGTTAGCTTGAAATTACTGTCCTTGACCTTATTCATCCAATTGAGCCATCGTTTCTCGGTGTAGAATTCTTCTTTCATTTTAGAACTCATCCTCTTATTAGCAGTTCACCGGTATGTATCAACCAGCGCTACTCTCTCAATAACTAGATCTTCTATCCGTCTCTCCCCAACAACTTCAATCTCTTTCGGAGAGATATTAAAGGTCTTCTTTACAGCCTCGCCCTCGAAAGAACAACCTCGCCCATCGGGATCTATAATTTTTCTTAGCTCTGAATCACTTGGCCAGGAACAATCGCGGCCAAAGGATACTATAATGAGAACTATGCGCCCTGTATTACTGGAAAGCCCCATGGACATAGCTTTTTCGATCTGGCGCTCACCCGAAGCGTAGCGCATTATCTCTATCCCTATGTCTTTAGCAATGTTCCTATTTTCCAATGTGGCAGCAAATGCCTTCTCTGCTGCAAATGAAATATGTCTCTCGCTAACGACCTTATCTGCATCCAGAGCTAGCACAACACAACCATGGACCGATTGCAGATTCTTTAGCGCTAAAATAAGCTCCGCTCTGTCCCCGATAACCGGCTTTCCGAAGAGCAGGCGAATCTCATTCATTGTTATGGATCTGATATGGGTCTTTAATACCTTACGGTCTTCCTTGCCAACCTTCTCATCGGCAATCAACAACCAAAGCGCGTTTTCTGGTCAATATTTGAAACAAAGAGGCCAAAAGGACATTTTTTAACTCTGCGTATGGATGTGTGATGGAGATTCTGCTTTTAGTAATTCAGGTTTGATTTGCGGTGCATCAAACTGTCTGGAACGCTAACCTGAGTCGGTAAGACCGCATTTGGGCAGCGTTAAAATAATTTTGGTCCAACTACGATGAAAGTTGTTAAACACCTACTACAAATTATAATAAATTTAAAAAATTTGGCAGTTATTATATTACATCAAATAAAGATGCCTAAAATCTAAGGAAAGGGCAGGTTCCCTGCCCGCTAAACTCAATTTTTCAGGCTCAATCAAACTAGGCCAGCACGCTGTAACCTGAGTAGATCTGCTGTATCCAGTTTTTCGCCTTGCCTGAAGTGTGTAAGGATTTCCTCTGCTTCGCGCTTGGCAACTTCTTTGGCGCGATCTTCTTTGACATCCCTGTTCTTCTTCTTCAAGCCCATGATGACTTTTTCGAAGTCGCGAACCTCTCGCTGGGTGCGGATAAACTCCTTATGCTGCTCATCGGCTGCTTCTTGAGCCTTTACGAATTCCTTATGAGCTGCATCAGCCTCAGCACGAGTCTGATCGGCTTCCTTGAATGTACCTATCATCTGGTCATGATATTCTTGGGCCAGCTCCGCGAATTTAGTAACTTGATCGTGGTGGTCTGACGCCTGATCTCTCATGGCCTGGGCTTCATCCAGAAGTTTCCTCAGCTCGTCATTTTTCTCCAGCTGTTCTTTGCGGCTCCGGAATTCAGCATGTAAGGCTGCAATCTTATCAACCAGCTGCTTTTCTTTGTCAGGGCTCAAAACCTCAGTCTGCTGCCGAAACTCCAAATGATCGATTTCGCGTCGCAGATCTCTTATCGAGCGCTCTCCGGTGAGGTTGTACTTCTTCCGGATATCGTCTATCCTTGCATAGAGCTGGTTTGTTTTCTCGTTGTACTCGTCCCTTTGCTTTTTCGCCTCAGCCACATTTTTATTATTGTCGTCACGCAGCTTCTTGAGCTCTTGGGCCTTATCGATCAGTTCTTTTGTCGTCTTGTTGAGCTCATTCCTCTTGGAGGCCCATTTGCTCGCTTCTGCGTTCAATTGACTGCGTCTATCCTTAAAGGCAAGGGACTCCTGCCTGAGTTTGCCCCTCTTATCTTCTAGTTCTGCCAGCATCCCCCGTTTGTCCTCCTGTTCCAGCCCAAGGCTGGGGTTTAGTCCCGCTCCGGGACTAGAAAACCCGGGAACCCTCTGCCAAAATGGCAAAGCGCTTCTCTTTCGACACAATACGTGATGGGGTTTTTGTATGCTCAATTGTATCGATCTAATGACCAAGGCTTATAATTATTATGCACGTTCGATTCTACGCTCAAACGAGTTGGTTTTTATACGATTGGGATAACCAAAAGATAACCTTATAAGATCGATAAGAGCGAACATACTGATACATATCGAGAAACCCTTAACGTATTAATCTTTTGGTTATTCATTCATGGAAGTATACTTTCGTGAGGGGACACTAGTTCATATATTTGATAAATTTTATATTAATATTATATGTCATAATCTGAGATATGAATTATTAGTGAATATCGTGTAGAAATTATAAATGTGGGTGCGTCGTTATTCACATACCAAGGATTCTGACTAAAATCGCTGGCATTCTAAGAAATAGCGGCCAACGTGTTCACGCTATGCCGGCCAAGCACAAAATCTGCTATATTTATAGATATAAATAGATAGCAGCAAACGGATATTCAGACAACATTTATAAAGAGCAATCAACAGATTAAAATAGGTGAGTTGCCCTAAAGAAAACAGGATCATAATAAGATATAGTGTTATTCGCGTTAGATGGAGGGATTGATCTGAAGAAGATAATGCTAATCGTATTAGCAATGGTTTTAGTTGCACTTACAGGCTGTTCGTTGGCAGCGAATTATCCATTATCGTTTCCTGCGACACCAACCTATGTGAATGGGTACAACGAAATAAATACTACATTCAATTTTGAACAGAGCGTGCAGGGTAATGGCTATTTCATGACCTACATGTATGCCAAATCCGGGAACTTGGCTTTTAAGAATTACGCTCACGGCAGTGGATCCGTAAACAATGAGGCCACTCTGACCTACCAGCATCTGAACAAGTCCACACACAACGCATATACAGACTACAACGACTACGAACTAAATTGCATCCAGTTCAAAGAAGATAACGCAATGGTCTACGCACCCATGAGGATTGCAGTCGGAACCGGCTATTATGCGGCCAGACCTCTGGACTACAGCTCCCTGTTAAAGGAGAAGACGACCTTAAAGAACTATCGCGCAGGAACTAGCATGCACCACGAGGTTGAATACGCTCATGCACTGGACAAGGAATTGGACGCCACACTCAAAGAGACATTCAACTATACCTATGACCCAGTAATTGATGGTAATGGCTTCACTCAGATGAGGGTCACCGAAGATGTAACAGACGGCAAGGCCCATATTGGTGTTCTTCAGGCAAATGAGAACTTCGCCGGCAGAATAATACCAAGGTCCGCCTCGGGCTTTATCGATGATGGATTAAGCTATAGCGCATGGAAGGATCCAGCCATTGAGATCGATGAGGACTATTGGGGAACCTACCATATAGAGAAAAATATGACACTACATGTACCCTACTACCTGAAGCAAACATCTGACGATTGGTTGCCCTGCTGCACCGGTGGGTACGATTACTTAGATGCCTACACTAAGAAGAAATTAGGTTCAGCAAAAGGCATCTTCGACTGCACCTGCTATAAGGTACCAACCCAGGCCCAGTTCCCAAGAATCTACTAGAAAGACAAAGGGGATCTTTTCCCCTTCTCTTTTCGTTTTTCAACTTTATTAGATATTTAGATTTATTTGGTGGGTAGCTTTTTGCCTTAGTATCAAAAAGGAAATTGCTTATATTCCAATATCCAATGCGTATTATGCAATTCGCGACCTGGAAGCCAGTTTACCTGGAGATTCTGGATGATTTTGGCTTTTCTTTAACAAGGGATGAAGAGGCAGCAAATCTGCTTTGTGAACTACTGCGCTATAAAAAACAAAGCCTTTCCGACGCTAATGCATTGTTATTTGGCCGGGATGCGATAATCGTTGGCAATGCCCCAACTCTGGAGGGCGAGCTTGATGATCTGAACGATTCGGCCATAAAGGAAGCAATCTTCGTGGCAGCGGATGGTGCTACATCTACTCTATTAAAGAAAGACATTGTACCAGAGATGATTGTCACTGACTTGGATGGCCCATTTGAAGCCATTCTAGAAGCAAACCAACGGGGTTCCATCGCGATAGTGCACGCCCATGGAGATAACCTGGACGCTCTGAAAATATCCGTGCCGCAACTAGGACGGATCATTGGAACAGTGCAATGCAGACCACCAGAGGGCCTCTACAATTTCGGAGGATTTACAGATGGAGATAGATCTGTTTTCTTAGCTAAAGAACTGGGTGCTTCCTCCATATCACTATTAGGTTTTGACTTCGAGGACGAAAGTGTCACACCCCGAAAGAAAAAAAAGCTGGCCTGGGCAAAAAGATTGATCGACATGGCGTTGATCTAAAACTGCATTTCGTTAAATTCTCCTTACTGACACTGACACTCAATAGTTACTGGCGGATGAGATCAAGTACAGCATTCATGGCAGTCTCGACGACGATTTCGATATCACAACTGGCATCAATCAGGACGAAACGCCCTGGCTCTTGTGCAGCTAGCAGCCGGAAATTTTTGTCTACTGATTGCAGGAACCTAAACTGCTCAAATTTCTCTCTTCCCTTGCGCGAATGCATCCTCTCTAGAGCTATTTCCGGGTCAAGAACAAAAAGTAGCGTTCTATCAGGGCACCTATTCCATGGTATGTAAATGGTTTGGATCCACTGCACGGGATCATTGACAACACCATGCAGTGTCACTCCTTGATATGCAAACGTAGAATCGGCATATCTGTCGGATATAACAATTGCGCCATCTCTCAGAGAAGGAAGGACCAATCTCTCTAGATGATCCGCATGATCAGCCATGAAAAGAAATAGTTCTTGCATGACCGATTCCGGGGTTTCGTCTGCATTGCTTTGGGAGAGCTTTGATCTTAAGATCCGTCCTGCATCTCCTGTTGTAGGTTCAGCGGTGCAAACAATCTTCGTGTCCGGCATGATCTCCCGCAGTTTAGAAACTATGCGTAAAGAAACAGTGCTCTTACCTGAGCCATCTATGCCCTCCAGGGTTATAAGTTGACCTTTCACTTGCAGGAATTGTGCTCACGAAAGGAGATGAAGATATCGCAGGAAAAGAAACAAAGGTAGTCTCATCCTAGATGGAGGATTCATCAGAAATGTTTCTGCAAATAATTGATAAGCTATCGCCCGATACTAACTCCGGCACTTCATTCCAAGGATTCCACAGTCAGTCCGGTAACCCTCGCAACGGGCGTCTGTACCGCATTTGGGTTGTCTCATGGTCATAGGTAGACAGTAGTCAATATCCTACCATAAGGACCTATCAATGCGACCTGTAGTCCCTTTCTCGCACCATCACTCATAGCAGAACACATTCTAAGCTCGTGCCAGCCCTCTGAAGGGACATTAACTCAATCCAGCAATGATTAATAAAGCTTTCTGATCAGAATCTTTCGATTGTTGTGCTTTCGAAAAAGTTGGCATTAATGCCTGGACAAATTCTTTGAATTCGACTATTGCATCAAATCCTTTTAAATCCCTAACGAAGAGCTAACGGTCGCTCGCACCTAATAAGAGTTCTGATAAAAAAAACTCAAACCCCGTATCTTAAGATAACCATTTAGATAGTGATTAGATTCCCAAAGAGAGCGCTGCGGCCGACGTTGGACTGCATGGTCCTAAAAATTTCCGATTCTCTTTTCAGGATCTAGGAAAAGTTTATAATTTTAGAGAAAAGCGAAACATTTATATACGGCAATTGTCGTACTTACGTATGGCAAAAGTCGATGGATTCTTTTTTCTCCCTCCTACATCCAAGACTTTTGCCTCCCTCCTTATTCATCATTTTGTGATATAGGAAACTTGATACGATGAATTTCGAAAATCTATTTTGTGCGGCCATTTTTGCTCTTATTTGATTTTACTATATTTAATTATAATTTTTTATTAATTATAACTAGACAGCACAAAAATCAATTAACAAATTCCCCAATATGTGATATGTTCAAGCCTATGTAAGAATATCAATCGTATTGATCTATTTTAGCAGTTTTTATATATCCAAAAGGATTTTACGAACAATTCATAACGAATCACGAGCATCTATCTTGCCAATTTCAAGAGACACTTAATCCTTCACAAATACATTTATGTATCAGTTTAGCTAGTAGGGTAGGCTCCATGGAGAACGATTCGGGAGTGAGCTAAATCCTCCCAATTCGTCTTCAAAGAGGGATAAAAAAATGAGATCAATTCCGGGCATGCTACAAGGAGATCTGATTCAGATTTCCAATAAGTTTAGGCCTGATGTGGTCAAAGCCACCATCAGCTTACTTAGCAGAGCATATGCCTATGTGTTGACGATTAGAAATTATTTAAATTCAAGCGATTTTATCTCAGGACAACGTCCCAGATAAGTTTAGAATATCATTATAGCCCAAAGTGTAGGCTATGATATAGCATACAAAGATTATCTCCTAAATTATATCTTATTAGAGGTGACATAATGCTAACCGAATTTGCATATGTAGCCTTGCTGCTAGTGGCTATTTGGGTACTGGCAGCACCGACTGGAAAGTATATTGCAAATGTATTCCGCGGAGAGCGGACAATACTCACGCCATTCTTACGACCCGTTGAGCAAGTTCTCTATAAAATAGGTCGTGTTGATGAGACAAGAGAGATGTCCTGGAAGAGCTATGCTTCAGCCCTTTTGATTTTCAATGCCCTGGGATTGGGGACAGTCTTCATACTCCAGGAGGTGCAGGGCTTCTTGCCCATTAATCCCCAGGGACTCGGACCGGTCAGATGGGACACAGCCCTCAACACTGCCGTCTCCTTCACAACCAACACCAACTGGCAATCCTACAGCGGCGAGCAGACCATGAGCTACTTGACTCAGATGCTGGGTTTAACCGTACAGAATTTTCTGTCTACAGCCGTTGGATTGGCTTCAGCAATGGCCCTTATCCGGGGCTTCACCCGCAAAAATATTGTCAACATCGGTAACTTCTGGGTGGACTTGACAAGATCCCTGCTCTATTTGCTGCTGCCGCTCGCCATCATTTGGGCCCTTTTATTTGCGTCTCAGGGAGTTGTGCAAACCTTAGACCCCTATGTCCAGGTGCAAACACTCGAAGGCGGCGAACAAATCATCGCCCTCGGGCCAACGGCCTCACAGGATGCCATCAAATTCCTGGGAACCAACGGAGGTGGCTTTTTCAATGCCAACTCGGCCCATCCTTTTGAAAATCCAACGCCACTAACGGATTTCTTGCAGGTCTTAGCTATGCTCCTCATTTCGGCCGCACTTCCCTTTGCTTTCGGCCGAATGGTCAAGAATGAAGGACAGGGCAGGGCCATTTTTGCCTCGATGCTAGTGCTCTATCTGATGGGCCTAGCTGTCGCCCTGTGGGCAGAAACCTCAGGCAATCCATTGCTAGAAAATCTGGGAGTGGCAGGGGGCGAAAATCTGGAAGGCAAAGAGGTGCGCTTCGGCATAGTCCCATCTGTTGTCTTCGCAGAGGCTACCACTGTGACTTCGTGTGGAGGAGTAGACAGCATGCATGACAGCCTGATGCCCCTGGCGGGGATGATATTGCTTTTCAATATGGCCATTGGCGAGGTGATCTTCGGAGGAGTAGGTGTAGGCTTGATCGGCATGCTCTTCTACGCCATTATGACCATGTTCCTGGCCGGGCTGATGATCGGAAGAACTCCCGAGCTCTTCGGCAAGAAGCTTGAGCCCTTTGAGATGATCATGGCCGTGGTGGGCCTGCTGGCGCCGGCAGTTACTTTACTTATCCTGGCAGGCATAACAATATCGCTACCTTCTGGCCTGTCCAGCCTCAACAACTTCGGGCCCCATGGCCTATCCGAGCTGCTCTATGCCTTTGCCTCAGCCTGCGGCAACAACGGTTCCGCCTTTGCCGGCCTGAATGCCAACACCGTCTTCTACAATCTTGCAACTGCCCTGGGAATGCTGTTAGGAAGGTTTGCTACCATTCTGCCCGCCTTAGCCTTAGCTGGATCTCTGGCCCAGAAAAGGATCGTTCCCGCAAGCTCTGCCACTCTGCCTGTAGCCAGCCCGCTTTTTGTGATCATGCTGGTGGGCACGGTCATAATTGTAGGAGCTTTGACCTTCTTCCCGGTCTTGGTTTTGGGACCGATACTTGAACATCTGCTGCTGGCGGCAGGCAGGACATTTTGAGGTGATGAAAATGAAGATCAACATGCCAGGCCTGTGGCAGTCAGATCTGGTGAGGCAGGCAGCCAAGGATTCCATCCCCAAGCTCGACCCGCGTTCACTATGGAGAAATCCGGTGATGCTGGCGGTGGAGATAGGAGCACTGCTCACGACATTGATATCAGCCGGCGATATAATCCAGGGCAAACTCTATGGATTCGATGTGCAGATCAGCATCTGGCTCTGGTTTACTATTCTCTTTGCCAACTTTGCCGAGGCATTGGCAGAAGGTAGAGGACGAGCCCAGGCCGAAACCCTACGTCAGGCCCGCAGTGAGGCCAAGGCTCATAGGCTCATCACCGGAGACCGCACTGAGGAGGTATCGGCGCTGGATCTGCGTAAAGGTGATCACGTCCTGGTAGAGGATGACGGTATCATCCCCAGCGATGGAGAGATTATTATTGGAGTGGCCCTGGTGGACGAATCGGCTATCACCGGTGAGTCGGCTCCAGTCGTGCGAGAGTCAGGAGGTAATCTCAGCGGCGTTACCGGCGGAACCCGTGTCCTCTCGGGTAAGGTAACGATCAACATCACAACCGACCCAGGTGAGACATTCTTAGATCAGATGATAGGAATGGTGGAGAGTGCCAAGCGCCAGAAGACCCCCAACGAGCAAGCATTGGAGATACTGCTCATAGGCCTGACCGGCCTCTTCTTGGTGGTGGTAGTAAGCCTGCAGGCTTTTGCCGGTTATATGGGCCTTTCTATAGCGGTTCCCATATTGGTGGCCCTGCTTGTCTGCCTGATGCCAACCACCATTGGGGGCCTCTTGCCTGCTATCGGCATAGCCGGCATGGACAGGCTGCTGGCGCATAACGTCATAGCCCTGAGTGGTAGGGCGGTTGAGGCATCAGGAGATGTGGATGTGGTGCTGATGGATAAGACAGGTACCATAACTCTAGGAAACCGGATGGCAACTGAGTTCATCTCTGCCGAAGGCATAAGGAATGAAGATCTGGCAGAAGCTGCCATGCTATCTTCTCTTGCCGATGAGACTCCAGAGGGGCGAAGCATCGTAGATCTGGCCAAGGAGAAGCTCGATGTACGGGGCAAAGACATTCGAGCCCCAGAGGGCTCTTCTTTCATCCCCTTCAGCGCCGAGACGCGCATGAGTGGAATCGACTGGAGCGGGAAGGAGATTCGCAAAGGCGCCCATGACGCCATCGAGGAATATGTGAAAAATAAGGGTGGCGTAATGCCTGAGAGCATCAGAGCTGCAGTTGACAGCATTGCTAGAGAGGGCGGCACACCTCTGGTGGTAGCCGAAGGTGCCAGGATTTTGGGGGCCGTCCGTCTAAAGGATGTGCTCAAGGAAAACATCAAGGAGCGCCTATCTCACCTGCGTTTGGTTGGCATTCGCTCCGTGATGATCACCGGAGACAACCCGACAACTGCCGCAGCGATAGCCGCAGAGGCAGGCATTGACGACTTCATCGGCCAGGCACGGCCCGAGGCCAAACTTGAAGCCATTCGAAAATACCAGAAGGAAGGCCATCTGGTGGCTATGATCGGGGATGGCACAAATGATGCCCCGGCTTTGGCGCAGGCAGACGTGGCTGTCGCCATGAATGCAGGCACTCAGGCTGCCAGAGAGGCGGCCAATATGGTCGATCTCGACTCCAACCCTGCCAAGCTGCTGGATATTGTGGAGATCGGTAAGCAGATATTGATCACCCGCGGAGCGCTTACCACATTCAGCGTGGCCAATGATGTCTCAAAATACTTTGCCATCATTCCAGCCATTTTTGCGGCCGAGTACCCAATGCTAGGCATGCTCAACGTCATGCATCTGTCAACGTCCACAAGCGCGGTGCTCTCGGCGATCATCTTCAATGCCATCATCATCCCGCTGCTTATTCCCCTGGCGCTGAAAGGAGTTCGCTACCAGCCTACGACCGCCGCTGCACTATTGCGCCGCAATCTGCTTATTTACGGCATCGGGGGGCTGATCGTTCCCTTCATCGGTATAAAACTGATCGACATCCTGGTAGTTCTGCTGCACTTGGAGTGATGAAATGTTGAATATTGCACAAGAGGCAAAATCTGCATTACTCCTGTTCCTGGCCTTCACACTCTTTACTGGCCTCGTCTATCCGCTTCTCATAACCGGCATAGTCCAGACGGCTATGCCTGAAAAAGCAGGAGGGAGTCTGATAGTGGTTGACGGAAAGGTCGTGGGCTCAGAGCTGATCGGCCAGAATTTCTCCACCCCTGGCTACTTCCAAGGGCGGCCTTCAGCGGTCGGATATGCCGCCAATGGTTCAGGAGCCAGCAACTATGGCCCCACCAGCGCCAGGCTGATGGAAGAAGTGAGCCAGAGAATCGAATATGTGAGGCGCATAAACAATCTTTCCCAAAACGCACCGGTGCCCTGCGAGCTAGTTCTCGCCTCAGCCAGCGGTCTTGACCCGCACATCCGCATGCAGGGGGCAATGATGCAGGTGGCAAGGATTGCCAGGGAACGAGGATTGCCCGAGTCTGAGGTCAAGCTTCTGGTCTATCAACATATAGAGCCTGCACAGTTCGGAATATTGGGACAGGAGAGGGTGAATACACTGATGCTCAACCTGGCATTGGACGATCTGGCGAAGAAGGGATGAGAAGCATTCAACGAGATCTACGGCCGGATCCGGATATCCTGCTGAAAATGTTGCGCCACGAGGAGCAAAAGACTGAGCCCCGCCGGGGCAAGCTTAAGATCTTTATCGGAGCTGCCGCTGGCGTGGGCAAGACCTTTCAGATGCTCGAAGAGGCTCTCGCACTCAAAAAGGAAGGAGTAGACATAGTCGTTGCGCTCATCGAGACCCACGGACGGAAGGAAACTCTGGCTTTGCTACAGGGCCAGGAGATAGTATCCCGTCTCAGGTCGGAGCATGGGCAGATTATGCTGGAGGAAATGGATCTGGACGGGGTTTTGGCACGACACCCGACAATCGCCCTGGTCGATGAGCTGGCCCACAGTAATGCCCCAGGCTCACGCCATGCCAAGAGATACCAGGATGTGGAAGAGCTACTGGACGCCGGGATCAGCGTCTATACCACTATGAATATCCAGCATGTAGAGAGCCTCAATGATATAGTCTACCAGATCACTGGAGTCAGAGTCCGCGAAACCGTACCGGATAAGATCATGCAAATGGCCGATGAGCTTGAGGTGGTGGATCTGCCTCCAGAGGAGTTACTGGCGCGGTTTTCTGAGGGCAAGGTGTATATTCCGCCCCAGGCGGAGAAAGCAATACATCGCTTTTTTCGCGAGGGAAATCTCATCGGGTTGCGAGAGATGGCTCTACGCTATACTGCGAGCAAAGTGGATGAAGACATGCGCTCCTACATGGAGCGGCATGGCATCCTTGGACCCTGGCCGGCCGGATCCCGGATTTTGGTCTGCATCAGCACCAGCACCCTATCTGAGCGATTGGTACGCATAGGCCAACGCATGGCAGCCGATCTGAATGCAGAGTGGTATGCAGTCTATGTGGAATCGCCCCAGGAAAGACCCTCCGACGAGGCGGCTCTGGATCGCCTGGCACACAGCATGAGACTAGCTGAGGAACTGGGTGCAAAAGTCCAGACCCTCAGCGGGCATAGCATTGCCGGAGAGATTATTTCCTTTGCCCAATCTCAAAATATCACCCTCCTGGTGGTCGGCTTGCCACGCAAAGGCCTATGGAAGAGGTGGCCATTGACTTCCGTTGTCAATGAGGTCATAAGTCAAAGCGGACCGATTCACGTGCTGGTAATAGGCAACACTGAGATCAAGGAAACAGAAAAAGCAGCCCAAATAGAAGTGGAAGCTAAAGACTGGCGGCCGTATTACGGCTGCTTGGCATGCGTAGCAGCAGTGACCGCTTTTTGCTGGTCAATCCACACGTTGCTGGGTCTCATCAATACCGCCATGATTTTGCTTTTGCCAGTAGTCTACAGCGGAATTACCTGGGGCAGGCGTTCGGGCCTGATGGCCTCGTTAGCCGCGGTCTTAGCCCTGGATTTCTTCTTCGTTCCCCCCCAATTGACTCTGGCGGTTGAAGATCTGCGCTATCTGCCCATGTTTCTTGTCTTCGTGATAGTAGGAGTAGCCACCAGCTTTCTTGCAGATCTGGTCAGATGGCAAGGAGAGAGCGCACGCCAGAGAGAGCGTTTTGTCTCCTCCCTTTATGCATTCAGCCGCGACCTGATGGCAACTGGAAGCCAGGAGGAGCTGCTGCGCTACGCGGCTGTGGTGATTAATGACGTTTTCCAATGCAAGGTGCTTATTTTGCTGCCAGACATTAGTGGGCAGCTCCAAGAAAAGGCCAAAATGGGAGAGCATGTGATATTTGATGAACGCACGCTGGGAGTGGCGACATGGGTCTATCAGCATGGCCAGCCAGCCGGGCATGGCACCCAGACTTTATCCTCAGCAACATTTCTTTATTTGCCTCTGAATACCAAAGACGTCACGGTGGGAGTATTGGGCGTGGGACTTGGCAAAGGTGATAAATTCCTCCGGCCTGAGCAACGAAGGCTGTTGGAGGCGTTTACCAATATATTGGCCCTGGCCATAACCAGGAGCCAAGGACATTCATGAATTTATAAGCGCACTATCTGCATCGAGTAATTTTACTTGCAAAATTCAGGAGGAAGACATCAATCAAGGATGGGGGCAAAGGGGGCAAATTAAAGGCATTTTCAGACCCCTGAAGAACTTACTTCCAATTGAGTTATATATTTAATAATTTTCTATTATATGATGAAACACTTTGCCGCATTGCTATTGTTAAGCATTTCTCGAATACTATTTTTTTCGTGATAAGCACAAAATCCGTGTTTACGCCACAATAGCGTAGATCGCCGTTGTGTATTCACCTCTTATACTCACTATGCCTTTTGGATCATAGGCATGGGCACGGCAGACACTACGCATTCATCACTTGGCTATCCGCAGGTATGGGCGCAATCTTGCTCGAGTAGAGCTTTTGTTTAGTGCAAAACTACCTGGACAGAAAAGCACTACACCGCAGTTGGTCAAGCAGGCGATCTTCGCCCAGTACAGTCTTGGTGAAAAAAGTGCATCAATTTCATGCCTTGAAATGACTAATAATCTATTCGTCACACCCAGGCAAAAGATAAAGATAAGTAGTGCAAGAATAACAGCCCAGATGTCCAAGCTCTCAATGATATTGACTGCTGCCTTAATACTGGCTACAACTACATTGTCTTCAGCCGTAACAACCGTTCCCGCCGGAGAGATCATAGCCAAGGTCGAGAATAATCAGCCTATAAACTATAACAATATCTCAGTAACAGGCAATCTGGATATCAGCACGCTACGAACAAGCGTCGTAAGCCAGGAATTCTTTATTACTAATTCTATAATATATAACGCCAGCTTCAATGGTGTAACCTTCGAAAAAGATGCTATTCTTTGGGGCACCTCTTTTGGCAACGCGAGCTTCGACAAAGCTCACTTCATCGGTCAGGCAGACTTTGCCAATACTAGTCTTCAGCGCGCCAGCTTCACCGGGGCTTCTTTTGAGCAACCTGTTATATTTGATGGAACCCTTTTTCAGGATAACGTGAGCTTCGAGGATGCAAAGTTTCAGAAGGATGCTAGCTTCAATGAGGTTCGATTTCTGGGAAACGCGAATTTTAATTACTCGCGTTTTGGGTATTACACCTACTTCACATCGGCACAGTTCTCCCAAGATGCTCTATTCTCAGGTGTAGACTTTTCGGGAGTCGTGGACTTTTCTGCTGCTAGAGTAAACTCTACCGCCAACTTCTTTGAATCAAAATTTAATGATGTGGCTGGCTTTAGCAATTCCATCTTTTCTGGTCCTGCAAGGTTTGGCCTCTGTAAATTCTCCGGCCTTTCCTCCTTTAGCGAAACCGTATTTTCAAAGGAGGCCAACTTCAATTTGGTCCGGTTCAGCGATGCAATTGACTTCTCTGGGGCAAGATTCCTTGCCAATGCATATTTTGGCCTTACCAAGTTTGAGGATATAGCTAGCTTCCAGGATGCTAAATTTGAAGGAGATGTGAATTTTAAGGGCGGAACTATTTCTACGATCCTTTTGGAGGAAGCTATTTATGATAAAGAGACTCGAATAATATTAAACGATACAGAGTTTAGTCGACTTAAAGCATATTGGACTGATATAAACAATCACGTTGTCTGGAACCCGGGGGCATATCTGGGACTTGTGAATAATTACCATAATTTGGGCTGGTCGCGAGATGAGGACGATTGCTACTATCAATACCGCCACTTAAATCAAGCTCATAAGGAATGGGGCTGGCCCAAATTTATCGATGTACTGGCATGGATCTCCTGCGGCTACGGTGTCAGGCCTGACTATACGGTAGCTTGGGCGCTTTTATCGATTTTCTTCTTTGCTCTGACCTTCTGGAGAGGAGATGGCATTCGCAGATCTGCCAAGCCCCTGCACGAGCCAATAGATGTGGACACACTTCCGGAGCACGTTACCTTCCGAAATGCTCTCTTCTTTAGCACAATGGTCTTCCTTTCCCAAGGTCCTATCGATTTCTTGCCTATAGGCCGCCAAAGATATTATGTAGTATTTGAAGGAATTCTTGGCTGGCTCTTGCTGGCACTCTTCCTAGTAACACTCGGAAAGGTTATGATCAGATAATACAAAAAGTGATAAATCCTCAGGAATCTTCAAACGATGTTAGTGACAAGAAAAATTAGATGCACTCATGTGCTGTTCGTTTTCTTGCTTATGAGCACGGCCTTTGCAGAAGAGATCGCGGTAGAGAGGCCTTTCCTGAAGGGATTCTCCTCGCCCACAATATCCGCGGAAGATATCGTTGACCAAATAAGATCAGGAGGGCCACTGAATTATGATAACATCACGATAACCGGCCAGCTGGACCTGAGTGAGCTTGAAGGGCCTGTGAAGCAATCTGTTAAGATAATAAATTCACGTTTCCACGGACCTGTTAGATTTGATGGAACCACCTTCAATGATGTTCTTGATTTGCGAGGCAGCGTTTTTCTTGATAACATAAGCTTTGCAAAATCCAGGTTTATGGGTGATTCCAAGTTCTCAGGGGCCCTTTTCCTGGGGCAAGTCGATTTTATGGATTCCTATTTCGAAGGCTTGGCCTCGTTCATAAGCACGCATTTTCTAAACGACACGAGTTTTGGGAACGCTCAATTCAGCAAAGATGCCATATTCCTTAATTCCGACTTTGCCAAAGACACAGATTTCAATTTTGCTCAGTTTTTGCGGTTAGCGTCCTTTGAAAATGCGAATTTTGGAAATGTAAGCTTTCTTGAGACGCATTTTGACGGTCATGCAACATTTCATAATGTCATGTTTAGAGGAAATGCCACCTTTGCCGCCACTCGCTTCGCCAGCGATGTGGTATTCCGTGCTTCTCAGTTCATGAGGGGCAGTACTTTTGGTCTATCCAGCTTTGCGGGATTGGCTGACTTCGCCAGTGTCAGTTTTATGGAGACCGCATACTTTGGTGGTGTGAGGTTTATGGACCTGGCTTATTTTGTCAACGCCAGATTTGACAACGATCTGATACTAGAAGAGGCCAGGCTCTACAGCATGCAACTTGATAATGTTACATTTCAGGATGCATCTAAAATCAATCTTAATAACACCGATTTTACTAAGTTCGTAGTCCATTGGAATACCATAAAGAACCGCATGGTTTACAACGGCGCAGCATATCTTGCGCTTGTGAAGAACTATAAAAGCCTGGAGTGGTTTGACGAAGCAGATGAATGTTATTACCAGTATCGCAAAATCGGTCAGAATCGGGAGCCTTGGGGCTGGACTAAGCTTACGGATATTGTATCATGGCTCTCTTGCGGCTATGGCGTGCGCGTGAGCTATACTACGTTCTGGTGTCTCTTTACGATTCTTCTTTTTGGCGTGATATTCTGGGCTGGAAATGGCATGAGCAAGTTTGAGATCGAAGGGATGGAGATTCCGAAAGACTGGAAATTACGGTCAAACAAACGCGTATCCTTCACCGATGCACTTTATTTTAGTATTGCCATGTTTACCACCTCACAAGCTCCAGTTAATACTTACCCTGTAAGATTCTACCGGCACCTCGCCATGATGGAAGGAATCTTGGGCTGGTTCTTCCTGGGGCTGTTTGTTGTCGTGCTGAGCGGGGTTCTGATCCGCTAGACAACTACCTCTGGCATTTTTTCCCGGAAAGATTGATATACGTGCTGGTTAATCGACACAGGCGAAAGGGCGCGTGGCCTAGTCTGGATAAGGCGGCAGCCTCCTAAGCTGTACATCGGGGGTTCGAATCCCCCCGCGCCCGTTTATTTTAAAATTTATCTACGGAAAAGTGGCCGTTTTTAGGGAACGATTTTGGAAATAGCTAATTCCAGGATAGCCTCAGCACCTACTTTCTTTAGTTCAGGAATCAACAGATTGACCAGCGATCGATCCACAACAGTTTCCACGGCATAATAACCGGAGTTGTAAAGCTTGGAGATGGTGGGGTTCTTCATACTGGGAAGAATGGAAACCAAGCTCTGTATATTCTCCTCGGGCACATTCATCTTCAACAGAACTTTGCTCTTTGCTCTTATCACAGCTGATAATAACGTCTCTATAGCGACGATCTCCTCGTGTTTCGCCGGATCTAACCAGCTCTTCTTGTTAGCTATCAATTCTGAGGTTGACTCCAGCATGACATCTATGATTTTCAGGCCGTTCTTTTTCAGAGTCGACCCAGTCTCGGTGAGATCGACAACCACATCAGTTAGCTCAGGGACCTTAGCTTCTGTGGCTCCAAATGAGAACTGAATATCTACAGGTATACCGAGCTTAAGGAAGAAATCTTGTGTGAGGTTCGGATATTCTGTGGCTACGCGGCTTTTCGGCTTAATCTGGCTGGCGGATTTGATATCCAAGCTTTCTGGAACTGCTACTACCAGCTTCACAATGCCTGGACCCTGCTTGCCGTAATTTAGTTCAGTGACCTTGGTTACGACGGCTCCGGACTCCATTATCCAATCCGTTCCGGAGATACCGAGGTCGAAATAACCTTTAGCCACGTAGGTCGGTATCTCTTGAGGTCGAAGAATCTTCACCTTGCCAATGCGAGGGTCATCGATACGGGCGTTGTACTCTCTCTCGGTTCTTTTGACTTCCAGCCCAGCCTGCTCGAAGAGCTGAAGAGTCTGGTTTTGTAGACTACCCTTAGGAATGGCAATATCGATCATTCTAATTGTTTCCTTTTAGAGAACATATTTTTGCCTTTTGCTTGATGAAACAAATCTGGCTAGGTGCATCAATTCCTTCCATCAGTGCTAACAATATTTATAAATAACAATAGTCATAACGAAGATCGAGGAGGGGGGCGCATAGCAGCGGTAGTAATCTCAGATACGCACTTTGGTTTATGCTCATCGACATTAAGCGACCCGGTAAAGGTCGACAAACTTAAGCAAGAGATATGTGAATGGGGAAGCTGTTACGATGAGGTAGTGCTCCTGGGAGACATCTTTGACTTCTGGAGAGTACGCCCAGAAAAGGCGGTACGTGCCTCCATTTATTTTTTAAAAATGCTTTCTCAGGTGGACGTAAAGATACGTTACGTTGTAGGAAACCATGATCATCATCTGGTTGTCCAAAAACAAGATGATGAGTTTATGGAACGCATGGCACGAGGAGATCTATATCCCGTTTATGTTCCAGCATTGCGCTGGAGCCAGACCATCAACGGTCTAAATATCGAGATGTTTTATCCCACTTACCGGACACGTTGCCGTTATCGAACTACACTTTTTACTCATGGCCATCATCTGGGCCAGATTCAAGCGGTCTCCATGGGGTTGGTTGAAACGTTAAGAAAGCTCTCAGGAGAAGAGCAGCTTCCAGCAGACTTAGAAATGATGATGACCAATGCTTATGAGGGCATCTACCGCTCGGCCTACATTGGTGAGATGGTAGACTTTGAAGAACTTCTATGGAAAACTTCTCGGTTCCTGCAAAAGTTCAAATCTGGTGTTTTCAGAAACCAACGCTGGACACCAGTGGAGAGGCAATACGAAGCCATATTGAAGTTCATTCGCGACCAGAACCAGGAGAAAGTAGACTGCTTCATTTATGGCGATACGCATCGCGCAGGCATCTACCAGCGGAAAGGCGGCCCATTAGCTGTGAATGCGGGATGTTTCACGCATGATAAAGAGCAGGGGTCCAGACTTGAGACGCCCAACACCTACCTAATCATGAATGAAGATGGCCTGACCTTAAGACAGCTGGGCAAAAAGGAGCCACTCTATCTATGCGAACTCTTTTGAATTGACAACTTTCTTATTCCTTAAATTGAAATATCACAACGTGGAATTTCAATACTACATTTGGATGCGGGCAGCGAGGGGGGCTTTAATAATTGTCATCATGTGCAAAGTGATGAATGCAATGCAAGTTTTTGATGATAGCAATGTGGCGGACCCCGCTAAATGGCGTCTTTGCTGGCCTTTGCATAGCCATAATGAGGCAATAAGTTGGATGAAATAAACGTCGAGCTGCGCAAAATCGTAGATGAGATACTTCGCGGCGAAATATACGACGAACCATCTCTTCTGGTCCATAAGAAGTCGGTTTCATCCCGCTTTGGTCTTAAATCTCTACCCAGTAATGCAGATATTTTAGCAATGGCATTGGCCGAGGAACGTGAAGCACTTAAGATGCTGGTTCGAAAACCGACGAGAACACTCTCCGGCGTTTCTGTTATCGCTGCCATGACCTCACCAGCTCGCTGCCCACACGGCACTTGCGTTCCCTGCCCAGGCGGAATTCATTGTACTTCCCCGCAAAGCTACACTGGTCGGGAGCCAGCTGCACTCCGAGCGGCGCAGCACGACTATGACCCTTATGAGCAAGTAATGGCCAGGCTTGCTCAACTGGATGAGATTGGTCATCCTCTAGACAAATCGGAGCTCATCATCATGGGCGGGACGATAACATCTCGTCCTTTAGGCTATCAGCACTGGTTTGTGAAGCGTTGCCTGGAGGCAATGAATGACTACCCTAGCCCACAAAGAACGCTGGAGTGGCAACCTTTTCCAATTGTAGCAAAGAAAAATGAGACGGCTTCTGTTCGTAACATAGGTACCACTTTCGAGACTAGACCAGACTGGTGCGGTCTCAAAGAGATCAAAGAGATGCTCAGCCTTGGTGCCACAAAAGTTGAGCTGGGTGTACAGAGCACACGTGATGACTTGCTCGATATGATGAAACGGGGTCACACCGTTGAGGATACCATCGAAGCCAATCTGGCTTTGCGTGAGGCTGGCTTAAAAGTTGGATTCCATATGATGCCAGGTCTTCCCGGTTCGACTCCTAAAGATGATTTGGAGATATTTAAGGAGCTCTTTAATGATTGCCGTTTCCGTCCTGATTATCTCAAAATCTATCCAACGCTAGTGGTGGAGGGAACGCATCTTTATCGTCTCTACAAGAAAGGTGATTATTCGCCTCTGGGCGACGAGGAGGCTAGCGAACTTGTCTCTCAAATCAAAGGTCTGCTTCCGAGATATGTTAGGCTGCAACGCGTGCAGCGGGACATCCCGGCCAAGCATATTGTGGCAGGAGTGAAAAAATCCAATTTGAGACAGCTTGCATTGCATCTACTGAAAGCGCGAGGTGGTCGATGCAAATGCATTCGCTGCCGTGAAGCAGGTCTGCGCAAAGTATCAGATATCGAGGTCGTCTCAAGGCACGAGGTTTACGAGGCATGCAGAGGGGAAGAGCACTTCCTCTCCTTTGAAAGTGAAGACGATACTTTGATTGGTTTCCTGCGCCTCCGCCTGGGCTCTGTTGCACGAGTACGGGAGCTTCACATCTATGGGCCTCTGGTCCCTATCGGCACAAGAAAAGAAGGATGGCAACACAGAGGCTACGGGAAAAAGCTCGTGGCATCAGCAGAGACTCTTGCTGTAAATAAGGGTTATAAGAGTTTAGAAATCACAAGTGGTATAGGTGCAAGGGGTTATTATCGGCGGCTGGGTTATGAACTATCTGGTCATTACATGGCCAAGATGTTGAAATAGGCTATTTGCCGGGAAACGACTTCAAAAAGCATTAAAATATCTAACCACCTGATTGAGGTTAATAGAGAATTTCGGGCCACTTTCCCGGCATTAGAAGGTGACCCTCGCAAGAGAGTAGCACCACAACCATTAAATACGGCGCACTGAAAACTGTTTGCGATCTGAGGTATTACAATATGCGTTGGCAAGGTAAAATTGGAAGGAAGTCATCTGGCGGAAAACTGATTCTAGCTAGAGGCAAGCGAAAGCACGAGATAGGCAGAGAGCAGAGTGACACAACCATAGCAACAGTGCGGACAAAAAAGATCGAAACATTAGGCGGGAACCAGAAAATGCGCATGTTGCGTGGCGATATGGCCATAGTAGCTGATCCCAAAACCGGAAAATCCAAAACCGTCAAGATTGAGACCGTAAAAGACAATAAGGCCAATTTGCACTACATGAGAAGAAACATCCTCACAAAAGGTGCAGTCATCAAGACGGAGCTGGGAGATGCCCAAATAACCAATCGGCCCGGCCAGGATGGCGTTATCAATGCCATACTGCTGCCGCCCCAGTAAATCCTTTTAGTTTTTAATGTTCATCATCTTCCGGTGCGTTTGCGGTCGGCACCTTTATGCCCCTAGAAAAGCTATCACTAGGACTTGTCCCTGCGGAAAGAGGACTACGCTTTGCAAGACGAAGATACTGGCCAGCGCAGATAATGCTAATATGGCGGGCGATATTGTTCGAAAGCTGCAATTAGGGGGGCGCGGATTTACGGGATTTCGACAGGCAAAACCGTAGCTATAAATTTTCGATTCGTACCTTTCTTTATTTTATACAAGTTAAAAAATTATGCACTTAATTTGCGGGCTTTGCCTCCATAGTTTTTTATTTCAAATGCTAAACCAATTTACATTAGGAAGGTTTTAGTGTTTTCAATGGCCTTCTATCGGCAATAAGGAACGAGTCTATGCACTTGAAAGAGAAGATGCAAGGGATTGTGCCGAAAGAGCATTTAAAATTGTTGTCAAATCGCATCCATATCATAGGCAATGTCGCTATCCTATCTCTTCCGGCTGAACTGGACGACTATAAGAGAGATGTAGCGTCTGCTGTATTCTCTTTGAACAAGAATGTCAGAACTATTATCAATAAAACCTCCCGTCTGGAAGGAGAGAAAAGAGTGGCCGAATATGAGCATCTTGCAGGTGAAGGCACTGTCACTATGCACAGAGAGTTCGGCTTCATCTATCGCTTGGATGTAACACGGGTCTTCTTTAACAGTCATCTTGGATATGAGCGAATAAGAGTTGCATCTCAAGTGAAGCCAGGGGAGAAAGTTATTGTTCCTTTCGCAGGTGTTGGCCCTTTCGTAATGCCATTGGCTGCGAGAGGCGCGCGCGTCGTTGCATTGGAGAAGAATCGCGAGGCATGCTCATGGCTTGCGGAAAATGCCAAAATAAATGGTCTTTACGAAAAAGTAGACGTTATAAATGCAGATGCCTTTTATATGCTGCAGAATATAAATACGGATTTTGATAGAGCAGTAATCCCCACGCCCTACGGAATGGACCAAATCTTAGGGGTTGTACTGCCAAAAGTGAACGCTGGGGGCATTATACATTTTTATACGTTCAAGAAACGTAACGAATTGGAAACGCAAACGAACAAATATGTTGATATGGGCTTGGAGGTCATATGTTCTCGCGAATGTGGCAACGTGGCGCCTGGGGTCTGCCGTTGGGCCTTTGATTTGAGGAAGCCTGCTTCTTTTTAACTGTCTGCAAATTACGCCTGCCGTATCATGTCTTCCGGTATTTCGCATTCGTAATGTCTCCCTATTATTAAAGTACAAACGCGACCTATTTAATTTGTGAGTTTTTTTTCGACAGAGGACGAAATCCTTAAATACGACTATTGACGTAGTATTATTTGGCAGAAGTCGATGTCTCAATTCTTTCCCACCATTTTCCAGGACTTTTGCCTCCCTCCTAATTCGTTAAACAAAAGCAAAATTAGAGGGTTTATAAATTGCTAAAAAAAGATCGAAAAGTTATCAGCAAGTGGCCTCAAGGCCCCACTCAATCAATTTTCCAATATCTCTTCCTGCCGTATCCCTAACCCTTAGAATCCATCTTCCCTGCAAAGGTTGGCCTATAAACGCGGCAAGTGACGCAGACGATTTGGAATCGTAGGTCCTAACTAGGTCCTTCTTGCCAATGCCTGTTCGGTTATGCAATATCGCCCTTTTGCCACCTGGAGACAAGAGCTCAATAAGCAGATTCGCTATATTGCCGTGGCGAATATTCAAATTCACCCGCAGCCTTTTCGCTATGCCTTCCTGGTCGATTTGAATGATGTCGCTCAAGCCTTGAGTATTGTTGTCCAGCATAGCAGCAGGAGTTGATGCGCTCTTCACCACGAAACTGGTCTGCAATTGACCAACTACAAAAGTCATAACTTTGCCGGGGGCGCTAATTTTTGATATTCTCAGACCGGAATCAGAGCCGTCCCAACGGTTGGAAGAAGGACGAGTATCGTGACTGAGTGCAGTTCCCTCAAATTGTCCAAAGAGATCCATTTCATCCCCCATACTTCGATTTGTTTCGAGATCGAGGCTGCCGTCTGCTTGGAGCAGACCGCATTGATAATGTTTAGTAGCAGTGCCGCCCTGCCACTCATTTGACCCCAACGTATCGCAATGAAAAACGGCCAAGCCGCTGGCTGGAATGGATGCATCAAGATCAACCTGAGATCGATTTTCTACCAGGAAATACTCGTTTAGCTTGCCCGTCTCGAATAACATTAGTGTCCCGTAATCACCATGATCAGCTTGGTACTGGCCAGGATTATTGAGCAGGACTACTCTGTCACACCATCCGACAAGGCTTCTTAAATAGGCACAAACAGGCGAAGGCGTCCTGCCATTATCGTTATGATTTCCTGCACTCATGAGACAATAATATCCAAGGCCGGCACTCTTTTCAAAGTCACCGTCTCGGTTACCATAATCATAGAGATCGGGCCAACGGCAGAGCATGTGGCCGCTCTCATGGCAAAAGGTCCCGATGCTTAGCTCTTCTTTGCTGCGACCCATACTGGAGAGCATGTAAAAACATGTCCGGATATTATTCGGATATGACAGATCTATGAAGTAATTATGTGGCCAAAGTTCTCCCAGATACTGAAGTCTGGCCAGCATAAATGAAGCTCATGGCATCGATTATCCCAACACCTTGCGAGTCGAACTGCCTTAAATCCAATCCACCTTTTGCAGCTAGATCTAATGCTTCCCTGACGAGCAGATTTTCTGTATAATATTGGCGATTACGACTTAGCGTAATCGGGCCAACAACGACATTTGTGTAGTCCAATTTGCCACTGGACATGAGCCGGAAATACTCACGCACTGAGCAAAAGTTGCCATTTTCATGGTAGTTTTGGCCATTGAGCATGGCATCCACATCTTGATTAGTGACGGAGCTTTTTACATCCTGGAACTGGACCAATACGGTTAGTCCCTTGATTTCACCTTCACTAACGCGCCTACCCTCCATTAGCCCTTTCTCGGTCCCATAGGTCCTGGCATTGAGGTTGGGCTTAAAAGATGCGGCGGGCGGATTCTTTTTCGCAAATCTCACTTCAAATTTGCGGTTACGAACCTCTTCTGATTCTTTTATATGTCTTCGCGCTAAAGAAGGCGGATTTTGGCTTAAGTCTATACCACTGGAGATGAACTCACCCTTAATTAAGAGAGCGTAGCAATACAGTCCTTGATCAGGATCATAGACCACTGTAAATCCGTCCAGATCTTCGTAGCGAGAATAAAATTCATCTCCATAAACCTTCAACCTTACTTCAGGTCCCTTCTCCTGCGAGAAGGTTAAAAACTCTCCAAATATAGAACTCATGGCAGATTAACCTCAAGATAACTTTTGGGCTAACGCTAATGATAGTCTGATATATGTCATTCGAACTATTTAATGATTTCACTAATAGTTATAGTTATTTGGGCTAAGTCTGTAGTTAAACAGACTTACGAGTAATAGCTCGAATAGTAGTTTTATTCTTATTGTCTTCTAGAAAATCGTTTTTTAGCTTTTTCACTTATGACATCTATCGATTCTTCCATATGCTGTATCGTACCGACTGGAGGGTCCTGGTCGAGACATATTCCGCTAGATATGAACTGACCATCATTAAGCAAGGTATATGTAAACCTACCAATGTCGTGATCATAAATGACTGTGTAGCCGTCTTTGGTCTCATAGCGAGCGTAGAACTCGTCTCCAAAGACCTTCAACTGAACATCAGGTCCTTTCTCTTGAGAAAAGGTGATTAGCTCCCCGAATATTGCGCTCATTTCAAAATCAATAATTTTGTCCTTCCCATTTATAATGATCCATTCACGAGATTTTTTTCGGTACTATATGAAGATAGTGTGTTTAGAGATTAAAATAGGTTCGTCAACCATGATTACTAAATACATATTAAATTGTGCAGTAACAATAAAATATCTGATAAAAAATCTTTTTTTTTTAGGGCTCCCAACATAAGAACTTCGCACTCATTTTTCTTGCGGGATCTGGAATTAGGAAAATATGCCTGTAGGAAACCAGAAATGTCATCGCCATACCCCCGTGAATATCTCAAAAGAATCGCGATTGGGATGCTGCTAATAAGCGACTATGGGATTGAAAATGCCATTTCTCTGATTGAAAAATCATGGAGATCAGAGTTTTTTATTTTGTATTCATTATATAGGACAAACTTGTTATAATAAAACTAATGCATTTCTTATCCGCTGGATAAAATTAATATAATGGTATTTGACAATACAACAATAGAGATTTTAATAGACCAGGAAGCACGGAGGGATTCTATTGGACGAGACAAGAAATTTCGCTCTCAGAGATGAGAAGGGCAATGAGATAGGAGTATTTACAGGAAAGCAGCCGCGACAGGCAGCTTTAAAAGCAGCCAACAGAGGACATACAGACATTAAACTCAGAGAGCGCGGGACAAAAAAGGTGCATATTTTCATTGGAGAGAGGGTCCAGGTAATGAAACCCAAAGGAGCACCAGCTTGGATGCCAGATAAGATCTGGAAGCCAAAAGTGAAAAAAGTTGGCGTCGAGAAGCTGGAGGAGCTTTAAAATCTTTAATAGATATTACAGAGATGGTTTGGTCAATCAAGCACATCGATAAGCTTGCAGGGCTTATCGGCTTTTAAAAATATTTTGTGAATTTCATTTCTAATATTAGCCCCGAATTTCATGATTAAAATTGTTTTCGACCGTTTAGAGGTCCAATAGCTATCACAACAGTATATCGATATTATCGGTATTACTACAAGTAAATCATTTACGCCGGTAGCTCAATAATTAGGCTCAAAATTGCGTTTAAAATATCAACAGTCAATAAGAACTCCGATGAGATGTATTCCTTCTACCCCTTGTTAAGGCTCTCACTCCCTTATGTCTTTTTTTAGACTCTCCTTTGGCAAGTATGCCAAAGATTATTTCATCTTAACTATGTAAGCATATAATGGTGTTTTAATGGAGGTACTCTGGCTAACAGAAAATGACGTAATGTCACTCCTTACGATGGATGATGCCATTTTGGCCGTTGAGAAGGCTTTTCTTGACCAAGGATTGGGTCTTGTTCAGATGCCACCCAAGTCTTATCTTTTCTTTCCTAGATATGAGGGCGATCTGAGAACCATGCCTGCTTATTTGGAGGGACAAGACCAAGCAGGAGTGAAGATAGTCAATGTTCATAATGGAAATAATAAAATCAGTCTTCCTACGGTCATGGCTCTGCTGGTCTTGAACTCCCCCAAAACCGGTGCCCCTTTATCCATTATGGGCGCGACTTATCTAACCAGCATGCGAACGGGTGCTGCAGGCGCCGTTTCGGCCAAATACCTAGCAAGGGCCTCATCTAAAGTTGTAGGTATGATCGGAGCAGGAGCACAGGCAAGAACGCAGCTCTTGGGCCTCTCAAAATTTTTCAATATCGAAAAGGTAACTGTCTTTGACGCATCTTCTGAGCGAACCAAGTCCTTTATCAAAGATGCTCGCATTTTCCTGAACTGCAATTATTATCCTGCAAATGACATAAAAGAAGCCTGCGACTGTGATATTTTGGTCACTACAACACCCTCGCGGCTTGCACTGGTCAGGGAGGCCTGGGTGAAACCAGGAACACATATCAATGCCATTGGTGCTGATGCCAAAGGAAAGCAAGAGCTAGAATCTTCCCTTACAAAAAATGCGAAAGTCGTTGTGGATGATATAACCCAGGCGATGCACTCTGGCGAGATAAATGTTCCAATCTCAAATGGAGTAATGAGGGTAGAGGAGATTTACGCCCAAATTGACGAGATTCTGGCCGGCACAAAGTCAGGCCGTGTTAGCGAGAAGGAGATCACTATCTTCGATTCCACGGGTCTAGGCATTCAGGATGTCGCGACAGGTTTCGTGATTTACAGAAAGGCCGTTGAGAGCGGAAAAGGAAAAAGTTTGCCACTTGCTTAAAGCCACCTTTGGTATTTCATATAAAGTTTCTTGATCGGGGTTTTTAAGAAACTATTTCATTATACACTTTTCCCAATCTTGCTCTATTCATTCCGTACTATCTTGAGACCTTCGTTATCGACCTTAGTTTCTATGGCAATCTCCAGCCCCAGAGGCGCGATTAGCTTTTCAATTTCCTCTCTATTCCTCCCGGTTACAATTGCGATACTCGGTCCTACTGAGCTCATTCCCACAAACTCTATTTTGCTTTCCCGAAGTATGCTCATGTTGCGATATATCTCAAAACCATGGTGCTCGACCTCCGCCCTCTTCGAGCCGCGAAACTCGATCTCCCAAATGACGTCACCAATTTTCTTAAGGTCGTTCCTCTCCAGGGACGGGATTAGGTCCATCAGTAAAAAGTAAGCTTTTAGCTCTCTATCCTGGTAATCCAAGTTACGCGCTCTATTCATGAGCAGATCGAACTCTATCCTTCCTGCAGAGGAAACGATGGTTGGCGGAATGATTACAAAAACGTTCTTGGTTGGAGCAAAACGGTGCCGGTAGACCAAGGCTAGCTCATCTCCAGTAATTACCATTCCACCATAGGTCGCTGCTGCCGGTCCTACTCCGGTCTCGAAGCCTAAAGTAACGCGGCCGTCTTCCGTCTCCTCAACATAATTGTTGCCCAAAAGAAGGCGTATTTGCTCCGAGTTAAGAGGAGTTCCTACGGCAACGTTCATCGCGTGGCCCAGAGCTAAAAGGACTGATCCAGTGGAACCTAGGCCGACATGTTTTCTTTGGTGATCTTGGATCTTAACATTGAAGCCTCCATTGTAGTGCACTGTTTTCCGGAAGACCTGGACAAAATGGCTGATGATGGGCTCACGTGAATAATCGATGCACGTATCCGATTTGGTACATTCTACCTCAGCGGAACAATAGATTTGCAGGGCAAATCCCAATCCGCCACCACCTGGCCGATTGGGGGCAAAGCGATTCATATCAAGTACAGAAAGATGAATGCGTCCTGGTGCGATGGCTTTTACCTTTCCTGTAGCAAAAGAGAGTTTGTAGTCTTTTTCAAATCCGAGGGTTTGAATGTTTTCGCCTGGGTAAAAGGGCTGGAACTCGTACTCTACGAGGTCCAGGTCACCGCCTCTGATCTTCATTTTGGCCAAGCTATTTCACCAACACTATAATTGTCTGTCGAAGTAGATGCTCTTTCCGGATGATTTAATAGGTATGCCATAGGCTACGAGGCAGCCATCCAACCAGCCGAGGGATAGTGCTGCGACCCCAGCAGAAAACATGATGCGGTTATCGACATTGTGTAGGCTCGCGGTCTTTGCGGCAGAGCCTAACGCGATTCCTAGATCTGCCATCTTGATAATACAATTGGGGCCATGGAATGGCTTTTTCATTTCAATAAAATTTTTCTGTGCTGATATCATCTGTTGGCAGGTGGAGAAACCACAGCCACCACAATCCAATCCAACATAGTCGGAACTGCGACAACCTATAAGAACACAAGAATCGCTCTCATGAAGGTTACTTGCATCTCTTAAGAAGAAATTGATGCCTTGAGTCTCGCCCAAGCGGCAGAGCTCAGAGGCAAGCTTCTCTAATTCTTCGCCTGCTACAATCCTTATTATTATGGAGTCGTGTCCTCTGCCCTTTGGAGCCGTTCGAGCCGAGAGGGCCATCAGTTCAGCCACGGTTTCGATTGCTTTGGAAGTCATAAAATAAGAATATTGCAATTGATTTTTAAAGATTGGGATAGAACAATTCAGGTAGCCAAAGAGAGACCTGAACGTTCAGACCCAGGTATTATAAATATTGACTAATAATAGTAAGCATCGAGCATATTCTTGTATCAAAATTTCTTGTATCAAAATCAGACATACTCAGCTGTTTATGATATCGAACTTTAATATTTTTATCCTCTGGAGGTCTTCACGGGAAAGCTCGTAATTTACTTTAGCATCATTTAACCATTGCGTGAAGTCCTTTTCTTCATACCTGTAATTGTGCGATAATATCACAAAAATTGTTTTGTAACTGGCCGGATCTACGGATGATAATGTTGCGACCAATGATGCTGCATTAGATTCATCACTTTCACCAATCAAATAAGATTTTACTCTTTCATCTCTGAAATAGAATTTAAACGGCATTTCCATATAATCAGCATCTATTATTACACAACTTTCAGTACCTTCGTTTCCTTTAATATATTCTGAAGCTCCGCGCCAATTTTCATTTACATCCGTAACATAATTCCAGTACATATTTGAACTCATGAATATGATGCCGATAAGAATCACTGCAACGGCGACTCGATTTAATATTTGCGGATTAAATTTTGGAAGTAGGGAGGAAAAACGAGTAAATCCAATTGCTAAAATCAAACATATCTCGGGAACAATAAAAGATATTTGCCGACTGTAAAAAATGTGTACGCTCAATAGGGATATAATCAATAGCGCCACCGGTATTAAGCAAATCGCTGCCAGTAGAGAGCTGAATTTTGTCTTTTCTCTTGCCGAAATAATAAAACCAATAGCTAGGAATGGTATTAAAATAACAAAGAGCGCTACATCACTGTAATTATAAATTTGTACACTGGATAACGTATCAGGAGGTAAAATTCCGATAACAATACCAAGTGAATCTATAACCAGGTTCAATGTAGGATGCGGAACCCAATTGATACTAGAACCTGAATACGGATTATAAATTGCTCTGACCCATGGGAGATAGGCTAAGAAAATAGCGGCATAACATAGCACTAATCCTTTGATTTTATCAAAGTTTTTCGTACTCCAACAAAAATTTAATCCATATAAGAAATGAACCGCAAGAACAATAAAGCCGATATAATGAGTATATACTAAAATAGTAGATATAAAAATATAAATCCCATAATGTTTGAACCGAGAAGGACTATCCCCAGATAGCAGCGTATATAGGAAGTAGGAAGAGATTAGCACCAGCAAGGAGGCCAATGAATACATCCTTCCGCTTTGCGAATAATACAGATTACAGGTATTAACAAGAAGCAAGATGGACGCTAGGATGCCTACATCCTTATTAATTAATTTGTTGCCGACATAATAAGTAAAGGGTAATATTAGTATGCCAAAAATGGCAGACAGACTGCGAAATACGATTTCACTATTGAGCAATGCTTCGTTAGTGCCTAGTAAATTAATATAGTAATGCAGTATTGAATAATAGAAAAATGGATGCGGATCCCACCAATTTGTCGTAAATGCAAATGTATTGACGAAATTTTGAAGGCTACTAACCTGGGCGATGTTTATTGATGCAGCTTCATCAAGCCATATGCTTTCTCTGCCAATTAAAAAGAACCTTGTGAATATATCTATTATGATAAGCAGCCATATGATATAGGGAAACGATAAGGCACGCTCCGACATCATGAATTCAATAAAACTTGAATGATTCTGGTTTGTATCTTTATTCATAGGCTCGATCTCATAATTTTTTACATATGCAGTACCATATTTGTAGATTATACGCGGTCTTTTTTGGATTTAGCTATCAATTAGCGGTCCTATTAATTTCGTTTAGTGCCTATGATATAGATATATCTATCCATTGACGTGAATTACCTGAATAGAACTTGTTAGATGATTGCCTTTTGGTTCCAGAAATCTTTCGTATCAAAACCTCTGCATGATACCTGTAATTATAGAGGCTGCCCAAATGATATCCTTCTACAAAAAACAGGTGATCATAAGAACAGCTATTGAACTATCAGCAAAAAATTTAATTTTGATTTTCTATATTACAGGATCCTAAATCAGGTGATGTTATCCAGAAAAGGTTTAAAGATATCGATTTTCAATATATTGATTACCCGGAAAAAGAACCGATAGATTTATATCTTCCAAAAAAAGGGATTATCTGGAGAAAGAATTAGAATGCAATCAGGGAAAGGAAGAAATGTGTTTGCTTATATAATATTAGCCATATGCATCGTTTTTGGGGCTTTCGGTCAAATATTTATGAAAACTGGAATGAACCAGCTAGATAAAATTGAAGGGATAAATAGCATTTTAAAGCCCGACACGATAATGGGAGTGTTGTTAAACAAATATGTGATGGGCGGACTCTTTTTATACTTTGTAGCAGCATTTCTTTGGTTAGCAGCACTATCAACTCTAGATGTTTCATTTATGTATCCGTTGCTTAGTTTTGCATACATAATTACTGCATTTTTCGCATATTGGGTCATTGGCGAGAACGTGACAACTATGCGTTGGGTTGGCACTGTATTAATAGTTCTGGGATGCATTCTGATATCGAGAAGCTAAAGGATTCTTGGGTCTTGAAAACATTCCCTAAATTTTGGCATTCTTAATTGTTTAGGAATCGATTTCTAACTATCTTATTACGAATATAGGATTTGCAGATATCCTGCATTTGAAGATACTATTATAAATTTGAAATTCAATGCATTAACCCAAGTTTTACAGAAAAGAATCAGATCCATGCAGCCAAATTTGCCTTTGACCTGAAAACAACGATGCATTTCTCCTATCATATAATACCCGAAAAGCAATGTCAGACCATCAAAATTTATTTGCACGTTAAATTTATTAACCCGATTTATTAATTTTTCTGGACAACAACATCTGTTGACCTTGAAACCAAAAGTTCATCCTTCCCTTTGTATTTGGAAACTGTTCCTTTAATCTTTACTCGGCTTCCAACATGAAGCTGCTTATAGAGCGCTTCGGCTCCTGCGCTGGCCGGAACGAAAATCGATAAGGCCGTTGAGTCGAGCTTCATGAGCAAATTGCCACCGCTATTTGTGGGCTTTACCTCTAAAATTTGTCCTTCCACATTTTGGTTCGAATCCTTTTGGGATACGTAAGAGCTACTTAACTCGCCTTCATCTGAACTAAACGCCCAGAAGCCTACCCCAATTGATCCCAGCGCCATTAAGAGCAGAACCACAACGATCTTTTCTTCCTTTTGCATCCTCATGGTGATTATCCTATGATGAAGCTATTTGGATGCTGTATAGAAATTTTTCAAAAAATTCTTTGACATTTTCACAAGGAAAAAATACCATTCCGGGCTAAAAAGATTATTTATTCCCAAAACGCTCTTGCCACCCCTTCTCCAAATGCTCCAGGCATATGTCGCATACACCTTTGTATGCGCCTTCAGGATACGTCAAGTTATGTACGGGAGCTTTTATGGGAAATAGCAGCGGTCGGGCACGAGTACAGAGTTCGCAATCAGCCATTTGAATCTCTCCTTTAGAGGTGTGCATGAAGCTTCATAATGTATAAGCTTTCTGTTGGACCAGACTACTTGTCCTATTTTACATTTCTTCATCATGCTTATAAAAAACGGATTGGACGATACTTTTTGACTGTCATGCGGTCAAAGAATTGTCAATTGTAGTTTCCCCATTAGATAAAACCTGGAACCCTGGTTATGATAAAATTATCCAGGATTTGCGCCATTTATTGAGATTGACTCTATTCGTTGCTTTTTTTGTCATTTGTTTCGATCCTGTAGTCCTCCAATTCCATAATCAGCTTCGTCAGCTCCAACACCATCGACTCGTTAAGCTCCGATAGCTTCACTTTTTTCAGAACGTTGGAGACATCGAGATCAGACATCAGGATTTTAGGAAGATTACAGTACTTAAAGCCCTCCACTACCGCATAGTCAACCCCGTTTGCTTGAAGCTCACATAGAGCATCATCCAAATCTCCCCGCTCCCGCGTTACCTTTAGCCTGGCATCCCCGAGGCCAATGACCACATCTGCTCCAGCATCAAAGTGACACCTGGTGTCACCGCGGTCCACAGGATGAGACACCATGTTTTTGATCGTCCCCACACGACCATGTTTCGCGAGGGATCTTACGAGGGCAGTCACCATAGTGGTCTTGCCCGTTTTCTTTGTTCCTACGACCGCTATCGCTTTCATGAAAATAGACTCATTCTCGCAAAAGCTCGATTAAAAAGCGCGTAAATCCGACCAAATCAGAAATACGCACATTTTCATTCAGTCCGTGGACATTGCTCTCAATTTGCCGGCCAACGCCGTAAACGCAAGTGGGTATATGCGTCTTTTCTGTAGCATAAGCCTGATCCAGACTTCCTTGTGCTCCGGATAGGCGGGGCATGAAACCCATGCACTTTTCGACATTTTCTCTAACTTCCGTTACCCATTTGTGATCCGGGTTCACACTCATAGGGGGATATCCTGGATAAAACTTTAGGTCAAACTCGACATCAAGGGGCTTTAGTGTTCTCTCGATTTCCTCAATTGCGTCTTCCATCTTCTCCTCCGGTATCACGCGTCTGTCTCCTCGCAGGACGCATCTGTCCGGTAAAATATTCTCCTTAATGCCTCCATTAATCATAGTAATATTGAGAATTGGCATGAGGTTTTTTATACCAGCTGATTCGAAAGCAGAACTGGCCGGAAGCCTGGATCTCCTGGCTTGCACGACCTTCTTGAGATTCATGAGCGTTTCCATAACTAAAATAGATCTCTCCACGGCATTAATGCCAAGGAAACTGGAGCCACTATGAGAAGATCTACCATGGACGACGACCTCCCAGGTTATTATTCCGTTGCTTCCTATGACCACGTCATCTGAGAAGCCATCCATGCAAAGCATGTAGTCCCCCTTAACAAGGCCCAAATCGGTTAGATAACAAAGACCAGAATAGCCGCCTACTTCTTCATCCGTTGTTAGTAAAACGCTCAGATTATATTTTGGCATCCCTTTTTGCAGAAGTGTTTTCAAAGCAACAATGAGCGCTGCTATCGAACCTTTACAATCTGAAACGCCTCGGCCGTATATCCGTCCATTCTTCTGCGTCATTTGAAAGGGATCCGTTTCCCATTTGCCTTCTGCTGGAACCACATCCAAATGAGCATAGATTACCAGCGTTTCCTTGGCGCCCACATTCTTTTCCGCTTTCAAATTAAAGCGATCTCCAATCAACCGTGGATCCTGGCATTTAGCAATGAAAACATCAGCGGGCATTGTAACCTTCTCGGTCTTGAATCCCATATTACGGAAGATTGGCATTAAGTAATCTACAATCTCCTCATAACAGCATCCAGGAGGGGCAACTGTCTTAAATCCTATGATATCTTTAAGAACGTTCAAAAGATCGTTCGTGTCAGGCTGGAGGTGTTCTTTTGGCATCGTATCTCCCTTTCGAAATAAGCCTCAACTGACTATTAAATGCTTCTCTACAAAGAGAAAATCTGCCCGAAGTTCTCTAAAAGAAAGAAAAATTTGGTGCATCATTTGAAACCTTCAAATATTCTTAAAGCCGGATTATCGGCATGCAGAAAGCTCCACGAATGAAAAATTGGAATTCTAAAATTGTTTTTCAAGTTATGATCAGAGATTTTCCGGTCATAGACTCGGGCTTTTGAATACCGAGAAGCTGCAATGCTGTTGGGGCAACATCCGCAAGGATCCCATCCCCCCTCAACGTGTGGACAATGCCGTCATTTATTATCAATGTGAAAGGCACCGGGTTTGTGGTATGAGCAGTATGCGGCTGACCTGTACTCTCATCTATCATTTTCTCTGCATTTCCATGGTCAGCAGTTAAAAGGACTGCGCCTCCAACGGTCAAGATCTTATCAACGACACATCCTAAGCAGTGATCCAGAACCTCTATCGCCTGCACTGCAGCCAGATATTTTCCAGTGTGCCCAACCATGTCTGGATTTGCGTAGTTGAGGATTATAAGGTCGTAAATATCTGATTCGATACGTTTTACAACTTCATCTGTAACCTCATAAGCGCTCATCTGGGGCATGAGATCGTAAGTGGCAACTTTTGGAGATGGGATCAATGCTCGGTCTTCCTTTGGATTGGGTTGTTCCTTGCCGCCATTAAAAAAGTAGGTGACGTGAGCATATTTTTCCGTTTCTGCGATCCTGAGCTGACGAAATCCAGCCAGACTTATTACCTGGCCTAGCGTATCATCAAGGTTTTGCGCAGAGAAAGCTACAGGAACATTAAATGTGGCATCATACTGAGTCAAACAAGTGTAGTGAACCTTGATCGGCTTTGGACGAAAGTCCTTGAAGTCCTTATCCACAAATGCTCTTGTTATTTCGCGCGCTCTGTCTGGTCGAAAGTTGAAGAAAATAATGCTGTCACCGTCTTCTACCAATCCTTCGCTATCAACAATGGTTGGCTGTATAAATTCATCATTTTCCCCGCGTTCGTATCCGTTTTCCACAGCTTCCTTGGCCGTTTCTGCTCTGAACCCTTCACCTTCCGTTAGGCAGCGATAGGCCTTCTCCACTCTATCCCAACGCTTATCTCTATCCATTGCATAGTATCGACCACTGACAGAAGCAACTTTACCAACGCCGATCAGCTTAAACCGCTCCTCCAGATCCTGAAAATAGGTCAGAGCGCTGCGCGGCGGCACATCTCGGCCGTCTAAAATTGCCTGCACATATACTTTCTCTAAACCTTTCTTTTGGGCCATTTCGATCAAGGCATAGAGGTGAGTATTGTGACTGTGCACACCACCGTCCGATACAAGGCCGATCAGATGCAGTTTATTGTCCCTGGCATTCTCCATGGCTTCCAAAAGAATAGGATTCTCTCTAAGACTGCCATTTTCAACCGCCAAACTGATTCTAGTATAATCTTGATAGACGATCCTTCCGCCACCCAGATTAAGATGGCCCACTTCTGAATTACCCATTTGCCCTCTAGGCAAACCTACAGAAAGCCCAGATGAGACTAAGGAGGTAGTTGCGTAGCTTTTCCAGAATCTCTCCAGATTAGGTTTATGGGCGTTGGCGATAGCATTTCCCGTCTTCCTAGAGCTAATACCAAAGCCATCCATAATTATGATAGCTAAAGGCTTCATCTATCTCAAGTCATCGAACTTGCTAATATATTAGATCTGCTATAGCCAGATTCGCCTAGGAACCCAGTTCATAGTTATACAGAACGCCAATTCAAGTAGCTTTGAAAACAACCAATCGGTCTATTCTTTAAAGCCTTGTTCGCCGATCAATGGAACGAATATCACGCCCATCTTCTTTTCAGTCACAAAGCCATTTATTCTTGTCACCAGTACGAGCTCCTGATAATCCTGGCCTACTGGAAGAACCATTTTCCCGCCAATTTTTAGCTGCTGTTTGAGTGGCTCGGGCACAGCAGGTGCAGAAGCAGCTACACTTATGCGGTCATAGGGAGCATATTTGGCAAGACCGATGCTGCCGTCAGCTTCAACTACGGTTACGTTTTCAATTCCAGCTAATTTTAGGTTATTTCTGGCCAAGTCAGCGAGCTTCCCGATACGCTCTACAGAATAGATATGACCCTGCGACCCGACGAGCTCTGCCATCACCGCTGCGTGATAGCCGCTCCCACCTCCTACCTCTAAGACTTTCATACCCGCTCTTAAGTCGAGAAGGTCACACATGATAGCAACCATGTGGGGAGCTGAAATGGTTTGATTATGAGATATGGGCAGCGGCGTATCACAGTATGACTTCACTCGGAGATAGTCTGAGACAAATAGTTCTCTTGGAACACGAGACATGGCAGCGATAACGGATTCGCTAATCCTACCCCGCATGTTTTCAAAAAGGTCCTCCTTATTCATAGCTCACGGCCCCACACTCTGGTAATGCTTTTAGCCTCTGCCGTATCGGCAAAACCTGAATTTCTCAGCTTGATCTTGACTATGTTGAATCTGATCCCATCAACTTGTCTTATTTCGCCAACTTCGAAAACTTCGTCACCCGGAACAATAGTTTTAATAGGGTGTGATAGGCCATTCCGATAGACTGATATCTTCAAGGGCACTTCATCGGTAGACCTGGCCCAAATGGTCTTCACTTCTTGTGCACAGGCACTGTTAACCCTTTTATCCGTCTCCAGTGATGTGATTTCTGTCATGACGACATCCTTTGAGGCATCATCCACCAGCAAATCATCTCCGACTCGCAGAATATCCTTTGCAGGAAGCTTGATAATATGCGGCATGGAAAGGTTATCTTTATTTACGATCGCCCTTAACGTGACGAGTCGCTCACGCTCTTTTTGAATGGAATGGACCGTTCCGCAGATCTCGCAACGAACCAGCGTCTCCTGCCCGGTTTTTATCAATAAATGCACTGTATTTTCGCCGCAAGTGGAGCAAAAGATCTGATCTTCAAACATAACATATAATTATTCCACAAAGTATTAAAGTATGACCTATTGATCAATCTAGTGGACAAAAAATTTTGACACTCTATACTCACCACGAGGCGAATGCTCCTTTTGTATCGAATGGTCTTTTGGTAATTTAGCTCAGGATTTTAGTTATTTTTAAGAATGGAAAAATTTTTTAATTAAGAGGTACATTTGGTACTTATGAAAGAAATTGATGAAAGGAATCATGCCACACTAGATAATGGAAACGATGAATGTTGCAGCATTGCTGAAAGCATGATAGAGGAAATACATCAAAACGAAATCCAAGAGAGCATTTCTGTCCAAAATGATAACGGAAGGCATAAAGGATCGCTTAAAAAGAGGCTACTTCGACAGATTCGACTGGCAAGGAAGATGGCGACGATCGGTTGAGGAACATAGAAGGCATAACTCCAAAGATCATTTTGGAGAATACTATTTATCACAATATATCTAAATGGTAAATTAATTTAATTATCTGACAGCGATATCAAAAGATATAGATGGGAGGATATATCTCGCATCTCTTAATAATAAATTATATAAATATGCACTTGAAAACTTGATTAAGGATATGTAGAAAATAATTTAATACTCAATTATTTTACCGCTTAATGATCATCTGGATTATAATCAAGCTTTTTGTTTATGGTCTCGAATTTAAAACGAATAAATTTATTCTATGAATGTAAAAGAGATTTGCTTACGAAAACTATAAATATTAATTTAGTGTGTAATAAAGTTATGAACTCAAAAGCTTGCTCTATACCCGAGTCCTGCTCTGAAGTGGAAGCGGACCTCAAGAGATTGGACCGTATGCTGCAAGCTGCTCATCGGAGTTCCATCGACATAAAAGACAGCTACGACTTTTATGTCCTTGCTCTTAAGGAGTTCAATAAAGAGAACCTCGTAGACTCTTACATATATTACGATAGAGCAAAGTACGACCTTACAGGAGCAATTAACGAGGCCAAGATCAAAATCAAAGGCACACGGATTCATAGCTTAAGGACGCTCTCTTATTTCTTTAAGCTCTATGGCCTCTATGCCATCATCTTTGGAACTTTGTCCATCTTTCTCTTTAGCTATTTGATCTACATGTATGCCCAATTGAGTGTACTCGAAGTTCCGCTTTGGTCCTCTTTCTTCGCAGGCCTTGGCTCATCTGCTCAGATCCTAACTGGAGTCGCGGACGACCTGCGTCGGGACGGCCTAGTGACGAGATATAAACGTATCTGGTATATGGCTATACCACTCTTGAGCATGGTCTTTGGCTATATGGCTTTCTTGCTCTTTAGCTCGGGCCTTATCGCCTTCAATGCCGATACCCAGAGCGGAGTCTTTTCCACAATGTTCGTCTGCTTTGTAACAGGTTTTCTTACAAATTGGCTCATTAATAGGCTGTCGCGGATGTCTAGAGATCTCTAGCAAGCTCCTTTTAATAAACGATACTCTGAAGGCTTATCTAGCAAGGCACTCCCACATAGATGTTGTGCTTGTTGCTGACGATCTGTACCCTAACGCGACCCTGCACTACTGGTGAATCCATCACGGAAATTACCCGGTTCTTGGCCACGCCCAGCTGTTCTCCCCGCACCCATCCCGGTGCCTTGATATCCACCCAGATTTTCTCTTTCTTCTCAAAGACAATAGGGATCATAGGCCGCTTTCCAATGCCGAAGTCCTGCGGCTTTAGCCGTAGCGACATGGAAAATCGCTTTTCCCAATCATTCATGCTACGACTATAAAAGTGCCACCAGTTTTCTGCTTTGACTTTTCCAGGAGTTCGCCCCAGACGATAGTGCTCGAACTTTTGAATGCCTAGTGCCGGCCACTTCTTGCCTGCATTTACTTGAAGAGCAAATTCAATCAATTTAGGCATCTCGGCGTCGTTGACACCTGGAATATAAACAGGTGCGATTAAGAGGTCGATCTTGCTAAATGCGATTAGCCTTGCCACCTCTTTGATTCTTTCAATGTCAAACCAGGGAACTCCGGCCAAAGAGATCGCAAGCTCTGGAATGAGTGCATGGATGGATAAGTTAATTCTGTCCAGACCCGCCTCTTCGAGCGCCTTTATCTTCTCTTCATCAAACATAGTTCCATTGCTTTGCATGGATACAACAGAGACTTCTTTTATTTCTTTAAGTTCCTTCACAAGATCCACTATCTTTGGATAGAGCATGGGCTCGCCGCAAGAATCGATATGGCATTCCACTCCTGGCCCTTTGAATGGAGCAATTTCTTCAACCGCTTCCATCAGATAATCCAGTTCTACTTCGTAATTTGTGACTCGCGTTTTAGAATGTGGCCCGGCGTCCACGGAGCAAAAAGGGCAATTCAAGTTGCAGCTGCAACTTGGCCTTATCTGCAAAAGGTTGCTGCCTCGATCGATTATGCCAAAGTAGATGCACCCTACAAGCGGGATTTCCGATTCCCGGGTTACGTGAAAGAGAGACATATTTCAAACACTCTACTAAAAAGATTTGGTGGATATCACCATCTTGCCATTCTCTAGTCTCAATGAGCCGCCAGGAGCACGGTCGGTAGAATCAGTACCTGTTAATCCTAGGGTGTTGGTCTTCTTGGCAGATGTGCTTGTCATGAATCCTTTCGGGTCCATATCTCCCGAGGACCATGCTTCATCCATTCGTTCCACCTCGCTTAAATCCTGGTGCAAAACCAGGTCGATAAGGTGCACCTGGGAAACAGTATCAAACAGCATGAATCTTGTAGGATTAAATTCCAAAACAATAGTTGCATTGCCGGACAAGAGCTCCTTTTCAGCAGTAGCCTCGCCAAGTGCCTCACCCCGATCGTCCACAATAGTACCGCTCACCTGGTAGTTGCCTGGCTTTGTCACATAGATATCCACACCTATGCCGATTTTAGTGCTTGTAGTCATGTTGATAAAAGTGCCAGATAAATAAGCCGCAGGAGGCTCGAACATGGATGGATACTTATCTATAGTTAAGTTCTTCTCATATCTGTCAATAAAGTCTCCGCTAGTATCGCGGAGGATTAAATTTTTTATCTCTAACGGTCCGCATTTCCCTTTTCTCCAGATGCGGCTTCCGTCCACGGTTATTGTGACGCTCCCGCTCTTCTCTAGACTGAAACGGTGATCTATTAGTTCAATCATATTACCCTTGCAATCACGTAGCTCACCGTCCAATCTGAAATTTCCTGGATTTGTTAAGTTTAAACCGAGGTCAAGACTGAGATTATCGATGTAGCCGTCGTTGTCGTCATCCGACCCCTCTATGGATGTTATCCCTAATAGATTCGTGCTATTTACTGCAACACTTACCGGGATCAGAATTATTTGGTTATCGGATGTTATTTTTATAGATCCATCCAACCTTGGAAGCGATGTATCGGGAGGGACTGCCATGCTGGCTTCAATTGTTCCAATTGAGTCGCTCTCTAAACGTTCAGGTCCATTGACCTTAATCCAGGCCCACTGCTCTTCTGCGTCTTCCTTGACGAGAACCCTAAAGGACTGTCCTGACTCAGGAACGCTGTATCCATAGACCTTTAGCGTCCAGCGGCCCACTTTTGGATTAGAAACCTCTACGGGACCGATTTCGCCGGAACCTAACGCAGCATTTTCCTCGGTGGCAACGCCATCAGGGTCCTCAAAGACGAGCGCAATTTCGCTATCATTGCTGCCGCCAACAGTGTTAAGTTTTCCTGAAATCATCTTTGTTGCTTTTGTGACGACTATAGTTTTATTCCATGTTTCTTTGTACCCGACGCGGCCCTCGAATTCGTGAAAAGTTGAATTTTCAATCACGCTGGAGTAGCTCAGATTATCTAGAGGAAGTCCAGAGTTCCTCAACGTAAATTCGGTTTTGGCGCTTTCGCCGGGAATTACCGGCAGCAAATTCCATCTATTAGGAGTGATTTCTATTTGAGATCGATCTACACCTAACGTGTAGTTTATTACTTTTGATGAGTTTTCGCTATGGACTGCCAGAAGCCATCGTCCAGAGGTAGGATTCGTAACCTTCCATTTTTTCAGTTGGCTTTCATTATTGCCTACATAGAATTCGCTTGTCGGTGAGAGCAAAAAAAGATCCAGATCGGTTTCCTTTTCCCAATCCAATGATGCATCAATCTCGCGTGTTCCGGACAAAACATCCAGATAGTAGTAATCCCATTCATTTCCTTTTAAAGATCCTATCTTGCTGCCTTTGCCTTTAATGATATCAAATGGCTCGGCCACGGTCACGCTGACAGGAACGCTGAGAATCTTCTTACTATCATTAGATATCTCAATAGAGCCATTAAAGATCCCGGGGGCAGCATCCTTTGGCACAGCTATGGACGCTGCGAAGACCTTTTGCTCATTCGCGGAGATTTTCTTCGGAAGTTCCTGCAGGCTTACCCAATCCGAAATAGCGCCTTGGGTAGATAGTTTAAGATTTTGTATCTCAGAATTGCTAAAGAAAACGAAACGCAAATTCCAGTCTTCATCTCCTGGCGCCAAGGCATAAATCTTCTTCTGAGGTCTATCCGCCCCCGTATCCAGGCCCACATAAGCGCCTTTGCCTGCGGGCAGGTAAGCCCATCGACCCGCGATCCATCTATCTGGAATCACTCCGGAAACGTCTGTATTAGAAAATTGATAGGCTTTAAGAGCGTCCAACATGCCTGCACCCTGATAGTATTCTTCATACAACTCGCCTAAGGTGTTGTTAAGCTTGTGAGCCCCTCTGGTCATGGCAGCTTTCACTCCAGCTGGCGTAAGACCGGGATTGACTTGAAGCAGCAAGGCGGCAAGACCGGCAGCTACTGGTGTAGAGAGGCTAGTGCCTGACTGTCGCATATAATAAACATCCAAATATGAAAGAGTTTCAAGGCCCGAAGGAACTGTAGAGACAATACTCATTCCAGGAGCAACGACATCTGGTTTGATCCTATCATCTCGAGTAGGTCCCGAACCAGAGAAAGCCGCCATATGGCCTTTTGAGTCTGTAGCACCCACTGTAATGACATTCACACCGTCTCCGGGCGAATCGATTAGGCCGGGTGGCAGAGCCAGCACGATTGGGACGAGCAACAACAAGACATCATTTTTGTTCTCATCTTCGCGGGTGGATAGGTCAATTGCAGGTTTGGTGTCTTCTGATTGGGCAAGTGATGTTCCTGCTGCCTGGCCTTTTGTTTCGGTACTATTACGGTTACCTGCAGCCACGCAAACAACGACCCCTAAGTCAGCAGCATTATCTGCGGCCATAGTTATGGGGGGATTTGTCTCGCCCAAATTAATGCCACCCAGGCTGAGGCTCAAGACATCGGCACCATTATCGATGGCCCACTCAATTCCAGCTATGATATCCGATACTTTTCCGTCTCCTTTGCTATCTATGACCTTTGCATTTAGAAGGCTTGCACCAGGAGCTATTCCTTTGTACTTCCCGTTGGATGCAACGCCTGTGCCTGCAATTATGCCTGACACCATTGTTCCATGACCGAGACGGTCGTCTGCAGTAGTTTCATCTGCCACAAAGTTCTTTTCTGCTATCACTTTACCGATCAGGTCTGGATGGTTTTTATCTATCCCGGAGTCTATTACGGCAATATTTAACCCTCTGCCATCGATTCCTTTCGCCCAGAGTTTATCGGCATTGATTAGTTGAAATAGTGATGTATTTTCATCTCCCGATGAATTCCCTGCGGGGAAGGATATTTGCGCAGATTCGTCAAAATAAATTCCAGTCACAGATTCGCTATCTGCAATTTTCTCGATAAATTCGGGAGTGGCTTCTCCTGCAAGTCCATTAATGAGCTTATATTTATATCTAATATCCATATCGTCTAGTTCTGGGCCTGCCATTTCGTTTAGCAAGATAATAACATTTATCTTTTCGTTGTCCCTGCCTATGAGCTGTTCCGCCAGTGCCGTATCTATCTTCTCATTTGATGAAAGCATAAACCCATTCACTGCCGCCATGCCAAAAAACGCCAGAATCAAATATGATGCTGAAATGCGTATCAATTTTATTTTATCCATGACCAACCATACTCTTCGAGAATATTCTTTTGCCAGAAACAAATTGTCCCAGAATCACAATTAACTAACGTAAGCAGATAATGATAAATAAACCTGTGGTATTTCTATGTGGGATGACACTGGACTGGCTTTTCCCCTATATCCTCTGGATTAGCCTGCTCCTTCTTCTGACATCATCCTTGATGAAGAAGAGCCTTTTTGCCGTACCAGGATGGGTCCTCTTTGGATTTTACTGGCTTAGTCAGATCGGACACTATTTGGCTTTAGAGGACTATTTTAATATCATCCTTGCGTTAGCGGCATGCCTTTTGAGTTTCTACATGGCTTGGATCGTGCTTCTCAAGGGCTTTTCTTCTCGTGCCTGTTTCTGGGCAAGCAACGCTGCAGCCGTCTGCGGAATCATATATTTTCCTTTTGCATTAGTAGCGCCCCTCCAGAAAGGTCTTATAGGGATTACAGCCCTATTAACAGCCAAAACGCTTCAATTCTTTAATATCCCCGCCGTAATGGCGGGCGGGAATATACTAACTCTGAACGGTCAATCAGTGGAGATCGTCCTGGCTTGTACAGCCATCGAAAGCATTGCTCTCTTCGCCGGAGTCATCCTGTCTGTGCGAGCACCATTGCGTCGCAGACTGATAGTACTCGCAGCCACGACAATCGCCATTTATCTCTTGAACATAATACGAAACTGCTTTGTCCTCATGGCTTACGCGGGGAGCTGGTTTGGCAGTGACAGCTTTGATATTGCTCATAATCTCATTGCTAAGCTTGGTTCCACAGTTGCACTGCTGGCGATATCGTACTTTGTATTCTTGTTCTTGCCCGAGCTTCTGATAATTCTTGACGAGCTGGCGTCCGAGATCAAGCATCCAAGAGGTGAAACAGCATGAAGATCGCCAGGAACTCCACCACATGGATTTCAGTTCCTATATTCCTGACTGCGATTCTAGCTATAGCAGGAAGCTGGTATATGTCTGGCGTTGCCTTAGCAGGCTCGCTGTTCATGATTTTTTTTCACCGGGACCCAGATCGTCTGCCTCAAGGCATGGGCATGGTTTCGCCTGCCGACGGAAGGATTGTCCAGGCCACAGGATATAAAATAGCCATATTTATGGGAGCAGCCGACGTGCATGTGAACAGAGCTCCAATGGATGGAGTAGTACTTAGGACGGAATACCGAAAAGGCAGCCATCTCCCTGCTTTCCTTGGTAGGGCATGCAATAACCAACAAAACCGAATTTGGCTGGAGACCATTGATGGAGATGTGGAATTGCGCCAGATAACCGGAACTATTGTAAGAGAGATAATATGCTATGTTCGTCCTGGTGACCACGTCGTCCGTGGAGAGAGGGTAGGCATGATCCGTTTCGGCTCGAGAGTGGAAGTGACTATACCAAAGAACTACGTAATACAGGTAAATTTGGGCGACAAAGTCCGGGCTGGAGAGACAATAGTTGCGGTGAAGCATCCATGAATCTCTTTCGGGTCTTAAGGCTGCCGGATTTATTTACACTATTGAATGAAATTTTTGGTTTTCTGGCTATCTTGGCTGCAGCTCAAGCAGGAAGTGCAAATCTAAGCCATCTTTCAGTGCTTTTCATTTTATTGGCGGCGTTAGCAGATGGCATGGACGGATTTCTGGCAAGACGCTTGGGATCTAGCTCTCTTGGAGCGAGCCTAGATTCTCTTGCCGACCTTGTATCCTTCGGCATTGCGCCCGCCTTTATTGCCGTGCAGTCCCTCGATCTCACGCCTATTGCATGTGCATCAGGAGCTTTTTATCTGCTCTGCGGGACATTGCGTCTGGCCAGATTCAATGTTTCTGAAAAAAGCGATAAATCCTTTGAGGGACTTCCTATACCTGTTGCTGCCCTCGCTTTATCGACTTGCGTTCTCTTCAAGAATTCGACGCTTACAGTCCTGATCATGCTGTTTACCGGCCTACTCATGGTGAGCAGACTCACTTACCCTAAAATCAAGGATCGCCGAATCTTATTCCTTGTAGGTCTATTGGTTCTTGTTGCCGGATTCCTTATCCGTTGGCAGAACGATACGTTTTATCCGGCATTTATCTTAACTGCAATAATCATTCTATACCTGTGCAGTCCGGTGGTGATTTCGCGCCTACAAAAAAGGAAATAGCCGCCTTTGAAGCGGGAATAAAACTGGGTGCATTATATCATCAGTTCGTAGGATCGCCTGTAAGCGTCAGAACGGCACAAAGCCTGGAAAGGGCCATGCAGGAGAGCATTTCTTTACAACCATATGTCAGAGACGTCAAGGTGAGCATCAATCGGCATATGTTGAAGGAGAACGTTTTCGGATATGGCGAACTAGAAGGACGAATGATAACCGCAGAGGTTGAAATAAATTATGAGGGCGAAGTTGTGCGTGCCAGGCTCCAGCATGACGTGGAAAAGAACTATCCCCTCATGAGTTTGGTTAAGCCATAATCCAATTACAGGAAATCGTATGAATTTTCAACATTTTTGACCAATTACTCAAACTCGATTGTTCCTGGCGGCTTGGGAGTCAAGTCGTAAACCACCCTCGCCACAGAAGGAATCTCGCCCGTGATACGACTCGAAATGCGTCTCAAAACATCCCAGGATAGCTCCATCACATCCGCAGTCATTGCATCCCTTGAAGAAACGGAACGAACTGCAACTACCCAGCCATAGATCCGGTTATCGCCTTTGACTCCTGTCGCTTTTCCGAGCATTGCTGCGAAAGCCTGCCAGGGACCAAACTCCATAACTTCTTCTTCCACTATGGCATTGGCCTTGCGGATAACATCCAACTTTTCAGCAGTTACTTCGCCCACAATCCTAACCGCCAATCCTGGGCCGGGATAGGGCATTCTCTCGCTGATTTCCTGGGGTAGACCAAGCGCCCTGGCCACCTCGCGCACTTCGTCCTTGTAAAGATCGCGTAACGGCTCGATTATAGTTGTGAAATCCATGCACTTGGGCAAGCCGCCCACATTGTGATGAGACTTTATGCCGCCTTCGGATTCGATCCGGTCTGGATAGATGGTGCCCTGCATTAGACAATCTCCACCAATTTTACGCGCCTCCTCTTCGAAGATTCTGATGAATGTCTCACCTACAACCATCCTCTTCTCCTCGGGATCTGTTACGCCTTTCAGGGCGTCTAAAAATCTATCTTGGGCATTGACGCGCACAAGGCCGATGCCCTGAAACAGATGCTCGATTCTATCCGACTCAAATTGTCTCATAAGACCTGAGTCCACGTAAACCGGAACAAAACTGTCTCCGAGGGCTCGATGAGCGAGCACTGCACAAACAGAACTGTCCACGCCGCCCGACAAGCCGATGATTGCCCGTCCCGAAACTTTGTGCCTGATCTCGGCTATGGCATCTTCGATAAAACGTTCCGCGTTCATGGCCATAGTAGCAAGCCCGGCTTCCTAGATTTTAGGCTTGCGGTTATGACAGGGGTTTTAGTAATTCTGCTTAACCCGTTTGTAGGGTCATTTCCGATACCACTTCAATATTTGACAAGACTTATGCCCTGTACGTATCGGCATTAGCCGTACTTGAAATAAAATGGATAGCTTGATCGATTGGTCCATATACAGAGATGCCAATAACCATATCTTCTTTAAACACTTGTTAATCTTTATGAAATTGATCTATGCCGCTTTTATTCTTCTACATGTGTTGGTGACATCTGCACAATGTCAACAGACCGTAGAAGATTGGTACAAAAGAGGCAATGACTACTCTAACGAGGGTTTTTATGATCTGGCAATTAAGTGTTACGACGAGGCTATCATGCTAGATCCTAAACTTGATGATGCCTGGAGCAACAAAGGTGCTGCTCTTTATAGTCAGGGCAATTATGATGAGGCCAACAAGGCTTTGGACGAGGCCATCCAACTGAACCCCAAATCGGTCTTGAACTGGAGGGATAAGGGCAATGCTCTCGGTCGCCAGGGCAAGTACGACGAAGCCGTTAAGGCTTATGATAAAGCCATTTTGCTTGAACCTAACGCATCCGGGCTACAAATAGTCAAGGGCAATGCTCTCTGTAGTATGAATAAGTATGACGAAGCCATCAAGGCCTATAATAAAGCTATATGGATTGACCCCAACAATCCCGATCCCTGGAACGGCAAGGCTTGGGTATTCAATAGCGAAGGCAAGTACTATGAGGCCATCAATGCTTGTGATATGGCAATCGAGCTAGATTCCAAATTTCTCTTGGCCTGGAACAACAAAGGCTGGGCACTCAAGGCGCTTGGTCGTACTGATGAGGCAAATGCTGCCTTCGCCAAGGCCAAGGAGCTAGGGTTTGAAAGATAATTCCAACTTTTCAAGAATGAAATCAAGCGATCTTACGGTAATCTCTCGGCCATGCCAAAGGGCATAATCCTGTGTGTGGTTTCTTAATATGAGATTATTGTATTAGAGGCATGCTTTCAATTTCTAAGACTCCAAAATACCCAGAATATTCCAGCAAATTGAGAATAATGCCCTTAGAACACAACGGTCTTCAAAATAGCATCCATGCTCGTGGCCGTAATGCCCTTATTTTCTATCGCGATAGGTGCCACTTCTTCCGACAAAATGTAAAGCAGGAAGATGATCGTCTGGATCTTGATATAGATTGCTGAGATTATCCATTGGTAAAGGTTGATGATCGCTTGGACTTTCCGTCTGCCCAGACTTCAACATCCTTTCTGCAATTCGTTAGTATAAGAAAGAGAGCTACAGGATTTACTATTAAGATGCTATTCTCTTCCATTTTGCTACTCTTTAGGCTGCTCTGATTATATGCAACTCGCTATTATAAAGCATCAAGATTGGTAGTGGTTTCAGCCTATTCGATATTTTTATAAATATTAGTTTAATCTTGTTATTCCCGAAGGGAGAATAGCACAAAATAAGGAGTTCGATTTTAAAATTCCAAAAATATATCAAAAGCAGATCTTTTTATAGCAAGACAAAAGGAAAGTTGCTCCGAAAGGTGGTTGCCCCGCCAGCCCGGAGCGAATCGTTGGATGAGGATCAGGATATTTCTGAGGCTATTTGCATCGCTTTTAAAGATCCTAGCGGTTTTGCTGCTGATCCCAGGAGCGGTTGCTGCTTTTTATGGGGAAACAGGGGGCGTAATTGCTTTTGCCATAACTTCTCTTCTCACCCTAGCTTCAGGAATAGTCTTGGGGCGGTTTTCTTCGGTGGAGGAGATGGGGATAAAAGAGGGTTTTGCGCTTGTCGCCCTGGGCTGGCTCGGAGCAGCGTTCTTTGGCGCACTGCCATATTTCTTCCTGGGCACGAGCTTTATTGATAGTCTCTTTGAGTCCATGTCAGCCTTTACAACTACAGGCTCGACCATACTCACGGAGTCAAATGCCCAAGGGTATTGGATCATCAACTCAACTTTGGCGAATAGCAGCTTGGCACATAATCTGGAGCTGAATCTCGGGAACCTAATAGGAATTGCCGGCCCGTTTCATATAAAAGACAATGCAGATAAGACCTACATGGGACTGCTCTTCTGGAGGTCCTTTGCCCAATGGCTGGGCGGCATGGGAATAATTCTGTTATTCGTGGCCATATTGCCCCGTCTGGGAGTGGCAGGCCGCCAGCTCTACCGAGCAGAAGTTCCGGGTCCAGGCAAGGATTCTCTAACCCCTCGCATCCAACAGACCGCTCGGGTGCTTTGGGTGGTTTACATCCTCATGACCGTTGCCGAAATCGTACTTCTTTTACTGGCAGGAATGCCGATTTTTGATTCGCTATGCAATACCTTTGCAACTATGGCCACGGGTGGCTTCTCGCCGCATAGTTTGAGCATAATGGCCTACAAGAGCTGGGTCGTCGATGCCATAATCACTCTGTTCATGTTCTTAGCGGGGGCCAACTTTGCCCTGCATTACCGAGTACTCAATTCCGATCGAAAGGCACTTTTCCGTGATCCGGAGTTCAGATTCTATACTTTGATCGTCCTGGCGTCAACGGCCATCATAGTTCTCTGGGGCGGATTGGAGGGAGATATTCTTCCGCAAGATCCAGCTAGCAGGATTTCAGGTTGTGACCATTATGACCACCACTGGCTTTGCCACGGCCGACTTCGACCAGTGGACGGCAGCAGCCAAGTTTACCCTCCTCTTACTAATGATCATAGGAGCCTGTGCCGGTTCAACTGGTGGGGCCATCAAAGTAGTGAGAGTATTGCTGGTGCTGAAGAGTGGATATAGAGAGTTCTTCCATGCCCTTCACCCTAAAGCCGTAATTCCAGTGAAAATTGGCGGAGTCACTATCAAGGAAGATATCCTCAGGCCGAGCAATATATTCGTGGCCATGTACATCATCATATTCGCCTTTGCTTCATTGCTTTTGGCTATTATCTGTTACAGTGATCCACAAATGAATATTGAAGCCATACTTTCCGCCGTGGCCACAACCCTGGGCAATGTGGGGCCAGGCTTTGGAAAGGTGGGGCCAATGTTCAGCTTCGAGTACCTGCCTCCTGCCGCAAAGATGCTGCTCTTCTTTTGCATGTGGATCGGCCGGCTGGAGATCATGACGGCAATGGTACTGTTGATCCCGGAATTCTGGAAAAAATGATTAAAACGGTAAAATCATGAGAGGCGGCCTTGAACTCATCTTCGAACCGCTTGCTAAATTTGAAATGCACGACGATTAAGAGAGCAGAATTGAGTATCCTGGCTTTGGGCAACGTTCCTAACCATAACACGCGAATTATTCTAACCTTAATTCGTGCCACAACTATTGCTTTAGCATCTTGACAAGACTTTGGCAAAAGTTCTATCATATAGGAAAACATATTGGATTTTGGATCCTCGAAGCTTAGAATTTGTGATCAGATAAATGTGGAAAATCAATATTCAAAATATCGACTTTCAAATGGAGGCGGAAAACATGATAACTGCGCTTGGATTGTTAGGAGCTTGTGCTCTTTTGGCATCGGTATTTCTCTAATCCGAGATACAAGAGTTCTGTGCCATTTTCTTGATGATTGAACCGAAATGTCATAATATTCTCGAGAGAAGGCCCAAAAATTTGTATTTGGTGCCCAGATCTCTCGTTATGCAGAAAAATCGATTACTATCTCTTTCGAAAATTAATCTCAGCTATATCCTATTCTCTAGGTTTAACAACGCGAGGTTTGTCTTCTCGTCCCAGACTCTTTTAGCGATTAATCCTTTGAACTCGAAAAGAACGGCTTCAACGACTAGGTATACTTTTGCTCTTTCCCGAATACAGCCTACGATCGCTTCACGACCTCGTCCAATAGATGAGTGCATATGCATCTTCGGCCCATCGGCTGATGGGTAGATAGTGGCCATGCCGAAAACCTCCCACGCGGAGTCAAAGCTCTCAAAGTGCGGTAAGGGTGGAATTACAGGCATCTCGGGCCCTGTTACCGCTCGGCCATCTCGCAGAGCACCTATGAAGAGAGCCATGCATGATTCGACTTTCTTTTCTTGCACAAATTTATTCAGTGATGCTACCAGATCTTCTCCATCATCCATACGCAAGACAAAAACCCTTCCAATGTTTCCCTCAGAATACATCATTTGTAATAACCCCTATCTATCGCACTAAAAGAGATTTTACCCCCAGTTTCATCTACTATAATAAAGCAAAATCAAGATATAGCTTACGCTACCGCTTAACCTTGCATCACGGCCGCGAAACTGAGATGCAAATCTATGCAGTGGACTTCCATGCATCATTAATTTAGTACCGTTTATCGTGCGCTTCTATTTACTAGCTGTACTGTGTTGCCCCACGGGTCACTCAAAGTTTTCAATTCTTGCATCTGCCTTCTTCGATTCTATTGCTCAATCAGAGGTCAAGGACTTTTTTAGATTTGGAATTTGGGCTATACCGCTCCCGTAACTTTTTCGATTGCGGTGAAAGACCCAGAATCCTGTGGAGAAACAATTTTGGCGGCGCCTAAAAGAGCTAGTGGACCTGGTGGAAATCTCTGGGCACTTTCATCCAACTTCAATTTAACCGAGTCCGACTATCTGGCGAGAAAAATTGCAAACCGCCCAGAAAAATTCGTGAGGTTAATAGTTTTTATAGATTTAAGACGTATATTAGTGATGGTTCTAAAATATTTTTGTTGATACATATAGGAGCACGATTATAAATGACAATGGAGAAAGATGCTACTAACCTGCCTAAGAGTGGTGAGGATCCGGAGATGCACGGTATGACCGGTAGCCATGAGACAAAAAAAACGAGTCACGAACACAAAATGCGCGAGATAGGAGAACAAGACAAATCGCATAAGACTCATCGAGGGAGACATGAAGGTCATAAAACAGGAGACTTCAAAAGAAGGTTAATAATATCACTAATACTGACTATCCCCATCCTAGCTCTTTCTCCATTTATTCAGGATTTATTCAAATTCAAACTGGAAGTTCCCGGATCTATCTACGCCTTATTCCTTCTCTCTACTATTGTCTATTTCTATGGAGGTAACCCCTTTCTTAAGGGCTTTTTTGATGAGATCAAGTTCAACAACATCGGCATGATGACCTTGATTGCCGTAGCAATAAGCTCCGCCTACATTTACAGCTCAGCTGTAGTCTTCGGCCTGAAAGGGGAGATTTTTTTCTGGGAGCTGGCAACTCTTATAGACATCATGCTCCTCGGCCACTGGATCGAGATGCGTTCGGTGCTGGGGGCCTCCAAAGCCTTGGAGGAGCTGGTCAAGATAATGCCCTCCGAGGCTCACCTAATAAAAGACGGACAGATGGTGGATGTCAAGGTTGAGGATCTGAAGCCCGGTGATAGGGTCCTGGTCAAGCCCGGAGAAAAGATACCGGTCGATGGAATTGTGATCGATGGAGAAACGAGCATTAACGAGTCGATGCTCACAGGCGAATCCAAGCCGATCACGAAAAAAACCGAGGACAATGTGATAGGCGGCTCCATCAACGGAGAGGGCTCGATATCAGTAGAGGTGAGAAAGATCGGTTCCGAGACGTACCTCAACCAGGTCATCGAACTGGTTAGGCAGGCCCAGGAAAGCAAATCAAAGACCCAAGATCTGGCCGATAATGCTGCCCGCATTCTGACGACCATATCCCTAAGTGTCGGTGCCATAACTCTGATAGCCTGGCTCTACATCAGTAGAGACTCCGCGTTCGCCGTTGAGAGAGCGGTTACAGTCATGGTCATATCCTGTCCACATGCCCTGGGGTTGGCGGTCCCTCTGGTGGTAGCAGTCTCGACCTCTCTGGCAGCTAAATCCGGTCTGCTGATCAGAGACAGGCAGGCGTTTGAAAGGGTCAAGGATCTTCAGGCGGTGGTCTTCGATAAGACAGGAACGCTGACAGAAGGGCGGTTTGGTGTAACCGATGTCATATCCCTGTCAGGGTACGACGAGAAGGAAATCCTGAGATTGACTGCATCTTTAGAGTCAAGCTCGGAGCACCCCATAGCTGCGGGAATTGTGAATGAATCGAAAGATAAAGGAGTCGAGCTCGCCCAGGTTTACGATTTCAAAGCAATTCCCGGCAAGGGCATAGTGGGCAGGGTCCAGGAAAAAAGATTGAGCGTCGTGAGCCCCGGATACCTGCGGGAAAACGATATCGATCTCAAGGACGAGAGAATAGAGAAGATAGAGCAGCAAGGAAAAACAGTCGTCTTTCTGCTTGATGATAACAGGCTCATCGGTGCCATAGCCCTGGCCGACATTATAAGAAAGGAATCTAAAGAGGCCATTGAGAAATTGAAATCGATGGGCATAAAGTGCATGATGCTCACAGGAGACAATCGGTTCGTAGCCAAGTGGGTCGCTGAAGAGATAGGCTTAGATGACTTCTTTGCAGAAGTCCTGCCTCATGAAAAGGCAGAAGCCATAAAAAATATTCAGGGCCAATATATTGTTGCCATGGTTGGGGACGGGGTTAACGATGCTCCTGCGCTCGTGCAAGCAGATGTTGGAATTGCTATTGGCGCAGGAACGGACGTGGCGGTCGAGTCGGCTGACATAGTTCTAATCAGGAATGATCCAAGGGATGTAGCAAACATAGTCGTTCTCTCGAAGAAGACCTACAACAAGATGTTCCAGAATCTGGTATGGGCAACGGGCTACAACGCCTTTGCCATCCCCCTGGCAGCCGGGGTCCTCTATGGCTACGGAATACTCCTTAGCCCTGCCATAGGTGCAATCCTCATGAGTGCGAGCACAGTCATAGTGGCCATAAATGCCAGATCGCTCAAGATGTGATATTAGATGCAATCTCTATTTGCAGTCAATGCAAACCATAGCCATTTTATCGGCGGTGCAAGCAATTACGGGAATAAGACTTTGGTTTATCGATATCATCGGATGGGAGGAGTCTGAGACTTGAGTGAATGTGCATCCTATTACTGGTTTTGGTCTACTTGCGCGGATAGTGGTACACATTTACATGAACAGGAGGTGGATAAAGCGCAATTCTAGAGTTCAAGATGATTAAAAAAAATTGGTTAGATACCTCTTAAACTGAGATGCAACTGAAGATCGTTCAGGAAATATTATCGGATCAAATTTTTTCCAGACTCTCCAATATATTTATCTAAGAAATCAAATGGTGCTGGTTTGTTATGTGCAAGCTGATATGCATCATAGGAGCAAAGAATCACTCCGACAATCCAACCTAAACCCATACTGATTGCCGCAATCACCACGGTTAGAAGAAATAAGACAATTCCTCGTTTAGGGCGACCAAGGTATACATGACCGAGCCCAGCAACTAAGAGATTTAGTATTATCGCTACTATTGGACTATTTGCCATAAAATCCTCATAATATCTTTATGGCGAAATCGAGATATAGCTTACGCTGCAGCTTAACCTCGCATCACACTCGGCAAGACTGAGATGAGACAAAAAAGGTAGCCCTGAGTGAGGATTAGCATCCAAAGTAAGGTTCAGCCTTACTATAGTTGCAGAAATTACATTTTTGTTGCGGAATCGACCTTAGGTGCATCCGATTCGTTATCACAAACCGTGGTTTTGCGACAAATTGCATAGCTGTAATATTGTATATATCAGAATTGCAATATAAATTTGTTCATATTTATTATTTATATTTATTGTCGGTAATGTTAAATTTTCTATCCATTTCTACAAAGTAGTATTTTCTATCTTGAGAAAGAATAAAAACAAATGTTTCATTTGATAAATTGGCGTCATTGGGAAATTATAGTTTTTAACATAACAGATTTAACTTATCATACAGGAATCTGGGAATCCACATTCGAGCTGAAGAGAGACTTGCTGTCATACCAAAGAAGCTATCTCTAACAATTTCAAGCAGTTCGTCAGTGCTTTCTATACATGATATAGAAATAATTCTCTTTATGCTTTTCCATAAATATTCTATCGGATTTAAGTCAGGGGAGTAGGGCGGAAGATAAATAAGCACAATATTCAATTCGCTCGCTTTCTCTTTTACTTTCTTTGCCTTATGGGTCGCGAAATTATCAAGCAACAAACATATTCGATTTAGTGGATTGTATCTCCTAACATCCATTAAAAATTGGCAAAAATCCTCGGATTTAGTGTGACTCGGAAACGCAATGTTGTCGTGACCATTCAACATGAAGCAGCCTATGCAATTGGCCTTAAGATGAGCGGTTCTCTTCTTTATATTGAGTTCCTCAAACGACCAGAGTCGTTGAGTGTTTGAGTTAATATTTTGGGATGATTCATCTACGAATCCCAATAAATCACCCGCTTTGATTTCTAATCTTTTTTTAGAGTGTTTTCAGCATCATCTGGCCGCCTATTATCCAGAACATACGGCTTTGCATGATGCATATTCCACGAGGTAAGAATTCTCCAGACTTGCATCTCTGAATATTCTACATTGAATCTTTCCTTTATCAATATGCGTACTTCTTTCAATGTCCAAGCCTTTTTTTCTTTAAGAATATTTTTTAATTCTTCTCTTTCAGGATTTCCCAATTTCAACTTTGGACCGCCGGAAAAATTAGGTATCAGGCCTGAGTATCCTTTTTTGTTCCATGAATCCAGCCACCTATAGCCTGTGGGTTCAGTGATATTTACTTTTTCGCATGCTTCTTTTACCGAATCACCCTTATAAAGAAACCTAACAAAGTATAGTCTTTCCAGAACTCGGACTGATTTCTCTTCGATCTTAATCTTAGTATTTAGATCTTCGAGAGTCTCATGTCTTATGATTACCTTCTCTTGCTTTCTTCCCATGAGCTATAATTGTAGTATTAGGTTAAAAAAGTTGCGTTAAAGACTATAATGCAAAAACTGCTAATTGCCTCGGACTGTCCTGAAAGGCGCAATTAAACCACATGCGACGATTGCGCAGGAGCTTTAGGATGATCCAAGCCGCCCCAGGACCACTATTCCCTTCATACTAATTGTTCTTAAACAAAGCCGATAGAATACAAGGCTGACTTAAGGGAGTGATGGCATGGATGATTCGGATATCAAACCAAGCATTTGGTATTACGGCTTAGCTATATTGACAATAATCGTTGGTTTTGTTTTATTCGCCGGTCTTATTTTCTCAAGCATTTCCGAAACAGGTAGCGATTTAGTGCAAATGGTCTCGCCAGGAAGTGTGGATATGCATCTCAAGGAGCCAGGAGAATACACGATCTATTACGAATATGAGACCTATTTTAGAAACAAGTTCTATAAAACTGGAGAGCAAATTCCGGGAATTAGGATAGATGTGTTGGAGATTGCAGAAGGCCGCCACTTGGATACTTATCCATCTCCTGTTGGCCTCAAATACAATCTGGGAAGCCGCAGTGGTAGGGGTATCATGGCCTTTAAGGCTGACCATCCTGGTGTTTACAGAATCAACACAATGTATCCAGAGAGACCAGGTCCCGAGGTGGTCTTGGCTGTCGGAAAAGGATTCGCAGAAGGCATCTTATCTGGACTTTTGATATCGTTTGCCACCCTCTTTGGATCAATTGCAGTTGGAGCGATTATTGCATTCACCACCTACACCAGGAGAAAGAAGGCGATCAATCAGATGGATGAGGAAGAAAAGTTAATGAGAGGAAGCGGATGACCCAAAATAACCGATCACCATCTATTGTAATGTACCCGTTCTTCCTTATATCGTTCAGGTTGAGCAGGTTCCTGATCGGGGATTCCGAGAGGAATCAATGCAAATGGAATAATATCATTCGTCAACCCAAACATCCTTCTAAAGCCGTCTACTCTATCTTTTAGCGGATAAATTCCTGCCCAAACCGCCCCAAAACCTAACGCATGCGCTGCTAACAAAAGATTCTCTACAGCTGCAGAGCAGTCCTGCACCCAGAATTCTGGATAACTCTCTAAGCTCTTGTCCCCACAAACAAGCACCGCCACTGCTGACTGCCTGCACATGGCGGCAGTTGGGCAGAGCGTTGGAACCTCGTTAAGAATTTTGCGGTCATCTAGGACTATAAACTGCCAGGGTTGCTCGTTTCCTGCTGAAGGTGCAAACATGGCCGCCTCCAGCAGCTCCTTGACAGTCTCGCGTGAGATTGGCTGCGGCTTAAATTTCCTGATACTCCGACGAGTCTTTATTGCTTCTAGTGTTTCCATAACTATACCTCAATTTTGTGAGTGATTTTGGTCTTGTTTCTATAAAATTTTATACACCATTAGATCAGGTCCTAATTTGGATGATTTAAATTCTCTTACCGGCTATTCGCTACCAATTGCATTCGTAACCAAAATCTAATGGAGGCAGTTTCGTATTTCCTAGTCAGACTTTTGGGCATTCGCATATTTAAAATAGAAATATCGAAAATACCGGCGGAATGGAATCCGGATATTGAATCAAGCAGATAAATTCTGGCAATCAATTGATTTGAGATATATTTTATAAGCTTTCAATAAAATTAAAAGAATTTCGATCAGGAATTCCTGAGGGCAAATTTATCTAGACAGATTAATTGCTTTCCAACTTCAAAGATCTTTCTAGGCAGGATTACTTTAACAATCGTTATCGGCCGGACACATCAAAGCTTCGGATAAACTTAAGTAGCATTGTGGCTAGGATTGATACCGGATGAATCTTATATTACAATGAATTCATGGGGCATGATAGTTTGGCACCTTTTATCGAAATTCGGGATCTGACAGTTCGTTTCGGCGATGTTGAAGCTCTGCGTAACATAAATCTAGTAATAGAGGAAGGCGAATCGGTAGGCATTCTAGGGAGGAGTGGTTCTGGCAAGAGTGTCCTGATGCACGTCTTGCGCGGAGTGGAGTCGTTCCCCGGCATGAGCGGCAATGTGATTTATCATGTAGCTAGATGTGAAAAATGTAGACACGTGGAGCTACCTAGCCGTGCAGGAGAGAAATGCAGGTGCGGTGGAGTTTTGAAATCGTTTGATGCTGATTTTGGGTCTCTTGACATAAACGACCCGCTCAGACGCGATATAGTCAAACGGATCGCCATCATGCTTCAGAGGACATTTGCTCTCTATGGTGATGAAAGAGTTATTGTGAACGTCATGCGGGCTGTGGAGGAAACGGGAGAATCAATGAGCGTTCATAGGGCGGCAGATTTGCTGGATGAAGTCAATCTCTCCCATAGACTGATGCATGTTGCACGAGAGCTTTCTGGTGGGGAGAAACAGCGCGTTGTTTTGGCTCGCCAGCTTGCTAAGTCGCCTATGATCCTCCTGGCAGATGAGCCGACAGGAACTCTTGATCCAGCTACCGCAAAGGTGGTACATGAATCCATTAAACGCGCCGTTGAAGATTTCAACATGACTCTGATTATCACCAGCCATTGGGAAGATGTGATGGTCGAGCTTACCAGCAGGGCTATACTCCTCGATCAGGGAATGATCAAAGCTGAAGGGGAGCCAAAAAGCGTAGCAGCTCAATTTATTGCAATGGCAGGAGAACTTGGCCGGCGTGAAGAGGTTAAAGTTGGAGCACCAATAATCAGGGCAAGAGATCTCTCAAAAAGGTACATTAGCATCGACCGTGGTGTAGTCAAGGCTGTGGACAACGTAAGCCTGGAAATCAATGAAGGCGAGATCTTTGGGCTTGTTGGAGTTTCAGGCGGCGGCAAGACTACTCTTTCTAAGATGGTAAGCGGCATAATCACACCTACGAGCGGCAGCATTTCAGTCAGAGTGGGAGATGAATGGGTAGATCTGACTGTGCTAGGACCCTCTGGCCGCGGGCGAGCCACTAAATATATAGGCATTCTTCATCAAGAGTACACACTATATCCATCCAGATGCGTAATTGAGAACTTGACAGAATCAATTGGCCTCTCTCTTCCATTCGAGCTAGCAGAGAGGAAAGCCATCCACACTCTTGAAACGGTTGGCTTTTCTGAAGATCAGGCGATTGCAGTGCTTTCCAAGATGCCTGATGAACTCTCCGAAGGAGAGCGCCATAGAGTAGCCATGGCCCAAGTTCTGATAAAAGAGCCAAGCATTGTTATCCTGGATGAGCCGACAGGCACTATGGATGCAATTACCAAGATTGAAGTAACAAAGTCCATCCTTAATGCTCGTGAAGAGCTAGGCGAGACATTTGTTATTGTGAGCCATGATATGGACTTTGTAAAGAATGTCTGCGACAGGGCGATGCTCATACGCAATGGAAAAGCTGTTTTCACAGGTAGTCCAGATAAAGTCTTGGCAAAGATTACAGAAGAAGAAGAGAAGGAGATGCTGGGGAGTTAATTTGAGAGTCTTTGTTGACGCTAAAGAGATTGAGGTGCCTGCAGGAGCGTGTCTTGGTGACGCACTAGAAAAAGCAGGATCCAATCCGGCCAAAGGCGCAATAGTAGGCGTAGTCAAAGGCAGAGGCGAGAAATCACGTCAGACCAACTCCTACTGGCTTAATACAACTAAAGGCAGGCTTAGAATTGAGCTGGTGGAAAATGACATTCAAAAGATTTGGCATGAAAGCGTCAGTAAAATCGAAGGATCTATTGTGAGGTGGGCCTCGAATGATGGCATTGCTTTTGGCCCTTTTGCAACCACTCTTTCATTTGGTCTTGGTGCCAATGAATACAACCGTTGGGAAGTAGTTCTCGGTGCAGCCGGATTCGAAGCGGAAAAAACTCAGCTCATCTTTGTGAAAAGGAGGCATACAGCCGCCTATGGCACCCCAGAAAATGGTGGTGTGCTGGCCCACATCGTTGGCGGTAAGAATACCTTGGACCGGCTGGGAATGGGAGACAAGGTCCAGGGAATTGAGCCGATTGTTGAGTGGGAGGATCTCACGGAAAAACTGGCCACCAGGGACTTGGCTCTTCCCTTGGAAGATGGCATGGAGATATTCACAGAGGTTCGTGCAGAACTCATTGAGAATGCACCAATTGGAGCAGAGTTTTTTCTAGCACTGACAAGAGATGAGACTTTCAACGTCGATTCAGTCTCCAGCTCATACATATCATCAGACAAGCTATTAACCGAGCCGATTTTATTTGAGCATCGTGAACCACGCCTAGAAGGATTAGTGACTGTGAGAACAAGCGGTCGAGGCTTAGGCAGGATTTTTATCTACAAATCGGATCGTACCTCGAATCCGGGCCATTCTGCAGTGGCGCGGGTCACAGAAGGAATGGATATGGTAAAGCTGGCGGCACCCGGTCATTTGATAACCGTTCGGGTGAGGCCAGAGCGCATAATGCTCATGGGACTAGGAATAAAAGTTGCACAAGAGCAAACGAAAGAAAGAGGGATCGAGACAGAAGTGGAAGGCCATACGGGGGATGACGCAGTTGTTGTAATGCAGGACCCAGAGACCACCATGGAAATTCTGAAAAGAAAGAAAGTTAAGTTGATATGCATTCCTGCGAACCGTCTTGTGGCCATCGAACTCTATTATGACTCGGCTCCGAAAACCCTGGATTATTTCAGACATGTAACAGGCCTCAAAGAAAAGCCTGTTGGCCCTCTTCCCGTTTATTTTGTCTATGAAAACACACTGCTTTTTAAGCCCAATATCGATGCGGTTAGCTACAAGGAATTGCTGCCCGAGAACAAACCCACCGGAACTGTGTCTGCAGGATCTATTGGGGTCTCCAATCAGGTATCCAAAAAGATAGGGCTTGTGGGTGTGAAGCTCACGGATGACAAACGCTACGGGCCCTCTGGTGAGAAGTTCGAGGCGACAAATATCATTGGTCGAGTTCTGGAACCAGAGAAACTACGAGATGTGAAAGAAGGGGAGACGATTTACGTTTTGGAAGTGCGAAAATGAATGTCACGAAATACGTGATAACATCCTCTGAATCAGATATTCTTCCCTCTGATATAGCTATGAAGATTTACGGTTCAAAATACGATGTTAATGTAAAAGAAACCTGCTTTGGAGTAATTGTGAATGGCGAAGAGGAAGTAATAAATGCGCTAGTGAAAGAGATAAGGGCATTAGATCCTTCGGGCATCTTCATTAAGGATAGGGGTTTTCCGCCCGGGGACCCCAGACGATGCCGTGGCCATAGGGGTGGAGGAGCCCGTCCAGGCTTTTACATGATCGAAGCCGAGTCCAAGATGCTCCCCGCAATCTCCAGGGCTCTAGCCTCAGGTGGTGAGGCTCCAGTAATACCAGAGAAGAAGAAACCGCTCCAGATAGATAGATTGGAAGAGATTATAAAAGAAAATTTAGCCTGAGGTACGGCAAAATGGCAAAAGTTATTGTTTATCCACCCACTAGCATGATACTTTCGGACCTTGTGGAGAGAATGGGCCACAAGGCGCTTGTAGTCCCGGAAGCTGTAAGAAAGCTAGTCACAACTAATGGAATCGATTCACCACCTTTGAACGTCACCCCAGAGGAACCTAAGAAAGGACTGCGTTATGCAGCGGTGGATGTTCCCTCTGGAGTGCGGGGTCGCATGGCTCTTATTGGACCTCTTATTGAGGAGGCACAAGCTGCCATAATCGTGGACGATCCGGGTTGGCTGACGGGTTGTGCAGGGTGTTCTCGAACTAACGAGCTAGTAAGACTGCTCATCAGAACAAAAGGTATTCCAGTTCTTGATCTGAGCTATCCTTCAGATGATGCCGAGGCGAAAGTGTTTGTGCAAAAGATCAAGGCCTTTTTGGAGGGTCTGTTGTGATCCGCATCGCGCAGCTGTCCTGCGGTTCTGAGTATAGTGGTATCCAAAAGGAAATTGAAAGGGCGGCCGAGACTGTTGGTGCAAAAATTGTATACCCCGAAGTATCTCTTGAGGATATTCTGAATGTAGAGAAGAAGTTCGGAGTATCGGTGGCATCAGGAGACTTGAACCTGGCCATGGCACGCGCCGTTAGGATTGTAGAAAATCCCGATCTTGCTGATGCAGTAGTTGTTATGACGTGCTTTCGCTGTGCTGAAGCGGCTATTATCAGGAGCGAGATCCGTAAGTTCATCCATGAGAAGTCCAAGCTCCCTGTGCTGAGCTATTCCTTCACAGAGAGAACGACTGCGGAAACGCTGCTAACCAGGATGGAGGCCCTGGTAACGACAGTCAAGTATCGAGGTCTCCTGGCACGGGAGACGCAAAAGGGCCTAACGGCCGGAATCGACTCAGGATCTACAACAACGAAATCTGTTGTGATGAAGGACAACCAGGTCATAGGCACCGGATGGGTTCCTACTACAGAAGTCCTGAAGAGTGCAGAAGATGCATTCCAAGCGGCCTTAAAAATGGCCAATATCGAAAAGACGGACGTCCAGGCCGTGGGTGTGACGGGTTACGGACGCTTCCTGGTAGGCAAGCACATTAATGCCAAATTAATTCAAGAGGAAATTACAGTTAACTCTAAAGGTGCAGTCTTTTTAGCCGATGCCCAGAAGGGGCCAGCGACAGTTATTGACATTGGTGGTATGGACAACAAAGCCATATCCGTGCAGGATGGCATACCGGGCGGCTTTACCATGGGAGGGATATGTGCAGGAGCCTCCGGAAGATTCTTAGAACTCACTGCGAGGCGCTTAGGTGTGGACATAACCGAACTGGGGAAGCTGGCCCTTCGAGGAGATTATAAGAATGTCGCCATGAACAGCTATTGTATCGTCTTTGGCACTCAGAGTCTTGTTAACAGCCTATCGATGGGCTGCAAACCAGAAGACGTGGCTATGGCGGCTTGCCACAGCGTAGCCGAACAGGTCTACGAACAGCAGCTGCAAGAGGTAGAGGTGAAGGAACCGGTAATCATGGTGGGAGGAACTTCGCTCATCGAGGGCCTCCCAAGGGCTATGGAGCAGCTCCTCCAGACGAAGGTAATTGTTCCCAAATATGCCCAATATATCGGTGCGGTAGGTGCAGCCCTTTTGGTCTCAGGATTACTGGAGGGCTGATTATGGACCCCATGGAGGTCTTTAAGGTAGAGGTCAATGGAGATGAGACGTTTGGGGCTAAAAAGTACAGAGAGCTCATTATGGACATCTTACAAGACCTCGGACTCATCAGGTCAATCGGTCGGCTGTATGTTTACATTGATATTCTAGAGCCAGTCTTTGCAGTTCACGGGCTTCTTCGCTCTGGGATACCGCCTCTTGTAGTCAAGGATGTTGGCGATTTGCTTAAGGTTGAAGGTGGCTACCAGATAAAGATCAATGATGAGGAACACATGGCGGACCTCCTTAGAGTATTGTGGAACCACTATGGTCGAGAAAGAGTGGAGCAACCGGCAAGAGATGTTGTGATAATAGCTTCAGATACATCACCCAGCGAGCTTACAGTTACCGATCTTGAGGCAGAGTTCTTGCAGGATTTGACCGATGCTCTGGTTAGGATAGCGCCGGAGGGTTTTCGCAATCGGAGGAATGAGATGACTGCGAATGGCTTCTTTTTCATCGCCGCAGAAGAGACCTTGAAACCGGAATTGATCGCCAAGATAAAAGAGAAAATCATGGTGATGGAAAATGCTTGAGCCAGTAATGTTCACCGGCGGGGTATACAAGCATGATTTAGTTGTAGAGCTTGTAGAGGACCTGGGCGGATATGTCCTGCAAAAGAATGTGTCTCAAAGCGAGATCATACTTTTGATGCTCATACCTTCGGAGGACATGCATGTACTGGAAGATCTGATCAAAGGACTGAGAGGAGAACTGGTTAGAGCGCCATTGGCAGGGACGGAAGTAGCCGTGGTGACTCCTACCTTGGCAATCCATCACCTGCCCCACTCAGCTTGCGATATTGCCGAGTATCTGCGCAGGCACGGAGCCAAGTCGAATATGCTTGGTCTTGCTAGAGGCGTAGGACGTGAGATTGCCCAGATCAATGAATATGAGTCCGCGTTCATCAATGAACACGATGCGGCCGTGTTCATATTTGGCAACTTTCAAGAATGCATCCGCAAGAAGGAAAGCCTATATCGAAACATCAACGTGCCCGTCATTGTTACCGGTGGGCCACAGATGTCGAAGAATGATCTACCCTACGCATTTGAATACGTACCGTCCGTTGGTCGAGTTGCTCACCGTGCCCGGAAAGCTACAGAGATTGGTTCATTAGATAGGATCGTTGAAGCTGTAGGCAGAGCATTGGACAAGACAAGAACTGGCATAGCTAAAGATCCCCTCACAACGTCTCCACCCAGGATTATGGATGCAGTGCGAGAACAAGTGCCAGATGTTGAGTATTCCTATTCGCCACTTCCAATAGCCTTAAATCTTAACGGTATTCGGGTAAAGCTACCATTTGATCGCTATAAGAATGCCATCAAGGCTGTAACCTTCGACGAAGGCGTGAAATTAGGCGAGATCGCTACGGTTAAACCATCCAGAATGAAAGATTATATACTTGTAAGAATACTGCCTGCATCTGAGACTGGTTTTGTCTTCTGATCCAGGACCTAAAAGCAGGCGTCAGTGACACGCCGGTGATTTCATGAGCTTCGAAGATGAGCTGGATGCAATTATTATAAAGGGTAAAGAAAAGGCAGCAGAGGATATACTAAAAGCTGTAGAGAGTGCATATGGAGAGGTTCCTTATGTCTTTCAGTTCATGAAAGATAATCCTGAAATACTCATTACAAAGGTAATTCACAATAATGCCATTTTGCGAAGTTCGACTATGGATGCAAAGACTGTTGAACTGATCTCCGTTGCCGTGTCCGCTGCCATGAGATGCAGCCACTGCCTGAAATTACATATTCGATTAGCTTCCAATCTTGGAATACCAGACGAACAGATTGCAGCAGCAATCTTTCTTGCGGGTAATCTGGTTAACGCCAGTGTACTGGCTACTGCGACCCGCCACCTGGACGAGGAGCGGGAGGTCTGCCGGGTATGCGAAATAGGAAGCGGAGCATGCGATATTGAGGGTGCAAAAAAAGATTAAAGGACATTTTTCGGACCCGTACCCCTTTTTCCCGTTTTTTTCTATTCCATATCTCTAGGAGCCATCTTGATCAGTTATATTTTTGTAAATTATAATTGACCTCTTTCGAGTCTAGTTCATCTTGCCAAATAGATTTAAACCTTGCACACATAAATTAATTACAAAACTAGCATCGTACAGGAGGAATGAGGTTCTATGGGATTTATAGGCGAGTTTAAGGAGTTCGCCATGAAGGGCAATGTCCTGGACATGGCGGTTGGTATTATCATTGGCGCAGCCTTTGGAGGCATCATCAGCTCTCTTGTGAAGGATGTCATCATGCCGCCCATCGGCATGATCATGGGCGGCATAAACTTTGGCGACCTGTTCGTTGCCTTGGACGGAAAAAGCTATGCTTCCCTGGCAGCCGCTCAGGCGGCAGCTGCTCCAACCATCAACTATGGTTTGTTTATAAACGCCATCATCAACTTCCTTATAGTAGCACTGGCCATTTTCTTGCTGATCCGTCAAGTAAACGCTCTAAAGAAAAAGCCTGCTCCGCCAGAGCCGAACAGCAAAGAATGCCCATTCTGCAAAGAAAGCATTCCCAAGGCAGCTGTCAAATGCTCGCATTGCACATCAGATCTGACGGGATAGGCCGGATTTGGCTATCCTTTTTCCCAAACCAGGAAATAAAGCACTAAATCTCTATGGAAATTTTCAAAAGATTGGACCCTAAAATCATCCTTAGGATTTTACTTATGCTCCGGCAATTCGTGGGGACCAATGAAAATGAGATACTTTAGGAAATGCATTTTAAGAGCATTCCCATTATTTGACTTTACACATGAGTTCGTCATAAAACTGAAAAATTCCTATGAAAGATCCACATAGCCATCAGTAGATAATGCTTAATACTCTGCATGATTCTGAACGTGATATATGATTGATCTTCATACTCACACTGTATTCAGCGATGGCGAACTCATACCCTCCGAGCTAGTACGCCGGGCAGAGGTGAAGGGCTATAGAGCTATCGGCATAACAGATCACGTTGATTATACAAACATTGAGCACATACTGTCCTGCGTTTCTAAAACTAAATATTTGGAAGATGTGACAGATATTAAAATATTAACAGGTGTAGAGCTGACCCATATACCACCCCAAAAGATTGGCCCCTTGGCAACTCTTGCCCGCAATCTCGGGGCCGAGATCGTGGTTGTGCACGGCGAGACACCAGTAGAACCCGTCCACCCAGGCACTAATCGAGCTGCTCTGGAAGCGAGAGTTGATATCTTAGCCCATCCTGGCTTTATCACTTTAGAGGAGGCAGAGCTTGCCAAGGAAAATAATGTCTGCCTAGAGATTACTTCTAGGTCTGGCCATAATATTACTAATGGTCATGTTGTTCGAATGGCTGGCCTGGCAAAAGCGAAGATGGTGGTTGATACGGATACCCATGCGCCGGAGGATCTGATCGATAAAAACCGTGCCGTAGAAATCGCCATTGGAGCAGGCTTAAGTCAAGAAGAGGCCTTGAAGATTGTAAGACATCATGCCATTTTATTGAGCAGGGGTTGAATAGATAGACATCGTGGCAATTGATATATCAGGCCGGCATGCAGTGCAGGGCAGCTATAATATGGTGTGCGCAGTTGTCTTTGCCAGTGTATCTCCGGCTTTTATCGAGAGGATTCATTCCGTCAGACTCGTACCGCGCATTGTCAAATCAATCGACCTCAATATTATAGCAGACTTTATAATCGAGGCAAGCATGTGTCTTCCAGGAACAGTGATTGCTGAACCAGGGGACTTCTACAACTTAGAGATCTGGCGAGTAAAAAGCATCCTTGGACGCGACTTCAAATATCCTGAGACCGTAGCGGAGAGGATGGCGATAGAACTTGCCCATCACACTTCCGTTGCGGGAAGAAAACTTATCACAAGCCCAGGTTGTTACCAATGTCGATAAATGAGAGCAAGACCGCGGTCCTGCTTTTGCGAGAGAACCCCAATAAATTGCCGGACTACTACAAAATGGAAGAGCTGCAAGGCCTGGCAAATGCAGCAGGATATAAGGTTCTGGCTAAGATCAAACAACGTCGGGAAAGGGATAATCGTTTCCAGATGGGAAAAGGGAAAATTGCCGAGGCCTTGAGCTACAGTCCAAATCGGCTTATTTTCTATAACCCACTAAGCCCGAATCAAGTATTCAACCTGAGAAGCGAGTTTCCAGTTCAAGTACTTGACCGATTCAACCTCATTTTGGAGATTTTTGCCATACGTGCCTTCACTCGTGAGGCAAAACTTCAGGTGGAGCTAGCCAAGCTTAGTTATGATGCGCCCCAAGTGCGCAATGCCCTCTCACTTAAGAAGCGAGGAGAACAGCCAGGTTTTCGCGGTGCGGGTGCTTACGAGCAGTCCATGTACCATGATATCCGGGGAAGGATGGCCAAGATCCGGACGGAACTAAAGGACGTGGAGATGATTGGCACAGATAGACGTCAAAGGCGACGGGAATTGGGTTTTGATCTTGTAGCCTTGGCAGGCTACACCAATGCAGGCAAAAGCACTTTGCTTAATGCCCTTACGAATTCAGATGTCGAAGTTAAAGATCAACCATTTACAACCCTTTCACCAACTACAAGAGGAATGGCGATCAAGGGACGCCGAGTTTTGCTCACAGATACAGTGGGCTTTATTGATGACCTGCCGCACTTTCTCATAAAAGCTTTTCAATCCACCCTTTTGGAGATCTCCGAGGCAGATCTTGTCCTTCTCGTAGCGGATATGAACGATCCGGCCGAATTATTGAGGCGAAAATTGGTCGCATCCCACAAAGCACTCTGGGACTGCGGTGTCTCTGCTCCTATTGTCACTGTTCTCAACAAGATCGATCAACTCGAAGAAAACGAGATAGAATCGAAAGAAGAATCAATAATAGATCTGGCCCCACATCCCATTCTGGTATCCGCGTCATCTGGTTTGGGCTTAAAAGAGCTATCTGAGCGTATCCATAGGGAGCTTGAGCCTTTGAAAGAGTATCAGATTAGGCTGCCGAACACTTCACAAGGATTAAGCGAGCTATCTCGTCTCTATGAAACGACAGATCTCCTGCAAGTGAGTTATGGGAAAGAGTTGGTGGTAAGGCTAAAAGGCAAAGAAGAGGCGGTGGCAAGGCTGACAGGCACGGAAAGGCACTAGCCTAAAGTGAACGGATCCAAGGGGTCGGATAATAATATATTAAAGGTAAAAAACAAGCTAACCGCAATATTATATTTCAATCTATGTCAGAGATATTGAGAGAGCATTTCCGGATCAAAGAAACCATAGTTACAATTTCAGCTCGTGAGAAGGTGCACATTGATGCTGCTAAAAAATCCATAAGGGAGCAGCGAACGTATCTGGAAGATTTCATAAGAAAAGATCCTTTCTTCATGCTAACCCTCGAACCTTACGATTTTTTGGGATATGACGCACCCAAGATAATATTACAGATGATCGAATGTACCTCAACTTTTGGCATTGGCCCCATGGCAGCAGTGGCGGGCGTTATCGCTAAATTCGCAGTTTTAGAGATGATGGATGCCGGTGCGACTTATGCTATGGTAGACAATGGCGGTGATATTTCCATTCTAAACGATCAGACGGTGCTCGTGGGAATATATGCCGGCAGTTCGCCTATCAGGGACCTGGCATTCGAGGTTTCTCCTCGCACAAAGCCATTGGGGATCTGCACCAGCTCCGGGTCAGTAGGTCCCTCTATAAGTTTTGGATACGCTGATGCAGCCACGGTAATCTCTCAAGATCCCGCTCTGGCTGATGCCGCGGCCACGGCCCTCGGAAATGCAGTCCAAGCAACAGGAAGGTTGGAGGATTGTTTTGAGGTGATCGACAGACCGGGAATCGATGGAGCACTTGTGATCAGGGGAGATGAAATGGCGCTATGGGGGGAGCTACCAACGCTGCAGCGCGCGCTAGTAGGAAAAACGAAGATAACAAGAGCCTGAATTGGCTAAAGTTTTTTGCAAGAAATAATTTCCTTTTTTGAAAACCGTCTGGTTGCAGCCTTCTGACACCGATGTAAATAAGTTTATACATATAATTTAAAGCTCATAATGAAATGATTTTACACGGATATTCTATCATATTTTCTTATGTCCCAGTCAAATACATAAACTAGAAATGCTTCATTTTAGCCATGGATATCTCAACGATCGTCTTCTATATCATTCTGTTTGCTATCGCTTTCATGATTGCGAGGATTATTATGAGGATTATGCGTGGCTACTGAGCGACAGGCTTAATATTTGCGAAAATCACACTGACTTATGTACCCCCAGGTTCTCGCCACCGTTGGTGGTTCTGGAACGCGGCTATATCCGCTCACTTTAGATCAGCCAAAACCTTTAGTAGAATTATGCGACACCGCAATAATGGCCATTCTCTTTAAGTCCCTAGCTATCCAGGGCTGCAGGGAGTTCATTCTGGGGAGCAAAGGTGCAGCTAATACACTCAATCTTAGCAACTATTTCAAAGCAGGTGAAGGCTTTTTTAATCGCTTGAAAATCACTGGCCAAAAGGACATCAGCTATCAACCACACTACGAAGACCTGGGCAGCGCTGATTCGTTGCGTTATTGCATGAACTACTTTGACATTAAAGATGATATTCTTGTTGTCTCTGGAGACAACCTCATAGACATCGATCTGAAAAGTTTCGTTGAATTTCATCAAAAGCATAAGCCAATTCTTACTGTAGCCCTAAAAGAGCTAGGACCAGAGGAGAATGTATCCCAATACGGCGTAGCTCGTGTAGATAAAGATATGCGAATCAGAGGCTTCGTGGAAAAGCCTAAAAAGGGCAGCGAACCAAGCCGCATGATAAATTCCGCGTTCTATCTCTTCTCGCCTGAGATTCGCGATGTTCTGCAGAAGATGACCGACAAGTGCCAGGACATCGGCGGTGACTTGATACCATATTTAACAGAAAACGGCTATCCTGTCTATGGTTTTGTCATTTCAGGATACTGGATCGATATAGGTACGCCGCAGAGGCTGCACCAAGCGAGTATGGACTGGCTATGTGGCCGAGCCCAGAACGTAAAAAATGTCCCACCATCTAAACCCATCCGGCGAATACACCCCAGCACTCTGTCTCGAATAGAGAAATATCTCGAATCAGGCGATATAGTGCTGAAAGGGGATGTTTCTATTGGCAGAAACTGTCGCATCGAGAAAGGCGTTATTATTGAGGACTCGCATATCGGTCATACTAGCCTTATAGAGAGGGAAGTAGAAATTCGCCAGAGCATGATCATGAGCTTCGCTCACGTTCATCACAATGTTTCGATCTATCGATCCATTGTCGGCAGACACTCTACAATAGAAGAACTCAGCATATTAGGGGCCAATAAGACCTCTAATGGCGAGGTCGCGGTTATTGGTGAGGATGTCACACTGCCAGCCGAATCAGTTGTAGCACCTGGCGGAAGAGTAGCACAACTCAAACATAGCCATAATATTTTGGCTACGGGCAGGTTCATGGAACTTGGAACCGATGAAAGAAATATTTATTTTATAGAAAAAGTTAGATGAGCGCTAAAAATAGCGCTCCCAAGCTTCATCGGTCTTGCGGATCTTATATTTTTGGCCATTTTCCATTAAATATCGATTTAGGTCCTGAACATCCTGAAAAAAGCGTTTGTCGTGCAGGTTGCTGTAAATATCCTCGGTGGTGAAGCCCTTTAGTTCACCTTTGCCGTAAACGATCCTCTCAATGGTATAGTAGATGTCGTCGAACTTCCTCAAGGGATAGGTCCACTCTGCAAACTTCATCAATACCCTCTCCTATGGCTAGAGGTTCTAAGCGAATAAGAACCTTTCGTTTTCTCCTGCATTTAATTTTTGGATGCTTTTGGCAGAGTTGGCTCGAGATCAGGAATCTTTTCTCAGAAAGATATTCATGATTAAAGGAGGATGCAATTCGTATGAACTCCAGAGAGCTCCTCTTCTTGCATGAAATGATATGCAACTGCCGGCTTTGCGATCTGTCAATATGCAGAACCAGAGCTGTACCAGGGGCTGGGCCCTCTGATGCAGAGATCATGATGGTGGGGGAAGCCCCAGGAAAAAACGAGGACTTAACAGGATTTCCGTTCGTTGGGCGGGCGGGAAAACTATTAGACAGCGCTCTGAAAGAAGCTGGTCTAAATAGATCAGAGATTTTTATAACCAGCACAGTCAAATGCCGCCCGCCGGAAAATCGAAAGCCTACAAAATCGGAGCTAAATTTATGTCAACCTCATCTGATGTCGCAAATAGATACTATCCGTCCTAAGGTGATCTGCTTGATGGGAAATACAGCGACCTCGTCCATCTTAGGTATTACAGGCGTCACTTCTTTGCGCGGCCAGATCCTGCAGGGCCGCTTTCTTGTCACTTACCACCCTGCAGCAGTCTTACGAAATAGGAACCTGATGGAGGAATTTATCTTTGATCTCAAAAAGGCCCGCACAGCAGCTGCTGTTTTTCCGCGCATTTAAATATGGAAAGAGAATTTCGATACTAGATTAACGCTAATCATGAGCTGCAACTTTAAAAAACGCCTAACGCCCGGGAGTTCTTGCCCTTGTTCAGCCTTACTTATGATCTCTGGAATGAAATCGTCCATGAAGTGATGGAATCCCACACCCCTCTTTTCGAGGCCATGCAAAAAGCAACAGATGAAATCAAGCTATCTAAAGAGCTCGTCGATGATCTAAAGGCAAAGGGCATAGTTGATGTCACAGAGGGCCATTGGACTTTTTTTATTCAAATCGAGCTTTTGGATGATGTGATCGAGGGTTTTAAAATATCCCTTATTGCAGCCGAAAGTATGGAGACCTTCGAGCAAAGCATTGCAATGGCAGCGCTTAACCATGGAACATCATTGGAAGATATAGAGGGTTTTGAGCTAGAAAATGGCCTCGAACTGGAAGAAGAGATATTCGAAATGATGGAAGAACGTTTCGATGTGATTGCGGACGTTACTGATGAAGATGTCATTTTCGAGTTAGTGATATTTGACAGCCAAGATCTTGATAATAACCTGAAAAGTGAGATAAAGCGATGAAAATTTTCTATGAATTCTGTTAATGATTGTATCCATGAGATTTCGTTTCAATTATCCAGAGTCGGGTCCATATCCGCGACCTAATCGTATTTCTTAGTGATCACTTTCTTAGATGCAAAGTACCTCAAACGGCATTCTTAATCGACTCCATCCGCCTATGCTTGGAGGTTCCGACCATCTTAATAATTTATCGAAGACTTAATCGCCGGGCCGGTCACTCGTAATTATAAATGCATTTCATCCTGATTTTGTTTAGGTTTAGCGTTTCAACGTCCGAAACACGCATTAACTGCCCCACCAAACTTTGCAATCCATGAAGCCAATAGACGGTTGGGACGGCCCAATATGCTTAGCTGAGGATTTCTATCGCTACTCGAAAAACATATCCTGGATAAGGCTTTACATCGACGTCATGGATTTGGATTTTTATGGTGGGACATGTGGAGCTCCTAAGAATTTCGAGGTCGATGTAGAAGGTGGCCAGTGGAAACGTTTTGAGACCGATTTGGCAAAGACTCCAAGTGGTGAATTAGTTATCAGGTTAAGAGGTTATGCTACCTGGGAAATAGTTTACGAGCGCATCAGTGAAGGTATTTTGATCGATATGCAGATAAAGACGATTGAAGACCTGGCGAATTACCTTGAAAAATGCATTCCACTATAAATATGGAAAGGCCGTTCTAGATTAATATCAGCGTATAGATTAAAACCATCGTTTGGGCAAGAGTTAACAATCTTGCTACCCCAACTTACCTCAATATGGATAATTTCGATGTGGCTGTCATTGGTGCTGGGCCGGCCGGCTCTATGGCAGCCAAGTATGCCGCCAAATCCGGTGCGTGCACTATTTTGCTGGAAGAGCATAAAAGCATTGGCTGGCCAGTGGAGTGCGCAGGTCTGTTAGGTGCGAAAGCGATGCTTGAGTCGGAGCTTCCTGGAGGCTCCTTCATCCTGGGCAGCATGAAAGGCGCTGCGATTTATTCACCAGGAGGTTTTCGTCTAGATTTCAAGGCTAAAACCAATCGGGCCTGGGTTGTGAGCAGAAGACTCTTTGATCGTGCACTGTCACAGGAAGCACTGCAAGAGGGTGCACATCTTCGTCTTTCTGCATATGTTCGAAATATGAGAATAGAAGGCGGCAACACGATCCTGACCCTTTCTAATTGTGATGAAATCAAGGCAAAGATTGTTATTTCTGCGGAGGGTGTGCGAGCCAGGTTGGCCCGCCAGGCAGGAATTATGCAGCCACAGATCATTCTCTCCGGGGCACAGGTGGAGGTTCCTTTTGCCGTGGAAGATCCACAAAAAGTCGAGGTTCATTTGGGCCAGGCTCCTGGCCTCTTCGCCTGGGTCATCCCGACATCCGAGAAAACTGCCAGAATCGGTCTATGCGCTCGGGAAAAAGGATGCAATTATCTGAAAGTTTTTCTCAAAACAAAAGTAGTTAAAAAAAGGATTATGGGGTCGGGTGTGGTTATGAACGTTGGCGGTCTGCCCCTTGGGCCGCCTGCCTCTACAGTGGCTGATGGACTCATTGCTGTGGGCGACGCTGCGGGCCAGGTTAAACCCACATCAGGTGGAGGAGTCTATCCAGGACTCGTGGCCGCAAAAATTGCCGGAGGAGTGGCAGCGGCCGCCGCGCTAGAGGGTGATTCCTCTGCAAAACGCCTGCAAGAGTACGATCGACTTTGGCGGGCAGCTTTGGGCTTTGAACTTGATATCGGCATGAAGGTGCACAAAGTTTTGAATAAAATGAGTCACGCGGAGCTGGATGAAGTTGTGTGTTATTTGGCAAAAAAACCTAAGCTCCTGCAAACCATCGAGGAGCATGGAGACATCGATCAGCCGAGCGTTCTCCTGGCCAAGGCGCTGCCTCACATGGATTGGGAGGCAGTAAAGATGACAGGATTGCTTCGTTATATTCTGTACTAAAATGTTTCCACGCGGCTGTTACCTATTTCATCTTCCACTACCTGCAAGGTATTGTCAAACTGACCTTGCACGTCGCTGATGTGGCTGATGGCGATGATCTGGGGAAATCGCGCCTCAAGGCTTCTGAGCATTTGAATCATCTTCTCACGGTGCTCTATATCCTGGCTGCCAAAGACCTCGTCTAATATAAGAAAGGAGTAGCTTTCGCCATCAGGCCCAAAGCGCATCAGATACTCGCTGATGGCCACTCGAACTGAGACCGCGATCATATCGATTTCACCGCCTGAGTAGCGAGTGATGGGGTAGAATTCGCCCCCATCTTCAACCAGGATGTTGAAATCGTCATCGATTTTAAGCAAACAATACTTACCTGAGACCTCATCTAAGATCTCGCTAGCTGTTTTAGCTATCTCGTTTTTAACTCGTATCAAAACCTGGCCCATGAATCCGTTAACTAAATTTTTAGTGGTATCAACGATTTCCATTTTCCGATAGAGACCTGCTATCGTTTTCTCATGCTCTTTTTTCCTTTGGGCTTCTTTCACCAGGAGCTCTTGGCGGCTCTTCAATACGCCCATTTGAACCTTCATTTCCGTGATCTCCATATTGGCCAGATCCAGCTTCTTCTCTGCGTCATCAAGCCCAAACCTAACAGCTTCATGCTCTTTGGGGCTGTACTCAAGCTTGACCAAAAGCCCTTTGGAATGAGTTAAATCCATTTCAAGTTGAGATAAGGCTGCAATGACCTGTGCTAACCTCCTTTGCACATCGTGCTCGTGCCCCACTTTCTGGCGGATCTTTTGCGCCTCTTCTTCTATCGTAAAAAGAAGTCTCTGCTCATTAACCATAGATTCATAATCCGTTGGATCGAATCCCAGCAACTGTAACGACAAATTCAGCTCTTGTAAGCATCTAGAAAAGCGATCTAACTCCAAGCGCTGTCGTGAGATGTTCTCTTCCTGAACAGGAATATCCTTTACCTTTAGAGAGAGGGAAAGGAAACGATCATGCTGAGGTTTAAGCTCTGCCAACTTTTTCCGCGTATCTAAATATTCTGATTCGGCATAACCTAATGCCGTAATCTGTCTCTTGGATTTATCACATCGCTCTTGGAGAAACTCTTTCTTCTCTTGCAGGTCGTTCAATTCTGAACTCTGGCGGGGCAGGTCCTCCAGTCGGATGGCAAGGCTTCTGCACTCCTCTACAAGCAAGATGAGCCTCTTATGGACATCTATTGCATTGGCCTGCTTCTTTAAATCGAAAACTACGTCGCCTAAAGCCTCGATCTCAGCTTGAATTCCATTTAGCTCAGATTGCGACTCCGATATCTGGCGAGCCAGACTTCCAAGATGTGCATCCAAAGCAGAACGACGGCCTTTTTTGGAATTCAGATCATCAAAGGCTTTGCCAAGGTTACTCCTTGACGTTGTCACACCGTTTATATTCTCTGTTTCTGATACAATCCGGGCCTGAATATTTTTTATGTCCACTCCCGCCTGTGTCAGAGCGAGTGTATACTTCTCGCGGAGCAGATCGCTCTGCCCTTCCAAGGGCCTCTCGCAGGTAGGGCAGAATCCTTTTGCGCCCAGAAGATTGACTTTTTTTAGATTGGACTGAGCTTGAGACAATACCTGCTCCTCTGCTTTCAAACTGCTTCTAAGATCTGCCAGGATGCGATTCAGCTCAGTGGCAAGGCTGTCCAGCTCCCTGTCTTGACGGCGCAACTCCTTTTCCTTGGCCTCAAGATCCCCGAGCTCTTCCAGCTCCTGGCTAGCCTTTTCCGTTTCTCCTATAAGCCTCACTTTCCTCGATTCAATGGCTGCCTTGCGGGAAAAAAGGTCTTCTCTCATTCTCTGCTTTTCTCTTTGATTTGATAACTCCTCTAGCTCGCTCTTCAGCCTTTTTTCTTCCTGTATGGCAGGTTGGATATGCTCTAATCTGGCCTTGGCTTTATGGAGATCTTCCAATGCCATTTGCACCCTTGAAATGCTGGCATTAGTCACCTCCATCCGGACGATATCCTCATTCAGGTTAGACTTTAAAGAGCTGAATTTATCCCTTTGACTTACCAGATAATCAAATTGCGATTGCGCATTACTGTATTCCTTTTCTCGCGGTTTCAATTCCTCAAAGAGAGCTGCATCTTTATTGAGATCCAAGAGCCTCTTTTCGCCCTCATCGAGTGCTTTTTTGGCTCCTTCAATGCTCGCCCTTGCAGCTGCTATCTGGCGAGACGTTTTTTCATAAATTGCTCTCTTGGGCTCTAAATATTCCAGCCTTGCCAAAATCTCTTTCCGTCGCTCAAGCTTTGGCTCTAGTTCGATGAGCCTTTTTTTGGATGACCGAATTTCAGCCAGACTTATTTCCTCTATTTTTTTTACATCCAGGTATTCCCTTTCTTGAGATTCTAGCCGCTTTATTTTTTCCTGCAGGATGACATGAGAGTGCATCTTCTCCACCATCAGTTCGAGCTCAATGGCCTTCTTCGTCCTAGCCTCCTGCAAGGTTGACTGAATTAACTCCGCTTCATCCAGCTCAACATGCGCCAAACGGATATTTTCTTCTGCATGCAACAAGTCTAGCCTCAACGTCCCCTATTTCTGCAAGCGCTCCTTCCAGCCTATTTTTTTGATCATCCAAACTCGTGCGATCAGACTTGATCTCTTCAAATGCTTTCTCTTTGATATCATCAAGACCAAGGAGCTTCAATAGGTACTCTTTTTTGCCCGAGCCACCCTCCTTTAACAGGTTATCCAGGTCCTTTTGACGGGCATAAAAGGTCTTCATGAAGTCCTGATAGCCAATTTTCAAGATGTCTTCTAGCTTCTGGTCCACTTCGGTCGTGCCTGATGCAATTCTCTGTCCATCAAGCAAGAGATAAGCTTGGGGCATCAGGCCCTTCCCTTTCATCGCCCGATAGATAATCAGTTCTTTGCTGCCAAAGGAAAGGCCCAGCCTTATCTCTACAGAGTCAGATTCACCGCATCTAGAGTTTCGAATGTAATCTCTTTTTATATTCGATGCTCGATTGCCGTACAGGGCCCAGGCGATGCCCTCAACGATCGTGCTCTTGCCTGCACCGTTGCTGCCCACAATGCCTGTGAGCCCGTCTTGAAACTCAACTTCGGCGCGGCGAAACTTCTTGAAGTTACGCATGACAAGCTTATTGAGATGCATCCAGTGCCTCTCTATTCCTTGCCTCTACTGCGTTCTTCATTATCCTCGATCCGTAAGCCACTACCTCTTCTTTTATCGCTACAGGTATTTGCTCTTGTGACGATTCTTCTTTCATGAAGCCCGCAAACTCTTCATGCAGCTTTCGTCTGTCCACAGGACGTCCGATACGCTCGTCGTCATCGAGAAATTCCGGCTTAATCTTGAGGACGAGAGCAGATGCACCCAGACGATTTAGCCGTCCCTGATCTATGCACCGATAGGCTGCACGATTGACGTTCTTGAGGGTAATTCTAACCATCCGATCCCGAATTTCATCCTCATGACAGAGATTTATGAGGCTTTCTGCAATCTCTTCGGCGCACATCCCTTCGCAGTCTACGCTCGGGTGATCGATCATATACTTGGGCTTAACCGAAACATGCTTTGCATTGCTGGTCTCCAGATCAACCTGAAGGATGCCTTTTTCATCCAGGGCCTCGCCAAAGTTGAAATATTCCACAGACCCGCTATACCAGGCGTTAGTGGCTATTCGCGTTTGGCCGTGATAGTGGCCCAGTGCAATGTAGTCGAAGTCGCTTTTGAGAAGGCTATCCTTTAGCTCATGCTCTCCCACGCTCTTCATCTTCTTATTCTTGAGCGACTCCACGAGACCATGCATTACCAGCACATCTCTACCCGTGCGTTCGATCTTTTCAAACTCTTGCAGATACTCCTGGGGCTCCAGACAGAAAGGGATGCAGTGAAAATGGTAGTCACCAACCTGAAACCCTTCGTATTTATACCGCTGAGCGATGTTTACCCCAGGAATGTTTTCGAATAGGCGAAAAGGACTGGTGACAGAGTAGCTCTTTGGAGCATCGTGGTTACCACTGATTATAATGACGGGAATTTCTGCCCGGGTCAGTTTCTCAAGCCCCCTCTGAAAGACGACAAGAGGCTTTATCTTGGGCCGGACGTGGTGGAACACATCACCTGCATGAACTACGGCATCGGGACAGGCTTGTATTATGGTCTCAATCACCTGGTCAAATCCGGAATAAACCATCTCCTCTATGCGGTTCTGCCCGTACTCATCCAGACGACTGTTGCTTGAGAATCCAAGGTGGGAATCTGCCAAATGAATTATCTTCAAAGGCTCCTCTTTATTCCAGGAAGGGTTTGAATCCGCTTCCAGTTACAAGTTTCTCCTCTCTTTCTTCGTTTTCAAAAAATTGCAAATAATCCTCATATCTATGTATCCTAACAGGTACGGGGAACGGAATATTAAGTGTGGACACAATAGCTTCGCCTTTCTCCAGAGTCTGGATTTCGGTATCAAGGGAGGATAAATCTTGCTTAGCTGACTCTTCCAACTGCACTCTATCGTTTCTGTCCCCAAGACCCATAATCACCAGGGTGTTGAACTGAGAAAGAAGTTGCTTATCTATGAGCTTTGGCTGCTGAGTAATAGCGCAAAGACCCACGCCGAATTTGCGACCTTCCCGAGCAATGCTCTCAAAGCGAGACGTATTGCTGCCAGCCCCTAAAACCCTCTGCGCCTCCTCGATAGTGATGAGGCAATTTTTCCTATCCTCTTGGTAGTCCTTTTTGTACTCATCCATGATGTGACGTGTGATGACAGAAAGCAAGAAAAGCTCTGATCTGTCGCTCAACCGTGGAATATCCACAAGTATAACTTTTCCATCCTGCAGGTTAGCAAGAATGTTTGCCAGGCTGGATCGCTTCTGAACGTAAGGGTTTCTTTCTAGGACATTTTTTATTCTTCGCACCAGAACCATGACGGTATTGTCCTTGAAACCCTCTTGCACCATCCTGTCCATGCCCTCTTTGCTTTGAATTTCTTCCAGCCAGTTGCTTGAATCAAAGACCCTAGAGATGGTATCCAGTGCGTCTCTTTGGGGCGGAGACCAATCGTAAAGCAGGGCAATGTCCTCCGGCCAAACCTCGCTTATGGAAATGGCCAGCTCCTCTACACCGGGATCGGAGGCGTTTTTCTTATCCGTGGAATAGCATGCCAGGCCATCTCTGTATCTTTTGAGATGGGTTAGCCCCTTCACCTGCCCCTTACCTTTTAAGTATTCTCCATGAGGGTCAACAATGATAAGCCCGAATTTTGATTCGCCCCGCACGTAGAGACGCATGCAAGAAGCGGCGAAGACCTTCATAAAGTTGGACTTACCCATACCGGTAGTGGCAAAAACTCCCATATGATGGTCCATGGATAAACTATGCAAGGCCACAGGAATGTCTTTAACTATTCTTGAGCCATTTCTCAAGAATCCTACCTCTATATCGCCCATTACTTGCCTTAGGAACTTGAACTCAGCCTTATCCGCACGAATCACGGGCGAGAACTTTGTAGGTAGAGTTCTGGATTTCCTAAATTCACCGTTTTGGGAGACGCATCCCAAGGGCTCGGCAATGATGCGATTAAAAATCTGATCCGAATCGAAGAACTGGGTCCCCTTCATGGTGGTGTCCCAGTGACCGTCGTAATTGGAACTATGCTGAATATCCAAAATGCGAGCAAGAAACGTCAGTCCCCTGTCTTTGATAGAGAATATCTGACCTACTTCTACTCGTTCTTCGAGAGGAGAATCGAAGGGAACAATGAAATGATACTCCGTAACACTCTTAGAGACGATCCGATAGGTCGTATCGCCTTTTTCTATCACTCTCAGATTCAATATGTCCTTTCCTGCGCGGTCTTGGCTCTCTTTTTGCTTCATAGCTCCCTTAGTCTCCTTATATATTCGTCCCTTTAAATTCCAGGTCGCATTTCCAGAATATCGTGATAATCCTGCATTAATATTCTAACCTGTGCATGGCTCATGCCCTCCTCAAAAAGCTGTTCCATCAACTTTAGTCGCATGATGTCCCTATCATGCTCAGTTATTCTAATGTCCCTGTGTGCTCGAAAGAGCGCATGGGGATATCCCAAGCTCTCAGCCGAACAAGATAATGCTGAAAGTCTCTCCAATATGGAATCAATTTCGTGACTAAGATAATTGGGAGCATCTACACGGAAAGCGCGCTCGGAGCGGCCGTCAAAGCGGACAATAAGGGTTTCACAAATCCCTCGTCCTTGCCTTTGATCCACCAGCTTATCCTTCAGACTGAGATACCATGGAACTCCGGGGGCAAACAAGCTTCCCACATAGCTGGTATGCTGCACAAGAGGTAGCGAAATATCTACGCCCCAGGAAAGTTTGCTCGACTTGCTGATACCTATAAGGGCCACATCCTTATCTTTTGCCCTTGCAAAGACTGCGTAAAGAGCATCTCGCAGGGGCTCAAAAACATCAAAACTCCCATCATATAGGACAATATCTCCAGAACTGGCTTCTTCTATAGCTTCATTCAGGGCGACATATTCCTGAAGCTCGCGAAAGTAAGTGGAGAGCCTATCGAGATCGGACTCATTGAGATCGATCCCTTTTAGGCCAAATATCTGCTCGAGGTACGGATTAAACTCTTCTTTGCATAGTCTGGAGTCGGCGAGGAATATATCATCGTAAGTGATCACTGTTTTCTGCCAATCTTTGCCCATGTAGACGACAAAGCCCGCTCTGATCAAATTCAAATTGGCTACCGACCAATCACAGATTACTACATTGGAGCCATCTACTGCCAATATTCTTCCTGAGAAATCGTGAGGTTCAATAACAACATAATCCTCTTCGCAGACATTCGTTATGGCAGAATATTGGCTGATATCATCTAGTAAGACGTGATCCTTAATAAGTTCCGCCACAATGGAAAGCCTGTTTGTATCCCACATTAGCGATCAATAAGGAGTTGCATGATATATACAGATTTTGCGAATAGTATTATAACAAGAAGACAAGCAAAATGTCCTTTTGGTTTGGGGAAGAAAATGGCTCCAGACTTTGCCACCATACTAAATATTATCGGCAAGATTAAAGTTATCTCCATACTACCATCGACGATAACATGCTCACTAAGCCCATTTCCCTAAATAGAAAGCATATGTGATTGAGAGAATATCCGAATCGAACGTCATTTGGTTGCAGCCCTATACACTTCTTTTGCAGAAAATCCTATATCAATTGTAGAGAATTTTATACCTCAATTTCGCCATTATCTATTCTATCTTGCTGCACTACTTGATAAATACCGGTTACAACACCCACCATTGCAGGTGCCAGAAAAAAGCCTGCGATTCCTGCCACAAGGCCTCCTCCTAAAAATGCGAGAAGAACTAGCAGAGGATGCAGTGAGGACTTGGCATGAACAATATAGGGCCTGATAACCAGTTCAGCCACATGAACCAGTATTGATGCCGCCATGAAGAAGGCAAAAGCATCCAGTGGCCCGAATTCAATATATCTACTAATAGCAGTAGGTACGAATACCAGCCAGGTCAGGAATGGTACCATTCCGGCGAGAAAGACAATACTGGCCAGAGCAAAAGGCTTTGGAACGCCGAAAATGTAGAAGATTGCCACGGAGGTCATCCCGCCTGCAACGGCTGTATAAATGCTGCCTGTGTAAATGCCATAAAGGATATTGTCGATTCTAGCAAGGCACCGACTCTCTAAATCTCGTTCTTTTAAATTCAGAAGATCCATGACGGCATATTTCAACCGATTTCCATCCATGAGAAGAAAGTAGCAGACGCATAGTGATATCAAAAAGTTGACAATTCCCATACTAATAGCTGTACCTAAACCAAAGATAGGCAGGCTTGTCAGAAGGTGCAAAATAGTTTCCATCAGGTTCGCCATTCCCCGAGAGATCTCATCGAAGATGACCTGAGGAATATGGATCCGAGATATGAATTCAAAGGTATCTGTAATGATCTTACTTTGATGGGTCTCCAGCCATCTTATCTGACCTACTGTTTCAATTATCCCCAAAGAAAATACCGCGGAAAGAGGAACCACGATACATATGAGTGCCGCCAAAGAGCCAATCCGCCTATTCTTTCCAAAAAAGTCGCGCACAGGCCGGCCAACATAAGCGAAGACGAGTCCCAAAACCAAACCATCGAGCAACGGCCAGATGAAGTAAGATACCAGAATGACTAAGAAAATTGTGATGAACAGAAGCCATTCTCTCTTGGTTAGGCGACAAAGCGGTCTGATTTCCATGTATGATGTCATTAATTATGGCAGGCAGCATATCTAACTTTGGGATGCAGATAAAATGAAAATTGATCACTTATTTCATCGGAAATCCCATTAATTTATGCTGCAAACACCAATATGCAATACATAGTTGAGTTTGAACCGATGATCAACTCTTACGGATTTGATGCAAAAAAGCAGAACTCGAGTATCGGAAACGCCAGCATCGACGATTGAAATAAGAAGAATGCCCCGTTGTGGCATCTTCCAGCAAGAGTCTTCTCAGTTTTTAGACACCTGGCATGGCATCATTGGGATTTACGGGACTTGTTCCTGGAACTGCGCCGATCCAGGTATAATACGATGATGCGGGATAGCCAAAAATTCTGCCACTTGCATCAGGCAATAGCACACCGCTGCGGGTAGATTTTGGCTTTGCACCAATGGGCAAGTGCATGAATTCATTTATCAATGTCTGATTGTCGCCAAAAGACGCCCATAAGAACTGATTATACTGGTCCAGATAGGTATTAAACTGACCCGCATAATCCGATACATATTGTCCCCTGCCATAGTACTCTCCCATGAAAAACCCTATTTTTAATCCATTGGCTACTCCTCTTTGATATTCCGTCATCTCTCCAACTGCTGTGGAAACGACAGGGAAGAGCATGATTAAAAGAACGATTGCTTTCATAAACTTCATAGCACTCATCTCCGTCCGATGAACTCATGCATTGGCTTTTAGCTTTTCGATTCAATTGCATTCTTCCCCTGATCATAGCTCATATTGGATATGAATACAAAAATTTGATATATAGAAATATTATTTTATAGTTGCAATGAGACTGATCCGTTTAAGTGAGGATAAAAATCCAATATGTTTGAATATCAGTATAACAAACGAGATTCGAGTATTATGTCATCGATCACTAAAATGCAGGTGATTTATCTATTAGCATATGCCGCCCATCACAGCCTGTTGGCTAGCAGGCGGTTCAAGGATCTGGTTTGGAGCATCTTTGGGCCAGGTATGGAGCACTGGTACATGAATTTATTTAGCATTTTAGCGGCAATTGCATTAGCACCACTATTAATATTGTTTATGATATCTCCTGGTCGAAAGCTTTATTCAATTCATGGGCTGGGGCGCAAGATGATGATATTTGGGCAGCTTCTGGCTAGCGTGGCCACAATTTTGGCTTTCGTGAATGCACCCCACAGATTTTCAATCAGCCAGCAGCTCGGCAAAGCCATAGATGCCGATCGCCTATTGCCACGGGGCATCTACAATCTTGTGCGAGATCCTTTTCTTCTTGGTGGTCTTGCCCAGATGTGGCTTACTCCGTTTATGACAACCAACCTATTGATCCTTTATGTAATCACATCGTTCTACCTCTTTCTCGGATCTATGCACTGGGAGAGCAGGCTACGATTTCAATTTGGTAAAGAATATGAGGACTACCAGAAATCGATGCCCAGGATAATTCCCAAAATATGCAAAGACTGCAGAAGAAAAATAGAATAAAAATAAAAAGTAGTTTTCCTTTATCTGATTCCTTTAAAGCATTCCTCCAGATGTCTATCGTTTAATTTTTTGGTCATTAGGCTCACAATTATAGTGACCAACATCGCTAAAGGCAGAGCCACAATTATTGGATCCATTACAGGCCATGGCATCTGAGTAATTAAGATGTCCCTGCCAAGGAGCATTTTACAAACGCCCAAAGGTACGGCCTCCGCTTTATGGATAAAAAGATACCAGAAGACAGTTACCAGCGTGCCTGTGATCAATCCGGAAATGGCCCCCACCCGTGTTGCACCTCTCCAGTAGAGTGCACAGGTGTACATGGGAAGAAATGCGGCTGCACATAATCCAAAGAAAATAGCTGTTCCGCGGGCGATTATATTTTCAGGAAGGATGTACCCCAAGGCAACAGCGATTACTATCGCCACAATAATTCCCATTCTGGTTATGAATATAGATCCTCCACCTTTTTTATTAAATATTGCCTCATAAATGTCCCGACCTATTGCGCTTCCCTGGGCATGGAATTGAGAGCTGGATGTTGACATGGCAGCGGCCAGAAGTGTGAGCATGAAAAGATATACGAACCACTCAGGAGTAGCTGCATTTATGTAAATGGGAATTATGCTATCGGCATTGCCCTTGGCAATATTAATGGATATGTTGCCCTGAGTTTGATAGAAGAAGACGTTAGACAGAGCCCCAACTACGAAAGCTATGCCAGTCATTGCCAGTATGAAAATGCCGCCAATTAAAACACCACGATTCAGCTCCCTATTGGACTTAACGGTCATGAATCTTACTACAAGCTGAGGCATGGCCAGAACTCCAATGCCTACCCCCATGACTATTGTCGATATCAGAGTCCACCACCAGGTGCTTTCGAATATGGGCATTGAGGTCCAGCCAGTATGCCCTTGAGATGCCAGCTTTGCAGGGACTAGATGCGCCATATTCGTTAAAGCCTGGTGAGCTACAGTTATTCCACCCAAATGTGAATAGGTCATAACGAGGAGAAATGCCATGCCGACAAACATGATGGTTCCTTGCATGGCATCGGTATACATGACGCCTCTTAGACCACCCCAAACTACATAGGCGGCTATGATAACAGAGTAAATCAGTAGAGCCACATCAAAGTCTATGGCGAGAGTGGTCTCCATGAACCTTGCTGCCCCGATGAGGACAACGGAAGCATAGAGGGGCATGCCAAAAAAGATCACAAGACCGCTGAAATATTGGACAAATTTGCTATTGAATCGTTTTCCTAATAACTCTGGAAAGGTCATAGCATTGAGGTTATGACCCATTTTTCGGGTACGCTTTCCGTAGACGATAAAAGCAACGAAGATTCCTATGAATATATTGAGGAGCGTCAGCCACAATAAACCCATCCCGAAGAGACCAGCGGTTCCACCGAATCCGACTATAGCCGATGTGCTGATAAAGGTGGCACCATAGCTCATGGCCATGATGTAGGGATGGGTTTTTCTGCCCGCCACTAGATACCCCTCTGAGTCTTTAGTAGATTTCCATCCTCTATAACCTAGATAAAGGGTGATAAGCAGGTAGATTAAAATAATGACATTGAGGAGAAGCAAATTCATTTTTATCACAGCCCTAGCTCTTTCTCTTGCATCTCTTCCTCACTGGTTTCCCATGCAGCTTCTTCTTTAGCATCCAAAGCTTCTAGCTCGCCCTCTTTGTTCCAATTTACTATGCCATAAATCACGCACAGTAGAGCGCTAAAAATGCATAGAAGATAAACGCCCCAGATCCAAGGATCATCAATACCCAACACATTAAACACCAGCTCTATGCTGCTCCTTGGCAGCTTAGCAATTAGCTAACATTCGATAGACTTTCTGCGTTAGTCTGAAAGCCATGATGCATGATAGCATGTGACATTAAACCAGATTATAAGGGTATCGGTACAATAAGGATTATATATTATGGTTAGTTTTTGCCCGTTCCCAAGTGTTAATTAAATTAGTCAAATGCTTTGAACCGTAAACTTATCCTTAATCTAAAAATTCAGGCCATTTCATTCGGAATCGATAGGAGTGTCCCCGGAGTGATAACTTTTTTTGCCTAGGCTGTTATCTTCACCCGAAATGTTCTCGCATCTGCAACAATATTTTCCCAGGACCTTTTATAAACGAATGAGATCGTTGTTAGTCCTTCTTTTTTGGGTTTGAATACGAATACAGAATATCCGCCCCCGCCGATCGCCTCGCTAGGACCTTTTTCAAATTGTGAATTCATTAGATCCAAGAGGACATAATCATAATCTGTCACCCATTCATAACCTGTAGTCGGATTTGAGGGTATTGATATCTTAAATGGCTCGTTAATTTTTGCATGAACTATATCCATTCTCGTCTCCTTCTCACCTGAGATACTATAGCTGTTTGCGGGCTCAATCAAGGGATAGTAATCAACATTCTTATCATTCAGGACCATAGGCTCATCGCCTATTCCATCATCATTGTCATCACTTCCGACATAGTCCGCCCAGTAATTTCCCAAGCGGCTGCGTAGCACCCGACTATTGAACTGGTAATTGATAACCTGGCTTGAATTCCAGGAAGCTGCCTCTTCCGGACATATGCTCTTGCTACTGGCGAAATCATTGAGGTAGATCGTTGCCGGAAGGATGACTTCGAGAGAACAGGTGCCATTTCCGTCTTCGAGACGACTGAATATGTCAAAACCCTGCATAATCACGCCTTGGGCCGTTAAAATTATCCGTTCTTTTTCGGGGGCGAGAATAGGTCTTCCGCTGCCGGTATCCAACCCGTTAAGCTCGAGCGCTCTGCTCACAATTAGATTTTCGCGATAGATTCCGCTCTCTATAACAACGGATTCATTTGGGGATGCAGCATCCAGCGCCTCCTGGATGCTTGAATAGGTGCAGCCAATCGAGCAGACTCGCCCTTGCGCCTGTGCCGCGGGCAGGTTTGGGAATAACAGAAAGGTGGCGAGCACAGCCAGAATAAATAGTCTCTTATTGTACGCCATGGTATAATATGCTGTAATCTGAAAATTTAATAATCTTCTGATCTGCTAGTTGTAAGGTGGCTATATTTCATGTCTCAAGGAAATAGTATCGGAGAGCGTGATCTAATTCGCCGGATCTCAGAGATCTTAGGTGGTGTGGAGAACGATGACTGCGCTGTTATTGACGCAGGTGAGCAGTACCTAGTTGCAACAACAGACATGCTGCACAGGGAGACGGATTTTCCGAATATAATGAATCCTTGGCAGATAGGCTGGATGACTGTAGCCGTCAACCTGAGCGACATAGCTGCCATGGGTGGAAGTCCCGCCGGAATACTTATCGCAGCGGGCCTGCCGCCAGAGATAGATCTATATTTCATTGACGAAATGTTTAGCGGTTTCAAAGACTGTGCCGAGTATTTCAGCACGCGAATTTTAGGTGGCGATACCGATTCGCACCACGAGTTGACCATTACCGGCAGCGCTATTGGTTTTGTGGAAAAGGATTTGATATTGAGACGGCGCGGAGCGCGTCCAGGCGATTTACTCTGCACCACAGGCTCCTTAGGAGGCGCAGGTGGGGGACTTTGGGCCTGGAAGCAAGGGAAAATGGAGTGCGAATTCATCACCCGACTGCTTGAGCCTGAGCCAAGGATAAAAGAGGGGCGAACTCTGGCAAAGAGCCGAGCAGTCACGGCCATGATGGATAATAGCGATGGTTTAGCGCTCTCACTTTCGGATCTGGCTGAAGTGAGCCGAGTGGGATTCGTGGTCAACGAAAAGGCACTGCCAATGGCCGAGGGCCTTGTAGAAATGGTGGGGCGCGAAAAAGCGTTGGAGATGGCGATGAGTGCTGGAGGGGACTTTGAATTGGTGTTCACGGTTAAACCAGATGGTTTGGAGGCGGCATCGAAAGCGGGCGGTGTGACGGTGATAGGGGAAGTTGTGGAGGAAGGAATATGGATGGTGGATGGCAGTGAGAGGAAAAGAATTAATGCAAAGGGATACGAGCATATTATTGGTACCTAGTAAAATGGAGAACTCAATTTCGGACATTCTCTTAAATGACCACACAATTTTTCTTGAACGCATTGATAATCTCAAAGCCCAGGTTCCTCATTTAGCGGCCAGAATCACTTTGGAACGAATGCCCGGTCTTTGACCTGATTAAGGAGGTAAGAGGCGAAATGTATCGGATTATAAAGAAGGAAGCTCTAACCCCAAATATTATTTTTATGAGTTTCGAAGCCCCAAAAATAGCCTGCAGCGCACAGCCTGGCCAGTTTATGATCATTAGGGCGGACGAAACAGGGGAACGCATACCAATGATGATAGCAGACTGGGATAGGGAAAAAGGCACTGTGGATATAGTCTTTTTCGTTTTAGGCAAAAGCACGTCTAAGCTTGCTACCCTAAATGTGGGAGATTCGGTTACTAACATAGCCGGTCCTCTGGGGAAGCCGGCAGAGATTGAAAATTTCGGAACGGTTATCTGCGCATGTGGTTGCTTTGGAATTGGGTCCACACTGCCACTCGTCAAGGCCCTCAAAGCGAAAGGAAATGAGGTTATAACCGTTGTAGAAAGCAGGGGCCCTGATTTTGTCTTCTGGATTGATCGATTAAAGGAATATAGCGACGAAGTACATATCATGAAAGGTTGCAGCAACCGGGATTGGGCCAACGATTTTATTGAAGAAATTCTGGCTTCAGGCAAAAAAGTTGACAGAATCTTCGTCCATGGCTGTCCATTCATGATGAAGGTCTCCTCAGATGCCGCAAAATCCAAAGAAGTCAAGACCGTGGTGAGTCTAACACCCATAATGGTAGATGGCACTGGTATGTGTGGAGCGTGCAGAGTTGAAGTGGCAGGGGAGACGAAGTTCGCATGTGTAGACGGGCCTGACTTTGATGGCCACCAAGTAAATTGGGATGGCTTGGTTATGAGGTTGAAGCAATTCATGCCCGAAGAGTATCTCTCCTTAAACATATGGGAAAGGGATAACTGGCATAAAATGATCAGTAAGCCATGGAAGCTGCCCAATGTGGAACGAATCATTGACAAAAATGAAGCTGAACATCATGGTGCCTGCTACTCAGCTTGAGACCATCATCGTTCTTTGATTTGTTTCCAATAACATTTATTAGCCATTATTTTATAAAATCTATTAGCCCTCAACATGGTTGAAAGTAAGGATAATAAATTCTATATAAATTATAATTAAAGTGATAAAATCAGGTTATGTCACCTTTTCAAACCACGAATTTATGCGAATTAAGCTCCCGTGATCCGCTGTTTCTGCCAATCTCTTAAAGCTGAGAAAATATTCAATAATATACAAAATTGGATGAAACAGGTTCTATTGTTTTTGACTGATTATATCCTCCACAGAAAAATCCCGATCTACACAAGGTTTATTTCCCATAAGACGAAGCAAACGTTCAGCAGATTATGAGGAATGCTATGCGACTTTCCATGGATTTGGAGCTACAAGATATCCCAGGTCAGCTTCTGCTGGCGCTGCAGCCTCTGGGTGATAATAGGGCCAACATCATAAGCGTAGTTCACCACAGAGATAATATGACCCCCCGGGGTTTAATCCCGGTTCGCTTGATGGTGGAGATCGATCGTTCTCGGATCGAGTCCGTGCAGACAAAGCTAAAGGAAAGCGGCATCTCCGTGGTACGAGTGGGGGAGGACCGCTTTATAGAATATGTATCCGTAGTCCTGATAGGCCATGTATTAGATAGCGGTCTAGGAGACACAGTTAACCGAATCGACTCTACGGGTTATGCTGAGGTTATGGATCTGGTTATGAGCATGCCGGGAGTAGATAAACCTTCATCTGCTTATCTGAAGATCCGCGCCACAGGCAAGGCAGAAATTCTAAAGGCTTTGACAATTTTGCGGGACGTATGTAAGGAGAAGAAGCTGCTAGTTATTGAGCCATTTGAGGCTGAGGCGATATGAGAGACGTCAAGGTGTCCTTGGTGGGCTATGGAATTGTTGGACATGGCGTAGTCGATGTCCTAAACCGCAAGAAGATGGCACTACGTGATATGGGATTGAATCTGAAGCTGATAAGTGTCACCGATCACACTGGCACAGTTATCGCTGAGGACGGTGTGAATGCCGAGAAAATCCTTTGCGAGAAAACGCTTGCCAATGTGGCCACGTCGAGCATGAAGGGCAAAGAGGCAATAACTGCGATCGATTCCGATCTGGTAGTTGAAGTAACCCCAACGAACATTGTGCACGGCCAGCCGGGATTGGGGCACATGGAGGCTGCTCTATCCAGCGGCAAACATGTCGTAACGTCGAATAAAGGACCTTTGGTTGTCTCATACAGCCGACTCAAGAAGTTGGCGGAAGATAGTGGCGTTATTCTTAAGTTTGAGGCAACGGTGGGTGGAACTATGCCAATGATCAGCCTAGTAGAAAGAACTCTTGTAGGCAATTCCATTTTAGGCATCAGAGGCATCTTTAATGGCACATGCAATTACATCCTCACTCGAATGACTGAGGAGGGGATACCCTATGCTCATGCTCTAAGCGAAGCAAGAGACCTAGGAATAGCAGAAGCTGATCCGAGCTACGACGTTGAGGGTGTGGATACGGCAGGAAAGGTAGTCATACTGGCCAATTCGCTCTTCAACATGAACATCAAATACAGCGACGTGGACGTAACAGGCATTACCGGTGTCACACCAGAGGCTCTTGCTCTGGCCAAAAAGCGAGGCTATGCAATTAAGCTTATAGGAGATGTACCAGCACTTACAGTTAAGCCTACCCTAGTGCCGATTGGTAGTCCGATAGCGGTATCTGGAACACTTAACTCGGCTGCGATCTACACAGATCTCTCTGGCACGATTACAGTCACAGGCCTTGGTGCGGGCTCTATCGAAACCGCCTCTGCCATCCTGACAGATATCATCTGCATCTACAGGACGAAACGTATTGATGCCATATTCTAAGGCATAAACAAACACAACTTTGCAGTCTTGGCTAACAAAGAATGATCGGATTTCTGGTCTTTGCACAGCTCTGCCAACAAGTGGAGAATGTATCCGGCTCCCTTGATAAGATTGACCTAGTCGCAGCTTTTCTGGCAAATCTAGAAGAAGATGATCTTTCCATAGCCTGCAAATTCTTTATGGGAAATGTTTTTTCCCCCGGTGAAAATCTTGTTTTAGGCGTGGGACCGAGCATTCTATATGATGCTTTGGCACGCGCCTGCGGTTGCTCTAGTGAACAGATATCTCAAATGCTACGCAAAACAGGAGATCCTGGTCTTGTAGCATCCGGGATAGTAGAGAAGAGAAAGCCAATTGGCTTTGCGGCTTTTCAAACGGTTGAGTTGCTCACCATCTCTGAAGTCTATCAGCGGTTCCGTTCCATAGCTCACGCCTCTGGCCGGAGGAGCCAAGAAACAAAAGTTAAGAATTTGCAGTTCCTCTTTAGCCAGGCTTCATCTATAGAGGCACAGTACATTGCCCGCCTGGCCATCGAAGATATGAGGATAGGCATAGGAGAGGGCGGCATCCGAGATGCTATAGCCAAAGCCTTTGCCAGGCCGGCAAAAGATGTAGAAAGGGCTTACAACCTTACAAACGACATAGGGCTTGTTGCTATGAGCGCTAAGCGGGATACGCTCTTAGAATTGCACATTGTGATTTACCATCCCATCAAGATGATGCTAGCACAACTAGGTGAAGGTATATCATCGGCGTTAGAGGAACTTGGCACTGCCGCAATAGAATGGAAATACGACGGCGCACGAGTGCAAATTCATAAAAACGGTGAGAAGGTACAAATCTTTTCTCGCAGGTTGGAGGATGTGACGGCATCCCTGCCAGAAATCATCCGTGTGGTTTCGCATATCAAAGTGAAGAGTGCCATACTGGACGGAGAAGTTGTCGCAGTCGACAAAGACGGCAGACCTATGGCTTTCCAGGAGATATTGAAGCGATTTCGCCGGAAACATGATGTGGAAAAGCTTGCTAAACAGATACCGTTGCACCTTTTCTTATTCGATTTGATCTACCTTAATGGAAAAAGCATGATTGATCTTACCTTGACCGAGCGGAGAGTTTTGCTAGAAACGATTGCGGATCCATCTATTCTATCTGATCAGGTATTATCCAACAAACAATCGGTTGTGGAAGAAATCTATGCTCACGCTCTTAATGCAGGCCACGAAGGACTTATTCTCAAAAACCCCACCTCAGTATACTCGCCAGGAAAGAGAGGCAAGAATTGGCTGAAAATCAAGCCCGTCATGGAGACCTTAGACCTAGTTGTGATAGGAGCAAAATGGGGAGAGGGCAGAAGGGCTAGATTTTTGGGCTCCTATCGGTTAGGATGCCTTGATCAAGATACAAACAAGCTATTGGATATGGGTTGGGTGGCCACAGGGCTGACAGACGAAGCCTTAGCTGACCTTACAGAGATGTTCAGGGAATTGATCATTGTGCAGCGGGGGATGGAAGTAGAGCTAAAGCCAGCGGTTATCTTCGAGGTGGCTTACGAAGAGATTCAGAGGAGCCCAAGCTACTCATCAGGATATGCCTTACGTTTTCCACGGCTGGTTGAAGTGAGAGACGACAAATCCTTAGATGAAGCTGATAACCTTGATAGAGTGGTTACTCTCTATAAGATGCAGAGGGGCAGGAGCGCCTCTATCTAGATAACGCCCCATAAACTCGGATTGCGGCGAAGGCGGAATTCAAAATGATATTTAAGAGGCTAGAAGAGCTGAAAGATGAAGATCTCGAGAAGCTTTTCTCTCGAGATGTTGGGATCCAGGATATTCTTGAAAGCGTTAACGAGATTCTCATGGATGTGGGATCGGAGGGAGATGAGGCGCTTTTCAAATACACGGAAAAATTTGAAGGCGCGAAGCTGGATAGTTTGCGCGTAGCTCAGGAGGAGATCGATGCGGCTTACGAAGTTATGGACGAGAAGCTCATCGAATCCCTTTCCAGGGCAGCAGAGAACATATTTAGGTTCCACTCAGCACAAAAAGACCGCGATTTATGGATGACAGAAGTCTCCCCTGGAGTCTCTGTTGGGCAGAAAGTGGTGCCCCTAGATTCCGTAGGCGCTTACGTTCCAGGCGGCAGGGCCGCTTATCCAAGCTCTGCTCTGATGAATGTAATACCTGCTAAAGTTGCTGATGTTCCAAGGATAGTAGTATGCACGCCGCCCAAAATGGACGGCTCGGTTACACCACTGACTCTCATAGCCGCAGATATGGCAGGCGCTGATGAAATCTATAAGCTTGGTGGTGCTCAGGCTATTGCAGCCATGGCTTTTGGGACTGATACGATTGAGCGCGTTCACAAGATCGTTGGACCCGGTAATATTTATGTTACTGCGGCCAAGATGCTCATCCGGGGCACAGTAGAAATCGACTTTCCGGCAGGCCCAAGCGAGGTCTTGATCATAGCCGATAGGACGGCCGACCCGGGTGTTATTGCAGCCGACATGATCGCTCAAGGGGAGCATGATCCCAAATCCATTTCCGTTTTGGTATCCCTGGATGAACTCTTGGCAAGCGCTGTGGTTGAGGAATTAAATCTGCAGGCATCGAGTACAATGCGCAGCGAGATAGTTCAGCAGAGCATAGACAATAGCGCCGTTCTTGTAGCCAACGATATCGACGAAGCGGTGGATTTTTCCAATGCCTTCGCCCCAGAGCATCTCGAGATCATTACCCGCGACCCCATTGGTGTGTTGAGATCCGTACGGCATGCAGGCAGCGTATTTCTTGGCCCGTACACACCTGTGGCCGCAGGCGACTACGCCAGCGGCACAAACCATGTGCTTCCTACGTCTGGCCATGCCAGGGTCTTCTCAGGTCTGAATGTAGATCATTTCACCAAGAAAATCACTGTTCAGATGATCACTGATGACGGCCTACTTAGCCTGGAGGACACTATAACTACACTAGCTGAAGCTGAGGGGCTGAAGGCACATGCTGAATCGGTGAGAAGGCGTTTAGAGCCGAGGAATTGAGCGCATGAGGTTGGACGGGATATTCATCATTCTCGTTGCCTCATGCCATTTGTTTTGCAAGATGATCTCAATATAATACTAATTAGGTGAATGAGCCTCGAAGCATATAGTTTTCCAGCATATTGATTGCACATTGATTATCATTTTCTGCAAAAAGTGGAATTCAAGGTACTGACAGAGTATTATATGGAATCGTCTTGGATTTCAAATCTTGAACCAGCATTAAGTATTTCTACAATTGCCGTAGTATTCTTTATCCCACCAAAAGAGAGGTCTGAATCGTGAAATGGCACTCGTTGAGAACGGAAGAGGTCTTTTCTGGGCTAAATTCTGGACAAAAGGGCCTTAGCGCAAAAGAAGCTGCAAAGAGGCTTTCTGAGTATGGACTCAATCAACTGGAAAGCCCCACAAAACCATCGCCTTTGAAGATATTTCTAGGCAAATTCAAAGATTACATGGTTTTAGTGCTAATTTTTGCTGCTCTGATCTCTTATATCGCTGGCGAGGCCACTAATGCCTATGCGATTCTTGGGATTGTCTTTCTGGTTGCCGTTATAGGTTTCTTCCAGGAGTATAAAGCTGAACGAGCCATGGAAGCACTCAGGGAAATGGTCGCACCGGAGGCAGATGTATTCAGGGATGGCAAGATAAGCACAATTCCTGCAGTAAGCTTGGTTCCAGGCGACGTAATCTACCTGGAAGCAGGGGATAAAGTGCCTGCAGACGGCAGAATCATTGAGGAGACTTCCCTGGAGGTTATCGAAGCCTCTCTGACAGGGGAATCATTTCCAGTTAAAAAGGATACATTGCTATTGTCTGAAGATGCATCTTTGGCAGACAGAAAGAATATGGTCTTTATGGGCACCATTGTCTCCCATGGCAATTGCCTGGCCGTTTTAACAGCTACTGGACACAATACTGAGTTGGGCAAGATTTCAGGCATGATCCAGCAAAAGCCTGCAGATCCACCTCTTAAGATAAAGCTAGAACAGCTGGCCAAAAAGCAGGCCATCCTTGTATTTGTGATATCTATAGCAGTCTTCATTTTGGACGCCAGTAGGGGCTCACCAATCATGGATTCACTGATTGCGGCAATCGCCCTGGCGGTAGCAGGTGTCCCTGAGGCTCTTCCTTTTGTTGTTACCCTAGCACTTGCCTTCGGGACCCAAGCCATGGCCAGAAAGAATGCCATAATAAGGAGGCTTCCTGCTGTCGAGACCTTGGGATCGACTACTGTAATTTGCACGGATAAAACGGGCACACTCACTACAGGCGAGATGACGGTTCGAGAGATATACACATACAGAACCGTTGAGGTTACAGGATCAGGATACAACCCAGAGGGATCTTTGTTAATTGAAGATAAGCTGATCGATCCAAGAGAGGAAGATGTATCTCAGCTTCTAAAGATCGGAACTCTTTCTAACAATGCTGATGTCGAAAATGTCAATGGTAGCTGGCGCATTGTTGGGGATCCAACAGAAGGAGCGCTCATCGTTGCAGCTAAAAAGGCCGGAATCCTTGATGGAATCAGAGAAAATCACACAAGAGTCGTTGAGTACCCATTCGATTCGGACCGCAGAAGAATGGCAACGGTTGATGAGGCAAAAGGTACAGGCCGAATTGTATCAATGAAAGGTGCGCCGGAGGTTGTATTGGACAAATGCGTTTGCATTATCGATTCAAACTGCATAAGACCCTTGACAGATGTCGATCGAAAGGCAATCTTATCGATTGCAGATGGCATGGCGAATCGTGCTTTAAGGGTCCTGGCATTGGCCTGGAAACCCATGAACATTACCGATCCTCTCGAAATGGATTACGTTGAATCTGATCTGATCTTCGCAGGCCTTGCGGGAATGATGGATCCCCCGCGAAAAGAGGTTCTGGAAGCGATTCGAGTGAGCGAGATGGCCGGCATTAGGACAATCATGATTACGGGAGATCATCGCCTGACTGCAAAATCAATCGGCCAGGAGCTAGGTATCGGTCATGGGGAAGTAATAGAAGGTGCTGAGCTTGAGAAGATGAACGATCAGCAGCTCATGGAACGAATTGATGAAGTATCGGTATATGCGAGAGTTACGGCAGAGCACAAGGTTCGCATAGTAGAGGCACTGAAAAAACGAGGCAATATTGTAGCCATGACGGGAGACGGAGTTAACGATGCTCCTGCTCTCAAGGCTGCAGATATAGGTGTGGCTATGGGAAAAACAGGCACCGAAGTTACCAAAGAGGCATCGGACATGGTTATAGCTGATGATAACTTCGCAACGATTGTCAGTGCAGTCGAAGAAGGCAGAAGGATCTACGATAACATAAGAAAGGGAACATCTTATCTCCTATCAGTCAGCTTTGCCGAGCTGGCGACCATCTTCATTGCCGTCGCACTCGGTTATCCGATCCCTCTGCTTGCAGTTCAGATTCTTTGGATAAATGTTGTGGCTGAGGAGTTCCCGGCCATAGGCATTGCCCTCGAACCGTCTCATAGCGACATAATGCAGAAGAAACCACGTGATCCCAAGGAGCCCATGCCTTCCCGGGGCTTGTTGCTTTACACCCTAGGAATAGCTGCTGCCATTGTCACGGGCACGTTGGGCCTGTACGTGATATCGTTACAGATGGGCTATGATCTGGGCTATGCCAGGACCATGGCCTTCGTGGGTCTCGGTTTCTTAACGGTCTTCAACGCCTACAGCAGCCGATCTTTTGAAAAATCGGTATTAAAGATGAACCCAATGGGCAATAAGATGTTGCTTTTGGGAATAGCCGGATCTGTTTTGTCGGTTCTCATGGTCGTGTACATTCCATTCATGCAATCAATATTCCATACAGTGCCAATCGCATCAGAAAGTTGGATTCTTATCGTAGCAGCGGGCTTCCTTGTTGTAGTAGCCTCAGAGACCATGAAAAGATTACTGCCAGGATTGCAGTAAGCTCTTAGAGTTCCACTTATCCTCCACAAAATTGCAGGGTCGGACGGATTTAGGTCAGCCAAAAAGATTATATTTAGGCGGACCTAAAAAGAATAGGAGGATTATGTCCAAGGAACAGATCGAAGAGTACATAGAGGGGATATTCGACATCGCCGGCAAGGACGGCATTGCCAAGACCACAGAGGTCGCAAAGCATCTGCAGAATAATCCTGCCAGCGTGACCGAAGTATTCCAAAACATGGCCAAAAACGGCCTCGTGAAGTATGAGCCCTACAAAGGAGTATGTCTTACTGAAAAAGGGATTGAGGCTGCCATAAAGATAAAGAGAAAACACAGGCTTCTAGAAGTGTTTTTGTCAGAGATTCTCCACATTAATCCCAATAAGGTTCATGGGGAAGCGTGCAAGATGGAGCATTGCATCTCTGATGAGGTAGGGGACGCCATTTGCAGGCTGCTGGATGCTCCTGCCCGATGTCCAGATGGAAAACTGATATACCCCTGCAAAAAAGAGATAGATACTTGCGTCGAGTGCGAAATGGCAAAGGACATCAGAAGTGCCTCGATATCTCAAAGGAATATATTACCGATAACCGACCTCAAACCATCCCAACGGGGAATCATCGCATTCTTGCGTGGTAGCCGAAAAGTCATTCAGAGACTTTCAGATCTTGGGCTTACACCCGGAACAGAAGTTACCTTAAGGAGAAAAACGCCCCTCGGTGGACCCATCGAAGTATGTGTCAGGAGAACATCGCTTGCAGTGGGACATGATATTGCAGATAACATCTTTGTTGAAGCCGATGGTAGTGTTTTGATATGAGTGTATGTCAAAGTTGCCAACCACCGAGAAAATCAGAGAAAAATGCCGACCTCATCGTTGCATTAGCTGGCAACGCAAATGTAGGAAAAAGCGTAGTATTCAACCAGCTGACGGGAGTAGACCAGATCGTAGGCAACTGGCCAGGGAAGACTGTGGAACGTTCGGAAGGGATGCTACAATACAATGGAAAAAGGATCAAAGTAATAGACCTTCCGGGGATCTACTCATTCTCCACCTACTCCATGGAAGAACTTGTCTCAAGAGAATTCATTGCCCTGGAGAGACCAGACATAGTAGTCAATGTAGTTGATGCCACAGCTCTGGAGAGAAATCTATTCTTCACGATTCAACTTTTGGAACTCAATGCACCTTTGATAATTGCTCTGAACCAGATCGATCTCATGGAGAAGAAAGGGATAACCATAGATTGCCAGAAATTGGAGGAGAGCCTGGGAGTTCCAGTGGTACCTACGGTTGCCATAAAGGGAAAGGGCATATTAGAGCTGACGGAACAAATAGTAAAACTGGCGGCACAAGGAAGAACGTATCCAAAGATCAATTACGGGAAAGAGGTGGAGCAGAGGATAGAGAAACTCACATCACTGCTCGGAAGTGTCGAGACCGATTATCCTCGCAGATGGCTGGCTATAAAGCTCCTGGAAAGTGACGAGGAGATCTCGAAGCTCATCGAACCGCTTGATAAGAAAATCGTCCAGGCGGGGAGAGATCTGGCAAAAGAGCTAGAGGGCATTCACGGAGAGCCTGGCAGCGTGGTCATAAGCGCAGAGCGATACAAAATAGCAGACGAAATCGCAAGAAAAGTTCAGAAGATCCGCATCGAAAAGAATACGTTGATCGATAAGCTTGACGAGATTGCCCTGCATCCGATTCTGGGTTATCTTGCTATCTTTGGCGTTATCGGCGGGCTTCTGATTTGGACTTTCGTCATTGGAGCCAAAATCTCCGAGCTCCTGATCGAAGCACTCAGTCCATTCGAACAGCTCGAGCCTCTGGTCTCGGGACCTCTGTCAGATATCCTTTGGAACGGAGCGTTTGCCGGTTTCGTGGCAGGCATTACCCTGGTCATCCCTTATGTGTTGCCATTCTACATTATATTGGCAGTGATCGAGAACTCAGGATACCTAACACGAATATCTCTCATGCTCGATAGGGGAATGCATAAGATGGGGCTGCATGGCAAGGCCGTCATCCCCCTAATCTTAGGGTACGGATGCAATGTGCCGGCCTGCTTATCGTGCCGCATCATGGAAACGTCAAAACAAAAGTTCTTGGCGGCATTTCTAGTTACATTGGTGCCCTGCACCGCTAGAACTGTCGTGATTTTAGGCCTGGTGGCTGCCTTTGTCAGCATCTGGTGGGCGATGGCATTGTACGTCTTTGACGTAGTTCTCATCATTTTGTTAGGAAGAGTCGCATTCAAAGCAGTCCCCGGAGATTCGGTAGGACTCATCATGGAGATGCCTAGCTACCATATACCTTCAGTTAAGGTAGTTCTAAAGCAGACCTGGGCTCGAACCAAATCACTCATCTGGGTGGTCTTCCCGGCATATATTATCGGAAGCGCCGTGCTCCAAGCAGTTTATGCAGCTGGATTGCTTAATCCGGTCAATGATGCTCTGAGCCCTATCACGGTCGGATGGCTGGGGTTACCAGCTGCAGTTGGCATTTTGCTCATCTTCGGCCTGGTAAGAAAAGAGCTGACAATATTGATGCTCGCAGTCGTTTTCCAGACCACGAACTTCGCTTTGGTTATGTCTCCAGTGCAGCTTATCGTTCTGGCGCTAGTGACAATGATTTATGTCCCTTGCCTGGCTGTGATCATATGCCTTGCCAAGGAGTTCGGCTGGAAAAAAGCTTCAGCCATTACCGTCTTCGAGATTGTATTTTCGATCTTACTAGGTGGTGTGGCGTTCCGCGGGTTGAGTTTATTTATGTAAACCTGCGGAGTTTGGGATAGACTAAAATTTGAGGTGCGTAGGTTGTATCCCATTTTAAGACATATTATTTATTATTTTCTGCCCAAGGAAAAATGATTTACGATCAAATGTTCAATTTGTATATTATGTGCTCCTCCTGCGGCTGCGGAATCGATCTTGGCAACATAGAGACTGTCTTTGCCAAGGATTACCGGTGCATGAACTGCGGCCAGGTTTTCAAAGGATACGGATGGAAACCGGAATGCCAACGCTGTAATTCCAAAAATACCAAGGCAGTTAAATAGATTAATTCTTTGCGAAGAGGTCAATTAAATGTCAGAGCATTTTGCTGGAAATGGCCAAAGCCCTCGTCAGAGTAAAAAAATGGAAAGATCGATGTGCTGACCGATCCTAAAGATCCATTGCTGCTCCTCTGCGGCGTGATCTCTATGGCATAACTTTAGGAAATCCGGGAGAGTGTGGCACAGATCCTGCAAGAGCATATGCATGGGATGGGAATGTACGGCCCCAATCGGGTTCTAGTGCTTGCAAGAAAAGCCGGTGAGCTTAGGAGCTTCTGAGATCTTATCTGAAGCAATTGCCAATGGCCTGGTGGATGCTGCAGTAGTGGTATGCGAGGGCGCGGGCACAGTAGTTGCGATAAGGCAAGAGGTTTTGCAGGCGATTGGAGCTCATATGACAGGTCTTGTCCAGACCGAACCAATAAAAGAGATACAGGACGGTCTGGAGAAGAGAGGGTGCATTTTGCTCGATCGCCTGGGAACGCTGGATCAGGTGCAGGGCTTCGAGAAGGCAGTTGCATCTGGATTTAAGAGAGTCGCGGTTACCGTTGCTGGAACAAGAGCCACTGATACGAGAAAACTTCGCGGGGCTAGGCCAAGTATCTGGCGTGCGGCCCTTCCTCCTTGCGGTCCATGCAACTGGTATTATTGAAGCAGAGGCAAAAATGCTGCCCGAAAGCTGCGACATTGTCTGGTCCTGCGCTTCAGAGACTGTGCGTGATATTGTAGGAAGACGATCAAAGCTTCAGATAGGTGTCTCCATTCCAGTCTTCGCTCTTACCGATGAGGGCAAGCGTCTGATCTTAAATGGGGCAGAGCATTTCCAGGGTAGCCCTTGTTATGCACCGGGCAAATCTGCCGCGGGCACCGCCAGCAAAGCAGCCAGAGCCTCTGATTTAATAGGTCATGCGACTTTGGATCCAATAACCCGCTTAGTCTCCGGGGCAAACGGCTAACGTCTGAGCCTTAATCTGCAACATCCTCTCCCTTCCCATGAGCACCTCCACTAGCTTTAAAGCAAACTCGAGAGCAGTACCAGGAGAGCGGCTGGTAATCAGATTCCTATCGACTACCACTCGATCTGACGAAAACTCCGCACAAGCCGTAACCTGATCCTTCCCGGAGGGGCTGACCGTGGCCTTGCGACCTTGTAATACTCCCGCCTTTATTAGAACTGATGGAGCGGCGCATATCGCAGCGACATACTTACCGGCACGATCCATATCTTTTGCCATTTTCAGGATGCGTTCATCATTTCCGAGGTTAACAAATCCAGGAGCGCCCCCAGGTAGCACCAATCCATCAAAGTCACGGATATCAACCTTATCGAGACTGGTATCTGGGAGTATTTTCACATCATGTGATCCCCTAACCAACCCGTCTTTTAGTCCAGCAGTAATAACTTCCACATCGGCACGTCTTAAAATGTCGATTACATTGATAGCCTCAATTTCTTCGAAGCCTTCTGCAAGAGGTACTAAAACTCTCATAATCTCCTCCACCCGTTTTTTATTGGCATCGGTTTCTTAAATAGCTAGTTGCTATTCCTTTTGCTTGAATCTGGCCCTGGTAAAAAAGACAGGATCAGGTTTATATTTTCGGTGCTCGCTATCATTACCGGAAGCGGAAGTGGCGTAAAGATGAGACGTATGTTTATGGCGATGCTGTTGCTTGCAATTGTGCCTAATGCCAATATTGTTGGTACTGCTGCAACAGATACTCTGGCCCAAAACTTTACGGAGCATTCCTGGGTTTTCGTTAATGGGTATATGGAAGAATCGAGAATCCTCCAGACACAGTTGGGCTTTAATGGCCAGAAAATCGTATTGGGAACCAGCGGCAGTGGGATGGCTACCAGGACCATAGACTCCGAAGTATACAAGGATTCATATGTGGATGAGGCATCTCTCACAATCTCTGCAAACTATGATTACAGACCGTATATACCTCCGCTCACGCAAAGCGATCTTAAAAATGCTCTCTGTGCCAAAAATTACCAGGTAGGTTCAGTATTTTCAGAATCCTATGATATTGAGAAGGATCTCATCAAAGATACGAAAATCTACCAAAACGATACTGTTTCTGTCTACGATATCAGTTCCGAAATCCAAGGAACGGCTAGAATCGGCCAACGTGTTCAAAAGAATGCCAATACCGTGCCGTCCTTTATTATGAGCGGGAAATATGTGGGATATGCGCAGATAAGATCGGAGACCGTGGTTGGCGACACCTCAATATTGACCCTACCCTGCCCATAACTGAAATTATGAATCCATAACAAAGCATGAGCTCAATTGCAAAGGCATGCGAAATGCACATGCCGAAAATCTTGGGTTGAAGCAACGATACGATGCAGCTACAATTTTGTTATTCATTTCATATCCATCTTATTTTCCAAAATCCTTGTCTCCCAAGAGCTGCGCTATTTTTAGTTCTCCCTTCGATAGAACAAAATCGCGAGGACATTTTCGAGCATATGCCCATTTGGCAGAGAAAGCATATTTATGAGCCCGTGACCATTTTCCAACCATGATTCCGGCCGTAATTATCGCTGGCACCCATAGCGGTGTTGGCAAGACCACAATCACCTTAGGCCTTATGGCCGCACTTCGTGCTCGTGGCCTGAAAGTCCAGCCTTTCAAGGTTGGCCCAGATTTCATAGACCCTTCGCATCATACTGCAATATGCGGCCGTGCTTCGCGCAATCTTGATCCTTTTATGATGAGCCCTGAAGGTGTTCGGCGCTCTTTTTGCTCTGCTCTGGAAGGAGCTGATGTAGCCGTAGTAGAAGGTGTTATGGGGCTCTTCGACGGCATGGATGATTCTGAGGTGGGGAGCACGGCCCATGTGGCCAAAATCCTAGATATTCCGGTTCTTTTAGTCATCAATGTTCACGGAATGTCGCGAAGTGCTGCCGCCATTGAGCTTGGTTTTGCCACCTTTGATCCGAAACTAAAACTAGCTGGCACTATCCTCAACCGAGTGGGAAGCGAGCGCCACCTCGCTATGCTAACGAGCACTTTGCAGCGACCCGTCTATGGTGCCCTGCCAAGAGATCGAGATTTGGAGATGAAGAGCAGGCATTTGGGCCTGGTGATGGGCTTCGAGAGAGAACATGATTTGAACTCTATGGCTAACCTTCTGGAGAAGCACGCATCCATAGATGAAATCCTGAGGCTTTGTTCCGCTCCATGTCAAGCTTTGGAAGAGAAGGCTCCGAGGGAAAAATCGGTTCGAATCGGCATTGCCATGGATGAAGCATTCTGCTTTTATTACTACGAGAATCTGCGCGAGCTGGAGAAACGAGGTGCAGAGCTGGTTTATTTTAGCCCACTACGCGATAATATGCCTGACGTTGATGGACTATACATCGGTGGAGGCTACCCGGAGCTCCACGCAACGACTCTAGAAGCGGCCCCTGCTCGAAAGCAGATAAAGAATGCATCAGAAGACGGTATGCCGATATATGGTGAATGTGGTGGCCTTATTTATCTGGGTAGCTATATTGAATCTAATGATGGCGTTTACAAAATGGTGGATGCTTTATCAGGCACAACGATTATGACAAAGAAGCTTCAGGCCCTGGGATATGCGGAAGCGGATGTCGTTAGAGCAAATCCTGTTGCTGGAATCGGCAAAATGATTCGCGGACATGAATTCCATTACTCTCATTTTGAGTGCAAAAAAGATGCTTCTTTCGCCTATCGCTTGCGGAGAGGCAAGGGAATAAAAAATGGCTGGGATGGCATGGTAGAGCATAATACCCTTGGAGGGTACTTTCATGCGCACTTTTATTCGTTAGCCACTGATCAATTCATCGATAGCTGCAAGCTCTACAAAAGATATTGATTAATGAATTGATCATAATTTCCGGCAAAATCTAGGACACACATCAGAGGGAAGAAACGGCTCGATTTTTATTATTTCTTAACAATAATTTTAATTTTTGCATAACAAATGCAAGTACCCAAAACCTGGTGAAGCTATTTGAAATGTATCTACAAGATAGTTTAATAAATTTGCAAAATATATGCTAATATGCCAAATCCACTTTTAAAAAATGCCGTGGCTAACGAATAGTTATTTGCTATACAATAAATTATATAAATTGTTAGTGGAGAAAAGTTTAAATTTAGATTCACCGCTATGTGAGTTCCATATAGAAATGGAGTGAAAATCATGAGCAAAATAACAAATGGAATTGTATTCTTCTCTCTCCTGATGGCCCTCTCTCTGGGAGTAGCCTTCGCTGAGTCGGAAGTTGCCGCGTCTGAGAACGTTACCGAAGAGAATGCCAGTCTCAATATGAGTGACAATGAAACCATTAATGAGACCGTCAATGAAACTGTAAACACCACAGAAAATATGACAATTGAAAAGACTGAAACTACAACAACTGAAACCAAGAAGACCAATTAAGTATAACGTTCTGGGAGCAACTTATAACGCCCCATTGGGCGAAAAACTTGGTAGGGATTCCCTACCAGATTTTTTATATCAAGTTAAAAACATTAATAAAACCATTAATGGATATAACGAAATTTTTAGAAAAGCTTATATTTTTCTAGGAATACAAGACGTGAGGTGTGAAATATGAGAATTGTAGGTATGGTATCACTATTAGTATTGTTAGTGACTTTTTCAGCGGTATCTGTCAATGCACAGGACACCCTGAATTCTACAAACGCTACCGAGGGTCTAAACGTCACTAATGCTACAGCTGTCGCAGAACCTGTAGAAACTATCTCTAAGTACAAGCAGCTCTCCGAGTATACGAAAGGAGTTGCTATGGTTTTGGGGAAGAACTCTGTGCAAGAATACTCAGATGTGACAAAGGTCGCGGACAGAAATAGTGTTTTTAGCCGCGAAGCGGGTACAACCACCCCGGCAGTTAAGGTCAGTATTACAAAGGTAAGTACAAAGGAGAAAAAATTTGTGGAAGTAACTAACCAAGCAGTAGGGGCCTGGGATCTTGCGGGATGGAAACTGGTATCAGCAGGAAATGCGACATACACCTTCCCTGAGTTTACGCTGGATATGGGTAAATCGGTTCGAATTAATGAAGGAGAAGGTGCCGGAAACAATGCGGAACTGTTCACAAATGGCACTGCACCTTTGTGGATTGATGACGAGATTTCCCTTCAGAATGCAGAAGGAAATACGATATCTCGGTACGATTTAATGTCGATACCTGAAGAGACTTCATACGTCAATCCTTTGAGTAGATTGATCCAATATTAGCAACATATTTGAAAAGTGCCTATAAGCAGAAAGATAATCGGCTCCAACCAAAGGGGCCATTTTTATTTATACGAACGGCCTCTATCCGTCCCAAAAATTTGAATTTGATAAGTGCTTTTTAAAATTGTCTATTTTTAGATGGTTCTTTTTTCCTTGAAGACCAACAGGCAAAAAAATTGGCGATTAAAGAGAGGGTTATAAAAATGATTTGCCCTTTTAAATATCCAAGTATCTCCGCCGCATGGTTTTATCATGAAAAAGATCGCAGAAAAATAGAAAAGGCAAAACGATTAAATTCCGACCATCTTTTCGCTATGATCTATCAAAGCCTTCAAGATGTCGCTATCTTTCAACATTCCCATGAGTTTCTGGCTTGACGTGACCACAGGCATCTGATCGATATGATTTTTATGCATTGAGGATGCGCATTCACTGATCTCGTAATTCTTGACAGCCGTTATTGGTGGAATCATGGCTTCCCGAACCGGTATATTGCGGAGTTGAATGCGAGAAACTGTATAAAACTTGTTGATGGTTTGCATTACTCGATCCCACATCCAAGTGTCTTCACCAGCATCAGCGGACATATCGTTTTTCTCAACTGAATCTTCAATGACACTGGCTTTGATGAGATCACGATCGGAAATGATACCTACGAGCTTCAGGTTTGTGTCAATAACAGGACATGCTTCTACTGCTGCAAACTCCATTATGGCACCAGCCACTGGCAAAGGCATCTCGCTCCAGAGCACGACGGTCTCCTTTTCTAGATATTGCTCGATGCTCTCTTTGATATCCAATCCGCCCACGACGCGAATAATGTCGGCAACCGTGATGATTCCCACCAGCCTTTTGCCATCTACGACAGGAAGCCGTCTTATGCCATGTCGCACAAGCAAACTCGAAGCTTCGACTATGTCCTTTTCTGGGGTAATCACAATGGGCTTACGCGTCATGAGCAGAGCGGTCTGGTCTTCCTCGCGGTTCTTGAGAAGATCCGTCCTGGTTATCATCCCTACGAGTTCGCCCTTCTTTACCACAGGCACCCCAGATACCTTCCGATCTTGCAGAGTCTTCAAGACATCGTCTCTGCTACCTGGGATTTCCACATAGGCCACACTTCTGACCATCACGTCCTTTACGAGAAGGCTCAAGTATCCTCCTTCGGAACCGTTAAAACAGGTATTCTGGAATTGCGAACGACTTTTTCGGCAACACTGCCCAGGAGAAACTTATCTAGGCCAGTCCGTCCTACCGCGCCAATTACTATTAGATTTGCGCCTTTCTTTTCTGCATAGCTGATGATCTCGCTGCCGGGATTGCCTTCCGCCACGTAACCCTCGAACTTCACACCCGCCTCTTTTGACTTTTTCTCGACAACCCTTATTGCCTCCTTCCCTTCTTTGATGAGAAGTTCTCTGATGCTGAATAGAAGCATGTCGTCCGGTAGATGGCTTGTCCTATTTGTGTCGGCCACGTATATGGCAGTTACAGTTCCGCCTGAAATCTTGCCGAGCTCGATTGCTACCTTGGCGGCCCTATTTCCGTGTTCTGATCCGTCAGTTGCAACTAGAATATTCTCAAACATTATTAACACCTAAAAGATAGCCAAAATATCAGACGGCTCGGCTCTTCGTACAATGCTTGCCAACGGATTCATTGAACCCCAGAGGTTGTTCGATTTTCTATCTATAACCATCACTCTTGCCTCTTTTCCCTCTTTGATGGATCCGAGTCTCTGATCGATCCCCATTATTTTCGCACCATTTAGCGTGCACATCTTAAATACCTGTCTATCATCATGCAGCAGAGCTTTGCCCAAGATGTGCATTTCATCGAACATATTTGGTGAGTTGAGCATAACATTGTCAGTTCCTACACCTAATAAAATGCCTTGATCTGTCATACTTTTCACATTGGGCAGGCCTACGCCAGTAAAAAGATTTGATCTGGGGCAAACCACAACAGGTAAACAAGCATTGGACACATCTACTATATCCTCATTTGTTGCGCGGTTCATATGCACAAGAAAATCTGGTCCGAGGCGAAGGGCATCGGATATGTCGTCATTTGCGGCCTCTCCAGCATGGATGGCCACGGCTTTGCCAGATTTGCGGGCAAAATCCACTGCAGCCACGAGAATATCATGACCGTGGTCTCGAGTGCTGCTTATTCCCAGACCCCAACAATTCTCAGGAATCGTTACCTCGCCTTCCATGGGCCTGCCATAGATCCTAGAAAGAAGCGGCAAACCGTGCACAGCATCTATTAGCATATTTACTCCATCCAAACCTCCCTCCCGAAAATCTGCGAAGGCGTAAGTGCCTGTGGCAACCATCAATTCCAGACTCCGTCTCATGCCCTCTACTATAAGTCTGCGGGGAGTTTTTTCAAGCCATTTGGCTTTCAGTCCACCGGGGCCAACAAGATCAGAGAGAGAAAAAAATGGTGGGTCCTTGCAAATAGAATCGCCTACATGGACATGGGCATTTACGAAGCGAGGGCAGATGATTCCAGCAAAATCCGCGTTGACTTGTCCTTCACCTACCTCTTGTATAATCCCATCTCGAATACATAGATAACCATCAATTGCCTGAAAATCGTCTCCATAAATTATGGTTCCTTGAAGTAAGATCTCATGAGACGGAAGCATTTACAAATTTATCTGTTCTAGGAAGTTATTTAGCTTCTCATCGCGCTACTTTAGAAAAAGGGGGTGTAACCGAATTGAAGAAGCCCTTTGTATTCATTAACAGTGCCATGAGCATGGATGGCAAGATCAGCTCCATAGAGCGTGCGCAAGTGAGAATCTCCGGACAAGATGATATGACACGAGTCGATGCTCTTCGCGCCAATTGCGATGCCATCATGGTAGGAGTTGGCACTGTGCTTGCAGATGACCCCAGCCTGAGGGTAAAGTCTGTGAACTTTTGCAAAGCAAGAAGAGAGAAGGGATGGTCAGAAACCCCCCTTCGCTTGGTAGCCGATAGCATGGCTCGTACACCGCCCACAGCCAAAATCCTGGGACCAGGATGCATCATCGCAACAACGCACAATGCGCCCCAAGAGAGAATAGAGAAGCTTATGCCAAATTGCGAGATAATAAAATGCGGCGACGATCTTGTGGATCTAATTGGCTTATTGTCCCTCCTATTTGAAAGAGGCGTAAAACGCCTGATGGTGGAGGGTGGAGCAAATCTAAACTGGTCTATGATCAAGCTGGGACTGGTAGATGAGCTCCTGATCTATGTAGGTGGGCTGATCATAGGTGGAAGGAATGCGCCTACACTAATAGATGGAGAAGGCTTTCAAGAGGATTTTCCCCGGCTAAAGCTTTGCTCTGCTGAGCCTTTGGACGATGGCATGCTTCTGAAATGGAAATTACTAGAATATCAAGGCTAATATTTAGATGACCTCAATCACAAAAATTGTTTTCGAAAATTAATTGACGGTAATTATAGTCCTTAACGCAACTTTTTTAAACTAATAAGATATATCTTATTTCATGGGAAGAAAACAAGAAAAAGAAATTGTAAGACACGTAACTCTCGAGGATCTAAATAAGAAGATCAAGAAAGAAGAAAAATCAGTTCGTGTTCTTGAAAGATTATACTTTATTAGATTTCTCTATAAAGGAGATACAATAAAAGAAGCATGCGAGAAGGTGAATATCACGGAACCAACTGGTTATAGTTGGCTTGATTCTTGGAACAAACGAGGATATGTAGGCCTTTTGCCGAATTTTTCAGGTGGTCCAAAGCCGAAACTAGGAGATTCTGAACGAGAAGAATTGAAAAAAATGCTAGCAGAAAAGGATGCTTGGACATTGAGAGAAGTACGAGAATTGATAAAGGAAAAATTCAATGTCGAATATTCAGAGATGCAAGTTTGGAGAATTCTCACATCCTGGAATATGCATCATGCTAAGCCCTATGTTCTAGATAATAGACGACCGGAGGATGCCGAAAAAATTTTAAAAAAAGACTAGAAATCAAAGCGGGTGATTTATTGGGATTTGTCGATGAATCTTCTCAAAATATTAACTCAAATACTCAAAGACTCTGGTCGTTTGAGGAACTCAAAATGAAAAAGAAAACCGCACATCTCAAGGCTAACTCCATAGGTTGTTTTATGCTAAATGGTCACGATACGATCGCGTTTCCAATTCACACGAAATCAGAAGATTTTTGCCGAATTTTTAATGGAAGTGCGGAGATGCAATCCCATAAACAGAATATGTTTAGTGCTTGATAATTTTGCGACCCATAAGGCAAAGAAAGTAAGAGAAAAAGCACAGAACTAAATATCGAGTTGATTTATCTTCCACCATATTCTCCTGATTTAAATCCTATCGAGTATTTATGGAAAAGTATAAAGAGAGTTATTTCTATTTCAAACATAGAAAACAAGCGAGAACTGATTGAGATCGTTAGAGATTGCTTCTTTGACATGACCTCAAGTCTCTCTTCCGCTAGAATGTGGATACCTAGATTCTTGCATGATAAGTTAAATTTGTTATGTTAAAGACTATAATATTCTTTCTGAAACAATTACTTCAAAAAAACATAGAATTTAATTTCTATTTTAGTTATATTAGTTTGAAATCAGGAAGTAAAATCGAAAACGATTAAACTTGAATAAAACATGCCATTTACATTGAATAATTATAAAAATAAATTACGAAGAGCCAGGGATTGATCGATTCCCACTGGTTAGCCCCTCATGAATTTGTCCCAACCCTGATAGTGAGTCTTTAGAACGTTGCAGATATCCTCCATCATCGCGAAGGGTATTCCTACTACAACACTCTCATCGTCCAGACCCGAATTGCGCGCCGATCCATCGCAGCCCAATGATACGTTCACTTCTCCTTTGAGGTAGGGTGAGGAAGTAGCATCGACGCAAAAGGACTGAATTCCTGCAGTATTGAATGTAGATCTTCCGCCTTTTTTGAACATAACAGCCTGCACAATCCTCCTGGCAGTCAGTGGATTTCCTACGAAGATTACCACATCAGGATTCATCACCATCTTATCAAGTGGCGCGACGTAAGTGGCTACTGTGCTACCTGCTGGCGGCTTAGGCATGCTTGCAGCAATATTGGACCCGATCTCTTTCGTCTCGCATTTATGCAGCTTGTCAAAGTACAACGATCCCGATGCAATATTTTCCGGGCATTCAATCAAACCAATCCCGGCTGCACCACCCTTACATTCATGATAATCCGCACTGGCCAGGAAGCTGTTTCCTTTCTGCCGGGCTTCCTGGATCATGGTACAATATCGAAAGGGTCTCTCCACTGAGGCAAGATCCTTGGGGATCTCTTCTTCGCTTTTAAACAGTCTCACACCGACTATATTCTCTCTGATTCCAAGAGAGCTTTTCATAATATCCGACATCTCTTCAAGATTCATTGCGGTACACCATTTAGAACATACGTTGAGATGACATTTCTTGCTTTCGGCTTACCAAAAGAAGAACAGATCATTAAAATCAAAATGGACTTTTTTTTAATGATAAGATGGGTTTAATAAGGGTAACCGGAAAAAATTTAGGCGCATCGAAAAAATGGGCGTTAAGCCCCTTCTGCATCATTTGGATAGCTTGAGATGACAACACCCGAGACGTCCCTCAATGTCGCCAGATCACCGTTATTATTCCAGATGGATGTGCTCTTTTCCCAGTAGAGGTCTGATTCAGAGTCATTACCAATTCCGCTATGAATTCTGACTTTAGCCCCAGCCTTTAGATCGAAATCAGGGAACGTGTAGGTGTGATTTTGCTGATCCTCTAAAGTCCAACCGGCTATGTTTTCATCCATTGTCCCATTATTGGCGACGTCTACCCATTCGTCATTTAGGTTTTCTTTCTCTGGGCTAGGGGCAACAAAGTTGGCATTGGTAATGGCTATCCCGCCGTCCTCATTGCCAGTATTTCCTTGTACAAGCGTCGCCCCCAAAAAGAGGGCTAATAGGACTGAGATTATCGCCCCTGCATGTGTTCTACTATTCATTTTCTTATCTCCTTAGCAATATATCTAAATATAGTATGTTTGATACGTATTTTACATTAGTAATATAAATTTTTCTGAACGTCTGGCCAATCACGAAGGAGATCACAATGGAAGATAGATATATAGAGCAGAGATGTATAAAATATAAATATATTAAACACTCATCATCTCAACTTCAAGAAATATATATAAATTCTTAAAAATCACAATGAAATATTATTTATATATTTCGAAATCGCGGAAAGTGGTTAATATAGTTAAAAAAGGCAAACATTCTCGCATCCTATTGCTGAGCCCACGTCACCACAACATCATCCGTCCTATATCCTGGCAGGACTTTGGACTCATGCAGTGGGGTCACTACACCGCACTTATGCATGATCAAACCCGTATATGCAATCATGCTACCGTTGTCACCCATAAACTTGCGAGGAGGCAGGAAGAACTTCGCACCACGCTCATTGCACATTATGTTCAACATTTCGCCCAACCGCTTGTTTGCGCCTACGCCGCCGACTAGCATCGCTTCCTTTTTTTCGGCATGGGCCATAGCACGCTCAGTCACCTCTACTAGCATGGCAAAGGCCGTCTCTTGAAGACTGTAGCATACATCGGCCAGATCGTATTTCTTGGCAGCCTCCGTCGCCGCTGTAGACAGGCCCGAGAAAGAGAGATCCATACCTTTCACAGTGTAAGGCAGGGGGATGAATCTTTTCGCCTGCAAGGCCAAAGCCTCCACTTTGGGCCCCCCGGGATGGGTTAGACCAATGCTTCGCGCGAATTTGTCGATAGCGTTTCCGATACTGATATCTAGCGTCTCTCCGAATACTCTGTAGTGGCCATGGCGAAGAGCCAGAACCTGCGTGTTTGCTCCACTGACATAGATCACCGCCGGATCCTGGGCGCATGACTGCCATTTTCCTATTTCAATATGCGCCACACAATGGTTGACACCGACTAGTGGAATGCCGAAACGCAATGAGAGAACGCGCGCTGCCGTAGCTACCGTGCGTAAACACGGACCTAAACCCGGACCTTGAGAGAAAGCAATAGCATCAACTTTTAAATCTTGTTCACGGGCAAATGAAAAAACATTCCCCACAACTTTGCTCATGTATTCTGCATGGTGTTGTGAAGCCTCCCGGGGATGAATTCCACCTCGCGCGGGAGAGTAGGTCGCGCTCTGTTCATAGAGCACCCCTGCTTCATCCACAAGAGCAGCGCTTAAGTTCCATGCAGTTCCTTCCAAGCCGAACACAATCATTTCGACTATTACTCCTGTTAATTCATCGCTAACAATTTTGCCAATTGTTGGGAATACCGCGATTTTGGCTTGTTAGAGATATGCCAGGCCTATATCCTTGCGGTAGCGCATTCCATTGAACCTTATTCTTTTGATATTATCGTAAGCTCTAATCCTGGCTTCGGCGAGGGTCCCACCTCGAGCAACTAGGGTAAGCACCCGGCCGCCAGTAGTAAATAATCTTCTCCTTCCTTTTGCATCAGCTGCAAAAGCTGTGCCGTTATGATAAATCAGTATATCTGAATCCACATTTTCAAGACCCGAGATCGGCATATTGGTATAGTGCTCACCCGGATAACCTGGCCTCTCATCCCCACCAGAAGAAAGTGATTTGATGGCTCTGCCAGAGATGGCGCAAATGCCCAGGCAGTAATCCTCCGACCACTCCAGGGGCACTGATTCAAGTTTCCTATCAAGAATCGACTCGGAAAGCTGATAGAAGTCCGTTTTCAGTCGGGGCAGGATCACCTCTGCCTCAGGGTCTCCCAATCGCACATTTATCTCCAAAACAAACGGCTCTTTCTCTTCCGTGATCATTAGGCCAAAATAGATTACTCCAACGTACTCGTGACCAGTGGCCTCTTTGAAGCCGCAGACGGTTGGGATAGCTATCCTTGTCATAATCTTTCGAGTTAGTTCCTCATCCAGCCAAGGGTGAGGAGAAAATCCCCCCATTCCGCCTGTATTTGGATTATTATCGATGCAAGGATTTTTAGAGAGCTTGTTGAAGAGCCGGACGGCGACGCCCTCATCAGCGGCGAATGCCTGCTTATAATCTAACGCTGATTGCAGCGGCTGAACGGTTTTTCCATCACTTAGGGCAAAGAACATCAGCTCTCGGCCCTCTAGTCGCTCCTCGATATCAATCCTATCTCCGGCTGACCCGAATAGCTTGGGATTAACCATGATGCGATCGATTGTAGAAAGTGCTTCATCCTTTGTGAGGCAGACTATTGAACCCTTTCCCGCAGCGAGACCATCTGCCTTTATAACTAATCCTTTATCTGGACACTCAGAGAAAAACTGGAGCACATACTCCTTCGCCTCGGCAGGATTATCGAAATTATGGGAGGGAGGAATAGGAACATTCAGTCTTTTGAGGAGGTCTTTTGTATAACACTTGCTATTTTCCAGGACGGCCGCATCTTTTCTAGGGCCTAAGATTCTCTGCCCATCTTCTTGAAATGTATTGACTATGCCTTCCGAAAGATATCCTTCAGGGCCTACAAAAGTCAGATCAATCCGCTTTTGTTTTGCAAAAAGAAGCAGATCTGAGATGGATTTAGGGGATTTGCCCATATACTGAGCAAGCTGGCATTTCTCCAATAATTCGCTGCCTGCATTACCAGGAGCAACATAAACAGCCTCTACTGATGCGCTCCTGGCAAACGCATGGGCTATGGCATTTCCTCTGCCCCCTGCGTCCACTACCAGAACACTCTTGCCTGACATTAAATCCACATTGAATAGTATAACCCTAGATAAGCATATTTACACGTTCAGCTAAGTAGCCCGCGTCCCAGCGGTTAGCTATTTAAAACACCAAGTAGAGGCAAGATCAATAAATCCTCATGATTTGCCTTAGCATATAGTGCTTTTAGGCTCTCGCGGATTTCTATCAATGGAAGATCCAGCGGGTTATTTTGCAGGAGATGATATTGGAATGTACTCCCAAGAGCAAGTGATTAAAACGATTCAAGAGAAGAACATAGAGTTCCTCCGACTGCAGTTTACCGATATCTCGGGGATTGTGAAGAACGTAGCCATTCCCTCGTCTCAAATGACAAAGGCTCTTAAGAGCGGCATATCCTTCGATGGTTCATCCATAGAAGGCTTTGCCAGAATCCAGGAATCAGATATGGTCCTTCAGCCTGATCTATCCACATTCAGCATCCTTCCCTGGAGATCTAAAGATGGTTCGAACGAGGCACGGCTTATTTGCGATGTACACCTTCCCAACGGAAAGCCCTTCGAGGGCGATCCGCGCTTTGTCCTGCATAAACAATTGGATATCGCAAAAGAGATGGGCTACAAAATGAATGTTGGCCCAGAGCTGGAGTTCTTCCTATTCGAGAAGCAAAATGGTGGCTCTGCCACAACGCCACACGACTTTGGGGGCTATTTTGATCTTGGGCCAGTAGACCTGGCAGAAGACGTTCGCCGCGAGATTATCAGGGCTCTGACCCAGATGGGATTCACCATTGAAGCAAGTCACCACGAAGTAGCTAGAGGTCAGCACGAGATCGACTTCGTCTATGATGACGCGCTGAAAAATGCCGATAAAGTTGTAACTTTCAAATACGTTACCAAGACCATAGCCATGAGAGAGGGCTTGCGCGCCACTTTCATGCCCAAACCGATCTATGGCACAGCCGGTACTGGAATGCATGCCAACATCTCGCTTTTCCGTGGTCTTGAAAACGCCTTTTACGATGAGCAAATGCCTATGGGTATTAGCGATCTGGCCAGATTCTTTGTAGGTGGTTTAATTGAACATGCCTGCGCTATAACCGCTATCGCTAACCCTCTCATAAACTCCTATAAGCGCCTGGTCTCCGGTTTCGAAGCACCAGTTTATATCACCTGGTCAGGGCCAAATCGTTCCTCACTTATACGTATCCCGGCAGGTCGAGGTCTCTCAACTCGCCTGGAATTCAGATCTCCTGATCCAACCTGCAATCCCTATCTGACCTTTGCAGTCATTTTAGCAGCCGGACTGGACGGAATCAAGAGAGGCATTGATCCAGGCGAGCCAGTTGATCTAAACGTATATAACCTCACGACAGCAGAACGCAATTCTCTGGGCATCAAGACACTTCCAGCCAATCTGAAAGAAGCCCTGGACTATCTGGAAGGGGATAAGGTTATACGGAATGCTCTTGGCGAGCATGTCTTTGAGAACATAATGCGTATCGGACTCTTGGAATGGGGGGCCTACAACACCTATGTCCACCCCTGGGAAATCGAACGATATATAAACGTGTTTTAACGGGTAGACCTCATTCTTCTTTTTTTTTCATTTATACTATCAGAATATTCGATTTATCCTTCGCGTTCCTGCAAAGCACAACCACAGAGGACCATCCGAAACGTATATATCTAGCATCGACTTTGAAAGGTCCGGGCCGGTAGCTTAGTCAGGCAGAGCGAAAGGCTCTTAACCTTTAGGTCGGGGGTTCAAATCCCTCTCGGCCCGCTTTAGAGAAACGGGGCTGTGGCCTAGCCAGGTAGGGCGACGGGCTCCAGCGGTAAAATTTGATGATGAGCAACGGGTCTACTGAGTTCTCTCGACGGGGAGGGCGTTGATGATCCGTTGGAGCACTGAAATTTGGGTTTTTATCAGCCGCAAATTACAGGCTATAAGAACTTCAGTATCGGAGAGACCCGTCGATCGTGAGTTCGAATCTCACCAGCCCCACCTTTTTATCCACAGGATTTATATATGCTTCAGCCAAACTCTTGGCAGGTGCCAAGATGAACGGAGATATCTTAACTATTTGCTGGTCCATCAAGGAAGTTAACAAAAACCTAACTGATCGCAAACCCACATCAGACTATTCGATAAAATACCTCAAAAAAACCTGTGCTGAACTGGCAGGCAATATTCGGCTGCTGGCCAAATCCATGCCCAATGAAGGCATCGAAGTGGTTGATGGAAAGGGACAGAAAAAAAGAATAGGCCTTAATGAAGTTTCAGAAATGCTCTATGATGCTCGAAAGATTGTAGAGTTTAATCTGATAGACAACATAGATCGATGGGTTCGGTCGCGAAAAGACGCCTGAATTTAGCGAGAATATCATCATTTTCCTATTTCTTTGTTTATTGGAAGAGAATTATACGCCTCAGAACTCATAGGGCTCATCATACGATATCAGAGGGACGAATAGAGATCAATTATATTTCATCATTGGCGTCGCGTCCCAGTCCCTGCCTTTAGAACTAATTCGATATAGATATCAATCTATCCTCTATAGCCAGACAGAAAATCAAAGAAAGGCTCTTTGGAGATTTTATATGGTACGATTGGGGTTCCACGTCTCAATTGCCGGTGGTGTGAATAAGGCAGTGGAAAGGGCTCTCAGTTTGAATTGCGATGTTTTTCAGATCTTCGCCAGCAATCCTCGCAGTTGGAGGTCAAAGCCCATATCCGATGCAAAAGCGAAGAGCTTTATTGCCAGGTTCGAAGAGTCGGGCTTGGATCTTGCAGTTGATCACATGCCCTACCTCCCAAACCTTGCTTCATCTAATGAAGATGTTTATGCAAAATCGATACAGGCACTTGCGACAGAGCTTTTGCGCTGCCAGACACTCGGCATACCTTATTTGGTCACTCATCAGGGAAGCCACCTAGGAGCCGGACCGGAAAAAGGATTAGATAGAATTGCAAATGCTCTGGATATTGCCTTTTCCTTAGCAAGAAATGATGTTATTTTGCTCCTCGAGAACGGCGCCGGAACTAAAAACAGCATGGGAAGCACTTTTAAGGAGATGGCTGCAGTCATCGAATCCTTCTCAAAAGATCGCCGGCGATTAGGAATCTGTTTGGATACCTGTCATCTCCACGCTTTTGGATATGATCTGAAAACGTCTTCCGGCCTTGAGTCTACGCTAGATCAGTTTCAGAGCTATATTGGCCTGGAAAAGCTACTGCTCATCCATCTCAATGACTGCAAAGGTGATCGAGGATCAAGAATAGATCGACATGAGCATATTGGTTTAGGGAAGATAGGGATGCAAGGATTTAAGTTGATTTTACGCCATCCTGACTTGGAGAAACGTCCAATGATACTGGAGACACCTGTGAACTCATGCAGGGATGATCTAGGAAATCTTAATTTGACGAGGCAATTGGCCTCAGGAAGAGAATAGCGTCTCTATGACCTGCATCATTGCTTCATTAGAGATGGGTTTAACGAGATAGCTTCTGGCACCTAGATCATAGCTTTTTTGAATATCATGATCCTCATTTGATCCTGTAAGAATGACCACCGGGATTTTGCGCAGGCATTTATCATCCCTTATTCGAGTGAGAAGATCAATTCCGCTTATATCAGGGAGGTTTATATCTAGCAGGATGAGATTTGGAAGATTTCCTTCAAGGCTCCGTTTTTGCAGATTTTTTAGAGCTTCTTGACCATCTTTAGCCCAGACAAAGTCGTTATCAATATGATTGAACTTGAGAAGACGTTTTGTAACAACTGCATCTGCATCATTATCCTCCACCAGCAAGATTTTTATTTCTCGCCCCATATGTCCACCTTTTTTTTCACTTATCCTGCCTTTTAAATGCAATTTATGCGCCAAATGAAACTACTCACAAAAATAGTTTTCCCACTAATGAATTAAGAACTTAATCGCGCGCTACACATTTTGGCAAGAACGCGCTCAATAAAGTTGGAACAATTTTGATTTTGAAGATTTTCTTAATTTTGCCATTCGTCAACCTAATCTTCTGGTAATGCGACCACTGCAAAGGAGTGCAACTCTGCTGAGAGGTACTTCCGCCTCCAGTTTATAGCCGATTATGTCGCCCAATTCGTTGGCAAACCGAACGATTTCGGCATGGTCCGGCATGGCCTCTCTCTCCAGTCTGGTTCGAGAACGACCTAGATGCATGTAGGATTTGACTTCCACAAAATCGGGCTCAGCAATTTCAATGATACGTGCGTAATCTTCCAGCTGCAACATATTCAGGCCACGCACCATTGTCATACGGACTACGCTGCGACAACGATGCTCTTTTAGGATGCCCAAGGACTGCAAGATATTAGGCCAGAAATCTTTAGAAGGATTGCACATCTTCAGATATTGTTCTTCATCAGCCGCATTGAGACTGAGATAGAGCTGCGTCGGTTCCAGGTCCGCCAGGATTTCCGGACAGGTGCCGTTGCTTACCAGAAAGGATGTCATTCCTCGTTTGGATATCAAACCGATGAACTCTTTCAAATAAGGATAAAGCGTGGGCTCGCCCATTAGAGATATTGCCACATGCCGTGGATCGCGGGCCTCTGCAAGACGTTCTAAATTCGTGGTTTTAGCCCCGCCATAACCTGATAGTATCCTCTTCTGCCCATTGAGAATGCCTTCCAAGAGTTCAGTCGGCTCTATCGGATCTACATTTGGCGTCGGATCATCTATAGGTCTCCAGCAATGCAGACAAAGATGATTGCATTCCAACGTTGGTGTCATCTGAACACAACGGTGACTGTTGATACCATAGAAGTGGTGCTTATAACACTGGTCGCCTCCCCGAAGGCTGCGATTAAGCCAAAGGCAAGACTTAACTGCACCAGAACCTACAATGTGGTAGCCTTGCCGAGAAAGAGTGCGATAAGCCTGATTGCTATCCATGGTGTCACGTTGGTAGAATCGCTAGGAGTAAATAGTTAATGCCAGAGGCAATTTTATTGATCCAGTATACGACCAGAAGGGTGCTTTCAGACTTTTATCGCCAGCATCCTTTCAATTGACTGCCTTGCTCTACATGCGATCTCCAGAGGGACCGTCACCTGCGGCTCAAGTGTTTGCAGTGCACGTAAGACTTTTTCCAGATTGGTCTTCTTCATATTCTGGCAGACAGCATGGCTACTTAATGGGTAGAAATTTTTTTGAGGGTTATCCTTCTTTAGCCGATAGATCATGCCCACCTCAGTGCCGATAATGAATTCGCTTGATTCGCTGGCACGAGCATGCCTTCCCATTCCAGCCGTACTATAAACATAATCTGCCATATCGATGATTTCCGGCCGGCACTCGGGGTGCACAAGTACTTCCGCATTCGGATGTAGTTCACGAGCCACTAGCACCTCATCCAGAGTAAAATGATCGTGCACATAGCAATAACCGTTCCAGGGAATTATTTTTTTATCGGTATGCCGAGCAACGTATGACGCCAGATTTCTGTCCGGAACAAAAATGACCTGTTCTTCCTGCAACGAATTTACTACCTGCACCCCGTTGGCAGATGTGCAGCAGATATCGCTTTCTGATTTAACTTCAGCCGTCGAGTTTATGTAACAAACAACTGCGGCGTCTGGATTCATAGTCCTCAAATCCCGTAGCTGATCAGGCGTGATCATATGGGCCATGGGGCACCAAGCACCTTTCTCCGGCAGAACAACCTTTTTTTGCGGCGAGAGAATTGCTGCTGTCTCTGCCATAAAGTCTACACCGCAAAAGACGATCACTTTGGCATCCAAGCGAGCCGCAGCCCGGCTCAGCTCAAGTGAGTCGCCCACCAGATCGGCGACATCCTGAATTTCCGGGAGCTGGTAGTTGTGTGCCAAGACAACTGCATCACGCTCCCCCTTCAATTCATTAATCTCTTCTATCATAGCGATCGGGATACGCATGGGTATCTGGAAACTATTATTTCAATCTATTTAAATAGGTGTACTTAATAATATTTGTCTAATTAAATCGAAATTGATCTGCGATCACACGCCGAAATTAAAGCCGAAAAAACAATTTTAGCCACTGCATCTCCTGTCTTTATCGGATTCTCCTAAAGGATTTTCCCGGCCCCGACCAACGTTTCATATCTCCTTAGCGGAAAAATTGCCAAAGAATTTTGCACACTATCCCCGCGTGGCGCTTCATCGAGATATTTAAACCAGAACTTGTATAGAGCCCACAACTGCGGTTCATGCTGCATTTCCTTTCCTAAGGCGTACAGGACACTGCAAACGATCTGATTTTTAGCCAACACTTGCGATCTCCCTGACTCGCCGCAAAACCTGACAGGCGTCCTCCATTTTGAAATCTCTTTTCTCCTTCACCAAATATTCACAAAAACGCTGAAGCTCTTCTTTTGGCAACTGATCCTTTGCGGCCGCAATCGTCCTCTCGAATGTCCTTTCTGGGAAATAGAAGGACTTTGCATACGAGAAGAGTACATCCCTGGTGGATTTTTTGATGATTCCATTCTGGAATGCTTGATCCAGATTGAACCGAATGTTTACCAGTGGCTCAGAAAGCGGCTCAAATGTAAAGGGATCGAATATAAGAGCAACTTCATCATCTGATTCAAGATCTCTTCTCTTATAAGCCAAATAAATCTGGCCTACGCCTTCCATTCCATAAACGTCCAACTCTGAAGCACGCAGAGCCCCCATGCTGGACGCACCTAAAACCCGTGCCCTGCTCTCCAGAGCGAATAGAACTTCCTTATGCGCTACAGAGCAATCCTGGAAAAATACACCATCAATGAGGCAAATGATCTCGAACCCATCCTTCGCTGCACGATAGATATCCCCGCGTTTGGCTGGAGCCCTATAATCTGCCTCTAAAATCTGTTCAGCCCTAGCTCTGGTGAGACTTGGTCCTAGGAAGACGACGATTCCTGGCATTCCTGCACCTCTGTCCTACTCTTTCCGAATCCACTGCAGCGATTTCAAGGCCAGGCACAATGACCCTTACAACAGGTACTCCAATCTCCTCGCGACTTAAGTCCACAACCACCACGCGATCAAGACCAGCTTTTTCTAGCTTTTCTATCATATATTTTATATCCTGCAAGAAGTCATCGCTTTCAAAGGACTCGATTTCGTGAAAGCTTTTCGTGGGAGAGCTCTCAAACCAATGTTTATTGAGGCGCTTTGTTCTCTCGTAACCGATCTGCTTTCTGAAGTCCGCCAGCGTCGTATCCTCTCTTGCGCCATGAATTTGAGTGAGCCGGCTTTGTGCCACCTCGGTCAGGGCGCGCAGCACAGCTACGGCTGCGCTTGTATGCGTGCCCATGCCCGTCGTAAGCAGCGTTGGATCGCGCAACTTAACATCATCAGAAGCTGCAGCGCAAGTCGGGATGCCGATGTCGCTTGTTATATCCCTCAAATAGACGTCCACTTCGGATTTGGCGAATTTATCTAAAAGCGATCCCGCGAGACCCTCGCCGACATCACCAATTAAAGGACCGGCAAAACGTGTCGCTTCGACAATGGCCCAGGCGTCCCTTTCTATGACCTCGGCCAGACCATGGAAGATAGCTTCTTCGATCTCATTTCCCGATGCTAGGCCGCTAGTATTCGTCCGAAAGAGTCTTTTGTAATCAGACGGCATTGGATGAAAAACGGCATTTGCTGGGACCAGAATCTCCTCGTCATTCATAATATCCCACCCGGGAACCCAAGGAATCACCTGGTCTGCATCAGTCCCTTGTGGTAAGATCAAATCTGACGGGTTCAGAGCCGTTGAACTCAGCTCGGAAAATCGGGCAAGGGTCAATTCGCGGTCCTTCAGCTCTGCAGAGTAGCGCTCTATTCCCTCCATCATTGCTGAGACCCTTGCCTCCGTAGGAGTTGCGCCTTTGCCATTATAAACGGAGATGGCCCCGCGTTCTGCCATTGGCCGAATAGAGGAAAATACTGGTATACCGATTCTATCCAGGTCGGTTATATTCGCCACCCTGGTGATTCCAGCCGCGGGCATTTTATCCTCCACATAGATAAGCGTCTCCTCGGGAGGCTTTGCTCGGTGAGTATCGTCTTTATATTCTTTTTTGCAGGAGGCAAGTCTCATTGATCGTTCCAAAAGCGGCAATGGAATAAAAACCTAATTCAAAGGAAGGGCAACGGATCCTTCTTTCTATAGGCTAGAGCTTGAAACGTGGCGATCGTTCTTCCTCCATCGCCCGTTACGCGAATTTCGCAGGCAGATATTTTTCGGGAACGATTCGTTTCTCGGCCTTCTGCCAGTAGAGTCTCGCCGGGATTGGCCGCGCAAAGATAATTTACATTCACGCCCAGAGCGACGGCCACAGTTCCATGTGAGTTTACAGCTAGCTCAAAGGCGGCATCCGCCAGTGAGAAGATTGCCGCGCCGTGTATTGAGCCAAAGAGGTTTTTCATATTTTCTTTGCTTTCCATCTTCAAGAGCGAGCGACCAGTTTGAAGTTCAACAATCTGGATGTCGAAAATGCGCGCATAAGGCTCCTCCTGGAAGTGTTTTTTAAGAGACTCGATACAATTATCAGCATTATCGTTCATCAACTCGATGGTTTATTCTCGAAATGGTTATATCTCCTCCGCCTGAACTAGGGAACTATGTCCTGCTCCCCTGGCGCAAGGCCGGAGCCGGTCTCCATCGAAGTGAGCGGTTCTGCGGTGTCCATTGTTCTTACGCAGGGTGCGATAAACATATGGTTTGGAAAAAAGTTCGATAAATCCGTCATCGCAAAGATTTTAATAATAATATCCAGGGTGGACTCAACCACAGAACATGAGAAAGAAGTTCTATGCCAATTTGAAGAGATTAGCGAGTTTGAGAACAATGGCTACATCCTCAGTTCTTATGCTAGGAAGAAGGAAAAATATAGGGCAATATTCGTGGTTCCTTTCTCTAATTTTCGGGCATTGGAGAATTTTGTAGAGTCTATTGCTATGGAAACTGAAAAAGAGGATGTAAAGATCACACTTTATTGGAGAGGCGGCAAAGCTGAAATGAAAATTGTAGAAGAGGAGCTAACTAGACTCGGTTGCTTTAGAACTCGTAATGTAGTTTATAAAGAGAGCCAGAAGGGAGAGAAGAACAGGACGGTAAACACATGAGATATGCAAGCTGTACAGAAAAGATTGAGATTTCTGGAATAAGGAAGTGCTTTGAAGGAGCTGCCCCAGGATCCGTAAATCTGGGCTTAGGCCAGCCAGACTTCGATACGCCCAGTCACATCAAAAGGGCAGCAATAGAAGCCATCGAAAAAGGACTCTGCGGCTATACGCCCAATTGCGGAGTGCCCGAGCTACGGGCTGCATTGGCAAAGAAGTTTTGTGTTGAAAATAAGATCCGATGCTCACCGGAGGAAATTATGGTGACTAGCGGGGCGAGCGAGGGTCTCTTCTTGGCTATATCTGCGCTGGTTGATAAGAATGATGAAGTTTTGGTAGGCGATCCTAGCTTCCTATCTTATGCAGAGTTGACAAAACTTGTAGGAGGCAAGCCGGTTGGCGTTCCACTCGACGAGAACATGAGGCTCTCCTCCGAGGCAATAGAGGAGAGAATAACAGGCAAGACCCGCCTGATAATAGTGAATTCACCGGCGAATCCCACGGGATCTGTTCAGACTGCTGATGAGATGCGCTCAATCGCCGAGATCGCCGATGATAAGGACATCGCTATTCTCTCCGACGAAGTGTACGAACACTTCATCTATCAAGGAGAACACATCAGCCCTGGCCAATTTTCGGATAATGTCATCACCATCAATGCCGTCTCGAAGACCTACGCTATGACAGGCTGGAGGCTTGGCTATCTCGTGGCAAAAGGCTCGGCTCTGGAACAGCTTCTAAAAGTTCATCAATATGTTCAGGCCTGTGCCTCCTCTATTTCCCAAGCAGCCGCACTGGCGGCCATCACGGGGCCTCAGGATTGTGTTGCCCAAATGAAGGATGAATTCAAATGCCGGAGGGATCTGATGATGAAGGGCTTTAGGGAAATGGACATAGATTTAGTCGAGCCAGAGGGGGCGTTCTATCTTTTCCCAAGAGTAGGAGATGGAGATGCCGTCGCAGCTGCCTTGGGAAAAGCGGGAGTTATTACAGTTCCCGGATCGGCCTTTGGACCAGGCGGAAAAGAACATATCAGAATCTCTTATGCAAGCTCGCGATCTCAACTTCTAGAGGCGCTACGACGCATGAAAGATATCCTTTAAATAGGAGAGTTGCATTCGTCGCATAGAGTGATGAAATGAAGGAGCAGGTTGAGGTCAGAGAGCTTAAAGAAGGACGGTACGTCATTATCGATGACGAACCCTGTATAATCAAGAGCATATCCCACTCCAAGCCTGGCAAACACGGCTCGGCTAAGGCCAGGGTAGATGCCATAGGGATCTTTGACAATCAAAAGAAGTCAATAGTCCAGCCGGTTACGACCAAGATTTATGTGCCTACTGTAGAGCGCAAGACCGGTCAGGTTCTGTCTATAAGCAGTACTTCAGTTCAGCTTATGGATATGGGAACTTTCGCAACAATTGATGTTCCAATAGTCGAGGATCAGAAAGACAAGATTGAAGAAGGGAAAGAAGTTGCCTACCTTTCGGTGATGGGAAGAACCAAGCTGGACCTTCGCTAGAAATCCCAAATATCTATTTTATTATTCCATAAGGGCGTATTTGCAAATGCCAATAAGGAATATGCATAACTTATTTCGGTAATCGGTCTGCTTTTGATCCCACTCTTCTTTAGGCCAGAGTTCAAGAGAAGAGGCCTTAAAAGCAATTGACTTCGCCTTTTTTGACTTTCAGAGTTCTTATCACTAATTACGATGCAGATCCAACCAACCTATGAATTTGCAAATATAAGGAATAGGGTGCTCCGGGTTTAGACCTTATCTTTGGGCCCTAGAAACTATAAAAATAAGTATTTTATGCTTCACAAAATTGCAATCCCAATCGGCATATCCGTTTCGCACCCAATAGTTTGAGAGCCAAATTGGTATTCAATTAATAGACCTCAGATCCTGCAATGCTTTAGTCACCTTTGATTGCCATTTTAACACAAGTTGCGAATGATGAACGAGCATTTTGTGCCTATGCAATAGCATACGACTGGTTTCGGCAGGCGCTGGTCCGCCTACATTGGCCCTCAAACGAACATTACTTTTCGGATCCAGGGCTTTCTCTAGATCGGTTAATAAAAACCCGCGCTCGCTTGGCTTGTAGCCTGCTACTTCAAGCGCAATTGCATCTAAATCCGCCAGGCTTGGCCTTTCTCCCGCAGCTGCAATTCGGCCTACGATGCTGTGAGCTGTGCGAAAGGGCATTCCAGTGATTCGGACCAAAGAGTCAGCCAGTTCTGTGGCAGTGGAAAAGCCAGCACTCGAACTTTGCTCCATTTTCCTCGTATCGAACTTTAGAGACGAAATACAGCCGTCTAGAATGCGAACGGTGCTCCTGGTCCAATCCATTCCCCGCCAGAGATGAGGCGTGACCTCCTGCAGATCCCGGTTATAGCTTTGGGGCAGTCCTTTGCAGATAGCAAGCGCCGCTACCAGGCTGCCTATAACTGAGCCAGTCTTGCCACGAGCCAACTCAGCTGTATCCGGGTTCTTCTTCTGGGGCATGATAGAGCTAGTAGAAGAATAGAGGTTAGCGAGCTCTACGTAGCCGAATTCGGAAGTAGACCATAGTATAAGCTCCTCTGCCAAACGGCTAAGGTTAACCATCGAAATAGAGAGATCTGATAGCACTTCCAGAATAAAATCACGGGCAGAGACTGCATCCATGCTGTTCTCAACCAGTCCATCAAATCCGAGGAGCTGGCAAGTCCTAATTCTATCGATTTCAAAGCCTGTTGAGGCGAAAGCGGCAGCACCAAGTGGGCTCTGATTTACTCTCTTGTAAGCGTCTTCGATCCGCGAGAGATCCCGGCTAAAAGCATCGGCATGAGCCAGCAAATGATGGGCGAGAGTTGTCGGCTGAGCATGCTGAGTATGGGTAAAGCCAGGGATTAGGGTCTCTATATGGTTTTCTGCTAGATTGATCAAAGTCTGGATCAAAGAGAGCTGCTCTTCCATTAAAAGAAGCATCTCTTCCCTTAGTGCCAGGCGGATACAGGTTGCCACCTCGTCGTTGCGAGAACGGCCCGTATGCATTCGACCCCCTTCGGCACCGATACGAGAGAGGATATAAGCCTCGATTGCCTCATGTACATCCTCTCCCAAGCCCAAATCCGCTACTTTCAAATCATTCAAGGCCGATAAGATGGATGAGCAAACTTCACCCGAAATCAAGCCTTGCTCTTTGAGCATGATAAGATGGGCTCTATCTACCAGCAGATCGGCCTCAAAGATCCTTTTATCAGCATCTCGACTGGAGAGGTAATCCAAAACATCCTTGGAGATCTTGCCCAATCGTTGATCGCGGAACATATCAAGTGGTATAATTAGCGTTTATATTCACATACTCATGTGTTAAGTCACATCCAAAGCCACGTGCTTTGGCGCTCCCTAAACCAAGGTGCACATTAATTATAATAGAGTCGCCCGACATGATCTTTTTGGCTATGTCTAGGACGCCATCAACGATCTGGCCATTTTCCACAAGCAAGACCTTAAGACCCCCGCCCTCCAGGCCCAGTGTGACTTTTTCCGGGTCCATTTCTGCTCCAGAGTAACCCACTGCACAAATGATCCTCCCCCAATTAGGATCTGCTCCGTAGACCGCGGTCTTAACCAGGCTGCTTCTAGCTATGGCTTTGGCGGCAAGACGGGCATCCACGTCGTTTTTTGCCCCACAGATAACAGTCTCGAAGTATTTACTGGCACCCTCGCCATCTCTAGCCATCATGCGAGCCAGCTCCATGCAGACATATCTCAGAGCCTCTCGGAAATCCTCCACTTTTCCATTGACTTTTGCAGTGGCGGTAATAAGAACTGTGTCATTGGTACTGGTGTCTCCATCCACAGTAAGCATGTTAAAGCTGTCTAGAACGGCGTCTTTCAAGCAATCATGTAATATCTGGTGCGAAAAGTCCCCATCTGTATAGAGGAAGCAAAGCATTGTGGCAACATTTGGTTCAATCATACCCGCACCTTTAACAATGCCTGCAACGCGAAGGCCATTATGCTCTACGGATATCTCTTTGATCTTGGTATCCGTGGTCATGATAGCCTTTACAGCTTCTTTGCTTGCCGCTGCATCGCATCGAAGCTCTTTTTTAGCATCATCAAAAAGCTTTGATATGATGGGCATGTCAATATATCGACCTATGACGCCTGTAGAGGCAACCGCGATCTCCTTCTCATCAGTTCCAAGGAAGCTGGCAAGAAGCCCTGTCATTACTCGAGCATCCGCATTACCGTGTTTTCCTGTGTAAGCATTGGCGCAGCCACTGTTGGCGATGATGCCCTCCAAGTGACCGAATGCTTTCAGATGATCGGCTGTGACACTTAAAGGCGCTGCTTGGACCTTATTTGTAGTAAACATGCCTGCTGCGGCCCCTGAAGCAGCGATCAGCGCTAGCCCATATTTTCCCTGTCTTACACCAGCGGCACGCACACCCGAAATTGAGCATATGCCGCCATCAATTCTCTGCATGCTGCATCCCTAGACCTGAAATGATATCGCCCCGAGTAACTATGCCTACCATGCGGCCATCCTCGACGACAGGAAGACGGTTGATTCGATGGCGGGTCATGATAGCCGCGGCCTCCTCAACGCTATCCTCTGGCCCTACTTCATGCAAATTTCGACTCATTATATCAGAAACTTTTTTAGACGGGATCTCCTCTGAGATTTTGTGTAGTTGCTCCCACTTCATCAGGTCGCGGAAAGGAACCTCAAAGATCTCGAGAGGGCTAGGAAGCCACAGTCCGCCCTCACTATCTTCTATAGACAAAAGGCGCAAAAGGTCCGATTCCGATACGACACCAACCAGCTTCTCCCCGTCAAGAACCGGCATGCCGCTGATCTTATTTTCGCCAAGAATGCGGGCGGCTTCGCTTATAGGCTCGTCTGCCTGGATGGCGACGGGTTTGACGTTCATTACATCTCTGATTTTCACAATTAACACCTACTTCAAGGCGCCATTCCCGGAATCCAGAGACCGGTTCGCTCATCCATACCAGCCATCAGGTTCATGTTCTGGATGGCCTGGCCGGATGCGCCTTTTACCAGGTTGTCAATGGCCGATATTACTACCAGCCTATCGCTGCCTATCTCTGGCTCAAAGCTTATATCGCAGAAGTTGGAGCCACGCACTGAGCTAAGCCTTGGCACGCTGTCGGCCATGCGTACAAACGGCGCATTTTTGTAAAATTCTCTGTAGATCTCTGCTATTTTTGCCTTGTCCTGCAGGGTCTCTAAAGTCCCATCACGGGCGAAGACATGCGCTGTTGTCAGGATGCCCCGAACAGATGGGATAACATGAGGAGTGAAATTTACGCGTATGCCCGGTGAAAGGCGCGCCAATTCTTGCCTGATCTCAGGTACGTGCCTATGGGTGGTAAGCTTGTAAGGGATAACATTTTGGGACATATTAGGGTAGTGGCTGATCTCAGTCGGCTCTATACCAGCGCCGGAGATTCCGGACTTGGAGTCAAAGATTACGCGTTCGACAAGGCCAGAATTGGCCAATGGGGCAACTGCAAGAGTCGCACCCGTAGGATAGCATCCAGGATTTCCCACAAGCTTCGCACTGGATACCTCGGGATGAAGCTCTGTCAAGCCGAAAACTGCATCTCGAGGTGCTCGGTGCTTGGTGGCATAGGTCTTCTCAAATACATCTTGAGGTAAGCGGTAGTCTGAGGAGAGATCTATAACCTTGGTGCCTTGGTCAAGCAATTGCGGCACCCAATCCATTGCTGTTCCGTGAGGAACGGCAGTAAAGACAATATCACAACGTCCCGCTGCTTCTTTTGCATCAAGCGCCTCAAAGTTAAGAGAATAAATGCCTTTCAGATGAGGATGAACTGAACTTACAGGCTTTCCAGAAAGCTTGCGAGAAGTGACTGCAACAACCTTAACTTGGGGATGGTTTGCAAGAAGCCTCAAGAGCTCCCCACCGGTGTAGCCCGATCCACCGATAATTCCTACATCTATCATGAGATTCCTTATGAGCTAATGATATAAATTCACCACGCTTTTATCGACAAAGTGAATCATAGAGAGACACGAGGCCTTGAGCCACATTTTCGATCCTATCCTTTTGCTGAAGGGCTGCTAGCCACCGACTCGGAATCCAAGAAGTCCCCTGGCCGCACCAAAAAGCGAACCAGTAATGGACGCTATGGAATCAGTGTCGCCTCCTCCACTGACCGCCCGGATCAGAGCCTCTTCAGGATCAAATTTTATAAAGCAGTAAAAGGCAGCGGGAACCGTCTCGGATGCCAGAGGAGAGTTGCGAATCCGGCTCAAGGCGTCATCAGGGGTTAGATCTTTTAGAGATAGAACCCAAAGAAGCCGTTCTGAAAAATCCAGATCCACTTTGCTAACTAAAGAAGCAGCAGTCTTCAACACCATTTCCTTGCCAAAGCCGTTCAAACAAAGAGCAACACCTACAGATACCGCTGTGGCTCCGGCCCGGGCAGTACTGCTGCAATGAGTTGGCAGGCTTTGGAGTTGTGCATACTTGCTCACAATGCCCAGATCGCGATTGTAGAGAAGACCAATAGGGGCAGCTCTTATAGCCGAGCCACAAGTAGGTACAGGCAAGCCGGCCTCCTTCCAAGGAATTCCGGCAATCATTCTCTCCACAGAATTGCGAGTGGCGAATCCTAAACCCCGGCAAAGCCGCCCATCCAATGCCCAAGTCCTCCCCCAAGAAATAAGTTTTTCTGAAAAATGCACTGCAGAGAAGCCTGAGGATTCAATCAGAGACTCGGCCAACATGAGTGTTTCCTCTGTATCGTCTGTAAACTGCCCCGCTTGAAGGCCATAATGAAAATGCCCTTCCGGAGCGGGCATAAGATCTTTAATAACGCCGAATTTGGAGCGGATCTGCTCTTTTGAGTAGCCCTCAGCGGGCATCCCCAATGAGTCGCCCACCGCCACACCCAAGAGACAGCCCCGAAAATGGTCCAGCATATCCATGATCAATAGTTAGAAGACATGAACTAATAATCATCGAATGATATGCCATTATAGAAAAGGAAGAAAATTGCAAAGATATTATTTCAGGGAACTTTTAACGAGAAGCAATGGATTCTCACTTCAAAGCCTGGGACAAAAATTACAATAGACAAGGTCGCCTCTGGGGAGGAGGAGTGCAGAGATTGCATCCCCTTTCTCCAGGCAGTGCCGTCCTGGAGCTAGGGTGCGGCGACGGGAAGAACCTGGCTAATATGTCAACTGACTTAAGAATAGCGGCCCTCGATGTTTCCCGAGAGGCTTTGCGCCTTTGCCGTCGCTTTGCCCAGCGGGGCGATCTGATTCAAGCAGATGCTAGATGCTTGCCTTTTCGGGATGAATCCTTCGAATTTATTTTTGCTTTTCACGTGACAGGCCACATGCTATCTTCCGGGCGAGAGATGCTTGCTTGTGAAGTCACTCGTGTGCTCGCTCGCGGAGGAAAGCTTTTTTTTCGGGAGTTTGGGGCAGAAGACATGAGAGCCAGAAAGGGAAAGGAAGCAGAGACAGGCACCTTTCAGCGGGGTAGCGGCATCCTAACTCACTACTTCACTGAATCAGAGGCAAAGAGCCTTTTTTGTGAACTTGATTTGGCCTCAATCAGCACGAATCAATGGAAGCTGCGCATAAGAGGCAAGGATTTGATTAGAGCCGAGGTGGAGGCGACCTTTCTTAAGAAATAAGGTCAGAGAAAGGAATAGATTTTTTTATCAGAATTATGCCATTTTCCAAACAAAAATTGAACAATCATCCTGCAAAAAAACATCCAGATGATCTGGATAAATAGATAGTCCTTCATAGAAGGAAAGTACCCTAGTCAAATAGAAACTTTTATATCTTGGTATCGCAAGTACGCTGAGCTTCAGATATTGCCAACTGCAGTCCAACGGTGAATTAATAAATCTGCCTTGGTGGAGTCTTATCTAACGATAAACGGCAGAATGTCAGTTTGGCAATGGGGTGTTTGAGAACTTGGAAACGATCCTGAGCGGTCCTGGCAGATTTGGCATTTCGTATGCCACATTTGTTATTGCTGGTCGTTACCAGAGAACCCTTTTGGCCAGCCGTTGCAGTCTTATAATTCCTTTTTCGGTCAATGAAAAAGTTGTATCCGATCCGTGGACTTCGCTCTGTGAAAGAGCGAATAAAGATCGAATGTTTGGACGATTACACTATCCCCAAGCAAGATCGTTCGCTTCATCAATAAGCCACCCACCTCGGGCTTAATGTTCAGGTGGAGGGATTAAATGAAGTTAAGAATTGTCTCGGTTGTTATTGGAACTATGCTGAAGATCCTTGGCTTGATGCTCCTGGTGCCGGGTGTTGTCTCAGCCCTATATAATGAGACCAGTGGTGTAATCGCCTTTGCGTTGACATCAATGCTCAGCATATCCGCCGGCATAATTTTGAGTCGTTTGGGGGTAAAGGGAGATATTGGTTATAAGAATGCATTCGCAGCCGTTACTCTCGGTTGGCTCTGTGCTACTTTTTTTGGGGCCCTACCCTTTGCGATGCAAGGACTGAGTTTAGTAGATGCCTTATTCGAGTCCATATCAGGATTTTCAGCAACAGGAGCTACAATACTCACCGAATCCAATTCGTTAGGTTATTACATTGTGAATGCCACTCTGGCGGACAATAGTGTCGCTGCGAACCTTGCAAATTCTGTGATTGGGCTGACTGGACAAAACTCAATGCTTCACGCAACAAACACGCATACATATTACGGGCTGCTTTTCTGGAGGTCTTTCCAGCAGCTCATTGGCGGTCTCGGCATAATTTTATTGATTGTAGCTGTATTTCCTCAACTACGAGTGGCAGGCCGCCAGCTTTTCCGCGCTGAGGCGGTAGGGCCGACCAAAGATACGATTACCCCCAGGGCCTCAGGAACGGCCAGAATCCTCTGGAAGGTATATTTGCTATTCAACGCCATTGAGATCATTTTACTAGTATCGACTGGAATGCCACCATACGACGCGATCTGCACAGCTTTTTCGACACTTGCCACAGGCGGCTTTTCTCCCCAGGCCTCAAGCCTTGTCGCCTACAACAGTCCATTGATTGAAGCAATAGTTGTAGCCTTCATAATTCTTGGCATGTCGAATTTTTCCTTGCATTACAGGGTGCTCACATCTGATAGACTGGCCTGGTTCAAAGATGAAGAATTCAGGTTCATGATCACAATTCTATCCGTCGCCACAATGATTCTCATATTTTTCGGCGGAATCGAAGGAGATTTTGCCACAAGATTCCGTTTTGCCTCATTTCAAGTTGTGTCCTTCATGGGCACATGCGGCTTTGTTAACACACTTGATTACGATAAATGGTCTACAGCAGCGAAGATGGCTTTGATCATGGTTATGCTCATCGGCGGCTGTATCGGTTCGACTGCAGGCGGAATAAAGGTTGGAAGGCTACTGGTCGACGTAAAGTATGCCTACCATGAATTGATCCACATGCTTCATCCCCATGCTCTGATATCTGTGAGACTAAGCGAAACCAGAGTGCATGAGGAGATCTTGCGGCCTATGATTTTTTATTCGTTCCTCTATCTCGCTACATGGCTAGGATTATCTCTGGCTTTGGCTATGGTCTCTGCGACGGATGGGAGAGTAGATTTAGAGGTAGTGACCGCTGGCATCGCGTCCTGCATGGGAGGCGTGGGTCCAGCCTTTGGCATCATAACCTTCGATTGGACCAAAATATCAGACATCGGAAAAATAATTGGCTTTTTTGCAATGTATATAGGCAGGTTGGAGCTCATGCCCATCTTCTTGTTATTAATCCCGGATTTGTGGAGGAAATGATAATGCGAATATTGATCACAGGAGCTGGCGAAGTTGGAATTCTCGTAGCCAGCGAGCTTTACATGGATCACGATGTGACCGTCATTGACAGGGATCCGCTAGCTTGTGCCAGATTACAGGATATAGATGTAAAGACGCTGCAGGGCAATGCTGCCAGCGCTCGACTGCTGATCGAAGCCGGGGTTAAGAATACCGACTTGGTATTAGCTGTTACGGGCAATGACGAAGTGAATGTAATAACTTGCATTATAGCTAGCCATTTGGGGGTTCGCCAGACGATCGCAAGAGTCAGCAATCCAGAATATGTCGATCGACCTGTTCAGGACAGAAAAGAGATAGGCATAAGCTATATGATATGTCCTGAGTTGGCTATGGCAGAAGACATGGCGAGATCTCTATATTTTACTTCAATGCTCATGAATAGAGAGCTAGCCAAAGGACTTGTCGAGCTGATTGAGTTTAAGGTAACAAAAGAAATGAATATTAATGGGCTTATCCAGGATATCAGCTTTCCTAAAAACTGTAACATCATAGCCATAAACCGAGCGGGGGAGATATTCATACCTAAAAAGGACGATCGTGTCCTGATAAACGATCACCTCATGCTGCTTTGCGACTCCAAAGCGCTTCCAAATTTAAGAATGATGCTCCAAGATACACAAACCACCCATAAAATAATGATCGTTGGTGGTGGAATGGTGGGATTTTATCTCGCCCGCAGACTAGAGACAATGGGTTTGGATATTAAGCTGATTGAGCTAAACGCGGAACGCTGTGCAGAGATAGCAGAAAAGCTCTCAGACACCATGATCCTCAATGGCGACGGGTCGGATATTTCACTACTCCGAGAAGAAAATGCAGGAAACATGGATGTGGTTTTTGCGGTGACTGGATTGGATGAGAAGAACCTTTTATGCGCATTACTGGCAAAGCAACTTGGTGCCAAGAAGATCCTGTCCAGAGTCAATAGAAACGTTTACATAAAGCTTTTTGAGATGGTGGGAGTTGACAGAGCAGTCAGCCCAGGACAAGTAACGGCGGACGCTGTGCTGCAAAGAGTGATTGGCGGAGAAGAAGTGATTACACTAAGTGACGAGAGGATGGAATTAGTGGACTTCATTGTCAGGCCCGGAGCCAAAATCGTGGGGAAAAACATTTCCAAAGAGTTGCCTCGTGACTCACAGGTCGGTATGATCCTGAGACACGATAGTCCAATTGTCCCTGAAAAAGATTTTAAAATCGAAGTAGGAGACCGGGTCTTTGTTATGTCCATGCCAGAAGTTGTCACCAAAGTAAAGATGCTCTTTGTCACCTAAATTTGACACCATTTTGAATTCCATTTAGTTAAAGACCGTTATCATCATGCTTTCACGTCTAATGCTTAGCAGCACCCTCGTAAAGGATGAGATTTCTTCGGCCAAAGGAGCCAAGAAATTGAGATGACGGGTAATTTAGTCTATGCGAAAGTACCATCCAAGTAGGTTATCGAAATAATTTGTGATAAAGTGATGAAAACGAATATCAAATCATTCCAAAAAAGGATTCCACAAATATAGAATTCTGACATTTCCCTTGTCCACGATTGACCAATATGGCAAAAATAATTTTGAAAGATCAAAGCGTTTCAAAGGTTGGTAGAGCGACTCTCAAGAGCACATCTGCAATTATGGCCCCAAAGAGCACTGCACGATAGTTGGCTGACTGGTAAAATAATCGGTCGCCATTCTCAGCCGTCGGATTCCGGACGAAGTCAAGATTTTTCCATAGAAGCCAAACTCCTGCAGCGCCGGATACAGTCATGTACAGCCATCCCAAGTCAGCCAAAAACCCCATAATTAGAGAAAGGACGACTCCGATGAGCCAAATAATAGAAACTATCTTTGCCGTGGCGGGTATCCCAAAAGTAGCGGGCATTGTCGGAATCCCTTTTTCCTTATCTCCCGCCACATCCCGTGAGGCATCACAGTTGGTAAAGCCCCAATCTGTAATGCAAATCATTGACGCCAACACCAGGGCAGCAGGATGAAGGCCAGCACCTGGTTTAAGGAGGCCAGCTGGCTCTATCGCCAGCCAAACGCCTAGAGGCACTAAACCAAAAGAGAGGCCTACAAATATCCAGGAGAATGGGGTCCTTCTCTTAGCCCAGGCGGAGTAGATGGTTATCAGAAGCGTGGCGGCTATAAGAGTTACTAGGCTCTCAGGATTGAGGTAGAGGGCAAATGCTGCCGCTAGGATAAAGAGAAAGAGCGACCAAGCCAACGCATCCTTCTTGCCTAATTGCATGGAGGGAAGCGGCCGATTAGGCATGGCGATGCGATCCACATCGATGTCGCAGCAGTCGTTGTAGACATAGGAGCTAGTAATGGCACAATAAGCTCCAGCTGTGGCCATGAGAAAAGGCATAAGTGAGGGAAGGGAGGCGTTTACTGCATAACTGGCCATGAGAGCTGAAGCTGCGGGCATAGCCAGGTCCATTGGTGCAAGTGGTGGGCGTAGTAACTCGATATATGCTCTAAACCCAGATGGGATCAGTTTCATTCGTGATGTGCTCCTAAAAGAAAAAGAGTTTTAGATCAAGCCATCGAAAAGAGCCAAATGTTCCTCAGGCCGGTTTAAGTAAATAAGGTCGTTCGTGTCCTTTAGCAGAGGGTACATCTCTCGTCCTTTTGTAAGGCCAAGAGGATGCAATTTGCGAATATCTGGAGCATCGATCCTGCGCAGCTCTGCTGCTTCCGGACAGCGCTCGTTCTTTATCCAGCCGTCTTTTGTAAAGAAGTAAGCTCCTCCGGCCCTTTCTCGGATCGGATCGTAAAGAGACGAGAAGTTTCTTGCCACAAAATTAGCCATCTTGAGAGTTTTGTTAGAGCGATTAATTGTAATATGGCCATAACCAGGCGGCACGACAATCTTATCACCGGCGGTGGCGTTTATCACCACGATATCGCTAAGATCCAGGTTCTGCAACAAATAAAGGGCTTCTCCTTCCAGGACTTCATAGAGCTCCGGAAAAGTTACACTGCTGCCAGGCACATTAGGATGGTAATGACCAGCAGTCTTAACATACTCGCGACCAAGAAAGCTAGGCGGAATAATTGTAATATCATATCTTATACCCTGTTCTCGGAGCTTTTCTCCATCAGTTTTGCTCAAGAAAAGATCGCGGTACATGAAATATAGGTCGAAGTTCTCCGCTGTTTCCAACCATTTTTTATCATAAATCACATCATCCATATCATGCAACCGGCGAATATCGGGCTCGCGCCTCTTTCCACCAAACACCAAATCCATCTATTAGCACCTTAACATCAAAGATGATCTCTTGGAATTAATGATTGTTGATCCTCTTTCCATACAGAAATGGCAAGCATCCGCTAATACATATCAAATGCGATCGGTGGATAAGATATCCGCCTCAAGTCGCATGAGAAAAAATTCTGCGAATCTATGGATTAATAATGGTAAAGTACTCCGTAAGGACCTTCCTGTAGTCCACTATCACATCCACCTTCCAAGTTCCCGGCATACGGGCGACATCGGTTCCCTTGACCTTTAGACTGCTCCAAACAGGCGCAGACCACATTCCAGTAAATCCGTCAATGGGCGGTATAGTACTGAAGGAACGTGCATAGGTACGACCTTCCGGCCAATACCATCTCCATTCGACACTGTGTACTTTGGCGTCTCGCCAGATCAGCAACCAGGAGGCGACTTGCTTATCTTCAGGAGAAAACGTATATGTCCGATATAGAGGCATGCCGTTTGGACTGATCTCTTTAGCTATTGTATGCTCGCTGAGCGGAAAAAACAAGGGAGATGCCTGCCCCAGCCCACCCATAAGCAACAAGGCCAGCACGATTGATGCTAGAATTCTAGATCTCATTGCCACTCACCATTACTTTCGGAAATTAATTATGATCCCCGATAGTATAATAATTAACTGTCCCATAAAAAGATGACGATTGAGATCCACTATATGGATTCCTCATGCGCCTCTTACAAAATCGCCAAGGAATTATCTTGGTCTCAAATACATTAATCTGACTTTGGTTGTTTTTGGTCGTTTTCAGAGCAACTGCAAATCAATGCCCATTTTTCTCGCCAGGTTTAGGGGAATATCCACAAAACTTGTGACACTATCAATAATAATTCCGTCACTCGTCGCAATTATAGCGGATGCTTCTTTTAATAAGTGATCCACATCCTGAGCGGTCATAGCATTTCCAAGAAGGCGTCGCTTCGCTATCATGGCTCGCATCATCTCTGCCAGCTCACCGCTATGGCTCATCTGCTGATCCAAGAGAACCATGATCCAAGATGGTTTTATCAACCCGAGAAGATCCAGGATCATAGAGATTGCAGGAATTGTGAACCGAGTACTTTTGTAGCTCCTGAATAAACCACGTGTATCACGCAGGCTACCGTCATCACATAGGTAAATGGGATAACCTGCCAGCAGGCTCTCAACGGTGATGAGGACATTGTAACCATCTATAAACACAACACTCCCACGCATTGATTCAATAGGCAGAGATTTCGCCCTCCTGGAACGGGCCAGACTAGACTCTACAATCGTCCTGATGAGAACGAATCTCTGCTCATTTGGCAGATGATAATGATTGGAGACGAAGCGTATAGAGCAATCTTTGGGATATCCGCGGTCTATTAGATACCGTGACTCTTCTGCGGCTCGCTTAAGCGTCTCAATTGATTCTTTGCTGAACGTTTCACTTCCTCGTAGATATCTTTGCCATGCATATCAATAGCCACGATCATAGGGCCGAAATCGTGAGCCTCGAATTCCCAAATGGACTCCGCCATACCAAGCTCCGGGCAGTGAACACCTTTTACTGTGAGCTGCCTTGCTGCCGCAGCACCACAACCACCAGGGTATGCAAGATAAACGGCATTATTTTGGAAGGGATCTCCAGGCAGACCGCCTTTACCGATTATAGCCCGCACTCCATGGCCCAAGATCTCCTCGGTATAACGGGCCATGCGTCCGCTAGTTGTCGGTCCAGCCGAGAGAGCCCTACCATTCTGAATAAGAGGGCCGCAGTGATAAAGGGCGGCACCATTAAGGGATATCGGATTGCCTTGAGAGCGCATCAAAGCATGTGCCTTATCCCTCGCCGTAAAGATCGTCCCATCCAGTATGACCATATCTCCCGCTACAAGATCCGCCACATCATTTCGAGAAAGTGGCGTCGTGAGCCGATGCTTCTTCAAAGGATATCCTCCGTTGCACTGCGATTTGCCCAGCACTGAAAGTTTATCGCCACTGGAAGAGACGCCGTGTGGCAACTGGCTTTCTCAATCTTAACGCCTAAAGCAGTTGTATCCCCACCAAGTCCCATAGGACCTATCCCTAAAGAGTTAATACGCTGCAATAGGTCCAATTCCATCGATGAAGTTCCAGGCATATTGAAGAGAGCACGTTTTGAAAGGCGTGCTGCTAAATCGAATGTGCCACCAATGCCGATCCCTAGGAAGAGAGGTGGACAAGCATTTGCGGCTCGTTTTGCTACAATATCCAAGATGAAATCAAGAGGATCGTCCACCGGGTTTAGCATACCAATGAAACTCATATTCTCCGAGCCGGCTCCTTTGGGAAAAGCGGTTATCTTCAACACATTGCCCTCAACAAAGTCAAAGATCAGATCAGGCATACTTCGGCCAGTGTTGTCTTGACTATTTTTTCGAGTTAATGGGTCGACGGCATTAGGCCTCAGAGGGATCTCTCTTGTTGCGATCCTCACCCCATCCGCAATAGCTTCCCCTAAATCGAAGCTCAGCTTAAGATCTCGGCCCATCTGCACATGGAATATAGGGAGTCCAGTGTCCTGGCAAATCGGGAGGCCGTTGGCCTCGGCAATACGCACATTTTCCAGCATGAAACGCAAATGAGATCTGGCAATTGGACTGGTCTCGCGCTCTTTTGCCTCCGTAAGGAGATTTATAACCCATTCGGGCAGAGACGTCTCCGCCTTACGGAGAATTCGTACAGTAGCGTCTACCACATCAGATCTCATACTTTCCTGCCCTTCTTGCCGGGCTCGATCTTGATTGGTTTGGATTGATCGGGCAGCTTTAGATTTGTCAATTTGCCTAAAGCCCTCTCCATGGCGTCTTTGTGTAGATCCCCAGATGTGTGGATTCCTCCTGGCGTACCCCGCACAGCGCGACAGGGGTATTGCTGGCAGAAAAGACCTGTCATGGAAGGTGCCTCATCAACCGTTTTTCCCACCAAGCCAGCCGCAGCATGCCAGGTTGCTCCACAGGGAGAGCCGCGAAGGACCTTAACACTACTGATCTTTCCGTCTTTTGTCTTGACTTCGAGCTCCGGCTTCCCCAGGCGTTTTGCGAACTCATCAATAACTGGAACGCCACACTCTTCCAGAGTGCAACAGATCTCATCCACCTCGATGTGAATGTTGTACATCTCTGAGATTCGTTCCAGCTCGCCAATGGATCCCGCTCGGCCTATGCCACCAGGAATTATGACAGCCTTTACTCCATGTTGACCTGCATTCCGCACAATCTCAGGAGTCAGGTCAGGATGGAAAGTGTAGAGGATGAGAAGATCGGATTGGAAGATCTTGGAATCAAGGTTAAGCTCTTTGACAAATGCCTCTGGATCCTCGATGAAGCCCGGCAGCACTTCAGGTACTTCGACGGATACGATCTGAAAGTCAGTTCGATCCTTGAGAGTCTCCATCAGGCGCTCGCCATATTTGCCTCTTTTTACTACGCCTACAAGCATGAGCAAAGATCTACGAGTATGATTAATATACTTTGCTTTGCATACTCTTTAGAAGAGAACGCCTTATCAAAGACGAAAGATCTAACAGAATAAAAACTACATATTTTAATTCTCAAGGGAGATGACAATGAAAGAAAAACGGATCTTCGCTTGCACATCACTTCTAATTGCGATTGTTGCATCCTTTAGCGGAAGCCTGGGAGAAAATATCAATAATGCATACGATCATGGGACAAATTGGGACGGCACGTATTCTACAAATATGAAAATCGAGGGAGAGAAAGGAGAATGGGCATTCCCCAATACACTGCTTGTGTCCTGGGGAAAGGATCTCCAATATGGCGGATCCACCATAAACGGGGCAAAATTCTTCAATAACTCCAGCATTTCCTGGTCGGAAGATTCCATATTGGGCACGGGTCAGATATGGTTCACCTCTGGAGATAACAGATCATTTTATTGGCCTAATGGTGCGGTTACCGGAAGAGTGGTCACAGGAAAAATTGCGTTAGTTTCTGGAGGCATTGTTGATTTCAGAGGTTTAAGCGAGATAGCATATTCAGATAGCAATAAGGATCAAATCAATTGCGTGGGTGCGTCATGCCAGATAGAGACTAATTCTTGCGCGCCCTGTTCTAATGGAAAAGTATGCATAAATGGTCAGTGCGCTTGCCCCAGTGGAACCACGGATTGCTTTGGTCAGTGCTTGGCCGATGTCCCTTGCGGCGGTGGTTGCGCTAACGGCAAAGTATGCGAAAACGGAAAATGCATTTGTCCGAGCGGCACAAAAGGATGCAATAATCGGTGCATAAAGGTCACCGAATGCTGTGGCGGATGTCCCACCTGGAAAGTATGCAGTCAAGGAAGTTGCGTCTGCCCACCAGGAGTAAAGGATTGCTCAGATCCTCTGCCACCATAAACGATAATTACGAAACGCTTCCAAAAGAGGATTCTTTTTTGGGCAAAAAATTCTGTAATTTCAGCCAAAGCTGGAAAAAAGCAGGATCCAAGGAGGAACCTATGTGATCCTCGCCACTGCGGATACTTCGTCACCCGGCTTGACATTCATAATGCGTACCCCCTGTGTAGACCGCCCCTGCACACGTATCTCATTAGTAGGAATTCGGATCACAACTCCTTCCTTGGTTGTAACCAGCAGCTCATCCTCATCAGATACCGTGGTAGTGCAGCAAACAAATCCTTTTCGAGCATCTATATTCTTGACTCCCTTTCCCCCTCGTTTCTGCGGGGGATACTCCTCGAGCTCCGTCCTCTTGCCATAACCCTGGTTGGTTATGGTAAGAAGAGTGGAATTGGAGCCTGAACTGATCACATCCATGCTGATCAGCTCATCCCCCATGTTGAGGCTTATCGCTTTTACTCCCATGGTCCCACGATTGCTCGCTCGCACATCGCTTTCTTTAAACCGGATTGCTTTGCCGAATTTCGTGGCCACGAGCAACTCCTTGCTGCCGTCTGTTAGCTTTGTTGATACCACGCTGTCACCCTTCAGATTTACTGCTTTGATGCCACCCTTGCGCGGATAGCTGAAAGCCTGCAAGGGCATCTTTACAATATTTCCGCTCCGGGTTACAAGAATTATGAACCCCGATTCGAACGTCTTCACGGGTATTGCTCCGGTTATCTTCTCATCGGGCTCCAATTGTAGGAGATTCACAATAGACTTTCCTCGCGTGGCTTTTCCCAGGGATGGAATTTCGTAGACCTTGAGCCAGTGAGCCTTTCCTTTGTCAGTGAAGAATAGCAAATAGTCCTTTGTAGAGGCGGTGAAAACATCCGTCACAAACTCCTCACTTTTGGTTTCTGCACCAATAACTCCCCGCCCGCCGCGACGTTGCATGCGGTAGGCGGTGACTGGCTGCCGCTTAATGTAACCGGAGCTTGTAATGGTTACTGCTACTTCCTCTTCCTGAATGAGATCTTCCTGGCTTACCTCACCCTCTACCTCGATGATCTCTGTCCTGCGCTCATCTCCGTAGCTTTCGACCAGCATGGTTAGCTCTTCTTTTATGATGCTGAGAATCTCGAGGTTGCTGGATAATATCTTCCGAAGTTTGGCTATAATCTTTTCCAGCTCCGAAGCCTCGGAAACAATCTTTTCCTGCTCCAGGCCCGTCAAGCGTTGTAGCCTCATGTCCAAAATGGCCTTTGCCTGCTCCTCGCTAAAAGAGAAAGCCTGCATCAAAGCATCTTTAGCTTCATTGGGGGAAGCTGCAGCTTTTATTATTCTTATTACCTCATCGATATTCTTAAGGGCAATTAGCAATCCCGCGAGAATGTGGGCTCGTTTCTCTGCCTGATCTAAATCGAACTTGGTGCGACGTTCAATAACCAGAGAACGATAGTAGATGTACTGTTCCAGAGTCTCCTTCAAAGAAACGGCCTTCGGGAGGCCGTCTATCAAAACCATGTTATTTACGCCAAAGCTGGTCTGCAATGCAGTGTGCTTATAAAGCTGGTTTAGAACCACATGAACATTAAACCCACTTTTAATTTCTACAACAAGACGTATTCCATCTTTATCAGATTCATCTCTCAGGTCGGATATGCCCTCCAAGCGACCGGCTTTGACCATCTCTGCAATATCCTCAATCAGCTTGGCCTTGTTTACCTGATAAGGAAGCTCTTTGAAAATTATTTTCGTGCTTCTGGTTCCTTCCTCAATCTCAGATTTAGCCCGGAGCATTATGCTGCCGCGGCCGGTCAGATATGCAGCCTCGATTCCCGTCCGGCCTACTATATATGCACCGGTTGGAAAATCCGGACCAGGTAAATAAGCCATGAGATCACTTATCGTGGCATCTGGCAGATCTATCAGGTGCATGATTGCCCCGGCCAGTTCTCGAAGGTTGTGGGGCGGTATATTTGTGGCCATGCCCACGGCAATGCCAGTCGAACCGTTTAAAAGAGTGTTTGGTAATTTTGCAGGTAGGACCGTTGGCTCTTTTAGCGAGCCGTCATAGTTTGGCACAAAGTCAACTGTGTTCTTCTCAATGTCCGTCAGCATCTCTTCAGCGATTTTGGAGAGCCGGACCTCCGTATAACGCATGGCTGCAGCAGGATCTCCGTCAATGGAACCAAAGTTGCCCTGGCCATCGATCAATGGATAACGCATGGAGAAAGTCTGAGCCATACGAACCATGGTCTCATAAATAGCCGAGTCTCCGTGAGGATGGTACTTACCCATTACATCTCCCACAACGCGGGCTGACTTTTTGTAGGGCTGATCGTGGGTCATTCCTTGCTCATACATGGCGTAAAGAATGCGTCTATGGACTGGTTTGAGACCATCTCGCACATCCGGCAGAGCACGACTCACGATTACACTCATGGCATAATCAATGTAGGAGGACTTCATCTCCTCGGTGATGTTAACCTGTACTTCCGTCAAAATCGCCTCATTTAAACATCAAGATTCTTTACATACTTGGCATGCGTTTCGATGAACTCCCTTCGGGGCTCAACTTGATCACCCATAAGGATGGTGAAAATGCGATCTGCTTCTACCGCGTCCTCCAGGGTGACCTTCAGCATTGTCCTTCCCTCAGGATTCATGGTCGTTTCCCATAGCTGATCAGGGTTCATCTCACCCAAGCCTTTGTACCTTTGAATCGTCGGCTTGGTCAGGGACTTTGCGATCTGGTTTAACTGCTCGTCGGAATAAGCATAGTTGACCTGCTTACCTTTCTTTATCTGATAAAGCGGTGGTTGAGCTATAAAGACATAGCCGGCTTCGATGAGGGGCTTCATGTATCGGTAAAAGAATGTCAAAAGAAGAGTGCGAATATGCGAGCCATCCACATCGGCATCAGTCATAATTACTACTTTATGGTATCTGGCCTTGACTATATCGAAATCATCGCCGATCCCCGTGCCAAAGGCTACAATCATGTTTCGGATCTCGCTATTTTTCAAGATCTTATCTAATCTGGCACGCTCTACATTCAGGATCTTGCCTCGAAGCGGCAATATAGCTTGAAAATGCCTGTTACGGCCTTGTTTTGCCGATCCGCCTGCGGATTCGCCCTCAACAATATAGATTTCGCATTTTGCAGGATCATTTTCTGAGCAGTCCGCTAACTTGCCAGGCAAACCACCTGAACCAAGAGCATTCTTGCGCCTTGTCAGCTCCTTGGCCTTGCGAGCTGCTTCTCGAGCACGCAGAGCCTCCGCGGCCTTCTCTACGATGATAGCAGCAACGGATGGATTCTCCTCTAAGTATTCGCCCAGGCCTTCCGCCACCATAGATTCGACTGTGCCCCTTACAGAGCTGTTTCCCAATCTTGTTTTGGTCTGGCCCTCAAACTGAGGATCCGGGATTTTTACGCTTATTACTGCCACTAATCCCTCGCGCAAATCCTCTCCACCCAGCTTTGCCTCGTTTTTGAGAATTTTGCTGGTCCGGGCATACTCATTTACCGTTTTGGTCAGGGCTGCCCGGAAGCCCATAAGGTGAGTACCACCTTCCCTGGTGTTGATATTGTTAGCATAGGAGAAAATGTTCTCATTATAAGAATTATTATACTGCAGGGCTACTTCCATCTGGGTGCCGTTTTTGTTTCTGGAAAAGTAAATGGGTGGCGCATGCAATGCCTCTTTGTTCGTGTTCAGGTACTCTACAAAGGATACTATGCCACCTTCATAACAAAATATGTTCCCTTTACCAGCGCGTTCATCAGTTATGGTAATATTTAAGCCGCGGTTGAGGAATGCCAGCTCCCTCAGCCTGGACGAAAGCGTATCAAAGTTATATTCAGTGTCCTCAAAGATTGTGCTATCCGGCTTGAAAGTAATTGTAGTTCCAGTATGTTCCGAGTGGCCGCGAATTTCGACGTCAGAGGCGACGTCGCCGTGCTCATACCTTTGCCAATAAATTCGCCCATTTCTTCTAACCTCTACTTCCAGCCATTCAGAGAGGGCATTTACGACAGAGACGCCCACCCCATGCAGGCCGCCTGAGACACTATAAGAATCGTGGTTGAACTTGCCACCTGCATGGAGTACAGTCATTACAATTTCAAGGGCTGACCGGTTAAATTGAGGATGGTTATCTACAGGAATGCCTCGACCGTCGTCCCTGACGGAGACGCTGCCGTTTGCATGGATGATTACGTTGATTTCTTTGCAATATCCACCCAAGGCCTCATCCACGCTGTTATCAACTACTTCATAGACCAAGTGGTGCAATCCAAGGGTATCTGTGCTTCCAATATACATCGACGGCCTGCGCCTGACTGCCTCAAGGCCTTCAAGAACCTGAATTTGGCTTGCGTCGTAGCCAGTTGCATCGCTCAAAACTGATTAAGCCTCCTGAATAATTAGGACTGTAATGAAATAGCGTGAGCGGATATAAGCTTTTCCCTATAATATAACTATCGCAGTATATATTAAATTGATGCAAAACAGAACCAGAACGATTTTCCCAACATTCACAATTCATACCGACTTATATTAATAAATATTAACAAAAGTGTTCTGAGACATTCTATATGATGATTTGAAAGCCAAGGTCCGGATTCGAACCGGAGTGGTAATGCTCTGCAGGCATTTGCGTAGCCGCTCCGCCACCTTGGCAAGTAATAGCGTCCGGCATTAGTGTCGAGCCACTTTAAACCTTTATCGGTTGAAACATGCATCGCGGGCTAAAGCTAAAGTCGATATTTCATATGCTATAAAGATTACCTTTGAGGCAATGATAATTGATTAATCCTTTGAAAGAAACACGGGACAAGAAAACAAATAACGAACGCAATACTGGCCACACCATTCACAACTCAACTAATGCTGCTAACCGGTTAAAGCTTAGAAAGCGGATTTGGCTACTCTCTTGATTAAAAACGCTCAAATTTTCTACTGAATTGGATAGGATGATTCTAAAGAACTACTCGACTCTTTGAGGAGTTCAAACTTGGTTCCATAGTAGATTATGCCTTTCTCGCCTTCTTTGCCCAAAATGCGAAAAACGGGCCGAACTCGCATGCCGATCTTTACGCCGTCTTCGCTTGAGACTATCTGCCCTGTAACCCTCGGACCCTCATCAAGTTGAATGATCGCCAGATTGTAAGGCGTAAGCATCTCGAAGTCCTCGGTAGCACTGAAAATAGTTGTATAAGTGATGATAGTACCAGTTCCCTTAAAAGTATACTCCTCTAAATGCGCCTCTCTGCGGCAATTGGGACATAGATTTCTAGGTGGGAAATAATACTCGTCGCAATTATTGCAGTGCGTTCCTAGAAGGTTATACCTTTGAGGGATGCTTCTCCAGAATCTGGGCGCTTGAGTAGTCATTTTTACCTCATAAATATGTGAACCAGGGCAGTTCCGCCTGAACCGCCCACATTATGAGTTAGCCCGATCTCTGCATCATCAACCTGGCGTTTGCCGGCTTCACCTCGCAGTTGCAGGACGATCTCATAAGCTTGCTTTATCCCTGTCGCGCCCACAGGATGGCCGCAGGCTTTTAGTCCGCCTGATGTATTTACAGGCAGACTGCTACCTAGAGCCGTAAGCCCTTCCTCTGTGGCGTTTCCGCCTCGACCTTTCGCAACTAGCCCTAAGTCTTCTATTGCCAGTATCTCTGCGATGGTGAAGCAGTCGTGAACTTCAGCAACATCCACATGCCGTGGCTCAATTCCCGCCTGGCTGAATGCAGCCCGTCCGGCATGAACCGTTGCGTCTAGTGTGGTCAGGTCTCTTCGGTCGTGCAGCGCCAGAGTATCGCTCGCCTGCGCGCTTCCCACTATCCGTATGGGCGTATCTGCGAGGCTCTTTGCCATATCTGTTGGAGCTAACACAACAGCTGCCGCTCCATCCGAGATTGGAGAACAATCTAAAACATGCAGTGGATCTGCTACCATAGGTGATTTGTTCACATCTTCGATATCGATCTCCATGTGATATTGGGCAATAGGATTCATGCATGCATGATGATGGTTTTTTACTGCTACCTGAGCCATCTGATCGTGCGTGGTTCCATAGCGACGCATATGCAGCTTGGCCATCATGGCATAAAGAGCTGGAAAGGTCGCCCCAAAGAAACACTCCCATTCGCGGTCGGCTGCGGCCGCCAATGCATCGGCTGCGGTTCCAGAGGAGACATCCGTCATCTTTTCCACCCCAGCTGCGATCACAATATCATGATAACCGCTAGCCACCGCCATGACGCCCTGGCGAAGCGCAAGGCCTCCCGAAGCGCAGGCCGCCTCCACCCTGGTGGAGGGGATATGAAGCCGAGATAGTCCTGCACAGTCGGCGATCAGAGCGCCAATGTGCTCCTGCTCAATGAATCGCCCCCCACTCATGTTTCCTACGAAAAGAGCATCAATCTGTTCCCCTGAGATCTCAGCATTCTCAATGGCCATTACGCCAGCCTCGGCGATCATATCGCGCAGGGAGACGTCCCACCTCTCGCCGAACTTTGTGCAGCCTACACCTATAACAGATACAGACCTCATAATCTCAGCTTGCCTTTGTGTTTTGCATATTTGGCATAATCTAGATACTGAGCGTTTCCAATGTAATCTCTCACGGATGGCGCAGCAGACCGAATCTCTTCGATCTTATCTTTTACGGAAAATGAAAACGCATCGCTTCCTGCCCCAGAACCAAAACTGGTCATAAATATCCGATCACCAGAATGGGCTACATCTAGTGTAGCGGCTAGTCCAATTAGACTTGAGGCCGAATAAGTATTTCCAATAAGAGGAACTACTAAACCAGGTTCAATCTGCTCTTTGGAAAAACCAAGCATCTTTGCAACGCGCACCGGAAATTTGCCGTTAGGCTGGTGAAAGACGGCATAATCGTAGTCTTTTGGCCCAGTTCCTAATTGTTCCATAAGCCCTCTCGCTGCAGAAGCAACATGCTTGAAATAAGCAGGCTCTCCAGTAAATCTTCCCCCATGCTCCGGGTAGGCCATGCCCTCACGCCTCCAGAAATCAGGAGTATCAGTTGTGAACGAATAAAAGCCTTCGACCTCCGCCGCTAGATCCCGGCATCCAATGAGATAAGCGGCGCTACCTGCGGCGGCGGTATACTCAAGCATGTCTCCTGGTGCCCCCTGACTTACATCAGTCCCTATAGCTAAACCCAGGTCTATGAAGTTCGAACTCACAAGGCCTAGACATGCCTGGATAGCTGCAGTTCCTGCTTTGCAAGCAAACTCCAAATCGGCTGCGGTGAACGATGATGATGAAGCTATAGCCTGGCCTACTATTGTCCCGGAAGGCTTTACTGCATAAGGATGACTCTCTGAGCCGACATAGATTGCCCCAATTCTATGAGGATCTATATGGGCGCGCTTCAAGGCATTACGAGCGGCTTCCACAGCCATAGTTACAGCGTCTTCATCAAGGTCTGGCACGGATTTCTCGAAGACGCGCAGCCCTTGAGAGACGTCGTCCCCGTCCCCCCAGACACGGGCTATTTCGTCCACTCGAATCCTGAATCGCGGGATATAAACCCCATAGCTGACAATACCAGAGACCAAAAATTGTCACCCTTTGCTAAGAGCACTTGCAACTTCGTCAACGGAAAAATGTGTCGTTAGTAATGGAATATTCTCGATTTCAGCAATCCGTATGGCTACTGGATCAACATCCGATGGTTCCAGACCCTGCAAGACCACCGCACCAGGCTTAAGATTACTGACGCGTACCGCCACCATAGGTGATTTGCCGGACTGAATTCCTGTAAATATCAAGGCGCGAGCTGTGCTTCGCCCATAAATCTTTTGGAATTGGTCAGGAAGCATCTCAACGATGGCCTTCTTGCTGTCGATAATAGTGTATCCCCATATAGTAATATCGGTTCGCCCATAGACGATCTTGGCATCAAGAATCAGTACCATATTTGATAGAAGAATCGGATCTTGATACTCGCATACGCTGCAGATGGAATCAAGGCCAAGAATATCACCCCACATATTTTCGTAGGCACGCAGAACATTGCAGCCGCGACACTCATCAATCCTTAATAGTGCGTCTATGATTTTGCTCACAATCATTATGCCTGGTGACTTTCTTCTGCCACTCTCATAATCAGAAATAACCGAAGGCGACATTCGCAGGTGATTTGATAAATCTGTCTGAGTTATGCCAAAGTTTCTTCGCCATTTTCGCAGAGTTTCGCCAGGATTTTGCGATAGGGTGATCTCTCCAGCAATCTTTTCGGCGAGCAGTCCTCTTGCATTTGAGATCTCCCCTCCAGAATTCATATACAATAGTCTGGTCAAACTAGGATATAAATGTAGCGAAAATAATTCGGCATTTAACGTAACGACGGCCTATACAATTGAGAGTGCGTCGACCGGGATTCGAACCCGGGTTGTAGGCTTGCTTCGCAGAAATCTCCATTTCTGCCTGGAAGGCCCAAGTCATAACCACTAGACCATCGACGCTTTGGCCTTGATACTATAACAGGATGAACTTAACTGTTTCGATCCAGATAAACCCAAACTTCAGAATGACTCAATACTAGAACTGATAAGGAACTAAACGCCCAAGGCTAATTGTAACACTTCTTAAGAGGGGAATGTATGCTTTTATCCTCGTTCAAAATGAAAACCATTTTTTTGCATAAGTATGTAGTTTTAAAGAGGGCAGCACAAAAATGAAGAGGACTGGAAATCTAAAAGTCTTTTAAAAAACTATACATTGCGTGAAGTTTTTATTCAAAATATATATTATGTTATCTAGATCGTTAAACATTTTAAAACGAAGTATGCTTGAAACCGAGATCGAGACTCTACAACATAACGCGGATGAAAGTCTTATAAGGAAGAAGATAAGAGAATTTATAGTCAAATGACGAAAGATCTATCGCCTAAAAGTAGAAAAGGAGGCTAAAGCAATTGCATGTAAAATACACGATTCTTCCCATGGTGCTCGTTTTTGTCTTCGCTGCCGGATTGTCCTTAGGTCAGACGGCTAATAACGTGAGTATAGAGAATAATGTAACAATTGATAACAACATAACATCGATGGAAAACCAAACTACATTGGACGAAGAGAAAACAGCGAATGAGACTGCAATAGTGGATGAATCATCTAATGGAAACGATACAACTGCATCTCCATCAAGCGAGGTTCCAGACCTTAAATACATCTGGTCCGTAACCGGTATTGAGGCGGGCTCAATCAACATGGTCCTCGACCAAGATGATCAAGAGCTCTTTGGCCAGGCAAAGTACGAGCCTGAAGATAGCCGGCCCTGGAATGCAGATGTTGTGGGTTCAATCAAAGGCGATAATGTGGAATTGGTGCTGACTGCCCAGAAAGACGACGTCTTAACGACCACTAAGATGTCAGGTATCTATGCAAATGATGGTATAAAAGGCAATTACACCCAAGTGAGCAGAGGTGAGATCGTAAGCAAAGGCACATTCAGCGCCGAATGGATAAGCCCGGACACCTCCACTTACACTCCAGCCGTTATTGAAGAGCCCAAGACGCAGGCCCCCGCCCTTGCACAAGCAGATACTGCAGCGACCCAAACTACTACAGAAAATCAGGACGTAGAACAGAAGGATCAGAAATCAAGGTTTGTTGATGTAAAACAGTACGCGGATAAGATCGGCCCTGGCGGCGATTTGAGCGGCATTCCTCCCGGAATGGGCGGAACCGGCGGAATCTAGTGGATAAATAATAAGCGCCATGATTTATGGCGCAATCACTTTTATTCGACTTTTTTTATTGCCCTTGGTTTTCCATGCATTGATCAAATTATTTCGCGACTGCTGTTTGGCGATGGGACTCAATTATATCCTGGAAGGCCTTCAGGACAAAATCCAATTCCTCATAAGAAAGCCCAAAGGTGCTCAATTTGAACTGGCGTGTGAGGCCCGGCTTGATCCCAGAGATTCCCCGTTCCTTAAGGTCACGGTAAAGGAAATACCGACCTTTCTTCGCGCTCATTGAGATCTGATAAAGATTTTCTGCCAGGAAAAACATCAGATCGTGGCCATGTGGCTTTTCCCCCTGTTGCTTGATGTCAAGCCGTTCCATTTCAGCCGAAAACCAGCGGGCTTTCTCCACCTCCTCTGGCCAATGCAATAGTCGCTCTACGACAACCGGGAACGATGCCATCAATGTTAAGAGTGGTGCCCCTCGCACAGTGCATCCCAGTAGCTCAACCTCTTTGTTCCTTTTCGTAGATGATAATCTGAAGATGCTCCGCGCATACTCTTCTGATGCCCCTAATACTCCCACCGGCCCGGAGGCGGCCATCGACTTGTGACCGCTGCCAACTATTATATCTGCACCGAGATCTCGACAGTTAACAGGCATCCTGCCGATAGAGTAAGCACCATTGAGGAGAAATGGAACGCCGTAGTCATGACAGATATTTGACACCGCATGCACATCGGCTAGATTTCCATAGTTCCCATCTGGATAAGTCAAAACCGCCATGCTCACGTTTCCCTTGCGCTCATAAGCGCGCTCAATAGCATGTGCGTATCCTTCTGCGGGGATGACATAACTTGGCTCTCCGCAAGAAGAGACATATTCGATATTCAAGCCCGCCCTTTCTGCAGCGAGAACTGTAGTATAATGGGCGTTCCCATCAAGTATCACAAAGTCGCCTTTTTCACAAAGAGCGTGCATGGCTGCGAACTTGCCCTCACGTGCCCCGTGAGTAATCCTTACTTCATCAACCCCCAGGAACTCCGGCAATACTGTATGCACAAACTCCTCTATAGGAGGGGTCTTAATTTTGTCCAGCATGCCGGTACAAAAATCGCAAACAGAATAGCCATCACCCCATTCTATCAGGGCAGCGCGCGCTTCGTCAGTCAAAATACCGCCACGCTGTAAAGGGTCCAAGTTAATTCGAGAGACTTCTCGCTTCAATTTTGTGAACTTCGCAAGACTTTCAAACATTCAAGTCTTTTGTATCAGTCTCTTTGTATAATCCTTTGCCAGCATTAAGCAAAAAGTGATATATTTTCCAGTTGTTTACTTTTTGATGGCTTATGTGATAGGGCACCGTGGGGCAAAATCCCTTGCGCCGGAGAACACATTGCAGGGCATTCGGGCTGCAGCTCTATGCAAAGCGGATTGTGTCGAACTGGATGTCAGGCTCTCACGATCAGGCGATCTCGTCTTGATGCATGATGAAAATGTAGATAGGACAACCAATGGCAAAGGATTGGTCCAGGATATGAGCCTAGAGGAACTAAAAGCTCTCGATGTCGATGGTTATCCGGTCCCAACTCTGAGAGAAGCCTTAACTTTAGCAGAGGAACTGGGACTTGGCCAGATCGTGGAGATGAAGGAGGAAGGCCTGGAAGAACTAGTTGCCGAATCCCTGACAGGCAAAAATTGCATCGTGACATCCTTTTATCATTCAAGTTTGCGCGAATTTAAAGAACTATCCGACATTTCAACAGGAATCATCATCTCTTCTTTGCCTATAAAGCCAGTAGAACTAGCTCTTTGGGCCAAAGCGGACGCCATATTTCCGAGGAGAGTCAATCCACGGCTTTTTAAAGAGGCTCATCAAAAAGATTTGAAAGTTTACCCATGGACCATAAACAAAAAAGATGAAGCATTATGGCTCCTCAGGCTAGGAGCTGACGGCCTTGTAACCGATGATCCATGCCTGATCAGAAAAGCGGTAGACGAGCCCTTGAAATTAACAGGCAAAGGAAATTGCGAATATTATCCATGCCATCATTTTTCAGATCAAGATTGCACACATTGTTTCTGTCCCCTTTATCCCTGCAAGGATGCGGAACTCGGTAAATTCGTGAGAACAAAGAAAGGAAAGAGGTTTTGGACGTGTATCGACTGCAATCTCGTCCATAAGCCGTATGCTGCAAATTATCTCAGAGATCATCCGGAAACCTCCACATTAGAACTTAAGTCCCTGGAAAAATGAAAGGAAAAAGGGCCAAAGAAAAATAACTCTTGTTACCAAAGATTAGATCCATACGACGGAAAGCTTTATGGATACCTGCAGGGTAATGGAAACTCATGAGACATATTATACTTGTACTAATTGCCATGCTGGCTCTCGGAGGGTTGATGCCGGCGGTTATGGCGGAGCCTGCAAAGGCGGTGGGTTTATCAGATAAGTATGCGCCATTAGCAAGTCCGGCAGAATCATCTCTGTTGACAACGCCAAGTATGGCGGATTTCCTGAACGATAGCTGGACTCCAAGCTCTTTCGTAGCATCCCCGGCCGAAACTAACGAGAATAAAATGAAGAATGTATCGGTTAACGACTCGAACTATGCGATATACGATTTCTTGAACGGGAATAACGTACAATCCACGCCCGTATCACCAATCTTTACAGCAGCCGCTGCCACCAAGAATCAAGAAATTGCATGGACTGGCGAAAGCATCTATCAGTTCCTAGACCCAGATTGGACACCTTCTGTCACCGCTGAAACGTTTCCACAGACAGCATTCAAGATGCACCAGATGAATTAAATCGCTTCTTTTTTCCTTCGGATGGCGGGCGCTATTCTTAGCGGCCTGTCAAACGAATTGTTTTTTGGGTAATTTTGTTATCGGCGATAAGCTTTTGGAAGATTTCCAGATTAAATTCGATGGGATCTTTAGGATAAAATGTCGATATTTAATAAACGTCTATTCTTTCAAAAACGACCAGCAATCTTAGGATAATTACTATGTAAACTACATTGCCATTCACAGTTTATTTCCCTTGTACCGCATAAGATTAAGGCTTACTACATCATAGGGTATGGTGTGCTTCTCTAACTTCAGAATGAGTTTAAGCTGGTCGGCTTCTTTTGCAAACGAAATGGCAACCTTCTCTGCATAATCTATGCCTTCCGATGTGAGCATATATTCGTATCTTTGCAGCCACTGACCATTTAGTTCGTAGTGACGTTGATCCTGATAAATCATGCCCATAGCGACTAATATTTGGATATCTTCGAATAGCCTTTCGCTATACGGGAAGCCATAGTCTGAGTGAAAGGCATAGTCATAAAGACCAGATAGGTTCGCTTGGCTTTGTTCTTTGATCCTCGCCACGGTCTTATAAAGCCAGGTAATATTTCTTATGCGAGGAACAAGAACTTTCGGGCCAAAGGTCTCGGAAAGCATATTATGCAAAATGTAAAAGAGCAGCAATAAGCCCTCAATTGGGAGATAACTCTCTGACCGAATGAAGCTTAAAAGCTTTGCAGCCTGCGCCTTCACATCATCCAGAGAAATATTTGGCTGAGAATCAGAGAAAAAGGAAAGCGCAATTTGACGAGTTAGGGACTTGACCAATCCTGCCGCCAAGGCCGATTCATCATAGAAAAATCCATTTGCCTCTGTCCTCATGGATCGCGGTACTCCACTGCCTACCGTGATGTCGACTAATGCTCCATATCTTTTGCCCAATGAATCTTCGAATAGCTTCCTCATTCTTCCATGGCGGGAGATGGTTGAAAGAGCCATACGGATATCGGGTTCAAGAGAACTGTGATCAAATCGGGCTGTCAAGGGATAAACCTGGCCGAATTTTATGCGCTGCAAAAGATCACGCGCGGTATCATCCCCGTTCTCCCAAATAAACCTTAGAAGATCCGGATCAGTATAATCCCTGAAAAAGAGAACGATCTTTGAGCTAGCATCTTTTGACTCCACATTGCCTAAGGCATTCTCCAGAGCAGCTAAGAGCATAGCTCGTATCGATTGAACCATTGGATGATAGATGAGTGCATTGTAATGATGAGCCCGGGCAATTAGCATTGATTCTGCGGCAGTCTGGGACATTTCAGCCCGATAGTTACCCTTACCAGCAAGGACAATCCGTCCGTTGCTGATGGTAAGAGCCTGCAAGATCTGATCGGTATCTACCATTCCTAAAGATACACCGGAATGATGAGAGTCTCGCAGGAGGAAGTCGATCCTATCTGCATCCAGATCTCCTGCGATAATCTGGCCAAGCGGTGGCCTTCCCCCTAAAGCAATATCCGCAAGCTCTCGGAATAACTCTTTTGCATTCCCAAAAGACTTTTCGGCTTCCAGAAGGGCTTCATCCCCAAAAGGATGGACAGTTATGATTTCGCGAGTGAACTCCTCATGTCTAAAAACGCGCCGGCCTCTGATAATCGGTTGCATATCCGGGTTTCGGCTGAGTACACCTTCTACGGCATGAGAAAGCGCTGAATGTCCCAGATCGTGAAGAAGGCCTGCCAGGCGGACCTTTTGCACATCTTTAGAAGAAAGGCCCATATGCTTGGCCATAATCCCGGCCATGTACATGGTTCCCAAGGAATGTTCAAATCTGGTGTGATTGGCCCCAGGATAGACTACCTCTACCAGACCTAGCTGTTTTATGCCCTTTAGCCGCTGCATCGGCCGAGATTGTATGAGCAACCACTCCAGCTCATTCACGTAGATAGCACCATGAACTGGATCATGGAGTGCTCTGGACTCGTTGTTCACTGGTAGATCCTTATGGCCGTAAAATCCTAAAATTGTGATTGAAACATTACTTGGATTTTTTTTATTAAATCCATTTCCGAAACTTAAACTGCCTTAAGCTTCATTATGGCCTCTGCGAGATCACCTTTGGCCTCTTGAAGGGCAGCCTTTGCGTCGTCCTTGTTTGCTCCGGTTTGGACCATAACGAGTTCCACATCAGAATCTGGAATATCCGAGTTTGGTTTCTCGTTGCCCACGCCTGATATGGATTGCTCTCTGGAATCGCCGGAGATTTGATAGCTACGCACACCATGGCTGTCCATAATCGCGACAGAAGCATTTTCGATAATGATTTCCTTATCAGGTAAGCGAATAACAACTTCTAATACATTCTCAATCTCATCGATATTTATGCCCATGTTCTTCAGCATGCCCTTCATCTTTTTGGGGCTCATGCCGCCCCTTCCGCCTAAACCACCTAAACCCGGAAACATATAGTCACCTTGACCCTAGAGATAACTTATTGTAAGTAAAGATATCCGTTGGCTCAGGGATGAAACTAATATCGGACAAATATTTTAGGAAAGCGGTTTCACACCAATCAAGATTATGTCAGATGATGCAGGTTTTTATCTGGCCACCTCATATATCAAGTCTTGATTGATGATGGTGCACTCATCTACTGCAGAAAGAAGCTCGTCATGAATAGAAGTTGGCGAATAGTAGAGTGTCACCAGCACACCAGCTTCCTTAGCAGCTTCGATAGCAGGCACAAAATCACTGTCCCCAGTAACGATAACAGCCTTTTGGATCATCCTTCCGCAGCTTAACCGCACAAGATCCACAGCCAATGCAATATCAACTCGTTTTTGAATGAACTCCCCGCCTACACAACCCAAACGACCCAGCTTGACTTCAAATCGGGGAAGCTTACGCAAAGTGTAAACAAATTTATCCATGGATGCAAACCTTCTAAGCTCATCCTCTGTAGGAGAACTGCTCTGATAAGGCATGCAGTTATAGTAATAAGTCCTTAAACGCTCATAATCGCCACAAAGTATCTCTGAAAACCTGGCCAAATCGATCTTGGGTTTGCCGAAATCCACATCCAAAATTTTCGTTAAATAAGCACCATCAATTAATACAGCTGCACGATTACCCAAAATGAGTCCCACCTAGATCATTAATTTACTGCCATCCAGATGAATGACAGTGAACAATTATTCCTTCTTTCATTCCTATACGAAGATTTATCTGATTTGTTTCTAGCAAAATTCTTATTAATTTTTCGTAACATAATTCATCAGCCCAATTAATAAATATATAATATAGATAAAACTAATAAATTAAAATTTTTAATCGTATTTATAGCCGTCGTCCACATCATTATCCATTAAATCATGATATATAGATACGTAATCTATATGAACATCAATCATTGGTCCCTCGCGTTCTCGGTTTTCACTATTTCTACAAGAGTTATTTCGAACGTCAGGGTTTGCTCAGATAAAGGATGGTTAGCATCTAATGTTACGGTCGTTTCGGATATATTTGTTACTTGCACTGGGACCATTACGCCGTTGGAGGCGGAAATCTCCAAGGTCATACCCTCTGCAGGAATTATATCATCCGGAAAGTCCTTTTTATCCAGTTTAACCACTCGTTCCTCACAGTATTTCCCATAGGCCTTCTCAGGAGGAATAATAACCGTCTTGGATTCACCAGGGCTCATCCCCACAATCGCCTCCTCAAAGCCTGGAATGAACCGTCCTGAACCCAACACGAATTCAAGGGGATCGGCTCCTTCCGAAGAATCGAAGAGAAAGCCATTGTCGAGCTTGCCGTTATAGTGTACCTTTACTGTGTCACCAACAATTGCTTGAACCATTTAGATACGCCACCTAATTATATCATTTCAATTGCCGACCTAATTGTCTTTACAAGCTTTTACTATTTAGCAGGTATCCTCTTTTCATACTTAACCACTCGTAGGAGCCATTGAATCAGTTTGTCGGAAACAATTTTTTGCGGGCACTCCATGAACCTATCAAGGAATCGGGTATCTTTTTAAACGGATCTTTCAAAGCACGCATTCACTACAGTCCTGGCAACCGCACTCAATATTGGTTATCTTCCATTTTAGAGCCCAACACTTCATATCCTTGACGATGTCGATAATCTCAAGACCGCTCTTCGTTAAGCAGTACTCGCTTTTCACGGGAAAAGATGTACAATCAACTTTTTTCTCGATAAGACCCTCCCTCTCCAACTCTTTTAGCCGCGCAGAGAGGACCTTTTGAGTGATGCCTTCTAGGCAGCGTTTCAGCTCAGAAAAACGCCTGGTATGCCCCACTCCTTTGTATAACTCCAAGATGATCAGCAGTGTCCATTTTCGGGCTATGTATTTGACGGTAAGGTTTACAGTGCATCCTTCCTGCATGGTATCCCCAGGGAAACGCTCTACTCTAAATATCTTGGTATCTTTTTCATACCATATTTGAACATTAACTATACTGCTTCAGAGAAGATCATACCCATCTTTGTCATATTTCGTGTCGCAAAAAGGTTTCATAACATTTAAGTAAAATCATGATCGGAGAATAAATATCAATGGATTGAAAGGATATGACGGGACCATTTGTATTTACTGAAACGGATTTAACCAAGTCCAAGTGGTTGGCGATAGCATATCATGATTTTGTGGAAGAAATGAGAAGACCAAGCACAACGTTTAGAGGATTATTCTATTATGCTCTGCAGAGGAAAGCATCAGATTATCCCATTTGTGGAGGATTTGTCGGGGAAATTCGGATAACAAGGCCGTACCATGAGTGCGATGGTGAGAAGCTACCAAAATGGATAAACAAAGCAATAACGCTGGGATTTATCCCTGCAAATACCATATTAGATGAGATACATGGGGAGCATATTTATTTTCCGAGGATACCCCGAAAAATGCCTTGTACCACAGAAGTCTGGGTAAATAAATCAGCGCTAAATCCATTGCTGTTTCCCATTTGTGAGAAACACGGAGTAACACTCGTCTCGGTAAATATTAATGCATCTGAAAAGGCCGTCAAAGATCTACACCAGCGTCTTGGAAACCCTACAATAAATCCTACAACCATACTATGTCTATCTGATCTGAATCAAAGCGGTGCATTCTTTGCCCAGGACCTAGCCATGAAAATTGAAAACGCAAGGCCTCCCAAAAGCAATGCAGATATTAGATTGAAAAGTATTGCCCTCCTGCCAGAGCAGGTCTTAGAGATGAAAATACCCATGGTTGCAGGGAAGTCCAACTCAAAAGAAAATAAAGATAAATTTAAAAAATATCTTAAATCATACTCTCTCGATCATAAAAAGATGGCGGAACTCGATGCACTGGAGGTTTATTATCCGGGTGGGGTCGCTGGCTTCCTAGATAATTGGATCTGCAAGTATAATTCTAACTCCGATTCAGAAAATGAATATTCTACTACAGATTATAAAAAAGAATGTGTTATTCAGAACATATTCAGGACATAGATATTGATAATACTATAATAAAAGTTCGGCCATGCACATGAAACTATCTAACCTAGAGAAGTTCATCAGACTTATTCGATTTTCAATATGGCCCATTAGAGTCGACATTTAAATCAACAATTCATAGGAAGCGTATGCTCCCGTTATCCATGTTTTCAGATAATTTGATATATGGGAGAGAACGGGAAGAGACAGCAGAGAATGAAGAATGAACCCCTTGATTATTGCCTTTTGGCTGATGCTGCCCGCTTACATTCCAAACAACTGCGCTGCGCTCTTTGGCGGTGGCACACCACTAGACAGGGGCCATATCTTTCGGGACGGCAGGCGCACTCTGGGAGACGGCAAGACTTTTCGAGGAACTATCGCGGGCACTGCCTGCGGTTTGCTTACAGGGCTTCTTTTAAATCTTATCGCGCCGACTGTTGATTTGCCCTCGTTTGGTACCGGCCTTGAGCAATTGCCGATTCTAATGGGGCTATCCTTTGGAGCGATGCTAGGCGATATTGTGGCAGCATTCTTCAAGCGCCGACTAGGTTTGAAGAGAGGCGCACCCCTCTTTGTGATTGATCAGCTTGATTTCGTCATTGGTGCCTGGCTCCTAACCACGCTCATCGCACCGCACTGGTTCTGGAATAATTTCAATATCACGATAATATTAATCATATTGATAATAACACCAATCTTGCACCGCGTGACCAACATCATAGGCTACAAGATAGGGACGAAAAGGGAGCCCTGGTAAGCACCTTCTAACTCGGCCTCCATAACTATTTTTTCTAACTGCCACCCGCGAAAGGTTTATAAGTTTAGGTAATTGATACCAAGAGCGTCATAGCCAATTTTATAGTGTAGGACTATGAAATTGGTGAAATGAAAAGGAGGAGGAATTAATGGACGCATTTAGCATGGGGCTTATATCTGCGATGGGCGCCCTTGCAACAGTTGCTGGTGCTTCTGAGGATATTGAATCGGACATAGGATCTCAGAGCAATCCCAACTCGCAAGTGCAATTGGCCGCCCAAGTCGGCAACCCCCACAGGATTTATAACAAGGCCATCTCGGGAGAACCCCCGGCCAACGCCCTGTGGTGTGCCACTGCAGCTATGGTAGCCTATACGCTTATTACGGCCTTCCAGATGCCCGCACTGCTTGCCCTGGTGGCAGGCGCATCCGTTGCCGCTTTATTCAACGGTGTCTTTTCAATGAGCGCCTACTTTGGCAGGAATTCCAGCCAGAAGAGGTTCAACCAGTGGGTCTATCTGGACATCGTCAGGTACACGACGCCATCGATTATGGCACATGCCTGGATTACATCGTTTTGTATTGCAACTATATCTTTCATCATGGTATACATGCTGCCCACACCACATCCCTTCCCGATGCCTATCATCGCTCTGATTTGGGGATTAGCAGTGGGAGCTATCGGCTCCTCGGTGGGCGACATTCACTATGGCGGTGAGCGTGAGTTCCAGAACAGGCAGTTTGGCTGCGGTCTTAATACCATGCTCTCCGGCCAGATCGTGAGGAAGGCCGAAGCAGGCTTGAGAAACTCCATTGATAATGCCTGGTTCTGCACCAAGTTCGGCGGACCGGCAACGGGAATGGGCTTCGGCCTGACGGTATTCCTCGACAACTGGAGAACAACGGTGTTCGATCCCATAACTCAGGCATCTTATGCCATTCTCATGGGAGTTTTCTTTATTATTGTTGAGATCGCCTACAACTATTATATAGAACGATCAGTCCGAGCAAAGTACGGACCATATCCGGAATACAAGGGGGATATTGCAGCATGAACTTCGATATTAATACTATTGTCTACATTCTGGAGATCCTCGTGGGCGGCCTCCTTGTAGGCATTGGCGTTCACTTTGTACCGGTGGGCGGCGCACCTGCAGCCATGGCTCAGGCAGCCGGCATCGGTACGGGCACAGTTCAGCTCGCTGCCGGCTCTGGCCTGACTGGCTTATTGGCAGCCGGCCTGATGATGTCCGTCACAGACAACCTCTGGCTCATCCTGGCCTCTGGAGCTGTAGGCGCAGGAATCATGATGGGTTCCACAATGCTCACAGGATCTTGGATCTACGCTTATGCCGTGGGAGCGCCCTTTGCTTCGGCCAAGGTCAATTACGACCCCATAACAGGATTTTCCCAACCGCCATATGTTGCTCCGGGAACTGTAGGACAAGGCATCCCGACCATCTGCTTCGTCAGCGGCATCATCGGCGCTGTGTTTGGAGGTTTAGGTGGCGCCATGATCTACTATCCGCTCTATCTGATCAACGGCAACGCTGCTTTAAGCGCCATGTTCGCCATCGGTATCTTCCTGGTGAACGCGGTCATTGCATCCTGGAACATCCAGGGAACCATCGAAGGTTTCCACGATCCCAAGTTCAAGAAGTGGCCCTTCGCCTTCAAAGCCTGCGCCATTGCCAGCATACTGCTCGCTTTTGCGTCAGTGTTGATCACGGGAGGTGCCTGAAATGTCATTTTTATCTGACATGGATCCTAAGAAGCTGAGAATGTACGGCCTGGTTGGCTCAGTTGTGGGAATATATCTGGGTGCCATCCTCAACAGCGCACTGGGCACCAATGTGTTCTCCTTTATCGGAGCCGTAGCTGCCATCTTTGCCGTCGTCATGGGAGCCAATGCCGTGCGAAGAGTCTGCGCTTACGGTATAGGCACTGGAGTTCCATCTATCGGCATGCTTGCCTTAGGTATGGGCATCATCGCCGTCATGTTCGGACTATCTATGGCTGAAGCCTTAGGCTCAGTACTGCTCGGCCCCATCATAATCTTGATCTATGCCGGAGTCTTCGGTTACGTCATCGGCGTCATCGCCAATAAGGTCATCAAGTTCAACATACCCGTCATGGAAGAGGGTAACGCTGACCTGTCCATGGCTGGCGCAATGGCCCTTTTAGGCTGGAGCTTTGCCATATCCGGCACCCTGGGCTATGATGCCATCCTGAACACCGTTCTTGACACCGGCTACATTGCCATCATCTTCATCGCCGGCGGTCTCGCCATCCTGCATCCCTTCAATGCCAATCTCGGCCCGGATGAGAAGCAGGATAGAACTCTGGTGAACGCGATCATGTGCAGCGGAATTGCAATGATCACCACGGGAATTGCGGCCTTGTTGACGCAGGGACTTGCGGCCGGACTTTTGCAGCTTGTCATCGGCTTTGCCATATGGTTCTACTTCTTCAAGATGTACTACCGTCTGGTCAAGAGAGATGCATCAGCAGTGGTCGGAACAGGACTATTGCCGCCAACGGTGCAGTGAGGAGGTCTAGAAATGGGATTTGTTAGAGTTTCACCAGAACTGGGCCTGATCTTCGACCCCATGAAAGGAGTGGTTTCGGAGCAGAGGGCGGATGTGGTTCTGTACACTTTCGACCCGGTTTATGATAGAATAGATAAACTGGACAAGATCGCTGATGACCTGGTCAACCAGCTTGTGCCGGACAACGAGCTTCTCTCGTCGTACGCCAACCGAGGCAAGGCCTCCTACATCGCCGGCCTGTACACCAACATATGGATGGGGTTCATCATCGGCCTGGTAGTATCCTTCGTGTTGCTGCTGGCTATGGCGTTTACCGATCCTGCGACCTTTGAGATCGTAAAGAAGGCACTGGGCGGAGGTGCTTAGAAATGGTACTTAAAAAGAAGCCATCTGAGCCCTGGCCGACGATTACCGGCGAGTATGAGGTGGGCAATCCGGAGAGCCCCGTCGCAGTATGTACCTGCGGCTCGCATATTAAAGCCACCGATCTGCTCGCTGCCGGCGCAGCTTTAGTTGGACCGTGCAAGACCGAGAACATCGGCATAGAGAAGATGGTGGCCAACATCATCTCCAATCCCAACATCAGATACTTGATCATCACGGGAATGGAGGTCAAGGGGCACATCACCGGTCAGGCCGTCGCTGGCTTTTACCCAGAGCGGAATCGACAAGGAAGGGAGAATCATTGGAGCCAAGGGAGCCATTCCCTTCATCCAGAACCTGACTCCAGAGTCCATTGAGCGCTATAAGAGCCAGGTTGAGCCGATCTTCATGATCGACACCGAAGACGCGGGAGCCGTCACCAGCAAGATCAAGGAGCTGGTCTCCAAGGATCCCGGCGCTCTTGACGTCGAGCCCATGACCATCGAGATCAAAGAGGGCGGCGAAGAAGAAGAGGGAGGCGGTCTCCGGCCCATGGCCGCAGAGATGGTCGAGGTAAGGGGGAGGATGCGCGGCATAGATACCGCTGTAACCAACTCCGGTCTTCTCAACAAGCTGCAGGCAGGCATCTATGCCGGCAAGATCGAGGGCATAGCTCTCGGCATGACCGTGGTCCTCGTCCTCTTCGGATTAATTCTCAAGGTGGCAGGAGGAAAGTAAAATGGCTGAAGAGATTGCATACGGCCAGGGAATAGCATCTGTGGTCGAGCCCAACATGCCTATGATCGACGCAATAGTGGAAGACGTCAGGTACAAGGGCCAGCTCCTGGCCAGAGAGACCAAGCTGAGCTCCGGCGTCCTGGCTACGGTATCCGTTGGATTTGCCATTGGCTTTGTCCTCGCCATTTTGATGATGCTGGGGCCTTTCGCCTTCATGGGGGGGCTGTAAACTATGGCAGAAGACACTAAGCCGGCAGTACCGGTTGCCGTGGTCGACCCTGATCAACTCAGAGACGTAATGGCGAAGCTGGACAAGATCGAGGAGAAGATAGAATTCTACTCCTCAGAGAAGTACATGAGAGCCGGCAAGTCCATCGGCAGAGATCTGGGCATACACTATGGTGTCTGCGCAGGGTTGATCTTGGTTTTAGCATACATACTGTTCGTATATGCAGGCAATTGGAAAGCGGTGATTTGAATGTTCAGATTTGATAGGAAGCAGGAAGTCTTCGATTTCGGTAAATTCAAGATAGGAGGCCAGCCGGGCGAGTACGCCACATGCTGCATCGGCACCATGTTCTACGCCAGGCACAAGATCGTCTCCGATCCAGAGCATGGAGTCTTTGACGCGGCAGCCGCGGAGAGGCTCTGGAATGCACAGGTTGAGATGAGCGACGTCACTGGCAACTCATGTATGAACCAGATCGTGGCAGAGAGTGATGAGGCCATGAAGAAGGAGATCGACTGGTTTGTGGGCGTATCCGATTACCCGTTCCTCATCGATTCCTCTGCACCGTCGGTGCGCGCCTTCGGCGTCAAGTACGCTACAGAGATTGGCGTGGCCGACAGGGCTATCCACAACTCCATAAACGCATCCATCACCGACGAGGAGCTGAAGGCAGTAAAAGAGAGCAAGCTCACCTCAGCTATCGTGCTCGCCTTCAACGCCATGGAGAAGGGAACCAAGGGCAAGATGGACATCCTGACCAAGGCTGCCGGCGGCGCTAAGAAGGGCATGCTGGAGTACGCCAAAGAGTGCGGCATCACCAGGCCCCTCATCGATACCGCGGCCATGCCGCTGGGATCCGGCTCCGGCGCAACCTATCGCGCCGTCATTGCCGTCAAGGCCCAGCTCGGCCTGCCGGTAGGCGCAGGATTCCACAACGGTGCCTCTGCCTGGGACTGGATGAAGAAGTGGAAGAAGGTGCACAAGGAGGCCTTCTCTCCTGTCGATATCGGCTCCAACCTGGTAGCCGGAATCGTTGGTGCTGACTACTACCTCTACGGGCCCATTGAGAACGCCCCCATGATCTTCCCCGCAGCAGCCATGGTGGATATCATGAAGGCAGAGTCCGCAGAAGAGCTGGGACTGGAAGTTCTGGCTGAGAAGCATCCCCGGAAGACGACGCTTTAGGTCGCCTTCTCTTTTTCTTTCTTTTTTAGGTGGGAATTTCTTGCCCCGCGTTATAGTAAAGGCTGTTTTTGATGATATCAAGTTTAAGTGCCAGAGGTGCGGCTCATGCTGCCACCACAAGAGGCCCCAGGATTTCGACGATCTCGTTCCCATCGAGCAACTGACGGAGTTTTGGGAAAAGTCCAATCTGATCTACCTCACGGAAAAAGATGTCACCGCCATATCCAAAAAGACGGGCAAAAGGCCAAATGATATCGTTGATACCCTTTATGACTACGACGGATGCTATGTCAAAGTTAAAGACAATGGCCGCCAGGTGATCCTCGACCTACCTGTTATGAAAAGCAAGGAGGATACTACCTGCATCTTCTACTGGGAAGGCTGCACCATCTATTCTGTGCGACCAATTGCTTGCCGACTTTTCCCATTTCGGGTGGAAGAAGAGACAACAACCAGCGGAGATATTTTGCTTAATATCAGCTACAATCCCACCTGCCCGGGCGTGGGAAAGGGACAGAGAGTGGATAAGAGGAAGCTGGAGAAGCTGGTGGTAGATCAGTTCCTGCAAAGGACAGAGGACATAGCACCCCATGTTCAAAGGCTGAATGCTTCGGGGGCAATCTCAGAAAAGGCCAGGATATTCAGAACTCTGCCAGGAAGACGAGCCAATGAATCGCAATCAGAAGAAAACCGTTAAAATCCATTTTATCCTAATTAATATTATTAATAATTTTAAAAATTAAACTAACCTGCTTGCTGCTGAAGTCCTATGCGAGATGTCCTGTCAGAGCTGCTACCATAAAGACTATTGCAGATACAAGCATTAGGTAAAAACCAGCATCCTCTGATGATATTGATCCCGCAACTTCGATATCGTGCCCAACCAAGGGGGGTTCGTTGTGTATGAAGCCAGCCATATTCATTTCCTGTACAGCAGACCTTATCGATTCTTGAAGGACAGTCGTACAAATTCCATGAGATGGCTTCCATTTATTTAAACCTTTTCCAATTAGAGTTAGTTATTCTTTATCTAAATTGATTTCATGATCCTATTTGCTCTATTATTCACCCGTTTTAGGTAAAAAGTTATTTAGTTATTTGGTATTATCATTAAATACCTTAATAGCCATTTTGGTTAAATACCCTTTTTGCCATAGATCTTTTATTATCAAAAAAACAACAAAATTTATCTGAATCGATCCATAACGAATCATGCAGCAAAAAGTTTATCATGGTCGGAACATAAACGCGACATGGCTAATCTGCCCAAATTGCCCGGAGGTGAAAAGAGATGGATATCATGTCTCAGATATACGCTATAGTGATATTTGGCATACTTGTCGTTGCCCTGCCCACAATCCTGAACAAGTGGTCAGATAGCAGGTCCGGTGTAAGATAAATCATAGTAAGTTTCCTTTTTCCGGTCCTTGCCTGAAGCCAGGACTAATATTTTCATCCTTTTTTGCATTTCGGGTTTTCATTTGTCTGAGGAGTGGTGCATTGTCGATAATTATTCGAGGCTTTCCTCGCCTAGCAATCTGGC
>CAVWPP010000006.1:0-9808 GCA_963756915.1 Methanotrichaceae archaeon
CGGGCGGCTTCTCTCCCCAGGCTCTGAGCATAGCCGCGTATAAAAGCGGAATTATAGACGGTATCATCACACTGTTCATGTTTCTGGCCGGGGCCAACTTCGCCCTGCATTACAAAATGCTAAACTCTGATCGAAAGGCCCTTTTCAAGGACGCAGAGTTTCGGTTTTATAGCCTGATCGTATTGACGGCAACAGCCATTATCGTTCTCTGGGGCGGCCTGCAGGGCGACATCATCCGCAAGATTCAGCTGGCAGGCTTTCAGGTGGTCTCCGTCATGACCACCACCGGCTTTGCCACGGCGGACTTCGACCAGTGGACGGCAGCAGCCAAATTCTCTCTGATGCTGCTCATGCTCATAGGCGCTTGTGCCGGGTCCACGGGCGGGGCCATTAAGGTGGTTAGAATACTTTTGGTTCTAAAAAGCGTCTACCGCGAGCTGCTTCATTCCCTGCACCCCAAGGCAGTAATTCCTCTGAAGCTGGGGGGAGTCTCGGTCAAGGATGAGGTGCTGCGGCCCAGCAACATCTTCGTGGCCACGTACATATTCATCTTTGCCGTAGCCTCGCTGCTCTTGGCCATCATCTGCTACGACGATCCGCAGATGAACATCGAGTCCATCCTTTCCGCGGTGGCGACTACACTGGGCAATGTGGGACCGGGATTTGGCAGTGTGGGACCGATGTTGAGCTTTGCCGAGATCCATCCCGCCGGAAAGATGTTGCTCTTCTTTTGCATGTGGATCGGCCGGCTGGAGATAGTGACGGCCCTGATGCTGCTGGTGCCGGAGTTTTGGAAGAAATAATATATTTTGGCCAGTATCAATCAGTATGTACATAAATCATGCCAATTAAGATCGTCACTCTAAGCGATAACACTGCTGCCATGAGACGCGGGCTCTTGGCCGAGCACGGCTTTTCCGTTTATTTAGAAGCAGAAGGCACAAGACTTCTTTTTGATACGGGCCAGTCCGTATCTGCAGCCCATAACGCAAAGCTCTTGGGGATCGATCTGGCTTGTGTGCCCGTAGCTTTGAGCCACGGACATTATGATCATACAGGTGGGCTGGCAGGTTCTAAAGACATGCGGGCCCAGGAAGGTATTCTGTCATCCGGATGTATTCTCTGCTAGATACGCAGTGCTGCAAGACGTGATAAGGCCCATAGGCATTCCAGAGAGCCGGGAAGATCTGGTGCTTCTTGGTGCAAAGTTTGATATCTCAAAGCAGGCGCGTCAGATCGGAGACGGCATCTGGCTTACGGGAGAGATTCCTCGAATAAATGATTATGAGTTGCCGGAAGATTACCTTCTGGTCATGGACCCCATAAAAAGAGTCGATCCACTCCAGGACGACCAGGCACTTGTTTTGGAAACGAAGCATGGATTGCTTATTATCCTGGGATGCGCTCATGCCGGCCTCATTAATACCATCGAGCACGCTAAGAAGATCACAGGCAAGGAAGAGATTGCCGGTATCGTTGGCGGAACTCACCTGGGCTTTCCGGGAGGTGACAGATCCGCGGGAAAGATCAGGCTTGCCAGGACCATGCAAGCCTTAAAAAGATATGATATTCGTCTGCTTGCGGTATCGCATTGCACCGGTCTGGAAGCTGCAGCGATGTTTTCCCAGGAGTTTGGCGAAAGCTTCGTCTTTAATAACGCCGGTACGGTCCTAGCGCTTTAGCCCAAAATGCTTGTGCCCGGGACGCGGGCCCGAAATCACCGCGGCCAGGAGGGTGACGGCAAAGGAGGCCAGGAAGGCCGAACGCACGCCCGCATAGACATAGATTATAAGGGTACAAGGCAAAGCGAGATATTGGTAGATTAAAATTACTCCAAAAAGCTATATTAGAGCGTATGTCGAATTTTCTGATCATATTCCCATTCAAAATGATCTTTTTTGCTTGGAAATCTGATCCTTAGCGTATGACGATTTACGGTATATTCATCAATTCTTAAAAGCATTTGATTGGCTTCTTCCTCAGTCATCTCTGGATTTTTATCCATTTCATTGTCAAAGATTTTCCTTATTTGATCTATCTTCTTGTATTCGATTTGAGGAAGGCGATCGAGCTCTGTCCACGTTAAGGAATATTGCCTGTTTGCCTTATCTCCTAAGTACTTCTCATCCCCGAGCTTAACCTCTTCAATTTCCTTGATTGCATCTTCAGTCACCGTGATCTGTAGATATTGTTGCGACCACTTCATGAAATCCTTCGGTGAGTATATGTATAACCTGTTTTCCGTTTCTGAGAAATAGTGGCAAATGTCCTCTACATCCTTCATGTTATCGATTTCCTTGAATATCATCTTTTCTATCCCTTCTTCATCTTAGCCAGATCCTCAATGATTTCGACATACTGCTTGACCAAGGACTTGCTCATCTCCAGCTCAGAAGCAATATTTTCTGCGGGAATCCCATCGCCATGAAGCTTTAGAACCTTTTTAAAACCCTTGATGTACCTATCGCATGCTTCTTCACTGTGGGAAGTCCTCCGCGCGATCTCTGGCGTTGGGACGTTACTAACAAACTGCTGGATGATTATCTTCTTGTGAGTTAGTGTCGGACCAATATCGTGAATAGTCCCGCGATAAGGCAAGACAACGCCTTTTTCTAACTGGAACTCCTCGATGTCCTTGCCGATAGTGCCGGCGCTCACTCCAATCAGGAGACTTACATCTGCCTGATTCAGAACTCCGTTCTGCTCATATGCTTCCCTGAGTATCCTGGCCACCTTGCACTTCCTGATCTCCTTGGCAGAATAACCGTCAAGTCTCAGTTTTAGATCATCCTGGCTGGCGATTGATAAGATAACTGGAACCATTCTGGTGTTCTCGATAGTCTTGTTCCGCCCAGGATATTCATCTTTATGAGCTGCTAACCATACAACTTGGCCGGCATCAAGCTTCCAGCCATCTTTCATATGTCTGTTGAACTCGACGAGCAAGTCCTTGATGAACATCTCCTGGATCTTTTCGCCTCCGAGGAACTTGTATTCCTGGGTGAGCATCTGCTTGACAGCGTTTTCGAATCCTTTATACTTCCGAAGGCTCCTCTCTGCATTTGAATCATTCATAAGTTCGTCACTCCGGGGCTCTCGCTGCATAGCTTCAAACTTTTTTTGGATGGCATAGGTTCGGATAGGATCTGCCGGAATCGCATTTGGGATTCTGGACGATCCTTAAAGGTTTCGTAGAGGTCCAAATATTCCTGAATGAGTCTCTCAGACATGTCTGTCAGTTCGCGTATTTCTGGCAAGGAATATTCGCGACTGTAGAATCGAACTACCTTCGAGAACCCTGAGAGATACCTCTGAACCGAAAAGCCGGAATGTCCGGTCTTGCGTTCGATGTCGGTGTACTCATAGCCTTCGAGCCACATCTTTACAACTTTTGATTTATGTGTCACCCCTGGGCCAATATCTTGAAGCGTTCCGCGGGTGGGAACATCGATTCCTTGCTGTTTCAACTCCTTAACATCTCGCCGGATTGTTCTTCTGGAGGTGCAGAGAAGTACTGCCAGATCTTCTTGCGTCAGAAGACCGCTTTGATCCAGAGCTTCGTTTGCCATCCGAATAACTTTGTGCTTTCGCAATGCAGAAGTGCCTTCCTCAGATAGGACATTTAAATCGTTTCTATCATGAAATGTTAGATGGACGGGGACCGTTTTTATGTCCGAAATTCTTTTACCAGGAGGCTCTGAGGCGGAGGCTGCATGGAAGACGATCTGGCCTTCGTGAATCTTTTCGACAAAAGTCTCGTTGACGAAATCCCATATCAGATTCACCAGCGAGCGACATGTTGCTTTGGGAAAGGCGTAGTCGGTTTCAAGCGTTTGGAATAATCTATGCTGAGCGCTTCTCACCCAAGGACCCTTGTAAACCAGATCGGGCTCGTCCATTTGTGTCATCCATCCCACCAATGCACAAATTCGTATGCAGAGGTATTTTAATGTAGGGGACATTTGGACGAATAGTAAATTACTATTTCATCGATCACTAATCAATTTTTTGTTTGCAGGTAATAAGGCGCACTAAGTCCGCTTGATTTGCTGGACTCAGAAGGACAAGAAAACTGTCGCAATCATGAGACGGATGAACTCATGAGAAGCATCTCGGCCTAATCGCATATTTCATATCCTTTGAAGCCCGAATAGAACCTTGATATGTTTTGCGGAATACATCAGGCGGCCCTGGAAAAGGTTCAGTACAAAGTCATCGATAATGGCGACGAGCCATATTTTGTGGATGTTCCAGAATTAGATGGTGTTGTGGGCGACAGGCTGCACTGTTGAGGATGCACGCAGCAATTTCATAGAGGCCCTTGAGGATTGGAAGCATCCACTCTGGTAGAGCGTCATAGCTGGCACCAGCTTCAATACCCTCTCTCGGTCGTCCCGGAGTACCCTCAGAGAAGCTGGATTCGAAGACCGGTGTGAGCATTCTCATGGCGCGGCCTGACCGCAGAGCTTGCCGGATGGCCTTCTTGTGAGTTGCCTTATCTTCAATCCGGCCTAATCAGAGCTAAATTTCGTAAATATTGAATTTTAAGGTTAAACCAGTGAAACTAAACTATCATAGCATAATTTATCTTTAACGGAACTTTCCGGTACATTTTATTGGCATCCAGTTCGATATTCCAATGTTTTAGAACCGTTCGTTCGGTCACATCTTTTTCTATCGTTCCAGACATAGTAGTGCTTAGAGAATGTCGCAAGCGATCGAATCGCAAGACTCTCTCGAAGAAAAAAGTTGCGAGGTACAAGATATGAAGACAAAGATTGCGTTAGCCGTAATGGCACTGGCTGTAGTCTGCCTTTCCATGGCTCCAGCATTGTCCGCTGGATGGGATTCGAATAATAAAGATAGATGCAATGCTTCCTTCCAGAGAGGTGGTTTTGATGGACCACATAACTGGATGCTCCTGGTAGATGATGCCACAAGGGAAAATTTCGAAAACATGACCTTAGGAGTTGACTGAAAATAATTTACTCAATAATCCTTGATGTTTTTGAGTTTGTACGTGGTTCAATAGAATAATTCCATAATGGATATACTTCATGTAAGATAATTTTTAATTGTGCCATATTTTCATCAGAGATCTTCTTCCCAGTTTCATAGTCTCTTTCGTCTAAACGAGCCTGTACTCTAAGTCCTTTCTTTGTTTTGGTTGCACCGATTAGCTTGATAATTGTTTCGTAGCTTGCCAACGGTCTTCCTCGCCAATTCATGCTTATGAATGAGAACATGCAATGCTCAATCTTATTCCATTTGCTTGTCCCTGGCGGAAAATGACAGACGGTTATTGCTATTCCAATTTCGTCCGCCAAATCCTGCAAAAAGAATTTCCAGCTTCTGTTTCGACTTCCATTGCTTCCTCCGCCATCAGCACAGATAAGCAAATTTTTGCACTCTGCATAATGGTGCTTCCCAACTAAATTCCACCATTGTCGGATGCTTTCAACAGCGAACTCCGCTGTATTATGGCTCTTACCCACATTAACCAATCCATCATTTCTCTTGGGATCATAATAGTGGCAAATGTCCTCTACATCCTTCATGTTATCGATTTCCTTGAATATCATCTTTTCTATCCCTTCTTCATCTTAGCCAGATCCTCAATGATTTCGACATACTGCTTGACCAAGGACTTGCTCATCTCCAGCTCAGAAGCAATATTTTCTGCGGGAATCCCATCGCCATGAAGCTTTAGAACCTTTTTAAAACCCTTGATGTACCTATCGCATGCTTCTTCACTGTGGGAAGTCCTCCGCGCGATCTCTGGCGTTGGGACGTTACTAACAGACTGCTGGATGATTATCTTCTTGTGAGTTAGTGTCGGACCAATATCGTGAATAGTCCCGCGATAAGGCAAGACAACGCCTTTTTCTAACTGGAACTCCTCGATGTCCTTGCCGATAGTGCCGGCGCTCACTCCAATCAGGAGACTTACATCTGCCTGATTCAGAACTCCGTTCTGCTCATATGCTTCCCTGAGTATCCTGGCCACCTTGCACTTCCTGATCTCCTTGGCAGAATAACCGTCAAGTCTCAGTTTTAGATCATCCTGGCTGGCGATTGATAAGATAACTGGAACCATTCTGGTGTTCTCGATAGTCTTGTTCCGCCCAGGATATTCATCTTTATGAGCTGCTAACCATACAACTTGGCCGGCATCAAGCTTCCAGCCATCTTTCATATGTCTGTTGAACTCGACGAGCAAGTCCTTGATGAACATCTCCTGGATCTTTTCGCCTCCGAGGAACTTGTATTCCTGGGTGAGCATCTGCTTGACAGCGTTTTCGAATCCTTTATACTTCCGAAGGCTCCTCTCTGCATTTGAATCATTCATAAGTTCGTCACTCCGGGGCTCTCGCTGCATAGCTTCAAACTTTTTTTGGATGGCATAGGTTCGGATAGGATCTGCCGGAATCGCATTTGGGATTCTGGACGATCCTTAAAGGTTTCGTAGAGGTCCAAATATTCCTGAATGAGTCTCTCAGACATGTCTGTCAGTTCGCGTATTTCTGGCAAGGAATATTCGCGACTGTAGAATCGAACTACCTTCGAGAACCCTGAGAGATACCTCTGAACCGAAAAGCCGGAATGTCCGGTCTTGCGTTCGATGTCGGTGTACTCATAGCCTTCGAGCCACATCTTTACAACTTTTGATTTATGTGTCACCTGGGCCAATATCTTGAAGCGTTCCGCGGGTGGGAACATCGATTCCTTGCTGTTTCAACTCCTTAACATCTCGCCGGATTGTTCTTCTGGAGGTGCAGAGAAGTACTGCCAGATCTTCTTGCGTCAGAAGACCGCTTTGATCCAGAGCTTCGTTTGCCATCCGAATAACTTTGTGCTTTCGCAATGCAGAAGTGCCTTCCTCAGATAGGACATTTAAATCGTTTCTATCATGAAATGTTAGATGGACGGGGACCGTTTTTATGTCCGAAATTCTTTTACCAGGAGGCTCTGAGGCGGAGGCTGCATGGAAGACGATCTGGCCTTCGTGAATCTTTTCGACAAAAGTCTCGTTGACGAAATCCCATATCAGATTCACCAGCGAGCGACATGTTGCTTTGGGAAAGGCGTAGTCGGTTTCAAGCGTTTGGAATAATCTATGCTGAGCGCTTCTCACCCAAGGACCCTTGTAAACCAGATCGGGCTCGTCCATTTGTGTCATCCATCCCACCAATGCACAAATTCGTATGCAGAGGTATTTTAATGTAGGGGACATTTGGACGAATAGTAAAATCCCATAAGGAATCGCAGAGCCAATTGATAACGATGGAAAATCATACACATTTACCTCTTCGGGATCGCCTATTTGTCTCCAAGTCCTACCCGAGTTCTTAAAATCACCAATGCTCTCTTTTTTCTTCGCGTCTACGGAGATAACAGGATCGCCCTCGTCTATAGATTTGGCTGCCTGCATATTGATATAGCGAAATTGACTATCTCTCTCCGGAACTGATTTGCCTTCTAATGGTTTTTTATTGGCTTGAAGCGAATAGCCATCTTCTTTCAGGAGGCGTCTCACTGTATCGTGACTCACATCATGCCCCTTTAGCTGTAGCTCGTCGGCGATGGCATAGGTTGACTTATATGTCCATTTGAGAAGACTCATCGGATCGCCTGATGTGCTTTCATTCATGATATCTTCGAGATGGCTCATTAGAGTTGGGTCCTTGTTTTCGGCTTTCTTTCGCCCGCCACCTGGCTTACGGAGCCTATCTGGTACCTTCAATTCATCTTCGTTCTCAAGCTCTTTAATGCCTTTATCGATGGTCTTTCGGGCTAATCCCGTTAAATTTGAGACTTTTGATATACCACCCCAACCAATCTCTAGTGCTTTAGCTGCTGCAAATCGCCTTGCTTGGACGGGATCAACACCAGACATAGCTTTTAAAAAAGGTTTATAATTTGCATTGTCTTCCATAATTATAATAGACAACGTTCTACAATATAAACTTGTGTATTTTATTTTGCGTCAACGACTTAGTATCATCTGTAATTAGAATCATCGATTTATTGATACGCTTTGACTCATCTATTAATTGGCACCAAAGCACTAGATCACCATATTCCTTATAAGGGAAATCCGGTTTTTCGTTTCTATCTTTATATCCTGGAGGTATTTTAAGAGAATATCTTGTTTCTCCCCGTCTATAGATTTCTTCCAGCGTTTTTTGAGAATAGGGCTTGCCAACTTTTCCATCAAATAGGGAATAGATTATACCCCTTATTTCGTCATTAGATTTCCAATCCGGATGAGCGCTTTTTTCATTCTTTAACTCGTCAGAAATTAACTTATAGTTACTATCCAAGACGGAAGTTATTTTATCCACATCGATGATAGGATGACGCTCTTTATAATTATCTAATTCTTTTTTTGTTTTGTCATAATTTTCTTTTTCCATTTTCTCTATTTTATCATATGCGGCCATAAGGGATTTTATTACGTTCAAACGCTCATCATGAAACTCCAAAGCGACTTGATAAGGTATCCAGATTCTATCTTTTATTCCTTTAAAAATTTTTAGTAACTCATCGCGGGTGCTTGTTTTGTAGCGATACAGATTTAATAGTACATTTGTATCAAAAACGAAAATGCAATCACTCCACAATTTCGAGAAATCCTCTTCTTTGAATTCATGATAACCGGGAAATTTCTCTTCCATCGACTCACCCATCTTGAATAACGTATCATTAAGCAGAATATATGTAGATTACCCAAGACCATATGTGTGACCTGAAATGCCATGGACTCTTATCAAACTAAATCCTCAACTGTGGTATGCACGCCAAATAAGCCTCTTTTAGCTCCTTAAGGTCTATGTGGTTATACAGATTAAAAGCCTCTTTCCTGCTATCGCCCCTCAACTCCTTGATGAACTCCCTTCGCATTCCAGCCCGGAAGAGGTTAGTACAGACCAGTGCTGGCAGCAGTGCGGGCCAAAGTGATCTTCCAGGCGCTCGGATGTAGAATCATGCAAACCAGCGAGCATGGAAGCTTCGACAACAAGGTCATAGACTCTCGACCTGTTGAGCAGTTCGCCCTCGGCTTTCAGGAATAGAGCCGTGCTGCCTTTCATATTCATTCCTTCTCGGAATGCCAGCCATTGCCGGAGGATGAAGACGCACTCATCGTCAAAGAATTCCGTCCGGGTGGTCATTTTAACGGTAGGCTTCAGCCGGATCCTCGTTTCCACCAAGTCCACGTCCAGTGCTTTACTTTTATCCAAAGGACAACACCAGCGGCTGCACCCGCTAAGCAGTGGACTTTACCGCCGCCCTTCTAGTCCTGCGAGATTTGGGGGCAGAGGTGTTGGGTATCAGTCGCGATTCGCCCGCCAGCCACAGGAAGTTTGCCGAGAAGCATAGCCTGAAAGTGATGCTGGCCAGCGATCAGGAGCATAAGGTCACCGAAGCCTACGGGGCCTGGGCTCTCCAAGAAGATGTACGGCAAAGAGAGCTATGGCGCGATCAGGACGACCTTTCTCATCGATCCGCAGGGAAAGGTCGCCTACATCTGGAAGAAAGTTGCCGTAAAAGGGCATGCTGATGCCGTGGTCAATAAGTTGCAAGAGCAACTGAATGAAACGCCGTAGACAATTGGCGATAAGCCATTTTTATGGTGCCTTGTGGAATACTGCATTCATACATCTTTGGAGGCAAACACCCAATTTTCATTGCCGCATTCTCTGCTGGCTTTCAGCTCAGGCAGCTTTGGTTGATTTGATCAATAATTTAATTGCTCCCCGGGACCAATCCTTATTTAGCATCATAGACCAGATTTTCGACCCATGAA
>CAVWPP010000007.1:0-9265 GCA_963756915.1 Methanotrichaceae archaeon
TTGCAAAATATTTAGTTGACGAAATATATTGAATGAGATATCAAAATGAGTTCTTCTGATTACGAGTGGGAAGAAAGCGAAGGTTGCAGTCAGGCCAAGGATTTGGAGAATGCCTTGGGATGCAAATGTTTGCAGGATATGCTTCAGGGAAGAACGGGTGCTTTTTCGTCAAGATATTGGTTCATAAATGAGTATATAAATTATGTAAATTTGCTGGCTTCGGATTCGTCCATAAACTCTCAATTGTCGTATCTAAAAAGAGAAAATGTTTTAAAGATGTTTATGATTTTGTCGAAAATATTATCAATTTTGTAAAGATCATCTTCAGCGGAAAAAACTTTTATCCTGCAGATATCCTATTCATATCCAGAAGTAGGATGGTAGAAGTAAAGACCAAGTCGGGATTCCAAGTTGGCGATTATGTATTCTATAGCGTGGTGGATGAGCTAAAAAAGGGATATCCCGACCTAGTCTTAGCAATGTATTTGATTGATGACTCCTATCTCAAGTATGAGTATGCTACCCCTCTGGATCTCTTGCGATCAGCCAAATGGGCATTGAAAAAAACCTTCGGTTGGACTCTTCATGGAAAGGAGGCTATTGAGTATTTGGAACGGCACGGATGCGAATATGCTGCCGGGTGCTCCAAGAGCTATTTCCGCTTCCGGCTGCTCTTCAGGAACGCGCTCTTGGGCTATAGCATGAAGAACCTTTTCGATGCTCACAAGCCCATGGTGATCGTCTCCAACGATGATTGTATGTATACAAAGCCCTTGAATAATAACGATAATAATATCAATAATCCGAAATTTTTGGTTCTACAGTCGGCCCGAATGGTTGAGTGCGGGGAGGAGTGCAGAAGCCAAGTTTTTCAGGAGCCTGGCCTGTTGCCAGATTACTTTTTGGCTTCAGGGACGGTCTTTAGGGATATCAAAGAGCGATGGCATATAGCTGAAAAAGTGGTAGTTACTGGATTACCAAGATACGATATCTTGAGCCATGCCCATGAAGTGTACTCTAAGCAAGAATTTCTGGAAAGATATGGCCTCAATCCGAGACGAAAAATAGTTCATTGGTCAACACAATGCCACGTTTTTAGTCAATGGGAGAACGCCTCTAATTTCAGAGCGATCTTCGGGGCCATGAAGAACTTAGATAACGTTAGCCTGGTCATAAAGCAGCATCCAGCGGAGTCCGAAAAATTTACTGACGAAATAATGCGTCAAATTAAGGATTACGGGATCAACGCAATCGTGACTCCCAAAAATTCCGACACCTACGAACAGCTATTCGTCTGCGACCTGATGATTACCAGGCACTCCACAACTGCCATGGAGGCGGTGGCGCTGGCAAACCCGTGATTATCCTAAACTTAAGTGGCAAACCTGATCCGGTGGAGTACGTTGAGGATGGTGTTGCCCTTGGTGTTTATAAAGATGAGGATCTTTGCATCACCATGAAAAAGCTACTCCGGGACGACTCAGAACTTTCTGTCAAACGAGAACAATACATTGAGAAATATCTTTATAAGATCGATGGCAAAGCCACCCAACGTGTAATGGATATAATATTGAAATCGTTCCAGAGAAAAAACCAGAGCATCGAGTCGAGCCGCCTACAACCTTCCTGAAAAATCCGCTTTTACAAGGCGTGTGTTCTTCCATATTCTTCTGATGAGACCATATCACTCTGGAGAGGAGTACCACGTTTGATATTGCGCGTCGCAAATCTTCCCAAGACGTCTTTCAAGTACCGAGGATGCAGGCCGTAGCCAGGACGGATAGACCTTATGTTCTCCTCCGTGAGTATCTCGCCCAGCTTAATATCTCTGACAACAAAGAGAGACTTCCGGAATATTCTGTTCTTAGCATCCTGTTCGCTCACTCCATAGTGCACTCGACCTAAAGACTTCTCAGAGATTCGTATTGCATTGACCATGGCACAAAACTCATGTGGCTCAAGGGAAAAGGCACTATCCGGGCCTGGCTTGGACCGGGAAAGGGTAAAATGCTTTTCGACAATGCATGCTCCCAGAGCCACTGCAGCCACGGGCACCTCTATCCCCAAAGTATGGTCTGAGAGGCCCACTGGCACATCAAATGCTTCCGCCATGTGGAGAATGGTGCGCAGGTTCATCTCTTCGGCAGGAGCAGGATAGGCGCTGGTGCATTTGAGAAGGGCAATCTGTTCTGCTCCGGCCTCGCGAGCCGCCTGCACCGCCTCTTCTATTTCCCCCAAGGTAGCCATGCCTGTGGATATAATCAGGGGCTTGCCGGTGGCAGCCATCTTTTTGATGAGGGATATATCTACGATCTCGAAGGAGGCAATCTTGTGAACGGGAACAGACAGCTCTTCCAAGAAATCCACCGCCGAGGGATCGAATGCTGTAGAGAAAATATCCATCTCAAGCTTTCTCGCCTCTTCAAATAACCCGGCATGCCACTCCCAAGGGGTATAGGCTTCGTCATATAGGTCATAGAGGAACCTGCCCTCCCAGAGTGTCCCCTTGCCAATGCGAAAAAGCTCGCTCTTGCAGTCTATTGTTATGGTGTCGGGTGTGTAGGTCTGCAGCTTGACGGCATCTGCACCTGCGTCTTTAGCGGCATGAATCAGCTTCACGGCCTCATCGTAGCTCTGATTATGATTAGCCGATATCTCGGCAATGATGTAAACCGGCTGATTATTGCTTATCTTCTTGCCGGCTATTTCCATGAAAGACATCGTCCTCGCCTGCAGTCTCTGGTAGGCTATTGGCCAGTTGAATCCCCTCTGTTTATTACATATTGACAGGCTTTATGTCCTCTAATGTTGGTTGGCCCTACATCGGAAAAGCCTGCTCGTACGAATGCCCTTGCGGATAGAAGGTTTTGAGGCTTTATAAACGCACTTACCTGTAAAATACCGCATCGTTTGAACAGCTCATCTACTGCCCTGACAATGATAAAAGATGCCAGACCCTGTCCCCTCATCCTTGGATCAAGGTTAATGCTTATTGTTGCCTTATCTCCGGCAAGATCAAAGCGAACCAGACCAAGAGATTGGCCCCGGTCATTGCCACAAACCAGCAATAAGCAATTTGGGTTCTGAAGTCGTTCCTCGAACCAATTCTGATGCGAATTCCAGGCAATAGGACCTGAATCAAATGAGGCCGCTCGCGTAGCTTCATCGTTGGCCCATTCATAAACCTGCTCACAGTCGCTTTCCACTGCATCCCGGACAGGGATCATTCTCTCCAACATAGCCCTGATAACCCTGGAGGCACCCTGCCCGTCCACGAGTTGCCTGCTGATGCGGGACATGGACTGTCTGGACCTGCAATTGATCCGCAAGTCCTCGACCTTTCTTTGAATTAATACGCGGCTCAAATCATTATGCCATCCAAGGTTTGCTGCCGCACCAATCTCTGCAAATCTTTCTGCAACCCGCACTTGGTTCTCCGCTATTATTACAATCATACAGGGCAAACCCATGAACGCCGTCTCATAAGAAGTGGTCCCACCAGAGATTATGGCCATATCCGCCCATGCCATAAGCTCAGGCATATTTGCAGCATTTCTCACAAGCCGAATTAGGACTTGGGACTCTCTCAATGCCGCCTTCAAAGTGGCATAGTGAACATTGGCTCCGCCTACCACTACCACTACATCGGCTCTATAGGTGTTTATGTACTTTAACGAGTCAAGAACCCTTAGAGTAACATTGTCAGGATCGCTCCCCCCAGAGTAACCAGCACTTTGCGAGCAATCTCTGGATTCTTTCTCTGCCAGTCACACCAGGACCAGAATTCTCTGCGCAGAAGAACAAACGAAGATCCAAGCAATAGTTCTGTATTAATATCTCTCTTTTTATAAAGTTCCTCGCAGGCGTAGATATTTTGGTTCAAGACAAGATCTGCACAGTAAAAATCTGAATGCCCATAATCATCGATGCAGAGCAGATGCAATTTTGCCTTCTTAAGCGTCTTTTGGTACTCTGCACCGAAGTGATAACCATCGACAATCACGAAACATGCCTTTAGCTCGATTGCAAGATCGGCAGTCAAAGCAGCGTCCTTTTCACTGCCCGGCTTTGCACAGATTCGATGAACTGCAAAATCATCTCCTTTCAGCCGACATTCGATCTCCGGCAATTCTCCAGTCATGGCAAAAATCGCATTTCCTCCAACATCCTTCCATGCCTGGGCTAGTGACAGACAGCGCATGACATGGCCAGTTCCAATCTCCTGGCTGGCATCGGCCCGAATAACCAGCGACCGTCCTATCTCAACACTCCTCCAATGATTTCTGTCGGATATGGCAGTTTATCTCCGCTATATTCGGCTCTATTTTGAGAAGTTCCAGCACATCTCTCCAGGAAAAATCATCATCTTTATCGATCTTCGCATATATGGCCCGGATGAGGTCCAGATCTTCTTTAGTATCGACTGTCCAGCGGTAATTGCTACAGTTCTCATCGCAGGTTACCGAGAGTATTTTGAACCGATCAGGATGCTGATAGATGTAAGGTGTGACGTGCACGTGCTGGAAGTCCTCTGAAGCTTCACGCCAGGCGCTTTCTAAGGCACCATAAGTGAAGACCTCTACATCTAGGCCGCGAGGATATGTGCTCTCAATCGTATTGCTCGCATAGTCCGGGCTGCGGTCCAGAAAGACATGAACAATACGATCGATTATTTCGGGATCAATGAGAGGGCAATCAGAGGTTATGCGCACCACGATATCTGCAGAAAATGTCTTCGCCGCCTCATAATAGCGATCTAAAACATCCTCTTCAGATCCTCTAAAAGAGGATACCCCCAGCGACTCGCACTCTGTCACTATGACATCATCGACTTTATTCCTCGTTGTGGCCACTACCACTTTGTCGATCAGAGCAGATCGCATAGATCGCCGGACAACCCTGGCCAGCATGGTCCTGCCATGAATATCCTTCAATACTTTGCCTGGCAAGCGCGTACTCCCCATGCGTGCCTGAATTATGGCTACTAGTCTCATATCAGTAATTCTTTTCCAAGAGGAACATTGCATCTATATTTTCATTATCTAAATATTTAATTCGCTCCTCTTTCACAGGAGTCAAATCATTAAACAGCTTAAGGTACTCTCTTGCAAAATCTGCCTTCCAAAGAAGATCGCTATTGCCTCGATACAGAATTTCCTTCGGCTCGTCCGAATAATACTCAAACCCAAAGATATATTTTTTCGTGCATCTGTGAATCTCTTTTAGAACATCTGGCAAATTTTGTGGAGCAATGTGAATTAGGACACCTGAAGTGAATACCATGTCAAAATATCCATCTTTGAAAGGTATATCCGATGCTTCACCTTGGATATTGTTAATATTCTTGCTTCGAGATTTGGAGACATCTATTGCATAGCCCTGCAGTTCGATGCCATAGAGGTGCTCAAACCCCATCCGTTGCAGGCACAAGAGCTGATTGCCAACGTTTGAGCCTACCTCAAGGATTCTCATCGAGCGATTGAGGTCGTCCAAGAACCTCTTATTCAGCTCAGTCCTAGTAAACCCATAATTTGCGGCATATAGCTCCTCCATTTCATCCAGGGATTGGGGGTTTCGTTCCGTGTATTCACGGCCAAAAGTGCCACACCATTTCGAAGCCTGCTCAGTTAGCTTATTCATTTTTTTTTGACCCGCCTTTAACTTTCAAGATTCTTGGGACCTTGTCGAATAATGCCCAAACACTTTTCTTGTTGCATCGATTACGTTTTCCGCATCCTGGTCGGCCATACCATGGAACATGGGCAAGGATATCAAAGTCTCATACGCGTTCTCAGCAACCGGATATTCGCCCCCACAATAGCCAAAGCGTTGACGATAATAAGGGTGCATATGAACAGGAATATAATGGACATTTACACCTATGTTCTCAGCTCTAAAAGCTGAAAAAATATCTGCGCGTTCTACATCAAAAGCCGAACGATCAAACTGAATTGGATACAAATGCCAAGCATGCAATACATCATTTTGCACTGCAGGCAATTTAATTCCCGGCAGGTCTTTTAGCGCAGCTCTGTAACACGTGGCTATCTCACGCCTGCGAGCCAGGTTCTGATCAAGCCTTGAGAGCTGCGACAGACCCAGTGCACAACCGACATCTGTAAGGCGATAATTGTAGCCCAGATCCACCATTTCATAGTACCACTGACCTTTTGCCTGGCGCTGTCGGGCATCGCCCTCTATTCCATGATTGCGAAAACGCTTCAGTCTTGCTGCCGTTTCATCATCATCGGTCGTAACCATGCCGCCTTCTCCCGTGGTGATGTGCTTGACAGGATGAAAGCTGAAGACAGTCATATCACAAATTCCGCCCACTGATTTTCCTTTGTATTCAGCACCTAATGCATGGCAGGCATCCTCGATTACTATGAGGTTCTTCTCCTCCGCAAGCTCCCGAATCGGGTCGAGATCAGCCGGATGGCCGGCATAATCCACAGGTATGATGGCCTTAGTTTTATCCGTTATGCGGCTCTCTACTTCTTCCGGATTGATATTCAACGTGTCAGGAGTAACATCGGCAAAGACGGGTGTTGCCCCCTGGTAGAGGATGCAATTAGCAGTAGCGCAAAAGGTCATAGGTGTGGTGATGGCCTCGTCGCCCGATTGCAGGCCGGAGGCATTGGCTGCACCGTGCAGGGCGGCAGTGCCAGAGCTGAAGGCAACGGCGTGCTTTGCGCCCACGCGACCAGCAAAGGCTTCCTCAAATTCCGTGACCTTGGGGCCAGTAGTGATCCAATCGGATTGAAGAACTTGAACTACGGCTTGAATGTCCTCTTCATCGATGCTCTGGTGTCCATAGGGCAGAAGAGTCTTACGCATCGGCTTTCCACCTTCTTTTGCCAGCTTTTCTTCACTCCTCGCCCTCGCCAAGCTGTCTCAACTCCTCCACGGATAACCACTCTTCATTTTGGTCGCTGGAATAGCTTGAGCCTTCTTCCATGATTTCTGAGCCCGCCCAGTTCTCTACCTTCCACCAAGGATGGGTAGGCATAATTACATACTTATCATGCAGCACAACCGCATGACGAGCCTCATCTTCAGAGACAAGAACCTCGTGTAGTTTCTCTCCTGCCCTAATTCCGATGAAATTTACATTACATCCGGGTGCCATTGCCTCCGTCAGATCCATGATCTTGGCACTGGGAATCTTTGGCACGAATATCTCGCCGCCATGCATATCCCCCGTGCATTGCATAACGAACCTTGCGCCCTGATTAAGGGTGATCAAAAACCTGGTCATACGAGGATCGGTAACTGTGACAGTCCCACACTCGCGCTGTTTCTTGAAGAGTGGCATGACGCTCCCCCTGCTTCCAACTACGTTTCCGTAACGGCAAACAGAGAACTTAGGGCCTTCAACGCCTGAGTAGGCATTGGCCTGAATGAACATCTTCTCAGCGCAGAGCTTGGTCGCACCGTAAAGGTTGATGGGGTTGACTGCTTTGTCGGTGCTTATGGCCATGACCTTCTCAACACCACGGTCAATAGCTGCATCTATCACATTCTTGGCTCCGATGATATTGGTCTGAACCGCTTCAAATGGGTTATATTCACAAGCAGGAACCTGCTTGAGAGCTGCAGCATGTATTACCACATCAACTTTATTGAATGCTCTGTAAAGGCGCTCTTTGTCTCTTACGTCGCCAATGAAGTAACGCACTGGTGAGTCTCCCGTGTCGGGAAAGATCTGGCGCATCTCATGCTGTTTGAGTTCGCCCCTACTGAAGATTACCAGCCTCCTCGGTCTGTATTCACGAAGCATTATCTCAGTGAACTTCCTGCCGAAAGAGCCTGTTCCACCTGTGACCAGAATATTTAGATCGTCGAACATCTCATTCCCTTTTGGATTATTGCAGCATCAGATATAACAAATGATCTTGACATAACCAGGATTTAAAGTCTTCTCGACGTTGATAAACTAGCATGGCTCCAAAAAAAAGAGACTCGCTCAAGTTGGACTCCATGCTTATTTCATTCTCGGAAATAAATTTGATGAATTTTTGTTGCCCTTCAGCCATTTCAATTATGTAACATCTTTTTGATGAAATCGATTTCCGCAAATGTAAATCCTTTTAAAATAAATAAAATAACAAAATAAACGAGACCACTGACAACAACTGCTAAGGCCAATGATGGCGTCCCCTCGGGACTTAAAATGCATAGTAATAATGACATTACCAATGATGCTGCCAGACTTTTGATGACAAAATCCAAACTGAAATGGATTTTCAATGATCTATTCGCATAATAACTAGAAATGAAAAATGCAAAAGCAAATGATATCATTGTGGCTATGGCACCACCCACTATTCCGATATGGGGTATTAAGAGAAAGCTTAGACCAAGGTTCAAAATGGCTGCCCCAATCCAAATCTTTCCAGTTAGTGCAGTATTCTTTTCCAGGACAATTATTTGAGCTATTATGGCATAGGCTCCAAGAAACAGAGCGCCCAAGGCCATGAAGGGCGTTACCTGATAACCATGAGATGCTATTTCTGGTGTTGACAGAACATTCAAAATGGGTTGGGAAAGAATTGTTAATCCGAAGGCGGAAGGAATGCCTAACATCAGGAAAAACTTCAAGGAGAAACCCAAAATGGCCCTTACCTCATCAATCTCATCCTCATCGTAATGCTTGGAAAGCGCTGCAGGCAATAGGAATGATAAAGGAGCGATGAATAAGTTAATCATATTGCCTAAAGTGTATCCTGGAGAGAAGTAGCCCACAAAAGTTGCCCCCATCAACAGCCCAATTACATATCGATTGCTCGAGTTTACAATCCAGCTGGATAGATTTCCAGGAATGGTGGGTATGCCAAAGGCAAGATACTCTTTGATATTTTTGAACTTTGGGAATGATACTCCCAAATCTGAAACCACAAATAAACCCATTAAGAAGAACATAAGAATATCAGAGAGCAATAGTCCGATCACTGCACCCAAAATTCCTTTTCCAGAGAGAACGAAATAAATGACTAGGATGAGACTGAAAAATACCTTCGCAAAATTAAATGCCGAATATTTCTTTATCTGCTGAATACTCCTGAAATAAGCGAATGGAATGCTATTTAGGCACTCCACAAATACCACCGCTGAAGCAACCTGCACGATAGCCTGGCGGCCATCGAAAATGGCCGATGCTATCGGCTCTGAAAAGAGAAAAATCAGGAATGTTGCCGCCAAGCCTGCAAGAGATATTATCACTGCCATCGAATAAAATATTTCTCGAATATTTTCTCTGCCTTTG
>CAVWPP010000008.1:0-20077 GCA_963756915.1 Methanotrichaceae archaeon
AGGCCTCTAGGTTTGACAGCAATCTTGGGAAATATTGATCGCAGACATGGAGATCCGCATACGGTAGTTTAGGCCTCGCCAAGCGCTATTCAGTTTGGAAAGGGAGTCGGACACCAGGGCACGGACGCAGGAACTATCTTCGAAGAGGTCAAGTTCGCCATCCGGCTGAGCAAGGTGCCGACGACTGTGCCGCACACAAACTTCCTAAACATGATCTTCAAGGGAGATGTCAAGCCAGCTCAGCTAGTGGAGCAGTTTGCCAAGACTCGTGAGGTTGTAGTGATGCCCATACAGGATGAGGGCAGGAAACACGATTGGACGAGCGAGATACTCGAGGCTTTCCTCTCCGGCATCGAGCGGCCCATCAGCCCGGAGATCTTTGAGCTCATAGTCTCAGATGCCATCATACCCTTCAAGTTAGGGGACTATACCATTCTTCAGACGGTATCCATGGTCGAGCAGATGTCCATAGCTGTGCCCAATCACGTCGAGTCCTACTTACTTTCTGCAGGCTATCCCGCCACTGATGTGCATAGCCTATTGGACAAGACTCTGGGAATATACCATGGCATCTGGCCGAACAAGATGAGCTGCTGAGCTCATGATCGAGGCGATTCGAGGCCAGCTAAAGAATGACCGGGTAATCTTGGGCCCGGAGGCCCTTCCCGACCTTTTTGAGCAAGGTTACTTCGGTAGGCCTAAGGGCGGCAAAGGCCTTGAGCTTTCCCTGGTGGAGGCGGCCTATCTCCTCGACAGGTCGAGGATTAGGATCTCCTCAGACGGAAATGAGCTGGAATTCAAGGCTTTTTTCCAGACAGCCTCTTCTTTAGAAAAGGGGTTCGAGTTCAGGTACGTTGTTTATAAAGACTTACGCGAACGAGGCTATTATGTTCAGCCAGGGCGGCCAGATTTTCGCGTCTACCCTAGAGGCGGGCATCCAGGGAAATCACCCGCAGAATTCTATGTCCTCGTCATATCGGAGCGCATGCCTTTGCCTTTGCAAGAGGTTATAGAACCCGTTCGCGTAGCAGGACAGATGAGAAAGAAGCTAATGCTTGCCATCGTCGATGAAGAGAGCGACATCACCTTCTACGAGGCCAAGGAGAAGACCATGTCGGGGAAGATGACTGACGAGGAAAAGGGCGGCATGGCAACTCTATTAGAAGATCGTGTAGTGCTCTGGGATGCGGATTCCTCGCGACGGCTGCATGATCATGGTTTTTTTGGCAAACCAGTTGGAGAGCGGTTGCAGCTCTCCCTTGTGGAGTCAGCATACCTTTTGGAGAAAGGGCTTATTGAGCTTGTGACTCGTTCAGGCGGGCCCATAGATTTGCAGGGCTTCATGGCTAAAGCTCGCCAGATCGAGAACGAATTCGACCTGAAATACAGCGTTTATAGGGATTTGCGCGAACGAAAGCTGGTAGTGAAGACTGGCTTCAAGTTTGGCACTCACTTCCGAGTTTATAAGCAGGTTGATCGGCTGGAGAAGGTTCCGCATTCTGAATACCTGGTGCATACTGTTCCTGTGAATCATATCTTTCTGCCGCCTGTGCTTTCTAGGGCTGTGAGGCTAGCGCACAGCGTCCGCAAGCAGATGGTATTTGCCTATCCTGATAAGGATATCAATTATCTGGAGATAAGAAGGCTAAAGCCTTGATTGAGATTCTAGAGAGCCATGAGCCTGAGATTAGAAGATGTTTGACATTAAATGGATTGGTCTCTTTGGTTCTTTTGTCTGTGGCAAATAGAAAGATACGAGCGATATCGACATCTTGGTAGAGTTTGAAAAGCCCACTTTCAAGAACTTCATAGACTTATCCTTTTACCTTGAAATCTCTTTCAGAGATAAGTGGATCTTGTTACTCCAAAACTCTTTGAATCCTTACATAAATCCTTATGTGAACGCGGAGGTGGTCTGGGCTGATTAAGGACAAACGCTTTCCCAAAAGCACATTCTAGACGAAATAGATTAGGAAATTAGGATTTTCTGCCCCTCAAATCCGCTATCTATATGAACAATCGTGCATTCATAATTTTTCATAACTTTTAAGGCTTGATCTCAAATACCTATAAATTGCCAACTGAAACAATTCGGTTTAAGGAGGCTAGTTAAATGGCCCTGCAAACAAAAACAAAAGATGAAGTCTTTGAGGCAATAGACAAATATAATGTAAGATTTGTCCGAATTTGGTTTACAGATATCTTGGGTGTCCCCAAGAGCTTCGCCATTAATCCTAACGAGCTGGAAGGGGCATTTTCTGAGGGCATGGGCTTTGACGGCTCTTCCATTGAGGGCTTTGCCAGGATCCACGAATCTGACATGGTAGCTAAGCCTGATCCAACGACGTTCCAGCTCATCCCATGGAGACAGCAGGAGAACGCCGTAGCAAGGATGTTTTGCGATATCCAAAATCCCGATGGCAGCCCTTACGAGGGCGATCCGAGGTATGTTCTTAAGAGAAATCTGCAGCGCATCAAGGATAAGGGATACAGCTTCCTCGTCGGGCCTGAACTTGAGTTCTTCTATTTCAAGGGCGAGAACAACACAGAGGTTCTTGACAATGGTGGGTATTTTGACCTGACAACGGCAGACAACGCTTCCGACCTGCGCCGAGACACTATCCTGGCCCTGGACTCCATGGGCATCGATGTAGAGTACAGCCACCATGAAGTAGCTCCATCTCAGCACGAGATCGATCTGCGTTATAAGGACGCCTTGTCTATGGCAGACACTGTCATGACCTTCAAGATAGTGGTCAAGGAGATCGCTCACGGTACGGCTACCATGCCTCATTCATGCCAAAGCCCATATTCGGCCAGAACGGAGCTGGAATGCACGTTCACCAGTCTCTCTTCAAGGGCAACAAGAACGTGATGTTCGATGCCGGAGAGCCTTCCACCTGTCCCAGGATGCCAAATACTACATAGCAGGCCTTCTCAAGCATGCGCCAGAGATCACTGCCGTCACCAACCAGTGGATCAACTCCTACAAGCGACTGGTTCCCGGGTATGAGGCTCCAGTGTACATCGCCTGGGCCAGGAGGAACAGATCTGCTCTGGTCAGAGTGCCCATGTACAAGCCAGGAAGAAGAGGCTGCCACCAGGATTGAGTACAGGAGCCCAGATCCGGGCGCAAACCCGTACCTGGCCTTCTCAGTCATGCTGGCTGCAGGTCTTGCCGGAATCAACAACAAGTACGACCTGTCAGCCCCAATAGAGAAGAACATATTCCACATGAGCGATGCCGAGAGGAAGGCAGCTGGAATTGGATCACTGCCAGGCAGCTTGAATGAGGCCATTGGGTTCATGGAGAACAGCAAGCTCGTCAGGGAAGCTCTGGGAGACCATGTATTCAACGCCTTCATCGCGAACAAGAAGAAGGAGTGGGACACCTACAGGATACAGGTCACCGAGTGGGAGCAAAAGAGGTACCTGCCTCTTCTGTGAGCCCCATCATGGAGCTCACATTTTGTTTTTTTTGACCCAAAATCATCTTGAAATTGATGCGAAGGAATTATCATGAGAGGGAACGGGCATATGGACGAGGCCGTTCATAAATTATATGAACATTTCATAAATAGCTATAAAGCATTTGTCGCGTCGTGCTCTCGCTTACACTTCATCAGTTCGGGAAAGCTATATGTGCAGGGTAAATCGCTTGTGCAGTGATGGCTGGAGTTCGAGATTGTTATGGTGAGACGGAGAAGGGAACTTTATAACAAAGAGATCTGTGCCTGCTCTATCTTCGGAGCCATGAACAGGGACGGAGACAGGTTCACAGGCCATGACGTCATGACGGCTATAGCGAACATGCATGTCCGCGGCAACGGCCTAGGTGGAGGTTTTGCAGCCTATGGCATATACCCGGAATATAAGGATTATTATGCATTCCATCTCATGTTTACCGGCAATAGCGAGGAGGCCAAGAGAGCTGCCAAACAGGATTTCGATGCATTCTTCTGCCAAAACTTCGATGTGGTCTACGATGAAGAAATCCCTCATGGCGATGAGGCCACAGTATGCGACCCCCCACTGGTCTGGCGCTATTTCGTCGTTCCCAATAAGAAAGGTGAAGAAGCAAATCTCTCTGATGAGGATTATATCGTCAACAAGATCATGTGGGTGAACAGCAAGATCGAGAACGCCCATGTGTTCTCTTCAGGAAAGAACATGGGATGCTTCAAGGGCGTGGGCTATCCTGAGGAGATCGGAGAGTATTTCATGCTAGACAGGCTTTATAGGGCTTATACCTGGACGGTTCATGGACGCTTTCCAACAAATACCCAGGCCTGGTGGGGCGGAGCCCATCCCTTCAGCCTTCTGGATACGACTGTAGTCCATAACGGAGAGATATCCTCTTACGGCACCAATCGCTGGTACTTGGAGATGTACGGCTACGCGTGCACCCTGCAGACTGATACAGAAGTCATAGCTTATGCGGCAGATCTTCTTATGAGGAGACAGAACTTACCAATAGAATTGGTGGCCAAGATCCTCGCTCCGCCTATCTGGAATGCGATAGATAGAATGAATGAGAAAGAGAAGAAGCTGCTCACTACATTGAGAATGGTTTACGGGCCCTTGCTCATGAATGGGCCTTTTGCAATCATCATCGGTCAGACCGGAAAGATGATCGGCCTGACGGACAGAATTAGGCTTAGGCCCCTCACCGCTGCTACTAGAGGGGCAATGTTTTACCTCTCCTCAGAGGAAGCATCAATACGGCTCATATCGCCAGAACTCGATTCTGTCTGGACGCCCCAAGGTGGAGAACCGGTCGTCGGAGAACTAAAAAATATTGAGGATGGTAAAGGATGAAATCATTCGTCTTTCCTGAGTTCCAGATCATTAGGGACGAAGTAAAATGCGGTCAGTGTCGGGGCTGCGAGAGGCAGTGCGCTTTTGGCACTCACACTTACGATCCGGTCCGGGATCGGTTGATATCCGACGACTACAAGTGCGCCGGATGCCAGAGATGTGTCATCTTCTGCCCCAAGGACGCCATTGTGGTCAAGCCCACGCAGTCATTCTACCGGGCGAATGCCTCCTGGTCTCGTGAGAAGTTGGAGGACCTGAAGAAGCAGGCAGAGACAGGAGGAGTGATCTTGACAGGATGCGGCAATGACAAGCCTTTCCGCATCTACTGGGACCATATAGTGTTGAACGCATCTCAGGTCACCAATCCGTCCATAGATCCTTTGCGTGAGCCCATGGAGCTTCGCACATTTCTCGGAGCCAAGCCCGACTTCATGGATGTTAGAGCCAAGAACGGTGAAGTGGATATTGAGACAACGATCGGGCCGAATCTGATGGTACAGACGCCCATCCTATTCTCAGCTATGTCCTTTGGTGCCATCAGCTACAATGCCTTCCTTTCTCTGGCAACGGCGGCTTCCAAGTCGGGAACCTTCTTCAATACCGGAGAAGGGGGCTTGCCCAAGGAGATGAGAGAAGAGTTTGGAAAGCATGCCATTGTCCAGGTTGCATCAGGGCGCTTTGGCATAGACGCCGAATATCTGAACTGCGCCGCGGCCGTGGAGATCAAAGTCGGTCAGGGCGCAAAACCGGGTATAGGCGGCCATTTGCCCGGCGAGAAGGTCTCTCCTGCCGTCGCAGCCACTCGCATGATTCCCGCGGGCACAGATGCAATCTCTCCCGCACCACACCATGATATCTATTCCATTGAAGATCTATCAATGCTTATCTACGCGCTGAAGGAGGCCACTAATTATGAGAAACCAATTTCCGTCAAAATTGCTGCTGTGCACAATTTTGCGGCCATCGCCTCAGGAATTGTCCGTGCCGGTGCGGATATTATCGCTATCGATGGCCTTAGGGGCGGAACAGGAGCCGCACCTAAGGTGATAAGAGACAACGTGGGAATCCCAATTGAGCTTGCCATATCATCCCTCGATCGACGCCTGAGAAACGAAGGTCTGAGGAACAGGTGTTCTATAATAGCTGCAGGTGGTATTCGCTGCAGCTCCGATGTAATCAAGGCCATAGCGTTAGGTGCAGACGCGGTTTACATTGGCTCGGCTGCATTGATCGCTATGGGTTGCACTCTTTGTCAGAAGTGCTATACAGGAAAGTGCAACTGGGGAATCTGCACTCAGGATCCTCGCCTATCAGGCAGGCTGAATGTCGATATTGCATCGACGCGTCTTTCCAACCTTATCCAAGCCTGGTCACACGAGATAAGCGAGATGCTGGGTGGAATGGGCATCAATGCCCTGGAGAGCTTGCGAGGAAATCACGACCATCTGCGTGGCGTGGGCCTTTACGAGTGGGAGCTCGATGTCTTGGGAATAAAGGGCGCTGGAGAATGAACCCATGAAAATGACGAGGGCTCAATTGGCCGAAACATTGCCTACAACAAATGCAACCGGAAGGGAGGATGACACGATTGAGGTCGATGCCACCCACTTATCAACAAGAGTATTGAATGACCGCCTCCGGGATTTGATGAATGCAGGCACAAAGAAGGTTGTGCTCAGGAACGTGTGTGGTCAGAGATACATCGGCACCAGACTCTACTCCCCAGAACACCGCAAAATGGAGATTGAGATATTTGGCATTCCCGGCAATGATTTGGCGGCCTTCCTTTTCGGTCACAAGATAATCGTACACGGTAACGGTCAGGATGGCGTTGGGAATACTATGGATGATGGAGAGATCACGATTGAAGGGAGGGCGGGAGATGTCTTAGGTTTCTCCATGCGTGGTGGCAAGATATTTGTTCGGGACAACGTCGGCTACAGGACTGCTCTGCATATGAAAGAGTACGATGACAAGAGACCTGTTCTGGTCATAGGCGGCACATCGCAGGATTTCTTGGGAGAGTACATGGCAGGCGGCATTGTCATAATCTTGGGGCTGGGCGGCCAGCTTCACAAGGGAAACTTTCTGGGGACAGGCATGCATGGTGGTGTGATCTACTTGCGAGGCAGTGTCGAGGAAACCCAGATCGGTGGCCAAGTTGAGATCGCACCTCTAGATGAGATGGATCGAGAGATTCTGGATCACTATATCTCCGAGTTCATCGAGCGCTTCCCAGATCTTTGCCTTGACAAAGAACAGATACTAAGAAGCGATTTCATCAAGCTTTCTCCTAAGTCGAAGAGACCTTACGGGAAGCTTTATGCTTACTAGAATTTCCTGGAAATATTGCATGAGATAATCCAAAAAAAATGATTAGGGATTAAGATGCCACAAGTGCTTGTTCCAACGGTCTGTCCGTACTGCGCTGCAGGCTGCGGATTTTACATCTCAGTCGAGAAGGAGCGCGCTACAGGAATCGAATACATGCCAGAGCACCCGGCCAATGAAGGTGCTCTCTGCTCCAAGGGCAATGCAGCTCTTGAGATTCTTTACCATCAAGATCGTCTGCGCCATCCTCTGAAGAGAAAAGGCGACGGATGGACCAGGATATCTTGGGAAGAGGCCTTGGATATGATCGCTAAAGGCATAGGCGGGACCATCAAGAAGCATGGTCCTGAGAGTATTGGATTCCTCTCATCTTCCAAGTGCACTAACGAGGAGAACTATCTGATCGAGAAGTTGAGCCGCCTTTTGGGTTCAAAGAACATTGACAACTGTGCCCGCCTCTGTCACGCTCCCTCTGTTGTAGGGCTAAACCGGACTCTTGGGGCAGCAGGAATGACTAATCCCATCACGGACCTTGCAAACTCCAAATGCTTATTCATCATAGGTTCGAATCTTGCGGAAAATCACCCCATTCTCTCGCGCTGGATTCACAGGGCCAAGGATTCCGGGGCCGTAGTAATAGTTGCCGATCCGCGCAGGACGCATACAGCTTGGATGGCGGATGTCTTCCTTCAACTGAAACCAGGAACGGATGTGGCTCTGTTGAATGGCATGGCCCACGTGATGATCAAAGAAGACCTTATAGACCACGAATACATTGCCAAATGGACACGTGGATATGAAGAGTATGCGAAGTCTGTTGAGGATTGTACTCCGGAAATAGTGGCCGAGATAACCGGCATCCCGGCCGAAGAGATCGTTCGAGCGGCGCGTGCTTATGCCATCTCTCCAGCTTCTGCTATTCTCTATTCAATGGGAATCACGCAGCACAGCACGGGCACAGACAATGTTCAGGCTATTGCTAATCTGGCCTTGATCTCAGGCCACTTGGGAAAATCTGGATGTGGTGTCATGCCTCTTCGTGGTCAAAATAATGTCCAAGGTGCCTGCGACATGGGTGCTCTGGCGGAGTTTTATCCAGGCTACAGAAAGGCGGACGAACCCGAGACTATCAAATTCTTCTCATCCGGCTGGTGTGTGGACAGCCTTCCCATGGGCCGTGGCCTTACTGCAACGGAGATGATCGATGCCGCCTCGACGAGAGAGATCAAGGCCATGTATATTGTGGGCGAAGATCCGGCTAACTCCGATCCATGCAGTCATCATACTCGAAAGGCTCTGGAGAACTTGGAGTTCCTTGTGGTGCAAGACATATTCATGAGCGCCACGGCGCAATTAGCCGATGTCGTTTTGCCTGCGGCAGCTTGGGCTGAGAAGGAGGGGACCTACACCAGCACAGAGAGACGTGTGCAGTGGAGCAATAAGGCAATAGAGCCCCCAGGGGAAGCACTGTCAGACCTGGAGATAGTCTGCCTCGTCGCCAGGCGGTTGGGTTTAGAGTTCAACTATGAAAATGCGGCTTCGGTCTTGGAGGAGATCAACCGCCTGGTGCCACAATACGGCGGCATAACCAGGGAGCGCCTTGGAGTGCCTGGGCTAGTTTGGCCCTGCCCGAATACAGACCATCCGGGAACTCCCATCCTCCACACCCAGGGCTTCAAGTTCGCTGAGGGTCGAGCCTCGATTGTGCCAGTTCAGTACAAACTTGCGGCAGAAGACATATCCACGGAGTACCCCTTTATCCTGACCACAGGCAGAGTAGCGGTGCACCATAATGCCGGGTCCATGACTCGCCGCAGCCCCTCACTGATGGAGCGCGAGCCCGAACTTTTTGTGGAGATCAATACGGCTGATGCGAGGAAGCTAGAGGTAGCAGACGGCGATGAAGTTGTTATAACCACATCGCGAGGTGAGACTCAGGCCTTGGCGCACCTCACTGACGGCGTTAAAAAAGGTGTGGTATTCATGCCCTTTCACTTTCCTGGAACGAACATTCTCACAACGAGTGTCACAGATCCTGAAGCTAGGATACCAGAGTTCAAGGTCTCGGCCTGCAAGATTTCCCGGAGGGATTGAATGCCTGTTTATGTTGACATTAGCAGATGCATTGGATGCAGATCCTGCGAGGTGGCCTGCAAGCGCGTACACGGCGGAAGTAGTCACGTCAATGTGCACATGGTCCGAGATCAGGCATCTGTTCCGGTTTTTTGCCACCATTGCGAGGAAGCGAGCTGCACTTTGGCTTGTTTTACCCAGGCGCTTCATAAAGTTGGAGAGCGAACAGCCTTCGATGTGGAGAAGTGCACCGGTTGCGGCCTATGCCAACTTGCCTGTCCTTTTGGTGTAGTTTGGTCTGATAAAATCGCTCACAAGTGTGATCTATGCCAGAGCCGGGATACGCCGACCTGCATCCTGACCTGTCCAGCCAATGCTCTAAGTACTGATTTCGAACTGGCAGCCGCCAGAGCTCGCGCCCGAGCTGCCAGAGTTGCTGCCTATGGAGGTAGAAGATGATCAAAGTTGATGCAAATAAGTGTCTGGGGTGTGTCTCCTGCTCCAATGTCTGTCCCAGCCAGAATATCACTCGCATGGATACTCCGGAAAAAAGGAGCATTCATTGGAAGAGGTGCAAAGAGGAGTGTGACCTTTGCGTGGAGTTTTGCCCGGCTAAAGCATTGACACTTGTGCCTTTCGATGAGTCGAGCCCGGAGCCGAATGTATCCTTTGATCTGGTTACATGCAAGATCTGTCAATCGCACTACGCCACAGAGCCCATGCTGAAGAGAATTGAATCCGTTCTGCCTGCCAATCTGCAGGTGGATTCTACGGGCATGGCCTGGATATGGGTCTGTCCGGTCTGCCGCCGCAATATCGAAGCGGAAAGGGCCACAAAACAGATAATACTAGGGAGAAGCAGGAAGAGTCCTTAAGACGAGAAAAATCATTCTAATCGCAAAAACGCTTGCGGATTCTTCTTCCCGAATGGTGTTTCCCGTTTTGTTCTCGAAGTCTTGTTAAATTATATATTTCTTTAGAATTATTTTAAGCGGCTTTAGGAAACATCGTCGACTTTATCATCAGCACCGCAAGCCCGGGCCAGGCGGCCTCGTGTGCAGCACGAGCGAAGAGCACCCACATGCACGCGGGGAGCATGCCATGGGGGCCGATTGGTGGGCATGGCTGCTCATCGGAAATGGCCGTCGTGAGGACCGTTTATCGGGACAATCAAATCTGTCTCCCATCGTCTGGCTGATAAGGCAACTGTCGAGAAATAGCGCTTTTTTGGGGAACCTAGAAATATTTTAAGCAATAGCAATACCATTTGCATTTATGATCAAGTCTTGAACCGCTGGATCTGAAACCAAGAAGCAATCCTCGCCAATAGCCTTCAACCACATTTGAATAGGAGTCCGACTGCAATGATGAGATGAACGGGCCAATTTGCTCTTTTGGTATCATTCTTGCGTCCCCGAAGGGATAGGCTAAAAGAAGTCCGGCAACCGTTTCGGGATGCTGCTTGCATATTCCATTAACATAGTCCCACCAAGGCTTTGACCTACAAGGCGAATCGCCGCGAACCCAGAGCATCGACCACCGCATAGATATCTTGGCCAAAGATTCGATAGTACAATCTCCATTTTTTTGGGCGCCTCGGATGGACCATGGCCTCGAAGATCAATGGCTATTGCTTGCCTTTTTTTCGTATGTGTTCAAGCTGACTGGACCAAAGCATAGCACTTCCTGCCAGAGAATGGAAGAATAGCACCGGAACGCCGCCAGAACCACCGCTATTGATGCTGATCATCGGTCGACAATGCAGATCGTAGACATTTTTTCACCTAGCTTCAAACCGGGGAATTATCTCGATTTATCCTCCGCACCCTTCGCAAGATTCGTAGGATTCCCGGAGCTGATCTGCCACACTGCTTGAAAGCCGCTGCCCGGCCACCGAGAAGAAGACCTCTGCGAACTCGGGATATAGGCAGCCTGTACTTTCAGTACCTTCAAGGACCAGGTCTGCCAGATAGCGCATATCTTCGACAGTTAATTTTTTCAAACGCTGCTCGAACTCCAATACGTCACGGGAATGGTGATTTGCTACGGGAGGCAAAATATTCATATACTCGATCTCGATTCCTTGACTTTCCAGCTCCTTTAGCTCAGGAACCAACTTCTTTAAAATCATTAAGTCCTTCTCATTCAGGTCTCGGGCCATGCTGCCTACAAAGCCTTCCAAAAATATAGCCTTAACCCACTGATTGAGAAATCCAGTCAAGGTACGGTTTGTGGCCTTCGATTATGGGCAGCACAATGATCTCCGGAACCGAATAGCTGTGCAGTTCCGTGATCCTTTTCTTGAGAGGCTCAATCATTCTCTCTTCCGTCTTTATGATTAAGATCACCTCATGATCCATATTGAACTTCCCATCCCAAATGTAACAAGACCTGATAGGAGCCATATTCACGCACGCCGCCAACCGCTCTTTCACAAGGGCTCCGGCGATTTTATCAGATTCATTTGAGGCGACTGTGCACAATACGACAATGAACTCACTCATGACCCACCCACCGGTCGCCATTTTTTCCGATCTCTTTCTTCCAAATGGGCGCTCTTTTCTTAAGTTCTTCGATGATGTATCTGCACCCTCGGAAGGCTTCATCCCGATGACAAGCCGAGCAGACAATGGCCACTATGTTTTCCCCTACATAGAGCGATCCGATGCGGTGGATGATCTCTACAGATTTCAGGCTATACAAGCTCACAGCCTCGTCCCGAATGCGTTCCAGCTCCGGCAGCAGAACCTCCCGAAAGGCCTCCACATCCATTCTATCGATACCGTCATTCCTAACTGTTCCAAGAAAAGTTACAATAGCACCTGCATCTTCGCTTTTGGCTCTTTTTACCATCTCGTCGATGGAGAAGTCTTCTTTTGTGATCTCAATCACAAAAATCAGCCTCCTGCCACCGGTGGGAATATGGCCAGTTCGTCCCCTTCTTTTAGTTTTGTCAAAAGATCTTCCTTGGGATCGATCCTTTTCCGGTTCATCATGAGTAAGACATAATCCCTAAGTAGTCCAGACTCATCAAAGGCTTCATCCTTGAATCGCTTGTTGGCAATGGCCAGCTTATCCAGAAAATCTCTGACCGTCGAGCCCTCTTCCACATCCAGCTCCTGCTCTCTGCCTAAAATCTCTCGGAAGCCGGCAAACGCTCTGACTTTTACTAACATGACACACCACCCGAACTTGACCTGCAACCCGAGTTTGCAAAATTCTCTTTTTGGAGGCTATTTCTTCCACATCTCATCATAGCTGGAGGGAGCTGCCCCTTCCTTTTCCTTTGGGCCGCCTTTCTTCAACGACTTCTTTATTTTTTCACTTTCGTTTTCACGGAGCCGCAAGATCTCCTCCTCTGAGTCGATGCCCATGACGAAGGTACCGTGGCAAGGCTTGACATAAGTGAAGAGCATCTCCTTTCCCCTGACGCCCATGGCCACCGGGGGCACACCGATGATGTAATAGTCCTTGAAGATCTTGTAGCCGGGGTCAACATAGTAGACCTCCTCCGAGTTCTTTTCGATATAATCGCGAGCATCTTTGAAAGAGGTACGCTCTAGATACAGCTTATACTTCATCTGCTCAATACAGCTCACAGGATCACCTTGTCGATTTTGTTCTTCAATGGGGTTGGATTATGTGTCGCCTTAGCCACGATCTTCTCTGCAGGATAATCAATGGTCTTTGCCAGCTCTTCGGCATTTTTGCCGAAGACTACGGCATAAAGTTTGGCCTTAGATATAGCACTAAACGTGGCCCCGTAGGTCATACCTGCATCGCTATGCATAAAGGCGAAGCAGAGGTCGAAGTCGATCTTTTTCTCTACGATTTCAGGTATAAGCTGGTCCAGGTCGACGGTCTTTTGCACATAGTAGCTATCGAAATCGGCTACCTTGAGAAGCTTGACAGCAGCATCAGTTCCCGCCACGGTCACATCGTAGCCGGATTTGCGAAGCTTTTGAGCCAGATAGATTGCTATGCTCATCTGCACCGGGACTTCCGGGCAACCCATCACCAATAGCGCCTTTTTGCCTTCAGTCATACGATCACCATATGGTTTTTAAATTATCTTCAATTAATTATTCGTGGTTACATCCCTAATCAAGATCGAAGACAATTTAACTATTAATCGCTCTCGCAATTATGCTTTGTTCATCCCAAAGAGCAGTCCTGGCATCCGGGATGGCGCTCATAGGCTACTTCATCCATGATGGAGAAAAAACCATCCCAGAGCAGGAGTCGGTTTTGCAGAAGGTCGCCAAGAGCCAAGGTGTATTTCACAGCCTCTGTTACCTGGATGGAGCCGATTACTCCGCATGTGGAACCAATTGCAGGGAAGATTGATGCAGTAGGAGCCCGCGGAAAGACGCAACGAAGGCAAGCGGTCTTGTCTGGAATTATGGTTGTGGCCTGGCCCTGCCAACCGCTGATGGCCCCATGGAAGAGCGGGATTCTCTTCTGCTGGGCGGCTTTGTTCAAGAGATATCTTGTCGAAAAGTTGTCCATAGCATCCATGATCAGGTCAGAGCCACCAAGCAAGCGGTCGATATTATTCTCATCGATAGTCTCCACCAGAGCATCAACTTCAATTTCCGGGTTTATACTGCTCAGAGTCTCAAAGGCAGACTCCGCCTTGTTCCTGCCCACATCATCGCTCCTGTGCAGTATTTGGCGGTTCAGATTGCTTAATTCAACTGAGTCGCAATCAACGATGGTAATCTTGCCGAAACCTGCTGCCGCCATATAAATGGACACGACAGAACCAAGACCACCTGCTCCAGCTATGAAGACACTTGTTCTTTTTAGCTTCTCTTGTCCCGCCTCGCCAAAAAGGCGGATCTGGCGAGAGTACCTCGATCTTTCGGCATCATCTAACATTTCAGATCAGTATATTTTGTAATTGTGGTATTAATCGAGTTCGAGCTTAACTCTAGCCGCCATGAACGACCCTCACAATCTTCAGCTCATCAGCAAAACCTACAGTCTCCTCCTCCGAGACTATCTTGCCATTCTTGGCCACAATTACTTCAACGTGATTGATCCCAAGTTCCTTCAATAGATTCTCGATGCTGGTACTCTCAACTGTCATCTCTTTTCTGCTGCCATCAGGCAAGACTATCTTCATTCTCATCTCCTCAGTAGCTTTGGCTCCGTAAAGCTCTTCCGATAGGAGGGACCCGGGGGTTAGGCCAAAGACACCGCAATGCATCAAGATTGTTTTCCTCGCAGGATGGCTGACTATGAGCGTCTGCAGGAGGTAAGGTATGCGATTTTTCATCCAAGGGGCGAGGGCCGAGTTCACGATTGTGAATATAGGGTTGGTGTCGGATTTGGTATATAGAGTTAGGGATGCAGGCAAATGTAAATCCGATAGCATTCCGTCAAATTACATTGAGCGAAGCATCTGCGGCGATCAATATAGTTATCTCAAATATCCAGAGCGATCGCGACTTGTTCTAAGGGTGGAACTTGTTTCGTGAAACAATGACTTCCTGCACAATCTCTCGCGAAAATGCCATATAACCAACTTCAAGAATCGATAGCAATAGGCGATGATAGAAGACAATAGCTCTGAAGTAGAACTACCTCCAAGAAAATAGATATCCAAGGAGGAGAAGGAGTGCGATAATGAGCGAAGCCAGAGATAGAAAAATGAAACGTAAGCCCAAACTCGATATAGAGAAGCCATTGAAGTCATGAGAGCCTGCAAGTTCAGGCGGTATGGTAGAAAATAGGTGAGCCCTTCTTTTTTTTGTAGATAGGATTCTATAGCATTCCTAATCAAATCCGAGAAATGACATAGAGCTAACTTTTAAAAAAAAGTCAAAACTGTAAATTCTCATTTATTCGTAAGATAAACTCTATAAGCCATAATCCGATCGATAAATGAGGCGTTAGAATGAAGATCAAATCCTCGTTGTGGCGATTTCGATATGCTGGGATGGATTGTGCAGTGGATATGAGATTTGCGTGGGCCGCATCGGAAAAAGAGGCGAGGGCTGCGCTCATCAAGAAATTGAAAGTCAGGAAATTGCCTCAAGGAACAGAGCTTTGGCCTGAGGATGATCATTAACTGATTATTGGGCTATGTGCAGGTTACACGCATCGCTCTTTACATCCTTTTCGGCCTGCTCGAATCGGCCTGAACCCTCTTCTGCCCAACTAGTCATTCTATTACATTATGGAATGATTTTTCAACGCTCGGAATCGAAAAAGCGGCATCTAAATCAAAAGAGTGCTGTATAATCAGCCGCGCACCATGAAGGGGTTTGGGCCTGAAGTATCCTTATAATAATATCCTATGGTTAATGGATATCGAAAGGATGAGGAATGGACTACAGGTTATACACACTGCACTTGGTTGATATCCTTTAGCATTTGATCATCAGGCTTGACGTAAATCCTCATGATAATCACTCCATTGATTGCCTTGATATTGTGATCAGCTATATTTTTTTCTTGTATCAAAGGTTATCAAAAAATGATGTGACCAGATAGTCAGGCTATCATAGTCGAGTTTTATGCCTTTTCCTGAAATGAGGATATCTTTTTCTATTAGAGATATGTTTAACTTCTAATGGCAAGCCAGATAATTGCATTTATCGTGGGTCACTGGGAAGATATCTTGATAACCGGTGTCTTAGGGGTTGCTATTTTGCTTCTTGATTATTTTGTTCTCAGAAAAAGGCGCACTGATAGCAAAGAGTCCGATACTCTAATGGCTACAGATCGCTTAATCGCCATTGTTCTGGCTCTGATCTTCATTGGTTTTTATCTGGTTTCGCAAACGGAATTCGATTCAATTAATACTTCAATAACTACTATGTATTTCTCAATTCTTTTTATTATTTTGTTGTATCTCGTTCCACAACGCGATTCCAAACCACGATCAAAAGAGCCCGTTAAAGGTATCGTAAAACCTCCAATTAATGGAGTGGATTCTGAGGCAAATCGCTCTAGCAAGTGATACATCTTTTATCACAATTTCGCCGGCTATCTGAATCCGCATCATTAAGCCACAAAAGACGCTGTAGAATCCAAAGCTCAACAACATTCAAATCGAGTGATTTTCATTATTGATAAAATACATTATAAAACCAATTTTGCCTTGATTTCTTGACATAATCAAATGCCTAAATTTCTGATTATATATGAATTCAGAAATTAACTCGACGGCAACAAGTGATTAAATGTGGTGACCTCAGACTATCTCTTAGCATCTGATCATCAGGCCCAAGATAAATCCTCATGGTGATCTCCCTTTCAAAATGATACGCCTATTAGTGATCAGCTATGTTTTTGGTGAAAGCTCACCTATCATGGCATTTTTGATTGCTCTGGTTGTGAAGCTATTCCAATTGGGTCTCTATTTGATGCGTATCGTCTGACTCCATAAGTTTGTTAGAATTTTATTGTACCTAAATATTATAAATTTAGATTGAAATGCTATATCGTGAATGCTATCGACTGCGTAGGCTAAGGCACATACATCTGGATCATCTGTTGATACCATGGGATCTTTCAAGGGCGATATCCCATCTTTAAATTCTATTTCTAATCCAGGTATTATCTTCATAACATAATATTTACCGGCTACATGGATCAAATCTGGCCGTTTCTCAGGAGGTATCAATGGATTATTTTTATAGTATTCGTTTAATTTAATTTTCAAGGTTTCTTCGGATATGCCATCAGAAGCATATATAATTTTGAAAGGCCAGTTTTTATAGTAGAAGTTGTTAAACACTACTGCCAATCGTTCCTTACTTAAAGGTTCTTTATCTGGTAATGATGCGAGATTGCCTAACGCATCGAGTAGCTCCTCACTGCTTAAATACGATTTCACGGAAACGACTGCAACCGCACCTTCTATGCAGGCAAATGCTTTCCCGGTTCCCTCTTTTAAAAGGTTGAATTGAGGGCTTGAATCACTGGTGACTATTATATCAATTTGCTTAGATTCGCTCCCGTCTAGTCCGAATAAAAATCCTCCCAAGAAGACATTACAGCTAGTGGGCACATGTAATTGTAGAAACTTTGCATATAATTGCTCACGTGCCACTCCAATATCTGTTGTATTGGGGAAAATCGATGACGCACTTGCTGTTCCGAGTAACACTTTTGCCACATCTTTATAATAATTTCTCAGCCTCGTGTAAAACTCTTTTGTCATTCATTTCCTCCAATGCATATCGTTGTTGTTCCGGTTCTATTTAATTTTGGCTCTGAAAGATTGACATCAATGCCTGATTAAAAAAGAAACGTGCGGCGTTCTCATTCCCGCACGATAAGTATTCCAGTATCAGAGGCAGCATATTTATAGTCGAAAGTAATACCGGCTTTGTGTCAGGATTTCAAGTTTTGGACGCTATGTTAGGTTATGCAGGGGCTGTGGCAGCTCTCTTTGCGATTTTAAACTATTTAAAAATGCATGATCCCGCATTAAAATCATACATTAAGACAGATGATTCGCAAATACGTGATAATACACCTTTAACAATAATCATTGCGTCCGAAAATACTACCAATAACCCATTTCATGATCTCAAGCTAAATGTTCATATTGGCACAGGTCCTGCGGGTTTAACGACAATTAAATCCTTTGAAACCACATTACAACTTGGGCCACAAGGGACTATGTATAATTACCTTGGTTATTTAGAGGAATTAAGAAATTTGGGATTTATAGGTAAGGATACAGAACAACGTGTCAACAGGGATTCAGAAGATCCAATCGTAGTATCTGTTCACTATAGCTATCGACGACTTCTATTTAAACGATATATATCTAATTATTATTCGTGGAATTATAAAAGAAATTGGTGGTCTATAGTCTATCCAGAGGAAAAGAAAACCTGGCAATTCTGGAAATAGATCCCTAGGCCACACGAGTCCTACTCTTCTATCGTCCTACCTTAGAATAAATTTTTGCGCCACATTCCTGGCACGCTAATATAGCCCCGGACACAAACAGTTTTTGTGTTCCGCATTCTAGACATACTATCGTACACTCTTTCTTTTGTTCATCCCAACGATAACATTGGTTAGTCTCGCACTCTTTTGATTTGGTAAACGGTCACCCCAATTTAGCCACCTCGTCACTTAATAGGGAACATTACATAAACTACTTAAAGATAGGTCAATAGCCGTCACCATGGTTATTGCTAGCTATTCTCAGAACTAAGAAATATAGAAGAACTATCTTGCGTGATGAAAGTTATGCAGACCAATTTTATACAACGTCCAAGGCTGCTTTAAGAGGCCAGCACAATATCATAGACACACTTTCGACCTCGTAACCCCTATTCTATGCGCTGGATTCTACAGCGCGTTTTCTATTTTAGTGGGTGCTTATTAATCGCTATTGCGCAATTGTCGATAAAGCATTCCATCGAGTATGGAATGAGTTGTCTGCCAGAACCAAAATTTATGACAACCCTGTCCAAATAGAAAATGGAATAAAAGCAGTGCAGGTTATACGCACATCTCTTTGAGTCGCGACGCTCTTTGAGGATTTCATCCAGGGATTGATCTTCCGCTTCGACGCCGTCGAGCCTCTGGGTGATCTGGCGACTTATGACGCCATCTTTCGCATATCAATAACAATCCTAGCGCTTCTCCGGGAATGGACATCCTACAAAGACCACTTTTCCGCGGTGCTGGCTCCTAGCGGCAGGCACTCCCTGCGCCTCTGCTTATTACATTCACATCATGCCCGACGGAGGCTCATTAATCGCAGGTGGCCTCCATATGCCAACATCCTCTGAACCTGCAAGCCATCCGATCTGGCATTGGAGGGTCTTTGCCGCCATGAAGCAATTATCGATTATCTCCAGCAGCTTGCCGGGCCGCAAATGAGACCGGCCAGGGAACAGTCGAAAAGAGAAAAAGGATTTCAAAAATAGGAATTCATCACTAGTTCTTAAGGAAACCAATTGGCCGTTTCCAGTACTCCTGTGCATTGTTGCTTTGTTGTTGAATTTTGGCATTTGACTTCTATAGCGATGAATTTTCCGTAAACGATTACTCCATCCCCACCAGGTAGTGCTGTTCCTGCGAGTTCCGGCAAAGTGCGTTCTTTGGTATCGGGATTAATGGATACTGTATAGACGGTAAGATTGAGATTTCCGTTGTTTGTAATTCCCGCGAAGACAAATACTGGTTTATCAGTGGGACTTGTCCATACTACTTTGGTTGAGTTATTTGAAATATTGATCGGTACTTTTATCATTGCAGGAGTCGGCTGAGCAATTTCGACCAAATTGAAGTCTGGAAGTCCGAGAGCTGCGTTTGTTTTCGAAACATTTTCCACAACTTTTAATGTTTCATTAGATGATATCGAATCGTTCTTACCTTCTTGGCATAGAGCGCTTGAGAACAATACCCCAAGTGCTAATAGCATTAGAATTGCCGTAAGTCCTCTTTTAATCATAGTCATTACCTTCCTTTCAATATTAATTACATTCTAAGTATAAATATTTTCCCTAAGAAATGCTTAAATACATCAGCATCCTTAATCGCAATGTGCTCGCATTTTCTAATTGCTCTACTTGGAAAAGCAGGATGGTTCCCAGTTAACCGTCGATATGAGCGTGGTCCTCCTTTTGGATTAGTCCTGCCAATTGCGTAGACATCTCGGATACAAGGCTCATATGCGCTATTTTGGGATATTGGACAGTTGTCTCGTACTAAGATGTCCTTGGCCAACCACAACTAATCAATTATAGTGCTGCACCAAAAGATTGATACTAATCATCGATATCTCGATATCGTTCTGCCGGCCAAATAAGTATCATTTCTTAGGTTCGGCACGGTAGATCCACCCCGAAATTTAATCGAAAAATTCTACTTA
>CAVWPP010000009.1:0-112000 GCA_963756915.1 Methanotrichaceae archaeon
CTCCGCAGTGAAGTCTGGCGGATTCGCAGTTGTTAGCGAAATGTCGTGGCTGAGTGATGACATTCCTGCAGAAGTTCGGCAGTTCTTCCAAACTGGTTATCCTGATATGCATAGTGTTGATGAGAATCGATCTATAGCCCAAGACGTATGTTACAATGTCCTCAGTACGCACACGTTACCCAGAGAGGCATGGGTGGAAGGTTACTACGACATACTGGAACCCCGAGCCAAAGCACTTCTCGATCATCCTGACGAATCAGTCAGAGGCTTCGCTGCTGAAACAATAGAGGAGATAAGAATCTTTGGCGAATCTGTTGATAGCTATGGATATGTATTCTACGTGATGCAAAAGGCATAACAAGGAAAAAGCAGCGGACGCTTATCGACGCCGCCGGTTTGCAGTGTTAGCCTTACAAGAAAGGGAGGATGGGTGAATGCAAAGGTTTCAATGCGGAATCGTCCCAGATATGCGATGCCCAGCTTCATTAAGCATGCTCTCGAAGAACGTGGTCTGATGAATGATTACCAAGAGAGGCCGGCGTACCAGCAGAATGACTACATTGGCTGGATAAATAGTGCAAAACGTCAGGAGACAGAACAAAGAAGGCTTCATCAAATGCTTGATGAGCTTAAAGCTGGTTGTATCTACATGAGAATGGAACATCCCTAGTCAAGGAAAACGAGTTGTGAGGAAAATGAGTATTGAATACATAAATCCAGATGGATTACATAAGAATCCAGCTTTCTCACAAGTGGTTGTCACGCAGGGCAATATACGCACTGTCTATGTTGGCGGTCAGAACGCTATTAATTCGTCTGGCGAAATAGTTGGAAAAGGTGACATAGGCCTTCAAGCCGAACAAATTTTCAAGAATCTTGAAATCGCGCTTTCAGCTGCAGGGGCGCATTTGGGTCACATTATTAAGTGGAATGTTTACGTTGTTCAAGGACAACCGCCACAACCAGCCTTTGAAGAATTTCGGCGTGTTTGGGGAAAACGTCCCAATCCACCAGTCATCACGGTGCTATTTGTTGCTGGATTGGCAAATCCGGATTTCCTAATGGAGATAGATGCAATTGCTGTTATCCCCAACAATAGCGGCCAACAAAACGCTCCACCGGACGGTATTTCCGCTGCGCTCATTGCCGCCGGTGATCCGCAGCGTTAGGTGATGCAGAGTAACTATGGATGCAATAATTACAAGAGCGAGTATCGAAGACGCGAGAGCGATCCTCGCCTTGCAGAGAATCGCGTATCAGAGTGAAGCGCGCCTTTACAGAGATTGGTCGATCCCCCCTCTGACACAGTCCCTGGAGGATCTTCGTTCCGAATTCTCCCGGATTGTATTTCTTAAGGCAACTCTTGGGGACATGATAGTCGGTTCAGTTCGGGGTTCATTTGATGGGTGCACTTGCACAGTGGGCCGTTTGATCGTACATCCGAGGCACCAGCGCTCTGGCATCGGAACAGCACTTTTGCAGGCCATCGAAACGTGTTTTCCCGAGGCAGAGCGTTTCGAACTGTTTACGGGTGAGCAAAGCGAGGGCAACATTCGGTTATATACGGGCCTCGGCTATAGAATTCTGCGAAAAGAGGCGCTCTCTCCACGGGTGACGGTGGTTTTCATGGAGAAGAAAAAGCCTTCAATCGCTTAATCAGCACCTGCACTAGGATCACCGGCAAGCTGCGCGTTCTGGCGGCCAGTGATGCGCACGTTCAGCAATAGAAAAATATGGGAAACATGGAATAAAATCAATCAACACACAATCAGTCTGCATTCAGATTGCGCAGCGATCTGTTTTTAATCAAGTTCCAACGAATCAATTATTGGCCGAACAATGATCATAGGGCGCGGAGGAGCATATTGTCCCTGACACTCAATGTTTAGGAATAGAGCAAGAGGAAATTCGTGATAAACACATACAAAAGGAAGGTATCGATATGGAATTGAACCAGAGGACTTGTATTGACATGCTTTTCCAGGAACTTGAAAAGATTAATTCGCGTCCACGGCCATTTGAATTCTATACTGCAAGCGACCTGTGGACTGACGAATATACGTCGAAACAAATGCTTTCCTTTCACCTTAACGAGGATATCGACGTCTCGTCTAGAAATACAAAATTCATTCAGCAGTCCGTGGACTGGATAGCTTCTCGTTTCGGCCTTCCGGCTGATACACATATTGCGGACTTCGGCTGTGGCCCAGGGCTTTATGCGACACGACTTGCACAAAAACAGTTAAAGGTAACGGGGATTGATTTCTCCAAGCGGTCTATACAGCATGCAATTGAAGTCGCAAAGAGAAGTGGGTTATCGATCAACTACGTAAATCAAAACTATCTGGAGTTTGAGTCAGAAGATCGGTTTGATCTGATCTTGATGATTATGTGTGATTTCTGTGCCCTCAGTCCTGCTCAACGAATAACGATGCTCAGAAAGTTCCATTCGTTATTGAAGCCTGGCGGTCATGTTCTCCTGGATGTCTACTCGTTAGCTGGTTTCAAACAGCGCAAGGAAGTTGCCAAGTACGAACTTAATCAACTTAATGGATTCTGGTCGCCAAATAGGTACTACGGATTTTTGAACACCTTCAAGTATAAGGAAGAGAAGGTAGTTCTCGATAAGTACACAATTGTTGAATCCGGCCACATCAGAACGGTGTACAACTGGCTTCAATACTTTAGTCCAGATGGAATCGGCGCCGAGTTTTCAGATAGCGGATTCAAGATAACGAACCTCTATTCCGATGTCAGAGGAATGTCTTTCGATCCAGAATCGAGTGAATTTGCAGTTGTTGCGGAGCGTTTATGACGGAACGGCTACTCCAATAATAGCGAAGTCTGGATAGAAAGCTCATGATGCTCGCAAACAGCATCCAAAGCGGCAGACTGCATTACACTTCTCCTCGATGAATCCGTTCAAAATCCCGTTTTACTGAGCCATTACGAGCATTTCGGTAACTGCAAAGCCTGGAATCGTCACTTTCCGCAAGATTCTTCATGTTTGAGTGAGCAGCAAGCGTAGAGGGCGAACTATGTGGTAGGGGCTACTGTGATCCCACTATGGCTTCGCTGAAGATATGCAGACCAAGCGAACCAGTGCCTCCACCATATGATCCGCCTGCAGTGGACTATGAATCATTGACCTATGACATTAGCTGTTAGAGAATAGCGGATGTGGCGTAAATTGAGGTTGAATATGATTATTCGTAATGAGTTGGATTCAGATGCAAAAGCAATATCCTCGGTCACCAAAGCGGCTTTCGAGAGTTGTCCATATGGTAACCACACAGAGGAATTCATAGTTAATGCATTGCGGGCTGCCGATGCCCTAACTGTCTCACTGGTTGCAGAGGCTGGTGGAAAGGTAGTAGGCCATATAGCCTTCTCGCCTGTTACCATTTCCGATGGTAGTCAAAATTGGTATGGTCTTGGCCCTATCTCCGTGTTGCCAGAATTCCAGAAACAGGGTATTGGGAAATCTCTCATTCATGAGGGACTATCCTTGTTGAAAGCCCGAGGTGCCAAAGGCTGTGTTCTTGTGGGCGACCCTAATTTCTACGAACGGTTCGGCTTCAGGAATCATCCTGATTTAGTTCTTGACGGTGTTCCACCAGAATATTTTCTTGCCTTGCCATTTGATAAAAAATAAGGCTCAGGGCATTGTGGTGTTTCACCAAGGTTTCGCTGCAAGTGGCTAACTCGTTGTTGGAGCGAATCGGCCCAAAAAGTGGCCTATCGCTATGATTTTTGTGTTGGAGTAGAGAAGGAATGAGCATGTTGCCAGATCTAAAGAGGTTTGCTGTGGAATGGATTGAGTCGTGGAATTCCCACGACCTGGATCGCATCTTGAGTCACTATGCAGACGATGTCGAAGTAACCACTCCGATGATCAAGGTCGCAATGGGAATTGATAGCGGCACGCTTCGAGGCAAAGCTTCAGTGCGTCAGTACTGGCATGCAGCCCTTGAAAAAGTGCCGGATCTTCATTTTGAACTTATCGAGTGCACACAGAGCGTCGACTCCATTGCTATCTATTATAAGGCCATCATGGGCAAAAGGGCTATCGAAGTCATGTTCTTCGATCCGAATGGGAAGGTGTCAAAGGTGATCGTCCACTATAACTGAACGGCTCCGAGCAAAGTTGCTTCACAGTAATACTGAAAGCCGCGCGTTACACGTCTTACAGCATCTGGCAAGTACAACACTCGGCGAGAAAGAGGATTCATGAATAGATCATACGTCCACGGTTACGATCATCGCGAAAACTTGCGCTTGCAGGACCAAGCCTCTACCTTGGTTGAGTTATTGCACGGCGATACCTCCTATCCTGCAGGATCTAGGATTCTTGAAGCCGGTTGCGGCGTTGGCGCACAAACTGTCACCCTTGCGAGAAACAGCCCAAATGCCTTGATCACTTCTGTTGATATCTCCGAGTCTTCTGTCGCAGAAGCCAAGAGACGGGTAGAAACAGCAGGCTTGACCAATGTTCAATTTGAACCGGCTGATATTTTCAATTTGCCCTATGCTCCGAACTCATTTGACCACATCTTTGTCTGTTTTGTCTTGGAGCATCTCTCCCAGCCAGTCGAGGCTATGCGGGCATTAAAGCGCGTTCTGAAGGCAAACGGCACGATTACAGTCATCGAGGGAGATCATGGTTCGGCCTATTTCTATCCTGATAGCGATGAAGCGCAGAAGGCAATTCGCTGTCAGGTCGAACTACAACGGCGGGCTGGAGGCAACGCCATGATAGGAAGAGAACTTTATCCGCTGTTGCAGAGCGCAGGCTATAGCTCAATTTGCGTATCTCCTCGAATGGTCTACGTCGATTCCAGCAAACCTGAATTGGTCGAAGGATTCACGAAGAAGACATTCACAGCAATGATTGAAGGTGTCCGTGAATCGGCAATCAAGGCCGGAATAATTGAAGAGCACGTTATTGAAAAAGGAATCAGGGATTTATACAGAACGACAGAGTCGTGTGGCGTATTTTGCTACACCTTCTTTAAGGCTATTGCAATTAAATGAGTGCCGAATAACCGGATCACGCGGATCGCTGATAGCGTCTGCTGACCTCCACGTTGGGCTGAAGGAGTTTAGACATGGAACCACGATTAAATATTATCACATTAGGCGTTCAAGATCTGGATAAGGCCATCAGGTTTTATCGAGACGGTCTTGGATGGCCTTTGTCAAGTGCGAGTGTTGGAGATTTTGCGATATTTAAAATGAGCACTGGCACAGCGTTGGCCTTGTATCCTCGTGACTTGCTTGCAAAAGATGCAAATGTAAAGGAAGATGGTGGTTTTGGCGGGATTACTCTTGCTCAAAATGTAGATACTTGTGAAAAGGTGGATTTGGTTTTATCAAAAGCTGTCAAATCTGGCGGCATAGTTCTCAAGTCCGCCCGAAAAGCTGATTGGGGTGGTTATTCAGGATATTTTGCAGATCCCGATGGTCATCCATGGGAGGTGGCTTATAATCCACATTTTCAACTCAAAGACGGAAATTTGGTTTTGCCCAAATAAAAACCCCAACAATACATCCACCGAAAGGTTTACAGCCGCAGATGATGCCTACCGTTCAGCAAGCTTAGACTTTAGAAACACATGAGGATCTCCGTTATGGTCGTTACATCCAAAGCAGGAAATTTTGACGAAAACCCGCCTGTGAAAATCGAAGAATATGATACTTCCATTAGGCAATTTTGCGGGGCTTACGAAGAGATGTTTAAACTCTCTCATTGCTGTCTGCGGTCAAGGCTTCCAAATCATGCCAAGGTCCTCATCGTAGGCGCAGGCACCGGCATGGAAATTTCCGAATTTGCTCCTTTGAACCCCGGCTGGTCATTTTGTGGCGTTGATCCTTCTGCGGATATGCTAGCTCTTGCCAGAAAGAAAATCTTTGAGAAGAATCTGAATTGCGAAATTGAGTTAAGAAAGGGGTATGTGGATGACCTCAAAGAAGAGGAAGTATTCGAAGGTGCCACCTGCATTCTGGTGATGCATTTTTTGAAAGACGACGGATCTAAGCTGGCGTTACTTGAAAGCATATGCAGGCGCTTGAAGCGCGGCGCACCGTTTGTATTGATAGATGGTTTTGGAGAGTCAGGCAGCATGGAGTTCGAGGAAATCAAAAAGGCATGGATGCATTACCCTATTATTAATGGTGTGCCTAGTGAAATGGTAGAATGCGCTTTCAATGATGTTATTATGAAGATGATCCAATTTGTTCCAGAGTCACGAATACTGGAATTGCTGGGAATGGCAGGCTTCGAACGGGTGTTCAAGTTCTATTCAGGATTTCTCTATGGTGGCTGGATGGGTTATAAGGCATAGATTTCAAAGATGCCGAATAAAATCCAGACGATCGCTTTTTTGGCGCCTGTTGATTTTTGGTCATTGTTCAGGACATTAAGATGTGGGAAATAAAGGGAGAACGTATGGAATTTTTTAAGTGATGAGTAAACTCGCGAATCTCGACTTGTTTTGATAAAAAAATTGATAAGATATATTTTTCGTTAGCTCTGATTGTTACATATTGCGTGAGCCTCCGCAAAATACCTCTCCTTCAGCTTCAGAGCTACATTTACCAGGCCAATCAAAACCGGCACCTCTATTAAAGGACCGATCACAGCGGCAAAAGCCTCCTGGGAGGCGATGCCAAAGACGCCCACCGCTACCGCAATGGCCAGCTCGAAATTGTTGCTGGCCGCCGTGAATGAAAGAGCGGCTGTGTTCTCATAGTTCACTCCCAGCTTGTAAGCCATGAAGAAGCTGACAAAAAACATGAGCAGGAAATATATGGCCAAAGGTATGGCCACCCTCACCACATCGAGAGGCAGCTGTACGATGTAGTCGCCTTTTAGGGAGAACATGACAACGATAGTGAAGAGCAGGGCAACCAGAGTTATGGGCGAGATTTTAGGTATGAAATCGCTCTCGTACCAGATTCGCCCTTTGGCTTTAATCAGGCTGAACCTGGTGATTATGCCTGCAAGAAATGGTATTCCTAGGTAGATGAATACGCTTTCTGCGATCTGAGTAATGGTTACATTGACGAGTGTTCCTTCGGCTATGCCCAAAGCCGCAGGAAGCACTGTGATGAATATGTAGGCGTAGATGGAGTAAAACAAGACCTGGAAGACGGAATTCAGTCCCACAAGGGCGGCGCAGTACTCAGTGCAGCCACAGGCCAGCTCATTCCATACAATGACCATCGCAATGCACCGTGCCAGGCCGATGAGGATTATGCCGTACATGAGATGAGGATAATCTCGCAGGAAGATTACCGCCAACGCAAACATCAGAATCGGACCAACGATCCAGTTCTGTATCAGAGAGAGGCTGAGGACTTTTTTATCTTTGAAAACTTTACCTAACTCTTCGTACTTCACCTTGGCCAATGGAGGGTACATCATCAGAATCAGGCCGACGGCGATAGGTATCGAAGTTGTGCCGATCTGCATTCTCAAGATGAACTGGGTTATGCCCGGTGCATAGTAGCCTATCCCGATTCCCAGGAACATAGCCACAAATATCCAGACCGTAAGGTAACGGGATAAGAAATCCAGGCTTTTGCTGACTCCATTTGACATTTAAAAATCCCCTCCTGCATAGATATGATTCAGAAAATCACGTATTGCCAAGCTTTGTGTACTTTGAGCTGGCAGTATCCCCTCCAGCCCGAGCCGTGCTAGTTTTCGCATCCGTGGCTTCGTGCGCCTTCCAGTCCTCCCAAGTGTAGATGCTGGCTTTGTATCCCATGAGCTGCAGAGCATACCAGACCAGAGATGACCGGCTGTAATCACTGGAATAAACCACGATAGGCTGGTCTTTGCTTAGCCTGCTGAAAATAGTACTTAGATCTCCGCCATTTTTTATCCGATTTCCTTTGATTATGGTTGACGGGTCCAGAGCAATAGATCCAGGTATGCGGCCCTTGCCAAACTCCACAAAGGGTCGAGCATCCACGATCTGTGCCTGGCCGGACTTTACATACTCGTAATCCGCCAGGACTTCTGCCTTAATTTCAGGCTTGTACTCATCTCCTGGCTTTCTGTCCTCTTGGGATCCCACAGGCAAACCTGCAGCCTGCCAGTCTGATAGGCTTCCGTCCAGGAGCTTCACGTCTTTTTGTCCCAGGTAGCTCAGTATCAAGAAGGCAAACTCGGCCTCTCCAGAACTCTCTTTATTTCCGTAAAGGACGATGGAATCGTCTCTGGAAACACCAGCATCACCCAAGACTTTGGCAAGTTCCTCATTTGCTTTTAAGTTGCCTTCGCTGTTAAGGAAGTCTTTGGTAGGGATATGAATGGCGTTCGTAACGTGCGACTTAGCATAACTGCCGCTATTGGACACGTCCAATACAACATCCGAACTGGAAACGCTCTTCATGGGCTTGAAGATATCACTGTTTGGGAACGATTCTATTCTGGCTACGGTTTTTGGCTGGCTTGCGGCGGCGCTAGCTTGGGTGCTGCCGGACTGGGATGGCTGAATCGTTCCCGGCTCGGAGTTTAGGAAACCGCTGGGGTCCCAGTTACCTACGCTGCAACTGCAGCCCGCATTTACCACAGGAGCAAAAGCTATCAATGAAATCATCATAATTCCAAGAGCATAGAACCCTCTGGAGCCCGCATTCTTCCCATAAACGGTTGAGCTTGTTTTGTTATTGTGAATGTTATTGAATTTAGTCATTTATTGCTGCCTCTCTCAAATTTTAGCTTCATTCATCAGCTTCACTAGATTGAGCATCTCTATTACGGCGCCCTCGGACAGCCGGTATCTGGACCATCTTCCGTCCTTGCGTTCTTTGATGAGCCCTGCATCCTTGAGAATGGAAAGGTGATGGGAGGTAGTGGATTGGGGTCTGTCGAGACCGATCATGATCTCACAAACGCACAGCTCCCCTTCTCTCAGGAGCGTCAGGATTTTGATGCGGCAGGGATCAGCCATGGCCTGGAATATCTCAGCCTCCTCCTTGATCTCTTTCTCATCTATCTGGTTCGTTATGGCGCGGAGTTTATTGACTTTACATTCGGCTTTATCGGCATCGCCTATCAGCCGCGTCATCCTGTTGACGGCTTCTTCCGGAACACATGCCATAAATTGATCCTCTCTCAACTGCAACCGCAGCTTTTTTGTGCCAGGAGGTTTTTTTCTTCTCGTTTCAGACAGCTCTCGCATATCCTTATTCTACCTCGCTCTTTGTGACTCACTATGAAGAGAGATTCTCCTTCTTTGTTGCATAATTCGCATTTCATGTTGCTCATTCAGGTGATTAACCAGATTTATGCCTTATCTCGAGGCTACAGTTTAATCTCAACATTTTCCATGTTGGTTGAGTTCCAGAATCTGCTGCCCAAGTCATAAGCCATAGTAGCATCTTGATCTCTATCCCAACCATCGGCTATTTTGCTACCATATCAAACTATTTCGATATATAAGATTTTCCCGTCGTTTAGTTTAACCTTTTTTCGACAAGTGTCTTAAATAAAATATAATGAAATCAATCTTAAAATTTAGGCTACAAGCGAATAGAGATTAACAATTGAGAACGCATATGTTCTATGAAATGCAGTAAATTCTGAGTGATTTAGACCAATATTTTTCTTATGTATGGCTCTAAAAGGCCCAATGTCGAAAGACTTATATCCAATAATGTCGATATGCGGGCTGAGCTTACCTTATTAGTGATCAAGAGGCCGATGCGATCGGCCGTTGATACGGGAAGCAATGTGAAAAAGGACCTCAAGAGAAGTTTAAGGTGCGGATAGGAATCTCTACTAGCATACGGGAGCAGTTTAGCATTGATACAAATATGCGTCCTTGGTTCAAGCTCTCTTGATTTTGACTCCATTTCGAGGAGAGCAACGAATAGGATCGGATCAGTATCGATGACTGTAGAAATTCTATCCCCTAGAACCTGACAATTGACTCTGGTATACTCATGAATCTGAAGCTAAAGGAGAGTGTATTCAATGGACATAATTAAGAAAACAGTTTGCATAACATCTTTAATTGCGGTCTTCATTCTGGCTGCTGGTCTCAATGCCATGGGAGCTGAATACTCCGTAGGATCTGGAAATGATGACTGGTGGACAACTTATCCTGATCAGTCCCCCGGAAAAGGTGGCGAGGTCAACCATCCTACTTGGGTGTTGGATGCCCTGAAGAGCAAGCCCGTGCTGATATATGTGCATAAGTCGTGCGATTACTGTGTGCCTCAGACTGAGGCCATCGAGAAAATAAAAAATGAATTTGACGGCAAGATCACAATCTATGAGATTAATGCTGATGGTAGCGATGCCAGGTCTGAAGAAGCTCTGCAGGCTTATGATCCCAACGGCGGTGTCATGTATGTGCCTCTGACTGCCATTATAACTCTGGCTCAGAACTCCGAAGGAAAGGCCGAACCCGTCTGGCATAGCACAGAGGAGGTCACGGGCGAGGGTTGGATCAAAAATTATGTCGAAGACGCATTAGGCCAATATGGTGTGAACTCTGCTAGCTGGAACAAGTGAACACTGACCGGGATAAAGGGATAAATCGTCATGTCTTTAATAGATAAAAGATCCCTGATCTCAAGGCCAATCACCCTTTTTGTCATCTTGAGTTCTATACTCATCTTAAGCTCGTCAACAGGCTTTTCGCAGGAGTCCTCTGCACCGGATTTTCAGGCTATGGACCTCGATGGAAAGAGCGTCTCTCTGAGCGACTATCGGGGTGAGGTAGTCCTTTTGCATATCACCAATATCGAGAATCCTCTTTGTCGAGAATGCGAGCAGGCTCTAAACGCTCAGACCCGACAGCTGAGCCTGTTGAAGCAGAAGGATCCCAGCATTAATATCATAACACTTAATGTCCGGAAAAATTCTTACTCCAAGAACGGTCCAGTTCTGGCCTTGGATTGGTGGAACATCAATGTAACCTGGCCCTGGATTGAGGACTACGAGCCTTATCCTCTTACAAGCAAGTTCATAGATTACTCCACCCTGGAGGGCGGCTTTGCTAATCCCACGCTAATCCTGATCGACAAAGAGGGAAAGGTGGCAGGCCTCTATCACGTCTATCAGCTTGGCAAGGGAGAGATAGATGGCATCCAGAGCTCTGAGACTCTATACAGCGACCTGAAAAGCATAGAGCGGGGTGAAGCTTCCGGGTTCAAAGGAGTAACGTCCAGCCAGAGCGTAAATTACCTGGGCATGTTCTTCCTGGGCATTGTAACCTCATTATCTCCTTGCTCCGTAGCCCTGCTGTTGGCTATGTTCTCCTACGTCATGACGGCTCGTAGGAAAGAGGAGTATCTTAAGAAGTCCGCCTCAGCCTCGAAAGAGGGCTTCATGATCGGCGTGGCCTTCACCTTAGGCATGGCCGTGGTCTTCTTTGTAGTGGGGTTATTCCTCTCGGACATTGGTGTCTTCATCCGCCAGGCTCGCTTCTTCGACCTGGCAGCCGGGCTGCTGATGATCGTTTTGGGCATAAACATCATCAAACCCATCAGCGAGATCATCGAGCCATTTAAGTCACGCCTATCCTTCCGCAAAACCGATCCGGATGATCAGCAGGTAGTAAAGAAGGGCATAATGGAAAGACTGGTTAATATTTCGATGAACCTCTTCAAGTACTCGGCCTTCATCGGAGCTTTTACTCTGGGCGTCTTCTTCGCCCTGGGCTGGGCACCATGTGCTGTGTCCCTGGTCTTCCCGGTGCTCATCTGGCTCATATCCCAGAATGTGACGCCCCTTGCCGGAGGTCTGATGCTTTTTGTCTTTGGAGTGGGTCACGGGGTGCCTGTGATTCCCATAGCTACTTTCTCGAGGGCCGTGGGTGGGCAGATCGGCGAGAAGTACATCTCAGCTGGAAAATATGTGACCAAGGTCTTCGGGCTGGCGGTGATCGTGATAGGGTTGATCTATGCGGTTAGGTACCTGGGGTACAAGATGTGGTGAGCCGAAGAACCGAAGATATTGAGGACTTGAGCTACCGAATCGCACTTCGCAAAGAATCCGAGGGCGATTATACTGTCCTTGTCCCGACACTTGAATCCGAATCGAAAAATCGTAGAGAGCAAGGTTACAGGTCTCCATCTTTTCCAAGATTCTCTCGGCCATATCTCTTAACTCGCCAGAATATCACGAGCCCGCTGGACGCTGTCGCACTGGGAAAGATCTTGGGATTGCAGAAAAGACAGGAGATCCATTGCACTATCTGCCAGACGATAGCATTTTGCGTCCTCTAGCCTCTGCAACAAGAGCGCAGCGCTGCGGTTGAATTCCCGCACTTTGAGGATTGTGTCATCCGCTCGAGCGTGATGTAGAGCGCCTCAATATCTTGCAAGATCAAAGCAGATGATTCATATCGCCCCCCGGCGCTGGGCTGCAAACCCGTTAGAGCCTCAATCCCTTTTTCCTCTTCACCGCCTTTCTAACCTCCTCAGCGAAAAACACCGTGCTTGAGACCGCAAATATGCTGACCCAGTCCATTGCTGATAGGGAAACGGTTCCCAATGCTATGTGGAAGAAGGAGAATTCGGTCACAAGAAACTGCAGAATAATCGAAGCTGCAATTCCCACAACCAGATACTTATTGCTAAACAGTCCCAGGCTGAACACCGACTTGATCCTGGATCTGCAGTTGATGGCGTTGAAGACCTGGAACATGGCCATGGTGGTGAATCCCATGGTCTGAGCCCGCAGGATATCGCCTCCATTCCATTCTCTGGTGAATATGAAAAGCGTTCCCACTGCCATGAAGGCAGCGACAAAGAGCGTATTCTTTACTATCTCTCTGTTAATGATCTTCTCCTTCGGCTTTCTGGGAGGTTCATCCATGACATCCTCCTCCCTTGGTTCCATGGCCAGGTTCACAACCAGCAGCCCGTCTGTGACCAGGTTCACCCAGAGAACCTGCACCGGAGTAAAGATGAGCGCATTTAATGAAAGCAGGACCAAAGAGGAGACGATGGTAAGGATCTCTCCCGCGCTGGTGCTGATCAGGTACTTCACGACCTTCCGGATGTTTTCAAAGATCACTCTCCCTTCTTCGACTGCATTTACAATGCTCTGAAAGTTATCGTCGGTCAGGATCATGTCTGCGGTCTCCTTTGTGACATCGCTTCCGGTTATTCCCATGGCGATGCCAATATCCGATGCCTTTAAGGCCGGAGCATCATTTATGCCGTCTCCGGTCATGGCCACGACATGTCCTTTTCGCCTCAAGGCCTCGACGATCCTGTGTTTATGCTCCGGAGACACTCGGGCAAAGACTGATGCTTCATGTATCACTTCATCCAGCCGTTTATTGGTCATTTCGTCCAGGTCTGAGCCTGAGTACACCTTCGAAGCTCCCTCAAGAATTCCCATCTCCCTGGCTATAGCTTCTGCCGTTATCTTGTGGTCCCCTGTGGCCATGAACACTTTGATCCCTGCTCTCTTGCAGAGATTCACAGCATCAATTGCCTCGGGCCGGGGTGGGTCCATCATGCCGGAGAATCCTGCAAAGATGAGACTGCTGGGGCCTTCCTTCTTGAATCCTGCTATCTCATCAAACTCCAATGTCCTGCTGGCCATGGCGAGCACTCTCAAAGCCCCGGCCGCCATCTCAGTGCTCCTCTCCAGAAGTTCTTGCTTCTCCTTCTGGCCGAGATTTTTAACCTCTCCATCTTCCACAAATCCAGAGCACATGGCCAGAACTGTTTCAGGTGCTCCTTTCAGGTAGAGTAACGCATCACCATTTTCATTCCTGTGAAATGTGGCCATATATCTATTATTGGGATTAAAAGAGATCTCATCGATCCTGGGAAAGGTCTGCTCAAGCTCCTCTTTATAAAGCCCTGCCTTGGCAGAAGCAACAATGAGAGCCCCTTCAGTGGGATCTCCCTGGACCTGCCACCGCCCACCTTCTTCGGCATCCTGCACTTCGAGGCCGGAGTCATTGCATAGAGCCGCAATTTGAAGAAAGGTCTTGAGGGGTCCGTCCTTCTCTGCATCTACCTCTATTCCCTCGACCTCAAAGTCGCCTTCCGGTTTAAAACCAACTCCTGTTACATCGACCATCCTATTTACTAATAATATTTTTTGTACAGTCATCTGATTGGTAGTCAGAGTGCCCGTTTTGTCCGTGCAGATGGCAGTGACCGAGCCCAGTGTTTCAACGGCATCCAGCTTCCTTATTATGGCATGGCGCTTGGCCATTCTGCTAACTCCGACAGCTAGTGTGATCGTAATGGCAGCAGGAAGCCCTTCGGGGATGGCTGAGACTGCCATGGCCACGGTGAAGAGAAAGAGATCGATCAGTTCAAAACCGCGTAGAAATCCGACAATAAAAGTAAGGCTGCTTGCCAGTACCGCCAGTAACATCAGATTTCTGCCGAGGTCCATTGTGCGTTTTTTCAAGGGGGTCGTAGTTTTTTGCGTCTTGGATATCAGTCTGGCTATCTTTCCCATCTCTGTTGCCATGCCTGTGGAAAAGACGACCGCATTTCCCCTTCCCTGAGTGACGATTGTGCCTGCAAAGAGGATATTGTCCATCTCTATGTTAGACAGCAGATCTCCCTTGAGGGCATCAGTCTTCTTTCTGGAAGGTACCGACTCGCCTGTGAGCATGGATTCATCGACTTCAAGATTCATGGCCTCTATAATCCTTGCATCTGCAGGCACCTTACCTCCTGCTTCAACCAGGATGATATCACCGGGAACAATCTCTCGAGCTTTTATGCGCAACCTGTGACTGGCATCTTTATCGGGATAAGCTCGCAGGACCTCTGCCTCCGGTGCTGCATGAGACATCAGGGCAGAAATGGCTTCCTCAGCTTTGAACTCTTTAAAAAATCCCAATGCGGTGTTCAGGGCAATAACCGCGATAATGACTGCAGCGTCAATTTGCTTGCCAGCTAAAAAAGAGATCAAGGCAGCCCCGGCAAGAACAGCAATAAGAGGATTCTTTATCTGAGCGATGAGAATTTCCAGTCGAGTCGTTTTGCCTCCTTCTTCCAGCTCATTTTGGCCGTACTCTTGCAGCCTCTTTTTCGTCTCTGCCGGGCTTAAACCTCTTCGACTCGTTCCCAGTCGCTCGAAGACCTCATCAATTTTCAGAGCATACCATTTTTTATCTTCATCCAGAACCATAAATGCGATCTCCATCTCGTATTCTACAGATACGCTTCCGTCACATACCTGCGCATCATCCGGTGGCTGTTGAAGAAGGATGCTACCATTCCGATGGAGTTATTCATCATCCTGATCCATTCGTCTCTCCTATGGTAGAACATGGGGATAATTATATGCTCCATCTTGCCGTAAAAATCCTCTAGCTCCATATTCCTGGCCTCTTCATAGGAGACCTTTTCTCCAGGTTCCGGGCCGATAGACCAGCCCGTCACTCCTTCTATCCAGCCTTCGATCCACCAGCCATCCAGGACGCCGAAATTGACCACACCGTTGTGTGCCGCTTTCATGCCGCTTGTGCCCGAGGCCTCTTGAGGGGGCAATGGAGTATTTAGCCAGACGTCTACTCCAGAAACCATTTTGAGGGCCAGATCCATATCATAGTTCTGAAGATATGCAACCCGGATCTCATCCTTCAGAGTCTGTTTAAATTCGAAGATTTTTTTGATGGCCTTCTTGCCTTCTTCATCCCTGGGATGGGCTTTTCCTGCTAGCACAACCTGTATACGGCCTTTATGGTTAGCCCTCCTGAGCCTTTCCAGGTCCGAGAAGAGAAATGTGGTTCTCTTATACTCGGTCGCTCTTCTGGCAAATCCTATGGTCAAGGATTCGTAGTCCATATCCGCGTCCGTCTCTCTGTTTACGTAGTCGATCAGATCCTTCTTGGCGTTAACGTGTGCTTCCCAGATCTCTCCATCCGGGCTGTTGTCAACCCGGAGAAGCATCTCGGGCTCATTGGCCCAGCCAGGCATGTATTTATCGAAGAGCTTTCGGAAGCACGGGCAGGTCCAGGTGAAGGAATGAACGCCGTTGGTAACGGAATGGATCTCATAACCAGGGAACATTTTCATTGATGTCGTCCTATGCCTCTTCGCAACACCATTGATGTAATTGGATAGATTCAGTGCCAGATGAGTCATATTCAGCCTGTCGACCCCTCCGAATTTTTTTAATACTCTGGCATCTATAAAATCTCCCATCAGGTCCTCGACAAGTGCATAATCGAACTTATCATGGCCAGCTTCCACAGGCGTATGGGTGGTGAATACGCATAGCTCTTTGACGGCCTCGGTGTCCATTGCATATCTTTTCAGCAGTTCCAGCGTCAGCAGGCCGGAATGCCCTTCGTTCATGTGATACTTTCTGATATCAAACCCCAAGGAATCGAGAATCCTCACACCGCCGATTCCTAGGATTATCTCTTGCTTCAGCCTGTGGGTCTCACTTCCGCCGTAGAGGTAATGCGTGATCGTCCTATCATCTGGGCTGTTTCCTTCCAGGTCTGTATCAAGGAAGAGAACAGGAACCTGCCCGCCTGTAGGGCTTTTCTGACAGTATTGCCAGGCGCCAACATTGACCTCCCTATTTTGGATCTGCACGCTTACATCATTTTTTAGCCTCACCAGATAGTTCGAAGGATTCCACTCTATCGGGTGCTCGATCTGTTTTCCGCCAGAATCAAGCTCCTGGCGAAAATATCCGCGCCTGCTGATGAGGGTGAGAGCAACCAGAGGAAGATTCAGGTCGGCACACGACTTTATAGTGTCACCAGCTAAAGTTCCGAGGCCGCCGGAGTAGGTGGGAATATCGTTTAACAAACCGATCTCCATTGAGAAATAGGCGATCTTCTTCTTCCTCAGGATACCCGTCATGGATGTAGATGGCTTGAGGATTTTCCTCCTCTTTCTGAAATTCCGGACATATATATCATAAAGATAAATGGACTTAATTCATTAAAGCATTTTTCTGTCAATCCTCGACATACTTTAATTCTTGAATTGAGATTGGCTCCGCAACCACTCGCAGCCCCTATGGAGAAGATGGTGAGAAAAAAGGCCAGAACCACATTATCAAGGGAACTGCCACCAGGGCAACGATGACGCTGAGAGGCAGGAGAGTTGCCCGCCCTAGAGAGCCATCCGGCAATGATTTCGACTATTCCGGAGTTATGCAGGCCCCTGCTGGTTATCAGCACTGCGGCCACGGTCACAACAGCGGGATGGCCGAAGCCGGTAAATGCGTGGTCCCAGGGAACGATGCCTGTGATGGCGAGTGCCAGCAGAGCGAGCAATGCCACCATATCGTAGCGCCAGGGTCCCCATACGAAAAATATTAGAGCAAGAATAAGAGTGCCGAAAACAAGGGCCTGATCAGGCGTCATTACTTCATAAATTGACTTGAAGATATTAATAATTATCTCATTCATATTTTTCTCTGCATGAACAAGGACTATTATCTCTTCAAATGCTCTCTATTTGCCAGGGTATCTCTGGCCAGATCCCTCAGCCCCATCATCGTCTGCCTGGCTCTCTGAATACTATCGCACTGGGAAAGGTCCTTGGGATTGCAGGATGCCAGGAGGTCCATGGTTCTATCCGCCAACCGATTGTATCCTGAGTCTTCCAGCCTCTGCAGCAGCAGGGCAGTGCGGCGATTGAATTCCCTGCACTCAGAGGATTGAGTCAGCTTCTCGTGCATATTGTAGAGTGCCTCAATCTCCTGCAAAATCTCTGTTCGTTCCTGCCCGTCACAGGTCATCGCAAATAGACAGTTCATTAAGGATTTTAATGTAACTTTCCTTTTGAAAATACTCGAAATCCTTGGATACAGAACAATCAAAATGCTGATCTAATTGCGACAAGTATTATGACATAAAATGACATCAAGTGAGATATATCAGAATAAGAAAAAGGTACTCTTTCTGTGTACCCATAATTCCGCTCGCTCCCAGATGGCAGAAGGCCTCTTGAGATCTATTTATGGAGATCGATATGAGGCTTATAGCGCCGGAGTTGAGGCCACGTTTGTCGATCCTCGAGCTGTGCTGGTAATGAACGAAATTGGAATCAACATCTCCGGTCAGCGCTCCAAATCAGCCAAAGAATTTCAGGATACAGTATTTGATCTGGCTATAACAGTCTGCGACCGGGCTAAACAGGCCTGTCCTATTTGCAGCACGCAGCTTGAGCTTCCCAGCAAGTCTCCCAGAGCAAGAGAGGTTATTCACAGAAGCTTTGAGGATCCTGCTGCGGCCAAAGGATCGGAGGAGGAACAGCTTAATGTCTTCCGGCAAGTCAGAGACAAAATAAAAGATTGGATCGCCCAAACCTTCGGGATATAATGCCAGGGGTCGGGTCCGTTCCCTGGTAAGATCTCAGCTGGTCTTTCGTATCTCTCACGTAACCTTAATCTCTAGTACGTCCGGGAAGGTCTTGGAGAGACCTGAATCCGATGCGACCATACTCACCTTGTACACGTCTGGATTGATCTTGGCATTCCAGATTCCGACATACCTCTCGCCGGAGGTGCGCAACGTGTTGACCTCGCCTACTTCAACGCCTTGGGAATCTTTTATGACCGCAGTGCACTTTAATGTTCCAGCAGATTCTTGTGGTGGCTTATCAGATGACCCGATCTGAACATATCCATCTTTGCGATCTAAGTTGGCGTAGCTCTGGGGCGATCCAAACCCGCAGGTTACACATCCCTTCACAGTCAGCTTGACCTCGCCGTTTTTCGATGAATTCTCTCCCGCTTTAGCCTGCTTCTCCTGGAAAGATGCCGTTATGGTTGTAGCCTGCCCGGATCTCACGGGATTGGGCTTGGCCTCTATATCGGTCAGATCGTAGTCGAATTTGGGCTGATTTTCCAGCCAGTCACGCCAGGAATACAGCCTTGCGTCATAACCGGAGAGCGTCAGAGCGAACCAGACCAGGGAGGCCTCGACGCCCACATTCGTGTAGACTACGACTGGCAGATCCTTCTCCAGCCCGACAAAGACCTTATGCAGATCCTCCTGCGGTTTTATACTCTCATTCACCACCACATTCTCATAAGGAATGTTTACGGCTCCGGGAATAGAGCCTATACCGTAGTCCCTTGCAGGTCTTGCATCCACGATCTGGGCCCCCCCGTTAACGACGAAATCGTAGGTAGCGAGAAGCTCAGGCTTAAGAAGGGGATTGTAATCCGTTTTCGGCCTTATGGCAGACTTATTGCTAGTATTTCGTCCGGCTGCTGCCCAGTCGTCGATGCTGTCGTCCAGAACTCTAACTTTTTCGTGACCCAGGTACTTCAGTAGCCAGTAGGTGAAGATTGCTGGGGATGGGCCGCCACCACAGGGGAGACACTCGCCCGCGATCACCAGGGAATCGTTACGGGATATGCCAGCATCGCCAAGCAACGTGGCCATCTCCGGCACGGACTTGAACTGACCGCCTTCGCCCGTAAAGCCCTCGTAGTTGATATTGACTGCGCCTTCGATATATCTGGTCGCGCTGGGGCTGATGTCAAGCACAATGTCGTCAGGGGAGACCTCCGCAGGCGACACAAGCACCTCGGCAAACTTGCCTGTCCGGGAAGAAGAATAGTTACTCTGGACGGTAGTATTGGCATTCTTAACGGGATCTGGATCTGCATTCTGAGTCTTGAGTGTGATCTGCTGGCTCTCGAGCTTTACATTCGTTTGTTCTTGATCATATGCCGCCTTCTTCGCCAGCCATCCATCTATGTCGTTCCAGTCGGGACATGTGGGGCAAAACTCGCCAGTTTCCGTGCCCGCATAAACGGGTGCGCTCAAGACCAGGCAGTGCAAAAGTATTGAAATGATCCCATAAACGATCATCGTTTCTGCTACTGCAAATAATCCCTTGCGATCTGCTCTGCAGGAATCTGAATTAATATGTTTTGGCATCATTCCTTTCTCTAGTTTCATCCCTAATCGCTGGCATTACCCTTTGGCTTTTGATTTGCCAGCCAATCCTTGTAATTGTAGAGCCTGGCATCATAGCCAATCATCTTCAGGGCGAACCAGACCACTGAGGCCTTCATACCCGTGTTTGTGAAAACGACTACTGGCTGCTCTTTGTCAAGGAACATGAAAACCTTATTCAACTGGTCCTCACCTTTGATCCGTTTTCCCGTTAAGACGGCTGCATAAGGTATGCTTATAGATCCGGGTACGCTGCCAGACCCAAACTCCTGCAAGGTCCTGGCGTCAACAATTTGCAGCTGTCCACCCTTGACATCGTCATAGGTCGCAGTGAAATTTGTCGTTTCCAAAGGACTATAAATTTTGCTGGAGAGCACCCTGACATCTTTTGTAGTGGTGCGTCCTGATGCAGCCCAATCTTCAGCTGTCCCATCTAGGACCTTTACCTTCTCATGACCAAGCCCCTTCATCATCCAATAGACGTAAGTCGCCACAGATGGACCTCCGCCGCAAGGCAGGCATTCTCCATAGATCACAACCGAATCCTCACCAGAGATTCCAGCGTCACCAAGTATCTTGGATATTTCAGGCACGGGCTTCAGAACTCCTGCTTGCACATCGAATTCCATGTAAGGTATGACCACAGAGCCTGCAATATGCGTGCTGGAGTTCTCGCTCACGTCTAACAGAATATCCGCATCTTTGACCGCATCCAATGGCAAAAGAATCGCTTTAGCCTCATCGCTACGCACTATGTCTGCCGGAACTTCTTGCATCCTTTGCAGGAGTGGCATCCTGATTTGTTTTGGGTGTTTCGGCATTCTTAAGGCTCTCAGAAGCCTTGTTTTCTTCATCCTCAGAGCCGGAAGCGCTCATATTCCATCTCATCGCCCTCGACTTCTCTGGCCATTTGGGAGCAGCCTGTTCTTGACCCGCGGTAGGATTTCCTATCTCATCCAACTTGGCCATGGGATCCCAGCCGCCATCGTCACAAGCTCCTCCTAAAGATGCACATTCTGCACCAGCATATGCATTCTGTGAAAGGGCCATGACCGCCAACAAGGCTCCACAGATTATGGGGATCAGCATCAACTTTGAATTTATCAGACTCATTTCATTCCACCATTATTCTAGCTCGCCAGCTCTTCTTTTACCTTCTCGACAACCTTTGAGCAGGCCTTTTCGTCAAAAGCAATCTCGTGAGACTTCTCAATCCCAAGCTCGGTTACAATTACTTGTATTGCAGGCTCGATCTCGGCGTGCTGTAAGGTCTTGGCAGCACACTGCACCGGACAGCCGTCTATGGCCACCATCAGCCCCGCTTCCTTTGCCGATTTAACCATTCCTTTGATATGACCGCCAACTCCCGCCAGGCAGAAGAATCCAGCCACCTTCTCTTTAGCCAGGTTTATTGCTGCCTGGTTTGCTATCTGGCCTACATTTGAGGCTCCGGAACAGGCCACAACGCGTACATCCGAGGAGCTGCACAAGCATTTCTTTTTCTCTTCCATAGAATCCTTCTGCGATAGCTCTGATTGATCATGGCAGTTTTGACAATCGGACTGGGATGGAAAGCTGGATTATTGGTGGATGATATAAGACGTATTTGACGATATGTTGGATATAATTCGGCAACTATTTCTAAGAAAGCCTATTTCTCGCAGCAACATCCTTTCCCGTCTCCCGTTTCTTCTGACTTTTTGTCTTCGAAGACAAGATCGTATACGCTTTTGCCGAGATCATTTGTCCAGCCAAGCTGAGAGCCGGCCGAGATGAACATGGCAACTGCAATCGCCTCAGCAATATCCTTTTTATTTGCCCCATGATCCATGGCTCTTTGGGAGTGCACATGGACGCAGAATTGGCAGCGCATAAGAACCGAGCAAGCAACAGCAATGAGTTCTTTTGTCTTCCGATCTAGCTCTCCGTTCTGGAAGATCGTATCTCTCATCTTTCCAAAAGCTTCAGATGTCTCGGGCAGCATTTCGTCCATAAATGGCATATCAATTTCTCCGTTCAATTACTCCTTATCGACTTTATGTCTGGATTCCGATTCAAACTCATTTCTTGAGAATCTTCTTGATCTCTTCCACAGTCGCAGTTCTTCCTACCATCTTGGACTCACCATCGACGTAGAGGGCTGGGGTCATCATCACTCCCCGGTCCATGATCTCCTGGATGCTGTCCACCTTCACGATCTCGGCCTTAATGCCTAGTTCCTGGACTGCTTTCTCAACGTTCTTTGTCAAGCTCTTGCACTTGGCACAGCCTGTTCCTAAAACTTCTATCTTCACCATTTAATTCACCTCTAGAGGTTGATTTGCCATTTGATCTAATAAACTTGAGCTCATTCCTAAAGCCTAAATCAGTTGCCAGTAGGTGAGCGGGCCAAGAACAAGGAGCGTAGCCCCTGTTATCACCCGGATGGCAACTCTGTGTTTGTTCCGGAAATTATCCACTTGCTCAGGACTCATACCTAATGCGATGATTCCCCCCAGGAGCAGCACTGGAAGTGCTATGGCCAGGTTATAAATCATCAGATAAATTGGCCCCGACGAAGCAAATCCCTGGCGGGAGATTATGCCGATGATAGCGATGTAGATCCCTCCCACACAAGGAGCTCTTACCAGCGAGAAGAGCGCTCCTAAGAGGAAATAGGAGCTGAGCCTCCGGCTGGCAATGACCCCATTGACATATTTCTTAGTCCAATCCGTGCGAAAGAGAGACGTACCTCCACTTTGCAGCCTTCTCGCGTCCTCCAGCTGCATTATGCCCAAAACCAACAGGATCGCTGCCAGGACAAAGCGAAACATAGCGGCAGTGGACCTTTCCTGTAGAACACTAAATAGGCCCACTCCAAAAATAATGTTGACCACGAATGTACCCAAAGAAAAGAAGGCCACCATAGTCAAGATACCTCTTCTGCGGCCCGTATTTGCCAGCATTGTGCTTGCCAGAAAAGCCAGCATGGCCAGAAGACAGGGGTTGAAGCCCGCTAAAAGGCCCGCTGCAAAGACGGTAGCTGCTGACGATATGGTAAGATCTTCGAGGGCATTTTCAGAAGCGCATGCTGGAGAGGTAATTACTGTGATCTGTGAGTTGTTACTGGCTAAGGCAGGTGATAAAATCATGACTAATATTACTGTCAGCAAAACTGCTGTGATGCAATATCTTACGTCTTGCATTCTAGTCTCCTGGATGAATGTATCATAGGTGTCCTCGGGTTCAAAGATCTGCTCTTTGTTAGCCTGTATCAGTGTAGGTATCCATCTGCAGCGCCTGAGCGAACTTGCCTGCTCCTGCGGTGCCTACTAAAAATAAGGCAAAGACCAATGCCAGAATGGTCATTCATTGTGCACATTTTCATCCCAGTTCACATCTATTTTTCTTAAATTATGAGACAATTGCTCCGTAGAGCATACCAACGAGAGTGGAGACTAATACTACCAGGCTGAAGTAGACAGCACCTTTTTTTGGGCCTATGATTCTCGTGATCACTATCATGCTTGGTAGGCTCAACGTTGGGCCGGCCAGGAGCAGAGAAAGCGCCGGACCTGCAGCAATTATTCCTGTGCTGTAACCGAATAGCGTACCTACTATTGGTACCTCAAGGAGGGTCGGCATATAGAGTAGAGCGCCCACGATAGAAGCAATAAAGCATGCCAGGAAGCTGTTCGAGCCCAAATAGGTCCTGAGCAGCTCGGTGGGCATAAAGTAACCAATAATGCCCGTTATGAAGGTTCCAACCACCAGTAGGGGAAAGATCTTCTTGGTCAGAGACCAGGTCTCGCTAAAGAAGGCGCCCTTCTCTTCGGTGGAGAAATACTTTGTCAGGACGAATGCCGCAGCTGCTATGAATGCAGCTACTATCGTCCATTTCAATATGAACTCCAATTGCGAGGTGGCAGATAGCAACACTCCAATTAGGAGCGCAATGAACAAAACCGCGATACGCTCAGTCCTACCACTTTTTTGGGGATCGGTCATCGCCTGAAAAGCTTGAGCTGGTGCATTGTTTGGAGAAATCTCACATTTCTTGGGGCTTCTCTCGAATATGGCGGCCATTATCAAGCCAATGATAACTGCCATAAACACTGCAGCTACTGCCCTGGCAATTCCCAGATCCAAGCCCAGTACTCTGGCAGTGAGAACTATAGCCAGGAGATTAATGGCAGGGCCCGAGAAAAGGAAAGCCGTCGCGGGACCTATTCCTGCACCTTTCTTTTCTATTCCTGCGAACATGGGAAGGATGGTGCAGCTGCAGACCGCCAGTATCGTTCCGGATGTAGCTGCCACGCTATAGCATAGCCACTTGGGAGCATCTTTTCCAAAGTACTTCAGCACCATTTCCGTCTTTAGAAGCGCGGCTATACCCCCCGCTATGAAAAAGGCGGGTACCAGGCATGTCAAAACATGTGCCGATAGATATCCCAACAACGTTGTTAGCCCTGCTTGAAGGGCAGCCGTAATTGTGTAAGTAACCGTGCAGATCAGCTCCTATTAGATAACGAATTCTCCAAAATCCGCCCTGCCTCAGAAAGCTGAGATATCTGTTTCAGGGCCAGGGAATCTACCATGCGAATTAGATCGAATACATGAGGGTCTTTTATGCAGTAAATTGTCTTCTTGCCATCTATTTTTCGTTCCAGGATATTAGACTCGTAGAGTATATTCAGATGTTTGGATATGGTAGATTGAGATCTCTGGAAAGCTGGGAGTATCTCGCAGACGCAGCGTTCGCCTCCAGATAAATATTCCAGCAGCTCTAGCCGAGTGGGATCGGATAAGGCGCGCAGGATTTTAACACGCAAATCAGATATTGATTTTTGAGTCATGACAATAGATGTATTAGTTGCTTATTCATATATGAACATATCGCAATATGACGATATTAATGGCAAGCTAGAAAAGAAAAATTTCTGCAAATTTTTGATTTAATGATTTGGCCTACAGGGCATCCTCTTCGTGTATGGAATTAAGGCAAGAAATCTGTAAAAAAGCTCAAATCGGCATCCCCCACATGGGATACCACTTTGCCTCATCTTTTTCGATAGGAAGCTCCTTTTGCAGCAGCGATCGGAGCCTGAATTCTCGTGATGTATCCCTTTGTTGATCGTTCTGGGGCACGAATGGATAGTAAGAGCCCAGTTTGAAGTTGTAGATCCAATAGACTACAACTTCGCCTTTGAAGCGGTAAACTGCAGCCAAGAGCTGCGTTCCAAATCCCTGCTCCATCAGAATCTGGCTCACCATTTGCACATTGGTCACCAGATCATCGAAATCTTTGTCACTAAGCACCACCCAGATGTAATTGTATTCGTCTTTCTGGATGTTGTACTCAGTGCCCGTCTCCCTAAAGCTCACCTTGAGCAGCTCTTCTATCTCTGCCCGGGCCGCTTCATATCTGGACGATTCAATGGGTTTGATGCACACCCCCGCATTGCCATCAGGCTTGTAGCCCAGGTTCGCCTCCATGGTGATGGCGGAAGTTGAAATGGCAAAGAGCTTATCCGTCTTGGCCATAGGAAGTTTGGTTTTTCCCAGGATGGAGTCTAAGAACCCCATCTCATGCCTCCAATTCTTGCTCTATCCTCTGCAGAGCGGCAATACGGGCCTCCATTGTAGGATGCGTCGAGAACAAATTCATAATGGACGAGCCGGAGAGGGCAGGCACAATGAAAAGAGCGCTAACCGGTCCTTCCACTTTTCTTAGGTCTTGCGTTGGCACTTTAAAGCCGCTGATCTTCATCAGGGCGGAAGCCAAATGAGACGGCTGACCCGTGATGATTGCTGCTCCTCTATCGGCGGAGAACTCTCGGTACCTGGAAAGAGCGCGGATGAGAATAAAACTTACAATCCAGACTGCCAGGGATACCAAAAACAGCACAATGAAGTTGCTGCCTGAATCGCGGTCGCGACTGCTTCCTCCACCGAAGAATGGCAGCCATTGTACCATAATTTGGGCTATTGAGGAGAGGAATGTAGCGATGGTCATTACCATCATATCTCTATTCTTCACATGAGTAAGTTCATGGGCTAAGACCGCTTCCAGCTCACTTCGGTTAAGTTGCTGCATAATGCCTGTGGTCACTGCTACCACTGCGTTCTTCTGGTTTCTGCCTGTAGCAAAGGCGTTAGGCATGCTGGTGTTCACTATAGCAATCTTTGGCATGGGGAGGTCGGCAATGGAGCACAACCTTGAAACCATCTGATGGAGTTCGGGTTGTTCACGTTCGGATACGATCTTCGCTCCCATCGACGATAGAATCATTTTATCCGAGTAGAAATATTGCAGGAACATGAATCCGGCCATAAATAGTATAATTACTACCTGGCTTACGTGCATGGTCAATAGAACTGCCAAAAATGCCAGATAGACAACCGCCAGGAGAACCATAGTTAATAGCATTCTGGCCTCAAGCCCTCGATCAGATTTCCATCGTTTCATATTTTTATTTCACCTATGTCTTTAAATAGCTTTTTTTGTTCTTTGTTTCGAATAGTTCATTAATCATTCCGATCACTATATTAAGTTGTCATCGTATTTGGGTACTGTCTTTTTCTTTAAATATGATTTATCGTAACAATGAATCTTTTTTCTTCTTTCCATTTTCTCTTCTCTAAATTAAAAAGGTATCTATAGTCTTAGTTCATTGCTATTATTGCTCTAAAGTGAGTTGTAGCAGAATATTTGATTGAGCCATAGCAAAGAAACATGAACCGCAAATAAAGAAACAGTAGAAAATCATTATCACTTCAGGCCCATTCGATTCTATTGCAAATTCCTTCTTACAGTTCCCTGGAGCCGCTCGAGGGAACTCTTTGTGCATTGCCGGTTAGCGCAAGGAGAAAAATCCTTCGGGCTGCAACCGGCCAGGATGTCCATCACCCTATCTGCTATATTGTCCGCATGCTGATCTTCCAGGTGGCTGAGGAAAACAGAAGCATAAGAGTTGAATTCCCGGCATTTTCCGGGATCATAGACCCCTTTCTCATGCAATTCGCATAATTCGTCCAATTCCTTGAGAATCTTGGCCCAGTTACTTTTATCCATAATCTAAACTCTTGTATATCTACTTTGATGGCATAATAAAGCAGTGCTTGAAGGGAAAAGCTTACCACTCAACAGCTCTTTTTAGCTATTTATTTGATGAAAAGGTAAAACAGATAATGAGAGTGGGATGGCAAATTGAATTCTATGATCGAGGCTGGTAGTATCAGACCGCGCAAAGGATTTTCACCCGAATGTGAATCCCAAGAGGAAGAAGTAAGCTATAAAATGTGTTTCCTTGGTAAAGAAGCGGTGCAGGATATGCTGAAGCTTCAGAGTCAGATTGAATTGAATCTTCCCGAACCAGAATTGTTCCGGCTGCACGATGAGGATTTTTTCCAGGATATCTTCTGCCGCGAACGCGCTGCGGTAGGAGTGCTAACGGAGGAAGGACTGATTGCCTATAGCATCATCCGTGTTCCTGGAGATAGTGTAGATAATCTTGGGAGAGATATTGGATTGCCTCAAACAGACTTATGCCAGGTTGCCCATCTTCAGGCGGTTGCTGTTCATCCAGCTTTTCGGGGAAATGGTTTGCAGCAAAGAATGGCAAAATATCATCTCTCTGCTATTGAGGAGATGGGATTTTTGCATGTATGCTGCACTGTATCCGTGAAAAATCCAGTGAGCCTAAGCAACATTCTTTTAAGTGGCTTTATAATCAAAGGCCTCAGCCCCAAGTTCAATGGATGGTGGAGATATATTTTGTATAGACGCAATTCTTTTCCCTATAAGAAAAGATCTGAGGTCATCAGAAGAGGCGATTAAAATACCTGGTTCTGACATCGACGGCCAGATAGATCTTTTGAAACAGGGATTTGTGGGTACTAACATAGTCTACCAGCCTGATGGATTCATGGTGTTCTATAAGCAGCTTTAGAGCTCAGGATGACACGAGAGAAAAGAGAGTGCGCCGAGAATGTTTTTAAAATTGAAATTGTCTAAACTCCTGGGCTGAAGTCCGATCTGCCAAGGCAGCAATTTTGTTAGCGGTTCTGGAAAAGACTTAAAAAGCGAAGCCGAAAGGGTGGTTTGAGTAAAAGTAGAGACGATCTTTTTGAATTTAGATCGCCTCTCCTAGACAGTTACCAAGACCACCGATAACCGCCAAAGTAGGGTTTCCCGTAATTGGCATAATAGGGATAGCGGTATGGATGATAAGTTTTCCCTTGATAGGCATAATAGGAAAAAATATCGTAATCCCAGCCCCACCCCCAACCCCACAGGCCGCTGGGATTGAAGTACAATGAATTTTGATATGACGGTGGATTGCCACCTACCCATGGTTGCCCAATGCCCTTCTCAAATAGCCTCTCCGCTGCCGCTTCTCCTGGGCGCATCTCTACACCATTCACTACGTCTAACGCCACGGCACACCCCATCAAAGATAAGATGAGGATTATCGACATCAAGTTCCTATTCATTTTCGTATGATCTCCTCTTGTATCGCTCTATTTGCACCCATTAGATCAAGGTAGCTTTGTACCCTTTGTAAAGAAAATATGACAATTCGTAAGGATAAGATTCTATCTTTCATGTAGGATCAACATTAATCCGATATTGACTGAAAGTTGCCCATTTTGCGTATGTTTCGTGATACGAAGATGCCTTAGATGTGGCTTAAATGTCGGGGTCGTGCATCTGTTTCACTGAAAACCGTGATTCTTTGCCCTAACGTTAGTACTATGTGATTTCATTCATCAAGTATTGGTTTTGAATCGAGCTTTCAGTTAATTTAGGTGCACGACCAATATCGGCGAAATTCCAGTATTGAGAGAAGAAAATTGCCATCCAGAATTCGCAAACACGGAATGGAAAGCCCGGGCGATATGAACATGTCGCGACCATAGACGCAGCAGGAACGGAAAATGCCCTCGATAAAGCCAATCCTCGTATGTGGGCTGGCCAGAGTTCCGCTCGCAAGTCTCGGCTCAAACAATTGCCTTTCCAAACCTGTTGGAGAATCGTCCTTGAAAAAAGATGCAACTAGGTCAGTGTGGTTTCAACTGAATCGAAGATGCTCTTTGTATTCTCCCAGGGCAAATTGGATCCAATTACGCAGACTATAGATCCTGATCCACTTTCTTCATCAGGGCTATAAGCCACAATGTACATGGGATTTTCCAAGTCACCATTCAAGGTTGCCAATAATCCTTGTTTTCCATCTATTGTGTAAGGTTCTGTTTCTAAATCTTCACCAAAAGGTACCATATTGGATTTTTCCATGCAATGCTCTAGTCCGCTTGCAGTATCTCTTCTTGAGATTGAGCTATCAAGGGGCTCAGAAATGCTCAATTCATGAATCTCAATTTGCACTGTATTAGAGGCGTCCTCGAAATTGATGTTTGCGGGATTGATTGTGTATTGGAAATCAATTTTTTCGTGATCTATAGATGAGGGATCTCCTTTTTCCACATTGAACGATCCAAGGCCATTGAGGTTTAGAGAAACACTTGCAGAACCTAATTCAACTTTTTCAGCTGCTGCAATAGAGATTGCCGAAATCATGCAAATCATACTGATTGTTGTTAGCAGTTTAATCATTTTCATTCTTACATCTCACCTTTTTCTTTTAATATCTATTCCATCAATATCTTCATTTGCGCATCTGTAGCAGCCTATTGTTTGTAATTTCAGCTCCAGAGATTTTTTGGGATATGTCGATATCTCAACCAGTAGTTTGAAAGACTGCATCTGACCTTATCAAAGCAATAGTTTGACAAGTTGTTTTGGGATGAATGCCACAGTCATGACATCCTGAACGATATATAAAATTTAGACCGAACGAACTCAAAAAAAAGAATCCATTATTATGGTTCAAAAGGATTTCTAAGTGGGTATAATTGTTCTATTGTTGAATTAATCAATCGATGAGGTTCCATTGACTTTGTAATGCATTAGTTTTTATTTTATTCGAATACCCAGCAGCTTGCGGCGGGGTGCGCCGCCGTCGTTTGACTTATCGATTTCAATTTTTCTTGGAGCAATGATGTTTGGATTTCGGCGGAATGAAAAAAGAACCGATGCTGAAAAGCACTATTCAGGAAGAATGCCTTCACAAGCATGCGGCTTTTCGACTTCCTCCTTATCATATCCTGCGTTCGGCTCGATGCTTTGCGGCTCAATTCCTCCTTTCTGATCGGCCCTCCCAAATAGCTCGTAGATCTCAGGCACAACTTTTTAAACATGATCGGGCTAATAAGATCCTGGCAGGCTTGAGGAGAGTGGCTGACAGACAATGAGATTCTTATGCGGCCACATGGCGCAGATCACTCAAAGCATCAGCCAGCTATCTGAAACCTTCAATCCAAGAAGAGGCCAGAGCTAGGCGCTTGCGGCAGTTCTAGGGGGCGATATATCATGTCAAAAGCCATAAGCAGATGGTTTGAAAATACGTTATTAGTAGCTGTAGCAGGATCTATAATTGCATTAATAGGAACATTTGCGAGCACTATAATGCCAATAACGTATGGGCCAGAAGATATTAGCGATTTTTCTATCAAGGTGGAAAGTAAAAGTCTGAAGTTCGATGTTCAAAATATAACAAACGACCGAAACAATTCCGCATGGGTAGATATTAGAGTTGATGATTTCCATAAATGGCTTAGACCTTATAGATTTATGATCCATTTTCAAGCATTAGGCTCATCTATTAACAACACTTACGCTTTATTTGATCCAACAGATATGATATTACCTAGCCCATTTGACTTTGGGAAATACCGGTCTCCTCTTAATCAATCAGGCAAGCATATATTAATGCCACTAGATATGGTCAGAGTCCACATTACAACAAAAAGCACAGATGAAGGCACTTTTCCTGTACTTATTCAAGGCGTTGGGAGTAATGGGAAAATACGTAACGCAACACTTTACATAAAAATATTAAGTCACGAGGATTATCAATTGGCTAATAAAGGCCAGCTTCCTATTTTGGGAGATAAAATCCATAATTAGAAGCTGGTGGCAGTTCTGGCGGTGAGGTGGATCAAGGATGGTTGTTCGGCTACAAGACTGTAGAGGGAAGATCAAAACATACGAAACCATTCAAGTGATTGGTGGTGGAGAATACGGTCTCGATAAATACATTACCAAATGCGGACTGGAATGGAAAAATAAGCCATAAGCAGCATGAACAATATGATCATCTGGACTGCGCAATAAACTTAACCGAAAAACAGACGACTGATGGGCCAATCGGCTTTATTTTTTCATAGTAATTGCCTTGATATTTGTCTTTCTTGGAACTAGATAGGGAGAAGATAATTGTTTTTTGTCTATACTCTTTGGATACATGTGTATTTCGTTAGAGTTTGGTTCTTTTATCAGCGGATTACTAGCAGGAAACCGACTCAATGAGTTAAATGGGTATAAGCGCAATGGCAGGATTAATGGCATTTGACTTGGCAAATTTTCGATAATCAGGAGGCCAAGCATTGGTGGCAATTCATCAGCACGGACAAGATTTGACTGGCATCATCTCATTGCCATTGCTACAAGGTCTGCTAAATCGATCACTTTATCGCCTGCACCAGCATCTTTCAGATTTCTGATGCAGAGGGGGCATGAAGTGACTATATAGTCAACACCATCCGGAACATCTTCCAGCCTTCTTCTGGCCAATCTCAGGGAAAGATCGTTATACCCTGATCGCACCCCTCCTCCTCCTCCGCAGCACCTGGCATTCTTTTTGCTGGCTTTCATTTCGGTTAGTCTGCAAATGGATTCGATCACCTGGCGCGGCGGTTCATAGATATTATTATGCCTCCCCAAGTGGCATGGGTCGTGATAGGTTACGGTGAGGTCTAAGGTCTTCATGTCCATTTGAGAGATCTTCTCTGCCAGAAATTCCGGGACGCTCAATACCCGGAAGTCCTCTTTGTAATTGTTTTTAAGAGTAGTATAGCAGCCTGCACATCCTGTGATTACAGTCTTTGCTCCAATCTTTTTTATCTGCCTGGCATTTTCATCGACGAACCTGGTGGCATCAAAGCCAGTACGGAGCAGTGGCGAACCGCAGCACTGCTCGTTTGGGAGAAGTGTCGCTCCAAAGCGACTCAAAAGATGAAAAGTATTGGCTGCAGTCCTTGAAAATCTATAAGAGTTCATGCAGCCCACGAAGTAGATGTAATCCGCTTTCTCCTTCAATAGGCTTCGATCTTTTAGCCACGTTAGCCTGTCTCTGGGGTCGCCAAAAGTATTTCCGCTTTCATAGATCTTCCTTTGTAGGGCGGACTGTTCAACGGTTACTATTCCCCTGGACGCGAGTTCTTTTCTTGCCTTCTCGACCATTTCCGAAAAATTGACATTCGCCGGACAGTTATCGGTGCAAATACCGCAAGTAGTACACGTATTCAGGCTATCCAGTACTTGAGTATCTGCGTTCAGTCCCATTGCCAGGCTCTTCATAACCATAATGCGTCCCCTGGTGTTGGCCGACTCCCAGCCAGATTCCTCAAATACAGGACAGACTGTGCGGCAGGTTCCACAACGGACACAACGGTTGATCTCTTTTATGTCGAGATTCATTTATTAACCCTGAATAGTAATAAATTCATGAATTGACTCTTGATAATTTCACTATTTTTGATTTTTGCATTTAGCGATTATTAATTCCTTAACTATACCAATCAAACCCAATCCAGCGTTTTCATTCTTGGCATTTTTTATCAGATTCTTTATCCCTGGTGCTTTATTTCAAAATGGGTTATATTCGGATGCTCCATCTTGCTTTTATGGCTTTCTAATTCGTTATAGATCCATCTTTCCAGGATTCAAGATGCATGTCGGATCTAGGGCTCTTTTGATTGATCGCATTATGTTCAGAGATCCTTCTCCCACTTGTGCCGACATATATTGTGCCCGTGCAAGGCCTATACCATGTTCGGAGCTTACCGTTCCGCCAAGTTCCAGGGCAGCATTATGGATTCGGTCTGCTGCGAGACGGAGCTTTTCCCATTGATCGGTATTCATGACATCTATGAAAAGAGCCACATGCAAATTCCCATCTCCAATATGGCCGTATTTCATTGCCGGAATATCTAGCTTAGTCGTGATCTGTTGCACTCTCTTGATCAAAGCAGGTATTTCTTTAATGGGAACGCCCACATCTTCGCCCATATAGATGCGGGTCCTGGTCGGGTCCATTCTTGATATGGCCGCGCCAACAAGTCTCCTCGCTGCCCAGATGGCCTCCATCTCCTTGTTGTCAGCGGCTATGCTCACGCTCTTCGCCAAGGAGTGGCATATCTTTTCGATCTCCAAAGCCGCTTCTGCAGTTGAATTCACAGTACCGTCCACTTCGAAGAGGATCACATCACCATTGTCCGGCATTGCCAGATTCTGATCGCAGAGCTTTAAGACCTGCAAGGTAGTCTTATCAAGGATCTCGCATGCTGAGGGGATGATGCCGGCTGAAAATGTTTTTACAACTGCCTGCCCCGCGATCTCGGCATTTTCGAAACAGGCCAGGACGAGTTTCCTTACTTTTGGCAAAGGAGCTATTTTCAATCCGGCTCTTGTGATTATTCCAAGTGTTCCTTCTGAACCAACAAAGAGACGGGTGAGGTCGTATCCGGATGCAGACTTGAGCACTCTTGAACCTGTATGAACTACGCTGCCGTCTGCGAGCACAACTTCCAGGTCCAGTATGTAATTTCGCGTTGTTCCATATTTGACCGAACGCATGCCGCTACTATTATTTGCGATCATTCCTCCGATAGTACACATAGCAGAGCTGCCTGGATCTGGTGGGAAAAAGAATCCGTAAGGCTTTAGGGCCAGGTTGAGCTTTTCAGGGATCACACCCGGCTCGACGATGACCTGAAGGTTTTCAATATCAATTTCTATTATTTTGTTCATGCCGGAAAGATCCAAAATGATTCCGCCATAAACAGGAGAAGAACCTCCGGATAGACCTGTGCCGGCACCCCTGGGTGTGACAAAGATATGTCTGTTGTTGCAGTATCTGAGTAAGCGGGATACCTCTTGGGTACTCTTGGGACGGACAACGTAATCAGGCAGTCCTTCCACCATTGATGCGTCGGAGGCATAGCAGCATCTCTCAGTGGGCGAAAGAGACACATTGCCGCCAACGATCTCTCTTAGATCATCCAGAATTTCTTTCATAGACTATTTGTGATTGTCGAGATCATTTTGTTGCGGAGTCGGTTAATATAAAGATTGCCCAAAAAAAGCGTGTCGCATTTACTCTCACTTGCCATCTATTTGCTTATTCCTTTTTGCTTTTATTGCCAAAATAATTGCAGCATGAACCATAATTAGGGGGCTGCAACACCCTGCAGGAGCAACATCAATCTAAATTAAATTCCTGGTCGTAAGTTCGGATTTCTTCCAGGCGCATTCTGATCATTTCTTCAACCTCGGATTTGCCTATTCCAAAGACCTCCCCCAGGATTTCTTTTGCCTCCTCAAGCTCCTGGAATTTGCTGCGTCTTTGGCCTAAACCTGTTAATTCCCTTCTTCCCTGCCAGAGCCATCTCATGAGATGAAATAATGCGTGCAAGAATAAGTAGCTTTGCCTGAATTAGATATGTGAAAAAGATATTTACAAATTGTTAAATGCATATAACATGCAAACGTTTTTCTTTTAATCCTATTATGATCAGAATGGGCTCATCCTTCGCCCCACCTGGCTAATAGTATTAATATTAATTCGCCGAAACCTCAGGTCTGCAATCCAAGAATCGTACCGATAAGGAATATCAGATGGAAGCCGTTTTAATCTTGTCCGGGGGCGTGGATTCCACCACGCTGCTATACAAAATGGTTGATGAGGGCTACAATGTGCATGCTTTGACCTTTAACTACGCCCAGAGGCATAAAAAGGAGATAGACTGCGCAAAACGGATCGCTGCAAAGCTACAGGTAATTCATCATATTGTGGATCTCCGCAGTTTGGCCAGGTTTTTAGGCGGAAGCGCACTTCTGGGGGGAAAGGATGTTCCGAGCTGTCACTATACTGAAGATGCCGCCAGACAGACCATTGTGCCTAATCGCAACATGATCATGCTCTCCATAGCCTCTGGCTATGCCGAAGCAGAGAACGTGCCGGAGGTCTTCTATGCGGCCCATAAGAATGATTCGACAATCTATCCTGACTGCCGGGCAGAGTTCGTAGAGGCACTGAAGCCCGCCATAAGGTTAGCCACGGCCTGGCATCCCGTGGAGCTTCATGCTCCTTTTGTTGATCTTACCAAGGCTGAAATCGTGAAGATTGGCCTAGATCTGGAGGTTCCATACCAACTGACCTGGTCCTGTTACAAAGGCGAAGAGGTACCCTGCCACGCCTGCCCTACTTGCATCGAGAGAGAAGAGGCTTTTCAAATCAATGGGATCGTTGATCCACTGATCAACTGCTCTCATTAAGTCTCATGTTTGGTGATCTCAGTTAGATTGGCTTAGTGATAACACATAAACACTACACCGAAAACTTTGAAGCTATCTGGTTAGTATCTTATCGTATTCGAGTTGGTTTTTTGTAATTGCCGACTTTGTTTCATTCGGATAGCCAAAAGCAATCATTGATTCCACTTTCATGTTCTCTGGCAGATGAAGGACTCTCTTAACATAATCCTCCGAGGTGAGACTCTCGTTATGAATTCTTTTCCTAATTTGGATCCAACATGAACCTAATCCCAGGCTCTGGCCGCAAAGCTGCAAGATTATAGTGGCAATGGAGCAATCTTCAATCCAGACATCTGATTTATCACTTTCTGCGCATATGACAACGCCAAGGTTTGCTCCCTTTAGAAAACCTGAGCCGCTTTTTTTAGCTCGGGAAAGCTCTTCCAATATGGATTTGTCTTTTATGAACAAGAATCTCCAGGGGTTGGTGCCGCGGGATGTTGGAGACCGCAAAGCGGCTTCCATAAGCATATCTATTTTTTCTTGTTCAATTTCTCTTTCTTCATAGCTTCTGATGCTGCGTCTTTTTCTCAAAATGTCAAGCATAAAATGCCACCCCTACCCGTAGAGATTCAAGAAGGCTGATAAAAGACCTTCTTCATATGCTTAGTAAGCACTATGAAGGTAATTCAGTGTTTCGATAATTCTTATAGCGCTCCTGTCAAACCATGCGGGCTCCAAAGAGAGGTACTGCAGAAATATCTCGAATAAAAATTTAATAATAACTTGCAGAGAATATGTCACATAAGTCGATGAAAGAGAAGCTCTAAATAATTAGGGGATTATTTAGGCAAGATATTAAGAGGTTTTCAATCATGTTCAGTAGATCTAAGGATCGTTCAATGTTACTTGTATTGATTACATTATCGATTTTTGTGTTAGTTGGTCTAGCTTTTTCTGAAGATTGGAATAGCTATAATCCGTCGCATTCTCTGGGCTCTGGCGATGATGACTGGTGGACAACTTATCCGGATCAGAACGCAAATTCCGGTTCGACCGCAAGTCATCCCGCATGGATTCTAGATGCTCTTAAAGAGAAGCCAGTCCTCATTTTTGTGCACAGCAGCGACTGTAAACCTTGTTTGCAGCAGATAGCAAACATCGACAAGACTTTAGAGAGCTATGGCACAGATCTGGGATATTATGACATCCTAACTGATAGCAATGAAGCCGATTATCAGAAAGCAATTGGGATTCTCGATGTCTATGATCCACATGGCACAGAACAGAAATATTATGTGCCTACTACGATATTTGTTACTCTAATTAAGGGGTCTAGTGGGAAGGTAGATGTGGCTTGGCACAGCATACTTGATGCAATGACCATAGATCAGATTAATGGTTATGTAAAAGACTCCATATACTACCACAAGTTAAATTCAGCTGAATGGAAATGAAAGGAAGAATGATTCATGCTTATTATCCAAGGTATTCAACTAATCTCCTATTTTTTGCTGCAATTGCACTTTTAATCATTATTATCCCCGTGACCTCTTCTGAAGGAATGACAAAGGCACCAGATTTTACCGCTACTAACATAGACGGTACAAACTATTCCATAAAGGATTTTAGAGGGTCACCTCTTATCTTCCACATTACTAACATCGAGATTCCATTATGTATAGAATGCGAGAAGTCGCTGAAAAGCCAGATAGAAGAGCTGGCCAGTCTAAAAAAGATGAATCCCAATGCGCAAATCGTTACCCTGAATCTCAGGAAGAATCCTTATTCTGAAAACGGCCAAAAATTAGCTGAAAAATGGTGGAAGATCAACATAACCTGGCCTTGGATTGAGGATATTGAACCTTATCCAATTGGAAGCAAATACCTAGACTACTGGAATGTTAGAGGGGGCTCCTCGAATCCTACGATTATTTTAATCGATAAGGATGGCAATGTTGCTGGGGTATACCACGTCTATCGAGTGGGTGAGGGCGAGATCGATGGAGTGCAGAGCGCAAAGACTCTCAATAGAAAGCTTCAGGATCTATCAGTTTCGCAATGGAACCTTCCGGAAGGCGAAGTGTTCAAGCAGGATGTTTCTTTCCTCGGGATGTTTTTCCTTGGTATCCTCACCTCTCTTGCTCCGTGCTCAATCGCCCTGATGATCGCTGTGTTCTCTTATGTTCTGACCATACGAAGAAAGGATGAATATCTTCAAAAAAGTACTTCTACATCCAAGGAAGGCTTCATGATGGGTATTGCCTTTACATTTGGAATGGCTATAGTTTTCTTTTTCTTGGGCTTATTCATTTCACAGGCGGGCTTGATATTTCGTGACTCAAGGCTCTTCGATCTTATTGCCGGGGGGATCATGATCCTTCTTGGAATAACTAATTTCAAATCTCTTGATGAGATAATAGAACCTTTAACTTCTCGAATGAGGCGCACTCTTTCTGACGAAATTCAAGAACCCAGAAAAAGCCTTATGCAGAGAGCAGTAGAGGGATCTATAGGCCTTTTCAAGCACTCTGCATTCATAGGAGCTTTCACGTTAGGTGTTTTCTTTGCACTTGGTTGGGCCCCATGTGCCCTATCCATGGTGTTGCCGGTTTTGATATGGTTAGCGTCACAAAACATTGCGCCTCTGACCGGTGGAATGATGCTCTTCATTTTTGGGATTGGTCATGGAATACCTATTATTCCGATTGCCACATTTTCTAGAGCCGTTGGCGCAAGGGTCGGAGAAAAATATGTTTCATTAGGAAAATGGACTACTAAATTCTTCGGGCTGCTGGTAATAGCAGTTGGCGCCATTTATGCAGCAAGGTACTTCGGATTCCTGCTTTGGTAATATTGGAGCTCGAAAAATATCCCGAAACATTTTTATAATCTTTAATACATTAACTGATATATGAAAATAGTCTTTCAAATTTCAATTCTACTATTTTTGCTCATTTTACTACTGGCAGGGCAGGCTAACGCCTCCTACTGGTTCAAAGTTATTGATATATCGCCAATAAGCCTCGCTCCTGGTAGCGAGACTAACTTCACCGTTTCCGTTAAGGGATTAGGCAGTCAGGGAGCCTATGTAGAACTGGTTTTCAGAAATGAGAATCAAGGGCTTGATATTTCCTGCGAAAAGAAGATCAAATATGTATTGCCTACAGGCATTACTAAATACAATTGCACAGTCAAAGCAATGGATGTTGCACCAGGAAATTATTCATTCGTTGCGGACGTTTCAGCCAGGGGCGCGCCTTCGGGAAATAAAACTGGTTATGTTGAAGTTAAGGGAGAGTCTGCAAAAAATGCTGAGCCATTTCCAAATGATAACCGATTTGGAGGTCTACAGGAATCTCTGCAGCAAACCAAAACCATGGCGTCTGATCAGAATTCAAATGTTTCCCAAACCAAGAAAGCCGTATCATCAAGCGCAGCCTTGACATCTCTTATCATATTATTGATGTTCTGGAAGTTGAGGTAGATTGAGACGTCGTAATCAATTGGACCATTTAGATTGATTAATCCCAATATGTGATAAAATCGTACTGGCATCGAGTTGATTATTATAGTATTCTTACGAAATACGTTTGAATTCTCGCTTCAGCTCTTCGACTCCGAAAATGCTTTAAGTTCTAAGAACGTAACTCGTATTGAATTAAGGAGAGGCGATCGGACTTTGCTAATTGAAGGGGGCAGATTTTGAGATATAGCTTGAAAATCGCACTCTTAGCTGCAATAGCTTTTTCTGCAATCTTTGCAGGACTAGCTCTTGATGACGACAGATTGGATTTAATATATGATAGTCGCGTGGATTCAAAATATATATATCATATAGAACAAAATGTTAGCGGAAAAGGTTATTTCAGTGCCTATAAAAATACCAATGTGGCCAACCTGGAGCTAAGCAGTCCTGCTCATGGCAGCGGAAAGTATGACTCTGAATCTTCGACTTACGCAAAGGATGGTGCGGAATACGATTTGGAAACGGGCATATCCAAGTCTGTAGACGACCGATCGATATCCTTGGGTGAGAAATCGGATTTCACTTATTCTCCAATGAATATGCAATTAATAAAGTATTTCCAGCCTGGAGATATGTCGATGTCTTTCAGATCAAAAGGAATGGGAAAGACAAGCCTCAAGAATTATGAATCCGGCGTATCCATCAATGCCATGTTTCTTTACGCAAACGCTCTCAGTAGGAACCTCTCTGCGGACCTTTTCTGGAAATTAACTCAAAATGATGACGACACAGAGAGCTTTGTGGACAGATTCTCCAACACTAAATTGGATCTGGAGGCAGCATTCACTGGCAAAGGCCATATTGGAGTAATGGAGAAAAACAAAGGCCGTAAGGATGTTAATACTCTGATCGATGAGGATTATATTGGAACTTACTCGATTATCAAGAAAATATCTCATAGTTCCATAACAAAAACGAGGCTGCAGGTCGATAGCTGGTTGCCGTGTTGCTATGGTGGCTTTAGTAGTATGAATCCTTTAGAGCAAGCTCCTTTTAAATCTGCACAAGGGATTTTCGACTGCACTTGCGCCATGTCGCCAAGTTATAGTCAAGAACCAACGGAATTGTACTAATTAATGCGACTCGTCATTGCGATTATGAGTTTTCAATCTTTTGGTGCTTGACCAAAAAATATTCACTATTTAGATTATTCGAGCCATCCAAATTAATAATTTTCACCTTTGCGTATGCCTGAATCAACCAAAGGTAAAGCTTAATAGTCCTCATCCTTTATTTCCCACCCCAAGCGCTCCTTTATTATTAAATAGCTCATTTCCGGTGGTATCGCACCCGCCTCGGTGCAGATCAAGTCGATATATTGGTGAGGCGTGACATCGAACGCAGGGTTTCTGACTCTAACGTGTTTGTACTTGGATATGTCAGATAAAACCTCCTCGGCCTCGCGCTCCTCAATAGTAACAAGCTCACCAAGTATGGTTTTTGGGCTGAATTTATAGGTCTCAGCAGCCACCATGAAGCTCGTCCTTGCCTCATGAGCAAAAAGAGCTATCTGAGCTGTGCCAATTTTATTTACCAGAGTGCCATTTGCAGTTATCACATCTGCTCCAACAACCACCAGGTCTACCTCATTCATCACGCTTCGTGCAGCTGAATCCACTATCAGTTCCGTTTCTATGCCAAGCTTATCAAGCATACCGATGGTTGTAATTCCCTGGAATCTAGGTCGCGACTCAGTGGCGATGACCTTGATTTTTTTTCCTGATTTGTATGCAGCGCTGATCACTGAAATCGCAGCCATAGAATTGCAGTGGGTGAGAACTGTATCTCCATCATTAATTCTACGGCTACCGATCTTGCCAATCTTCTCTATCGCCTCTTTGGAATTTTCTATAAAGCGATTGGCGTTATTGACAATTTCCAATCGGGCCGAATCAATGTCTTGTGCATCATATTTTGTTACTATGCGTATGGCATTGGATAGAGAAACTGCAGTAGGCCTGGTATTGAGGAGAAGGTCTGCAGCTTGCTTTATCTGTGCATTGAATTCATCCAGATTCTTTGCTTTAATTGTCGATGCATAGTCCTTCAAAGATGCAGCTGCAGCCGTTGCAATCCTGCCTGCACCTCTAATATCCATACTTCTGATCCTTTCAGCAGTTTCAATTACCTGATTTTTTGAGTTCATGGCGGATTTCCCGTGATTTGATCATTCAATGATATCGGTTTTATCGCATAGTGAGTTTTCCTGCAGCTCGTCCAAATTGTGCGATTGACAAGCCATTTCCCGATCTTGCCCTTCTGGATAACCAAGAGATCGTTGGACATGGCGAAGAATTTTGAAGATGGTGGATTTTTGTTCTCAATGGTCTTTTTCTCTGCATCATTTTCTCTACCTCTTGTAAGCCACATTCCGGCACGGCGCATGAACATTTGCATAGCACTTGTCCATATCTTTCGATGCGGCCCGATATGCATATTCAAAGCCGCCATCAACGAATTTTATGCCGTCCAGGCGGAGCGGAAATTCCTTTGGATAGATCGGTGGATGATACGATTGGATCAAATCCCTTCATCTCCTCACTTCATGGCGAAATTGATGTATCTTCTACGTTCATAAATACTCATGCATCCCTGCCGAGGAACCAATGCGCATTTCATTTTCAGCAAGACGGCGACGGCTTTTGGATCTTACTGGTGATCTTCATCTATTCCAGCCAGGACATATCCTATAGATGCAGGTTATAAAATGTGATTACGTGCGGGGAATGAGAACCCCGCACGTTTCTGATGACCATGCTACTGCCATAGATCGATGCAAAAGGCCAACAGAATAAAAGCGACGGCATTAGCTGGCTATCTAGCGAAATGCCGAGTCAATTGAACAATGACTATTTAAATAAATAACAATTAACTTACCGCTGGAGCTTGGATAAATGAGGGAATTATTAGCTGCTTGTATTTTCTCAGTATTGGTCTTATCTACTATTGCGAGTTGCGTATCACTAGCAGAACCAGAGATTTGGCATCAAGGCGGAGACTCATCTTCCAAGGATGTCGTTTATTTTGCGACGGAGTCTGGAATTCAGGAATTTCGGCACCCCAAGATTGTTGTCGAACGTTCTTCCCAAGTAGATACAGAACGATCTTTTGAAAAGCTTCTCCGAGTGGTTTCCGCCAGTGAAATCCTAGCAAAGATCCAAAATGGTACGCCTGTAGAGTATGATCATGTAATAGTTCGTGGTGATCTAGATCTGAGTAAATTAGATCTGCCAATAAAACACGTTGATAGGACCACAGACGAGATTTATTATTCGCACTTGTCAGAGACCCAGAAAGTCATTACCTCTCCCGTAAGAATAGAAGATTCCGAATTTGGTGGAGTTGTGGACTTCAGTAATTCTTATTTTAATGAGACAATTACCTTCAACAACTCTATTTTCATAGGGGGTGCTAGATTCGAGAGTTCGACCTTCTGCGGCGATGCCTTCTTCGGAGGTTCGACTTTCATAGACATTGCCAACTTCGGATCGAATTTCAATGGCATTGCTGACTTCAATGGCTCCATCTTCGATAACATTACCTTCTTCGGAGGATCGAATTTCAATGGCATTGCCTACTTCGTGACCTCAGTTTTTAACGGCGAGACCATCTTTAGAAATTCGGTATTCCAAGGTGACGCCCATTTCGAGAATTCGGCCTTCAACGGCCGAAGTATCCATTTCAAGGTAGACGGAGAAGATGCGGTGCTATCAGTAAATACCCATTTTGACGACTCGGTTTTCAAAGGCAATGCCTACTTCGAGAATGCGACCTTCAACAGCGAATTTACCATCTTTGACAAATCAACCTTCCAAAGCGAAGCTCACTTCGAGAATGTAGCCTTCAACAGCGAATATACCGGCTTCCGCAAATCAGCCTTCCAAAGCGAAGCTCACTTCGAGAACTCGACTTTTCAAGAGGAACCCTACTTTGGATCGACCTCCTTCAAGGCCAAGGTACTAGGATATACAGACCAATTCCAGCCTTAAAGTACATATAAAATTTTATACACACTCCATTATTTTTAATTTTCGTAACCTTGCATATTATTATAAGACATCATTTCAGCTCAAACCTCATGATGTTGCGCTCTGGATTCTACAGCGACTTTCTGACTCCATATACAATCAGAAAATGAGAGTAGGATAGGAGATTCCCAACAAACATATCTTCTTTGGGCACTTCCTTTATCTCATGAGATTGACCTATGCCGCTTTCATCCTTCTTCTGGCATTGATGACATCAGCACGATGTCAGCAAACAGCAGAAGATTGGTTCAATAAAGGTGTTGCTCTCGATGCCCAAGGCAAATGTGACGAGGCCGTCAAGGCTTATGACGAAGCTATCAGGCTTGATCCTAAAAATGCAATACCTTGGAACAACAAAGGCGCTGCTCTTTGCAGACTGGGCAAGTACGATGAATCCATTCAGGTTTTTGACGATGCTATCAGGCTAGATCCAAACCTTGCAGCAGCCTGGGGCAACAAAGGCTCTGCTCTCAAAGAACTGGGCAAGTACGATGAATCCATTGAGGCTTTCGACGAGGCTATCAGACTGGATCCAAACTATGCCATGGCCTGGTTTGGGAAGGGCTTTGCTCTCGATGCTCAAGGCAAGTACCACGAAGCTATCAAAGCCTATGACGAAGCCATCAGGCTTGATCCAAACTATGTCGAAGCCCTGAGTAACAAAGGCTTTGCTCTCAAGGAACTGGGTGAGTACGATGCAGCTATCAAAGCCTATGACGATGCTATCAGGCTAGATCCAAACTTTGCCGATACCTGGAACAAAAAAGGCTTTGCTTTAGTTGCCCAGGGCAAGTACGATGAATCCATTGAGGCTTTCGACGAGGCTATCAGACTGGATCCAAACTATGCGGCCGCCTGGAACAACAAGGGCGATGCCCTCAGTGAATTGAACAAATACGATGAGGGCATCAAAGCCTATGACAAAGCCATCAGGCTAGATCCAAACTATGCCAAAGCCTGGTACAACAAAGGCAATGCTCTAGATGCCCAGGGCAAATATGACGAAGCCATCAAGGCTTTCGACGAGGCTATCAGACTGGATCCAACCCTTGCAGCGGCTTGGTACAATAAAGGCCTTGCTCTTGGTAAACAGGGTAGGTATGATGACGCCATCGAGGCCTATGATGAAGCCATCAGACTGGATCCAAACTATGCCAAAGCCTGGGTTAATAAAGGCCTTGTTCTTTGTGTCCAGGGCAAGTATGATGAGTCCATCCAAGCTCTTGACGAGGCTATCAGACTGGACCCCAACAGTGCCAAAACGTGGGCTGGCAAAGGCCTTGATCTCAATCTCCAAGGCAAATATGACGAAGCCATCAAGGCTTTCGACGAGGCTATCAGACTGGATCCAACCCTTGCAGCGGCCTGGTACAATAAAGGCCTTGCTCTTGGTAAACATGACGAATACGACGAAGCTATCAAGTGTTTTGATGTGGCTATCAGGCTAGATCCAAACTTTGCCGATATCTGGAACAAAAAAGGCGTTATTCTCGATGCCCAGGGCAAGTATGATGACGCCATCCTAGCTTATGACGAAGCTATCAGGCTTGATCCTAAAAATGCTGGAACCTGGTTTGGCAAAGGCCTTGCTCTCAAAGCCCTTGGAAAGACCGCCGAAGCCGATGAAGCCTTCGCTAAAGCTGAGATGCTGGGGTATAAGGGCTGATCCCAGATTAATAGTGTGTGTAAAGCATCGATGAATTAAAATTCACACCCAAAGCTATGAAAACATGCCTATTGACTTCAATCCTATTATGGGCAGTGAAGGCTGCTTGCAAGTTAGGGACTTAAATTCCGTCGTGTAAAGTAGCCAGATTTCTTGAGCACCTAAATGCGTCACTGAACGTGAATGGCAATTCACCACCCAGGATTTACAGATCTGCCCATATCATATCGCAACTGTGAGGGCATAATGTCCGGAAAAAGAGAAATAGCTTGTGGCGTGCTGGTAAGCTGATAAATGGCCATATCACTAAACATGGTTCGCCCCATATCAGAGCGATGATCATTCAGGTTGCTCATGCAATCATACGATCAAAGCAAAACTCGAGGTTGAAGAAGTTCTTTCTGAGGATCAAGGCTAGAAGGGGAACTAAAATTGGAATTGTTGCTCTAGCCAGAAAGGTACTATGCATACTTTATCATTTACTGATCTGTCAAGAGATTTACCAGGATGATTTAATGGGTAAGCCAAGATGCGCCAACGGTCCACGTGTACGTTCAACAATATCGATGAGCTTAGATGAAATGAACAAACTATCATTAAGGCTGGATATGAGGTGAGAAAAAATGAATTCCTGGAAAGCGGCTCAAGCCGTTGACCATTTTATTTAGGTAGTTTTCATGGCAACTTGAAATCCACTCACTCTTTTTTCGATATGCTTTAAACGGTGAGATATTATTATAAGGATACATTCCTGCTCAAACCCATGATCAACAGCGACTTTCTGACTCCAGATACAATCAGAAATTGAGCGGAAGATGGAAGAGGCCAACAAACATATCTTCTTTAGGCACTTCCTCGATCTTATGAGATTGGTTTATGCCGTTTTCATTCTTCTTCTGGCATTGATGACATCAGCACAATGTCAGCAAACAGCAGAAGATTGGCACAATAAAGGTATTGCATTTCATAATCAAGGCAAATACGATGAAGCTATTGAGGCTTTCGACGAGGCTATCAGGCTAGATCCAAACTTTGCCGATGCATGGTTTGGAAAAGGCAATGCTCTCGGTGCTCAGGGCAAATACGATGAAGCTATTGAGGCTTTCGACGAGGCTATCAGACTGGATCCAAACTTTGCCGATGCTTGGAACAAAAAAGGCTATGCTCTTGGTATCCTAGACAAAATAGACGAAGCTATCAAAGCTTTTGACGAGGCTATCAGACTGGATCCAAAATTTGTCCAAGCCTGGTACTACAAAGGCCTTGCACTCGGCAAACATGACGAGTACGACGAAGCTATCAAAGCTTTAGACGAGGCTATCAGGCTAGATCCAAACTTTGCTCAAGCCTGGTTTGGAAAAGGCGTTATTCTCGATGCCCAGGGCAAGTACGACGAAGCCATCCAGGCTTTTGACGAAGCCATCAGACTGGATCCAAAATTTGCCGATGCATGGTTCGAAAAAGGCGCTGTTCTCGCTATCCAGGGCAAGTACGACGAAGCCATCCAGGCTTTTGACGAAGCCATCAGGCTGGATCCAAAATTTGCCAAAGGCCTGAGTAATAAAGGCACTGCTCTCGATGCCCAGGGTAGGTATGATGACGCCATCCAAGCTATTGATGAGGCTATCAGACTGGATCCAACCCTTGCAGCGGCCTGGTTTGGAAAGGGCTATGCTCTCAAAGCCCAGGGCAAGTATGATGACGCCATCCTAGCTTATGACGAGGCCACAAGACTGGATCCAAACAATGCTGGAACCTGGTTTGGCAAAGCCCTTACTCTCAAAGCCCTTGGAAAGACCGCCGAAGCCGATGAAGCCTTGGCCAAAGCCAAGGAGCTGGGGTATAAAGGCTAATTCCAGCATTTAGCAGTACGGGTAAAATATTCACTTCTTTTTTTTCTGCGGATCTAAAAGAGAGGCCAACAAACTTATCTTCTTTAGGCACTTCCTCGATCTTATGAGATTGGTTTATGCCGTTTTCATTCTTCTTCTGGCATCGATGACTTGCGCACAATGTCAGCAAACAGCAGAAGATTGGTACAATAAAGGTGTCGATCTAATTAGCCAGGGCAAATATGATGAAGCTATAAAGTGTTTTGACGAGGTCATCAAGCTGGATCCAAATGTTGCCAATGCCTGGATTGGCAAAGGCGCTGCTCTCGCTGGCCTAGGCGAATACGATGACGCCATCAAGGCTTATGACGAAGTCATACGGCTAGACCCAAACTATGCAGCGGCCTGGAACAACAAAGGCACTGCTCTCGCTGGCCTAGGCGAATACGATGACGCCATCAAGGCTTATGACGAAGCCATAAGGCTAGGCCCAAACTATGCAGCAGCCTGGAACAACAAAGGCGGTGTCCTCTATGAATTGAACAAGTACGATGAGGCCATCCAAGCTATTGATGAGGCTATCAGACTGGATCCAACCCTTGCAGCGGCCTGGAACAACAAGGGTGATACACTCAAGTTGCTTGGTCGTACTACTGAAGCTGATGCAGCCTTCGCCAAAGCCAAGGAGCTAGGATATAGATCTAAGCTAGATCCAGACCTTGTAAATGACTGGATTAGCAAAGGAGCTGTTCTCTCTGACCAAGGCAAATACGATGAAGCCATTAAGTTTTTTGACGAGGTCATCAAGCTGGATCCAAATGTTGCCAATGCCTGGATTAGCAAAGGCAATGCTCTCGATGACCTAGGCAAGTACGACGAAGCTATCAAGTGTTTTGATGTGGCTATCAGGCTAGATCCAAACTCTGCCTATGCCTGGTACAACAAAGGCCTTGCTCTTGGTAAACATGACGAATACGACGAAGCCATTGAGGCTTTCGACGAGGCTATCAGGCTAGATCCAAACCTTGCGGCGGCCTGGTATAATAAAGGTTATGCATTCAAATTGCTCGGCAAGACATCCAAGTCCAATGCAGCCTTCGCCAAAGCCACGGAGCTGGGGTATAAAGGCTAATTCCAGGTCCTACCAGTGTGTGTAACTTGAAATCCACTCACTCTTTTTTCGATATTCCTTGAACTGCAAGATATTATTATAAGGATACTTTCCGGCTGATGTTACACTATGGATTCTAAAACATCTTTTCTGGCCTAATGCTATCGATAATCCAATATCGGGCAATTGTCGATAAATCATTCCGTAGTGTATTGGAATGAATAGTTAGGCCAAAGCAATTTTTCGGGCCATTTAGGAAGATCAGCAATATCACTATGGATAACCTGAAGTTAGCACGAAAAATTCTATGAGACTGTTCCTGTAAAAGTTTAATAGAACTTTCTTGAGCCAAGCTGCGAACATCCGTGCTATGGCCCTTATGACGATATATTAATTTCTTTATCTATTTTCAGAGAACATGTCGTTACTCTATATACAGCTGCAACAATAAACCCAGAAACTGATATTTAAGATACAACAATAAAAGAGGCAGATGATTTTGGAAGATTGGAAGATACGGATTTCAGTGCTTTGGCTCGTTGCAACAGTAGCTTTTTTGGCTCACCAGATACTGGTGCTTATGGAGCCAGGTATAATAGCACAGCTAATGGCTGGAGAAGCAGAAGGTCAGAAAATAGGACCTGAACTGATACTGTTCTTTGCAATCATATTGTTGGTTCCATTGGTGATGGCTATCCTGTCCCTTTCCTTGAAGGATTCTATGAATCGTTGGGTAAACATCATTGTGGGAGCGGCCTTTGCTGCCCTTTGGTTCATTGGTGTAGTTGATGCGGCACTGTCTTCATATTGGGGTGGAGCGCTAATAATGTTCTCAGCAGTTGTGGCTTCGGCACTGATTGTCAGGTATGCATGGAAGTCTAAACAGAAAGCTTGATACTGGGGCAATTGCTCTCTGTGATCTAAGCCTCACACCTTTATCCACGTAGAGAGCGGCACAAAGAGGGATGCCGAGGCAGCCTTACAGAAGGCCAGGGAGCTGAAGGCAGCGGCATTGGCATCCAAACAATAATATAAATACAACATGTAAATAACATGGTATGCTCAGATGCACCTCAAGGAGTGCAGATGATCTCTGCCAAGACACAAGCGTTGTATGAATTCAAGGCGGGTTTGGTTAGAAGCATGAAACAATATAACGCGGGCTTAGTGAAGATTTTTGATAATGCAGATGATTTTCTGGCAGACCTGCATAAACCCGGGTAGTTTTCCTTTTCTATGCCTTATAAAATCAGGCGGACACTTGAATTTAGAGACTAATATAGAAATAACCAAGAAGAAAAAGCTTCTAGAGCAAAAAAATTGGTGATAAAATTAAACAGATCGCCACGAACCAAAACAAAATTAGGCTACCGAACAATTTTTTCAGGGTAGAGAAGATAACGAAAGTCTCTGAAAACGAAATCGTATTACTCTTCTGATAACTTTTGAATCGGACAGTAACTCAATTATTAGTGACAACAAAAACGAAGATGAAATCTATTTCAGACAAAAGTTATTAATAGATTCAATACTTTTCTTAATTAAAGGGAAGCCATAATGGAAGAGAACGATCGAGAGTTTTTGCGCGCGCTTCATGAAGAAAAGATAAGAACACAAAATGAACGAGCGGAGCTCGTGACTATTAAGTTGGCCTTTATCGCCGTCTTATTCAGTCTGAGCTCTCTAGATATTGGGATAGAAATTTCCGATATATTCTGGCTTCTTTATTTTGTTCCGTTAATTGCTATTAGTTATGATCTCTATATTATGTCTGCAGATTCAAGGATCAAGCGTATTGGGATATTTTTAGGCAGGCATCCAGATTCCTTGGCAGGTAAGGCGGAACGTGAATGGGAGAAATTTTGCACTTCTTATCGAGATGGACTGGCACCTTCAGCAAATATTTTCTTTTCCCTAATAGTAACTTTAGGGGCGGCAGTAATTATAAACTCTCAGCAAATTCAAAAGGAAAATTATTTGAAGTTATGGTACGCCATTTGGCTGGTCATTTCCCTGGCAGTCATCATTGCCCTGTGGTTACGGCATCAAAATCTTATAAAGAGAATTGGAGACTATGAGCCTTATGAGAAAGAGGGTAAAAAGGCTCACAACTCGTTGTCGTTCTTTCGCTTTTAGATTTGAGAATAATAAATATAAACGCATGAAAAAGAATTCACGGTCATTTGACATCACACAGCATGTCCACCTGTCCTATTTTTATTATTTTCCCTTGAGAAACATTCAAAAATCAAGAATGGGGGGTCTATTTCCCATATCCATCAATTTTTTTCACTTCATATCCTGCTTTGGCAATTATCTCAATCATGGTTTGCAGTCTCATCTTATCAGTTCTCGCGGAAGACCAATCTTGGATTGCCCTGATTTCGTCACTCCATCTTCTTGATACGTTTCCTGGTTCATCAATAGATGATACAAGATGCAGAGTATCTTTCTAGCCAGAGCCACAACAGCCACGTTATGTCCTTTTCTTGCGTTGATCCTTAGAAAGAATCTTCTAAGCTTTGATCCCCTCTTTTTGAGTGCAGCTTGAGCGACTTGAACTAACATCCCTCGGAAATGCTTTGAACCTTGCTTTGTGATGCTTCCTGTAATGAGCTTATCTGCCGACTGATACACATTGGGAACGATCACCCGCACCACGAAGCAATTTCCATTTCTGAAAAGAAGTGGCTCCATTTACGAATCAAAGAGGAACTGTTCATGACACAAATGGCTCATTTTCTTCGGTTTCACTGGAAAGAGGTTCTCTTAGTCAATCTCTTCCCCCAGTGCGTCATAGCTGCCATCTACTCCTTCAAATTGAGTGTTTTGATGGCCACCGTATTTATTGGCCTAGCCCTGATGGCATTAATTTTTGGAGCATTTGGAATCTTAGCCCAGCAAAAGTCTCCATTGCGTGGCGAAGCTATTGCTTTTCAGATTCCTCGCAAAGGAATGATCTTTACTGTAGGTATGCGGCCAGATACGATCCGCATGTCTCTTGACAAAAGAAGACCTGACTACATAGCCCTCATTTGTTCTTCCAAGAGTGAATTGATGGCCGATGAGCTCCTGGCAGAATTCGGATACGACGAGGACCATTATAAGAAAGAGATAGTCGACCCACAAAAGATAGAAGAGATCCGGACCAAGACAGGGCTTATCATCGATTGGCTGACGGAAAAGGGCCTAGAAGCCGATCAAATCGCAGCAGATATAACCTGCGGCATGACCACAATGTCTGTAGCAGTCTTCTCGGTCACTGAAGAGCGGCAGATCGATAGTCAATACATTAAATCCCAATATGATGAGAAAATCCAGCCGATCAAAGGAACCCAGGAAGCGGTTTTCGTCAGCAGATACAGTAGCAACGCCAAAACTAGCGATCTGGTAAAAGGAATCTAATCCGCCCAAGACGACGATATCTTCACTTCTGATTTTACAGGCACTGGATACAATAGCTTCGAGCCTACTCGATCCATGATCTCGCAAAGCATCCTGGCATATTCTTCCGCTTTTTCCTCTGGCACTTCCAGTATAAGCTCATCGTGAATGGAGCCAATAATCCTGGCGTCTTCAGAGGACAGTCTATCATAAACCTCGCACATCACAAGCTTTATGAGATCAGCTCCCGTGCCCTGGCAGGGCGTATTGAAAAGCTGGAACTTTGATGCCTTGATCCCAGCCCCAAACCTGGGCCAAACTCGCCTTCGGCCTAAGGCTGTGAAGGTGCAGGTCAAAGGCAAGGCAAACGTCCCGTGAACGCAATTGTGGAAGTAGTGCTGATGAGTGTAGCTACTCTCCGCAATCTGTCTCTCCTGCCAGGCTCTAACGCCTGGATATGTCTCGAAAAATCTCTCCCGCATTTCCTCTGCCTCGTCCAGCGACATGACTGCTCCATAGTCGGAGAGCGCCCGCCACTGCAAGGTCTTTGTCGATCCACCATAAATGAGAAGGAAGTTTATGGTCTTAGCCGCCTGCCTCTGCTGATCCGTCACCTGGCTCAACTGCCAGGCCGGAGATTTTGGAGGCGGTCAGCCTGTGTAGATCCTGTCCTTCCTGCAAGGCTTTTATCATGGTCTGATCGCCTGATAGATAGGCCATGATACGCAGCTCAACGGCCGAGAAATCGGCCTTGACGATCTTCTTGCCAAAAGACGCAGAAAAGAGCTTTCTGATGGCTGCAGCATCGTTTCCCTTGCGGGGTATCTGCTGGGCGCACGGCCTGCAGGAGCTCAGCCTGCCTGTGGCGCTCCTGAGCTGAAAATATGAAGAATGAATGCGGTTGTCAGTTGAATGCAGATGCATAAGCCAATTTTCCAGAAAAGCCAGATCATGAGATAGCCTGCGGTACTCCTGAAGCATCTCGGCAAAACGGCAACCTCGCCTTGCGAGTTCATGGAGGACATCGGCCCTGGTTGATAAAACATCAAATCCCTGGCTCTTAAGAAACCTTTTCACATCCTTCTGGCTGTCCGGATTGAGGTGGGAGCTTGCCTCGTTGTCCTGGTCGGGCAGATGACAGTAGCCGTTAGCCTTAGCCTCTGCCTGAATGTCCATGAATACCGTCATCAATTGAATCTCTTTCTTTGCGATCAATGCTCGAGCGCCATCGCTGTCAAAACGGATTCCAGAAAGTGCCATCTCGATCATAGGAGATATGGTCCCTAATTCCAACTCAGAGACTCTCTCCAGCTTATTTCTTCGGATCAGATCCTGGAAAATCCTATGCAGGGGTAGGAGCATCTCAGCGCGTTTTGTGGAATATTCCACCTGCTCGGCAGCAAGATTGCTAAGGCCCCAATCCCAATCCATGCAACTTCGTTCCAAAACGATACCCAAATGCCTTTCTGCAAGAGCTTCGAGACTGTGGTCAGGAACCCTCTTCTTCCAGGGGTTCTTCGGAGAATTGGATGGCACCAGATCATAATAACCCGACCAGCATAATTGCGAAGCCAATTGGAGGTCGAATATATTCCGGAATTTCAGCCTTCTACTTCGGGAAATGCGAATGAAAGGTAGCTGGAAATTGGCGTTATGAATGACCTTCTTAACATTTAAATCTTCTAAAAGCTCTGCAAGACCGTCTAGGACTTTTTCGCCCAGATCTAGATCAAAGATATCTGCAAAGCATAACCGTTTATCAGGAAGCGCCAAATGAACCGACCGGATTCTTTGAATCAAAGGATCCGGACCGGTGGTCTCGATGCTCAGGCCACAGATTCCGTGGTCTTTGATCTCTTGAAGGGCTTGCTCCCAATGGTCCCAGGACTCGATCAACATTTGGGTGCCCATTTCTGGTTCAGGCAAGAGTCGTCCTCAAATATACAAAGGTTGCTGACAATATAAATTTGTTCATTTTGTAATGTTCAAGTTCCTTGGGCTTTTCGCTATTTCAGGCAAATGAAAATTTTAGATCAGGCTCGCTGTATAATCATATTCTGTCATTATATGGCTAGATCCTCCCAAAGATAGCGTCTTGTCGATATATTTTGCTGGATTCGTTTTAAACGGAAAAAAGAGAAAAAGCTCTGGGTTTCTCAAAGCTTTATCTCGTCCAGGTTGATCCAGCAAAGCCTCCCGTCTTGGAAATGGCAACTATTTTATTGTTGGACACAATCTGCAATTTGAGATTGCCAAATTGCATAACGCTCCCCTTGGGGACATCTGTCCAATCTGCATTGATTGTACTGCCGCTAATTGTGCCTCGCATCACATTCGACCAGTCAGGTGCATTGGGATCATGCTCACCATACCACCAAACGGTTGTTCCGAATTGGCGTAAGTAGTAGAGACCGCCATCATCGCAGCTCCATTCACCGGTTAGATCTATTGATGATGGAGATGTGCCGCCGGGATAGGTTCCGCTTGCGGGGATGTTGATTGAATTGGATCTGTAGGTTTTTCCGCAGCGCCTGTCTTCCATGACGATATAGACTTGAAGAGGAGGCGTTGCTCCCTGAGCTACTGCAAACCAGAGGTCACCTAAATCAGCTGGTGAACCTAGGGAGCAAAATCCATAAATGCGGTTATCATTCTGGTCATAAATATCTACCCAGGTTCTTGCCGCATTGGTATTAGAGCCGCATGGAGGCAAATCTGATGCAGACTGGAAAAGCTCCGACGGGTAGGCGGCCCTATTAACTACTGCCAGAAGATATGTATTGCTTTCTGTTCCTACTAATGCCAGCTGCGGATTGGGAAGGCCAGAAGGACAGGAGACGCCTGTTGACCCTTTAACGCCTGAATCGCAACAGTTGTTGGGAGTGGCTGTGGGAATGTCATTCTTCAGCCAGCATCTTGCATTTGAACCTTGATACCCGGGTTTAACATAAGTAAAAGCTCGGCAATTTGGATCAGCGTTGCATGCCTGTTCACATAAACTGGGATTGGCGCTGGCAAGGTCAAAATTGCTATAATCCATACCAGGACGATCTGTATTCGTTTCAAGGGCCGCAGATTCCATCAAAGCGATCGAAATGAAAAAAATAACTGCGATCGCAGCCAAAGATATTGTTTCTTTTCTGGATCTTCTGTTTATCATAAGTGATTTCTCCATTTGAAACTATCCGAATTGATGATGTGGTTCATGTTCACGTGGCGATAAATGCTTTTTGGATGGTCAAAATCTCAAAAGTGCTGTAATTTACATCGACTAAAATTGGTAATATTTTTAAAAATATAATTATTGCAAATGATATATCATTAGCTGCCATTGCCTTTTGAAAAATAAAAAGCTCAAAAAAAAAGTCAATTAAAATTAGTTTTTCTTTAATAAAATGATTTTGGTTTGACATCTGCTTTCATGCATACATCTCACCCCTCTCTACCTCTCGTGAGGCCTTCTTGCGAAGCTCAGTTCCCAACCGAGAATAGTACTTCATGGTATCAGGCGTGACCGATGGTCCAATATCCTGCAAGGCGGCGAGAAAATGTCTCTGGCTGATCTTCTTTGCGGCCATGTCTTCTCTTAAAGCCAGCCTTCCAGCTTTTCGAACCACTGCCGCGATGTCTGCGCCGGTATACTGGTCAGTCTGACCAATCAGTTCTTCGATATTGATGTCATCTGCTAGAGGAGCCTTTTGTAAATGAACCTCGAAGATCTTCTTGCGAGACTCGTAATCTGGTACGGGAGCAAGAATTAGTTCATCAAAACGTCCAGGCCGAAGAAGTGCAGGATCGATGATATCCGGCCGGTTGGTGGCTCCGATAACCACAACACCTCGCAGCTCCTCCAGACCGTCCATCTCGCTAAGAAGCTGGTTGACTATACGCTCTGTGACATGCGGCTCGCCAACGGTTCCTCCTCGTATTGGTACAAGGGCATCCAGCTCATCCAGAAAGATGATGGACGGTGCAACCTGCCTCGCTTTGCGGAATATCTCTTCCACATGTTTTTCGCTTTCACCGTACCACTTGGAAAGGAGGGCACTGCCTTTAACAGTGATGAAATTTGCCTCACTCTCATTGGCCACAGCTTTGGCGAGCATGGTTTTTCCCGTACCAGGCGGACCATAGAGCAAAATGCCTTTTGGGGCCTCAATGCTCAGGCGCCGGAAGCTTTCTGCATTGCGTAACGGCCATTCAACGGCTTCTATAAGCAGCTGCTTGACACTCTCTAAGCCGCCTATGTCCTTCCAGCTAACATTGGGAACTTCGACAAGGATCTCTCGCAGGGCAGAAGGCTGGACCTCCCTCATCGCCGAATCGAAGTCATCTTTCTGAACAATGAGCCTATCTAAAATCTCTTTTGGAATGGTTGGCTCATCGAGATCGATTTCCGGCAGAATGCGCCGTAATGCATTCATAGCCGCTTCTCTGCCCACAGCCGATATGTCCGCACCTACGAAGCCATAAGTCCTCTTAGCCAAGTCCTCCAGCATAACATCCTCGTGCAGGGGCATGCCTCGAGTATGAATCTGGAAGATTTCCAGGCGACCCTCGTTGTCAGGAACGCCCAGTTCGATCTCGCGGTCGAAGCGGCCTGGCCTGCGCAATGCCATATCCAGTGCCTCGGGCCGGTTGGTCGAGCCGATCACTATTACATTCTTCCTTTCATTCAGGCCGTCCATAAGAGATAAGAGCTGAGCTACAACGCGCCTCTCAACTTCGCCTGTAACATCGCCGCGCTTGGGTGCAATGGAGTCCAGTTCGTCCAGGAAGATGATTGAAGGGGCGTTTTTCTCAGCTTCTTCGAACAAATCCCGGAGCGCCTTCTCGCTTTCTCCGTAGTACTTGGACATGATCTCCGGGCCGTTGATACTTATAAAGTAGGCATCGCTCTCATTGGCCACGGCTTTGGCGAGCATAGTTTTCCCGGTACCGGGCGGCCCGTGCAGCAAGATCCCTTTGGGCGGATCGATTCCCAGGCGGTCGAAGAGCTCGGGATGCTTAAGTGGAAGCTCGATCATTTCCCGGACCTTGGTAATCACTGGTTTTAATCCACCAATATCCTCATAAACGACTGAAGGGACCGAACGCTCCAAAGACTCCACGGCCTGGGGCAGGAGCTCGATGTCAGTTCCCTCTGTTATTTTGACGATTCCACCTGGGCTGGTGGAGACGACTCTGAGCTTTATCTCGCCAAGCCCAAAAGCCTGAGCCCCCAAAAAGCCCCGGAATATCTCTTCGAACATTGTTTCTCGTCCAAGTGTGTCCGTGGGAGGCTTTCGAACACTAGTGGTAGAAATGATATCACCTCGAGTAAGAGGCCGGCCGTTGAAGACTTTAGTTAGGACGTCACCTGGAGCAAAAATCTGCATTCCTTGAGTCACCGGAGCCAACGTAACATGTTTGGCCTCGCTCCATGCAGCCTTTTTAATTTCCACATACTGGCCTATGCTCGTTCCAGCGTTGGATCTAATCAGACCGTCCATTCTGATCATGTCGATCCCTTGATCTATGGAGTAAGCACTAACGGCGAGAGCCGCTGTGGGCCTCGAGCCAGTCACTTCGACCACATCCAGAGGACGTGCTCCTATTTTCTCTAAGTACTCTTCTCCTATCCTAACGATTCCTTTACCCACATCGCCTTGATTTGCCTCAGATACCTTTAGCCTGACTGGTTCGCCTTCGGTCATATATTTTTAGCACCTACTGTATGATGGATATTGGGATTCTATTTTTTAAGTAGTTTGCTATTTTAAAAGTGCATGACCTTTGTCCCCAAAAATTGAGACTATCTTAAAAATATATAATTTTATGCAAGATGAATGTCCAAATATAAGCATTCTGGTACTGAACACCTTGAATTGCGGCTAGATTTGGCAGTACTTAACCGGATCTTGCTTCAACACTTTTTCCGATGGCTGATTATGCGAGTTTTATTATTTCTGTCGATCATTTTGTCAACCACAAAGCTAAACCATAATGGACGATAAAATCATTTATGGAGTGAACAAATGCCAATTAAGCTGCGCATTGCCACATTCAATCTTATGAATCTGGATGACCGACGCGACAGAAGCCCTAGCCTGGAGGAACGAATCCCCATTTTGCGACCTCAGCTTGTGAGGCTTGATGCAGACATTCTTTGTTTGCAGGAGGTCAGCGGCCAGCATGTTCATTCTCAGAAAAAGCGGCTTGATGCCCTGAATCGCTTGCTCGAATGTACGCCGTATGAAGGATACAAGAGGGTCTCTACAATTGATCAGTCAACTGGTGAAGTTTTCGAGCATCATAACCTTGTAATTCTCAGCCGCTATGAGATAGTAGAGCACGATCAGTACATGCATGAGTACGCTCCATCTCCTCGCTACCAGAAAGTCACAGCGCAGCCGGAGGAGCGAGAGGCAAGAGAGATCTCCTGGGAGAGGCCCATTCTGCATGCTAAGGTGAAATTGCCTAACAACATGGTTATAGATTTGATAAACCTGCACCTAAAATCCCGCCGTCCCACCAATATCCAAGGTCATAAACTGAGCGAGAGGACCTGGAAGACGGCATCGGGCTGGGCTGAGGGAGTTTTTATCTCTTCCATGAAGCGCATAGGCCAGGCATTGGAAACCCGGATACTCATTGACAAACTGTTCGACGAGGACCCTTGTGCTCTCATCGCCGTCAGCGGAGATTTTAATGAGGAGTTTGATGAGGTTTCCATCGAAGCCATTAGAGGCGATGTGGAGAACACGGGCAACATGGACTTGGCCATGAGAGTAATGGTGCCAACAGAGCGAAACATACCAGAGCCTGCGCGCTACTCGCTACTGCACAACGGCAAGGGCAAGATGCTGGACCATATTCTGGTCTCCCGGACAATGCTCGCCTACTTCAGGGGTTCAGAGGTGCATAACGAGCTCTTGCATGATGAGTCAATCGTCTTTGCTCCCAAGATCTTTTACCCTGAATCGGATCATGCACCCGTGATTGCCCGCTTCGAGCTGCCGGAAACGAAAATAAAATGGCCTACGGAAGGGAACGAGAAAGGCTACAATTGCATCCGGAGCGGGAAGGGAAAGTGCTTATAGCAATTTATGCGCAAACCCCTATATTGGAACCGTCCGAGTTTGCTTGCACGCATGCCTCGGCTTTTAAAAATTCGCTCTTAAAATTATGCTGCTACTTGCAGGATTATCCTTTGCGTTTTTGACCGTAAGTTCAACCTGCTCCGCCAATCGTCGCCTGGGAGATGAGCAAATGTGGCGATCCGTCACTTACTGGAACGAGCTGTCCTGATTTCCCGCAGCGCCCGCTGTTGTACTTCAAATCGTTTCCTACTGCGGTTACATCTTTCATGGTCTGCAAAATCTTGCCGGATAGTGATACATCTCTTAAGAGCCCTGCCTTCTCTCCATTTCGGACCATGTAACCGCGCTTGGCATTAAACTGAAAGACACCTTCTGCAGTGCTAACCTGGCCACCTCTACTTCCTGCCAGGTAGATCCCGTTGCCAAGCTTTTCCAGAATCTCCTCCAGCTTCCAGTTCCCATTGGCGATATATGTGTTGCTCATGCGGACAACTGGTCTATCCATACCCTCACTGCGGGCATTGCGCGGAATTCCCCCAATCCGCGCGGCCGTCTCCCGAGAGTTGAGGTATGATTTTAGTATGCCATTTTCGATCAATACAGTTTCCTGGGACAGGCTTCCTTCATCATCGAATGGATAGTATCCGTTTAGCATGAGGCTGGGATCATCCTTCACAGTCACTAATTCCGAGCCTATTTTTTCCCCTAACTTTCCTTCCAGACAGGAATCGCCTTCCAGGATGATGTCCGCCTCGGTGGCATGTCCCACAGCCTCATGAACGAACACACCGGCCAGCTCCTGATCGAGAACAACAGGAAACGTTCCTCCCTTTGGCGTATCCGCATCTAAAAGTGCTACCGCTGTCTTTCCTACTTCTCTCGCTAAGGCAATCGGGTCCTCCCGCTCGAAGATCTCCAACCCGCCAACTCCGGACCGACCCGTGCCGTCCATCTGATAAAGCCCATTTCGGTGAGCTACAGCATTGATCATGAATCCCATGCGGGTCATCTCTGACACCAAGTCTAAACCTTCTGAATTGGCGTAGTGAATCGTTATCTCGACTTCAGAGTAGACCGCCTGGGTAGAGGAAACGCCCGGGACTTTGGCCGCATTCTCGATTTCCCGGAGAAGATCGATCTTCTCTTCTAAAGAGAGATCTTTTGGATCCTTTTTTGCGTGCACAATCACACTTTTGCCGACAGGAGCTATTGCCAGATCCAAATCATCTTTTCGATCAATTTTTTTGGCAATACGCTGTGCTAAATTGATTTCCTTCTTGAGATCCCCCACGTCATCTGTGGTCACAAAACCCCAAGCACCTCCTGTCAGGGCACGTATAGCAGCACCCTGAAAAGGTGACTCGGCGATCTCTTCCAGCTTGCCGTTATCCAAAACGATCCTGGTTCTGCTACCATTTAGAATGCGTGTATCGTAGAAGTCCGTCATCTTTGCGTCAGATGCTCCTGCATGGTGTAGGAATGGGCTCAGGCAGAATAATTCCTATCTTTGCATCAGATGCGAATCTCTTGAGTTTCTCAATCAATCTGGTCCTTTGGCCACCCATGGCGAACTCAAATACCTCAGCAATAGTCGAGACAGGTATGATCTCGATCTTGCCCCGAATGCTTTCATCAATCAGCACGTCGCCAACATTGGATTTGGGAATCAGCACTATCTTAATTCCAGCTTGAGCCGCAGCCTCGATCTTCTGAGTTACTCCTCCAACAGGAAGAACGTCACCGCGTACTGATAATGAGCCAGTCATGGCTACATTTTGCTTGACAGGAACGCCTTCTAAGGCGGAGATAACTGCTGTAGCAATGGAGATTGAAGCGCTGTCACCCTCAACTCCTTCGTAAGTGCCTATGAACTGGATATGTACATCCTTTTTAGTGATATCCTCACCTAGGAATTTTTTAATAATGACCGAGACATTAGTAACTGCTTCTTTGGCAATCTCCTGCAGCTTTCCTGTTGCGATGATTCTGCCTTCTTCTTTGGATTGGGCCGGGGTAACTTCAGCCATGATTGGAAGCACTATTCCGGAGTCGCCCATTACTGCCAGACCATTCACTCTGCCTACCTCATCACCGGAGGAATGGAACATGCTGTAATCTTTTCGTCTCTCCATGTATCTGTCTGCAAGCTGCTGTTCAACCGATCTTGCCATCTTCTTAGCCTGCATCACATGATCTACATCAGTTAATGTGGCGCTTTCTGCCCTGGCAACATCTCCTGCAACTCTTATCAAGCCGCCCAGATCGCGGAGCATGAGCGTGAGGTGCCCCTTTCTTCCGGATCTTCTCTTAGCTTCCCGCATAATTTCGGCTACAGCGTCCTTTGTGAAATGTGGAATTTTAGCGTCTCTTATCACTTCTTGAGCCACGAACCTGATAAGCTTATTACGGTTCTCCAGGTTGTCATCCATTGTGTCCCTCATGTAAACCTCGTATCCGTAGCCTTTAATACGAGATCTAAGGGCAGGATGCATTCCTTGTACTGCATCCAGGTTGCCAGCTGCGATCATGATGAAATTGCAGGGCACGGGCTCCGTTCTTACCAGGGCTCCGGAGCTGCGCTCGCTTTGACCGGTGATGGGATACTCACCCTCCTGCAAAGATGTCAGTAGGCTCTGTTGGGATTCTTGCCTCAGTGTGTTGACCTCATCGATGAAGAGAACTCCTTTGTGGGCCTTATGAATGGCTCCGCACTCGACTCTATCATGCGAAGGTGTCTCCAGGCCACCAGACTGGAATGGGTCATGGCGAACATCACCCAAGAGGGCACCTGCGTGAGCACCAGTAGCATCAACATAGGGCGCCTTTTTCTTGCCATTATTATCTACCAGAAGCTTCGGAATCATCGAATCTTCTTTGGGTAACATGTAGCGCAAGGATAGGAAAATGAGCGCTGCAGCGATAATGCCAAAGAGAAGCTGGCCGGTATAATATGAATATACAATCAGGGCCATTACGATGAGCATTAAGAACATGTTCCTTGTCTGAACTTTCTTGCGGGCCTCCATCTTCTGAGCATCGACTATCTGCTTGCCTCTTCCTGCTGGCACAACCCGAACGCGAGGAGTATTATTATCTTCGGGATTAGCATAGATTAAGACATCCTGCAGCTCTTCAACCGGAAGAAGCTCGCTCATGGCCTTGCCAAGCATGGATTTGCCAGTTCCCGGCGATCCGATAAGCATGACATGACGCCGCTGTCGTGCCGCCTTTTTGATCACCTCTACGGCTTCCTCTTGGCCGATCACTTGATCTATAAGGCTCTCAGGCACGGTAATGTTGCTTGTATCATCAAAATTAATATCGCCAAGCAGCTCTTTCGACTCATCATCTAAAGTCAATTTTTCGGCCCTCACATTATCGTTTGACATTTCTTGACTATATATCTGGTGCTTTGGTTCCATATCTCTCAAGTTCCATATCTGATCATTTGATATCAAATCAGACTCCGAAATTCCTAATCATCTGATGGTATTCTTCAAGCATTTCTTTGGATAGATGTGGTTTGACGCGGCCACGAGCCTCTTCAAAATGCTCTTTCTTAACCATGATTTTATCAATTATAAGCTCTTCTTTTTTCATTCCAGACCGAATATGCTGGCGCAAAGCTAGCATACCTGCTTCTCTGCAGAGCATCTCTATATCAGCACCACTGTAGTCTATGCAAGTCTCAGCCAGCCATTGTGGCGAGACATCGGAAACAGCCATTCTGGTGAGATGTATCTCGAATATCTTATTTCGAGCTTCTTTATCTGGCATGGGAATATAAATTAACCGATCGAATCTGCCCGGTCGAAGCAATGAACTATCAATTAGGTCAGGCCTGTTAGTAGCAGCTATTATTACCACGTCTTTTAGCTCCACCAGGCCGTCTAGCTCTGTTAGAAACTGGCTTACCACACGCTCTGTGATATTCGTCTCTGAGCCGCTTCCACGGGCGGGAACTATAGAATCGATTTCATCGAAAAAGATGAGTGCGGGAGCAGCCTGACGCGCTTTGCGAAATATCTCTCTTACAGCGCGCTCGGATTCGCCCACCCACTTGCTGAGTATCTCCGGTCCCTTAATGCTTATGAAGTTCAGATCGCTCATTGTCGCCAGTGCCCTTACGAGCAATGTTTTGCCGGTTCCGGGCAGCCCGTAGAGCAAGATGCCACGGGGTGGTCGAACGCCCACAAACTGAAAGGCCTCTGGATATTTTAGCGGCCACTCCACGGACTCTATAAGAGACTGCTTGGCCTCCTCCAACCCACCAACATCATCCCAATGAACTTCTGCGATTTCGACGAAAACCTCCCTCATGGCAGAGGGTTCGATTTTCTTCAAGGCGGCGCGAAAATCATCTCTAGTGACCCTAAGTCGTTCTAACACATCGATTGGTATATCCTCTTTGACATCCAGGTCGGGAAGTGCTCTCTCTAGTGTGCGCATGGCCGCCTCTTTGCATAGCGCATATAGATCTGCGCCAACGAATCCATGCGTTGATTCTGCTATCTCCATCAGGTCAAGTGAGTCGTCCAGGGGCATCCCCCTCGTATGAACATAAAGCACTTCCAGTCTTCCGTTCTTATTGGGGATGCCGATCTCAATCTCTCGATCGAAACGACCTCCTCTTCGAATGGCGGGATCAAGAGCGTTGGGTCTATTGGTCGCAGCTATAACTATAACTTCTCCACGAGATGATAAGCCATCCATAAGGGATAGTATCTGGGCCACAACACGCCTTTCCAAATCTCCTGAGACTTCTTCTCTCTTGGGTGCTATCGAGTCGATTTCGTCGATGAAAATAATTGAAGGCGCAGCTTTTGCTGCATCCTCAAAGATCTGGCGCAACCGCTGCTCGCTTTCCCCATAAAATTTGGAGACAATCTCAGGTCCAGAGATAGATACGAAGTTAGCATCCGTTTCACTTGCAACTGCTCTGGCTATAAGGGTCTTTCCAGTTCCGGGCGGCCCATGTAGCAAGACACCTCTTGGCGGGTTGATACCGAGCCTTGCGAATAGCTCTGGGTGACGCAAAGGCACCTCGATCATTTCTCGAATTTCTCTTATCTCCCTGGAGAGACCGCCGATATCCTCATAGGAAATATCCCGCACATGCAAAGATAGTTCTTCCAATGTTTCCCTTGTGATGCTGATGATCGTTTCTGGGGTTACGAGCACCGGACCAGCTGGCAATGTACTTACAATTGCCAGGCTGAGGTTGTTGTTGATCATTTCCACGCGCAGCATCTCGCCTTTAACAACCGGCCGTCCTTCCAGCATGCGAAGAAGATACTGAGGCCCGCCCATAAGTCGGATCTGGCGCGTTGGTGCGACGACGATCTTCCTTGCAGGCTTTGCATCTGCCCGGGTGATTTGGACTTTGCTATCGATCCCAACCCCCAGGTTTGCCCTTGTATTTCCATCAATTCTGATGATATCTTGTGGGTCTTCTGGATTACCAGGCCAGACGATAGCGTAGACTTTATCCCGTCCTTTGATTTCTACCACGCCGCCATTTTCAATCAAAAGACTGGCCATGGCTTTTGCTCCAATCCTGGCTACCCCTTTTCCAGCGTCTTTATGGTAAGCTTCGGATACCCGAAGCTGTATAGAATTTTGTTTAGCAGGCACCACGCCGTCAGATCTGAATTCGATCTTATTACCTGGCTTTTGATCTATCTCATCTCTTTCTACTGGCGTCAGATGCTCCACTCCTGGCTCCTTAATTGAACAGATCCTCGCTCTTTTAGCCTATTCAATCGGTCTAGTACAACGATCTCCGGCACTTCTAGCCTCATCGCCAAATCTGCTGCATTTGATTCTCCCGAGAGCAAAGCAGCTAGGATTTCAGACTCAAGTTGATCAACTGTGTTATCCTGGGCCGCACCTGCTACAAGCTGCTTAAGGATCATCTCTCTGGATTCGATCTCGTCCAAAAGGCCTCTCAATTCTAGGCGTTTATCTTCCAGAGATTTCAACTCTTCTCTAAGCACTCCTATATCTTTGGTCATTCCATTGTTTTCACTCTTAGGAATGTCTTCATATCGATATGCTCTTACGCCATAGGAATGTGGCGAAACCGCCACCTCTAGAACAGTTTTCCGGACGATACGGAAATATTTTCTTCTCCCCTGGTCCTGGTAGCATTCGATCAGCCCCGCTCTCTCCAGCATCAACAGATGATCGATAACAGCTTTAGGACCTACATTAAGACGCTTAGCCATCTCATTGAAATAGAAGGGGCGAAAAGATAACAGCTGAAGGATACGCCTTCTATTCTCATTTCCCAGTATGTCTAGAAGCTCTATGGGGTCCAATGTTATCACTCAAAATGATCCATTTCAATGCACTTCAGGTTACTAACTCCAGGTTAGATAAACTTTGCGCTTAGTTAAGGACTTTTTGCTTGACTACAAAAGGATAATGACATTTTTAAGGTCTTATTTTGTTGTTATGAACAAACTACAATTCTGATATGCTTTAGGACTTGGCCTGACTGTTCTAATGGTAACAATTGATGGTAGATCTTTTGCAGAGATATTCAACTATTATCAACTATCACTCTCTCCCTTTTGGGTTTTATAGAGTGACGATGAATAGACTGCAATAATCGAGGTTGTAGTATCTTTTGTTAATGAATGGTGGATCAAATCGACTGCAATATCTTGAATATTGGAGGAACTGTTTGGATCGGATAGAATAACAAGTTTTCTCAATTGTCTATGAGATAGCTGAGAGGAGTGCTTCGAGTCTTACTCGCGATGGTTAAAATCCCTCATCAGCATTTCTCAAGTAGGTTTCATGCATGTGCCTTGTCTTGCAGTGTTGCATGACTAGATCTACTCTTGCGGTGCCTTATGACATGGCGCGAGCGTTTTCCCGTCATATCATCTACTTTTACCCACTCGCCTGTCTCGTCGTTCTTCTCGTATTGCTCTTTTACGGCCGACCAGGCTGCTTCGTGAGATGCCTTTTCGCGTGCTGCATCCTCTGTTTGATCGCAATCTTCCCAGCAGCTATTGAAGGCCTTCATGTAAATTCCCTTGGCGCGACTGGGCAGGTTTCGTACACTCTTTGGCAGCTCGTTTATGCTCTCATATGGCATCAAATACACCTCCTTATTTACTCTTTGAGCATTGGTAACCTATTTACTATGAAATTCCTGGTTAAAAAGTTTTGGGATCATTCTGCTAGTCTTTCAAAAGCCACTCTAATTGGACTCTTATGGCTGATCTGACATAAATGCATCAAATCTTCTGTGGCTTTGCCAATCGGCTTGTAAAATTATATACTTTCAGCAATAAATAACTCTCAAAAATTAAAATATTATTTTTATTTTTGAGTCAATGGTTGCATGATCAATAAACCTGTCTTGTTCCATAGTTGTCTGCCATTGTTCCCTTGAACGGCGGTTAGCTCGTTGTTATGAGATTCATCCATCCTGTAGATGATGAGATCCTTGTTTCCATCTCCCGTCAGATCAGGTTCAACGATTGCATAAGCCAGGGAATTTTCGTAGAATTTCTGCCAGAGAAGCTCTCCATCTGAACCCTGAATGACATCGATCCTGCAGTTGATAGTGTCATTACTTGAATTCTCCAGTTGATAGACCAGCAGTTCGTCATGTCCATCTCCGGTTAGATCCTGAATGGGGATCGCCATGGCGAGGCTTTCAAATGTCCTATTCCAGAGTATCTTGTGTTCCTTGCTATCCACAGCCTCAAGAGTTGTACTGATGTTTTGCTCTGATTCGTTAAACATATAAATTGCCGCAACGCTGTCCTGGATGATATCCTTCGTGAAATTGCCTGCCGGATATTTAATAGCTACTGCACCATAATAGAGACTTTCTTCTAACACTTTACCATTGACGGCATTTACACGAGAGATCTTGGTGAACACAGTATTATTCAGGCTATCAATTCCAAATATGTGCAGCATGAGTTCTGAAGCATTTTCTTTTGGATTATCTTTGAGGGTGTAGGCGATAGTTATGGCAAAGATTTGCTGTCGGCTCCATATTTGTGTTCCATTGCTGCCATCAAGTGCTGCCACGTTACTATAAGGCAGAAAGCTAGTTCCTGCGATAACTTCGTCCACAATAATGTCTGTCTGACCATCCCCATTAAGGTCTCCTGTCTGGAAGGCATATGCCAGAGAGTCAGGATAATTCTTTTGCCACAATGTGCTTCCATTCATCCCGCATAATGCAAAAATCTGTGAGCTAAATGAATTCGTGCTTGTATTTTCGGTGATGTTCATAACTAGTAGATCCGTGGCGTTGTCTTTGTTAATATCTGAAATGAGAAACGCCAGGCTGAAAACCTCAGGCACTGCATTAGTTTGCGAGAAAAGGTTCGGATCATAGTAATAGTTTGTGAGGTCTATAGGCGTTTGGTTGCTTATGTTCATAGCCCATAGATCCTCTACTGATTCCGACTCATTCATCTGTGCGCCAGCTGGAGCCAGCAAAAAAAAGCATGCAATTAAGCATAATGCTATTAATTTTATGATAAATCCCCCTGTCTAAATTGTCATCCAAGTCGCTATGCATAGATATGAATCTTGGCCTGCTTTCAAAGCATTATGGGCTTATTACAATACAATTGTTGACAAAACTGAATGTTTTTAAACATGTTAATAAATCCTGCGTATTTTAATTGTTGTATAAATAATCGCCTAAGTGGTTATATAATCCTTATTTGAATTAACTTAAAACAAATTCAATTGATACTTAGTTGTTAATATAATGTTAACTAAAAAATAAGTTAGAGCATCTCGAAGAACTGCTCTCTTACCGAAAATATCTTGCCGGATTTTCTATAGGCAAGATATCGGATTCGACTGAATCTTTGAGATAATTTTTATCTCCTTTTCATGGATTCGGCTAGCTTTTTCTTAGCTGCTTCCGCGTCAGCCTTCATCTTTTCTTTGGCGGACATTTTGTCCTCAGCCATTTTATCTTTAGCGGCTTGAATAGCAGACGGTTTGGTCTCGGCTGCTGATGTCTGTTCCGCTACCTGGCTGCTAGCTGCGTTATTCTCCACATTTGCCTCTGCAGCTGCAATTGTCGTATCGGGGCGATAGCCAGGCATTAGTGGAGTTGTGCCTTCCTTTATTGTTATGCGCAAATATTCTAGGAAATCTACCAAGATCTCGTCGCTCACTCCTGTATCCATCACTACAATGGCTGGAGTTTGGTTAGTCGGCTGATAGGCGACGATTATCTGGTCTGCAGTCATTGCACCCAGGGCAGGCATGCCACCGACGCTCAATAGTTCATTACTGTAGTTAGCTTGAGCCAACAGAGGCTCATAAGCTTCGATCAAGGACTTTAAAGCAGCAGGTTCAAGTATCGTTTGGGGGGGCTGGCAGGGATAAAGAAGGTGAATACTGGCTCTGCTTCCATTCAGGAGCATAGATGCCCTTACCTCTCTTCCAGCTGTGTAATTCGCTTCATCTACCGATTCGGGCTCCACAACGACTTGTGGGGCAAGGCAAAAGCCCAGCTCTGCATAGCTCCCTAAATCCGCTCCTATGCATGTGACGTTTTTATCCTGAGCTGCAACAGGCAGCAATGCTAGAGATCCCAGCAGGATAAAACCTAACAGCATAGCCGTCCCCAGAGAAATCGATCTGCAAGACAAAATCTTAAATGTCATCCAATCCACCTCATTGCCACTTTGGTTTATCTCCCATTTTAATTTCAAATATTTTCCCGGCTAGTATAGCACTTTTACTATAAAATCGTTTTCCAGGTCTTTTTAATGGCGGCATTAGTTTTTCCGGCCATTTCTAAAATCCGAAAGTTGTTGCATATCCGATATGATAATATACCTGAATTTCTGTTTCCTGTTTTTTGCATAGATTTAATTAGAATTAACCCTGGTGGAGGAAGTGTCATGAAACTATCTACTATAGCAATCTATTTTGCGACTACCATAATGGTTCTATCAACTTATGCAACGGCGTCGATAGTCATTAACGAGATGGAGATGAATCCCCCAGAAGGAGGGGCCGATTGGGTTGAAATCTTCAATTCCGGAAACGATAGCGCGGATATAAGTGGATGGACTGTAACGGTTATAGATAACGGCTGGGTGGGCAAGTTTCCACTGGTACCTTCGGGAACAATAATCCCTGCAAAGGGATTCTACGTTCTGGATGGCCAGTCTTCCTGGAATCACGATAATGGTGGATACGCTACCCTCTACACCGCATCCGGAGAAATTGTGGACAAGAGTGCTAACCGAGAAGATACTCTCAATAACGACTTCACCTATGGAAGACATCCCGACGGTTACGATACGAACATGGATGGCGACTGGGGACTTGGCTCAGCCACTAAGGGAAGGTCAAACGTCCGCTGATAAGTTTATCGAGCCAATGTATTTAAAGAACATTTGAAAGTATATAGTGGACAGAAATTATCACTAAAACTCAGCAAAGAGTGTGGATTAAGATGACTTATAGATATGGAATATGCTCGAAGATTCTTTTTGCCTTTTGCGGGCTATTAGCTTTATTTGGATTGACGCTTGGCGATGTTGTGGTAAATGAAGTGGAGCTTAGTGCTCCAGACAACAGCCCCGTGTGGGTAGAGTTGTATAACACAGGCGATGCGAGCGTTGACCTGACAGGTTGGACTGTCGAAATTTTGGATACGCCCTGGGTAGGCTTAATACCGCTAAGCGGAACAATTAATCCCAAGGAGTTTATAGCAGTTGACGGCCAGGCTAGCTGGGAAACAACCGGAAACGGAACCATATACATCTATGATAGCACTGGAAATGAAGTGGATAAGACCTCCCAGATAGGTGACGATTCGCATAGCGACTTCACCTATGGCCGGATTCCCGATGGAAAGAAAACCGATACAAAGGCTGACTTTGCCTTTATGATGGGAAGCAAAGGAAGGTCAAACAATCGAGGAGTTTCGGTGTAAAGTAAGCGATCTTGCCAGCAATCAACCCATTCCAGTGGCAGGATGGCTAGTTCTATTTTTTTCAAAAAAAATCAGAAGATAAAAATGGTAACTCAAAATATTGCCCTCAATCTATTAGCAGGGTATAGGATGTATCTCTTTTAAAATTTTTTGTGTGTTCGCTTCTATTTATGATGTTCCCCTGGCCATCTCTCATTGAGATTGTTATTGTATGTGTCTCGTCTCCATCGAATGTGAAACTATTTATGCCGTCCAAATTTCCGTCGCTGGTATCGCTGCTGAAAAATACCCCGTCCAAGTAGATGTCAAAGCCTGCGAATCTCTCCGATTTTATGGTTACTTTGGTTTTTCCGGGCAACGATGCCTTTACGTCCACAGGAGAACTCGATTTCTCATCGGGATGAGGTAAAACATCAAGAATCAAGGCGTTGCTGGGCTGGTTTTCTGATGACAAAATCATAAATAGCCTGCCAGAGTCCTCCGGAACTAATCTTTGCAGCTGATAACCCTTCTGATAATTGAAGCTCCAGTGATTAATAGTGCTCTTCGCATAGGATATTAGATAAATATCCGCATTGCCTCCGACTGGCATATAGATGATCAGATCAGCGTTTTCCCCATAAGAAACCTGTTCGTACTGGCTCCAGAGTTTTCCTTTTCTAATCCATACATCGCTTAAAAATGGTCGAAAAACATAATCGGAATAGTTGATCAGAAGAGCTCCCAGTCGTATGATCGAGGGTTCATTGCCGCTTATATTGAATGGCATCGGAGCTGAAAGAGTCGAAGCTTTTTCCTCAATAGATTCCGGATCCATGCTATTCCAGGGCACTTCAGTCCAAGTTGGATTCCCTTCCGGCGATGCCTGTGCAGACATTACGAAAATAATGATAAGCGCATATCCAAATGTGAGCAAATGAATGTTTGTCGGTTTCATAGATTTGATCGAGATCTCCTGCAAATTAATATTTTTCTCAACCGAAAAAGATTGTAAGCCGCTATTTGCTTATCACATTGTCTCTAGTGCAGGGATTCCCAAAGTCTCCAGCGTTCTATGCAGGGCATTTCTCGCGGCTTTTGCAAGCGCCATTCTTGCGTCCCTAAGATCTGGAGTTGCATCAAGCACTGGACTAAAGCGGTAGAAGAGGTTGAAGCTCTCTGCCAGTTCTCGGGCGTATGTGGCCAAATGATGAGGCTTCAATTCTCGGGCTGCTCTATCTATGACAAGATCAAATTGGGCGATCTTTTTGATGAGGGCTATCTCATTTTCGTCTGTAAGGAGATCCGCCTTGAACTCTTGTCCAGAATCTCCTTTGCGGAGGATGCTACAGGCACGAGCATGCGAGTATTGGATGAAAGGCGCTGAAAGCTTCTCAAAGTCGAGGGCTTGTTTCCAGTCGAAGGTTGTGGCTTTATCTGCGGAAACCTTTACAACATCGTAGCGGACGGCACCCGAGGCTACATGCTTTGCTACTTCTTTAAGGAAGGCCTCACTCTCTTCAGGCCTGCGCTCTTTTACCTCCTCGTATGCCTGCTTTTCTACTTCATCGAGGAGTTCATCAGCGGAGATGAACTTGCCTTTCCTCGTGCTCATAGAACCTGTCGGCAGCGAAACAAACTCGAAGATCACTACCTCTGGCACTCGGATGCCCAATAGTCGCAGAGCGGTGCAGAGCTGTCCTGAGACGAGCTTATGATCCGCGCCAAGGATATCTACAGACCGGTCAGAGTTCGCTGCCTTCCAGCGGTGATAGGCAAGATCGCGTGTGATGTATAGCGATGTACCATCTGTTCTCTTTAGGACCATCTTTTTCTCAAATCCGTAATTGGATAGGTCTAACTGGAAGGCGCCTTCCTCCCATTCCGTTAGGCCCGTCTTCTCTAGTTGTCCAACGATTTGTGCCACGTCACCTTTGCGGACGAATTCCGATTCCCAGTGGTAGCTGTCGTGGCTAATATTCATCCTATGAAGCGTCTCTTCAATGCCGCTTATAGCATATCGAACCGCGCTCTTTATTTTGGCTTCTGTCTCGCCATCGCCTGCTTCATAGCGTTGTATGACCTGATCTGCCTCTTTTCTGATTTCGGGATTGGTTTCCATGGCCTCGTTTGCAGCGATATAGACCTTGGCGATGGCATGGTCTGCCTTGGAGCCGTCTAGCTGGAAGTGATCTAGTCCCACGACAACCATCGCCTCCTGGCGTCCCATATCGTTTATGTAATACTCGGCATCGACAATGCAACCCGCCCGGCGCAAGATTCTCACTAGCGTATCGCCGATGACGGAGTTTCTGATGTGGCCAACGTGTAATGGTCCGTCTGGATTGGCTGATGTGTGCTCTACTATGACCTTCTCATTCATCCTGCCTGTCCAGCAGTCGTCAGATAGCGCCTGATTAAGGACAGTATTCAGAAACTTCTGATTCATGAAGAAGTTAAGATACGGGCCGTTAAGCTCCACCCGATCCACATAATTATAATCCCGGGAGAGTGTCTGGTGAATCTCTTTGGCAATGGCCGCTGGACTTTTTTTTATTACCGGAGCCAATCGGAAAGCCACGGACGAGGCCAGGTCGGCATGGGGGCTCATGTCCAGGCCTAGGTTGTTTACACCTTGCTCTACTGTGTAGCCGCAGCGATCGAGTGCGCTCTTTAGCAGCTCTTCGACCTCGCTTATAAAATCGAGAAACATGGGAACACCAATACGAATAGATCTCTACACTTCAATTAGAAGGAGTGATATAAGCATTGTGTAGAATGCATCCAGAATTGCAACGTTTCCAAAATTCCCTATTCGTTTTTTTTTAGGAAAGTATAATATCTTTGCCAGTTACTACTAAGAAAGGGATTCATATGAAATACTTTGCAGCTCTTCTGGTGCTGTTATTGTGTGCACCTGCACTGGCCGAGGATGAAGCCAGTTTAGTGGAGGCCACAACAGCCATAACTTTGCCAGTCGACTCCGTCACTATCTATCCAGACGGAATGATGGCAGTGAAGCGGACGGGAAGCCTGGATGTAACTGAAGGGACACACAAGTTCCTGGTCGATGTCCCAGAAAAGGCCGACCAGAGTTCAGTGCTCTTGGCGGTAAGTAATGCGACGATGGAGAGGGTGGTTTATGACGGGAATCCCGTTTACACTTTGGACATCTCTTCTCCAGGGTCCCAAGATTTTGCATTGAGCTATCTCATGTTTGGAGCAGGATCATGGGAGCCCAGATATGACCTACACCTTGGCAACGAATCGGTTCTTGTAAATGCTAATGCCGTCATCAACAACCGAGGCGGAGAGGACCTAAAGAATGTGCGGTTGAAGCTTGTCGCCGGACTGTCTCCGGAATATGAGCCGATTTATGCCAGGACAGCATCCAAGCTTCAGCAAAGATTCTTAGAAGCAGCTTCTGCAGAAGCAATGGATACGGCTGCACCAGCAGCTCCTGCGTCGGGTGAATTGGAGACGCTTTACATATTCGAGCTGGGGGGCAGGAAAGATTTGGTTATGGACAAAGAGATTGGCTTCCCGCTCTTTCAGGAGGATTCGCCACTGCGGAGGATCTACACGTGGGACGCCAGTATGAAAGAAGAAGGACCGGTCGTTGAGGAAATCCGAGCTAACAACACTATGAAAAGCCCCTGGCCAGAAGGAAAAGCTCTTCTTTATAGGAGCGACGAATACGTTTCAACAATAACTATGCCCTACACGCCAGCCGGCACGAATGCATCTATAGTAGTCGGTCCATCTGCAGATGTGAAGGTTGCTAAGAAATTGTTGGACTATAATATCACTGAGGCGATCAAAGGAATCAACTCCAACAGAGAGAATCATACTGTAAAAGAGACCACTGAAACATATACCTATAACCTGAAGATAGAGAGCAACCTGGATCGCGAGGGCGTAATGGAAGTAACTGATACTATACCCCTCGAAGCCGAGATAATCGACGTATCACCAAAACCTGCTGAAGTCACCGCTATCAGCCTAAAGTGGATACTATCACTAGAGCCCCGACAGAAAACGAACATTAATTATGTCTACCAGGTGAAAACTACAGAGAACCTCGATGGTTAATGAAAAGCTAATAGATAAAAAATAAATATAATCCTTTTTTGATTGAAAAAAACATTAGAAAATCTTAGATTTACTCGACCTGTACTCTCTTTGCATTTATTATAACTAACTTGGGAAGATGAACCTCTAAGATGCCGTCCTTGGAGCTGGCCCGTACCTGCTCCTGTTTGACCTCAACAGGAAGCTTGATCTCTCGTTTTTGGCCAAGAGGACTCATCTCACGGCGTAAGTATCTTCCTTCTCGAGGAGTAGCCTTGGATTCGACATAGAGACTATCCTCTGTTACCCTCAGATCGATCTTATCCTTGCTTATGCCTGGCAGGGCAATCAGAGCGATAAGCTCATCGTCGGTATCTATAAGGTCTATGGCGGCGATGTCGATGCCTTTAGCGTCCCCTATCTCGCTTGTCACGTCCCCCAGTATTTTTTTCGCAGCCTGACTGGCCTGATTGGACATCCTGGCAGCCTCTACTGCTGCCTTGCCTATCATGCGTTCAAAATCACTAGTGCCTGATGAATCAAGTTTCATGCTTGAAATATACGTACTGTTCTCATAAAACCTTTTGCCTTCTCTGGAAGCGACCAAAGCCAGGGTGAACCGCCAATTCTCCGTCAAAAACCACGACTCCCCTTACGAGAGTTGTTTTTGGAAAGATGGCATCGAATCCATCATATGGAGTCCATTCCGCCCGGCTGTGCAACCTATCGGCATTGATTTTGCTGACCGCCTTTGGGTCCACTATTACTAGATCTGCATCTTTGCCTATCCGAATTGCTCCTTTTGCTGGGAGCCCGAAAATCTCAGCAGGTTTAGTTGCTATAGCATCCACCAGCCGCTCCAGGGTTAACATATTTCGCTTCACTGCAAAAAGCATGAGCGGCAAAAGAGTCTCAACTCCAGGAACACCCGGCGGCGCATCCCAGATGTCATCTCTTTTTTCTTCTGGTAAGTGAGGTGCGTGGTCCGATGCCAGGATGTCAATTGAGCCATCCCTAAGGCCTGCCCATAGTGCATCATTGTCTGCCTGCATTCGCAAAGGTGGGTTCATCTTCAGGTGGCATCCTTGATTGCGGTAATCTTTGACATTGAAAAATAGGTGGTGCGGTGTAACTTCAGAGCTTATTTTTTTTCCTTTGTTCCTTGCCGCCCTCACTAGCTCCAATCCCTGGCCAGTGCTGAGGTGACATATATGCAGACGATTCGACCAGGCCAGAACTTTTTCTATGGCCGCCAGCTCTGAGACTATCGGCCGGGACAGGGAGTAGACCTCGGGTTCATGCCGGCTCAATAGTGGCGAAGTATTCTCTTTTATGATTAATTTGTCCTCGGCGTGGACGGTTGCCAGCATTCCGACACCCTCTACTTCTGCCAAAATTCGTTGCATATCCTGGTCACTATGCTCGTAGCTAAAGAGCTCTCCAATGGCCAAAGCTCCGGCATTGGCAAGTTCTTTTATCTTTCCCGCACCTCCATTGATGCAGAAGTCAACAACTGAGCGATGACTGGCCAAGTCCTGTTTAAGCTCAAAAGATCTGGCGTCAAGAGTTTTTGGATCGGTATTGGGTTGATCGACGACTGTCGTGACGCCTCCGGCCGCAGCGGAAAGCGAGCCGCTCGCCCAATCTTCCTTATAATTTGGACCTGGATCGCGAAAGTGCACATGGGCGTCAATTGCGCCTGGCAGAACCAGCATCCCATTTGCATCGATCCTTTCCTCGGCTTTATGCGGGCCACCCAATCCCGCTATTCTACCATCTTTGATCCAGATATCGATGGTCTTTTGACCTGTTGGAGTAAAAATCCGGCCGTTTTTCACCACGAGATCAAAGTTTATATCCAAACCTCCTCAGCAATTCGCGCCGTTCCTCGGTCTGTGCTATGCTCTCCACGCCTTTGGGTTGTTGCCCGTCTATGACACCCATTATTCCCTGACCGAGCTCCGTCTTTCCAACAACAACTTCCAAAGGATTTGAGGTGGCGCAGAATATGTTGCATACCTCCTGGATGCCTTTGATGGCATTCAGAACGTTTATCGGAAATGCACCTTTGATCAATACTACAAAAGTGTGGCCGCAACCAAGGTCTAGAGAATTCTTCGTGGCGGTTTCGATGAGGGAAGCATCGTTACCCTCTTTGCGAACCAAGCAATCTCCGCTGGCTTCCGAAAAGGCGATGCCGAATTTAGCGTTCGGCGCAATTCCGATCATGACTTCGTAGAGATCCTCGGCCGTCTTTATGAAATGGCTCTGACCTATGATAATGTTCGCTCCCTCGGGAATGTTCATTTTTATAGTCTTAAATTCCATTTCTATCCTTCCTGAATAATTGTTACCGGAGAATGACTTATACTTTTAGCAATAAATATATGACAATCAAAAAAAGCAGAATTGGTGCAATTATATCTAGCTCATCATTTGTTCCTTAAGCCTTTCTTTGGTCCCTGGTAATTTTTTGCAGCCTGCATATTTTTTTTCATGATAATAACCGATGTAAAATAGTACACAACCATTAACAAGATGGCCGAATAAAAAGACATGCTCACTGATTCTACTAGGTTTAAGTGCAGCAAGAAATAGGAATACGGCACATATACTACAAGAAATATCAAACCTACTACGGCCGCCTGCTGCATAGGCTTAAGCTGCCTGAAGCGAATGATAAAATCTCCATAATTCAATTTTCCAAGGTTCACCACTTGTCCTCCTCGTCAGATGGTAGAATCCCTTTTCTATCCATATATAGTCTTGTCCACCAAATATTGGAGAGCGGAGCCAAAACTAATATGTTAGCAAGTCCTGTCACTAAAGAAATAGTCTGCCTGCCTATGACATTCTCTGGCATAGAAAGGCCGCTAATCATCTGCAAGCTAATGGATATTGCTACAACAACTAACCAAAGAATCAGGACATCGAATTTATTGTATTTGAAGAAATTTATGGCGGCAGAAATGGCCTGCAAAGGCTCAAGATTGTCAATTACAAGGGCGTAAGGGACAACGGCAAACAACATAGAAAGGGCCAGAACATATAATACAAGCATGAGGATACCTATCATTAATAAGCCTATTGTCTTTGGGTCAGGCTGCATGGAAAAGGGTTGCATGGCCAAAGCCGGCAATAAAAATATTAAGCCCATCGCCATTATAAAACCCATTATAATAGTGGCAAGGAACATCTTCTGGTAATGCTTCTTTGCGGCATACCACATGGTGTTTATATCTGATTTTCTATTATCAAGAGCCTTTCTAGCCATGCCTATAGCTCCCGCGGTAAAGAAAGCACTGACCAAAGATAGCAACAATATCATTAGAATCAAGAGAAAAGCGAGCTGAATGATTAGTTCCGGAGTCATGTTGCCCAGAGATTCTTCACTTTTCAAGATCTGATCCTGCAGCTGCTGTAAGGACGTAAAACTGAGGTCTGTAAGAGGGACTATGGTAAAAGCAATAGCTATTAAGAAAGGAACCATAAGCAGCAAAGACAGAAATGAGCTGAGCAGGAACGGAATGCATAAATTAAGGTTATTCCTCCAGACTGAGAAACCCTTTCCAATTATGTCGCCAATCTCTTCCATCTTACTCCTCCAATCCTTTCCATATCTGGTCGCCAACATAGTGTAGCGATTTTACTGCTTTTCCTTCTCCTTTCATATCCGATCCAGGTATGAGCGCACGGCCTACTGCAAGTGGTTTATTGTGTTTTTCTTCTGCTATTATTACGAGGTCACCCGCCGCAATTTCTGGATCTGCAGAAACAATCCCTGGATTCATAATGTCCGCACCATTTACTATAAATCGCACAGCCCCTGCATCTACAGTTATTTGCCTCTTCTTTGGGTGTAACTCAATTGCGCCTAGCACTGTAAAAAAGGGTTCACCTTCCCATATCATGATGAGCGGCTTTCCATTTACGAAGATGAGATCGACACCCTCATCGGTGATCGCTCTCTCAAAAGAAGCCTTTCGCAGGCCTTTGGAGTCTTCCATGAGCGGTTCGATAGCCGAGATAACTCTCCTTGCTTCGCTCCCCTTAAGATGGTGCCTGGATTTTATCTTCATGAATACCAGATATCCCGATAGGTTTAAATATGCAACGTGCAACCTTGATTTTGAAGCCTTTTGCGGTTATCAATGGTGGAGAGAGGTTTAATGGGTCAGAGACCGCTTGATATTCTGAATGAATCACTGAATGGGCCCGTCATAGTCAAGTTAAAGGACGGAAGGGTCTTCAGAGGAGAGCTGCAAGGTTATGATATCCACATGAATCTTGTGCTTGAGAAGACTGAGGAAGTGGCAGAAGGGGCGGTTGCACGCAAGATCGGGACCGTGATCGTGCGAGGAGATAACGTAGTATATATTTCGCCTTGAGGTGTTTTTAAGTGACCAAGGGTACTCCTTCAATGGGTAGGCGCCACAAGAGATCGCATATCAGATGTAGACGTTGTGGCAGCATTTCGTTTAATTTCACGAGAAAAGTTTGTGTTCAATGTGGCTTTGGCAATTCTTCAAAGCTGAGAAGTCATAAGTGGATGAGAAAAGCAGATTATTAGAGGTTCAGAGTTGCACGATGCCTGCGGCGTTGTTGGGATTTCCTTCAATGAGACGGGCAATAACGTAGCAAAATCCGTTTATTATGCCCTATATGCTTTACAGCATAGGGGGCAAGAGGCGGCAGGCATATCTGTTCATGATGGCAAGTCTATCCGTACTCATAGGGGTATGGGTCTTGTCTCCGAGGTCTTTGATGATGCCCAACTTGCGCTCTTGCGAGGTCAAGTAGGAATCGGTCATGTCAGATATCCGACCACTGGCCGATCGTGCATCGAGAACAGCCAGCCTTTGTTGGTCAAATACAAAGATGGGGCAATCGCAGTAGCTCATAATGGAAATCTTGTAAACTCCACCTTGCTTCGAGAGCAATTAGAGCAGGCAGGAGACATATTTTATTCCACATCAGACACAGAGGTTATCGCACATCTTTTTGTTAAAGAGCTTCTCAGGCACAACCTGGAAGATGCAGTTCGTGCCGTTATGCGTAAGCTAGTAGGATCATATTCGCTTGTCTTTTTATGGGGCGACACAGTACTGGGGGTACGCGACCCGCTGGGAATTAAACCGCTATGCATAGGGGAAGTTGATTCCGGTTACATGGTCACTTCGGAAAGTGTAGCCATAGACACTTTAAATGGTCGCCTCATCCGTGACGTTAAGCCTGGTGAACTTGTTGTTCTCAAGAATGGTGAGCTCAAATCTCATCAACTAGCCCGTCTTCCTCATCCATCCCATTGCGTTTTTGAATACATATATTTTGCTCGGCCAGATAGTATCATGGATGGGCGGCTGATTTATGATGTGCGTGTGAACATAGGCGCCCATTTGGCTAAAGAGCATCCGGCGTGTGCGGACACGGTTACGCCTATTCCTGATTCTGGCATAACTTTAGCTGTAGGCTACCACCAGCATTCCGGAATCAGTTACCGCGAGTGCCTGATGAAAAATCGTTATATTGGTAGGACTTTCATCATGCCGGATCAGAGCATGCGTGAGACAGCAGTACGTCTGAAAATGAATACAATCCGGCCTAACATTGAGGGGCATGATCTCGTCCTCGTTGATGATTCAATCGTGCGTGGCACAACCAGCCGCAGAATAGTGAATATGGTTAGAAAAGCCGGAGCAAAATCCGTTCATGTTCGCATAGGCAGCCCCCCAATCCTTGCGCCCTGCTATCTGGGCATAGATATGGCCAGCCGTGAGGAGCTAATTGCAGCCTACAAGACAGTTGCTGGAGTAGAAGCAGTTATTGACGCTGACTCCTTAGGTTATGTTAGCCATAAGGGCCTAGTGGAGGCTATCGGCATCCCGGAGGAGAACCTTTGCATGGGCTGTCTCACAGGAATTTATCCCGTTGAGATACCGGGCGAGAAATGCCAGGCTTCCCAGACTAGGCTATCCGAATATCTCATCGAGACTTCGTAGAGATCTAAAATGCGGGGTAGATATCAAAGAAAGCAAAATCCGTTTCAGCGGCTATTTTCCAAGTCTGACGGGCTCAGAAATAACTTTTCAAAATCCGTTTGCCTTGTCGACAAATAATTGGTAAATCTGTCATTGATTTTGGCGCAGATATTGGTTTTCTCCACGGTCGATCATTGCTTCAATCAGAAGGGCTTGATCGCCGCCTTTTCCTTCTTTGTGAAAAATAGCCATTTAACACAAGCGGTGTTTTCAGCGACTAACATATGCAGCCACATATTAAGCAGCGTTTGATCAATCAAAATGAACGGCCGCGCACCAATAATGGATGGACTGGGATTATGATAAAAAAAGAACCGGTTAAGAAATATTAAGATGCTTTCTTGACCGGCGGCTTCATCATCATGAAGGACACGACAATTCCTACCGCACATAGGGCAGCTACGATTAAGAAGAACGGTTGATAGCCGCCCATGAGGTCTTTGGCTTGAGCGGATACTATACCGCCAATCGCTGCACCAATACCATAAGCGGTAAAAACGAGGCCGTAGTTTTTGGCGTTGTCTTTCATTCCGAAGTAGCTTGCTGTAGCTGTAGGTGCAATTGCCAGCCAGCCACCCAGGCATCCCCAAAGCAATGCAAAGCAGATTATGTAGGCATTGATGGAAGAATAACTCGTGTACATTAGCAAGCATGCTACTATTATAAGCACATAAGTTATCAACGCCGTGTTTCTTGGAGTTAGCTTATCCGTCAGCGTGCCGAATATTGGTCGACCCAGCCCATTGGCTAGGGCAAAGGGCAAAGTCAGAGTGGTAATTAGAGCAGTTGCTGAAGGTACATCCATACCTGCATTTTTTGCTACATCCTGGCCCACAGGTCCAAGTATTCCGATGGCCGTGAGTCCAGCCAATGCTCCGATGCAATAACAAAGCCATAGTCCGGCGAATGTGCCAGTCTTTGTCATCTCGCTTCGCATGAAATCAAGTTTCGCTGCAGCTCCAGGTTTGGGTGCAGGTGCCGTCCAACCTGCTGGTTTCCAGCCTGAGGGAGGGAACATGAGAAGCTGGGATAGCACAACGGTGATCAGGAAGAATGCAACGCCGAAGATCTTCAAGCTATTTGCTATTCCACCATAATTCGCCATTAGAAAAGCGTTTGTTTGGGCAATAACGAATGCCGAGAATCCAAAGCCCAAGACCGTCAGTCCTACAGCAAGACCACGTTTATCAGGGAACCATTGTGCAGAGACTGCAATAGGGCAACCGTAAGCTATACCAACACCTAATCCCCCAATAATACTATACAAGGGGATAAGCATTAGTGGTGATGGAGCAAAAGAGGCCAAGAACCAGGCCAATCCACAAAGTGCTCCTCCGACCATACCAACCTTTTTTGGCCCCATCTTCTGAATGTAGGGACCGGCCAAAGGCATAGTAAGAGCAAAAAACAACAGGAATACTATGAAAGGCCATGTCATATCCATTGCAGTTGGATTTAATCCCAGGGTCTTAAAATAGGCCATCAATGGAACTCTCACAACGCCATACGCATAAATGGCACCGAGACAGAGCTGGATTATCATGCCGACAATTACCATGACCCAGCGACCTGACTCCGCAGGCATACCGAATAGTTTTACATCATTTGCCATAAGTCAAACACCTTAAGATTGATATTGATTTGTTCTTATTCGATACATAAAATTAATATAAATACTATATAAACCTGAAATTCTTTATAAATATAATCTATAAATCCCTCCTTATCCCCGCCTTCACCTTTGAAAGTATTCAATGGCTTAATCCAGGTATCATTTCTAACATATTTAAATATGGCGGCAATTATCGCCATTATACATTATAATATTACTTAAATCGAAAAAATCCGACAGAAATCACACTTAGTTGATCCGTTTAACGGCTGTCAATCCCAAAATGTAGCCCTTTGGCAAGCATACTATCTTTAGTCATCGATGCTATAGAATATTGCCTTTCAGAAATGATCGTTAATGGCAATCTCTTTTAATGAGAATAGCAGTGCAGGTAGAGGTGGTTCTAATATGCTTAAGGCCAACCCCAAAACATCATGGAATAAAACAGAAACGATGCCGAACGTATCCGTTTCGGCTTATGTGGACGATTCAGCAACGCTAATTGGCGACGTGCGCATTGGAGAACGGGTTTATGTCGCGCCGGGAGTTTCGCTCCGAGCTGATGAAGCGAATCCTATTATCGTAGGCAATGAATGCAACATTCAGGATTGTGCCGTCTTTCATGGTCTGATGGGCAGCTCCATAATCCTTGGCCAGCGTGTCTCCATCGCTCACGGGGCTATAATTCACGGGCCACTTAAGATCGATGACGATAGCTTTGTGGGCTTCAATTCCGTGGTCCATGCCTCGACGTTGGGAAAGAAGTGTTTTGTCGGCCATGCAGCGGTTGTTATTGGTGTGAAGCTTGCAGACGGCAAATTCGTGCCTCATGGATCTCTTGTGGATTCGCAGGAGAAAGCCGACGCCTTGGGCCCAGTTCCAGAGAGTCTCAAGCATTTCAACGAAGAGGTTGTCCACGTAAACAAGGAGTTCGCTAAGAGTTATGGCGCAAGAAGAAAATCTTGTGTAAGCGATTAATTCATCTAAATAATTTCTATTTTTTATTAAATTTGAAGGCAACTTTGGCCAATCGTTTTCGGAGAAGAAATATATACATCTCTGTCCCTATGGCCAAACCGAACGTACTTTAGGTGATTGTCAAATGGCCAAGATCAAAGCAGGCGTCCTGGGGGCTACCGGAGCCGTAGGACAGCGTTTCATTGAAGGATTGAAAAACCACCCCTGGTTTGAACTCACAAGCCTGGCCGCTTCGGAGAGAAGCGCAGGCAAGAAGTATAGCGAAGCTGCCAGGTGGCGCCTGGAAAGCGAGCTTCCTTCTGATATTGGAGAAATGACGGTAGTTAATGTTGATCCAAAGGAAGTTGATGCAGATATCGTCTTCTCTGCGCTTCCGTCGGATGATGCCAAGACAGTTGAGCCTGCCTTCGCGGCTGCTGGCTGCGCAGTAGCCAGCAATACCGCCTCTTATCGCATGGTTGAAGATGTGCCTCTTCTCATACCGGAGTGCAACTATGAGCATCTGGATCTGATAAAAGTGCAACGGGAAAAGCGGGATTGGGATGGATATCTCACTACTAATCCCAACTGCACGACGGTCATGTTTACCTTGCCCCTGAAACCGCTTATGAAGTTCGGAATTAAAAGCGTGCATGTGGCATCAATGCAAGCGGTAAGCGGTGCAGGCTACGAGGGAGTGCCATCCATGGCCATTCTTGGCAATGTAATTCCCTATATCGGAGGCGAAGAGGAGAAAGTAGAGACTGAGCCTCAGAAGATTCTTGGCCATTTCGATGGTGAAAGAATAGTGAATGCAGACTTTTCGGTGAGCGCAAGCTGCCACCGTGTGCCGGTCATGGACGGCCACACTGAGGCCATATGGGTGACGATGAGGGACGATCCAACACCCGCAGAGGTGAGACAGGCTATGCTTGACTTTGATCCAGGCTTAGCAGATCTCCCAACCTCGCCCAAAAAAGCCCTCATCGTTAAAGATGAGCCAGATAGACCCCAGCCACGCCTGGATCGTAACCGTGGCAACGGCATGGCGGTTTCAGTAGGGAGGATCAGATCGGGAATTCGATTTGTCTGCATGGGCCATAACACAGTGCGTGGGGCTGCTGGTGCCAGTATTCTGAATGCAGAGCTGCTTGTCAAGAAAGGCTTGCTTTAATGTTGATTGTAGCCTGGGAGACGACGGCCGCATGCAACCTCAATTGCATCTACTGCCGTGCTTCTGCATTGTCTGCATCTGATTCGGATGAGCTTGGCACTTCAGAAGCAATCGCCTTAATAGATAGCTTAGTGCCACTGCAGCCTATGCTGATTTTTAGCGGTGGAGAGCCCTTGCTCAGACCCGATATCTTTCAACTGGCCAGGTATGCTACAACCCTTGGCATACGTGTATCTCTGGCAAGCAATGGGACACTAATTACACCAGAGGTTGTTCAACAGATCAGAAATTCGGGAATAGCTCGAGTTAGCATCAGCTTGGATGGAGCAACATCTGAAAAGCATGAACAGAATCGTGGCAAAGGAAGCTTCCAGGCCGCCATGAATGGTATTGGAAATCTGCAAGGTAATGTCGATTTTCAGATTAACTTTACCATAACAAAAAATAACGATGCAGAAGTTCCAGCAATCTTCGAATTGGCTGAAGCGATTGGCGCCAGGGCTTTGCATTTCTTTTTCATGATCCCCACTGGTAGGGGACGAAACGAAGATATTATTTCAGCCAATAGACAAGAGGAATTGCTCTTTTTTATTGACCAAGAACGAGGGCGAAGGAATCTGGAAGTTCAAGTAACATGCGCACCGCAATACGCCCGAATAAGCAAGGTAAGACGGGGCGGAGGCTGCCTGGCAGGAAGAAGCTTCGTATTCGTTTCCCGAAGGGGCGACGTCTTTCCCTGCGGCTACCTGCCTCTATTTGCCGGAAATATCAGGGAACGCGAGTTTACTGATATCTGGGAGAACTCACAAGTGTTCAAATCCTTACGGGAAAGAGATTTCAAAGGGAAGTGCAGTAAATGCAGTTTTATTAAAATCTGCGGTGGCTGCCGGGCAAGAGCTTATGCCGATAATGGGGATTTTCTGGGTTCCGATCCCCTCTGTAATCTGGTAGTGTAATCATGGATGAAATCGATCTTGAGTTGCTGGCAAAAGTACAAGAAGGGTTTCCATTAACCTCTCGACCTTTTCGGGATATTGGAGAAAACCTGAGATTGAGTGAAAATGAAGTCCTGGCAAGAATAGAAGGCCTAAAAGGTCTGGGCCTGATCAGGCGAATTGGTCCGATTATGGATCTGCGAAAATTGGGAATGAGCGGAATGCTTGCCGCTTTGCAGGTCTCAAACGAACAGGCTGATGAAGTGGCCAAAGTTGTGAACCGATATTCAGAGGTATCACATAATTACTTGCGACCAAATGAGGAAGGTTATAATCTGTGGTTCACAATCTCGGCTCGAGAGGATAGAATCAGGGAAATATTAGATGAGATTAAAGCCCAAACGGGATGCAAAATGCTGGTTCTGCCCACAGGAAAAATATTCAAGATCGGAGTTAAATTCGATATAATTTGATATACTAGTATGACATTGTGCCGGGAAAAGGGCTTAAGCCTTTCAAGAAGGTGACACATTTTGGCAAAATTAGTGCTGATGGACTTTTACGCTGACTGGTGTGGACCTTGCAGAATACAAGGCCCCATCATCGAGGCTCTGGCAGAGGATTTCAAGGACAAAGCGGAGTTCAAAAAGGTCAATGTCGATAAAGAGGGCGACCTGGCGGTGGAGAAAGGCATTATAGTAGTGCCCACTTTGATCCTAGAGAAAGATGGTGTAGAATTGAATAGATGGTCAGGTGTTACCTCCAAAGAAGAGTTGACCAAGGCCATCAATGAAGCTCTGAAGTAAAGAGCTAGGCGAAGGGATATGGATTCGGACCTTGAGCCTGTGCGCAGAGTAAACAGTCGCGGTGGCTGTGCTCCTCATCTTTCTATTCGCTTTGATTCGCATATATTTTCTATAGATACCAGCCGTTCGCCCAAAGCCTGCCTTCAGCCTGATGCATATCTCATAACTCACGCTCACAGCGATCACTATGGCAAGTCGGCCATGCTCTCCACCAAATCTGTGGCATCTGTAGAGACTGCTCGTGCTCTGGAGATTCGCTACGAGCGCAAATTCAAAGGTCGAACATTTGCAGTAGGCGAAAGCATCATGGTGGACGATGTCGAGGTCAAAACCTATCCCACCGGCCATACCATTGGATCGTCGGCTTTCTTCTGGAAAACGGAAACGGGTGAGGGCGTACTTATAACCGGTGACGTCAAAGACTATAGCCATCTTCCACGCTCTGATTTTCTAGTTACAGAGGCTAACTATGGTGATCCTTACGATCCGTCTTGCATCTTTGAAGATGATATTGCTGGTTTTTTCGAAGCACTAGAGTCCAGGGCAAGCTTTGGTGCCTATGCTTTCGGTAAGGCTCAGAGGGCAGTGGCTCTGATGAGGGCTATGGGTTATAAAGATGAGATCGGCATGGATCCGCAGAGCCTGGTCTTAACTCAAGAGCTATTGAAGGATGCGGCAGGACCTCTCACGGAAGTTAATGGCGGTGGGGTTAATGTGGTCACGCCCTGGAATCTTCCTTTAGTAAAGGGCAAAAACAAGTATTTTTTAACTGGAAGAAGAGACACTTCTTACCCCACTATCCAGTTGAGCGATCACCTTGATTTTCGTGGCCTGATGAGGATGATCGAGCATGTGTCACCCAAGGAGATTCTTGTTTACCATCCAGAAGGTGAGAGGGCGAGCTTGCTGGCGCATCATCTGCAGCAATGCGGCATGGAAACGATTTCATTAGATCTGATCGAAAAGTTTGTGCGCTAATTATAAATTCGACAATTCTATCGTTATTATAGATGACATCTGGCACGTTTAAAATACCAAGCTTAAGAGGGAAGATCGCTGTTGTTACCGGTGCCAGTCGGGGAATAGGCCGAGGGATTGCGATAGTTTTAGGTGAAGCCGGATGCACTGTTTACATTACAGCCCGCAGCCTGCGAGGCAGTGCAACTGAGAACCTTCCCGGCAGCGTCGACGAAACCGCAAGAGAGGTAACAATACGAGGTGGCTTTGGAATTCCTTTGCGATGCGATCATACAGTGGATACAGAAGTCAAAGACCTTTTTCGTCGCGTGCAAGAAGAACAGGGACGACTTGATCTGTTAGTTAATAACGTCTGGGGCGGATATGAAAACTACGAATTTGATCGGTTCAATCTTCCCTTTTGGGAGCAGCCGCTCCGGCACTGGCATAGCATGTTTGAGGCAGGTCTGAGGGCGCATTTAGTGGCCAGCTGCAATGCCGCGCCTCTGATGATCGCACAGCATCGCGGTCTTATTATCAATACGGTAGCATGGGACCGCGGCCTGTATCTAGGTAATCTCTTTTACGATGTGGCTAAATCGGCAATCATTCGCATGGCATTTGGGATGGCAGAGGAGCTAAAGCCTTATAATGTTGCCGCACTTGCATTAGCGCCGGGATTTGTGAGAACTGAGCGGGTAATGGCAGCACATGCCATTCAACCTTTTCCCCTTGATCGAACAGAGTCAATCGAGTATATTGGCAGGGCAGTGGCTTGTTTGGCCGGGGATGAGGATATAATGCGAAAAACGGGAAAAGTGCTGACTGCGGGTGATCTGGCAAAAGAATTTGGATTTTCGGATATCGATGGGAAGCAGCCACCTGCGTTCAGAATTGATGAAGAATGAGCGGTTCTGGCCAGGGATTCCACATCCTGGGAGATACTTGCTCTTAAAAATGATGGGACTCTCAGATCAGCAATTGCCTGAGATTCATATTGTGTGAATAATATTGTCTTTTTTTAATCTATTCTCTGCCAAAATTCCACATAACTAAATAAATCCGTATCTCTGGTGGATACAACCTGTAAAATAAGTGCTTCCGCAAGATATTTATCAGCATGAAGTAACTGTTTATTATGAAAATATCAATCTCGTTTGCATTAATTTTATCGATGATGTTGATCGTTCCTGCCTGTGCCATCTCCTTTGATATTGCAAGTGTGCAAAAAAATGCGGATGCATACAACAATAATATTGATAAAGCGCCTACTATTCTGAAAAACATTCTTGGCAGCGAGAAAATCAACTTGGATATAACAAGAGATGACGGAAGCCTCTTTCGAGTAGGACTGGATATGGTTAACGCTCGAATAGAGAAAGTTGTTGACGGAGGATGGAACAACTCTTCAATAGTGATTGCCACTACCGAAAGCGCCATCAACAATGTCCGATTATCGAATGATCCGATTACTGCCTTCCAAGAGCAAAGAGATCTGGGTCAGATCAGGTTTGAAGCAAGTGGCTTGATAACTAAGGCCAAGCTTGAGGCAGTTCTCTCAAGTACAAGCGTGCTCAAATTTGGTTACAGTTTATTCTTCGGCTAGATTATATCGATTAATCTTTTTTAATTTTTTAAACATCAATCAGCTACTGCGAAAATTTTTGTCACTTATATTTTTGATATATTTCTATTTTGCATTTATTCGTCATAAACCCGGGCTCATAACTATGCATTAACAAAATGCTCTTCTAGGATGAGGTCTAATTAGTAATTATTTTACATAAGATGATTGCCCGTAATAAGAGTAATTGAGAAGGAAGAACTTTCGATGTATGACCTTATAATAGCGGGTGCTGGACCAGCCGGTTCAGCTGCTGGATTAGCTGCTGCGGCAGGTGGATTGAACACCCTGATACTGGAAAAGGATGCTTTTCCTAGGTATAAGGCATGTGGCGGCGCTATCTCTGAAAATGCAGCCTCAAGTTTAGGTTTTCCCATTCCAACAGAAATTTGCGAGGGAACGATAACCGGAGCTAGAGTTCACTTCCGTGACCGGGTTATAGAACGGCATAGTGCCAGTCCCCTTGTAACTCTAGTGACGCGGAGTAATTTTGATAATATTCTCTTGCAGAAAGCCGAAAAAGCAGGATGCCATCTTGCAATTGAGAAGGTCATGGGCTACAAAGACAGGACCGATCATATCTCGGTAGTGACAAAAAATTGCGAATATCAAGCCAGATTTTTGATTGTATCAACAGGATGCCAGGATATGATCAAGAACAGGATACAAGGTCCTTGGCCAAAAGAGAATATGGGCGTATGCATGGTAACTGAAGTCGATGAAGATGATAGCCTGATTCCAAAGAGATTGGACAGTTCCCTTGATATCTATTTCGGAGTAGCTAATATGGGCTACGGATGGATCTTCCCTCATAGAGGATACTACTCGGTAGGGATTGGTGGCCTGGCATCTCGGCTCACGAATCCGCGCAAGATTTTGATAGAATTTCTGAAGGCGAATGGTTTTTCTGACGGGCAAAAGCTTCACGGCCATTTCATACCGCAAGGAGGAAACGACCGGAGAATAGCTCTTGGAAGGGTATTGCTCACCGGAGATGCAGCGGGATTTGTTGATCCCTTTACGGGAGAGGGAATCTACTATGCTTTGCGATCCGGGCAGATAGCGGCTCAAGTGATCCAAGAAGCGTCAATTACCGATGTGGCAAAAACATACCAGCACAGAGTCAAAAAGGATTTCGGAGAGGATTTAAAATATGCCCTGTTTTTTTCCAAAATAATGCACAGCCACCCGAATATATTTTTGCGTCTTATGGCATGTCATGAAGAAATTTTAGATAGATATATGGAGATTGCAGCAAGCAAGAGATCTTACAAGGAATTCATTTCGTGGTTGCTGCCTAGGCTTCCCTTTAGCCTATTAGGTAGCATTTGAGATGTAAATTAGGAGAATCTGGATTTAATCCAATCGAAAAAATTGAGATTGAAAGGAAAAAATCTGATTAGGTGATGACTTCTCCAGTTCTCACCTTGCCAGACTTTTCCACAGGAGAGACGAAAGATTCTTCCATCTCCGAACTTACCGGTGCGTGCAGAATCGCAAATGGTCTTCATAACCGAATCTACATCTTTATCTTGGACATAGAGCTCCAGCTTGAGCTTGGAAAGTAGATCGACTTCCATTGTTCCGCCGCGATATTGGAGCTTAATGCCTTTCTGCTCGCCTCTCCCCAATACCTCAATCACGGTCATAGCAACGATACCCTTTTCTTCCAGGGCTTTTTTGACCTGTTCTAGCTTTTCAGGCCTTATTATCGCCTCGATTTTTTTCATTTGCCACTACCACCATTTTAGGCATAAGCTTTTTCACCGTGCTGTGCGATATCCAAGCCCACGTATTCTTCATCTTCTGTTACTCTCAAACCCATGACAGAGTCTACGATTTTGGCAAGGACAAATGTCATCGCAAAGGCGTAAATCATAGACGCTCCTGCAGCCATGATTTGTACTGCGAACTGATGAAAGTTGCCGTAGATGAGGCCTGTGTAGCTATTGACAGATGCAGTGGCAAATATGCCTGTTGCTATTGCGCCCCAAAGGCCACCCATACCATGCACAGCCCATGCATCACAGCTCTCATCCAGGCCGCGACCCACGCGGAAGAGAAGTGCCATATAGCACAGGATGCCGGCTACTGCCCCGATAATAATCGCAGATATGGGATCAACATAGCCCGCTGCAGGAGTTATCGCCACAAGACCCGCGATGCCACCGCTCACCATTCCAAGAGCGCTGGGCTTGCCTTTTAGCCAGCTTGCAAATAGCCATGCTAGAGCACCGGCTGCGGCCGAAGTATTGGTAACGACGAAAGCTGATGCAGCTAATCCATTAGCAGCCAGGGCCGATCCTGAATTGAAGCCGAACCACCCGAACCATAGCAAACCGGCACCTATCATAGCCATGGGGATGTTATGCGGCTCCATGACGTAGGATCCGTAACCCATTCTCTTTCCTATGACAAGGGCAATGGCCAAAGCGGAGAATCCAGAGCTGATGTGAACAACTGTTCCGCCTGCATAGTCAAGCGCTCCCATCTGACCTAACCAGCCGCCTGCCCAAACCCAGTGAGCCAGCGGGTCGTAGACCAGTGTTGTCCAAAGCAAAGCCAGCACAATGAACGAGCTGAGCTTGACACGTTCGGCTACCGCTGAGGTCAGGATGGCTAATGTTACTGCTGCGAATACCAGCTGAAAGGCCATGTAGATCAAATGCGGTAAATTTCCTGCAAGTGGAGCAGAACTAACACCCACGCCACTCAATCCCAAGTAGTTCAAGCCACCAATTATTCCGCCAATATCCGTTCCAAAGGCTAAACTATAGCCGAATAGAACCCACTGGATGCTGGCTAAGGCGAAAGCCAGGAAAGAGAGGCCGATCATTGAAACCACGGTCTTGCTTCTCACCAAGCCGCCGTAAAACAAACCAACGCCCGGTGTCATAAGCATTACCATTGCCGTTGACACAAGGACCCATGCCGTGTCACCACTACTTATTTCCATCTACATCATCCTCAAGTTGCAATTGTAAAGCGATTTTTGGCATTTGTTCGGCCCCTTGGATTGATGTCCTATCAGAGCTTCAACGAATTAACGTTCATATGGGATATTTAAAAGAGTATTTGATATAAAATCAGAAGATGTATGATGGATTCACATCGATTCATACTTCTGAAAAATTGGTGCTTTATCTGGCTGGCTAGCCAAAGGTTGGTTTTGGAGCCAACACTTTAGGGTTGTTTACTCCTGCCCGATTTTCTTTTTCTAGTCCTCGGTCTGCATGCACAAAATTGAGACGGAGGTGCGTGCGATGCGAAAAAGAGGCCATTTTTTGATTTTGGGTCCCACGTTGTCCAGATTAAAAGGATTGTGCTTGACAAATGATCGATTTGCCCCAGCGACACGAATGTCGATTTTCAAAATGTTATCATAACACATTTTCGATACATAAGTTTATTATGAAATGACTTTTCGCTTAAACTGAAAGTGTCTCATCTTTTACCCTCTCAACAACAACAATCTCCAGAAGATCCTTGATTCCCTCTATTGACCTTATTTTATCATTGATTAAATCGTTAATTTCTTCGAGACTCTTGGACCAGACTTTGATGAATAAATCATATTCCCCTAACACACTATAGACCTCTGAGATTTCGGGGATCTTTGAAAGAGCGATTTTAGCTGCATCATGCTTGTCGGCATCTATCTCTACGAGCATGATAGCTGCTACTGTGTAACCAATCGCAGCTGGATTTACTGTTACAGTAAACGTCTCTATGATTCCGCTTTCTTTCATGCGCTTAACCCTGAATTGTACTGTTGCATCCGATATGCCTAATCGGCGAGACATTTCTGTAAAACTTATACGTGAGTTTTCTTTAAGAAGCTTGAGAATAGCAGAATCGATTTCATCGAACTTCGACTTATTGCCCATGGATATCTGTTTATCTCCTGGAGATGTTTCGTTGTTTGTAATATACTAACATGCTGTATTAAAAGATATCCTATTTCGCTATTATATCTCGGTTTTTCCTAAAATTAAGTGGTTTTATTAGCAAAATACCAATAGTAATGCATATAATATCGGTTTATTCCATAATCTTAATATATCACAACAAAAACCTGTAATTATTGTAAAGTTAGGACTGGCGACTTTGCAGATGGAAATTTCTCCATGCCGCTCAAACAATTGTGGCAGGGCTTCTGCAATGAAACAGGTCTCACAATACAATAATCGGTTCGAGGGCACAATCAAAAATGCCGTTGGCCTGCGCGGTTAGCCAAAAAATAACTAGTGAGGGGGGCTAGAGTATGATATCAGCATATCGAATTCAGACCGGACATCTTATCTCTTGCGAGAAGGACGAGGCCGCCATTTTCGTGTACAGCGGCACACTAACGAACACCGAAAAAGGCCAACTTCTCCATGAGTTTTCTCTCGATCCCATAGACATTGAAGCCATTAATGATCCGGATGAAGTCCCTCGCATTGAGACAACACAGGACGGCCTGCTTATAATCTGGAATTGGCCTGACAACGTTTCCTGTGGAGACACGATTCAATTTGAGGTGTCGACTGTTGGAATATTTCTGGGACAAGGCAAGGCAGTCGCCATCGTGCCGCGAGGTCAAATCCCGGTTACGGTCCGTGAATTCAAGCGGCTGGATTCTGTTGAAGATTTCGTTCTGCATTTTCTCTTATATACAGTTCACCAATACCAAGGCCATCTCAAAGCGATTAAGATGATGTCAACGGAACTGGAGTCCAAAGTCGTCACATCAATGGAGAACAAGTACCTTCTTCAGATGTTTGCGCTTGGTGAAAGCTTGGTCTATTACCATAACGCTCTGGAAGCCAACTCAACGATCCTCACTAAGCTTCGTGGAGCGGTAAACAAACTGAATCTCACCGAAGTGCAGACCGGTTTCCTGGATGACGTAATTATCGAGAGCCAACAAGCCGTAAAACAAGCAAGCATCTACTCGATGGTGCTCTCAGGCTTAATGGATGCACGGGGCACTATTGTCAACAATAATATGAACGTGCTGCTGAAAAATCTGACTATCATCAATGTCGTATTTCTCCCGCTTAACCTTATAGCGAGCATAGGGGGCATGTCCGAATTCAGCGCAATGACAGACGGAATCGACTGGCGCATTTCCTATCCGGCGTTCATGCTTGCTATAGCAGTCCTCGGATGGCTGACATGGTGGTGGGTCGTCAAAGTGATTGATCGCAACCAGAGTAGAAAAGGATAAGGATTGTGATCTACACATGGGGGCGATTTTGAAAGTGACACGATTTTTTAAAGGCCAGTTAATCTCAATACTTTACTCGCGGACCCTGCATTTTCCGTCTCCGGCTCCATAAGCACCATTCAACATTATTCTCCTCAACTTTTTGGATGAGAATACTGCAAACCAGGGGCGTCATATAAACACCTTAATAGCATTAAAATACAATAATGGCTCGGCAGGAGAATTGGCAAAAAGCTTGAAAAGTTCGCCTTTAGCGGGCCCATAAAAGACTTCAAGCCGATTAAAGAGCCGGTTGGTTTCTACTAAAAGAATTGATAATCTAGTTCCTTTTCGCACATGATCTCGACACTCAGGAGAGTTCAAAATAATTCAAAAATCTTTGTAGCTTTAGGGATGAAATGAATAAGTGAGAAGATTGAGATCGATTTTTTTTGGAACGAAAGGCAGATATTTATCTTATCATATTTTGTGCTGACAGGGACGATTCAAAAATCCAAAACACCGTCTCTACAATTGTCGTGTCCCGATTTAAGTCCAAAGCAGCACTTATCTGGGATCTAAGACGTCAATGGATTTGCATAATGAGGAGTTATGATAATGAAAAAAGCAAAAGCATTTCTGGCCGTTATGTTACTTATATTTGCAGTAAGCATGGCTAATGCAGCACCGCCAGGCCCTAATCAACCTGGTGCAGAAAAGCCAAATCCACAGCTAGTTGCTCCATCTATCAATATTAATTTAATAAAGATAGCTCCGGCGACCTCTGGCAACAGCGAACCTGTAAATGTCGGTGTCAAAATTATTTCCGGAGTGACTCACCAGGATATTTGTGGATTGGATGCGTCTAATTTTAACATTGATACGCTTACAGTACCTCCGGGCGGTCCCGCTATCATTATAAAGAATGTCTTTCCCACATCTTCAGTAGCTATAAACCAACCAATGAGCTGCGATTATTGGCTCAATATAGTACCAACTTCATACCAAGGTAGCCAATATACATGGTTGACAGGGACTTATACGCTTAAATTATATTATGCTGCGAATGGGAAACGACTTGCGAGTAGAACGTTTAGCTTTAGAGTTTAACAACTGGCAACAGAATGTATAAATTGTCTGCGTGGAGTTGCGCCAGGAAGTTTTGGTAGAGGGCAGCCAGGTAGAGAAACGTTCGGGAAGCGGTGCAGAGATAAGTGCAGAATCTCTGAATCGCATAATTTATCAAAACCGAAAGCTAAATATTCGCTGGATTTGCCTGGACCTGGAAAGATATAAACACCTTTATAAGACTTAGATAGTGTGGAGGTTTTATGTTGATGTACAGAAGTGGATTTTTAGCGCTTTTATCCGTATTAGTTATCGCATCTACAAGCGTAGCAGTTTCTGATCTTAATGCAAACGGGATTGGAATTGATAATGCTACAAACATAATAGAAAAAAATAAAGTTATGGCTTTCGTGGACGAAGCCACAGCCTATGTAAAGGATAATGGGAAGGAGAAGGCTCTTCAAGTGTTCAATAACCATTCCGGATCATTTGTTCGAGGGGAACTCTACATATTCGCATACGACTTCAACGGAACCAGTATCGCTCATCCCATTAGGCCGGATCTAGTAGGCCATGACCAAAGAGGTTTGTTGGACATAAATGATGTCGCCATAGTTAAAAACGAGCTTGCTTTGGCCAAGAGAGGAGGCGGAATAATGTATCTTGTGTTCCAAAATCCCATTCATGAAGACAGGGAAGAGCTGAAGCTAATCTACCTAAAGAAAGTGGATGAAAGCCTGTGGCTTGGATCTGGAACATACCTCTCCAACATCTCCGCCTCTTTCAGCCAGGAGGAGAGAAACGAGCTTGTGGTCTATGTGGAAAAAGCATTGCAATTTGCCCATGAAAACGGTAAAGAGAAGGCTTTGCAAGTTTTCAACGACCTAAAAGGCAACTTTACTAAAGATGAACGATATATCTTCGCCTACGATTACGAAGGGCGAACTCTGGCTCTTCCTAAACAGCCCGAGCTCATAGGCACAATACGCGTCAACGCCCGAGATCCCAACGGGGTTGATATCAACCAGCAGGCTATTGATGCAGCCAGGATGGGAAACGGTTTCTTCTATTATATCTATCCAGACCCGTCCAAGAACATGACACCGGTGCTCAAGCTCGGTTACGTAATGGATGTTGATGGAGCCTGGTACTTAGGCTCTGGGATCTATGCATAGGATAAAGGAGAAAACTAATTTGAGTTCTGCCAATTGTCAAAAGCGAAACTAAATCATCACCGATTTTTGGAGGCCGATAACGTCAATAGAAGGGTATAGAGTTCGGGAAATGACCAGGCGCGAGGTTGATCTTGCCATTTCCTGGGCCAACTCGGAAGGATGGAATCCTGGTATCCGCGACGCTGAGACCTTTTATCTGACCGATCCGAAGGGATTCCTCGTGGGGACATTCGAGGGAAAACCAGTAGCAAGCATCTCAGCGATTGCTTATGGGGACTCATTTGGGTTCATTGGTTTTTATATAGTCCAACCTAGTTTCAGAGGCCGAGGATTTGGCAAAGAGATCTGGAAAGCAGGGATGAAGCGTTTGCTAGGAAGGAACATCGGACTTGATGGGGTCTTGGAGCAACAAAAGCTGTATGAGCAAATGGGATTTTGGACGTGCCACAAGAGCGTGCGTTACCAGGGTGTTGGGATTGGATTAAAGAAGATAGCAGAGGGCATAAAAAACCTCTCAGAAATTCCTATGAAAGATCTTCTTGCCTACGACGATCAGCACTTCCCTGTGCCCAGGCACGTATTCGTCGAATCATGGATTAAACAGCCCGGAGGTGTCGCGCTTGGCGCTCTTAATGAGGGCGAATTGGTGGGATATGGTGTCGTCAGGCAATGTTATCTGGGCTATAAAATTGGACCACTTTTTGCCGATAGTGAAAAGATAGCTGATGATCTGTTGCGCTCCCTTTGTGGTTATGTGCCCCGCTTTGAGCCGGTCTTCATAGATACACCAAAGCCAAATTCCGCTGCCCTGGACCTTGTCAAACGTCACCAAATGCAGGCCGTGTTCGAAACCGTTCGCATGTACACAAAAGAAGACCCCGGACTTCCGATGGATAGGATCTTCGGCGTAACAAGCTTTGAACTTGGCTAAAGTAGCGTGCTAGTTTCTCAAGTGATTTCTCCGATCGGATTCATCTATCAAGATTATTTAGACGAAAACATAACGGATCAATTTCATCCAAGGAATGAGGTAAGAGCATGAAGCGTTTCTTTCGGATGACTTATCCAGAACAAGTGTCCCGCGCCCTCGATCACTTCTAGTTGCGCACCAGGAATTTGTTTTGCTATGATGCAGCTATTCTCTGGCGGAAACAGGACGTCCCGGTTGCCAGTGAGCACCAAGGTTTTTGCATGAATGGATGGCAGACGAGAGTAGGAATCATATGCTCTGAGAGCCGCAAGCTGTGCCTCGTAAGCATACAATTGGCTCGGATAGGCCAAATTATCCTGGATTTTCCGCTCTATGATTTCTGGATGTTCGTAAATAAACTCCTGAGTATAGACTGCCGGCGCGCACCACCACATGTATCCCTGTGCAGTTAGGTCGAGCCTGGGCTGCATATAGGCTTCAATTTCTGGAACGGGCCTGATTTGCTCCTTTCCTCCAGCAGATGTACCACCTAAAACGAGTTTTTTTACTCGCAAAGGGTGATCCAAGGCAATTTCTTGAGCGATCATGCCGCCCATGCTGGCTCCGAAGACAAATGATTGATCCAATCCGATTGCATCCATTAGGCCAACAGCGTCCGATGCCATCTGCTTTATGCTGTAGGGTCCTTGTGGCTGAGTCGTTTGGCCAGCACCGCGGTTATCGAACATGATGATCTGATAATGTCTTGATAGTTCTTTGGGCAAAACCCATCCCCAATCCAGGATATGGCCAGCTAGACCCATGATCATGAATAACGGTTCTCCTTGACCCTGGATCTCGTAATGCATTCGGATATCTCCCACATTCAAATATGCCATAGAAACTCAAAACCCCCTGTAACTTTCTCCAATCAATATTTATTAACCTTTAATCTTGTTGTACATAGATAATTTTGTAATGCAATAATTAAGATATCTAGTTTGGACGGAGTCGAATGCACGGCAGATCTTCAGCCAATAGGTGTCATGCCCTTGCATAGGGTCATTTCCCCGGTCAGGGAGGCGAAACATTCACCGTCTTTTTATCGAATCTATGAGAAGACAATTCTAGTCAAGATCCTGGAAATAGCGACCATCGATAAAGCACACAAACTCTACAGGCGTTTTCAATGGATAAGATGTGGCGGAGAATACCAGGTGTCCCTGCGGGAGGGCGCCAAAAGGCAAGAACCCTCACGGGGCTTTAGTGATACACAAGCGGTTTGCAAGAGAGAAGGGTATGCGGCCCTCCCCGGCCTCTCTCTGCAAGGCCTTTCTCTTCTCGCCGGAGTTGGTCTTGTGCGCTTAAATTGTACTATGGCATTTTACTTAAAGATTCTATAAAGACATAGAACTATGTTCGCACTTAATCTACTGCATGTGTAGAATGAGAGACGACTAGGTACATAGGCGGCCCGCAGGGCTTCTTTTTGACCGTTCTAATCTTGTGCCATAATCATTTATGTCGTAATAACCTTATTCTAGAAAGCATATACAATAAACTATTTAAGCAGTTGGCCTTCGCTTTGTAGGGCAAATTAAGTTAGACCGAAAGCTCAAGTGAACATCAAACATGGGGAGGAGATCATATGCAAAAATTACATTTTTCTATTGAGATCGATGCACCAAAGGAAAAAGTGTGGCATGCAATGCTGGATGATAAGCAATATCGGGCTTGGACCAATGCATTCAACTCTGGTTCATATTACAAAGGGGATTGGAGCAAGGGATCAAAAATGCTCTTTCTTGGGCCAGACCCAACAACAGGCCAGGAAGGCGGCATGGTAAGCCGGATCGCTGAGAATAAGCCGTATGAGTATATTTCCATTGAACATATTGGCATTGTACAAAACGGCATTGAAGATACAACTAGCGAAGCAGCGAGAAAATGGGTTTCCGCATTTGAAAATTACACTTTTAAAGAAAGAGATGGAGCAACGGAAGTGCTCATTGATATGGATACGGAAGAAGAATATGCCGAAATGTTCAAGGAAATGTGGCCGAAAGGGCTAGAGAATCTAAAAAAGATAGCAGAGGAAATGCAGTAGCTACAGCATCAAAGGAGCCAAAAAGAAAAGAAATTGGGCATCGAGAATCCGGAAAAGCTCCGAAGTCTTGCTTAAGCATATTCCGCGGATTTCAAATCTCATCCAGTTCCCACTTTTTCCGGAACTGGAGCTTCTCCTGGCTATTCATCCAGTGGCTTCCGTCACAGTAGGGCTTGTTCTCTGACTTTCCACAGCGGCAGAGGGTTATCCTGTTGCGGGATTCGTATATACTGCCATCTGCAGATTCTATCGAAACATTGCCCCGAACCCAAATGGGGCCTTCACAGCCTTTTTGTTTATCGTGCACAAGAACGAGAGACGGTTCAAATTCTTTCTCAAAGGATTTGCTTGTTTTCTTATCCCACAGCACAAGCCGCCCCGAAGGGCAGATCATGGCCTCGTCGATGGCACATTGTCGGGCTTCTTGGTCGTTTGATTTTTGTATGAGATTTCTTATCCCACCAGCCCGGAGACAGAAACGGGAGTGGTCGCAGAATTCAGGGACATCAGTTAGTTTTAGTTCGGGACCTTCAAATGTCTCTGCTTTTTCTAGGTAAGTTTTTTTACTGGCGGTTTCACTGCCGTCGAAATCGATCTTCCGGTGGTTTCCATCACAGAATGGCTTATTTTTAGATGCACCGCAACGGCATAAGATATAGGTCTCCTGCAAAGGATATTCTTTTATATCAACTAATTCCTGGGTGTGGCCATCTTCATCAGTCACTATTACCTGTTCGTATAACGGTAATCCACCAGTAACACGATATGGACCGTCTTTAATTATCTTAATCCGCATTTCTTCCCTTTCGGCTGTCATATTTGACCCTCAAAATATTCATTAATGCTGCTTTGTTACCTCATCATTTTCATTTTTTCGCTCTTCATGACTTAAAACAGACTATAGCGCCAACAATCTTCTCATAAAACCGTCCGTCTCGATGAGGTCCGCATCCATAACTGGAGTAGCTCCTTCGCTAGGCATATCCCAAAAAAACTGCTCTCCTCTCCAATCTGGGGCTTCTGCTATAACACCGACGTCGGCTAGGTCAATAAGGGTATTAAGTCTGCTTTGCTGCTGTATCAAGCTCCACTTCCATCCCCGGGCCTATGGGAATCTCCCCTACCAGGAGCAAGAGACATCAATCCGCCGATGAGTATACATGCAGCTCTCTGCCATCCCGCGCCACTCCTCCAAGATCGATTCACGTTACCCGCGGATAGCGCAATTTAAACCGATTATTCCAAATCAACGGTAAGCATTAGCCGGAATCCATCGCTTTGATCTCCAACCGTGGTCCAGAAGGTCCCTTTCTTTATCTTCTTTTGATATGCATTATCAAAAAATTCATAGGTTCCATATCCAAACCTCTCTGACTTTATCTTCTCGGCGAGGGCTATGATTTCTGGGAACGGTTCAAAGATGGGATCATCCACGGTCTTTCCTATCTGTTTGCCTTCGACCTCATAGAGAGTCACGCCTTGGGCATCCATTGCCCAGAATTTGGCTTTGCCTCCCCGGTTGAATTGGGCCAACTGCCTGGCTAAAAAATTTAGTCGCATTAATCATTATCGAAGCGGCCCCAATGAACTCACCTGATTCATTAAATACGGGTGCGTCGCAATCAACGGCGTAGATTCCCTCCACGCTCTTAATGCTATGGAAACCAGTTGGGCGTTTTGACACGAGGAGCTCTTTGATATGTTCTTGGTTGCTTATGTCTATTCCCTTAATACTCTGGTAATCCTTTGGTTCCACTTCCAGAATTGTACCATTGGGGCTAATCGTTATGCAATCAATCACTGAAGGATCCACATGAGTGAGATTGCTCAAGATATTCTCAGCTTCTTTCCCGTTAAGGCCTGTCTTGGACAGAGAAAGGCAAGCTCCTGCCAGAGCCGTATTTATCCTGGTCAAAATTGTCTAATACAACATTCTCAGCCTGCACAAATTTCCACATCAGTTCTCCATCTACGGGAAAGCTGTTCGTGGAAACTGAATTAGATTTTGCATTCAAGGCACTGTTGTTATAAAAAATCCCAGCTCCAAGCCACCAGTTGTCGTCTACCTTGGAGACGTAACTCATTTTCTTCTGAGTAATATTTGTTATCGGATTTTTGTAGGTATATCTATAATATCCACTTCCATGTAATGCGATGCAGCTCATTTCCCTGTTGATGTATCTACCCTCAGGATCTTGGTTGTTAAGACGGTTTGTTCCAACGGCATTTGGCAAGTATGGCAAAACCAAGGTGGTACCATTGAAAGACTGGGCAAATATGTAAACATCGCCTCTAACCCAGGAACCGTTAATGTCCGTAAAATCTTTTATGGCTCGTTCCCTTCCAACTTCTTTCACATGAGCCAGAGCCGAAATTAACAAATGCAACAAGTTCCGTCTCGTTAGATGGTGTTCCGATTGATACTTTTTCCTTTCCAGTGGATTCGTCGTTTGCCTTGGCCAAGTCCATGGTGAAGACCACTGCATTCAATAAAATGATCGCCGATACGAGCACATTTAATTTTTTCATATATTCACCCTGAATTTGATTTTTGAGTTTACGCTGCAAATTTTTTCAAAGATGAGGTTCTATCCGCTTTCTCCAATTTTTCTTTTGTTCATCCATATTTTTTTTACGAAGGATATTTCCGAAAAACTTGCTAGTAATATACAGTCTATATCTTTTAAAAAAGTTTGGATCATATGGGTTGAGATAGACATTTGGGCATGTAGGAGCAGCTCCGCGGCCCCTCGTATGATGAATCTTGCGCGGTCTTGCCAGGAATGAGCCGCAAGATACTTGTGATCAGCATTGAACGCCGGAACGAGCAAAAAAGCAAATCAGACTAAATATCTTGAAGTATGCGCTCTTCGTTGCTGATCTAAGGTATCTCGAAGACGTATTACATCAGCCTGTAATTCTTATGGAGGCTGGCCCAAGATGGGGCGGCCAGCAATAGAGGCAAGGTTAAGAACTGAATGTGACACTTGCATTAGTACATTATTGCCAAAACATTATATTCCTCTCCGCAGATAAGTTGGATCCATGTTCATGAAAAAGCATGTGCTCTCCATGCGAGAGTTTTCGCGTGATGAGATCGATTCGGTCCTCGATCTCGCTTCATCTTTGGAGCCTTATGCCAGAGGCAAAAAGAGCGACATGATGGCTGGCAAAGTTTTAGCTTTACTTTTTTTTGAGCCTTCCACACGCACACGAATGTCCTTTGAGACTGCTATGAAACGCTTGGGCGGCGCAGTAATTAATCTTGGGCCTGCAGAAGGGAGCTCAATTTCTAAAGGCGAATCACTCGCAGACACCGTTCGAGTTATTGGCGGTTATGCCGATGCCCTTGTCATACGCCATCCCAAAGAGGGTTCCGCCCGCCTTGCTTCTGAGTACTCACCGGTGCCCGTGCTTAATGCGGGAGATGGTGCAGGCCATCATCCGACGCAAACGCTTCTTGACCTTTATACTATCAAGAAGGAGAGTCGTCTGGAGGATTTGAGTATAGCACTTGTAGGCGATCTGAAATATGGTCGTACAGTCCACTCTTTAGCCTATGCGCTCTCTCTTTATGGAGCTGACATCACTCTGGTGTCTCCGTCCACTCTAAAAATGCCAGAGCCCATTAAATCCGATCTTTCAAGCAAAGGCACAAAGGTCCGCGAGACTGATGACTTACATGAGGTAATTAATAACGTGGATGTGCTCTACATGACTCGCATTCAGCGAGAACGGTTCCCTGATCCTGTGGAGTACCAGAAAGTTGCCAGGAGCTACCGGATCACACCAGAGTCATTAGCAAAAGCAAAGGAGAACCTCATAATTATGCATCCTTTGCCACGTGTGGACGAGATTGCTCCTGATGTTGATAGGACTAAACATGCTCGCTACTTTCAGCAGTCTTTTTACGGCGTTCCTGTGCGAATGGCACTATTAAAGATGCTTATTGGTCAAGGTGCATAATAATGGTTGAATTTGAGACGAAAGCGGAAGTCAGAGAGCTCCGCGTAAAGCCCATCAAGAATGGAACCGTGATTGACCATATCGCAGGAGGCCAGGCACTTAATGTGCTTAAAATCCTGGGAATCTCTAAAACCACAGAGGCAACCGTCTCTGTAGTCATGAATGTGGAAAGCAGCAAGTTTAGCAAGAAAGATATTGTCAAAGTCGAAGACCGCGAATTGCTCGACGAAGAAGTGAACAGAATAGCTCTCATAGCTCCAGATGCTTCTATTAATATCATCCGCGACTATATAGTTATCGAGAAAAAATCTGTGGATTTGCCCGATGAAATTTTGGGTGTTGTTCGCTGCCAAAATCCTAATTGTATCTCCAATACCCTCGAACCTATTAAGTCAAGGATGCTGGTAAAAGCCAAGAATCCTGTTTTGCTCCGTTGCCTCTACTGCGAACTGCCACTCACGGACAAAATAGCAGAATACTTAATCTGATGGACAATTACAAGTAAGAAATCGATATCAATAGGCGCTGTGAATTACAGCAAATTGAAACGGGCCAGAAAAGAGAACTATATCTGTATTTAATGATAGGTTATGAAGGTATCAGTGATAGATATGCGAGATCGTGAAAAGTGATGCTTTGAGACCTTGCTTTGCTGCAACACATGCAAAAAGCCTTTCGGTGATTGGAGGCGAATTTGGATATAGCTTCCCCTCATCGGAAAGCATCGCCTTCGCCACCGGGCAAGCCAGCGACGGCTTTTGGCAGCGAGTGATGGATAGCGGGAATCCCGATCGAGCTAATCATTTTTATTTGAGAATATGATTACTCGATAAAAATTGAAACCAAAAAAATGTTTAATAATTCGGAACTAAGAGTGGGGCATTCTCATTGAAACCCTGGGAGCGGCATGGGTGTAGCAGCGACCTGGCCGCTTGCTATCTCTCGAGTCCAGACCGAACCTGAAAAGCCTCCTGTCTTGGATACAGCGACAATTTGGTTGTTGGACTGGATTTGAAGCATTAACATGCCGTGCTGCATGACGCTGCCTTTGGGGACATCGGTCCAATCCGCTTTTATGGTATTGCCGCTGATGGTGCCACGCATGACGTTTGACCAGTCCGGTGTGTTGGGATCCTTCTCGCCATACCACCAGACGGTCGTTCCAAACTGGCTAATGTAATACATGCCGCCGTCATCGCAGTTCCAGACGCCGGTCAAGTCTATCGAAGTAGGAGCCAGTCCCGGATTCATCCCGGCACCTTGAAGTCCCGGCATCAAACCGGTACCATTCTTCGAAGGGATAATGCCCGTGGAACCTTTAACGCCAGAGTGGCAACATTCGCTAGGATTGGCGGCAGGAATTCCATTCTTCAGCCAGCATCTTGCATTTGGGCCTTGAAACCCAGGTTTAACATAAGTAAAAGCCCGACAATTTGGATCCACATTGCAGGCTTGTTCACATAGGCTCGGGTTGGTGCTGTCAAGATCAAAATTGCTGTAGTCCATTCCAGGACGATCAGTATTCGTTTCAAGGGCAAAGGATTCGATAAGAGCAATCGAGACAAAAAAAAGAACCGCGACCGCTGCCAAGGATATTATCTCTTTCATCGATCTTTTGTGGATCATTTTGCAAATCCCTCCGTGATGTGTTTGAATTCGTTTTAGGTGGGTGGCTTGATACATCAAATTATCGGTTTTTGGAGAATTTACTATTCCATAAGATTTATAATTATAGAAAAACTCAATCAAAATCTATCCATGACATAAAATATATAACATTCGCGGCTACCTACGCATGGGGCTAGTGAACGACAATAAGCGGCGGCTCAGCTTTGAGGTGGCAGTGCATTCGCCATCGTGCAAGACGGCGACGACTTTGGCTGCGAGGATGGATGAGCGGGAATCCTGATTAGGGAGAGGTTGCCGGGAGACGCACGCCAGGAGCCTGAGTTGATGAAGCGCATTGTAGATATCTATACCATAGTATATCGGTATCACTCACAGGTTCTTATTGATGTAAAGCGAAAAATGAATTGCACCAGACAATGCTATTCAAGGCATGCCCAGGCGTTCTTTGATTGCCCGAATATCTTCCCGCACCTGCCTAAATTGCATTGCATATCCGGGCTGGATATCTTCCCTTAAGCCTTTGATTTCATCCAGAATCTGAGGGGTTGTTTCGATGTTCTTTCGCACTGCTTTCAGATCATCTCTCATATCCAGGAGCAACGGTATTGCCTTGTCTAGTTGAACAAATGAGCAAAACATGGCAACTTCGCTTGCTCGTCCAACCTCGCCGCTGTATTCCTCGAAAGTCATTTTGGAAATTTTGGCCAACTCTGGCTTATTCTTCTCAACTATTTGCCGGAAGGCAGCGATCCTGGCTTCATCTCCCTCTACCAAGGTTACGACCTCTTGTTGGCTATCCTCTTCCCAATTATAGATCGACAATCCCGGTATGGCAAAGGTTCATGGCATGCTTCATCAAAAATACTCGATAACCCACATCATGAACTCTTGAGCCAATGATTGTGATCTTAAGCTTCATTCATGGCAATATGTATTTCCATACAAGAAAAGGATTTGGGTCAGGTTTGGTCTCCTGACATTATGCGTAATCAAACTATGGACGAGAAAGACGATTCTCTGCATCCGCAGAAGGGCTCGCACAATAGTGAAGGCTATGCTTTTGGATAGCTATCTGTGAAAAAGTGGGTTATCAGCTATTATGTAAGCCAGCGATGCGTGGCTTTGGCGGCGAGGATGGATGGGCGGGGAGCCAGATCGGGCAGAGTTGGAGGACGCATGCCAGGAGGACGGAGTCTCGCTAAGAGACTGGTGTGCGGTCTGCTTGATTTGGATAGCTCGGAGTTCTGATCAATTGTTAGGGACGCTTTACCCTACGAATTTTCTACCGAAGCTAGCCGTTCACTTTTATGCTTTTGGCGGTGATAGTTGGCTCCGGGACGGGAAGGTTCTCTTCTTTCAAGCCATCCAAGTGGAATTCGATAGCTTCCTTCATTAGCTCTACAGTCTCTTCTTCCGTCTCGCTAGCCGCTACAACGCCAGGCAGATCCGGGCAATATGCAGAGTAATTCCCTTCACCTTTTTCGATAATAATCGTGTATCTAATCATCTTCAATCTCCATTATACCCGCCTGCTTTAATATACTTTTCAGGGTCTTGGGGTGAAGGTCTATGTCCGGCCGACCTGCAATCGTTACTAATCCACTTTTAAATGGATGTTTGAAATGCCGATGGCTTCCTTTGCTCCTCGTTAAATACCAGCCATCCGATTCGATCAGCTTGATAACATCTCGGATCCTCATTTGGTCTCCTTATCTAAGTGACTGCAAAATGGACTTATAGTTGACGCTCTTTGGGTTGTGGAGTTGGATCAAGTTTCTTCTACGCTGTCCAAGATATGGATCTCGATCTAGTATCCTGGAGTATTCAGACTTATGGATGATTATCTGAGAGAAAGCATCGCATCCGCCATCAGGCTAGACAGCGACAGCTTTGGCTACGAGGGGATGGATAGCAGGAATGCTTGTCGTCTCATGTGGTCAGCTACCCACGGATTCAGTTCGCATGGCCGATAAGAGGCTTTTTCATATCAGATACAATGCCAAAACCTAGAGTCGATAATAATCCCGAGCCCGTTTTTGGAGAGGTCCCAGAACTTGAAGGCGTTTGGGCCACGGGCTCTACTGTTGAAGAGTGCCGAAGGGAGCTAATTTCGGTCATCGAAGGCTGGATCGCCTTACGACTAAGGATGGGTGATTCGATCCCACCCATAGGCAGATTCACCATCAATGTCTCAACGGAGCCGATGGCAGTTGTCTAAGATCGGCCCTGTCTCCAGAAATGAGTTAATCAAAAGGTTAAAGAAGTTGGGATTTGGAGGGCCATATCCCAGATCTGGCCATGCTTACATGGTCAAGGAGATGGCCGAAAGGACGGCTATATGTGACCATTCCTAATCCCCATCACGGCGAGGATATAGGAGTCGGCCTACTTGTGGAGATTCTTAGGAAGGCCAAGGTCAGCCGTGAAGAGTGGTTTTCTGTTGAATAAATATCAGCATCTATTTCCTTGTAACATGCTTCATGCTGAAATCTGGATATCGATATCGACTCGCTATCGTCCAAGCCAGCGACGGCTTTGGCGGGCGAGGGTGGATAGCGGGTATATCGATCGGGCGGAGGTGGCCGGGAGGGCGCAGGCCAGGGAGCCGGGCTCGCTTGGGCGGTTGCATTGCGGTCAGCCGGAACATTTTTGTGTCCCACCTTATATCTATGGATGGGTAGTCTTTTATTTGCTGTCTTGGCCCTCAAGACCAGAAAATTTTTCCTATAATGATGATACTCCCTTCCTTTTTGATTTTGAATTTTATCTATGCCCAGCGCCCTGGCAACACTAGCACAGAGAAACTAAACTGGCTTTTTCAACCAGCCTCAGGCGATGCTTATAGGTCTCTATAGTACCAGAGGCAACACCCCTTATAGCGGCGTCTGATGTCCAGAGGGATATGAGATCTACTTTATCCATTTCCAGCCTCTTATACTCTGTTCTATGAATCCCAATCTCTCCAAGTCCTCAAAGCTGTTTCAAGATTGACTGTATCCCTTGAGGATCTGTGGCAGGATTTATGCCAAACAGATCCTCAAGGGATACAGTCAATCTTGAAACAGCTTTGAGGACATGGAGAGATTGGGATTAGAACAAGAATAAGAGGCTGGAAATGGACAAGATCTCATCCCTCTGGACCCACTATAAGGGGTGTTGGCCTCTGGTACTATCAGACCTATAAGCATCGCCTGAGGCTGGTTGAAAAAGCCAGTTTGCTGTTCTCTGTGCTAGTGTTGCCAGGGCGCTGGGCATAGATAAAATTCAAAATCAAAAAGGAAGGAGAGTGCATCATTATAGGAAAATTTTTCTGGTCTTGAGGGCCAAGACAGCGAATAAAAGACTACCCATCCATAGATATAAGGTGGGGACACAAAAATGTTCCGACTGACCGCAATGCAACCGCCGGACAACCGGGCTTCCTGGCCTGCGCCCCTGCCGGCCACCTCCGCCCAATCGATATACCCGCTATCCACCCTCGCCCGCCAAAGCCGTCGCTGGCTTGGACGATAGCGAGTCGATATCGATATCCAGATTTCAGCATGAAGCATGTTACAAGGAAATAGATGCTGATATTTATTCGACGAAAACCACTCTTCACGGCTCACCTTGGCCTTCCCTAAGAATCTCCACAAGTAGGCCAACTCCTATATCCTCGCCGTGATGGGGATTAGGAATGGTCGCCGTATAGCCGTCCTTTCGGCCATCTCCTTGACCATGTAAGCATGGCCAGATCCGGGATATGGCCCTCCAAATCCAACTTCTTTAACCTTTTGATTAACTCATTTCTGGAGACAGGGCCGATCTTTAGACAACTGCCCATCAGCTGGTTGAGACATTGATGGTGAAGCTGCCTATGGGTGGGATCAAATAGCCCATACTTAGTCATAAGGCGATCCAGCCTTCGATAACGAAATTAGCTCCCTGCGGCAATCTTCAACCGTAGACCCAGTGGCCCAAACGCCTTCAAGTTCCTGGGACCTCTCCAAAAACGGGCTCGGGATTATTATCGACTCTAGGTTTTGGCATTGTATCTGATATGAAAAAGCCTCTTATCGGCCATGCGAACTGAATCCGTGGGTAGCTGACAGCATGACGACAAGCATTCCTATCCATCCCCTCGTAGCCAAAGCTGTCGCTGTCTAGCCTGATAGGCGGATGCGATGCTTTCTCTCAGATAATCATCCATAAGTCTGAATACTCCAGGATCTGGGATCAAGAAATCCATATCTTGGACAGCGTAGAAGAAACTTGATCCAACTCCACAACCCAAAGAGCGTCAACTATAAGTCCCATTTGCAGTCACTTAGATAAGGAGACCGAATGATGCGATGTTATCAAGCTGATCGAATCGGATGGCTGGTATTAACGAGGAGCAAAGGAAGCCATCGGCATTTCAAACATCCATTTAAAGTGGATTAGTAACAATTGCAGGTCGGCCGGACATAGACCTTCACCCCAAGACCCTGAAAAGTATATTAAAGCAGGCGGGTATAATGGAGATTGAAGATGATTAGATACACGATTATTATCGAAAAAAGTAAAGCAAATACTCTGCAGTTGCCCGGGATCTGCCTGGCGTCAGCGGCTAGCGAGACGAAGAGACTGTAGAGCTAATGAAGGAAGCTATCGGTCACTTCGATAGCTTGAAAAGAAGAGAACCTTCCCGTCCCGGAGCAAGCTGTCACCACCAAAAGCATAAAAGTGAACGGCTAGCTGGGTGAAAATTTGTAGGGTAAAGCGTCCCTAACAATTAATATCCGAGCTATCCAAATCAAGCAGACCGCACCTCTTCAGCGAGACTCCGTCCTCCTGGCATGCGTCCTCCAATTCTGCCCAATCTGGCTCCCCGCCCATCCATCCTCGCCGCCAAAGCCACGCATCGCTGGCTTACATAATAGCTGATAACCCACTTTTTCACAGATAGCTATCCAAAAGCATAGCCTTCACTATTGTGGAGCCTCTGCGGATGCAGAGAATCGTCTTTCTCGTCCATAGTTTGATTACGCATAATGTCAGGAGACCAAACCTGATCCAATCCTTTTCTTGTATGGAAATACATATTGCCATGCAAAATAGAGCTAAGATCACAATCATTGGCTCAAGAGTTCATGATGTGGGTTATGGAGTAGTTGATGAAGCATGCCATGAACATGGGATTGTCGATCTATAATTGGGAAGAGGATAGCCAACAAGAGGTCGTAACTATTGGTAGAGGGAGATGAAGCCAGGATCGCTGCCTTCCGGGCAATTAGTTGAGAAGAATAAGCCAGAGTTGGCCAAAATTTCCAAAATGACTTTCGAGGAATACAGCGGCGAGGTTGGACGAGCAAGCGAAGTTGCATGTTTTGCTCATTTGTTCAACTAGACAAGGCAATCCCGTTGCTCCTGGATATGAGAGATGATCTGAAAGCAGTGCGAAAGAACATCGAAACAACCCCTCAGATTCTGGATGAAATCAAAGGCTTAAGGGAAGATATCCAGCCCGGATATGCAATGCAACTACAGGCAGTACAGGAAGTATTCGGGCAATCAAAGAACGCCTGGGCATGCCTTGAATAGCATTTGGTGCAATTCATTTTTCACTTTACATCAATAAGAACCTGTGAGTGATACCGATATACTATGGTATAGATATCTACAACGCGCTTCGACTCAGGCTCTGGCGTGCATTTTTGCTCCTGGCAACCTCTCCCTGATCGGGTCCCACTCATCCATCCTCGCAGCCAAAGTCGTCGCCGTCTTGCACGATGGGCGAAGTGCACTGCCACCTCAAACTTCAGCCCCACCGTTCACTAGCCCCGAATGCAACGTGTCCCGCGAATGTTATATATTTTATGTCATGGATAGATTTTGACGTTTTTCTATAATTATAAATCTTATAGAATAGTAAATTCTCCGAAAACCGATAATTTGATGTATCAAGCCACCCCTAAAACGAATTCGAAGTGCACGGAGGGATTTGCAAAATGATCCACAAAAGATCGATGAAAGAATGTGCAGACTTGGCAGCGGTCGCGGTTCTTTTTTTGTCTCGATTGCTCTTATCGAATCCTTTTGCCCTTGAAACGAATACTGATCGTCCTGGAATGGACTACAGCAATTTTGATCTTGGCGGCCCAACCCGAGCCTATGTGAACAAGCCTCAATGTGGATTATTCGGGCTTTTACCTATGTTTAAACCTGGGTTTCAAGGCCCAAATGCAAGATGCTGGCTGAAGAATGGAATTCCTGCCGCCAATCCTAGCGAATGTTGGCTCTTGCGTTGGACCACGGGCATTATCCCTTCGAAGAATGGTACCGGTTTGATGCCGGGACTTCAAGGTGTCGGTAGGAGTCGGACTGGCTCCTCTTTCGATAGACTTGACCGGCGTCTGGAACTGCGATAGCGACGGCGGCATGTATTACATTAGCCAGTTTGGAACGACCGTCTGGTGAGAAGGATCCCAACACACCTGACTGGTCAAACGTAGTGCGTCGGCCGCAATACCATAAAAGCAGATTGGACCGATGTCCCCAAAGGCAGCATCATGCAGCACGGCATGTTAATGCTTCAAATCCAGTCCAACAACCAAATTGTCGCTGTATCCAAGACAGGAGGCTTTTCAGGTTCGGTCTGGACTGGAGATGGCGAAAAGCGGCCAGGTCGCTGCTACACCCATGCCAGCTCCCAGGTTTTCAATGAGATGCCCACTCTTGTCCGAATTATTAAACATTTTTTTGGTTTCAATTTTTATCGAGTAATCATATTCTCAAATAAAAATGATTAGCTCGATCGGGATTCCCGCTATCCATCACTCGCTGCCAAAAGCCGTCGCTGATAAGGCGAAATGTTTTCCGATGAGGAGAGGCTATATCCAATTCTCCACGGAAAGGCTTTTCGCATGTGTTGCAGCAAAGCAAGGTCTCAAAGCATCACTTTTCACGATCTCGCATATATCAGCTGATACCTTCATAACCTATCATTAAAAAATGATATAGTTTTCTTTCTGGCCTGTTTCAATTTGCTGTAATTCACAGCATCTATGATATCGATTTCTTACTTGCAATTGTCCATCAGATTAAGTATTCTGCTATTTTGTCCGTGAGTGGCAGTTCGCAGTAGAGGCAACGGAGCAAAACAGGATTCTTGGCTTTTACCAGCATCCTTGACTTTTGATAAGTTCAAGGGTATTGGAGATACAATTGAGTTGGCAGCGAACAACACCCAAAATTTCATCGGGCAAATCCACAGATTTTTGCTCGATAACTATATAGTCGCGGATGATATTAATAGAAGAGAGCGTCTGGAGCTATGAGAGCTATTCTATTCACTTCTTCTCGAGCAATTCGCGGTCTTCGACTTTGACAATATCTTCTTCTAAACTTGCTGCTTTCCACATTATGACTACAGAGACGGTTGCCTCTGTGGTTTTAGAGATTCCCAGGATTTTAGCGCATTTTAGTGCCTAGCTCCTGCGATGTGGTCGCTGAATGCGAGTTATGTACAGTACATCCACGCTTAATGACCTCATGTAAGTTATTTAGTCCTCGCGGACCCTTCGGCGCCTTTGCTTGAAAGATCGGATTTAATGGGCTCTGGCATTTTTAGTGGACGGAGACACCAGAGTGATGTCAGCTCCATAAAGAGAGAGCGCATAGGTGGACCGTACGACCATATTTCAGACAAGTGCTATACTCAAATCCTCCACAACGACTCTCCTTCTTGATAGTATAAAGGTCAAGAAGCGTTTGCGTCGGATGATGGCCTGCACCATCTCCCGCATTAAGCACGGGCACCGGTGAGTACTCAGAAGCAAGGCGGCGGAACCCTCTTTGGGATGGCGTATGACAAGGGCATCGGCATAACCGCCAATAACTCGAACGGTGTCTGCGAGCGATTCGCCTTTAGAAATTCAGCTCCCCTTTTCTGCAGGCCCAAGATTAATTACTGCGCCGCCCAAGCGTTTCATAGCAGCTTCAAAGGACATTCGTGTGCGCTGTGGAAGAGGCTCAAAAAAAGTAAAAAGCTAAAACTTTGCCAGCCATCATGTCGCTCTTTTTGCCTCTGGCATAAGGCTCCAAAGATGAAGCGAGATCGACACCGAATCGATCTCATCACGCGAAAACTCTCGCATGGAGAGCACATGCTTTTTCATGAACATGGATCCAACTTATCTGCGGAGAGGAATATAATGTTTTGGCAATAATGTACTAATGCAAGTGTCACATTCAGTTCTTAACCTTGCCTCTATTGTGTGCCCCCTACTTGGGTGGAGCCTCCATAAGAATTAGGCTGATGTAATACGTCTTCGAGATACCTTAGATCAGCAACGAAGAGCGCATACTTCAAGATATTTAGTCTGATTTGCTTTTTTGCTCGTTCCGGCGTTCAACGCGCATCACAAGTATCTTGCGGCTGGAAGACCGCGCAACATCATATCATACGAGGGGCCGCGGAAGCTGCTCCTACATGCCCAAATGTCTATCTCAACCCATATGATCCAAACTTTTTTAAAAGATATAGAACTGCAGACTACAAGTTTTCGGAAATATCCTTCGTAAAAAATATGGATGAACAAAAGAAAAATTGGGAGAAGCGGATAGGACCAATTTTGCAAAAATTTGCAGCGTAAACTCAAAAATCAAATTCAGGGTGAATATATGAAAATAAATGTGCTCGTATGCCATCATTTTATTGAATGCAGTGGTCTTCACCATGGACTTGGCCAAGGCAAACGACGAATCCACTGGAAAGGAAAAGTATCAATCGGAACACCATCTAACTGCCCAGATGGAACTGTCTGGCATTGCTTTGTTCATGTGAAAGAAGTTGGAAGGGACGAGTGATAAACAATTTCACGGACATTAACGGTTCCTGGGTTAGAGGCCGATGTTTACATATTTGCCCAGTCTTTCAATGTACGACCTCGGTTTT
>CAVWPP010000010.1:0-4316 GCA_963756915.1 Methanotrichaceae archaeon
CAGGCTTTACGAATGGCTGCAAACCATATAAATTGTTCCTTGCAGGGGAAGATGATGGGAAAGAGCTAGATGAAAAGAGAAGGGTTGTAGCATCCCAAAGCCCATCGAAACGGACCTACCTGATGCTTGTTATTCTCTGTGATTTGGATACATGCCTTTCAGGCATGTTCGCCCAATTGATCCTTAGCCAGCTATCTCCACCTCTAGGCCAGAACGAGGTCGGGATGTGGATAACAATTTTATTGGCTTCTGTCCTCTGCTTTCTGTCTTTTGTCTACGCTCTTCTTGCTTCTCTTTCTTCTTCTCCATCCTTGCCTGATTCAATCGGAGAAAATGACCGTATTTGCTTACATCTCAGGTTTAACCTTGATCACTCGATCGTTGGATATGCCCATGTTTTTTAAGTATTAGAACGAAGATGGCTAACTTGGTGAGATCCAACGAGAGCAAAAAATAGGGCAAAATATGCTTTAGTTTTATTTGCGTTTCTTGTGATAGTAGCTTTATTAATCTCCCACCGTGATTCAATTTTGAATACACTTACTGAAATTGCTCAGGGTAATTCCGAAGTTACGATTAAATGGATTGTCCGCGAAATCACTCAAAGGCCATTAGAAGCTCTCGGCGCAATCGCATCGATACTTACTATTCTATATTTTTTCAGGGATGTTATTAAATCTCGATTGACAAAAGGAGCAGGCAAAGAGGGAACCATTCCCTGTGAACATCTCAGGAAATATTGGATAAACCAGATAAGGAACCTCTTGATAAATAATATATTATCAGGTTCTTTATCCGATACAGTCCCTGTAGAAATTTGTCTCGAAGAGTGCAGAGATAAAATTGATCCATCCCGGAATTTGCCCTTCCATCTACCTAACTCAGTTTCAAGACAACTCCCCACAAGCACCAAGATACTCGAAATATTTGACCAATTGGGCGGGTCATTTCTGATATCAGGTGAACCAGGATCGGGCAAGACTATACTTCTGCTGCAGCTGGCCAAGAAACTTCTTGATCGAGCAGAAAGCGATGAAACGCACCCAATTCCTGCAGTATTCTATTTGTCTTCATGGGCGGCTCGCCAGCAGCCATTGGCTGATTGGATGGTGGATGAATTGGACATAGTTTACAAGATCCACCGGAATCTAGGTGAGAAATGGATAAAAGAAGATAGGATCTTGCCACTACTCGATGGCTTGGATGAAGTCGCTCCAGATTATCGAGAGGCATGCGTTGAGGCGATCAACAAATTTAGGGCTCTTCGCTGTTTCATGTGGGTAAGTTGAATTCAAGTTTTCCTGTCCTAAGATAAATAGTAATAATAAAATTTTTAGTAGACCTAAAGCCTCTTGCACTATCCTTCGCAGCCTGAATCAGGCTATTGGTTCCTTCAAGAATTCCGTTGTCGATTTTAGTTTTAATATAATTAGTTATACCCTTCCAGTGCTGCTTTATCGTTTTGCCGCAATCGATTACGGGATTAAGTCTACTATGTGTTGCCCAAAAATACCATCGTTTTAGGTATCCTTCAGCCGATTTATGATATTTATAATTCCAAAAATCGCGAAGGGCTAATTTGATGTTATATGCCCTCAGAGTTTTAAGTCTGAGGTCCTTTAGTGGTTTAAGAGTCGCATTCTGTTTGATCGTAAGATTTTCTGGATTCTTGAGCCAAACATATCTCGTCTTTTTTAGCAATGGGTTGTGCGATTGTTCTTCTCGCCTAACTTTATCGACGGCTTCATTCATTAGCTTCATAACATGGAACTTATCAAAGGTTATTGATGCACTAGGGAATTTATTCTCTATTCCAGATATAAAAGCGGGTGACATATCGCAACAGAAATTGTTAATATTTTTGCTGGATCCTTTATGCTGCTCTAAATCAGTCTTGAACGACTCAATGGTCGAGGCGTCTTTTCCTTCACATACATGAATTACTCTTGATTCATCAAGGTCTATAAATACTGAAACATATTTATGTCCTTTCGCCCTAGATGTTTCATCTACACCCACCGATTTAACCTTTGAAAAGTCCTGATGGGATCTAGCTTCCATGACATAGTATTCCAGAACTCGCCATATTCGCGTGTCGTGTTCGTCTATCATCTCGGCAATAGCAGTCACAGTCATATGCTGAGCCATCAATACTATCAGGGAATCCATGAGCAACGTGAATCCGCTGCCTTTCCTGGCCCAGGGAACCTTCACCTGCTTCACTCCGCAGTCTTCGCATTTAGTACGAGGAACGCGGCAATGAATATAGGTTTTAAACTGAAAGAAATTCAAGTGACGCCATGTTCTTTCGATCGTATCATGTACGCTGCAGTTTGGTTTGCCGCATTTAGCACAAGGAAATTTGCTGCCTGATTTGAAATCCACATGAATATCGAGTTGCTTTCCCTCAGTGCTAAAATCTATTAACGTGATGAACCATGGATCATCGAGATTCAGTGCTATTTTAAAGAGGGCTTCCTGCGAGATAGACATGGCCGATTTTCTAGTAGGAGTTGGTATAAAGGCTTACCTCGTTACCCACAGAAAATAGCGAAGAGCCAAATTTAGGAGCATGCATAGTCGGATTCCTCTAGTGGTTTGCAGCAGAAGTAATGAATATGATGCCATGGAAAAGCATCTGGATTTGCCAACAGCGATATGCATGAACCCCTTGTCAAGGAAACGTATAGAAGAATACCTCAAAAGCGTTGGAACCTCTATGGATGGAGTTCGCGATGCTTTAAAAAATGATGAAATTCTATGGGAACTGCTGAAGACTCCACTAATGCTCTACATTGTAACACAGGCTTTCAAGGGGAAGTCCGTGGAATCGGTACAAGGAACAGGTAGATTGGAAAAGCGGAGGACACAGATATTTGATGCATATAATAAGGCAATGTTCCACCGATTTGGCCGTAGCATAGACAAAAGTTATACCCCTCATCAAACCAATCATTGGCTTTCGTGGCTCGCCAAGTCGATGAACCAACGCAATCAAAGCATATTCTACTTGGAGCAATTGCAGCCTGACTGGTTGGTGTCTCCGACGCATCGAAGGATCCTATACATATTAGATGCGCTATTTTTTTGGGGGGTAATAACACTATTCCTAGGTCTGACTTTCTGGATGACCTATGGTCTAACATTTTGGCTCACCGCTGAACTGGCAGTTTCTCTGTTAATTGGGTGGCAATTCTACAATGGTGATTTGGAGAAGGAGTTTTTCTCAAAAATAGATGTTTTTGAAACAATTGCCCCCGTACGTAAATATATTTTTTTAATTTTTATTCTTTTTATTAGTTGCTTCATCGGCATGGTGACTAATTTACTAGTCCTTCGTCTTGTTGGTCAGCCGTCAAGTGTTATACTCGGTTTACTGGCTGGCATGCTTTTTTTCTGGCTGAGTGTTTTGCTGATCTCGAAGCAAGGCTTTTCTCAATTTGCTGAAAACATGCTTAATGCACCAAAAGGTGGTAAATTGAATATTAGAACCTTTCCAAATGAAGGAATACATCGAGCGGCAAAGAATGGAATTTCCTTAGGACTGGCTGCCGCGCTAATGACATTCATCTTAGCATTGCCGCTCCGTGTGCTGTTCCGTGGAGTAGATACCATTACGCCGGGCCCTTGGATGCTTTGGGGAATAACCGCTGGACTCTTAATATTCTACATATATGCAGGTATTAGTTGCATCAACCATTATCTATTGCGTTCTTTGCTCTACTGCAACGGATTTGCACCATTTGGGTATGCTAAATTTCTTGATTATGCAGCTAACCTCATATTTTTGCGGAAAGTAGGAGGTGGATATTTTTATTCATAGGTATGTTATGGATTACTTTTCCTCACTTGAGCCGGATGCAAATGTAGCCGAAGCAACTAGTCGCTCATGACAAGAACAAGAAGCTCGTTAAGGCCGATTTTAGGCATCGTTGAGAGTTACATAAATTAGTGCATGCAAATTGTCGGGCTGCTGCATGCAACATCAGAAGGAGCCATGCTCAAGCATCCTAATGCCATTTTGTATTTGGCATACTGCAATGCAAGGCTTGCCAAAACGATTGGTATAATGAACATGAGAGAGGCAAAAGTTTCAGGGATCGGAGGGGGGAGAAAAGAGTTACTTCGAATTTTGCCAATAATTAACATAGTCTTTTGTCGATATATAGTTTCTTGCCCTAAAAAATAGTGCTAAATCCTCGGAAAAGTAGACCCGAAAACAGAATGATCGAGCCCAGGCAGGCCAGCACCGAATCCACAGCGTCCCCTGGGTGGTAGGTCACAAAAGTGCCGGCTTGACCTTGCACAGGATCTCT
>CAVWPP010000011.1:0-367584 GCA_963756915.1 Methanotrichaceae archaeon
AAAGCATGAATTTACTAGTTCAAATGTGATTTGTGGGCCTCTATCCTCATACATTATCGACATTGGATTCCTCCTTTTGTCATTTCACGGAAGAGAGGTTTTGACATTGTGTTTAATACATTAAACCCAAATGTTTGAAGGATTTCATCTATAACATTTCTCCATGCACTTTTTTTCTCCTCGCTGACTTTTTCCTCATATACACTATAAAATGGTCTTTTTAGAAGTTCCCCATCTTTTGAAAATCCCCAGACTTCTGCTCCACTACATATACCAACTATTATCTGATTTCTGTACTTCTTTTCTATTAGATTAATAATACGGTTTTTAATATTTGTTATGCCTTGACCACTAATTAAAAACAATGCTTTACCTTCACTTAACAATTCTGTTAACTCATGAATTAATTCAAAAGAAGCTGGTACATATGTCTCTGCCAATGTATCGTCAACATCTGATATTATCAGCCGTACTTGGTCATTCCATTTAATATTCATTTATATTAGCTCCTCCAAATCTTTGTAAGTTTCTCATTATTTATTATAACACATACTTTTTTGATAACAATAATACCAATAGTGTACCATATATTTACATATAACACATGCATAATATGAAACAAGTGCGCAATAAAAATGAACCAGCGTCCAAATCCATCGGTCCAAGGATGAATTATGCGTAGGGGCGGTGGCTCTGCTCCGCCCGTGCCGTTGGACAATGAATTAAGGGCATATCCTGGTACATAAATTCATATCCTGGTACAGGCCAAGCAGAGCCACCACCCCTACAGTCGATTTGGTACCATTGTTGCGCAACTCGTTCATATTATGGTGCACGAAAAAACAAAGGGCGACCATTTTGGTCGCCCCTACTTTACTTCTCAGGATAATTTTCCCTTTTCGCATAATGTGTATGCAGATAGTTCATGTGCCTTGTGACTTCCAGGTGCTCAAAATATTCATCATACAGCTTCTTTATCTTCTGGATTTTCATGTGATTTTCTTATTGGCAGAGCTCTCATCTTCTTCATAAATAGCCTTTGCTCTTTCAGCTCTTAAATCAATCCAGCTTCTTACCTGAGAAGGCTGTATCGGCTGTCCTCCGCCATTTACACAGCCACCTGGGCAAGCCATTATTTCAACAAAATGATATTCTGCTTCACCGCTCTTTATTCTTTCAAGAAGCTTTCTTGCATTCCCAGTACCATGAGCAACAGCTGCTTTTATCTTCATTCCACCAACTTCAACTGTAGCTTCCTTGATTCCTTCTACACCTCTGACAGCTGTATATTCAATATTATCCAAGCGATTTGCCTTCCAGAATTTCTGCAACAGTTCTAAGTGCCGCTTCCATAACTCCGCCTGTTGCACCGAATATTACAGCTGCACCGGTAGCTTCTCCCATAGGATCATCAAAATGTCTCTTCAGGAAGTTCAGTAAAGTCAATACCAGCTTCTCTTATCATTCTTGCCAGTTCTCTGGTTGTCAGAACAACATCAACATCCGCATAACCTGTTGACAGACAAGTTCCGGTCTTTGTGCTTCAAACTTCTTTGCAGTACATGGCATAATGGATACAACAAATATCTTTGCCGGATCAATTCCCATTTTCTCTGCATAATAGGATTTCAAAACTGCACCAAACATTTCATGAGGTGATTTGCAGGTTGAAAGATTATCCAGGAATTCAGGATAATTGTGCTCACAGAATTTAATCCATCCAGGGCTGCAGGAAGTTATAACCGGCAGCTTTCCACCATTTTTGATTCTGTTGAAAAGCTCTGTGCCTTCTTCCATAATTGTAAGGTCAGCAGCAGTATCTGTATCAAATACCTTTGCAAAGCCAAGACGTCTTAAGGATGCAATCATATTGCTGGTTACTCTTGTGCCTATTGGCATACCAAATTCTTCACCAAGAGCAACTCTTACAGCAGGAGCAGTCTGAACAACAACATGCAGATCCTTGTTTGCCAGTGCCTCCCAAACCTTGTCTGTATCATCCTTTTCTCTCAATGCACCAACAGGACAAACAGTGATACATTGTCCGCAGTTTATACATGGAACTTCTGCCAGAGATTTATTAAAAGCTGAGCAAACTATTGTTTTGAAACCTCTTTCATTAGTATCAATTACAGCAACTGTCTGAATATTTTTACACATACTTACACAGCGTCTGCAAAGTACGCATTTGTTTGGATCTCTTACAATTGAAGGTGAAAAATCATCTATCGGATGATTTGTCATCTCACCTTCAAATCTGATATCCTTAATATTCAATTCTTCAGCAAGCTTCTGAAGTTCACAGTTTCTGCTTCTTACACAGGTTAGGCATTTTTTGTCATGATTTGAAAGAATCAGTTCCAAGTGTAACCTTTCTGGCTTCTCTTACCTTGGAGTCTGTGTATAAATCTCCAAGCCTTCTGAAACAGGATATACACATGCAGCCTGAAGGCTTCTTGCACCTTTTATTTCAACAACACACATTCTGCAAGCACCAATTTCATTTATATCCTTCAGGAAGCAAAGTGTTGGTATATCAATATTTGCATATCTTGCTGCCTCCAAAACGGTATAATTCTTGGGAACCTGTAATCTTTCTAGTATCTATTGTAATATTGACCATTTCCATTTTTTACACTCTCCTTCCTTTATATACATTCTTGAATATTGCTTTGAATGGACATTTTTCCATACAAGCACCACATTTTATACATTTTTCCTGATCAATTACATAAGGTGCTTTCTTATCACCGCTTATGCAGCTAACAGGACAGTTCTTTGCACATATACCGCAGCTCTTACAGTTGTCTGCATGCAATTACATATTTCATCATTGACTTGCAAACACCTGCAGGACATTTCTTATCCTTTACATGAGCATCATATTCATCCCTGAAATACCTCAAGTGTGCTGAGAACAGGATTTGGAGCTGTTTGACCAAGACCGCACAGTGCAGATGCCTTAATATTCTTTGCCAAGAATTTCAAGCTTTTCAATATCCTCCATCTTCACCCTTGCCGCCAGTAATTCTTTCAAGAATTTCAAGCATTCTCTTTGTTCCTATACGGCACGGAGGACATTTTCCACAGGATTCATCAACTGTAAATTCAAGGAAGAATCTTGCTATATCAACCATACAGTTGTCTTCATCCATAACAATAAGTCCACCGGAGCCCATCATGGAACCAAGTGCTATCAAGTGTATCATAATCAATTGGAGTATCAATATGACTTGCAGGAATACATCCACCGGAAGGTCCACCTGTCTGAGCTGCTTTGAATTTCTTTCCATTAGGAATACCACCGCCAATATCATAAATAACTTCTCTGAGTGTTGTACCCATAGGAATTTCAACAAGACCTGTATTATTTATTTTTCCACCTACTGCAAATACCTTTGTTCCTTTGCTCTTTTCAGTACCGATGCTTGCAAACCATTCAGCACCCTTTAATGAAAATAACAGGAATATTTGCATAGGTTTCAACATTATTTAAGTATTGTTGGCTTCTGCCACAAACCCTTTACTGCAGGGAATGGAGGTCTTGGTCTTGGTTCACCTCTTTTTCCTTCAATTGAGGTCATAAGAGCTGTTTCTTCACCACATACAAATGCACCTGCACCAAGTCTTATTTCAAGATCAAAGCTGAAATCTGTACCAAAAATATTTTTACCAAGCAGTCCATATTCTTTTGCCTGTTCAATTGCAATTTCAAGTCTTTTTACAGCTATAGGATATTCAGCTCTAACATAAATATATCCCTGATTTGCACCAATTGCATAACCTGCAATTGCCATTGCTTCAATATACAGAATGAGGATCACCTTCAAGAACGCTTCTATCCATGAATGCACCCGGATCACCTTCATCAGCATTACAGCAAACATATTTCTGATCATTCTATCTGCTTTGCAGCAAATTCCCATTTCAAGACCTGTTGGGAAACCTCCGCCGCCTCTACCTCTTAGGCCTGATTTCTTGACTAGTATCAATAACCTGTTCAGGAGTCATTTCTGTCAATACCTTTGCAAGTGCTTTATAACCATCATAAGCAATATATTCATCAATATTTTCAGGATTTATTACACCACAGTTTCTGAGTGCAATTCTAACCTGTCTTTTGAAAAAGTCAACATTCTCAAGAGATTTTGATAATATCTTCTGCTTCCTTGTCACCAGCAAGCAGTCTTTTTACAATTCTTCCCTTTAACAAGATGCTCTTCAACGATTTCCTTTACATCTTCAACCTTAACCATTGTATACATGGCACCTTCAGGATATACTACCATAATCGGTCCTTCGGCACAAAGACCAAAGCAACCTGTTGTTACAATCTTTAACTTCCTTGTCCAGCTTGTTTTTATTTAATTGTACTTCAAATTCCTTTTTTATCTTTTCAGAATTTGATGAAGTACAACCTGTACCACCACAAACCAGTACATGTGCTCTGAAAAATTCCATTTTGCTACCCTCCCTGCAATCATTCATATTACATAGTTTATTTACTTTCTGCTTCTGCAGCTCCAATTGTACAGATCCGAGACACACCCTTCCATTTACAATATGCTCAGATACAATTCGTGCTGCTTTTTCAGCAGTCATTTTTACATAGGTTACCTTTGCTTCCGTCCGTATCAAATATCTCAACAATGGGTTCAAGTCTGCAAACACCTATACATCCAGTCATTGTAACACTTTACATCACTGAATTTCTCTTTTTCAGTTCTTCAACAAAAGCATTCATGACAGGTCTTGCACCTGCTGCTATACCACAGGTTGCCATACCGACAACAACACGCATGCCATCTTTATTTGTTCTCATATCTTATTTCATCCAGAGTCTTCTTTCTTATTTCTTCAAGTTCAGCTATCGATTTCATCCAGTACACCTCCAAAAATATTCTTTAATACCCTCATTAATATATTCTTTCATCCATTCAAGTACTGCATAATTCAGTAATGGGGACTTCCCCAAGCTTTTCTTTAATTTCCAAAGTATCAATTTCAAAGCATTTCACTGCATCATTAAGCAGTTAACTTCAAGCTCTATCTCAGGATTTGCCACAGTACATTCTGTAATTGTTTCGGCCACATCTCCCAGCGGAGGCCTGTCATATTATTATTTCAAAGCTGGCTATTACCATAGTCCCTTGCCCTTTTTCCGAGTTAATCCCAAGCTGCCTCCAGATGCTCTCTAGCCGAGCTTTGAACAGAGGAATTCCCAGACCGACTTTTCTGGTGGTTCTTGTCGTGGAAAAAGGATCAGTAACTCTTGCAAGCAGCTCTTGTCCATTCCCGTACCATTGTCTTCAATAGTAATTTTCAATCATCCCTTCAGCTTCATCTGCTCTAATGTAATTGCTACCTTCAGCTTGCCTTTGCTGTTATGGAATTTTGTATAATATCCATCAAGATGCAGTGATAAATCTCTCAAATCACCACTTCCTGTACTATACAGATTCCTTATATTTTTCCAGAATTCCTTCAATATCATCAGGAGTAAGTCTTCCGTAAACATCATCATTTATCATCATAACAGGTGCCAGACCACATGCACCTATACATCTGCATGCATCAAGCGAGAATTTTCCATCTTCCGTAGCAATCACCGACATGTATTCCTAGCTTTTCCTGCAGTTTATCCAGTATATGGCTTGAACCCTTTACATAGCATGCTGTTCCCATACAAATGCTGACCTTGAATTTACCCTTTGGTTTTAGAGAAAACTGCGTATAAAATGTTACAACTCCATAAATCTCGGAGAGCGGAATATTCAGACCCTTCCGAAATTTGTCTTCTGAACATTCATAGGGAAGATATCCGTACACTTCCTGAGCTTCATGCAGTACAGGTATCAAAGCACCCTTTGTATCCTTGTACTTTTCGATGATTTCCTGCAATTTGCGTTCTTCTATCAACGCACCCACAGCAACAATTACTGCTCATTTTTCAGACCTCCCAATCAATTTTATTGTGTTTTATAAATGTTTGTTAAGTATTTAACAATATCGTTAATATTATAACAAATTTAGCGTTAATATTCAATGGATTTTTAAAATTATTAAATATTTAAATAGAAATTTGTTGATTATCCGACATTTTGAAAGAAATTAAGGTTTTTTGTATACAAGGGTATGTCTCAATGTGTCCAATACACAACTAATACTCAATTCTTCAAGTTCAATGAAGCTCTCCCTTTCTAGAATATCACCAAGATAATGCGCATCGGAAGAACGTAGCAAGCCATATTTTGTAAGTTCAGGATGACTTTTAATAAATTCCCCTAAATTGCATCCCATCGAAATTTCCACATAATTGGCATTAAAAGCTTCAGGTATAAAACCAAGATTAGAAATAATACTGTAAGAATCTCTATCGACATGAGCCGGTATAACGACTCCACCAGCCTTTGTAACAATTCCTACCACATCATCGATGCCCAGACCCGTTGCAGTAACAAGCATCCTGTCAATTCTGCCAGTAATATTATCATTCTCATCCATTATGAGCTGGCATCCAAAGATATCCTCTCTGTTTCTAATCTCCGGTAACGCCTCATATACCTTCTCTTGAACCTGTAATGCCTCATTAACGTCTGGAAAGAGGCATACAAGATGAACTTCCTCTGAAGTCTCTATTTCCATACCAGGTACTACAATTATATTGCTCCCTTCGGCGCATTTACAGATGGACCTCAAGTTTTCTGCACAATTATGGTCGGTTACGGCGATAATGTCCAACTCCTTGATCAGGGCCATATTCACTATGTTATTTGGTGTCATCTCATCGCCAGACATGGTGAAAGGGCCGAATGTATATGAAGGTCATAGGCAATATTCTATAAGCCCGGCACTCTACGGCATATATCATAGGTATCCAGATTCGTGGAAATTATTGTGACACCTTCCTTTGTTGCTCTATTGATTGTGGCATCCTCAACAGTTATACCTTTTAATCTATCAAGCGGCTCAAAGATGTTCCTAATTCTTGATGAATTTGGCGACAAAGAAACCACCCGTATCGTTAAGATGAGGGTAGAAGCGGGCGCAACGCGATAAATTGTCGTTCAATGGTACGTCATTCCATTCCGTTAACCCTCTGCATTCCTTGAGTCCTGGGATAGATATCTTTTCCAATCGGGCAACTTCTAATCCTGACTGCACAACTAATTCATTCTCCTCTGGTGCATAAGTGCAAGTGGAGTAAACAACTACGCCTCCTGGTTTTACTAGCTGCAGTGCTTTATTCAAGAGTTCGATCTGGAGTGCCTGCAAGCTGATCGACCTTTTGGAGCAGCTTCTGGCCAAGACACCTGGCCCCTTTCTTTCCCGGCCTTCGCTGGAACACGGGGCGTCCACCAAAATCCGGTCGAAAATACCGCCCGGAAAAATCCGGCCGTCGTAACGAGTTATGGCCACATTTAATGCTCCCAATCGTTCGCAATTTGAGCGCAGTGGTGCCACTCTTGCCAGAGAAGGCTCATTGGCAATGACCAAGCCTCGGTTATTCATCATCTGGGAGATTTGAGTTGTTTTGCTGCCGGGTGAGGCACATAGATCCAGGACAATCTCGCCAGGCTGCGGGTCAAGGATCAATGGTGGAACCATGGAGAGTTCTTCCTGGATATGGATGTAGCCTAATAGATTGAGCAGCAATTTACCCGGGCTCTCTAAATCCAGCCTTATCCCTAAAGGATACCACTCGAAAATGCGGTAACCTATTCTTTCCTCATCGAGCAGCTCGAAGAGTCTTGATTTTTCTATCTTTATAGTATTGATTCGCGCTGAACTGTAGAGCGGCAAATTCTGTATGGCTCTAAAGGCCTCGAAGTTCGGTATGATATTCCTATACCTCTCTAAACTATCCAAGTTGCCCATGCAGACCCATAAAAGGAGATACTAGCAGAAATAAATTGGCCTTCCTGGAAGCAAAAGGATTTAATAGTCGAATAACGACGAAATCATCGCGTAAACTGTTCTCAGGTTTTCGCGAAGGACGGTGATTAGTTTTGGCAAGTTACGACGACGGCCGGTCCTCCATGAGCACTCCTGCTCCTGTCGAGGTCGGAAAAGAGTACGACGTCAATATTGAGGACATTGCTCGTGAAGGTGACGGCATTGCCAGAGTTGAAGGATTTGTGATATTTGTAGCTGATGCAAAGGTCGGTGATTCGGTCAAGATCCAAATTGACAAGGTTATGAGGCGTTTTGCTATCGGTCATAAAATCTAGAATCATTGTGTAAGAATGCTGCTTTAGAGATAGGGTTCAAAAGGAACCCTTGCCCTTATTCTCATTTTGGCTAAAAGCTATATATCAATTTAGACCAGTTTATAGTTTCAGAACTTTTTCGTTATGTACCTATCAAACGATTACTGAATTGCTATTTTTTGCTTAATAAAATGTCGTTTAGATCATGCAGGAATAGATCAATAGTATCTCGGGTCACATGTTTCATCAGAATCAAACGCAGCGCTCTATTTGGCTCACGTGTCATAGATACATGCCAGTTGCGTTCCATGAGATCATCTCTTACTTTTGCAGGATATGGCACCTGCAAAGCTACTACATTCATGATGGGCTCGATTACAGGCTGGATGCCGATCTTTCTTGCTCCATTGATCAAATGGCGTGTTAAGTCCATGCAATAATCCACCATCTCCTTGAAACCTTGACGACCCAGGTGCATCATCACAGCATATGTAGCTGCAGCTGCAGCCCCGCTCCTTGTTCCCGTCAAAGATGCTTGCCTGGCTTTGGTGAGATAATGCGTCTCTGTTTCCAGATGTTTCAAGCACTCTTGCCCCCGAAATAGCAGGCCGCCTGCGGGAATTGTGCTCATTCCCATCTTATGAGGATCAATGGTGATAGATGAGACGCCCTTAACCCGAAAGTCCCATTGCCATTCACCTTCCAGGAAGGGTAGAACAAAGCCTCCGAAGGCAGCATCTACGTGTAAGTGAATTTGGTTCTTTCGCGCTATTTTAGCGAGTCCGTCGATCGGATCTACCTGGCCAAACTCCGTTGTTCCAGCGATGCCGACTAATGCTATCGTTTTATCATCTGTTAGTGACTCAACAGATGCGAGGTCGACCTTGAGGCTTTCATCCAGATCGGCTTTGCGTACTTCTAGACAGAGCATGTCTCCAATTTTATCAAAAGAAAAGTGGGCAGAAGCAGGAACGACGATATTTGCGTCTTTTTTGCCTGCCTCATTCCTAGCCGCTCTTATTGCCTGGATGTTCGATTCTGTGCCGCCTGTGGAGATATATCCTGATGCATTCGCACAACCTAAGAGCTCGCCAAGCATCTGGACCACACGTTCCTCTAGATCCGCAACACCTGGGAAAAGTCCTGGGTCACCAAGGTTAGTCTCCAAAAACATATCATGAGCCCTTACAGCAATAGGGTGTGGAAGGGTGCACATGGTGGAAAAAAATCGATCATAGCTATAGTTGCGGGCTCTCGTCTCCACCAATAAGCGTATTACTTCACTTGCGGGAAGGGCTTCATCTCTCATTTCTTAAATCCTGTTGATTGCTTTTTGGCTCTAATCCTTGTTCCTCAAGGCCTTAAGCATCAGTATTTTTTCAGCTCTGGCCACAGTTTCACGAACAACAGCTACGGCGTCGATGTTAGCTGAGATGCTTGTGATACCGATTTCAACCAGCCTCTTGGCCATCTCCGGGTACGATCCAGCCTGGCCGCAGATTGATGTCTTCACACCTGCTTCATTGCATTGTTCTACGACATACTCTATGAGTTTCAGAATGGCAGGATGTAGTTCGGTATAGAGCCCTGCTACGTTCTCATTGTTGCGGTCCACAGCCAACGTGTATTGGGTCAGATCATTGGTGCCAAATGAGACAAAGTCAATTCCATCCTCTATGAAGTCTTCGATGGTGAGGGCGGCTCCTGGAGTCTCAACCATTATGCCCACATCGATTTTCTCTAGATTCAAGCCTTCGTCGATCATTAGGGCCTTGGCCTTTTGGAACTCCCCAACATGTTGCACCATGGGAAGCATAATTCCTACATTGTTCAATCCCATTTCGTGCAGCTTCTTGAAGGCTCTGACCTCCAAGCGGAAATGTTCCGTCTCTGTGAGGTCCCTGCGGATGCCTCGCCAACCTAGCATCGGATTATGCTCATTTGGCTCATTCTCTCCGCCTTCCATGGCTCGGAATTCATCTGTAGGTGCATCCAGAGTGCGTACCCATACTGGCCGGGGGTAGAATGCATCTGCAACGATCTTTATGCCGTTAACCAATTCGTTAATGTATTCTTCACTCTTGCCTCTTTTGATGTACCAGTTGGGGGTTTTTCCGAGGCCCAGAATCATGTGTTCAATTCTGAGAAGGCCTACGCCGTCTGCTAGAGTGGCAGCAGCTGCTACAGCTCTGTCTGGCTCACTGACATTGACCTTTACTTCTGTGGCCGTTATGGGTTTGGAAACCATTACTCCCGTCGTCTGAGCGGTAGCCGCAGGTTTGGAGGCCGCCAGGGCAACACGCCCCTCATAGACTATGCCCTTACCACCATCTACTGTAATCTCCATTCCGTCCTTCAAGACGGTGGTGGCTTTCTTGGTCCCAACCACTGCGGGACATCCAAGCTCGCGGCTTACTATTGCAGCGTGGCATGCCATGCCGCCTTCGTCTGTGACGATAGCGCCCGCGCGCTTCATGCCCGGAACCATATCTGGCATGGTCATTTTTGTGACCATTATGTCGCCTTGCTTTACTCTATCCAATTCTCTTCCACTGGCAATAATTCGCACGACGCCAGTAGCTACTCCGGGTGCAGCTCCAAGGCCTGTTAAGATAACCTTGCCGCTACTCGCGGCCGAATCCGAGGTCTTCTTGCCGCTATTAATGGTGGTAATAGGTCTTGACTGGAGAATGAATATCTTGTTTTTCTCCACGCCCCATTCGATATCTTGCGGGATGCCGTAATGTTTCTCCAGGATCTCCGCATATTTGGCCAGCTCTACAGCTTCTTTGTCTGTAAGTACAATTGCATCCTTCATCTCGGGCGGGACCTTGACGGTGACCGTCTTCTGGGTTTTGGGATCCCTGATAATCATGATTTCCTTCGTGGCAATGTACTTGTTTACAATATTCATTGTCTTTCTATCCACAACGAAGTTATCAGGAGAAACGCTACCGCTCACTACAGACTCGCCCAAGCCCCAGGCACCTTCTATGACCACTAATGGCTCTCCGGTACTGGGTTGGGAGCTGAACATAACGCCCGACTTCTCTGAGTCGACCATCTTCTGTACAATGGCTGAAAGGTTGACCTTATCATGCTCGAAGCCTTGCTCTACCCGGTAAAAGATAGCTCTAGCTCCATAAAGGGACGCCCAGCACTTTCGCACAGCATCGAATACGTCCTCTGCGCCTCTCGTGTTCAGATAAGTCTCCTGCTGACCAGCGAAGCTAGCATCAGGAAGATCCTCGGCGGTTGCGCTGGACCTGACCGCAACGAAAACTTCCTCGCCTTCTCGCTTGCAAAGCTCTTCGTAACGGGATTTTATGGCCTTCTCAATATCCTCAGGTACCTTTGCATTCATGATGAGCTTTTTTGCAGTTTCCTCAGCTTTATGTAGTTCAGTCTCTTGGTTTACATCTACCTTTAATGCCTCAAAGAGCTTCTCTGCAATGCCGGCTCGGTTGATGAAATCCCTGAAAGCCTGAGCAGTAACGGCGAACCCACCGGGTACGGGAACACCGATATTTATCATCTCACCAAGGCTTGCACCTTTGCCGCCTACAATGGAAAGGTCATTCTTTCCGACTTCCTCTAACCATACAACAGCATTCATTAAATCATCCACCCGTGGTCACAATTGAAATTTGTGCTCACACCTACCTCATGACATTATATCAAGCTTTCATAGGATATATTGTCTATATAGAATATAGAGAAATATCTAAAATTTCTTCCGGAAAATAGATTACGTTCATCAACTTATCTTCCTTACTTCTCTATATCCATTATCATCCGAATGAATTTGAGGATGATATCCCTGCAAGTGTATAATTTTATTTGGCACCCCGATACAACTGAGCCCTTCATAAAATTTCTGGAGTTACATTTATTTGTCTTTTCCTTATGCGCGAAAGAATATATTACCTGACTGTATTATAGCTCATCTTGATGTTCAAACGTTTTTTGGGGGCAATAGCTGCAAAAGAAATAATCATCGATCATTGCTCGTCAATCCAGCGAACTGAGCGAAAAGCGACAACAGAGGCATCGGGCAGAATCCTTTCGAAAGATTTCGTTTCTACAATGAGCTTGCCTGGCTTTGACCGGGCAGCAATGGATGGCTATGCAGTTCGATCAACGGATACTAGGGGTGCGCGAATTTCTGCTCCAGTTTATTCGGAAAAATTCTTGTCTATCCGAACGGGAATGGAAGTTCCGAGAGATTATGATGCCATTGTAATGCTGGAAGATGCTAAAGTTCGTGATGACGTTTTGGAAATCTCGGCTGAAGTTCATTCGTACAAGAATGTTTCTCGAATTGGCGAAGATATCCGTTTAGGGGACGTGGTCTTCTGGAATGAGCATGTCCTTCGCCCGCCTGACGTTGCTTTACTATCCGCCCTGGGGACAAAAGAGGTTGACGTTTTTGTTCGGCCAAAAGTGGCCATCATTCCCACAGGAGGGGAGCTAGTGCCCATTGGCTCAAGGCCTATCCGGGCCGGAGAAGCATACGAGATAAATGGACTTATGGCCGAGCTTTACGTAAAAAAATGGGGCGGACAAGCCATAAGGCAAGAGATTGTATTAGATGATGCAAAGCTGATTCGCGAAGCCATCGAGGCCAATTTGAATGCTGATTTGATCATAATAATCGGTGGAACTTCCGTCGGAGAGAAGGACTATGTGCCTTCTGTGCTGGCAGAGATGGGTGAGCTATTTGTTCATGGTGTCCGCCTTCAGCCCGGCAAGCCGACTGCATTTGGATCGGTAAAGGGGGTACCCATATTTTGCCTGCCTGGTTATCCCGTGGCTGCGCTCTTTGATCTTTACCTATTCGTCCGGCCCGCTTTGAAAAAGATGGCGCACCGAACCGACGATCTGCCTAAGGTCAGTGCACGGCTAGCTCGAAAGATCCCCTCGCGACCAGGATACTTGAGCATGGTAAGAGTCTCAATAAAGGAGGGAGAGGCAGAGCCGATCATGATTTCTGGAGCTGGCATACTCAGCTCTGTTGCCCGGGCGGATGGTTTTGTGATCGTGGCTGAGGAGCGAGAGGGAATTGAGGCAGGAGAGGTGGTCGAGGTCAATTTGTTTGAGTGAACTTTTCCGGACGACTTAGGTCTCGCTGACCAGAACTACCTTCCAACCATGGACATATACTCCAAAAGTAGTTGCCAGTATCGTTTTCGGTATCGAGGATTTTCTGTGCAGGTGAAGAGCATAATCGAAATCCTGGGCGATATCGTCCATTTGAAAGGCATGCCCCTGCCACTGCCAACCGTGCCAGGCATCGTTATCATATCTGACGACAGGAGCAAAAACGCGATCCAAGCGTTCTTAAAGGCTGCATTGGGAAAGGCAGCATCCAAAACCTATACTATTAAAGAAAAACGAAAAGAGCTATTGAGGAGTTGCGGTCCTGCGAGTTGTAAAGTAAACGTCACCCCCAAGGATCAGTAAAAAAATTTAATAAACAACCTCGACCTTATATTACATTATGATATGAGAAAAAATAATCGTTTCAGAGTGGCTGATGCAGGATGGCGTCTTCGACGCGGAAAACTGCGAGTCGTTTCTGAGCCGGATAAAAATCAACCAAATGCTTGCTTGAACAATAAAGAACAGCTAAGGAGAAGAGAATAAATGAGAAAACTCGTTGTATTATCTTTCATAACACTTGACGGCGTCATGCAAGCCCCGGGCGGACCTGAAGAGGACCCGACTGGTGGCTTCAAGTACGGCGGGTGGACTGCTGGTTACTGGGATGATTTTCTTGGCGGCGTAATGGATGAGCAAATGGCAGAACCATTTGATTTGTTGCTTGGAAGGAAGACTTACGAGATTTTCGCGTCATACTGGCCTTACGTGAAAAGCGATGACCCGAATGGCCCGATTGCAGACAAGTTCAACAGCGCCAAAAAATATGTCGTCTCAACGACGTTGAGGAAGCTTGACTGGAACAATTCCACGCTCATCAAGGGCGACATCGTTCAAGAAATTAAAAAACTGAAAGCAACAGGACGGACCTGAACTGCAGGTCCACGGCAGTGGCAATCTTATTCAAACGCTCTTGAAGCACGACTTAGTTGACGAGTTCCGCTTGAAGATATTCCCGATTACCCTCGGCACAGGCAAGCGCTTGTTTGGTGACGGTACAATTCCCGCAGGCTTCAAACTCGTTGACAGCAAAACTTCAACCACAGGCGTTATAGTTGCCACTTATGAGCGTGCAGGAATTGTCAAAACTGGGTTACTTGCCTCGGAGACGCCAACTGAAGCAGAACTTGCTCGTCGCAAACGGCTTGAAGAGGGGAATTAACATGCAAAAAATCACCCCGCATCTATGGTTTGACAAAGAAGCTAAAGAGGCAGCCAAGTTCTACACTTCTGTTTTCAAGGACTCGAAAATCAATAACACGACAACGCTTCATAACACCCCTTCAGGCACGGTGGATATTGTTACCATTGAACTTTTGGGGCAGGAATTCACGCTCATCAGCGCAGGCCCGCTTTTCAAATTCAATCCATCTGTATCATTTCTTGTCGCCTGTAAGACGAAGAACGAGGTCGATGCATTATGGGAAAAACTCTCCGAAGGAGGCACGGCACTCATGGAGCTTGGTGAATATCCGTTCAGCGAAAGATATGGATGGGTGCAGGACAGGTACGGCCTTTCGTGGCAGGTGATGTTCATGGGCGAGCGTAAGATAAAGCAGAAAATCACCCCGACGCTTATGTTTGTCGGCAATCAATGCGGGAAAGCAGAAGAAGCGATTAATTTTTACGCAACGGTGTTCCACAATGCAAAAGTTGGCGATATACTCCGCTACAGCAAAGGCGAAGAACCGGACAAAGAAGGAACAATAAAGCACGCCGCTTTCACGCTTGAGGGGCAGGAATTTGCTGCCATGGACAGCGCGCGTGTTCACGACTTTGCTTTCAACGAAGCCATTTCGTTCATGGTGCACTGCGAGACGCAGGAGGAAATTGATTACTACTGGGGAAAGCTTTCCGCAGACCCAAAGGCGGAGCAATGCGGCTGGCTGAAGGATAAATACGGCGTCTCATGGCAGATTGTTCCCACGATTATGGACGAGATGCTCAAGGACAAAGACGAAGAGAAATTGGCGCGAGTGACCGAGGCGTTTCTCAAAATGAAAAAATTTGATATTAAAGTGTTGAAGAAGGCTTACAAAGGGGAATCTGGCGCGTAGCGCGTAGAGGTATGAGTTTGACTGGGAAGGATAGAACACTTTTTCTGAATCTTCACTGCTCAAAAGGTGGATCATCCACATTAGCGCGGTTGCCATAGCCTCTTGATTCCCAGTAGCCAGGTACATCCTTCTCGGCAAGTTCTATCCTTGTTATCCATTTGGCCCATTTATAACCGTACTTATTTTCTGCAACTATCTGGAAGGGGAAGCCTCTATCAGGCGGAAGAGTCATGTCGTTGATCCCGCAGGCAGCAATTATCTGATTTTCCTTTATATAATCGAGAGGCAGGCTGGTCGAATAGCCGTCTATTGAATTGAATATTACATATTTTGCTTCTGGTTTTGGCAGAGAAAGATTGAACAGATCCGTCAATCTAAATCCAGTCCATTTGGCAGTAAATCCCCATCCTTCAACACAAGGCATATAGGCTATTTTAGAATAAAAAGGAAGCCCAAGAAGTTCATTGTAGCTTAATTCTAATTCATGGTTGACAAGTCCCGTTACCTTGAGGCTGTATGTCGTTTTGTTGATGTACTGCGTCCCGCTTATTCCATTATTTCCCTGTTCGTTTAGGGGTGTTAAATTGAAACCTTTGTACTCACTTACTTCAATTTCAGGCAGGTTGCTGCTGGTCGGCTCCAGGACTTTTGAGAATACCTTAGAACCTTCGGATTGATTTTGTAGGCATCCGGCCACAAGTAGGATTGAAGATACAATCAATATTCCTGCCAATTTTTGCATCGAAGATATGTGCTTTTTAATGATTAATAACTCTTAGCCAAGCCATATGGACCCAGACTTCTTGAAAACAGTTTGCTTATCTTTTACCATAAAAAAAGTTAGCACCGCTCTCGATAATAAACCATTCTTTATTAACCAGAAGACTTGAATTATATACGAGCAAAAAAGTGGTAGTATGGATGAATTCGACCTCATTGTAGTAGGTTCCGGCGCGGGAACACATGTCGCCGCAGAGGCCATCCATGAAGGCGAGCGGGTCGCATTGGTTGATCAAGGGCCCACAGGAGGAACATGCTTGAATAGCGGCTGCATTCCCTCTAAGTTGATCATCTATCCCGCAGACGTTATCAGGACAATCCAGGATGCAAGTGCCGTCGGTGTGCATGCCACTATTGATGAGATTGATTTTCAGGGGATTATGAATCGCATGCATGGGCATGTGGATAGAACGCGTATCAATCTTGAAGAAGTCTTAAAGAGTAAGGAGAATTTAACCTATTATCGGGAACGTGCTGAATTTATCGATGATTATGTCCTAAAATTGGACGATAAGATAATTACAGCACCAAAAATTGTAATTGCCACAGGAGCCCGGCCAATGGTACCGCAAATTCCGGGCCTGCAAGAGGCAGGCTTTCTGGATAACGTCTCTCTCCTCAAACTGAATATGCCTCCTCAAAGTCTGATCATAATTGGTGCGGGTTATATCGGCTGCGAGTTTGGTCATTTTTTCTCTGCCATGGGTTCGGACGTCACCATTCTTGGGAGAAGCCCTCTTGTTCTTAAAGGGGAAGATCCCGAAATATCAAGATTGATTCAAGATGTTCAATCCAAGTATATGCGAGTAGTAACCAACCACGAAGTCGTTAAGATCGAGCAGGATGGCGAAAAAAAGATTGTTTTTGCGAAAAATATCAAGGATAGCAAAATATACAGGTTCGATGCCGATGAGATTCTGCTAGCTGCTGGGCGCAGATCCAACTCTGATCTTCTTCATCCAGAGAATACGGGTGTAGAGACAGATAAGCATGGCTGGATCAAGGTAAATGAATATCTAGAGACCAGCAAAAATGGTATCTGGGCTATAGGGGATGCCATTGGAAAGCACATGTTCCGGCATACTGCCAACTATGAGTCGGAAGTGGTTTCTCATAATCTGCTGCGCGCTAATGGAAAAGACGATCGTGAGATGACCGATTACCATGCTGTGCCTTATGCGATCTTTACTCACCCACAAGTGGCAGGCGTGGGCATAAAGGAGACGGAAGCTTTAGTTCAAGACCGAAAAGTATTGATCGGGCGGGCAAATTACATGGACGTAGCAAAAGGAATGGCTATGGCCGAGGAACATGGCATTGTGAAAGTAATACTGGAAGAAGAGACCGAGCGAATCTTGGGTGCAACTATCGTAGGCCCCATGGCTTCAGAGCTTGTGCAGCAGGTAGTCTACTTAATGAATACTGAATACCAGGACCTGATGCCAGTTATAAAATCGCAGGTAATTCACCCTACGATTAATGAGGTTTTGGTGCGGGCTTTTACAGAAGCCAGAAAGTCCTCATCGCAATGAAGAAACAACTGCTGTGTAATATGTTTTGTTCCGAGTGTCAAGCAAGTTCAATTAAAAATCCATATAATACTTCATTGGAAGTGGTTTTTGAATTTGCCGAATATGTTACGGAATTGATCCGCTCTAATAATCTTAGGGCGTTCAAAGTTGTAAATCCGGCAAATTCAAGATATGAGGTCTGATGACAATACAACTGAGCACAAATCCAAAAAGAATGGTTGCAAGAGAGGTTTGAGCCTCTGCGAATCCGGCAATTATCCGTATTGTCGAATTTGAGGGTCACATCTTCTTTGTATACTTCTGGAAACGCTCAACTCTTTATACGTTAGTCTCCAAAAGATACTATTGGCTGGGAAAAACCGTTCGCAAGAATAATTGTTACCTTAATCTATATGCCCGCGCCAAATTGACTAAGAGGAATTGAATGAAAATTGTCGAAGTAAAAAATGTCCAGAGCAAGCCAAATCCGCATGGCGTAGATGCACGGAACATTAGTGACAAGGACAATGCTCAGGTTGCGCACATCACCTTGAAACCTGGCGAGTCCTTGAAGAAGCATATTACTCCAGTGGACGTAGTCTTCTACGTTCTGGAAGGCCAAGGTATTGTTGAGATTGGCGAGGAAAGAAAGGATGTTGGAGCAGACACACTAATTGAGAGCCCGGCCAAGATTCCACACCGCTGGATAAACGAGAGCAATGGGCTGTTACGAATCCTTGTTATCAAGACCCCTAGGCCAAAAGAGGCCACGAAGATGCTCTAAACTCACCAGGAAAAATGCATAGAAAGACAACCTCATAGGAAGAATTTTATGGAACTTAAGACACCCCAATCACTTAAGGTGGAACATGAAGAGCTTCATGCCCAGCTTGCCAAAGCCACAAAGGCTGGCGGGGCTACGAGCGAAGCCGCGAAAACGGTGGCCAAAGTGCTTCACCCCCACTTCTTAAAGGAGGAAGAGTATGCTTTGCCGCCGCTAGGATTGCTGCCTATTCTAGCAGAAGGCAAGACTTTGCCGAATATAGAGGCTGCTGTGGAAATGACTGCCCGCTTAAAGGCGGACTTAAGCCACATGCTTCTGGAGCATAAGCAGATCATAATAGCCCTTAATCTACTGACCGATGCCGCAAATTTAGAGGGCAAAGAAGAGGTTGCCCACTTTGCAGAAAAGCTGATTTTGCATGCTCAAACTGAAGAAGAGGTTCTCTATCCAGCCTCGATTTTGATAGGCGAATACCTGAAGCTAAAAGCTCCTGCAAAAACTGGCAGATGACCATCGATGTCAACAGAAGATAACAAAAACATTGTACGCCGCTTTTTCGAGGAAGGGCCGTCCAAGGGAGACCTGAGCGCCGCTGATGAACTGCTTGCACCTGACTTCGACCTGCATACACCGCTTCCATCAGCCCCAGGAATTCGAGGGATGAATGATGTTATTACAGCCTGCAGGGCGGCTTTCGAGCATCTCAACGTCACGGTAGAGGACATGGTAGCAGAGAACGACAAAGTCGTCGCGCGCTTCACTGCCCGTGGCATACATAAAGGCGTTTTTATGGGCTTGCCGCCCACAGGCAAATCCATTACCATGACCGGCATCGAAATCTTTAGGATCGAAAACGGCAGGATTGCTGAGCTATGGGGCGAGGCAAATTTGCTCGGGCTGATGCAACAGCTCGGGATCTTGCCGCCCGTGGGTCAATAATGTTAAGGATTGGCTGCCTGGATTACTGGATCGAAGCGTTTTGCCAAGATCGCTATCAATTTGACAACATTACGAAGATGTAAAAATCTAAAGCTGGACGATATTTATTCACCTTCTGCTTAGTCATCAGTTGCAGCAGTAGCCGGCCCGGCAGTTTTTTGCATCAAAAGAAGGAAGGGATTAAAAGACAATCGTCCATCCATTCTTCGAAGCATCTTCTTTGGTAAAGCTTACTCCATTAACCTTCAAACCTTTTTTATTTAGAAGTGTGATGATTCCGCCCTTATTGGAGAGTTCGATATCTTTTCCGGATAGGGCCACTTTTAGTGTATCTCCAGCTCGAATGCTGCCTTTCAGGGCCGCTTTTTTCTTGTTCTTATCTGCTAGGGTCCAACCAGTAAGGTCGATATCCTCCGGAGTCGTATTGAGAAGCGTAACTGTTTCCAATCCCAGATCCGGCCCCTTTGGATTTACAAGAGCCGCAACGATGCAAACACTTTTATCTCCGGGTTTTGGTGGCACCCTATCGCATACATCAGGGATACGATGGCCTTGGGAATCATCTGTGTGAAAGCACTGGGATTGAAACGCCAGGAAGATGGCAATCCACTTATTGTCATCAGGGAGATGGATGACTATTCCCCCGTCTTGCCATACGCCATCATACTTCATGAACGCTGCCGAGCTACCCTGGTTCATGTGAATGTCGTGAATGCCGTTACCTGGTGTGAAACCAAAAAATTTATCTCGCTCATTTTCAGGACCCCACCGTTCACCAAACGCATAGATCGAGCTGCTCTCCATGGAAATTGCTTTGGCTACATATTTTTGAACCATTTCATTTAGATCATTGTCAGCACCGGGAACATCGTGGGGTAATGGTTTCATCAATGACGTATCGAAAAGGTTACCTCGAATAAAATCCATGGCGGTGCCTCCTGGTTTGCTTTCCAATTGGTTGTAACCTTCCGGAATAGTTTCCAAAATATCTTTGATAGGATGGTGGAAGTTCTCATCTACATAATAAAGGACATCAGATGGCGGTTCTTGCGATTCCACATTCACTGCGATGCGATAGAGTAATTGTCCATCGCTGACTAATATCTGGAAATGCGGGCTGTTTCCGGTTCCTTTCTTAGTGTCGATAGCCTTTCCTTTCAGTACGCCGTATTTTTTTAGTGACATAATGATCCCATTATACATTTGAGTCGATAGGCTAAAAATTTTTCCATTGATCGAACATTTAAAGCTCCACTCATGCTTTGAAAAAAAATTGAGCTGAACCAAAAAATCTAGTTATCTGAGAATTCTCTATGACTGCCTAATTTTCGATTCTAGTAGGGGCGAATACGAATAGTAATGTTAAACTACAAAAAGAAAAAAAACCAATGCGGCGACAAGTCTAAGCCGCAGCGTAGGTTATCTGATAGACCACACCAGTTAGGTCATCCGATACCAGCAGTGATCCGTCTGGCAGTGTTTGCACATCCACCGGCCTTCCCCAGGCTTCGCTTCCTTGCAGCCATCCGGATGCGAATACCTCGTGATCAACTGCCGTGTTATTCTGCACTTCAACTGTGACCAACCGATATCCTATGGGCATGTCTCTGTTCCACGATCCGTGCTCGGCTATGAAGATGCGGTTCTGATAATCGGCAGGGAACATCTTCCCGTGATAGAACCTCATTCCGAGAGCCGCCACGTGAGGTCCGAGTGCCCATGCAGGAGGCATTTTTTCGTTGCATTTGTAGCTATCGTTGGACCCAAACTCTGGGTCAGGTATTCCTCCTGTATGGCAGCTTGGAAATCCGAAATCCAATCCCTTAACCGGTGCATGGTTCAACTCATCAGAGGGAACGTCGTTGCCCAGAAGATCTCGACCATTGTCAGTGAACCACAGCTCTCCATCCTGACTCCAGTCCATGCCTACGGAGTTCCGTACTCCTTTCGCAAAAATTTCCCGTTCGCTTCCATCTGGATTCATCCTGATGATAGTAGCGTTTAATTCATCTTCGTGCTCGCAAACATTGCAGTTTGCACCGATGGCCACGTATAGCTTTCCATCCGGCCCAAAGGCAATATACCTCCAGCCATGCATTATATAGTAGGGCAAGGTAGCAACGACAACCGGTTTGGGCGGTTTGTCAAGATTGGCTTCTATCTCGTCGTAGCGAACTATCCTGTCGATCTCTGCCACATAGAGCGAACCGTTATAAAATGTTACTCCATTGGGATTCTTTAGCATATCCACAACTTTGATCTCCTTATCCTCGGCAAATCCGTCATCATTGAGATCCTGAATGGCATAGACTGGTGTAGTATTGCCCGAGTCGAGAGATTCAAAAGGCAGGCGCGTTCCCACGAATATTGTGCCATTCTCTCCTAAAGCCAGAGAGCGGGGATATGAAAGATTCTGGGCATAGATATGAATGCCGAATCCTTTGGGAAGAGCAATTTTATCGATAGGCAGATCTCCAGCTGTCATAATATCTAGATTTGCATTCTCTGGAACTGTAAGCTCTCCTGTCCTGCTTCCTGCAATGCTGCATGAGGCCTTGGCCTTTAAAATGTCTCCTGCAGATGCATTCAAAGGATATGAATAGCTGAATTTGGATAAGGATGACTGGGACGTGTATTTTTGGCTCAGAATCGTCTGATCATTTTTTATGATGTCGACTTGTGCTACGTAGTGGCTGGATGGAGAAGATACCGTATGCGTTATGGCCACGTTAAGCGTATTGTTGTTAGCATTAAAGCTCAAACTCACGTCAGCAGGAGGATGAGCCTCAGTCGGAATTGATAGAAATACAATAAGGGATAGAAGTGTCATGATTCCAATATCCCTACTAAAATTTGGTATATTCATCTGCCTTGGCAATAGTCTCAACTCCACAACCCACAAGAGAAGGTGCATCTCCGGGGTTCTTCAGGGATTCCTTCGACCTTATGTTTTGATCACATCTCAATAATCAGCACATAAAGACGAACAAAGTATTGCTGTTTTTTTTGAAACTTCTTCATTAACTTGGTATTATTTCGGTAAATAAATTTCGGTAAGATCTCTTGAATTAATACGTCTATCCTGCAAGTTGACAAACAAAATGATTTTCATCCTAATCAGAACATAAGAAGCTATTAAAAGCATATATTTGATTATTATTTTCGGCCTATGAGATATGGGCGATTCTTGAAGTGGCTTTAATAAATAGATAAGAGGACGAGTTTTGGCAACACGACTATAGAAAGAATGATAAATAGATAAAACAAATGCATAAACGGATACCTAACTAAAGGGCAGTGCTTGATGGTTTAATATGAAATCATCGGATTACCTTATTAAATATTAATTGGTAGTGGATAATTTAAACAAGTATTTACCGAACGAATGAGTCATAGTGTTAAGATCCAAGATGCCCTTGGATATGCAGCAACAGGGCACAGCCTTTATAATTCCGAAATAGGAGAAGAATTGGTTAATGGTGGAAACTAAGATAGTTGTGCGTCTTTCTCTAGGAATCCTTATCCTATCAGTCTTGGCTGCGTTAGTTAGCGGCACATCTCCAACAGATGTGATTGTAGCCGCCTCTGTCCCAGGATCTGATGCAAATTCAAATGTAGTTGAACAGACAGCAGATCGTTTCTCTCCGCTTCTATCGCAAACAGACAGCACGGGTTACGGATCTGTTGGTAGTGTCGAAACAACTGCATATGCCAAAATGGGGATGTGGAAAGCATCAGTGGATTATCAGCCGACAACGTGGACCCCCGGCACTAGAGTTACGACCAACATTACACTGTCTTTATCCAAAGAATTGCTGAGCGAGATTAAAGCGGCTTCTCCTAATTCAAACAAAATCTGTATCCTAATAACCGCGGAGCGAGATTTTGATCCGTCGGGATTCCAACATATACCATGGGATTACCAGGTATCGACTTTGCTTACTCCTGGTGGCCTTCCCATCGAGGGTGGCGGAATGACGGTCCATTCTCGATTTACAGGTTCCGCTTTTCGTACACCAGTAGACGTCATGCTTGATATTCCCATTTCTGCTTTTATTGAGGGAGATGCTCCAGGATGGTCCAAGGGGGCTGTTTCTGCCAGTTTTGATTTGCCAAAATCCCTACCACCTGGTGTGTACAGGATGAGAATGGACTTCGGCTTCAAGACTGAGAGGACCTGGTATACCTATTTTGGCTTTGCATCAGAACAAAAATGGTTTAGTTTAAATGGAGACGGTATTGGGTCTGTAGCCCCCTGGGAAGAAAACATATCATGTCTTTATTCCCCCCCTATAACTGCAAGCGGGATGGATGCTAATGGAGAAAAAATAATTGGCTCTGATATTTTGAAAAGGTGTTATTGGGCGTTGCTTTGGGGCTACAACTCTAACGGCTATCAAGGCTTAGTTGCAGAAGAAGACAAGAATTTAGTGGCCATTTCTCTTCGGAATTTGATCCAGGATGAGGTTGTACTGCCCAGGACAGACTCCAACGGAAATGCTATTGAGTATAACCTGGAACCGCATTTTCTGTTGGATGACGTATACCCTGTGCGCAATATACCATGGCGATACGATCGTGGTGAGTTGTCAATAAAAATGACGCTTCCTAATGGGACCGCGGTTGACCTTTGGTCATCAAAAGTAAAGATCCCAATTCCAAATGGGACAAAGCTGGACCTAGGAACATCAAAGTTTGTAGCGAAAGGCTGGAATGGCCCCACTACCAAAAATCCCGTCTTCACATCCTGGAAGCCTCCAGCCGATGGCAGATATACAGTTGAAGCCAAAGGATGGATCGAGGACAAGTACGGTAATCGTTATTATGGAGGCGGCAACTATTCATTCTGGATCGCAAAAAGACTGACGATAGCAACTTCTACATTCCAAGGCCAGTCTTATATTGTCGGAAATCGCTACGGTCGTGACTTGGCATTTTCACCAGCTGTTCCCGCAGATGTGAAAATCGAGGCAAATCTATACGTAAATTCCGACCCCAAAAATGTCCAAACGGCAGTTTCTTCAGGAAAAGCGACATCTTGGGGGATATTCGGAGCAGCCCAGGGCATGAATTATCTACCATTGGATAAGCCAGGCGAATATCTGGCAAAAATTACTGCAACCTTCTGGGATAACGAAAGCAACCTGTGGGTGGGTGTGATGAGGCACGCGGGAGTCGTATATCCTGAAAACAGCCCCATTGAAGCTCACGGAAAGAAACTCTCCGCGGGCCAAAAAACGGTGGATAGAGGTGAAACGCATTCTGAAGGATTTGAGGCCGAGAATGGAACTCGTTTTATCGAACATCTAAATTATCCCTATAACTCGGGCGATGCTTTGTTGATAGCAAGTGAACAGCAATCCTCAAACAAAATTATTCCTGTGCTTACTTATAAGGAAACGGGCAATGACACTCCATACGATTCCGATCTACAGGCGATGGGAAGGTCAAATCTAAAAATAAAAACGAGCAACGGTCTTTCGCCTGAGATGTTCCCCGAATACATAACCGATCTGGAATATTTTTATGTGTCTGCTCCAAGGCCTGGATACATGGCTCGGTTCATTGTGGCAGAAGATGATAGTGCATTTCCCTACTGGCCAATTAGCCCGAATGACTTCGGCGGACAATATGGTGCCTCAAATAATGGCGATCTTCCAGGCGACATCTACCGGCTTTTAGGTGGTGTTGTTGTAAGGCCTAATGGTGAGACTCCTATGTACGCCGGATACCAGTCAAGCGCTTTTATATTGCCTAAAGGATCAAACAACAACCGTATTATAGGACCTGGTGATGAAGATCTGCCCAGCCCAGATGGTAAACCTGCTCGCTTTTTCTTGGTAGCAGTTAGGCCTGGTATGGTCTACAACGTTGGTACTAACTTTTCCGCTTTGCTGCAGATAGATCCTATTGTTCCTTGTGATGTGCGGTTTACATTAACCGCTCCAAATGGTTCAACAAAGGTGGCAGAGGGCAAAGGAGATAGCTTCGGTTACTTTGTATCAAAAGAAAAATGGCTACTCGACCAGCCAGGAGTATGGAAATATAAAGTAAACGCCACATGGAATGGCTTTAGGGGCAGAGTGCCTGGTCTTCCTGATGAGGGTGGGTACATTTTTGTAATGGATAACGAAAACTCGGGCAGACCAGGGATAACCTTGAACCTTTCTGGCCAACAGACCTTTTCACCAACAGATGGTCTGGTGATTCATGGGCGCAGCAGCGGTTCACAGGTCTACTTCGCTGCCATTACTCCTGGTGCTGTGCTGGAAGAAGGTACGATTCCAGTTATCGATGGCGAGTTTGTCTACAAATTTAATCCCCAAAAAATGTCGGACGGGATAAAGACATATGATATCATAAATCTCGTGAACGGAAAACCAGAGATCGGAAGAATTGTCCATTTGACATTTTTCTCTGAAGAAATGGGCGCAAATGGGCCGGTTAGCTCTTTTGCGAGAGTAATCTTTAGAGGAACTACGGCAATTTATACTGGGAGCGAATGGTCCAATACCATATAGCTTATGAGCAAGATCGGACAATTTTGCAGCTTCTGCCAATGCCAGAATAAGGCGTTTTTTTTAAAGATTGTTCCCGGGCAACTGGCCACCCAAAGTGCACAGCATGTGCTTATTCTTTTTATTGACCGAAACGTTTAGCAGCATCTCAAAATCGCATTGAATCGAATTCAAGAGAAGCAACTCAAGGTTGTTTGCCGGCTTTTGAGCAGCTCTCTAAGGAGGTCGCTTTGCTTTATAAATCTCTTGACAGGAAGTTCAAGCTTTGTTGAGATATGGCGAAGTGCAGTCTTTATATCTTCGAACTCTGTTGGAATCTGGCCCATGGCATTCCTGACATTCTCCCGCACATTAAATACTCCAAGTGGCACGTATCCAGAATAAGCCTCCCTGAGAATGATCGCACCTGCTTGTTTATGCTGGCGAGCAAGCTCCTCCAGAACGGCCATCTTGCAGGAGTAGTAGCATCCACCTACGCGAGAGTATTGCTTTTTTCCTTTATTATGCTCATAATCTGAGAAGATCAGTTCCTCATTTCCTAATAAGTGCAGGAAAGCTTCCATCCATTCGTACTGCCAATTAGTGGGTAAAAGCAATACCGAGTAGTAGTTATTGAGACTGGCAAATTCGTGGACCTGGTAGCTATCGATTACTTCATATTCTCGGACTTGTTTTAGAAGTCTGTTTCCTATGATGCTGTCGCATGCGGTGATGGACCATCTGGTTGGAACCAGTCGTCTTCTTTTCTTGTTTCCGATAGCTCCAACAGAAAATGCTTTCTGGATGCTGGAAAAAGGAAGGCTCTGGCTATGCAAATCCATAACAGCATCTGCCGCTTTTAGGTCGCTATCATAATAAGTTTTCTCAAGATTCTTTTCCCATTTTACACAATCGAAATCGAATTTCTCAATTGGAGCGCTAGGTCCAAACGGTGTGTGCTCGTCACTGAAAGACATGCCCTTTGGGGTACATTCGAACAACGCTTCACTCTCCGTTGATCCAGCAGCAAGAGCGATCTCCTGCAATTTTTCAACATAGCGGTTTTCTAGATTAGTGACTAGATTGAATTGCTTGCCTCTCACCAGATTCATCCTATATCTGATGATCTCTTCTTGCGTCTTTTCTTCCGGAATCCATGATTCGGGTTTATCCATGATGGCCGTATCCCCATGTTGTTGTGCGATCATTGGTCCCGCATAGACTTTTGGGTAATTCCAGGCTCCAATGAAGACCGATGGGGGTGTGCTTCCATGCAGCTCTCTCCCTACTTTTATGGAAGGAATGTATACGTTTGACGTCAGTTTTTTTAGATAGGCTTCCTTGCCTTTGATCACAAGTGTGTCTATTCCAAAAGCTTGAATATAAGTATTAAGGATGCAGTGTGAAAGTGATAATTTTGAATGATTGGAGAAACGTATTTAGATAATTAGCAAATATGGTCGCTAAATATATCATATTTAATAAATTAGGATTTTCTGGAAAACTACAACTGATTGCTAGAGGAAGTCGCTAGCTTAAATACAAAAATTGCGTAACCGATTAAAATTTGTGCTGGATGGGATAGCCTATGAAAAATAGAAGATTGATATTATCTTTATCGATAATTATTGTTATCTGTTTTTATCCTGGAGCGAGCAAAGAATTATCAAGTGAAGCCGTATCCGATCAGGGGTATACCTGGTATAGCTTGGAGGCATCAAGTGGCGATGGTCGGCTGATGGAAGATGGACCGCAATTTGCAAAGGAAGTGAACAACAGCTTATTCATTGTAGACTACTCTGGGATGAATAAGCGCACATTTTTAGAGCTTCCAAAGGGCAGTTGGGCTAGCCTAAGGTTAGCGCCGATTGTTGGCGGCAATCTCGAGCTTTATTGCCTCTATCCCACAGGATCAATCAGCCAAATAAATAGCGAAACGGTCTCTGAGGATAGAATCTATAAAGCAGGTTTTCATGCTGGGATAGAAGGCGATTATGAGATCTGGTATACCATAAATGGAACCAGGAGCAATTCAGTCAAATTGCTTGTCCAGGGAGATCTGGCAAATGAAACTGCGCCTAAGGCCGGGGCAGCAGGTACGGGGCCCGGCAAGGCATTGTCACGGCAAATGGCTTACAGCTATGCCGCCGCTGCACCTTTGGCCAGTCCTGGCATCGGTTTTTCCGCAGGCGGCGCTAAAGATATCAACAATTTCCGCGAGAATATCGATCAAGGTTACCTGCCTCTACCTACTGATGTTACTTATGAGGGCCTATTCTACGATTACTATTTTGAAACCGGTGCCCCTCAAGAATGCGAAAAGCTTTTTTGCCCTTCCTACAGTTATGCAGTCTCGAAGGATCCAATCTCAGAAGTACCGCAGTATTATCTCTCTGTCGGATTAAATTCTGGGATAACCGATTTTCAGAGAAAAAAGTTGAACCTGGTGGTTGTGCTCGATTTCTCTGGTTCTATGGGCAGTCCCTTCGATCAATACTATTATGACCGCTTTGGCAACAGAGTAGAAGATAAAGTGGACGAATCCGGAAAGACCAAGATGCAATTAGCGGATGAATCTGTAGTTGCTCTCTTGGACCATCTTAAGCCGGAAGATCGTTTTGGTCTCGTAGTCTTCAGTGACGATGCCTTTCTGGTTGATCCACTTACCAATGTAGGCGATAAAGATCTGGATCGGCTGAAGAGCCGTATTCTTGAGATCAAAGAGACAGATGGGACTAATATGGAGTCCGGAATGGAGGAAGGAACAATTCTTTTTGACAGGTTCCTCCAGGCCAACAAATCTGATTACGAGAATCGGATAATCTTTCTTACGGATGCCATGCCAAACCTTGGAGAAACTGCAGATATTGAACTGTTCCGCATGCTGGAGGATAATGCCGATCATGGGATTTACACCACATTTGTTGGCATCGGCGTGGACTTCAATACGGAATTAGTAGAGGAGATTACAAAAATCAGGGGAGCAAACTATTATTCGGTCCATTCTGCCAGCGAATTCAAGAAACGCATGGACAATGAGTTCGATTTTATGGTGACCCCGCTTGTCTTTGATTTGCGGCTCAAGCTAGATGCGCCAGGTTACGAGATTGAGAAGGTTTACGGCTCGCCAGAGGGAGCGATGTCTACCGGCGAGCTCATGAAGGTCAACACTCTATTTCCTTCACCCGCGGAGGATGGCCAGGTAAAGGGAGGTGTGATTTTAGTTAAGCTCAAGAGACTCTCTTCCGATGGCACCCTGAGGCTCTTGTTGAGCTACCAGGACCGAAACGGAATGATGAATGGAGACGAAGCCAAAGTTATAATGCCAAATACAAAGTCCGACTTGCACCAGAATAACGGAATTCGCAAATCCATACTTCTTTCTCGCTATGCCGATCTGCTCAAGAATTGGGTAATCGACGAGAGGAAGGCATTAGAGAAAGGTTGGCAGGTGGTTCCGTCTATCACCCTGGCCAATGGAATTGTAGTGCCAATAGAGCTAGGCGAGTGGGAGCGTCAATCTCGTCCTTTGCAGGTGTCAGATCCTTACCGTGTACTTTTCGCAAAATTCTCCGATCACTTCCAAAAGGAGATGGAGGTCCTCAAAGACCCCAATCTTGCAAAAGAGGAGTTAATTCTAAAGAAGCTTAGCACCTATTAGTGGTCTGTGCAAACGAGATGGATTAGAGGCAGATTACTGGGTTGGAAAAAGGGCTCCATGATAATTTTGGAGCCGATTTTCCAAATCAAATAGCGATTCGTTCTAAGGTTATTGATTTATTTTTGAATTATGAAACCTACTGAATATATCGATACAAACTTCTTTCATTAAAGATGAAATAGACTTGATTCTCAATGAATGAGCAAGATGCGCCGCAAACCGCCCGGGCAAAGAGGATTGAAGAAAATTTATTCGAGTCTCCCGCATTCCAGGCATTGACCATAGGTGTTCCTTTTTGTGTCTTCAAATTGCTTTTCGGAATTTTGGGCCTTCGCATTGGATTGGCGCAAATGTCTGAACTTCTGGTGATATTCGGCGGGCTAGTTATTGCGTGGGCGACAATTGATCTCCTTATGAACCTCGCCAGGGTCTTCTTCCATCTGTTAGGGCTTAATTCGCCAGTTGAATATTGTACCATTGCCCAATTGGGACGGCAATTTAATAGTCCGAGGCTTTTTCTTGCCATTGATACGTTAATCTCTTTTTCCATTATCTGTATCGTCCTCTGGTCCGGATGGATCACACATCTTACTCTGGCAGAATCCTATTTGTGGTATTCAGCCACAACATTGAACTTAATCAGCATTTCTGTTGTTAATATTTGGCTTGAATTCCGGAGAAGATCGCAAAAAAATCCTGATTAATGTTTTTACAGTTTCAAGCCTTAAAGCATTTTGACCATCAGAATCATATCATGTCGCAGAAAAACAGCCAATTATCTCTCAATCAGATAACTAATTGATAGTGAGGCTGTAGACATGGGAGCATCAACGACTAATGTGGTATTGATTAGCTTATTCTTAATTTTTGGAATGTTACTGGCAGGATTCCTAATTCAGCCCAAAGGCTCCTTGCAGATCTGGGAAATAAAGGAAAGTGACTTTCCTGCCAACGGAACTTCAGAAGATAGGCTCATTTTTCTTCTGAATTATGCCATCCTAGCCCCCTCCAAATACAACAGCCAACCGTGGAGGTTCAACGTATCCGGTGATGAGATTCGTCTTTATGCTGATGAATCAAGATGGCTGAGTGTAGTGGATGCTGATAAAAGAGAGTTCTATATGAATCTGGGCAGCTCTTTGGAAAACCTCATCATCGCGGCGGAACATTTTGGTTACATCTGTCAAACAACTTATTTCCCTGGGGAGGAGAATCTAGTAGCATCGATTAAATTAGTACCGGGTGCATCACCAATCTCTTCTGGCTGGCTCTTTGATGCCATCCACTCCCGGCAGGACAACGTTGAGCTTTTTTCTGATCAAGTAGTTTCAGATGGCGATCTGGAAAAACTTCGTAACCTCTTCTTGGGAAAAGACATACAGATGCAAATTTACTCTAATTCCGAAATAAAAAATGGATTTCGTGATTTAGTTGTAAAGGCCGATCAGATCCATTTTGCAGATGTAAATTATAGGAGCGAGCTTGGCCATTGGTGGGGACAGGGTACGATGGGAAAAATTGGGGTGCAAGCTCTTGCTGCTCAAGCTTTCATAGTCTTGATGGATGCTGGCCCAGAGAAGATCAGAAAGGACTCCGAACTTGTGAATAGTTCTCATATTTTAGGCTTAATAAGCACAAAAGAGAATGGGAGAAAATCATGGGTCATGACTGGTCAGGCATTCGAGCGCCTCTGGCTTGCGGCCACAACCTATGGCATTTGTATATATCCCATGAGCCAGCCGTTAGAGATATCAGAGACTAAAGCAGAGCTGACTGCGAGCCTTCTATCACCTGATTTTGGAAATATCCAGCAAACCTTCCTGCTTGGGTATGCAAAAGATAAGAGCGAGCCTATGCCACGTAGGCCACTCTCGGAAACATTGATTGAATCGCAGAAATGAATGTTGATTTGGTTTGCCGTTATCTAAACGTTGGCCAAAAAATGCATGAAGCAACTGCAAATATTGAGTTCAATATATGATGCCCCATGTACATGTAGAAAGCCAAAGGTTGTGCGGTATGGCTACATTATGACGTAATAAACGAACGAAAATCAAATGAATATTCTCCAGTGGCAAGCTTCTAAACTAAAAGAATTCGTTAGCATTTTGATGCCAACTTTCCCCTAGCTTAGCTGCTCTTTACTGGTGATGATAGAAAATACTGAACATGTTGGTTTTTCTAAACATTAACAAACTTACCCAAAACAGTTATATCCGAAATACTCGGACGAGGACTATGATGAAAGATTGGAATGGAATTCTGAGAATTATCGCTCTCTTTAGCCTTATTCTATTATTGGCATCGAATGCCGATTCTCAAATGAATCGAGATAGCCCATTCTTAGGCAGCAAGATTCCTAAGACTGGCGATGAGAGCATATTTAACAAGATCGAAGCATCGGGTTCCTCCTTGGTGATTTCAGACCCCTTCAATAAACAAGCATCCTCTGATTTGACCTTATCTGCCGATCCGAAAAATACTACCTGTAACCAAGTGGGATTCCTTGTAACGCTTACTCCTGATTCATCCCAGGTTGGAGCAACTGGGTATCAATCCGCAAAAGTCAGGATCTTGGAAGACTCCACCGGCACGCCTAAGGCAGTCGCCGAACTGATTTTACTCATACCGGCTTATGGTGGATCTATCCATGAAACCCTTGGCTTTATAGGGGAGAAGATGCCGATCGGGCAGAATCAAACAAATAAGATAACCGTTGTTGTCGATCCTGATGACGAAATAGTGGAAACCGATGAGAATAATAACATTTTGGTCGCAACAGTCAATTGCCCTAACTAATATTCCAAGAAAAAAAAGACGATTAACGTCTGTCTAACATCCACCAGGATACTTTTATAATTCTTTTTTCTGCATTTGACGGTCAATTATTTCTCTGCCTATAGCAAGGCCCTATGCTGCAACAGTCGAGGGAAGCTGTAGTTTTCTTGAAACGAAGCTGGCACGTTCTCAAGTCTTATGCAATCCACGGAGTCCCGAGATTATCCAAAATGCTAGGCCCCAGAAAAGCATGATGACGATTATCATAGTCCCCATACCAAAACCTCACTATTAATAATGTTGTTATTGCTATGAATACTTTGCTATCAAATTCAGAAATTTGTAGAATGCCTGGAAATTTGCGTTGGGTTTATCTGTGCGACTGAAGCTTTAAGAATCAATCCAAACCTGACAAATAGGTAGCATGAGCTTTTTTAACAACGATTAGTCTTCCAATCTAGAATTTAATGAAAATGTTAACTAAAATTGTTTATATAAAAAAATCGGGGAAGAACTCTTAGCTGCCTTTGACACGTTTTTAAATTTATCTTTTCACCACAATTTTTCAGTCTATTCTCATAAACAACTTTCCTTCTGCTCCGCAGACTGAACAGACATTTGGAGCATTCCGCTCCACTGTGTTCCCACAGTAGGGACAAACGTAGTAAGGGAATACATCTTGGCTGTTGCCGAGATCGGCAAGAAGTCTTCCATATAACAGGGAATGAATCTTCTCTACCTCATTGGCATAATGAAAGGAGGTCTCAGCATCCTTCTTGCCATCCGCTTTGGCCGCTTGAATCATTTCCGGGTACATCTTCTCCCATTCTTCGTCCTCACCTGATACTGCTGTTTGCAGGTTCTCTTTGGTGGACTTGATCCCCTTTAAAACCCGCAGGTGGTTATTAGCATGAACCTCTTCTGCGGCCGCAGCTGCTCGGAAGAGCTTGGCTGCCTGGACAAAACCTTCTTTTTCAGCTTTAGCAGCAAAAGCTGAATATTTTCGATTGGCCTGGGACTCGCCTGAGAATGCCTCTTTTAGGAAATCTTCTGTTTTAGACAAAGCATAAAACCTCCTTTTTCGTTTGGTTATCTTTTTCCTTATCTATCTATCGCTGATGCTTGTTACTTGTGTATGGAATAACAACATGAATCAGTAAAAATTACATTGGCACTAATTATATATTTTGGTATATTAAAACTGCATTTAAATGAATTTGTGATTGCAGAAATAATTTAGTAGTAAGAGGGCCATCCCTTTGCAAATGAAAGAATACTCCAATGGAGAAATAATCGTTATCTGGGATCCGGATAAATGCATTCATGCAAGAGAGTGTGTGAACGGTTTGCCTCAGGTATTTGACCGAGAAAAAACGCCTTGGGTAAATGTTAAGGGTGCAAGCACGAAAGAGATTATTTCGGTTGTCGAACGATGCCCTTCCGGGGCTTTGACTTGCAAAAAGGTCGGGGCTGCCGCGAGTGCAGAGAAATCTGGTGCTGAGATCAAGGTCATAAAAAATGGTCCACTCATTGTCGAAGGCAATTGCACCCTCATAGATTGGAAGGGAAAGAAGGCTGATAACCATGGGACATTTGCTCTCTGCAGATGCGGCAAATCAAAGAAAAAGCCTTTTTGCGATGGGACGCATATTGAGATAGGATTTGACGACACAAAATAAATCCAAAAATTCCAAATGTCCAGATGGACACACTTCTTTAGCAGCTATTTGGAAGATCTTAGTCTTTCGGGCTTTGTTTCTATCATGTCCATACATGATTTTATCGTGCCGCCCATACATGTTATCTATTTATATTTTATACCACATTTTTAAAAATCATATGTAAAAACAAAGCTCGCATCTGGATGCGCCTTTCGAGATTGTATTTGCATTCTTGAATTTTATTTTCGCATGCCCTGCTTCTGAGAACTCTTCGGACCATACCGAATTTTCCGTGACGCAAATGAGGTCGCAGATCTTTTGTGAGAGGTGATCCCTACCGGATCTAACCATCAAATTATGCCAGGGGCATATGCTGACAAAAACATTAAAGCCGTTCTCATATCTTTCTAACGCAAATACAAAGCCTTCTAAGTCGAGCCGAGTGTTTATGGCATTTTGTAGCCCATCCAATCCAGGCTCCAAGGTCATCATGGATTTGATTGCACGAGATTGGATTTTGGGAAGAATCCTCCATACTGCTTCGTCCAATTGCAGAGCCGCCGAAAAACCATACATCTCTTCCACTTTCAAAAACCAAAGACCATCTGCAGCAGCGTAGGAATGGCGGAAGTACTCCGCTTTCTGACTATCAGTCAATTCGGTCATATACCATCCGGGAGAAGGCAAAGCTTTTTCCCTCTTGTTAGCCTTAAAATATTATCATATAAGGATTCCTCTAAGCAGCATTTGCCTAATTTTTCCAGAGGCTTGATCGAGCAAGATTTCCGCCTCACCTTTTTCTCTTGTCTTTCGGATAAGATCCTAAAAGCTCATCGTTATCTTTAGTTCTTATCATCCCGCACAAAATTTTTTGCTGCTTTCATTTGAATGCATGTTGATTTTAAAAGAAAATGATGCAATTCATATCTTGGGTTTGATGCCAACCCTTTCTTAGAATTAATCTTACTTTCAATAAAAATAGCTACTCATGGGTTAAACACTTGGCTGCCAAAGAAAATACTCTTCTTAGATTTCCTGGCTATCGCCAAAAAGCGGTCGCATGAATTAGCAGCAAAATTGCGCCTACAAATCCCGTAATCGTAATCAATGTTTCAGTGCTTATCTCTAAATGAATCACGGGCCACTCCCTTAGCATATCTCATATATATAGTTATCCAAGTATATATGAAACATCGTTTAATATAATTCACTGGATCAATTTAATCTAGGTTCTGTTGGTACAGTTTTTAGTCTGTAATCTGTAAAATTAGCAGCTCTTCTCACGAGATAACCATTCTGTTTTCAAAGACCAAACATTTTTTTTATAAGTCCCAAACGATAAAGGGAACAATGTCGATCATTGTCAGGACGATAATAGCTGCCATCCAGTAAAGTGGCTTATTGTGATACCACGTTCTTCCGCCGCGGGCATAGATATAAGCAATGTAAGGGAGAAGCGGTACAAAGGATATTAGTGGGTTCGGTTCCACACCCAAGAGGTAAGTAAAAACATACCCCTGGCAAAGGAGGCAGATGACGGTTACTAATCCCACCTGGGCCTGGTTGTTTATTCTCATTGCGTTGTTCATTTCATCATCTGATTAATAAGCCTTTCAATTGCATTGTATGAAATTATTTGGCAATTAGAATTACTATTATTTTCGCGTTTTTTTTATTTTCGTTAATTCTTCAATGCTTTCAGCAACTCTTGCAGCTTCAATGTATTGAGCAAATCTTTTTTCTCTAGCCATGCTCTCCTCGCTACATTTATTCCGTACTTCACAGTTTTGAGCTGATTCGGTTCATGAGCATCGGAATTAATGCACATCTTCACCCCCAGCTCCTTGGCCAATCTGGCATTGATATCGTTCAAGTCTAGTCGTTCGGGATGGGAATTTATCTCTAAGGCGGTGCCTGTCCTATTGGCAGCATCTAGTACGGCCTCCATGTCAAGATCATAAGGTTCGCGCTGGTCTATGATTCTGCCTGTAGGATGTCCAATGATATCCACAAACTCATTTTCTATCGCTGAGATCAATCTCCGAGTTATGGCTCGCATAGTCTGCTGCTGGCCCATATGTACTGAAGCTACGACCACATCACATCTATCCAAGAGATCATTCGTGTAGTCCAATTTGCCATCGGCCTTTATATCAACTTCAGTTCCCGCAAGAATTGTAATTCCATCTAAACTATCGTTCATGGCCGCAATAGCTTCGATTTTTTGCTCCAGTTTCTCCGGGACAAGTCCTCCCGCTATGCCGACTGAAGGTGAATGATCACTAAAGCATATATATTCATAACCAAGCATCTGGGCCGCCTTGGCCATCTCCAGGATTGATGCTCGTCCATCCGACCAATCGCTGTGAACATGCAGATCTCCTAGAATATCCTTTGTCTCCACAAGCCCGGGAAGCTTGCCATGCAAGGCCGCCTCGATCTCTCCTCGATCTTCTCTCATTTCTGGAGGTATATACTGCAGATTTAAAGCTGCATATAGATCCTTCTCCCGATCGAAAAAGAGGTCTTGACTGTCAGAGAGACGTTTCAATGAATACTCGCTCAGAGAATATCCGCGATCAAGTGATAATTGGCGCAATGAAACATTGTGCTCTTTTGAGCCGGTAAAATACTGGAGCACTGTACCATAAGATCTGTGCTCCACAATTCTCAAGTCCACTTGAATTGTCTCTTTCACGATAATACTGGCTTTTGTTGGACCTTTGGCCAGAACTTCCTCAACCATAGGCATGCGCACAAAAGAAGCAATTACGTCCTCCGGCCTTTCTGCAGTGGCTAGGATATCGATATCTCCTACGGTCTCCTTGCCACGACGGTAGCTTCCTGCCGCTGAGATGTGATCCAGACCGTCCATTCCGCGTAGATGAGCAAGTATTATGTCGACAATTGGTTCAGCAGTGCTATAGAGGATGCGATTGCTACGCTTTCTGTATCTTTCGATGGACTTTTGGATGCTTTTTTCGCGGGTAGGACCCATTCTTGGAAGCCTGCGGATACGGTGCTCTTTTGCGGCTTTCTCTAATTCATCAAGATTGGTTATATTCAGTTTTTCATGAAGCATGAAGATGGTCTTTGGCCCAAGGCCAGATATCTTAAGAAGCTCCGCAAGTCCTGAAGGTGTGCTATTTAAAAGGTCCTGGTGGGACTGAATCTTTCCCGTGTTCAGATACTCCTCAACTTTCTGGGCAATGGCCTTACCCACCCCAGGGATGGATTGCAATCTCTTCTCCCGGTTGACCTGTTCGATGTCCTCCTTCAAAGACTCAATAGCCCTTGCAGCTTTCCCGTATGCTATGATTTTAAAGCGGTTCTCGGCATGGAGCTCTAATAGCTCTGCCATTTCGTAAAGAATAGAGGCGATCTCGCGGTTCTTAACGGAATTATTCACAAAATGTAAAACTAATCTTGATAGTATAAGTATCTCGCTTCCTTTTCATTTTTGGCATTTCTTCAGGAGGACGAGATACTCATTTTCATCATTTTGTGGCATATTAGCTCTAGAAATGGACGTTTCTTCTTTTTTTAGTATTTTTTAGATAGAGTACATCAGATCAGATCCTCAATGTGTTTCATTTCTGAGACTTCAGTTAAATCGCTGATGGACTCATGTTCCACTTTTATCCCACTTTCTCGGACTGCAGCAATTAGATTTGTCCCACCTACCAGGGCTATTCCCAGATGATCTCGCTCCACAGATATGCCGAGGACGTTCACGTTCGGTTCACCTAGCTCTAGGACCCCAGCAAACTCTACCTGGGACAGGAGATCCAATACCTCTTCAATGACATCTCGGGTTAACATGGGTGCTTCATGCAGGTTTCCCAAAATGCGGCCGTTTCCACTACGCATCATGCCCGTGATGTCCGTCAAACCTTGAGCGGTGAGGACATCTATGGGATCGATGGTTGTTGCCCAATACATGAGCATGTCTGTAAACCTCGTCGGCTCACGTTCGGCTACCTCGATAAGCCCTCCGCCTTTGGGCCTCATAGGGATACCGTGTTTTAGAAGAACTCCGCATGTAGTCAGACTGCAGGCGGTTTTAATAATGACTTGCTTTCCGTCATCAATAATCTTGATAAGTGGCGATACGGCCAAGCCGATCTGAATAGTATCATAAAAAACGGCTAACGTATCATTGAGATGCTCTTTTTTAACAAGAGATGTGTTTGTGATTATTTTTCCTTTCATATTCGTCGGGTCGAAGCTCACCTGCTGCATGAGGTTCTCAATCCTGGCGAGTGTGAAGACAAGAGGTTGCATAGGTTTCACATATTATAATCTTCATTGGGATTAATTAGCTTTTCATCTGCCTTTGAGTTTTCTTTACTCAGGACGATCCTTGAAACTGCCACCCCGGTGCGTATGCTCTTTGGAAGCTATCTTATATCACTTCTTTCATACTATAAGCAATGCTGCGGCAAAGATTCGTGCTGGATACGACGGCCCTCACGGATTATTTGGCCTGGGAGAGCGAGGGCTGCACTAGCATCTGTGAGGGAATGAACGCTATCTTGGATCGTGTAGCACAAGGAAGGCTTCACTTGGGAATTAGCTGCTACATTCCGTACCCATCGGTCTATAATGAAATCAAGGACTTCTCAAGACATAATAATTGCGATTCCCGAGTTCTAGGGAAGGTTGATACGTGGCTAGTTAAGAAGAGCCCAGATCGCTATAAGGTAAAAGTGCCATCCAAGATCTTTTATGAGTACGTAGACTATATGCGCAGCCGCATTAACAAGGGAATGAACATATCTGAAGAAGCCATTTGGGAATCAGTGTCTAGATGCATCTCTCTAAGCGAAGGCGAATCGAACCTGAAGGCAATGAAGGATGAGATCGAAAGGGAGATTGTGGGTAGTATTGTACGCAAATTCAGGGAAAAGTATAGGGCAGCGCTGCGCTATGGCATTCTGGATAGTGCTCCTGATATAGATGTCCTTTTGTTGGCCAAGGAGCTAGATGCAGCGGTGGTCTCTCAAGACCTTGGTATCCAGCGCTGGGCTGAGCAACTCGGCCTTCGTTTCATGGAATCCAGATCATTCCCGATCATGATAAAGGAGTATATGAATGCAATTCCAGAGATCTACACGGAGGAAAAAGAAGAGGAACGGATGATCTGAGAGGACATATTTACAGTTTCCCTGCATATGGCTGCGTCTGATCATGATGTTGAAAATAGTGAAAATTTGGTTCTTTTATCAATATATAAATTAATCTTATGAGCCCTTTAAAACGTTTTATGAAAGAAACGACAAATTTATGCCAAAAAGCCCGACTCGCCTTAAGCTAAATAGAAAGGACCGAATCGAACCATACAAGACTTTTGTTCCAACCATAAGGATACAAAATGGCTTCAAAGCAATAATGCCCTGTTTTTTGTCTGAGCGAAATAAATGATTCTGAGAATTATTGCAGTCGGCCGTCTCCGGGAAAAATACTGGCAGGATGCAGTAGCGGATTATATCTGCCGCCTAAGGCCTTATGTCCGCTTAGAGATATTCGAAGTAATGGAGGCTCGCATCCCGGAAAAGGCTTCTGTGAATGATGAGAAGAAGGTTTTGACAAAGGAAGGATTGGCAATTATGGAAAAGCTAGAACGGCATGATTGTCCTGTGATCGTTCTTGACAGAAAAGGCAAAGCCTTAGACTCTTTAGAGCTGGCTTGTTGGCTGGAAAAGCGTATCCTGGAGGGGAGAAGTGAGATAATATTCGTGATTGGCGGCCCCTTGGGACTGGATGCGCATGTTTTGGAACGAGCAAATCTGATCCTTTCTTTCTCCGAGATGACCTTTCCCCACCAATTGATGCGACTCATTCTTATCGAGCAGCTCTATCGCAGCGTTCGAATAATCCATCACGAACCATATCACAAATGAAAATATCGGTCTGCAATTTATGAATTCTGAGTTTTTCCAAAATAAATTAAAAATGGGAATTTCGGATTTTCGTGGAAAGTGATTAAGAAAGTCACAGAATTGATGATCTCATCGACCAGATCTTTTGGCAGTAGCATTGCCCTTTTCTGCCAGTTTGTCAGCCTTATAAAGCTCGTAATTTCCGTTTAAAGTGTTGCCGACTAGATCCATAGCCAGCCTGTAATCCTTCTTTTGCGGTGTGAGTTTGATATCCAAACTTATAGCTTCCTTGGATATTGTGCCCGTAGCCGTTGCCGGAATATCAGCACCTTTTTCCACAACGGTGCCATAACCCTGCAACCTTTCACCGGATTGAATTAATATAAGGTCCAAGGTATCTATCGAGTCCTGAACGGACGTATCCCTCTCCAGATTAATTTTCCATTTTCCTGCCAAGTCTATGGCAGGTTCTTTTGTAAGAAGTGCCAACGCATCAGCCTTTGCAGTTTCATCAGTCTTTTTCTCTATATCTTTGCTTTGTTTGGCCGGGCCTTCGGCATTCGCCGTTGCATTTGGTCCTGTGGAGGCTTTCACTTCCTCATCGAAAAGAGGATCTGTAAGATAATCTGTGGTCTCTCTAACTACCCAGCGACCGCAGCCAGCTGACGCCTGATAGACGAGCACAGCCATAATCATTACAGTGAATAGTATCAACACTTTCTTCAATTTTGTCGTCCTTCCTTTAAATGCGGTATTATAAATTGTTTTCTAGATTCTCTGGAAAAGATCCGGCTTTTTGCGTTATGCCCATTTCGAGGGGTCCCCGTCTTTAGGTTTATTTTCACCCTCAACGCTTGATAACGAGATCAGGACATGTTTCGACGGCTACTTTCCGAATCTGCTTGCAGTGGCTTTTCCTTTGCCTGTCAGGTTCTCTCCCGAGTATTTTTCGTAGCTTCCCGAGGTGATTCTATCGACTTTTATCAGATCCAGATAAATGCTTTTCTCTACCTTGTTTACGTATTCACCAACCACGGTCTCCACGTCAAGAGTCATTGAATTGGCGGATACGGTACCCGTAGCGATAATGGGGATCTTGGTATTTTTTTCATTGAGGGTACCAGAGCCTGATACTCTTTTCTCCATCTGGATTAGAATGAGATCCATCGAACTACTTTCATTCTCCAATTTCACATTCCACTTGCCGTCCACCTGCATGATCTCCGGCTCTTCTGACTCATGCAGATTTTGGTCCCCGGTGGTTTCTCTGCCATCTTGAACAAGTGGCTTTGGCGTTGTATCAGGCATATTCATATTCGGACCCGATGATACCGGTATCGTCTGCTTTCTTTCGTCAGGAGCGATTCTCGGCTTGCTCTTGCTGATGCTTATTTTTTCAGATTGTTGAATTGCATCGGATGAGGCTGAAGATGGTGAATCAGAGGTCTTACTTGAAGATATTCCCAAACCTATATCTGATTCAATGATATCGCTTTTCGGAATATCTGCTGTGATAACATAGCTTTGTGTTCTGCTATCTTCGGGATTACTGGAACTGATACGCTTCACCAGGACCTCAATCATGTTTTCTCCTACATCTCTCTCTGTAGTATTCCAGGTCCATTCATTTTTGGCAGTCCAGCCCGTTTGGTCCTTTTGCTGACCTCCCGTTGACGGTCCTTTTAAAAGGAAATCAAACAGCATATCTTCATTACTTGGATTTGTTGCTTCTGTTCTCCAAATAATGACCGTCCCGGGGTTTTGCGGGCCCGTTTTATCTGGATTCAAACTTTGGATCGCTGCTTTTTGTTTTGCCTTGGTCGCAGTGGAACCCAAGGTCATTGCAGCTTTTTCTGTTTGGGAGGTTCCTTGCATCGCAACATTAGATGAAGCTCCCAAATTCTGGTTATGGCTTACATAGAACTCCGTGTCTCCGCTTGTGTCTCCTAAGGGATTTGTGCCGCATCCATCCCCAAATGCTGGTGAGATCATAGCGAAGAGCAGTGCTATTAGGCAAGTAAGCACGACTATTGAAAACATCTGTGTTTTACGTTTCATTCTATCCAAAACCTCCACCGTCTCAGAGGGATTTACGTTCTTGCGGCTTTAAAGCTTCCCCTTGGAACGTCATTCAACGAAGTTATCTTTGCCAAAAATTGCGGCAGCCAAATTCGCAATTCTACTTTCTCGTGATTTAGATTTTCGGCTCAAATAAATGGGTTCTTTTGCAATTTCTAAATTTGCAATTATCATACGTCGTCAGCTTTATCAATCATTAATGATCTAGAAGCCCAGAACCGGCTAATCGGCCAAATGGTGATTGAAAATGAATGCGTGGGATCGCTTTATTTGGTAGAGTCCGATTTCTTGACACGACTCTACGTGATGGTGAACAAACGCCAGGCGTTTCTCTAGCCTTGGATGAAAAGCTCGACATTGCTCGTGGGCTGGATGCATTGGGTGTGCAGGTGATTGAGGCAGGGTCTGCCATGACATCGGAGGGGGAGCGCCAATCGATAAAGGCTATAAGCGCTTCTGGCTTATCTGCTGAGATCTGCAGTTATGTGCGGGCATTAACTGCAGATGTTGATACGGCGTTAGGTTGTGACGTAGATTCAGTTCACCTTGTCGTACCTGTCTCGGACCTTCATATCGAATGCAAGCTCAAATCGGACCGAAAAACGGTCATTGAAAATGCAGTGCTCGTGACGGAGTATGCCAAAGATCATGGACTGATAGTTGAACTCAGCGGAGAGGATGCCAGCCGGGCGGATCAGAAATATCTGGTGAACCTATATAAGGAAGGTATTAAAGCAGGAGCAGATAGGTTGGCTTTTTGCGATACGGTGGGGGTGCTGGTCCCCGAAAGGACTGAACAAATCTTCGCCGAGCTTTCCAAATTGAGTGCTCCAATCAGCATACACTGCCATAATGATTTCGGCATGGCCACGGCCAATACTGTGGCCGCCCTGCGTTCTGGGGCATCACAAGCTCATGTGACTGTGAATGGCATAGGTGAGCGGGCAGGGAATGCCAGTCTGGAGGAGGTGGTCATGACCCTTGAGTCTCTATATAAAATCGATACAGGTATCAAGTGTCAGGATATATACCAGCTCTCTCGGCTAGTTTCGCGGTTGACCGGCCTACCACTAACCCCTAACAAGGCAATTGTTGGAGAAAACTCTTTCACACACGAGGCTGGCATCCATGTTCATGGTCTTATAGCCGATACCAAAACGTACGAGCCGATGCAACCTGAGACAGTGGGAAGGAAAAGACGCATAGTGCTTGGCAAACATGCTGGTCGTGCCTCAGTTGAGTTGGCGTTGCGTGAGTTCGGTATTGGGGTAGCAGAAGATCAATTGGCTCAGATCGTCTCCAGGGTAAAGGAGTTAGGGGACAAGGGCAAAAGAGTCTCTGATGCTGATCTGCAGACGATTGCTGATACAGTGCTTTCCGTCCAGAGGGAGCCAAAAGTGAAGTTGAAGGAGCTAACTGTAGTAGCAGGAAATACAGTTACCCCAACAGCCTCGGTGAAGCTGCAGCTAAGTGGCTTGGAGAAGCTGGAAGCAGGCACAGGTGTTGGGCCGGTGGATGCGGCTATTAACGCCATAAGGCGAGCCATCTCTGGTGTTGCGGATGTGCGCTTGGAGGAGTATCACGTTGATGCTATAACAGGTGGAACGAGTGCATTAGTTGAGGTTTGGGTGACTATGGCAATGGCAGATAGGAAAATAACTGCTCGCGGAGCAGGTACTGATATAATCATGGCGTCAGTTGAGGCTGTGCTGGAGGGCATAAACCGGCTGATGCGGCTAGAAGAGGAGGATAAGGCCAAATGTCGCGAGGCTTAACCAATAGCAATCCTGGCAAAAGTCGGGATAAGCCCAATAAAATGACCGGCGCCCAGGTAGTATTAGAATGCCTGAAAAGAGAAGGCGTAGATGTAGTATTCGGTCTACCGGGCGGAGTACTACTGCCACTTTATGATGCCATCTATCAATCAGACATTCGCCATATCCTGGTTCGACATGAACAAGGAGCAGCTCATATGGCCGATGGCTATGCCAGAGCCACGGGAAAGGTCGGAGTATGCATTGCTACTTCTGGTCCAGGGGCAACGAATCTTGTAACTGGCATCGCAAATGCCTATATGGACTCAGTACCAATGGTTGCCATAACCGGACAAGTGAATACATGGCTAATAGGAAAAGATGCCTTCCAAGAAGCGGATATAACCGGAATAACTCTGCCCATTACAAAGCATAATTATCTCTTACGCAGCGCCAAGGAAATAACACGTGTCTTCCGTGAGGCCTTTTACATTGCCCGATCCGGCCGCCCAGGTCCGGTACTTGTAGACCTACCTCGGGATGTGACAGTGGATGAAGTCGAATTCAACTGGCCAGAGATAAATCTTCCCGGCTATCATCCATCTTTTAAGGCTCATGAGATGCAGATCAAAAAAGCGGCCAAGGCTCTGATGGATGCCGAGAGGCCTGTTATTTATGCGGGTGGTGGCGTAAGGTATGCTGCAGCGCATCTGGAGCTTTTCGAATTGGCTGCAAAGATAAATGCACCAGTTACTACTACATTGATGGGAATAGGATGCTTCCCAGAGGACCATCTTTTGTCGCTGGGGATGTTGGGGATGCATGGCACAAAATATGCCAACTACGCCATTCAAGAGTCCGATTTGATATTAGCAGTTGGTGCTAGATTCGATGATCGTGTTACTGGCAAAATTGCCAGTTTTGCGCCTCGTGCCAAAATAATTCACATTGATGTGGATCCCGCTGAAATCGGCAAGAATGTCCGAGTGGACATTCCGGTTGTGGGAGATGCCAAGAGCGCATTAACGGCGCTGGAAAAAGAGGTTTCGCCAAAATCCAAAGGAGCGTGGATAGAGAAAATCGAATCATGGAAGAAGGACTATCCGCTTCATTATATTCCCGATATGAATATTATTAAACCTCAGTTCGTCATTGAGAAGCTCTGTGAACTAGCAAGTGACGCTATAATCACTACCGAGGTTGGACAGAACCAGATGTGGGCCGCGCAATTTTTTGTACACAAAGACCCGCAAAAGTTCATATCATCGGGTGGACTTGGTACAATGGGATATGGCTTTCCTGCTGCCATCGGTGCTAAAATGGGTCGTCCCGAATGCGAGGTCATTGACATCGCCGGAGATGGTAGTTTTCTCATGAACAGCCAGGAGTTGGCAACAGCAGTAGTAAACGACATACCTGTAAAGGTAGCCATTTTAAACAACGGATGCCTGGGCATGGTTCGGCAGTGGCAGGAGCTTTTTTTCGAAAAGAGGTATTCGGCAACAATTCTCGGGCGCACAAGTCCGGATTTTGTCAAGCTGGCTGAAGCATATGGCGCTGTCGGCTTGCGAGCCACAAAGCCTTCTGAAGTGGAGCCAGTAATTCGCGCTGCTCTGGCGACTGACAGGCCATGCATTATGGACTTCATTGTCAATCCGGCGGAGAAGGTCTCTCCTATGGTGCCTGCAGGTGCAACGCTAAGCGAGATCATGGAACTGGAGTGGTGTGATGAGGCTAATGCCTGCGATCTAGAGAAAATCTACGATAACGTTCGAAAAGGAATATTGGGCTCGGAGGAGTCTCTATGAAGCACACCATAGCCGTCATTGTGGAGAACAAGTCAGGGGTGCTGACGCGCATTGCCGGTCTCTTTAGTCGCAGATCCTTCAATATTGAGAGCCTTTCTGTAGGTGGCACGGATAATCCTGATTACTCTCGAATGACTATTTCCGTCGAAGGCGACGAAGTTGTCCTTGAGCAGGTTATAAAGCAACTCAGCAAGCTGATTAATGTAATCCGTGTAAGCGAGCTTGCACATAATGAATCGGTAGAGAGGGAGCTGGCCATGATCAAAGTGACAGCCGATAAAAATAGCAGAAGCGAGATAATGCAGATCGTGAACATATTTCGAGCGAAGATTATCGATGTCTCAACGCGATCTATGGTTATCGAAGTCACTGGCGATGCGGAGAAAATCGATGCGATAATCCAATTGCTCCGCCAGTTCGGCATAAAGGAGCTCGCTCGCACAGGCAAAGTGTCTATGATAAGAGGAGCGAGAGTCGTAAAGGAATGACTTCAAAAATTTCAGGCAATTTTTTTACACAAGCACATTTTTATATTATTGACTTATCTGAAGGAAATTACTAGGAGGAATAAAAATGGCAACTATATACCATGATAAGGATGCAGATCTGAAAATATTGAAAGACAAGACCATCGCCATAGTTGGATGGGGAAATCAGGGGCATGCTCAAGGAGAGAATCTGAAGGATTCCGGCCTTAATGTCATCGCTGCCGATCTGCCAGGCTCTGCTGCCTGGAAGAGAGCGGAAGCTGATGGAGTGAAGGTAATGTCTGTAGCTGATGCGGCAAAAGCTGCAGATTACATCCAGATACTCCTGCCGGATGAGTATCAAGGAAAGATTTACAGAGAGCAGATTGCACCAAACCTTGAAGAAGGGAAGATACTTGGGTTTTCACATGGCTTTAACATCCGTTATTTCCAAATCGTCCCGCCAAAAAATGTTGATGTAGTAATGGTGGCTCCTAAGGGGCCAGGTGACCTGGTGCGCAGGACTTACCAGGAAGGAAAGGGCGTCCCCTGTCTTGTAGCCGTAGAGCAGGATGCGTCGGGTGCGGCTCTTAAGCGGGCCTTGGCTTATGCTAAGGGCATAGGCGGAACCCGTGCCGGCGTTCTGGAGACTACTTTTACAGAGGAAACGGAGACCGATCTCTTTGGAGAGCAGGTGGACCTATGTGGCGGCGTTACAGAAATGATCAAGGCGTCTTTTGAGACACTCGTGGATGCCGGTTACCAGCCCGAGATAGCCTATTTTGAAGCATGTCATGAACTGAAGCTGATTGTGGATTTAATCTATGAAGGCGGATTTATGCGCATGTGGAATAACGTCTCCAATACTGCGGAGTACGGCGGAATGACCCGCGGCCAGCGGATTATCAATGAGGAATCGCGGGCTGAGATGCAGGCTATTTTGGCGGAGATCAGATCAGGGGAATTTGCGCGTGAGTGGATCTTAGAGAGCCAGGCAGGCCTACCTGTGAAGAAGTCTCTGGAAAAGATCGAGTCTGAGCACCTCATCGAGCAAGTGGGTGCTGAACTTCGGGCGATGATGCCCTGGCTACAAAAGAAGTAAGCTTTATATCATGGGAAGTTGTAGCATGGTGACGTGGTGAGAGCATGATTTCGCGTTCGTATGCGAAGCCATGTCTTTCATGGTCAACATGATAACGATTATAGACCTATAACAACTACATCATAGGAGGGAGGAGCAGTTCCAGAAGCGCGGCCTCTGGCCGCGTTTCGGGAGCTGTAATTTTAGTTTCTATTGATTGCTTGGATATCAAAGATATGCGAATCGCAATCATTTTTATCTATATATCAGATTTTAAACAAACTCATCTGCGGAATTCCGGACTAAAGCATTTAATTGATTGTTGTTTTCGGTTTCTACATTGCTAAAGACGTATTTTCAATAAGGGTCTTGATTAATGCACAGTTTTTATTCCCCTCACCGCAGATATATAATTAGATGAAAATAACTTAAGAAATTTTTTAAGCGATATTCTTTAATAGCAGAACTAGTAAAAATATTATCGAAGTAATCGATATGGTACAATTGACATATATGGAATTGATTATTTGAAATAAAATGCAAGGGAATAAAGAATGACATCGACTTTATATGTTCGTGGTTTAATTTTTTATTTAGGTGTAGTCTTATTATTGTTGTCTATCAGCTTCATTGCGCTGGCGTTACCCTGCCCGATTGTTTCCATATCCACAAACGACTCGCAGTTAAACTGCACCGGCGTTTGCCCAGAGCTTAATTCAACGGTAACCAATGGTCCTGGACCGTTTTCATACCAATGGCGCAATAACTCCGTAAACATAACCGGTGCCATCCTCTCTAATTTCACTGCCTGTTATGCAGGAAATTATAGTTTATCAGTCACCAATACAACATCTCTTCTGTGAAATTATCTCCAACTATCTCGAAATCAGCTCCAAAGTCTTCCCGCAAGTTAACATATCTACAACGGATGCTTTGCTCAACTGCACAGGCATATGCCCCGTAATTAATTCCACAGTAACCGACGGTCTAGGTCCTTTTAGCTACCAGTGGTTCAATAACACGGTTCTAATACCCAATGCAACTTCTTGGAATTTGACTGCATGTTCGCCAGGATCCTACAATCTGTCTGTTACGAATACCACGAGTGGCTGCACAAATAGCTCGAATGTTCTGATCGTAGAAGATACGATCTGCAAAATATTGGCCCTGACAAAAAAAGACGATGTTATAGGACATATTGTTTCAAGAGGTCAGATCATCACTTATATATTCATAGTCAAGAATATAGGTCATCATAGAGTAAGAGATATTGGTATCGTAGATGATCACCTTGGCCTAGTAGTCAAGGGAGTGACTCTTGAGCCAAATGAAGAACGTTCGTTTACAAAATCGGCAACGATGGACTATCCTCCCGGAACAATTATATGCAATACTGCTAGCGTATTTGGAGTTGATTCAGAGGGTCTTCCAGTAGAAAGCACGAGCAATGAAGATTGCCTCAGAATAGCCAATTTTGCTGAAGATGTAGATCTCATAAATCTGGGAAATCAGAATTCCTATGCATCCTCCTCCGATCCTGCAGTAGCCAGAAACTCAATAATTATCAAGAAGAACCAAAAGAGAATTTGCTCGAGGTGCAGCGATACTTCCAATCGTGATTTGATTGGCGCAGGTGGTCAGTCTGCGAGTGCTTATAATAATGCCAAAGCATCCAATGATCTGAAAATCTTATCCAATCAGAATTAAAAAACCCGTTCAAAGTGATTATGAATTTATCTGCCTCTAACATGTGTTACTAGTTATTCAAAGATGTCAGGTTACATGGCCATCATGAAAGTTGCACCCGCTGGGGATCCGGAACCTGATCTCCGGCCGCGAAATGCCCTCCAGTCTTGCCTTAACTCTGCGAACCAAGTTAAATATCTCGATGGGATGCTATATCACATCCTGTACATTGCAGACACATGGTCTCCGCTAGATCTGCCCTCAGGTCGTGATCCTCAAGCACTTTTCTAGTAGCCCTCGCTAGCCTGAGAAGCCTCTCGGCAGATGGCCTTTCCACATTGACTTCTCCTTTTCTCAAGGGATGAGGCGATATGGGCCTCAAAATGGGGATCACGCCCATCTCAGCTAGCCTAGTCACACCCGACAATACGCATTCATCTCTCTCGCCTAGTCCCAGAATGAAGTTGGAGGAAACTTTGTTTTTTCCGAAGATTTTCACGGCCTTCTCCAGGGACTTGAGAATATAATTAAGCGACAGTCCAGGGCAGTACCTGACGAAAATATCCGGGTCCATCGTCTCCACATTGTATTTTATCTCTGTGGCACCTGCTTGTTTTAGCTCCTCAGAAGATGTGTCGGTAGGATAAACTGAGACGCCCATGGGAACATTGTAACGCGCTCGCAAAACCTTAACCATTTCCACCGCTTTTCTGACCTCATCCTCAGACGACTTCTCAACACCGCTGGTTAACGAAATAGCTTTAAGCCGACCTGTGCTCTTTGCCTCTTCCACAAGCCGCAGTATCTCATTTGGAACCTTTACCTCTCCGTTTAGTTTAGGAACCGGGCAGAACTTGCAGTCATAAATGCAGCGGCCACTTATAGTTAGGTAGGCCTGTTCAGGACAGTGACTGAGTGCTGGCTCGAGCAGGCCTGTGACGATGGTTTTTCCATCTTTAATCACAACTACTTCCATGCCGCATCTGATTACCTTAAGCGGGGAGTTCTTGTTAATGGACAGCCTTACCCTATGGCCGCCTGATTTCAGGAAGAAAGATTCTAGACCGGCCCCAGGACCCGCGCTGGGTATGGTGGTCCTAGTAGCCTCCCGTAGCAAATCCTCTTCGATATCAGCACTGCCAATGCTCACCAGCAGGGCTTTGATTTCGGCATTCATCTCCATGATTGTGCCTCTGAATTAATTTTCTGGACGAAATTCAATTAATTCACAATTGTGAATGAACCATTTGTGGCTAACTGGATATATAAATAATAGTAATGCGGCAAAACGATAATGAGTTTAATGGCTAGCCAAGTGCCCAACAAGGTAGCATGGCGATATCATACTGCGAGCATTCAAGGTGCAGCTGCATGAAATAATTAGAGCCAAGCTAGGCTAATTCAAAACTAAGTTGAATGCATATGAACCTATTATCCAGCCGCAGCGAGCTGCGAGTTATTGCGTTTAAAATAAATAGTGAAAAAATCATGATTGATTGAGGAACGAAGGAAAGACAGGACCTGGTGGCAAGGATGACTTATTCTGTTGAACTCATATCCATAGAGCGAAAAGAGGAGCTGATCGAGCACTATAGCAGCCAGATACTTTATGAGATAAAGTCGGAAATCTATGGATGCTGTATTAAGCTACTAACTGGACAGCCATCAGTAAAAGCCGCTTGGGAAGAGAGCTTCTATTTCGCATCTCAGAGCATTCGCTCTCATGGCCGCCTTTATGTCCTGCAAGAGGCATCCGAAGAGGAAAACAGGATATACTACGATCCTCAGTCCAAGACCGGGTTCTTGTTCAACATGGACTACTATGGCTGGATAAAGTCCTTGGCTCTCAGTGTGGCCGGCGACATTCTTGAGGACGATCATGGCATCTACTCCGTGCATGGTGCGTGTCTTGATATCGGCGGACGGGGGCTATGCCTCCTCGGTGGCTCAGGCGCCGGCAAGACTACCCATACCTACGGTCTCCTGCGCGAGCCTAAAGTGCGCGTGGTCTCAGACGATTGGTTTTTTGCCAGAATTTTTGGAGAGGACATACTGGCCTACGGTTCGGAGAAGAATTTCTATATTCGCGCGGACTTGGCCGACATCTGGAAGGAGTTTTCCGGCCTGGTCGGGAAAGCGGCCTTCGACGAGAAAGGACGAGCCGTCGTGGATCTGCGCTGGGTGATAGGAAAAGGGCGCATACTGCCGCTCACAACATTGGAGAATGTCATCATCCTGAAACGCGATAGCAGCCAGCTGAAAGTTGTACGAGAGCTGGAGGGTGAAGAAGCACTCCGAATTTTGGAGGAGAATGGCTACTTCAACCCCCATCTTCTGGTGAAAAACGATTTCAAGCGCCGCATTCGAAATCGCTTCTTCCAAACACTACTCATGCGGGCCAAGGTGTTCGAGGTTAACACCAGAGGAACGCCTGAAGAGAGCCAGAAGGTGATCAGAGAGATTTTAGGATTTGAAGGAAGGGCAAAATTTCAATGAACGAATGCCGCAACAAAATCTTATTTGTCCCGATGCTTCGCAATAGTTTGATAGGTGTTACTTTATAAAATCTTTGGGCTTCATATGAGTATTAGATGATGTCTATAAGAAAAACATCCTTTAATACGGGAGTAGGAGAGAATAGTATAAGGTGTCAAAATGAAAGAAATCAAATTAATGCTGTCTATATTCGTGCTTGCGTATGCAATGCTGACGGCTATAGGCACAAGTCAGTCATGGAATCTTAGTTCCCCGGATGATTGGTTGAGTATTGGTCCAGTATACCATATTGGCCCATTTTACTACCCTAATAGCGATTTCCCTGTAGGAATCCAACGATTTCTAAACACATATCCCAGCATGCCGCTCGGTTATTCGAATTATTATCAGCCCTATGATCCTTGGAGAACCAATATATCACCCAGCAATTACCCGTTAGGATACAACAATCCTTACTTCTACAATCCTCAATCTGGACTGGACCGTGCAATCGCAAACCACGCATATCAGAAATCCTTAGCCAATTATTATAGCAGGTATGGGGCCTACTCATATTGACGAGTAGATAAAAAAATCAATAAGCGTTTTCATTTAACGCTATTTTTTTGGCTAAAACTACATACTATCCCTTTAATTTAAAAGATATCAGCGAGGATTCTCCCCCGTCACTGATGGATTTTCTGGATAAGATGACCACTCAGTAAAGGAGCCTTCATAGATTCGGACCTTTTCGTGGCCCAGGTAGAACTTGAAGAATAGGAACTCATTAGTAGCTTCTCTGCCTGTGCCGCAATAGATAAGGAGGGTCTTGTCGGATGTAATGTTGAATTTGCCCACCAGCTCTTTCAACTCCTCCTCACTCTTCATGAGCTTGGAGTTGTCTTTGCTCATGAGGCTTCTCCAGGGGAGACTGTAGGCACCGGGAATGTGGCCATTCTTGATCCATAGACCCCCTTCCTTGTAGACCTCAAAGGGCCGGGCGTCGAATACAACCACGTCCCCACGTTCTCTAAGCCTCTTGAACTCCTCGAATTCTACAAAATAATCTTTGCGAAGCTGTATCTTGAAGCTGGACGGCCTCCATTCAGGAAAAACTTTGCTAAGCTCACCACCCTCAGCCTTCCACTTTTCCAGGCCACCGTCAAGGATATAGACGCTGTTATGGCCGAACCGGACAAGCGAGTAGGCCATCATGGTCTGCTCCAGACCGTCTCCGAGGCCAGCGGTGCATTTACTGTACCTGCCTGCAGCAGAATACACTACCGTTATTTTGTTGGGATCTATCCCGGCACGATTCAAGACAGGATGTAGGGATTCGGGAGGAACGTACATGGCAGGCAAGCGGTTCCAAGAAGAGCGAAAAAGACCTTCATTGAGATAAACGGCTCCAGGGATATGTCCCATGATATAGTCGTGCACGTTGGGCTGCACATCCAGAATCATGAGGTCATCATCGAGAATATGATCTTTCAGCCATGCCGTGGATATCCACTTAACCTTGCTCTCACCCGCGGGATAAGGATATGTCTTCATGAACACGAACCTCCAAAAGATGCGAATTGCTGTGCACCAGGCGCACAGCAGACTTTTTTCATTTGATTAGTTTTTGTGTTTGCATGACATATCTATTTAACGAGAGAAGTTTTCTCCACATCTTTTGGATCAGATTAATCTATGAGAGTTTCCATTATATCCGCCTAGATTACGTTTAGCAAAAGGGAGATTTTGAAAGTAGTAGAAGGCGGCCCAGGTTTCCGAAAGGAGGAAAGAACTCTTTTTGTCTCATCTCTTTTCATGCCGCCTGGCACGCTCAGCCAATAAAATCAGGATCAAGCTCGCCATACAAAGCGCTGAGAAGACAGCCAAGACCAAATTCATGCTACGCAAGAATCCCGGGTTGTTATCGGGCGTGACGTCTTTTCCGACCAAGTAAATATTGAAACCAATCGTCACCAGGGCTAAGCTGCAAGCATTTCCTATGAGCCTCATGGATTCAGCTAGACTTGAGCCCACACCATAATTATCCCGGGGCATGGAACTCAGAATTATCTTTACTAAGGGTGGGTAAAAGAATGCACCGCCCGCCGAGATCAGTACCAATTCCATAAGGGCCAGTGAAAGTGGAGTATTTGATGAAATGAAGGTCATTGGCAAAAGACCTGTCATAGATATAGTCACTCCCATCCCGGCGAGTTGATAAAGGTTCATGCGGTCCGAGAGACGACCCGCATAAATCACTAGCGCTGCCATGATCAGAGTGGATGCCAGCAGAGTCAAACCCACCAACCATGTATCGAATCCCTTAATGTACTGAAGATAAAAGCTGAATAGGAAGACGACAGCCAGTGTGGATGTAGTGTAAATCATTATGGCGGCATTGGAAAATAAGAAACCGCGGTTCTTTCGGAAAAGATCTAGATCTATCAAAGGGCGACTAATCCGAGATTGCCATAAAACGAAAAGAGATAACACCATAATTCCCCCGATGATAAGGAGCCCTCCTCTCAGAGCAGGAAGTTCTGAGAGCCCGCGAATGATCAGAAACAGTAGAGCTGCGATCATAACAGATCCAAGCACATCGAACTTCTGTCCTTTAGAAAATGAACATTCACCGGGAAGCCTCAGGCGAATTAATGCAATCACTAAGGCGCTTATTGGAAGAGTGGATAAGAAAATGAATCTCCAGTTCAGGTAATAGGTTAAGATGCCCCCAAGGAAAAATCCCAGGGCAAAACCTGTAAGATTGGAAGCTATGTTTATGCCCAGAGCTTCTCCCCTTTCGCGCTCCGAAAGGGATAAACTGAGCAGAGCAAAAGATGTGCCGAAAATCATGGCAGCGCCAAGTCCAGTCATGAACCGAGCCGCGATCAGAATCAAGGCATCTGGTGCTAGTGCTGCCAGAAAACTTGAAATAAAATAGATGATGATACCAATGGAAAAAATCTTCTTAACGCCGAAAATGTCGGCCAATCTACCGAATGGAATCAGGAACATAGATGCGGCTAGAAAAAAGATTGTGGCCAGCCAGCTCATTTCGACCGCATCCATACTGAACTCAATACCAATAGCGGGAATGGCCACGATCATGGCAGAAACCATGAAGGGGGCCAAGAAGGAGCCACCTGCAGAGATCATCAATATATACTTTTTAGCTGGAGATGAAGCCATATTTAACCATATATCATTTCTCGACCAAATGATAAAAAATTTCGCATTCTGTTAATATTGGTTTTTCTGCGTTCGATATAGTTATTTAGGGCCATCGACCTGGACATTGGCGACATTCTTCTCCATCAGGAACTACAAAACTTCTCGAATCCTTGCTCTGCTGTGTAACCTTCTTGGATCTCATCTGTCAGAGGATTGCGATGATAGGAATGCTTTCCTCGACAAGCCAGTGCAAATGCAATCGTGATGGCAAGGCTCCTCTAAAAACTATCTAACCACATTTAGAACTATGATTGGGATTTGAGATTTCGGCTATGATTTAACAGTTAGCAAGTCCTTTGCGGAGAAGTTATTTTGTCCTCGTTTTCGGGCCTTTGAGTTACGAAATTAAACGGCAATCCAAACCAAGCTAAAAAGGTGTAAAAGAACAAAAGATAATTAAATGCCCGAAAGTTATGGAGAGCGCTAGTAGCTGGCTAAAATGGTATAGATCAAAGAAATAAAGCGACTGCCAACGACATAACTAATTTTAAATAGTTTCTCTGGGTAATAGAAATTGTGCATAGCATTTTCAGGATTTGATTGTTGTCCTAAAATCAAATTCTAGGGCTAGAAATTTCGATCTACCGATCTCTAGCGAACAATAAGAAGAAAACGGTGAACGCTAAATGAAGATAGGAATAATCGGATCAGGGAATGTTGGCAGCGCTCTTGGCAAGATCTGGGGGAGGAATGGTCATGAGATCCTGTTCAGCTCCCGAAATCCGGAAAAGCTGAAACCCTTGGCGGAATCAGTAGGAAAAAAGGCATTCTACGGGCTTCCTGCAGATGCAGTCAAGTTCGGGGACGTTGTGGCTCTGGCAGTTCCCTGGGCACAGGTGGAGAGCGCGTTGTTGTCTGCCGGACCTATGAAAGGAAAAATCCTTATCGATTGCACTAATCCTCTGAAACCAGATTACAGCGGCCTGGCTGTTGGAGGCGCAACCTCGGCAGCTGAGGAAGTGGCAAGAAAAGTACCCGGTGCGAGAGTGGTAAAGGCTTTTCACACTACATTTGCAGCTCTGATGCAATCAGATTCCCGCACGTTCGGAAGTACGAAACCTACGGGATTCTTTTGCGGTGATGATGCAGCATCCAAGACTGTAATTGAAAGTCTCATAATAGAAACTGGCTTGGAGCCACTGGATGTTGGACCACTTAGCTATGCCCGCTATCTCGAGCCTATGGCTATGCTCATGATTAGCCTGGGCTTTGCACAAAAGATGGGCACAAATATTGCTCTTAAACTCCTGCGACGATGAAGGAAATAAAAGATCTGACAGTTCTTGTCACGGGTTCGACCGACGGAATAGGAAAGGAGACTGCACTGCAACTGGCGCAAATGGGCGCGGAAGTTATCTTGCACGGAAGAAACCTGGAAAGAGGTAGAAGTGTTCGAGAAGAGATACGAAGCAGGACTGGAAACGATCGACTGGAGTTCTATCTAGCGGATCTTGCGTCTCAAAGGCAGGTGAGAAATTTTGCCGCAGAAATTCAGGGCAGCTACAATCGTTTGCATGTGCTCATCAACAATGCCGGGACCTACCAACAGGAGAGAAAGCTGACAGAGGATGGAATGGAGACCACACTGGCAGTCAACTTCTTGGCACCATTCCTACTCACCCACGAACTGCAGAATTTGATCATGAGAAGCGCCCCCGGCCGGATCGTCAATGTGGCATCCATCGCCCACTGGAACGGAACAATGGACTGGAACAACTTACAGGGGGAGAAGCACTACGAGGGTTTTGATGCTTATGCCACATCTAAGCTGGCTTTGATTCTCTTCACTTATGCTCTGGCAGAACGTTTGAAGGGCACCAATGTGACTGCTAACTGTCTGCATCCGGGAGTAATAGAGACCAAACTGCTCCGAGCAGGCTTTGGTGACTACCCAGGAGACAATCCCGAAAAGGGGGCTAAAACCTCTGTTTACATGGCTAGCTCTCCGGAAGTGAAAGGAATATCGGGCCGCTATTTTGAAGCCTACAAAGCCGTGTCGTCTTCGCCTATGAGCTACGATCGGAAGCTGCAAGAGAGGCTATGGAGTATTGGCGAAAAGCTGTGCGGACTGGATTGACAATCAATCATGATAATTGTTAAGAGGAAACAGGAAAAGATACGGTCTTGCGTAACTTGTGCAAACCCACATTTCGAGGTTGACGGCACTATTAGGTTTTGACTATTACAGAGATATTGACAATACAAAAATTTCGTCTACCTATGATCCTTTAACCGATGATACTCTTGCCTTTGCCGCTTCTAGCCTCATCGCAATTCGTACAGGTTACCAGGGCAATTAGCTATCGAATAAAATGCGGAATTGCCCTAAAAAGTTCGATGCTAAAAGCTTAGCCCCAAAAACCGGGCCTCAATCAGGAAATCATCGGAATAGTTATATTATCATTAACTGGAGGTGCAAAAACGATGCATAGACTTGTGTTGTGTCTCCTGCTGATCGCCTTTGTGGGCGTCTCAGGCTGCACTCAGATAAATGAATCGGTTAAGAATGTACAAAACGAGAGTCGGAACATATCCAGTATTGGCATGACCTACCCTGCCTATCTGGCAGCACCAGAATCGGAAGGCAAATGGCCAGGGATAGTCCTGATTCACTCTTTCAATGGTCTTGAGCCAGGATACAAGACTCTGGTGGAGAAGTTTGCAGGAGATGGTTTCGTGGTCATTGCGCCAGAGTGGCAGACATTCAACAAAACGCCTGATGACGAAGCAGTAAGCCAGCTTATAAAGGACTCCGTCAACTACCTGAAAACAAGAACGGACGTCGATGTCAACAACCTGGGGCTCACTGGCTTTTGTGCCGGAGGAAGATACACCATGCTTTTCCTGCCGAAGATGGATTTCAAGTCAGGGGTTGCGTTTTATGGATTTCCATACTCAGGAGGGTTCCGCAATGAATCTAAACCGGCGGACTTTATTGATCAACTGAAAGTGCCCATGCTGATGATTCACGGAACCAACGATCAGCCCAGCAAGATCGCAGACATATATCGCTATGCAACGGATCTGAATACCTCGGGCAAATACTTCGAGCTGAAGGTTTATCAGGGTGAGCCGCATGGATTCATGATCCAGAACGGCCAACTATCCCAAAGCTTCCCGTCCAAAGATGCCTACTGGCAGATGGCGACATTTTTCAACAGGACACTGAAGCAGCTCTGAAGTTGAGACATACTATTTTTTATTTATTATAACTATTGCTGCATTGCATGCTCTGCAAAATTGTGAGTGTTCTTACTAAGTCGCCTTAGCCTGAAAGTTACATCCTTTTTTCTCCTTCAAATAGTCCATCCCAACCCTGGCTGTTAGAATGCCTCCAATTTCCGCAAAAAGACATTCTGCCTGCCTTGGCGCTTTCCTCGGAGCATGTGATTATGCCAATAGCTACTTTGAAATCCCCTGAACCAAATTGGTCGGCCCATTTTCCAGTTAAAAATTTATCCTCCCCCTCTATTGTGAGAGTTCCCTTGATTGTACCTTTGACTTCAGTGTTATGATATTTCCCACTAACTGTATCGCCTGATTGTACCAGTTCCATGTCTGCCTGGATAGGCTTCAAAATAATCCAGACACCTTCGATATTTGGTAAGTTCATTGTAATTCCTGTAAATTTTTGCAGGTTTTGGCTTAATTGTATCTCAACTGCATTTTCGTTCGTTTTCGCCACGATCTTTTAGTGCTTTCGATTACCCTTCGAGTCATAGCATTCATCAATGAATCTCAAATTCAAATCACCATATTTAGTATAGAAGAACACAATACTATTGGTGGCTCATGACGACGGAGCATGCCTTTTGGTGATGCACGAAGTCGAACCCGCGAATGACTTCATGACAAGTCCTAAAGCTCAGGACTCGAAGCTCCGCCGCATCTAGCCTCACGCTATGCATATCGATATTGTTAGCTAGAAATATCTAACAACGTAAAGGTCCAGCCCCATGACTGCCATTTTGACGCATTAATAATTCTTACCCGTTATATTTTCGTCAATCGCCTGAAATAGAAAAATTTATATACGTTAAACGTCGTTGTAGAACATATCAAATTTGTAGGGTGATAATTCATGAAGATTCGAATAATCAGTTCAAGAGAAGAAATCAACTCGCTAAGACCGAATGAAAAGGCAGTTCATCTGGCATTTAGAGCCTCTAATGTGGATTTTCTGAATCTGCTCAAGAAAGTTCCTCGCTTGCAGATGGTCCAAAGCCCGCCATCTTACATGAGAACCATGTCCGAGGCGATTGAAGTATTCCTGGAAATGCAGGGTGTCAAACTGGTAGAAGGAGATGTTTGGGGCCATAGAAAAGACATTGACGAATATTTCACCATTCCAGATGAAACTTTAAAGATCATTAAATCTATGAACAAAGCGGGCACACCACCTGAAGAGATTGCGAGAGAAGTTCAAAAAACGGCGAAACTAGGGACAGAATTAATCAAGTTTATTGCCAAGGCAGGGGTAGCTGCTTAATCCACTTCATGAGCAAAAGGAGTAATTATTCGTCCTTCTAGCTACCTATTTCTTGAGAATTAGCCCTGGTGATTGAGATAAATCCCGTTCAAAATGCATTTTGATTTTTTTAATTTATCTTATGGAAATATTCAAAATGCAGATGCCTCCTATCTCTGCTTCATTTTCTCGTCGTTTGCATATATCCTCTGCCCGAATTCAATTGGCGAGCATAGCAAGGCAAAAAGCTCAAATGTCCCAATTGAACAACTAGCAAGCAATCTATTGTCAACAATGCATAATCCGAACTCAGCTGTTATGCTAACTTAAATATAAAATATCAACGTCTTAGAATTTCGAAAAGGAATCAAAAAAATGTATGATTTCATGCGAATAGCTATAAATCTTTGAAGAAGATAATAGTATTATGAAATCCCGCATGAGAGCTGCCATTGTAGCAATGATCCTGTCAGGGTTCTTGGCAGTAGGATCGTCAAGTAGTTCAAAGAACCTTACGGTAAACCTCGGTTTCAACCAGTTTCCGAAAGAGTATACCTGCGACGGCATGGACGTCTCACCACGAATTGAGATTTCTGGCTTAAATGCAGTATCAAATGTAGCATCTGCTGCGATGATCCTGGAAGATCCGGATGCCCCAAGGGGCACATTTATCCACTGGGTGATATGGAATATAATGCCAATCGATGTCATACCCAGCAACATACCAGGTGTCACAAATGTTACAACGCCTATAAAGGCCGTGCAAGGAACGAACGGAGAGGGAAAGATTGGATATATAGGACCTTGTCCGCCTCCGGGAAAGCCTCATAGGTACTTCCTGAGTGTCTATGGTCTAGATGCGATGCTGGATCTTAAGCCTGGCTCAAATAAATCGGCCCTTGAAAACGCGATGAATGGACATATCATCACGAAAGGGGAAGCGATGGCAACCTATGGCAGATGAAAAGAGAGACTTACGTCGCCCTGATATCCTGCAACCTGCCGTCTTCATGTGGGCTATTAGGGCTTTATGCAGAGCGGGTATTTGTTATACTAAATAGTATATCCAAACGGTTCACAAAGTCTCCAATTTGCAAATCAATTGTCTGCTCTATCCAGGGCTTCAGGGCTCGTTCCTTCACCAAAGACTCGACTTGCCGACAATTCAATAACTCTTCGTACCTCTGCGAATAGATGTAACTACTCGATATTATTTATCTTGATCAAAAGTTATTTGACTGAATGCGACATTCTGTCATATTGCATATTTAAGAACCCATTTCGAACAAAGCTATTATGGAACTATTGGAGGATGAAAAATGAAATACGATGCGCTTATTGGAATAATATTTGCGTTGATTCTCTCGACACTCTCTCTTGGCATTGGCCTGGCTGAGATAGAGAACATGACCATGCCCGCTAACACAATTACTCCGGATATGTTGACCACGCCGGTTAACACGACTTTGCCTGCTAATATGACCATGCAAAACACGTCTATGCCTATGAATATGCCTATGTCAATGGACATGAAAATGCCGATGAAAATGCCTATGAATATGTCGATGCCCATGAACATGACTATGCCGATGTCCATGCCTATGAAAATGGCTGATGGTATCACGAACATCATCGTACTACAGAATGTGACATTGAACATGATCACAATTCAGAATATGACCTACAACGTGGATGCTAACACGCTGCCAAGCACAACCAATATCTAGAAGGCAGCCAATCCTTAATCATACCATTACGATCGTTGGGATCAATATCGATCCCCAACAATTTTAGGTGCACCAAAGCTGCAATATAAAAGTAAAAAAAGATCGTTGGATCGTTGTCAGCCCTATAAATTGAACCTGCACGATTTTGACTATTCAGCTTACAATGGATAGAGCATCAGGTCAGATCCACAGCAGGGCCGGAGATCCGCGCGGGATGCGATCGAGCTATGCCACACCATCTTTTTGCACGCTCGCAAGTGCCTAGGATCTTGTTTTTCAATTCATTTTTAGATGCTTGGCTTCCTCTTCTGATCGGGTCAATCCAGTCACAGTACCATACTTATTAAATTCATAGCCCTTCGGGATTTTTTCCCCGCTCCACAGGTCCGTAGCAGCCATGTCGGTTGAGGTAATTGTCTTTGTCTCATTGGTTTGGTTTTGGGTAGCATTGGTGTTTATATCGGATTGATTACTTAAATTGCGGGAAGTATTGGCTAGGATTGCCACGCTGCTTTCCTGACTGAGATTAATGGCTTGAAGTGACTGACTGCCAGCTGCAAGCATAAAGAGGATTAGAATTGAAATTATGTGATTTTTCATACTATATTCACCTATTTGCTCTTTTAAACCTGAATAGTCTTCATCTGCGATCTTCATCCACTCTGGTCATTACAAATATTTATGGAACCTGCCAGCTATCCCTGCCACCAACAGCAATAGGCTAAGGCCAAGACTTATGTTCGGTTCCGGCGAAAAGGTTAAGCTATGGCTGAGGAAGAGAACCCGTCCGACAGTTAGATCGTCTTACGAATTCATTCCCGAGCTTAAGGCAGGTAAGTGTTCCAAGACCAACTATTGGAATAATGATATGTTGCGCCACTCCATCCATAGACATTGGTTGCCCACCAGGGGTCGTAATAATTGTACGCGATCGGATTGTCGTAATAGGTTGGATAGACTGTTGGTGTCATGTAATAGTTAGTCGGGTATGTGTACGTTGGATAATACCAGGGGTAGCTGTAATAGTAGTTAGGGTATGTGTATGGGTAGTTGTTCCACCAACTGTAGGAGTACGTAACGCCTCCTGGATTGAGCCAATCATGATGGCCGAAGTCGTTATTATGGCTTCCATCATGTGGTTGTCCATGACTTTCTGCTCCTTCCTGTGCAGCTCCCGATGCTACAAGCATCCCCAGTATCAGGACAAACAACATTAGTTTGTTTGCTTTGATTGTAATTCCTTCCATAACCATAATACTACAACGTAACTATTAATAATTGGTTTTTATGTAGATATCATATGAACCCTAGTATCTCTGGTGACTGCATCCTCAGGATATTAGCCAACAATGCGAGAAAGTAGAGAGCAGACTAAGGCAAAGAATGGCAATGAAATAGCAGACTTAGATGATATCGTTAAAGAGATCTACGAATGACCAGCATTTACCCGATATAAAGACAGTTTTCAGGTGGTATGAAATATGATCGAAAATAAGACACAGCTTTTGGCCGATTTGGCCTACATTGGCTCAAGAGTTCAAACCAAAACCAACGTATACCTATTCTCTGGTGCAGCTTTTCTGTGGCATGGCTTGAAGGAAGCCACTAAGGATATTGATATCTGCTGCTCGTATGAAGAAGCCGATCGGACTGTATCTGCACTCAGGATGTGCGGTAGGATGGAGTCTGTCACTGGGATCAATGATATTCATTTCCTCAGGATATTTCTGAAATCGTTCACGTTGCAGATCTTCATTCGAGAAGTATGGATAGGCGATGAATACCAACTTCTGGAAGCTGCCCACTGCGATTCGCTCACATTTGGTGGCATAAAATTCTTGATTCCCGATGTAAAGACGCTCCTCATGATCAAGGATAGACAAATCCAAGCATTATACAATGAGTGGAAAAAATTAAAGGGTGAGAAGTGTATTTAATCTTGATAATGGAATTCCCTTCTTTTGGTATGATCGATCCATTACAGTCGCCCTGTGGCCCGTATCCTCTAGTTATTTGACCAACCCCTGTAGAAGGCCATACAAAAATTAGCAGCGATAAGAATGCCCTTGGCCGATGGATTAAAAGTATTTGCACACAGATAGCCCAAAAGCCATGGAATAACAGCCAAAAATCCATTATGATTAGGTGGCTGGAGAGATCCAGGAAGGAGGGATAAGACCGAGATTCTCCAGCTCGGTGGGAAGACCATCAACTTTATGATAACAATCACTTAAATAAACTATAATTGACGTTCATTATATTTAGTCTTTTCGATAGATTAGAGTTCAATGATATTCATGAGGATTGCAGGCCAGTGGCCGATGCCAGCGCAGAGATAATCCCGATTTGAAAAGCTTATATGGATGAACCTCATAGGCGGTTATAGCAAATGACGAAAAATGTGTCGTTCAAAAGCGTAGAACGGAATAAAATCAAAAACATACGTTTGGAGGAAAGTTAATTGACCAAGAGATCTACGATTTTATCCATATTGCTTTTATTAATCATTGCTGTTGGCATTTCCTTAGGCCAGCCGTCGAATGATCAGAATAATAAGACGACTAATAAGGATAACGCCGCTTCCCAGAAAGACGATACTACGGTGGCAAATACATCGATGCAGAGCATTATTGACGACTCTGCCAATGAGACAAATCGCGCGGCCAGCCTGGAATACATCTGGTCGGTTACGGGGCTTGAGCCTGGCCAGGTGACTATGGTTATCAACCAGAAGAACGAGGACCTCTATGGCGCAGCCAAATACGAGCCTGTAGGCGGCCAGCCCTGGAATGCCAATGTTATTGGATCTATATCAGGAGATGATGTGGAGATGGTCTTGACTGCAATAAAGGGCAACGAACTGAGCTCCTTCAAGATGATAGGAGTCTTTGATGTAGCCAACCAGTCCCTCATTGGCAGCTTCTTCCGGTTGAGCGAAGGCAAAATCTCAGCGAGGGGCAACTTCGAAGCCATTTCGATCAACCCCGATACATCCAGCTACATTCCGGCAATCATCGAAGAACCCAAAGTTGAAGCATCTGCTTCACCCGATGCGGCCAGTGCCGTAGCCCCTGAAGCTACAGATCAGACCCACCAACAGCAACCTTCGCAGACGTCCAAGTTCCATGATGTGCGTCAAGATGCAGATAGGATCTTGACAGGCGTAGGGGACATCAGCCAAATACCCATAGGAATGGGAGGAAGCGGCCTTTCCTAGTTCTCGAAAGGCAGCCTGCCAGATCATATAACTAGTAATCAATTTAAGCAATATCTCTGAGATCGTTAGAGATTGCTTCTTTGACATGTCCTCAAGTTATCTTCCGCGAGAATGTGGAGACCTAGATTCTTGCATGATAAGTTAAATTTGTTGTGTCAAAGACTATAATCGTCATATTTGCTACAACAACCCTATACGAAACAGTGCCATTGAGACCCCAGACGCTAGACCAAAAACTCCCACACCTTTTTTTGCATCATGGCAATGACCGGTAGCTTGATGATAATTGCCAGCTTCTCTCCTCCAATGGTGCCGATGGCTATGGATGACCGCCCATCAGAGATCATCAAGCCATCTATGCTGCTGTTTACCCCGTCGATGACGGCATCTTCGAAGAAGCTCTCTGATCTCGCCTTCATCTCCAGAACCTCAAAGCCCAAACCTTCGAATTTTTCCTTTTTGTCGACCTTGATACTCAGCCGTTCCACTTTCTTCAGCTCGTCTTTATAATTCATGAGAAGTTCCGGGCTACGGCAAAATATGACCAGCTCCCGGTCGACCTTTGCAAGGAAGTCTTTGATGCGGTTCTTAATTCCCCATTCGCTGCGGACGCACCATACAGGAGAACTGCCGTGCGCCTCAAGATTGAGGCTCAATAGCTCGCTAGTGGATCGGTCAATGGATGCCACCAACTCGTCTCTGAGTTTTTCCATGATATGATCCGGCTCCACAGCCCGATAATATGTAGGCGAGCCTTCCACATACTCTACGAATCCTTTTGCGGTCAGATCTCTCAGAATGTCATAAATCCTGGTTCTGGGAACACCGCACAGCTCATGCACTTCTCTCGCTGTGGCTTCGCCAATGCCAACAAGAGTGGCATAGGCTTTGGCTTCGTACTCAGTGAGCCCAAGCTTTCTCAGGCCTTCAACAATAGCCTCTTTCATTGTAACTCACTTAGTTACAACAAATCTAAATAGATTGCCCAAGCATATCTAAAGAAATTGGTTGCGCAAAAATGCCAGAATGCGCTTCGCATGATGCAGGTGGCAAATCGGCAAAAAGGAACCCCACAGCAAGGGCGGATAATATGATGCATAAACACCAAGAGAACGATTTTGGGAAAACTATTTTGGCAAGTCTGCGGACCTTATTCGCGCTGGCCATAGCTATGGCCTTAATGCCAGAAATGTCTGCATTGGAAGCAGGAGCGCCCGTTCCTCCAGAGGAGTTCGGAGATGATTTCTATAAGGTATACGGCACACCCAATATGAGCCTCTCCCTGGAACGCTCCAATGTTGATCAGGGTGAATCTACATCTCTCTTTCTGACCCTGACAAACCGAGGCCGCATAACTTCATTTCAGGTGAACGAGGAACCAGGAGCCAATAAACGGGAGGAAATCATTGCAGCGGAACGCGAGCAAGAGCTGGAGAAACAGAGGACGATTGCCCAAGACGTATCCGTGCAGCTCGTGGCAGAGAATGAAAGTGCCATCGATATAAAGAGAGCTGTGGCGTTCTCGGGCAACATCCGAGAGGGCCAAAGCTCTGCCCGGTTGGAGTTCCCCCTGGAGGCCTATAAAAACACCCGTCCCGGCCTATATCGGCTGACTGCAATAATCAATTACACCTATCAAAAGGATGTGGCCGTGAAGGGAGACGAGGATCATCCCGAGAGTCCGGATGTGTTTTACTGGTATGACGCACTCAGCCAGACAATTCCCATTTCATTGAATGTGGAGCGAGAGAGCGATGCAGAGTTTGAGGTCTTGGCCCTCAAGCCCACCAGCCTGATGGCTGGGACCAAGGACAACATTATAAAGATCATTGTAAAGAACGTGGGACACGACACTGCTCGGGATCTAGTGGCAAGGCTCCGGCCTGAGAGCGGACTGTATGTCAGCGTGGACGAGTCTCCCATTCCGGCTCTGTTGCCGGGGAAGAGTGCAGAACTGATCTACAAACTAGATGTTTCCAAGGATGTCGTACCCGGCAAAGAATACCTTCTCAAGATCCTCTTTGAGTTTTCAGACAGCTTCAGGGATGATCTGACCGACTCAGAAAATGTCTATCTGCTGATAGATGCAGAAAGCTATAATTACCGTCTATGGCTTGCCGCTTTATTCCTGGCAAGCGCGGCGGCAGCTCTGATAGTAGCTCGAAAAAGAAGGAGCAAGAGCTGAGGCGTATGGCAGACAACGTTAAGGAGGCAGCCGTATCCGCTCGAGGAGTGGTCAAGAGATTCGGAAAACAGACTGTGCTGAGTGAGCTAACAGTAGACATCCCGCGCGGCGTGACCTATTGCCTTCTTGGCCCCAATGGTTCAGGCAAGACCACCTTCATTCGGGCTATCGTCAGGCTGCTCAAAATAGATGGTGGCGATCTTACCGTTCTGGGCGAGCCCGTCAAACGTGTATCGGAAATCTATTCTCGTATCGGCTATATGACTCAACATAAAGCCCTCTATCCTGATCTCACTCTGCAGGAAAACATGGAGTTCTTCGCTGGCCTCTACGACATAAGAGGCCAGGAAAGGGAGAGACGAATTAAGGATCTTCTCGATATGGTTAATCTTTTAGAGTATCGCTATCGCCTAGCTGGGGCCTTGAGCGGAGGAATGTACCAAAGGCTCTCGCTGGCCTGCACCCTCATCCACGAGCCAGAGTTGCTCTTGCTAGATGAACCCACCGTGGGCATCGATCCCAGGTTGCGCCAAACCTTCTGGGAGTATTTCGATTACTTGACAGAGCAGGGAAAGACGGTGCTGATAACCACGCACCTAATGGATGAAGCCGAGAAATGTGAGATCGTGGGATACATGCGCGCCGGAAAGATGGCGGCAGAAGGAAGCCCGGAGTACATCAAACACCTGGCGGGACTGAGGCCGCGCCTGCAGCTATGGCTGGCGGAACCGGAGAAGGACGCGGTTCGCTTGAGGGCACTGGGCTTCGATGTTCGAGTTGTTCAGAGCATGGCTGAGCTTCGACTGGAGAATCATGACCAGATCAAACGGATTCTGGAAGAGGTTACACCTCGAGATATGAGGCTCATGGAGCCCACGCTGGAGGAGGCTTTCCTGCAGCTCTCGGAGACAGCATGAGGCAGATGGCTTTTCCGGTAGCTTTTAGGCGCATAGGGGCGGTTGCCCTGCGCGTGGTGCGTCAGCTCAAAAGAGACCGACGAACCATCGGTCTCATCACCTTCGCCCCTATCGTCCTCATGATACTCTTTGGCTACGCCCTTTCTGGGGATATGAGCGGCGTGACCCTGGGGCTGGTTGATCAGGGCGGGCATGCAGTCCTCAAGTCTCATCTAGAAGGGATTGAGGACTTCGAGATTCTCTACCTGGGATCGGAGTCGGATGCAGAGAAGCTTATCTCCGAAGGGAGGATCTACGGAGCAGTGGTCATGAAGCCAGAAGGAGTGCGAATACTGCTGGATGCCACCAACCTGCAGATCTCTAACGCAATTCAAGCTGCTGTGGCGGCAGGAGCCCAAAAAGATACGGCCGGTTCTCGATGGGAAGCAGAGAGCATCACAACTACGCGATATATCTTCGGCTACGATCTGGAGATGATGGACACAGTAGGACCGGCCATTTTGGGCCTAGTGATATTCTTCTTCACCTTCGTCAACTCCGCAGTCTCCTTCACGCGAGAACGATCCCAGGGAACGCTGGAAAAGTTCATGGTCTCGCCTTTGAGCCAGGTGGAGATGATCTCCGGCTATGTGCTGGGCTTTTCTATATTCACTCTTCTGCAGTCGACAACCACCATCTTGGTTGTAGTATTTGGCTTCGGAGTGCCCATGCGCGGCAATCCCCTCACGACTCTGGCGATCGTTCTCCTCCTGGGCGCAGGAGCGCTCGTCCTCGGCTCATTCTTCTCAAACTTCGCCCGAAGCGAATTTCAGGTAGTGCAGTTCATACCACTGGTGATAACTCCGCAGATAGTCCTATGCGGCGTCTGGTGGCCGCTGCAGTCCATCCCGGAGTTCATAAGGCCTATATCTTACCTCCTTCCACTCACTTATGCAGGAGATGCCCTACGAGCTGTGATGCTCAAAGGTGCGTCCATCATGGAGATTCTCTATCCCGACATCATGGCCTTGGGAATTTTCTTCCTGGTCTTTTTCGCGGCAGCCACGCTCATGCTAAGACGGGAAGTGGACTAAAAAATAGGAGGCAAGCGTCACGAGGCAATCAGACGTAGAAAAAGAATCAGTATCTGAACAAGGCGACAAGAATCCGGTACTATGAGAAGCGTGGTTACTCATAACGGATTGGCAGTCGTTGTTCGATTGCCAAAACCCTGTGTCAAAAGAAGCAACAAAACGCCTTCATGAGAGACTCTTGGCAGGAGAAAACGAAATCCGTACTCGAGAAAGCCATCCAGCCCTTTTAGGATTGCATTGAATCCCTAGAAGCAATAAAAATTGTCCGCTAGGAGAAAAAGATAGCCGCCTTGGAGACCACATAAGAGCATGAATCCTAAGAGAACTAATGAATAATGGCTATCATTAAATGCAAATAGAAAATCTACAATCCAGCGTGACATCCTGAGGTTTGCTCTAGAGTGCCTATCAGAGCTTCCGGCGATTGAAGAAACACGGCTTATTGTGACATCTTCACCGAAGTACCAAAAGATTGGACAAATTTGAAATAATGCCTAACATAGGAAGATAACCAAATGACCAGATTGTTCGCAGATAGAATGGCTTGCGTTCACAGATCGTTTGTAAGAGAGATCCTGAAGGTAACCGAGGACCCAGAAGTCATATCCTTCGCGGGTGGTCTCCCCAATCCGAGATATTTCCCAGTACAGGAGATAGCACAGGCCACTAAAAAGGTGCTGAATGAGTGCGGTGAGGCTGCGTTGCAGTACAGTACAACTGAAGGCTATCTTCCTTTGCGAGAGGTGATTGCTCAGAGGTACGCCAAAAAAGGTGTAAAGCTCAGCCCATCTGAGATACTGATAACCAATGGCTCTCAGCAAGGTCTCGACCTTCTTGGAAAGGCGTTCTTGAACAAGGGCGATGGGGTCATTATTGAACGGCCCACTTACCTTGCAGCAATCCAATCCTTTGGTCTATTCGAGCCCAAGTTCTACCCAATCCACTTGGAGGAAGACGGAGTTGACCCAAATGCGTTAGAAGAGAGGCTTTCGAAAGATGGGGTCAAGCTCTTCTACTCCGTCCCCAACTTCCAAAATCCAACAGGCATAACCTACTCCAAAGAAAAACGTCGCATAGTTGCGGAAAAAATGAACGGCAGCAACACCATCTTCATAGAGGACAATCCATATGGTGAGCTAAGGTTCATGGGCAGAGATAAGCCTTCGATGAGGTGCTTCCTTGGAGAAAATGCTGTATTGCTTGGCTCGTTCTCCAAGATTGTTTCTCCAGGTATTCGGCTGGGGTGGATCTGCGCTTGCGAGGAGATAATGGAGAAGCTGATCATTGCCAAGCAGGCATCTGATCTCCATTCCAATTATCTCTGTCAGAGGATCATACATCAATACTTCAAAGATAACGATATAGAATTGCATATCGCAAAGATCAGGGAGGCTTATCGTCAGCAAAGAGATTTCATGGTGAAGATCATGCAGGAGAGCCTCCCTGCAGATGTCAGTTACACCAAGCCGGAGGGCGGAATGTTCTTGTGGGTCACATTGCCAGATGGCATGTCTTCTCTCGATCTATTCAATCGGGCTATAAAAGAGAAGGTGGCCTTCGTGCCCGGTCAGGCGTTCTACACAGACGGGGGCGGCGGGAACACCATGAGGCTGAACTTCTCCAACTCCGACAACGAAAAGATCTTTGAGGGCATCACGAGGCTAGCGAAGGTTATTAAGGCCAAGGCAGCATGATGAGATGCCTGATCTCTCCTAGCTGAATGGCTAAAGAAAGACAAGAGAACTGTACGGTATTGCTTCACAACGTCGCATATGAACCAGGAATTGCGCTCTTATGGTCGGGTTCCTCGCTTGCCTTGACTGGTATAACGAATCCATTGCATTCTTCGATAAGGCTATTGAGGCTAAACCTGCTCAGATAACCATACAGGCAAACGATCCCATGTATTATTGCCATAATCATGGCTGCAAAGGGCAACGTTCTCGAAATGATGGATAAATATGCAAACGCAACTCAAGGCTTTTATCCAAGGCTCTGTCAAGGATATAAATGTGCAGAGGTTGGCAAGATGATTGAGAGATTGGAGATGAAATCCGTTCCAAAATGGCAATATGACGAAATGAAGCCCTGCGGTGTTGATTTCACCGATGTTGATGAAGTGGTTGCATATGACCTTATGCATAAGAAGTTCCGTGACTACGCCAGATCGAGTGAAGCGATATCCAAAGGTTGGGTCTTGGTTTAGAGAGCATTGTTATCGATATTGGGTCAGGCACTGGTGCCTTCGCACTTCACGCTGCAGGAAAGTGCCGAACCGTTTACGCTGTTGACATATCCGCTGCAATATTTGAATTATCCGCCGAGGTTGCCGGGGATTGATTTTTAGAACCGGACGACGTCATCACAGCGTCTACATTAACGGGCTTAGTCCACAGGCACTATTTTCTCCCGATGATTATACTTCTATTCAGGATGGTGGGCTTGTATTCTACATCTTTAAAGCCTGCCTCTTCAAGCAGGTGTTTCATCTCGGTAACGGAATAGCATTTACCCTCTGACAATACCATCAGGAGCACTGAATATTCTGCGATAGAAAGCGGGCCGGTCTTGCTTTTATTGATATGCGCATCGTGAAGGATAATGATACCGCTGGGGCTCAGGTTTTCATATGAGTTTTTCAAGATGGCCCTGACTTTATTTAAATCCCAGTCGTGCAGCACGTGCGAAATGAAATGGACGTCAAAACCTTTGGGTAAATTGTCTTTAAACATGTCGCCAGCAATGACATTTATTCTCTGATTTAAGTTAAGCTTGTTAATAGAGTATTTTGCTACTTTATCTACGGGTGGTTTGTCAAAAATTGTCGCCTTTAAATTGGGATAAGCTGTCAGCAATGCCGCGGCATAGATACCGGAGGCTCCGCCGATATCCAGGACTTTTTTATATCCTTTCAAGTCGATCGCCTTGACCATTCCGCCAGCCAGGTATGCCCCACGACTGTTCATGCCTGCGGAAAAGGATGTGGCAAAATCATCGTTCTCCATAGAAGCCGCCCAATCTTTACCGTCTTTAGCCGTCGCCCATTTAGCCGGTTTGCCGGTACGCAGCACTTTTTCTATGTCTTTGCATGCAGGTCTGTCTTTTAGAGAGCTCACATAAGACGTTAAATCGAATCCGGATTCTTTGGTAAGGTAATTTTTCGCGGTATCTGTTAAGTAAAACTTTTTATTTTTCTCTTTAATAAATCCATAGGCTTTGAACAGCGTCAACATGACATCGGCGGGGCGCTTCTTGATATTTAGTGTATTACAGATAACATCGATATCAGACGGTGATTTAGCAAGTCGATTGAAAAAGTCGAAATAGCTCACCGCGGTAATAAAGAGGTCGTAAGCAAAGGCGCTCTCGCGGATGTTGATTATTCTTGCCGGTGATACCGCTGGTATTTCAAACATATGCGCCGCCATATCTATTCCTTCGTCTTCCTGGAAAGCTTGTGGACATGGCTCACGATATCCCGTTTTTCAATGAAGTTCGTATACTCGCCATTATTGAAGGTCTCGTCAACTAACGCCACACGGTGGAAGGGGGATTGGTCTCAGTACCCACTATCATCATCTCAGCCCGGATAGCTTCTTTCCAGGTCTTGTCCCAGGTCATCATCAGTTTGCAGATGAGGAGGTCGTAGTTAAACGGCACGGTATAGCCCTGGTAGATGCCTTCATCTATCCTCAGGTCCGGAACCCGTGCGGCAGATGCAACCTGGTTATCTGGCCAGGGAAGGGGAGGTAAGTTCTGGGATACGTTTTCAGAGGTGATGCGGCATTTGATGGTCCAAGCCTTGCGGTTAATATCACCCTGGGTAAAAGACAAATTCAACATCGCTTTTCTGTTTGTCAGCTAAATTTCTCAAGATCTCAAAGTAAGCTTTAGGAAGGCAAGAAACAAAACCAGAAGCTTACTTTGTAACTGGAGCGGTGTCCCGTCCCCCGTTTGTTCTCTTTAACTTTGATACCTGTAATAAGTTCCAAGTTGCAAGCTGCGGAGTATTCGTTTAAAAATAAAAGACCAATACATGATGCTTATGCAAACAACATTAAGTCAAGTATTTACAAATATTCAAAGAGAGAATTTTGCGCCAAATCGTATTGATGAAACGAGAGTCATAAACCAAGAAAATTTAAGAGACAACAGGGTAATAGTCTTATAGTTGCGGTATCTAAAAGTACAGGAGACTTCATCGAGACATTAAGTGCGGTTAAGTATCTGTTCCCAAATGTAATAAAAATAGATAAAAAAAATTATAAAATGCAACAAATTTTAGTAGATGTATTTGAGAGAAAATTTTTAATTCAATTTAACGAAGATGTTATACGCGAAATGGGTACTCTCGCCCAAAGAGGAGCAGTTACAGGAGTTACGCCAGAACAGATCAACCAACTACGAGATACTTTAGTGAATGGTGCAAGTGATGGAATTTTTAATTGGATAGTTACGAATATTATTGACCCAGTTTGAGGATATAGAGAAGGAATCAGCACCAGAATTTGTAGGAAAAACGTATCGAGAAAAGCTTCGCTGCCATGTGGCCCAGCTCACCCAAAACATCAGCCAGCTTGCCCTAAAACCAGGCGATGAAGAAATTAAGGCGAAGCACTGGTATCTATTCTGGAAGTAGGGAATAAAAGGATAAATTTCGGTCTTCATAAGGATGTTTGACGATGATAGTTTTGAAAGAATCCACTGATTACCTCGAAATGAGAAAGAGTTCCATCGATAGAGAGATTTCAGAAATAAAAGATAAAATAAGTTCCAATCAAAAACAATTGGACGAAACAAGAAGTGAAAAATATAATATTGATCGACAAAAAAATGAAGCGCAGGAAAGGATTAGTTGGATAAAAACGATTTGGATACCATCTTTTATAATAATTTTTTTATTATTACTTTTTACGTTTTCGATTAACATTCTGATTCCGATAGGACTATCTGTTTTCGTGGTATTGATTGCATCATATCTTTCGAAGAACTATTTTAGAGATCAAAATACTTACGACGAACAACACCGCATCAGTGTAGAAAAAGAAAAGAAAATTGAGGATTACAGTAAAATTATTAGCCAGGATATTGAAAAGATGGAATATCTAAATAAAAAATATAATGATTACACTAAAGGCTTAATTGGAGAGAATAAAGTTACAGAGATGCTAAAGAGATTAGAATATGATAATTATCTAATTAATGATATAACATTAGATAAAGCATTTGGAAACATTGATCATATCCTTGTAAGTAGGTACGGACTTTTTATTATAGAGACGAAAAATTGGGATGGAGAAATTATTTGTAATGGAGATAGATGGAATAAACACTATGAAAACGATTATAATCCTGTAGACTTAGACATTATGAGTATCAGTAAACGACTTAAAGGAAACGCAAAAAAACTAAGATTGTCTATAGAATCTAATGTATTTAACAACTTAATGAACATATGGGTTGACGGAATTATAGTATTCACAGATACAAATGCTAAATTACAAGTTATAAATCCAACGATTCCTGTGCTAACAATCGAAAAATTAAACGATTACATAAAAGGACGACCTCTAACCAGATTTTCATCAAGAGATTTGGAATCAATAGCAAATTTTGTTTATCAGATGGGTAACTAAGGATCAACGAATTAGTACACCTGTACTATTCTAAAACGAGCAACCTTTGGCGCTTATCTGTTCTGTAAGGTCTAGATTCAATTCCATCAATAACGGCTAGAAGATTGGTCAAAGACTGTTTAGACATCCTCATTTTCAATCGAGCCTGTTTTTCCAGCATCTTTCCGCCGTTGGTCGTTAACAACGCTTTGAGAATATCGGCTTGGTCCTTCTGTAAAGGCTGAGGTTCGATTTTCTCTAGCCTGCTTATCCTTTGTTGGCGGTCATAAGCAATATCCAACGTTAAACGGCTCACATCATGCTCTTGTGAGGCCTCCAAGGCGGCTATCTTTTCCGTCCTGGCAGGCAAACTTTTGTGGCCTCGAGCTGCGAAGCCTCATCCGGCGGGCCACGGAGAAGCTTCATGAGGCTATGTACTTCGGCAAAACTCAAAAAGAGCAAAAGTTGCGGTCTCTGCCCTTGGGTTTTTTGGCTTAATAACCAACCTAGAACAAGCAGTCTAAGGCATATCCCGATAATTGTTGCAATACCCGACAAAGTAGCGTGGAAAAGGTGTGACAGGGTCGTGCCCTATCGTCGGGAAGAGATATATCGAAGAGAGTGAATCGTGCTTTAAAAAGCCGGAGATGTAGCAAACCAAAAGTGTTCGCCCGCTGGCGAACAATATGCGGAGGACGGGAGTCGAACCCGCGAACACCTTCGTGACAGGGTCCTAAGCCCTGCGCCTTTAACCACTTGGCAACCCCCGCGCTTGTGCCCTTTGCCCGTGTCGCATTTCCGGGCTAAACCCTACAACATAACCGGACTCTACTAGAACTTTGCGATCCGCTAAGAATCGACAGTTGGGTGAACAGGCTGCATTCCAAAGATACGCATACTGCACCGCGAACCACTGGCCCTTTGTTCTTGCGTGCAAATGAACTGGATTTTCTAGAGTTTTTGGTTTTTTTGCGAGACAGACATTATTTATATCTATATCGTCTTGGCAATTTCTTCCAATCGGTGATAATATGCCGCTTGACCCTTATGATTATTTGCGCATTCAGGCCCAGCTGGACTTTCAATGCAAACGATGCGGGATATGCTGTCAGGAGGCCACCCCAATCGACATTTATCCCAAAGATATTCGAAGGCTGGCAAGTTATTTCAATACGCCTGTAAATGAGATAATCAAAGAATACACAGTCCCTCACCCGACAGAGCCTGACCTTCTGGCATTCAAGATAACCGCACCATGCAGATTTTACAATGAGAAAAACAAAGGATGCGAGATATATCAGGCCAGACCAATGGTATGCAGATGCAGCCCTTTCTTGAGCCCTGGTCAAATAGGACTTCAGGGTTTAGAGTTCTACGAAGACTGCCCAGCTTTTGAGGAAAAATTTAAAAAAATTGAAAATGACTTGGATCTGCTACTCAATCCCGATGCGAAGACCAGAAAATTGCTGGAAAAGGCATTATCCAAAATGATGCAGATAGAATAAACCAAACGCGCTAATTGAGTGACCGTCCGCCTCGACGCTGCAGAACATGGAACCGAACATCATATTCCTGCTAGACACTAGCTTTGTGTTTTGGTCGTCCTGATTTTGCGCCGAAAAGAAAAGGACTTTCCCCCTTTAAAGACTTCTGACGATATGCCCCCTAAACTAGCCCTCGGCTTAAGCACGCCCAACCTTTTTGCCATCAGGCTTAAACGTTTGAAATTATGAAATATCACGTTAATGTCCTTTGCCCATCATCCAGGCCATCACAGCCTTGCTGGTATGCATCCGGTTCTCCGCTTCATCAAAGACGGCAGACCTCGGACCGTCCATCATTTCGTCAGTGATCTCTTGCCCCCGGTGTGCAGGAAGACAATGAAGGGCCACCGCCCTTGAGCTAGCCAAGTCCATCAGCTCTCTATTTACCTGGTACTTGGCAAATACCCTGAGGCGCTCGGCCTCCTGGCCTTCGTCTCCCATGGATATCCAAGTATCAGTCACAACCGCATCCGCATCTTGCGCGGCATCAGACGGCTCAATTACAATCTTGGGCTGGCCGCCTAAAATTTTAGCCTCGTCCATAATTTGAGCCTTTGGCGCGTAACCAGGTGGAGAGGCAACAGTTATCTCCATACCCATAATCGCCGATGCCAGAATCATTGAGTTGCAGACATTATTCCCATCTCCTATCCAGGCGATGCGCAGGCCCTCAAGCGCTCCGAAGCGATTGGCAATGGTCTGCAGGTCCGCCAGAATCTGCAGCGGATGCTCCCAGTCGGAAAGGGCATTTATCACGGGAACGCTGGCATACTTGGCAAGTTGTATAACGGTACTATGAGAATAAACACGAGCGGTGATGCCATGCACATATCTGGAGAGCACGCGGGCCGTATCAGCTATGGTCTCGCCGCGACCCAGCTGCAGTTCGCTTGCAGATAAGCATAAAGGACGCCCGCCCAGCTCAGCCGCCGCTATCTCCAGGGAAACGCGCGTACGCGTGGATGGTTTCTCAAAGATCATTGCCAGGCTTTTTCCCTGCAGAGGCTGACCGTGATTCCCTCGTTTGCGCCGAAAGGCTTCGGCACTGTTCAATAGCCTCAGAATATCCTCTTTAGATAGATCGGAAATAGATATGAGATTCATGTCTGCTCCTTAAGCCCGCATCCTCTGCATGATTTCAGATATCTGAGTTATGTTCGCATCAGTAAGAGAAATTCGAGCCATAATCCCCCTGGCATCAGGTGGACTTGTAGTACAGTCGTTATCAGAAATTAGTTGGTTGGACCAAGGACTATTGTACATGAATGCCAGTCCAGGATGAGAATCGCCCTCTGAGGCCTTGGTGGCAACTACTATGCTACCCACATCGTTTTCAACCTTCAATCTCTGACCGTCTTTTGCACCTAGCTGCACCATATCCTGCTTGTCCAAGATTATCAAAGCGCTTAGTTGGCGATATTCATCTGTGAACCGGCCCTTCTTCGCCGCTTCATCCTGGAATATATCCCTGATGATGACGATGTTCACTTTCGGTTCCATTCTAAATCGCCTCCAATATTTTGATCAGGATTTGCTCATCAGTGGGCCGCATTGACTTGATAATCGCTTCAAACGCGATTTTTACGCCATCCATGCGAATTGCCGTACCTCCTGCCTCTATGCCCGAGAAGGCCGAAGGGATTACAACCTTCGCTGCATCCGCAGTCATGGACCTTTGTGGGCCTATAACAATAAGAGGTATCTTTGTTAGGGCCCGAGCCGTGCCAAAAGGCATTGTGGATAGGGGATCGGTGCCAACGACGAGAGCGGCATCGCATCCTTTGGCCATTGGTACAACGCAATTTTCTCGTCCGTGCATGGGTACGCCGTCTTGGAAAGAAACACAATTAATAAATCCAGTCTTGTCAAGAAGAAGTTGATCAAATCCGCGTGCGTTGTAATCAATTACCATCGGAATAACCTTGAATGTAGAGATCTCGTTTAGCCTGGCTAGCAACTTCTCAAAAAGATCCGTCTTAGGCCCGAGAGATGAGGCCATACCCTGGCCGGAAAAAATCACCCCGTACTCTGTCTTCTTCAGGATAGTTCCAAGCTCGATCATTCGTTTTTTGTCACCGAATTTCGGGATCTTTCCATCTAACACGGCAAGGATTGATTCGATGAATTCTGCGTCGCCACCAGGAGATATCTGGAAATAATAGTTGCTGCATAGCCGTGCCGTCGCCGACTTTCGCACATCCACGACAATGCATGTCCTCTCCTCCTCGTAGCTCTTCTGCCTCTTCTCCCCGCGTGGGTAATAGGAAAAACGAGACAAGTGTCGTGGATGGCTATTGGATGGATCGGAACCCCAGAAGACCGTTGTATCTGCATAGTTGCGAACATCATCTAAAGTACAGGTGGGGACCTTTCCTTGAAGAATGCGCTCCATTAGGAATTCCCTGCAAAAAGACCAGGTACCGTCAATCGTCGCTCCCAATTTGCGAGCTATCTCTATGCCCACTGCTTGCGCCTCAAGAGTTGATTTGGACCAGCCATAGAGGAGAGGGCTTTTGGAGTTCTTCAATATCTCCACTGCCTTGATAATTGCTTCATCTAAAGTAACCTCATGACCATCGATCATGGGCACTGTCCTTTCGGCTTTAACGGCCTGGAAGTGGCCATGCCCCTTGCGACAGAGGTTCTTCACATGAGAGAATGCGCCATCCTTTTCAGCGACTTCAATATCCTCGCAGAGAAGCGAACAGCCTGTGCATATCGCCATTTTGTGTTTCACCTTCCTACTATCTACCTAAACGAATTCTATGGCCTTGCTCGGACAGGTTGCCGTGCAAGCATTACAGAGGGTCTTGTTTGGCCCAAAGCGCCGGCATTCTTTGAGATTGTTACATACAACAACGCCATCCTCTACTTTCAGGATGACTTTATCACTCTCTGGGCCTAGACCGGCGCCGCATCTCGTCGGTTCTGCAGCAACATTGACGGGACACGCGACCACGCAGTTGCCGCAACCAAAACACTTCTCCGGATGGATGATCAGGCCAGTCTCCGAAGCATTCTCAATTGGTGCCATCACCTCTCTCAGCTTCTTGAGCTTAGTCTCATACTTTTTCTCCTCAATCAGTGGAGTGCACTCATCGATCTTCTTTTCCCGGCCCAAAAGGCCAACGGCAAAGGCCATGCAAGTGGGAAGCCCGCACTTCTTGCAGTTGGTTTTGGGCAAAAGCATATAGATCTCCATGGCGCCGACCATAACCAAATACCTCAATTTGGGAAAGATACGATTTTGCGAATATGCCTCGATTATATTTATTATCTGCGCAAACCTTTTCATAGTTCTTGAATCAAAGGGTGGATAATGCCCTTCAGGAATCCCCTAGCCCTTTTGGGGCTCTTGAGCATAATTCCTCTGATAATAATATATCTGATCAGACCTAAGCCAAAGGAGGTCCGCTTCTCTGCCACTCAATTTTTGCAGGAGGGCGAAGCCGAGCGTTCCGCTGTTCTAAGCCGCCTGATCAATGATCCGTTATTTTGGGTACAGCTCCTGGTACTTTGCTCTCTCTCAATCGCTGCAGCGGGTCCTTATACGACTGAAGAAGGACTGGCGAGCAGCCATCTCGTTTTAGTGCTGGATGCCTCAGCAAGTATGGAGGCCAGCCTTGACCAAGCGAAAAAATTGGCGGACCCCTATTTAGATAATTACGAGAAGGTCAGTATTATACTCGCAGAAAATAAACCTGTTAATTTGCTGCAAGAGGGCAGTCCGACCGAGGCCAGGAACGCACTCAGACAGATCAAGCCCAAAGCAGTCTCCGCAGATCTCTCGAGTGCCATGATTTTTGGCGATGGAATTCTTGGCAAAGATGGCGGTGACATTTTAGTGGTCTCAGACTTCATAAGCTGGACGGGCGATGAACCGGAAGCCACGCGCAAAATATTGCAGGCCGACGGTAGTGTCAGCATTGTCTTTGCCGATTCCTGGAACGAAAACGACAATATTGCCCTGGTAGAGGGTTGGGACGTACCAGGTCCGGGATACGCTAATCATACTGCTTTGGTGCATAACTATGGCCCAAGCAAAATTGTCCCAATTACCATCAACGGACCAGGTGGATCTACCAGCCAAACTGCCCAAATCCCTTCCGATGGAGACTATTATCTCACTTTCACTGCCTACCCGGGCATCAATGAGATTCACCTTGATCAGCAAGATGCGATCAACTGGGACAATCATGCCTACATCTATGTGCCAGACCTAGAAAAGAAAAAGGTTCTCTACTTGGGTGATATGAGTACGTCGCTGTCGGCGTTGCGTTCGTTGCCCAATGTGCAAGTCGAAACCAGCGGCGATTTAGCTGACTTTGACATTATAGTAGTAACCAAGAACTCCACCTTGGACGGCAAAATCAATCGTTATATCGATGACGGCGGAAAGGTGATATTTGTAGCAGGCGACCAAAATAGTCCAGATTACCTGCCCGTCAGGATTACAGGCAGCACGAGTGGTACGGCCGACCTCTGGATACGAAACCAAGTCTTTCTAGAAGGTTTGCATTTCGATGAAATTGGCCTGTTTGGATACCCAGAGGCTGTACAACGACGCAATTCTATTTCTATTGCAGAGGCAAATAGCGTGCCCGTTCTCTCTTACTGGAGGTTGGGCCAAGGAACGGTCATCTATAATGGCCTAGAGCTAAATTCAGATTTCTACCAGAGGCCGGAATATCCCATCTTCTGGTATCAGATGGTCAATTGGATTGCAGGAGTGCCGGATATCAAAAAGTCTAATCGCAAAACGGGAGAGATTCTTCCACTGGGAGAAATTGCGATAGTCAGTACACCTTCCGGCGTGATCACTACTGCCAATTTGATGCTGGATGAGACAGGAATTTACAGATTCCGGGGTGAGACAGTGGCTGCGAATATGTATGACCCCAAGGAATCGTCCTTGCTTCGCAGTATCAGTATCGATGCTGGGAAATTTCAGACAAAAAGCAATGAGACCACCGTGGAAAAAGATCTCTCTTACATAGTAATCGCCCTGGCCGCCTTGGCCATCCTTTTGGAACTGGCTATTATGCGCTGGAGGCGAGAGGCATGATCCAAGACCTCTACTTTGCAACACCCATCCTTCTCTGGACGATTCCTGTAATCTTGATTCTTGGTGCGTTCTACATTCGCACCAGAGCCCGAGATAAGCTCCTTGTGGTCAGCAGGCTTGCGGTCTTCTGCCTGATTATCATTGCCGCAGCCAATCCATACTTCGTGGAAATTCGCACATTGCAGTCTCAAGAGCCCAGCATCACTATTCTGGACGATAAAACCAGTTCTATGGAGGTTTTCGATCCCAATGTAGCCTCTCGTTTAAGCACAGCTTTCGATGCAGAAGTGCGTTCCTTTTCCGGAGAGGCCACGCCTTTGGGTGAAAAAATACTCCAGTCTGCATTGCCCGGCGAGACAATTGTCCTGGCAACAGACGGCTATAGCAATAGTGGTAGACCACTGGATGAGGTCCTGCCCATTATGCAAAGCTCAAATGCAACTGTCTTCGCTATCGAACTTACACCTCAAAAGAACGACGCGGGCGTGGAAATCTCAGGATCCAATACTGCGGTTTTGGGCGGAGAATACCCATTCTCAGTAATAGTGAGAGCATCAATAGAGTATAAAGGACCATTATCCGTTTTTGTAGATGAGAAATTAATCTATTCAGACGAAATATCTGGCAACGGCACAACTTCAATCAAGATATCTCACGCATTCCTTGAGACAGGAAATCATATCATGCGTGCTGCAATTGCTCCAGACATTCAGCCTGTGAACGATAACTATCAGAAAGCGATATATGTTGTTCCCAAACCAGAAGTCCTCCTCATCTCGAACAGCGACTCACCTCTGGCAAAAGATTTATCGGATCTTTACAAGCTTACGATAGTATCTGAGCCACCAGCCCAGTTGCAGAGCTATAAGGCAGTAGTCCTCGACGATCAGAAATACAGTGCTAAGCTTGATAGCTACCGGAATTATGTTCGCGAAGGCGGTGGCCTGGTAGTTGTGGGAGGTGAGGATTCCTACGATATGGGCAGCTACTACAACTCGCCTCTCGAAGAGATTCTGCCTGTTCGTTCCACTCCCAGCAAATTCGAGGGCGGAAAGACATTGATCTATGTGTTAGACGTTTCCTTTAGCCTGCTCTCTACTCTCACCAAGGATAATACTCCTTTATTAGACTACGAAAAGGCCCTCGCCGTGGAACTGCTAAAATCGCCTGATTTCAAGGACTATAAAGTAGGTCTGGTGGCTTTTGGCACCAGGGCGTACGATGTGCTGGACCCTGTACCTCTTTCTCGAGGAAGAAGCGTCGTTGAGGAACGAATTTCAGGCCTTGCACCTACAGGCACGGAAGACAGCTATCTGGACAACGGCTTGCAGCTGGCCTGGGAAATGCTCAACGCCAGTGGTGGACAGGGTGAACTAATTGTGCTCTCGGACGGCAACCTTTGGAACTATGAGGACGTTGTCAAGCATTCTGTCAACTTAATTAGGCAGATGAACACCACCATCAGATTGATTCAGGTCCAGGCGTTCCCAGGAAAAACAGGAAACTTTGATGAACTGGCCAGCCAAGCGGGAATCAAATATGAACCATTCATCTATCCGGCCTCAGTTTCCACCAAAACGATGCAGCAGGCCGATGTGAATGCGCAAGAGGAGAAGCCGCAATCAGGGTATAGAATTTCTGTAGTTAATAAGAATCACTACATCACAGCCGACCTGGAACTGGATGCAGCGGTCACTGGTTTCAATGATGTCACTCCTAAACCTGGTGCCCAACGACTAGTGGCCATGTCGGATGGAAAGCCGATCCTTACGTCATGGCGATACGGATTAGGAAGAGTTGTAGCGCTCACAACAGATGACGGTAGCATCTGGGCAGGGACAATTTACCAAGCTCCAAGCTCGCAGATAATATCTTCCATGGTTAATTGGGCACTGGGAGATCCGCGTCCTGAAAATAATCGTGTTGAAGCAGATGATGGCTGGAAAGAATCGCCTATGACGCTCACTATCACTAGCGATGCTCGTCCTAGCCTCACAGGAGCAGAAATCGAGAAAGTAGGCGACAAAAGATACACAGCGACGTTTACACCCAACAGTTCCGGCATATACTACATTGGCGATTATGGAGTCGCGGTCAATTATCCCATGGAGTATAGGTACCTGGGTTTTAACCCGGCTCTTGCAGGACTGATCATGACCAATGGTGGGAAGATCTTTACCGAAGATGAGGCTAAAAAAAGCCTTATAGCAGAGGCAGGCAGGCTGAGTAAAAGAACGGTGCAGGAGAGAGCCTCAAAAAGAGACATTTTGCTCATACTGGCACTAACCATATTCCTTGCAGAATTAGTTTTGCGCAAAATTAGGGAAATAAAGAAGCGAAGCAGGCCGAAGATTTGAGCGCTTACCATCAGATATTAATAGCATAATCGGCTTTGTTAAAGTATATTTGCGGAGGTAACTGCCACCAAATGAGTTCTCAAATGTGTACCGTCTGCGGCCTTCCCAAGGAGCTCTGTATCTGTGAGGAGGTTGCCAAGGAGCAGCAGAGGATAGCGGTGAAAGTGCAAAAACGCAGGTACGGAAAAGAGGTGACAATTATCCAAGGCATCGATCCCCATGAGATTGATCTTCAGGAACTGTGCACACATCTTAAGTCCAAGCTGGCCTGCGGTGGAACCGTGAAAGATAGCCTGATCGAGCTGCAGGGCAACCACATTCATAGAATCAAAGAGATTTTGGTGAAGAAAGGATTCGGCGCAGATCAAATTAGCACTTAAAAAGAGAGTTTAATATACTTTTTTGATCTGCGGATTGATCCTAGCGTTTGCTGGTTTTTGCTGTTTTCAAATCAAAGACAATTCAATTTTCAGCCGAGTAACAAATTCCAATGATTATTCCGCAAATCATGATTTTTATTCTCATTGAAAAAAAATACGCTCCATAAAATTTTGAAGTGGTAGTTCCGATTATCCCCCGTTGTTATTTTCTTGGAAGACCCTTTCTAGAGGTGATTCGCCCTCTATACTCATTACAATTGAGAAAATCCATTCGCTAAGCTTGGCACAATGCTCTGGAACACACTCATCAATGCAACCTGCACAAGGCTCGAAAGAGTCAACAATCAGGAGAGGATCAAAACGTCTGCAGCCAGATCTCTCAGTGAAATAGAGACGATAAGTTCTGATACCATCAGCCGACTCTACCTCACGGGTGATGAGATTATCCTTGAGGAGCTTGGCAACGATTCGAGAGCATTTACGAGAATCGATCTTAAGAATCTTCCATAGATCGCTTTGCAGGGCTCCCTCAGGGCACGATTTGATATAATCCAACGCCTCCTCCGCAGACATTCCGTTCTCCTTCATTCAATTGGACTTATGAGAATGATGTTGTTGCCACGCAAGATGACCGAACCCAAAGAGCGAGTTCTCTCGCCACCAATTAGCTCTACAGTCTCCAGAAGGTGAAGGTTCAGATACTCGTCTACGCTATTAAGAACCCCTTCTAATACATAACGCGGCGAACCCTTCATCTCCACCTGGATTTTACTGCCTACTAGACTCTGCACTTTTTTAGTTGGAAACATAGCAATTCTCCTTTAACACTTGGTCTGAACGATGCTTTATAGCTCTATCTTAGATTAATTCTTGGCAGATAAAATGGGAGAGCCATTTTAAACGGATACAACGCCTTTTATACCCTCTACACTTTTCTTGAGTTCTTTCTCAATGAAGTTCTTTAGCGTCATCTGCGAGAAGGACAGCCTGCACAGCTACCCTGCAACTTTACCTTGACTATTCCATCAACAATCTCGACGAGCTGAACATCTCCGCCATCCACGCGTAGACCAGCCCTGATCTTTTCCAGGGCGACATCAACGTCATCCTTGAGGTTTTGCATATATATTTAATCCCCTTTCACCTTTATAGATGTAACTTTGTGCCCGATGATCGTGTACTTTATCCCTTTTAAAGCTTCCTCGAGTCGCTTTATTATCTGTTCACACTTATCTGAGCCAACAACCGTATTCACCATCACACCTGGCTCTGAATGGTTTCTTATTGCCGACAGAGCCATATCCGGCTTCTCGCTCAGGCGGAAGCTTTTCCAGGTCTTTGGTGCCATTCCTTGATACTCAATAAGATAAAATCCGGTTATGCCAATCTCCGTTAAGGTATTAATTACCCTCACTAGATGTTCATGATCTACAAAGATCTTAACCATGGTATTCATAGAGTTCCCCTAGCTTATATCGATCATAGGACCATAAATAACTTCGCGAGATATTCTTTTATCCTAATCGAGCTTCAGTCAAACCAATGGCATTAAAAGAGATCAGAGATGTATTGAAAAGCATTGGGATTAACGAAGATGATATAGTCTTGGCAGCTATGGAACTCTACTTTCCTCACCCAGGCGTGGAAACGCGCGAAAAAGCGGAAGCTAAATTTCGATCGGAGATGAGACTTGCACTCTCAGACCCCAATCTTGCATTGCTAATATACGCGGGAGTCCTTCTGGAATCAGAAGGAAAAAAATGCTGCCTGCCAAACCTCAAATCTTCGGACTATGAGAATGATTTGACATGTTTAATAGCAGATGAAGTACTAGGCTTAAGCATTGCCAAGTACATAGGCGGTTACAAGGGATTATTCGATTATGTCCGCTATGATAAAGCCAAACCAGGCATACTTGCAACGCTAGGACCCTTTATGGACGATGTAATCGCAGGTCTAATCGGCGGGGTATCTGCCAATATGTATACAAGGGCGGTGTTGGACTGAAAGATCTGTTCTTTGCGCTCAGGTCAGGATTCGGCTGGTTTTCCACCATACCGGTAGGAATCTCTATGGAAGGGATAGATGCCCTAATGAGGCACGTTTATGTATTTCCTGTAATAGGCTTTGCGCTGGGTGCTATTCTAGGTATTGTAGGTGCTATTGCCGAGATGGCACTTCCAACCAATATTGCAGCAATTGTAGTAATATTGGCGATATACAGGCTGTGCGGTATAAACCATATTGACGGCTTGGCTGACTTTGGGGATGGAATAATCGCCCATGGCACAGTTGAAAAAAAAGTTCAGGCTATGAAGGACGTTTCTCTTGGAACGGGGGGTTGCGTCTTCATTGCAGTACTTCTTCTAGCCACATTCGCGATTCTCTCTGCACTGCCTACAGGACTTCTTCCCCTGGCATTGATCGCATCTGAAGTATCCGCCAAAGAAGCAATGATCGCATTTGCAGCCTTCTCAAGACCGATTCAAAAAGGCTTTGGTCAAATCATGATCGAGAGGACCACATCAAAAGAATTCGCAATTGGCCTAGTCATATCAGCAATCATTTGCTTTGCAGCTCTAGGACCCCTCGGTCTCACCATGTTGGTGATCTCTTTGGCCGGCGGCCTCTACATGGTCCTAGTTGCGAAGAGAAACTTTGGCGGAGCCTCCGGTGACGGAATCGGCGCGACCAATGAGGTCTGCCGCCTGATGGCTTTGGCTGCCGCGCTGACCTTGGGAGGTGTCCTGCCCTGGATGCTCTGGTAATGGCAGGAGGGCGCGGTTCGCGTCTGAAAATGGGCGAGAAGCCTCTGGTAACTCTTTTTGGCAAAGCGCTCATCGATTACGTGACAATGGCCCTCGAAGACTGCTCTGTAGAGAGAATTTTTGTGGCCACAACAGAGAATGTGCCGAAGACAAGAATCTGGGCCAAAAAAAGAGGGCTGGAAGCGATAGATACGCCGGGTAAAGGTTTTGTTGCCGATATGATTTTTGCTATAAAATCTGCTGCTATTAGAAAGCCCATTTTGATCATTATGGCCGATCTACCTTTGGTAACACCGGATATCATCGATGAGGTCATAGGGATTTACGAAGAAAGGCCTGAGCCCGCCCTTTCTACGCATACTCCACTAAGGCTGCATAGCAGGCTCGGCCGGCGACCCGATTCCCTCTTCAACTACCAGGGCAATCTCATTGTTCCATCGGGCATAAATATCCTTGATGGTGCAGATATTGATAATGAACAAGAGGATTACCACTTGATCTTGGAGCGAATCGAATTAGCAGTGAATGTAAATTTAACCGAAGACCTTATGCTCTGCGAGAAAATAATAAATGGTGATATTATTTGAATGACTTTATAACTATTAACCAAGAAAAATACTCCATGGATGACTTAAAACTGCTCACAGGAGATGACGAAATTCAGGAACCTAAAGGCTACATCCTCCTTGTGGCCAGAGCTTTGCGTAACCCCATGAGGCTACCCTGGTTCTTAAAAGACATTTGCGCCTTATGTCTAAAGGAAGAGGATCAAAGGGAGATGAGGCTTTCACTAATCAGAATTCAAGTTGAGGCTGAGATGCGCATGAACGAGGACATCCAGAGATATCAGCAGAGACGCTATGTCGCCCAGGTAATAGAGATAATGCTGTTCAACGAACTACTGCTGGCACCTCGTCAACCAGTGGAAGATGTGGAGATAGAGTAGCTCTTTTCAAAATACAGCAAGACAGTCTATCTGGAATGTTAATAGACAAGGTGGAAAACCTAGCATTGCTTCTAATGAAAGAACTTCACAAATCAGTCTTTTAACCAGGATCGCTGACCTTGATGATCTCAAACTCTGCGCGTCAATCAGGCGAAACTCCTCTAGAAATTTTTTGAGCAATTATGATGAGCTTTGAGAATCCGCCAGAGATGCCTGAGGACAAGACGTAATCATGCACTCATTGGGAATGTAGCCGAATTATAGCGCATCCCGTCTATGATCTTAATCCTCTTTTTCTCTGGATATTAGGTTTGACCAGTTGGGTCCCGAAACATACAGGCCAAAAACCATATCTTCTTTGAAGCACTTTCTTACCTTATGAGATTGTTCTATGTTGTTTTCATTCTATTGCTGGCATCGATAATGTCAGCACAATGTCAACAGACCGCAAAAGATTGGTTCAATAAAGGAGAAGCTCTCTATAACCAGGGTAAGTACAACGAAGCCGTTAAGGCCTATGATGAAGCCATCTCGCTTGAGCCTAACTCTGCTGGACTACAGATAATCAAAGGCGATGCTTTCTGTAATATGGGCAAGTATGACGAAGCCATTACGGCCTTTGATAGAGCTATATTTATTGATCCCAATAATGCCGATGCCTGGAACGGCAAAGCATGGGCTCTCAATAGCAAGGGCAAGTACAATGAGGCCATCAAGGCTTGTGATATGGCCATCAAGCTAGATCCCAAATTTGTACTAGCCTGGAATAACAAAGGCTGGGCTCTCGATGCACTCGGTCGTACTAGTGAGGCAAATGCGGCCTTTGCCAAGGCTAATGAATTGGGATACAAGGGCTAAAATCCAATATTTCTTAAAAGCAAGGGTTACGACGAGCTTACTGTAATTGGAATTTCTGATTTTATATATAATCAGAAATTGAGAGTAGAGTGGGAAGGCCAACAGCCATATCTTCTTTGAAGCACTTACTTGGCCTTATGAGATTGATCTATGCCATTTCCATCCTATTACTGGCGTCGATGATGTCAGCACAATGTCAACAGACCGCAAAAGATTGGTTCAATAAAGGAGAAGCCCTCTATAGCCAGGAAAAGTACGAAGAAGCCGTTAAGGCTTATGATGAAGCCATATTGCTTGAGCCTGACACTGCCGGGCTACAGATAAGCAAAGGCGATGCGTTCTGTAATATGGGCAAGTATGACGAAGCCATCATGGCTTTTGATAGAGCAATCTTTATTGATCCGAATAATGCCGATGCCTGGAACGGCAAAGCATGGGCTCTCAATAGCAAGGGCAAGTACAATGAGGCCATCAAGGCTTGTGATATGGCCATCAAGCTGGATCCCAAATTTGTACTAGCCTGGAATAACAAAGGCTGGGCTCTCGAGGCACTCGGTCGTACCAGTGAGGCGAAGGTAGCCTTTGCCAAGGCCAAGGCCAAGGTGCTGGGATATAAAAGATAAATCAAACTTTTTTTTAAGGCTTAGATCGTGGCGAGCCTGCGGGTAATATCTTCATCCTATGCCGACGAGGACATGACCTATAGATAGTGAGTTATGAAAATGTGGAGTCCGGGACTTTCCAAAAGCTGCAAAATTTGCACATAAACATCTTATAGCATCATTACGCCCCAGGCAAAAATTCATTTGAACTTCTTTAACTTCTGTTTTACTTCCATTGAACATTTATCCTTTAGATTGTGTATAACTCACTGGCCCCCGTAGGTTACTTTTCCGGGCTAATCAAGGAACGTCCCCAATGGATTCCTTTATCATAGATCTTCCGTCGTTTGGTGTAAAAAGGAAGAACATTTTCGATAATACCCGTATGGAATCTCATCAACATTCGCCATACCAAGCTTTTTCGCATCTCTGCAATCTCATTAACAAGTTCTTCAATCCTGTTACCGAATTCGTGCAATCGTCTCTCAAGTCGCTCATCGCTGAAGTTAATAGATTCGACGAACCAGCCGCTTGGCGATAGCTTAAAATTTATGCCACAGTTCTTGCATTTTGCCAAAGAACTTCTATTACAGGTAACCTTCCGTCTAAGCTCTCTGAATTCAGGGCCATTCCAAACTTCACTTATTTTCTGCGCATGGATGTTCCCAACGTTCATTGTTCCGTCATAATCGTAGCAGCATGGCACTATATCCCCATTTGAATGAATAACGCACATTGATGGAATAAAACCACATTTGCCATCGACCCTTTTTCTTGGGCTCGATTTGAAGCAGGTAGGGATAACCGTTAGCAGTAAAGTTTATTTTATCAGTCTCTCCTCTATGCCGTTTGATGCCCGCCTTAATTTCCACATGATATTACCGTCACATTTTACTTGTTGAGCTCAGTATTTCTGGTATATCTTAGAAAAATATATCAATCTTTTTCTATGCCACACTATATTGGAATCCTACTACGACCCCATAGACAAAATCTAAACCTTAAACTGCTCTAGAAGCGGAAGGCGAGTCGTGGCTAGGTGTGTATAAACTGCACTTCCCCAGCCCAATTCTTTTTTGTTCAGGTATTCTCAAAACTAGTTCTGCCTACTGACCATTACAGTATACCATGGAAATATTTATCGACAATTGCCAGTTATCGAATATCGAGCGCAGTAAGATGGAAAGAGTCGGTGCAACTTCGCCGCAAAAATGAGCAACTAAGCACCCAAGCGGAGCATCTGAGAAGAAGCGAGGTTAGCTTCAAAGAGAGACAGAGACAACGGTACTCCCTAATTTTGTATTATATATATTAAAACTGAATTATCATTGTTAATTATAATACGTAATACTCGTTGGATGAAATGTTCAATATATTCTACATATCCAATATAATGCCGGTTCACAGAAAAAAGTTTTGCTGCTGCAGTTTAGCCGCAGCCGCATCCGCCCGACCCTGCAGTCGTGGACGTTGTCCCTCTTGATCCAGAGATAGGATACATGACATTTGTGTATCCTTCGAGGTCCTTGTTGGACCGATCACGAGCATAATTGGATAAATCAAGAGTTTTTAGGCCCGAAGAAGATGTATGGCGGGAAGTGCTAACAATCGCGGAATTGTTTAGAGATCCATCAATTGAAGAGTTGTTCATTGACGAATTGTTTAGAGATGGTTGAATCGCTTCGGATACTTCTTGGAAAGAAGATGCCTCATTACCAGAATTAGGCGAAGCAGCCAAATTCAGATCTCCCATATAAACCATTTTTCCGCCTGGTGACCACTGGGCAGCAGCATCGAATGCTACAAATATGAACATAATACTAACAGCAACCGCCAAATGCTTTGCAGAGAACATTAGTTTTTCAATCCTCCAAATAAATGAATATTCCTATAATTATCAAAATAAAATAAAGGTTATGTGCCCACCAGCGGGCACACTTAGAATTTCGTTTACTTGGGTGGCCAGAAATCCTTCATCCAGCCGACGATACGTCCAGAATCTTCTGGGCCGACCATAATCTTGGTCTTGGGGAAGAGATCCTCGAGCTCGCCTGAGAACTTAGCAGCCATTCCCGGCAGCACCATTGCGGGATACTTCTGGTCCTCCCACTTGAAGGCAGCCTCGTTAAAGGAATCCAGGATCTTTGTTGGGCTGAGCTGGCCGCCTGCCACAGATGCCTGCACTCCGATTCCGTCGGTGTTGATGGCGATGATATAGGCATCAATACCGTTGGAGGCGATATCCGACTCAACTGTGTAGTAAGTCAGGGCAAAGTTGGTGGTCAAGAAGACCGGGGACTCAGCTCCGGGATTACCAACCTTGTAGATGCCGGGCTTGACCTGCACGGGCGTCCTTGGATCGGTGTAGATGTTGAACCGGAGGTGCATATCCGCCATCATGCTACTGGGCGCGAGAGAGTGCTTGATCATGATGGCTCCGCCACGGATGACGAATGCTGCGGTGAGCACGGACTCCCAGTAGGATGCTCGAACTGGATCATCGGTTGTGAGCCAGGCGTTGATTGGCAGCACCATGACCGGATAGGCGATATCCCTCTGAGCCTCTTCGACAGCGGCCCTGCGCAGGTTGATGAAGTTAAGCAGTGTCTGCTGCAGCATCTTGCCGTTGGGTGCAGTGCCTGGATCTAAGATAAGATCGGTCAGGCCCATACTGGCAAAGGTGACGGCCATTGACTTTAGGCCATCCAGGTCAAAGGGTACGCTCAAGGTAACCGGTACCTTATAGTCGAAAGCGAGCTGAGCCACCTCCTTCCAGTTGTCCTTGTTGGCTGCGTAGATGAGCGGTCTGGCCTTCGCTGCGACCTCAAGTCCTGCCTTGAGAACAGCGGGATTGAAGGAGCAGAGAATGAGTGGGAAATCCGAGTTAGCCATGACGGTCTTGACGCAGGCGGCGAATTTGGCCGGGTCATCTGTCACGGAACGGACAGCAATCATCTCTACGTACTGCCACTTGCCGATGTAGAACTTACGCCAGGTGGAGATCATCTTGACGCGCTCCACAAGCTTTGCCTCTTCCATATTGTCGGCCACATCGTAGGCAAATGGGGGCTTATTGAAGAAGGTCATCTGGTGGCGGAACATAACGTCCTCGCCGCCTACCTTGACCTGCTTTTCTCCAACGCCAATGTAGACCATCTTTAGCTCAGGAGCGACAATGCTTCTCAGGGTATCAAGCTTCTTGGCGTACTTCTTCTCATCAATGAGCGGAGTGCATTCCTCTACCTTCCTGGTCCTGGAGATCAGGCCAGCGGCAAAGGCCATGCAGGTCTCCTCTCCGCACTTCTTACAGTTGGTCTGTGGAAGCTGCTTGTAAAGGTTAAGCGGGCTAGTTTCCTTCATGTCTCTCACACCCCCATCTTGAGCCAGGCGGCGGTGTCCGGCGTCTTGGTTTCTATCCTTCCCATCAGGGACTGAGTGATCTCATGTACATAGGCGACAGCCAACGGGTGCATCATCATGAAGATGTCCACACCGGCCATGGCCAGAGAGTATCCAGTCAGAATCTCCCAGATTGGACCGCGGAGCATTCTGTCTCCCCAGTCGGAGTCGTCCTTGTTGGGTGAGCGAACCATCCAGGACTCTCTGACACCCCAGGCGTTTGTGGTACCGGAGGACATGGGGAAGGTGAGTTCTTCGTCGCCTTTCAGAGCGCCGAGCCTGATTCTCTCCATGTTTGAGTAGGCAAAGTCCAAGCCATAAGCGAGAGCAGCGGTGGTTGGATCCATAACGATGGATTCACGGGGAACACCAGCTACCTTCATGAGCTTTCTGTTGAGCTCCTTTTGAGAGTTAATCTCCAGCTGAGTCCAAGCCAGACATACATGCCCATTGTCGACGCAAGCCTTCCCGATCTTCTCCCAATCCATGTTCAGATTGGCGGAAGCGATCAAAACGCGCTCGCCCTGGGCCACTTCTGCGGCCTTGGAAAGCACAATCGGATCCTTGTTGGGGTTGCCGGATCCGCCAATGCAGATGGGCACATCCACAGCCTGCAAGACCTCCTCAACCGTCTTGACTGCATCTTGAGCCGATGTATCCTTCAGGAGAGGATCGGTACTGATCAGGTGAACGGTTACCATGTCGGCGCCGAACTTCTTGACTGCCTTCTTGGCCCACTCGCCCGGGCTGTTGATAACATCTTCGTAGTGCATTTTGACAGCCTTGGCCATGCCAATAGGCATGTCAAAAACGTCCATAGTAATCTTTGGGGCATGGGGCATTACTGCATCTGGGAAGAACGGCATAGCCTTCTCTCCGCCCAGCTTGACCACATGACCGCGGCTTCCACCGTCTGCCTTTGTAGCACCCAAGGTAACCTCTTGAATGGGGTTCCGCCAGGTTTTATCGGTGCCAACGGCGAACTTGGCGCTTGCCAATGAAGAAGCCAACTTAAAAGCGGGAACTGCTGCGGCTGCGGCTGCCAGATCTTTAGGAGCCGGAGATATGGCCTGCGCTACAGCTACGGGCTGGAGCAGGTTCTCCACAGGATAGCCTACAGCCTTTGCGAAGTTCATGAGCTGCATAGCTATTTTTGCCGCTTCTTGTCCGAAATAGTATGCAAATAAGGGACCTACGCCGCCTGCACCTGCATCTATTTCAATCTCTACGTCACCCTCGATCTTCAGTCCCTCGAGGGATTGAACATTCATTTCTGTTAAAGTCTTATTAAGGTCAGATAAAGAGATCTTCTCTGCCATTCAAATCACCCTCACAAGCCCAGTTTCCCGACGACCTGCGTCATCTCTTGCACTGCAGGCGAATCATCGGGAAGGACCATCAATGGATCTCCCACTAAATCGAATTTGGCTAAACCCTCATCATAGGGGATAGTGCCGATAACCTTCAGGCCGAGACCACGGGCATTCTCAAGAACCTTCTCTTTCCTTCCGACGGTGACTTTATTCACGATCACATACAGATTCTTGTACTTCAGCTCGATTTCCTTGGCCGTGTCGCGTATGCGCTCGCCTGTTGTAAGCCCTCTTCTGGACTCATCCGTTACCACGATAAGGTCATCAAGGTCCGGAATAGTTTTCCTGCTGAAATGCTCCAAGCCTGCCGGCGTATCGATTATGATCAAATCGTAGTTGGCCGTGGTCTTGTCCATAATGCCTCGCAGAAGGTTATTGACAAAACAGTAGCAACCAGACCCTTCTGGCTTACCCATAACAAGAAGGTCATAGCCATCTTCCTCCAAAAGGATCTCGAAAAGCTTGGACTCGAAAAGCACTTGCTTATCTGTGTCTGGTGGAGTACTGAACCGGGATTGCTGCATGAACTCTCTCATGTCGCCAATAGTTTTGCCCACAGATGCGCCTAGAGCGTCAGCAAGATTGGCATCGGCATCCGCGTCAATAACCAGTATTCTGTACTTTTTCCCGGAGTTCTTCACAAGATGTCTTATGAGCATCGCGGTCACAGCGGTCTTGCCAGTGCCGCCCTTTCCGGTTATCGCTATTACTTTCCCCAATGTTTAGCCATCCTATTTTTTCGGTTTTATGACAACTTCCGCTACGTGGATGGATGCGCCTCTAAGCTCAATGGTCATTCCACCCGATGATGCTGCTGGCATAGCGAAAGCAGGAGCTGATGCACCAGCTGCCGTCGGGGCTGCTGCTGGAGCTGCCTCTTTTTTCTTAAGCTTAAGCTGCATAATATCTCCCTCACTTTTTTATGATAATGCACTCGCAATTACTCTTAATAGAATTCCGCGCCCCCCTCAAAAAAGGGAAAGAAGGCGGTACTCTACTTGGCGAGTACTACCTTGTCTATGCTGATCTTGGCATCCTTCAGTATCAGCTTGATGCCGCCGGCGCTGCCGGACATGGCAAATGCTGGTGCTGCGGCCCCTGTGGCTGCAGGGGCGGCTGCTGGAGCCGCGGCTGCAGGTTCCTTCTTCTTGAGTTTCAGCTGCATAGATTTTCACCCTCCGAAATTACTAGTTCACTCGAGTACGCCGTCAGCCTGCAGAGCCTCGACGACCTGCATGAACTGGCCTTCGGTCAAGGCAAGCTCGGACTTGACGGTATCAATGTTGATGTCTCCGCCGGTCTTCTCGATATAGGCCATGACCTGCTCCTTGATCTCGTCGGAAATATCCTCGAGCTTCCAGCCCTCGGTGATCTTCTTGCTGTCTACTTTCCTGGTGACGCCGTCGACAACGGGATGGTTAACCTTGAGCAGGAAGGCCTTGAGAGATGGAATATCCTTTGCATCGTCTTCAGTTGCGATCTTGGCCATCATGTCCTCGTCGATGCCAGCTTTTACTCTCTCCTTGAGGTTCTTGGACATCCAGACGATCCTTCTCCAGCCGCCGTCGGCCTGAAGGAACTTGGGCGAGAAGTAGTATAGAATGCCCATGCCCAGGAAGCCCACTACCTGCTTGCCGCCGCCGGTCTGGCCTGCCATAGTAGAGAAGGGCAGTCCGTTGGGGGTCGCGCCCTTGAAGTCACGATCAGCTAGACCAATGCCGTCAACCTCAGGCATGTAGAAGCCGATGGTTTCGAAGCAGCCGCAGGATGTATGGGGTGCATCGAAGAATGTGTAGAGCTTCATGACGCTGTACTCGCCGCCGGATCTCTTCGCGGCCATCTCGTTGATGGCTGCGTACTCACCAGCAATGGCATCAGTGGCGGTTCCTTTTGGTATGGGGAACTGGGGGCCCTCTGGGTCCACCTTGGCTGCGGCTCGACCGTCGAACCAAGTGATGGCACCGCACAGGGATGGCCTGTCGGGAGTGACCACACAGGCGCTGGTTGGAGCGAAAGCCTGGCATAGCGTGCAGCCGTAGAAGACATCGACTTCTTCGTCATGCAATCCCTTGGCGCGCTCGTCACGAGTCTTGTATACAGCCATGGCCTTGGCCAGCTCTTCCTTTACCTTGGCCGGGTCTGTGACAATGGTGATCTCCATCTTCTCGATGAAGGGCATCTCGGCCTTGTAGAGCTCGATGACGGGAGTGAAGATCTCTTTCCAGGATGTTACGCCCTTCTTCTGCAGGCTCTTGCCTACCCTCATCCAGATATCGTATCTCTGGTTAAGGTGCATGAGGCCGCTGATATAGGACAGCAGGGCGTGGTTGCGCCTCTCGATGATGGACTCCAGATCCTTCTCAATCTTCTCGCCGCTGACCTTGAATATCATGCCGAAGGGTATAGTGGAACCTTCTTTGACATCCTTGAGTTCAGGACCGATGACGGTGACCTTTCCATCCTCGACCTCATCTGCTGATGCTGCCAGGGATAGCTCAAATCCATCTGCCTTGGGGCCGCCTAGCTCTACCCATAGGTCGTCCTTTCTGATTCTCTCGCCCTCATACATAGGGGATATATCTAACTTTATATCTGCCATTAATACACCTCTTCTTTGATGAGATGAAATTTATTTCTGCATTGCTGCTATTACTTCATCCACAGCGGCATGATAGTCGTCGGGGGTGAAGGCCATGTTGCCAAAAGTCATATTCGCATTTATGTGATAATACCGGTCAACGGATATGCGCTTGATGTCCCGGTTAAAGTTCTTGAGCGTTGCGAACATGGCGTTGGCGAATTTGTAGAAGATGCCCATGAATATAACGGCATCGTACTGACCCTGTCCGTCCAAGCCCTTCCAGTCTGGGAAGCGCAGGTAATTGGTCAGGGGATGCAGGCCGATCTGATACACGTTATTCATGTAACCTCTGTCCACGAATCCCTTTACGCTATGTGCCGTAGCGGCAATTGGTATGCCCGTCTTTCCCATCTCGATCATTTTATCGAACATGATGGGGTCGTCAAATAGCTCAGCCCCTACAACTAAAAGAGGCCTCTTAGCCTTCTTGATTATAGCTCCCATAACCTTCGGCATGTAGCACTTAGCCTGCTCCGGTCCAGGAACCTGGGCCATCTCAAAGGGAATGGGGTTTTTGGTGGTGTCAATGCCCTTCTTAACTTCAGCTGCCATTTTTATCTCCTCCTTGCCCTCACTTCTTGGTCCTGATCTTGCGCGGGAGATTTGTCGGGTCGAAGCTTACGTCCGCTGGTCTGAGCGGTCCGGATAAGAACTTCTTGGCCTTCCAGTCGACTTTCCATCCGTGCTTTGACTCTAGTTCCTTCATCATCATATCCTTGTATGTGATGGGGAGATCTTTGGCGTCACGGACATAGATGTGCCAGTCGTCAGGCAGCTTGCCACAGTACTTCATCGAGATATCGCACCAGTGAGTCAGCTTGATAGATCTACCGATGCTGTTATCTGAAGGCCGCAGGCAAAGCTTGGCCATCTCAACCATAGCCTCTTCCTTGGTCTCGGCGATGTATAGCATAGCCTCAGGCGCGGGCTCAATCTGTTGCATCTTGCCGTCGCGGGCATCGATAACCATCCAATCCTCTGGCTTGTCCGCTCTGCCCATAAAGGATCTGCGGTACATGACAGAATGAGGCTGAACGACCACAGGAATACCTAACCGATTACAGCCAGTCGCAATAGAAGCGGCCTTCTGAGAGTAGGCTCCCCAGGCCACGCCGCAGGCACCTACTTTGTTCAAGATGTAGTCTGCGATATCGTCGAAGTTGCCCCTATGGTTTCTGTGGGCGAATATGGTGGCCACCTTGATGGCGGCGTCGCCGATATTGGCGTTGGAGACGCACGAGCCGGTGTTGCAGATGTTGCGGCCATCAAAGCCTCCAGGATACTGCTCCCAGATCGTCTTGCCATCTTCATCAGTGTAGAGTGACATATCCATGGCCATGCATCCGGAAGTGACGACGATGTAGCCGCGGTCTACGAACTCCTTTGCCATATCGTAGCATTCCTTGGTGCCATTGGGATAGTTGCTGCATCCTACCAGAGCGATGACTCCGGGGATGGTGCCGAGCACAATTGGTGCTCCGACTGATCTGATCTCGGTATCACGAGCGGGACCGCGTCCGGATCTCATCTTGAACTTCTGATCCTTGACCGCCTGCCGGTTGGCATACTCGAAGAGATCGAGGATATTGATGCCCTGCGGGCAGCTCTGCTCGCACTTTCCGCATCCTACACAGATCTCATAGAAGTTGGAGAATTCCTGTTTGTTGCCCTTAACCGCTTCGGCAATGAGCTTGCTGATTCTGATGTGTGGTGGGCAGACAAAGGCGCACTCGTTGCATTGCGTACATTTCTTGATGCCCTCCTGGAACTGCTCCTCCGTTATCAGGCTCTGAGCCTTAGCCTCAGCACGCTTTGGCTTGACGGCGATGGCAACCCTTATGCCTATTTCGCCTGCCTTGGTTGGGTCCAAAACGGCTACGCCTGGCATCTTGAAATTGACCAAGTCGTCCACTATGGAGTCAATCGGGTCATTGGTCCTATCCGGCAGACCAAGCATGATCTTGTCCGTGGTAGCAATGACCGGGATCTTGCGCTTCTCGGCATCTCCAAGAACATCACAGAAGACGCACTGCTCGTCCACCATAACGCAGTCCATGACACCGGAGCGGATCATCTTTCTCCACCAGCCCATGGCTCCAGCGACCTTTGGCTTGGTTCCAATGCCAGCGGGCACTTTTAGCTCGCCCTTTCCTAGGCCAATACGGTTCAGATCATGAGCGGTACAGCAAACGCCGCCAATGTCCACCTTGTCCCAGAGATTGTTGTTCTCAGCGTAGATCATGGCCTCAGCACCGGCGGCCAGGTTGTGGCCGTAAGCGATCAGAACACCTTTGTTCTGGTCCAGGGTACCCATGCCGATCTCAATGAGTGGGGCATCAGCAGCGCCGCGGGGCATGTCGTAAGCCACGATCTGCAGCATATCGCAAATCTCCATGCCCAGCAGGTCGAGCATGCCGGCGTGCAGAGCTTTGGACTCGAAATCTATGAAAGCGCTCTCTTGACCGGTGTGAGTAGCTGCGAGAAGCTGTACAACCTCTTCTTCAAGGTAGTAGAGGCCCTCGTTGAAGTCCTTAAAGGTCTTGGGCTTTGTTCCCATGATGGTCTGGTATATTGGGGAATCCACCAGAATCTCATCGCCCATGTCGAACTTCATGTCGCCGAACTTGTCCATGCACCAGTGATAAAGATGTCTTCCATGGGCAGCATGCGCACAGCAACCCATCAGACATGCAATCAAAACGATCTTACCGCAGGCACCGGCCTGATCAATGCCGCATGCACCGCGCTTATTACCTGTAAGGTCACACGGTCCATAAGTACACAGGGTACAAGTATCATCTGCGGGCGCATACATGATCTTGTATCTGTTGGCAATCATGTGATCCCAGCTCCGGAGCGTTGCTACGCCGGGCTTCGGATAGGGACCCATCTCCTGGTCCCACTCATCTGCTTCCTTAACGACAGCTCCAATGTTGATCTGGACATTCTTCATGTCCTCAACGGAAAAGCTGCCCTCTCTTGTTGCCATCGGGTTCTTGACCTCCTCTTCCTTTGATATACGTCGCTTGGGTTCGCCGAGAGGACATAAAACACTTTCGGATACATATTAATATAAAGTGGACTAGATCAAAGAGTATTTCATAGTAGTATTTTTATATATTGATCACTAGGGCATAGTTTATGGGTCTAGTCACGATCGTTAATGCAGGAAATTCTATCCACAAGTTTGAAATGCTTTTACATGAGAAGGCCACTGCAACTTATGATAAATCGGATACGGAAGAGCTTTGTAACTGCCGAAGAGTGCAAGCATGGCGGCAAGGTTAAAGAGGCTGCGTCAATCTTAGGAGCTGAGCCTCTAGACTTTTCTGCCAACATTAATCCCATGGGATCGCCCCCCCTTGAGGACCTTGTGACAGCAGAACTAAAGCGCGTCGGCCACTATCCCGACAACAACTATGCTGGTTTATGTCGCGCAGCTGCCCGTTTCGTTGGTGTTGATAAAGAGAATATCATTCCTGGAAACGGTTCGTCAGAGATAATAAGACTCTTCGCGGAAACTGTTCTGGAAATAGGCGACCTGGCACTAATTCCTACGCCCACTTTCGGCGAGTATGAAAACCAGTCCCGTTTGACCGGGGCAAAAGTCAAAAAGGTTAAGATCGGCCAGGACGGCCTGCCTGTCCTTTGCGACCTAGATCTTGAAAAAGCAAAGGCCATCTATATCTGTAATCCCAACAATCCCACTGGAAGGCTTCTTTCCAAGGAACTGATAATCAATCTGGCTGATCGATGCGAGCAAAAAAAAGTTTTCCTTCTGGTGGACGAGGCGTTTATCGAGTTATCTGATCCGGAGCAAAGCGTGGCCCAAATGGCTCCGCATAGAGAGTTCCTGTTCGTTATGAGATCCCTTACCAAGTCCTTCGGAGTTCCCGGACTTCGGCTGGGCTTCGGAGTAACAAATAGGACGATGGCGAGGATTATGAACAGGGCACGAATTCCCTGGTCCATTGGCTCTATCGCCGCTGCTGCTGCTGAGTACCTTCTTGGATGCGAAGAGCATCTGGAGAGATCTCGCAGACTCATAAAGGAAGAACTGGACTATCTCACCAATGCCCTGCAATCTTTGGGCCTCGTGCCGCTACAAAGCCAAGTAAACTTCATTCTAGTGAATATAGAAGCCTGCGGGCTTGGATCCGATATTTTGGCAGCACGCACTATGGCCAATGGAGTTCTTGTAAGGGATTGCCAGTCCTTTGGCCTTGGAAAGAGCTTCATAAGGGTAGCAGTAAGAGATAGAAAGGAAAACGAGCAACTTATCCGAGCATTGGAGCGAGCCTGCAAATGCAAAGACTAAATTGCGAGAAGTTTCCCTGCCATTCAACCGAGCAAGACTGTTCACTCTGTTTTTGCCCCTTTTTTCCATGTTTAGATGAAAGGACTGGAGGGCGAAAGGATAAAGGAATTTGGTGCTGCGACTCCTGCCACTTCATACATCGCCCGAAAGTCGCTTCGTTTGTATTGGATGCATTAATGAAAGGCGACCCAATCGAGCTTGTTTGGGTGAAGTTGGAGAAACTGCTATGATCCAAGAAAGCTTAATTATATTTCTTCTAGCCACGGCTTATGATATACTTTTAGGGGAGCCGCCTGCAAAGGTCCATCCAGTAGTCTGGATAGGCAAACTTATCGACTTCATGCGCGCTCGTTCGCGAGCCAGCAAAGCCGTTGGTTTTGCTCTAGCCATAGCAGTGATTTCAACTACAGTCATAACCGGCCATTTCCTGGTCTATGCAGCCGGAATGGTCCCTTTTTTGTCCGTTTTGGTCTCCGCCTATCTACTTAAATCCACCTTCGCAATAAGATGTCTTTTGGAAGTTTCAAAGAATATCGGCCAAATGATCGACCAAGATATTGACGAAGCCAAGAAGATGCTGCCAGCCCTCGTTGGAAGGGAGACAAAAGGTCTATCCAAAACGTTAGCCACATCGGCTGTAATTGAGTCGCTTTCTGAAAACTATGTAGATTCCATACTCTCGCCCATTTTCTACTATATTCTATTCGAGCCATTCGGTCTCGGTTTAGAAGCCGCTTTGGGCTTTAAAGCCATCAGCACGATGGACTCTATGCTCGGCTACAAGACCCGTCAGCTAAAAGAGCTTGGATTTGCAGGAGCAAAACTAGATGACCTGGCTAATTTTATCCCGGCCCGCTTGAGCATCATTTTTATGGCCCTAGCTCAGCCTACTAAAGCTGCCGCAATAATTAAAACTGCATTTAAATATCACAGCGTCACGCCCAGCCCTAACTCAGGCTGGCCTATGGCAGCGTGCGCTGGCAGCCTCGGCATTCGCTTGGAAAAGCCCGGATATTATGTGCTCCTGGAAGACGGAAGAGTGCCAGACACGTCCGATGTGCCTCGGGCATTGAGATTCATGCAGATCACAATTGGCCTGACCCTAGCTTTTTCCATATTGATTCTATTCTTCTGAATCGCTCATATCTTCAAGCCCATTATCATAGCTAAGGAAACAAAGATATCAACCGAGGAGTGTATAGCGCTGGCACGTAGAGCTAGACTATCAGTAATAAAGGAGAGAAACAGCTTAGCAATTGCCAAAGATAGGTCCAACAGCCAGAGAATATAGGGCTACCCTGCGTATTGTGGACTCGCTTCCATTGAATCTATTATCGAACTCATTCATGCCTTTCCTCAGCCTACCTTTTATGACTAGAAGATGCCTATTCCATATCGTGATCAGGGACCGAAGATCAATTACTGTGACATTGCAGCAGAAGATGCATTCACCAAGGCCTGCAACTTGCCAGTCTTCTCCTTGTTTTGATTTTGGAGATCCAGTTGGGCTAGTAATCCATCAAGGCAAATATGCTTTATTCTCATATGCATTCTAAGCTGCCCTGAGTTGATGAAATGTATAAATGGAATCCAGAAGCATACGGAAAAAGCTCTTCAGCACAAAAGAAGTGGGCTGAGGAGCTTATTTCTAAGATCCATATCCAGGGATATGAACGAATTCTTGATATCGGAAGTGGGGATGGAAAGATTACGGCACAGATTGCATCCCTCGTACCTAGAGGCTCAGTTGTTGGTATCGATAACTCGACAGAAATGATAAGCTTTGCCAAGAGAAAGTATCCATCATCGACCTGGCCTAATCTCTCCTTCGAGTATGGAGACGCTTCAGATCTGAAATATGTAAATGAATTCGATTTAGTTGTCTCTTTCGCTTGCCTTCATTGGGTTCTGGACCATGGCCCAGTTCTTGGAGGGATCAAACGCAGCCTCAAACCAGGTGGCAAACTTTTTATTCAGTTCGGTGGCAGAGGAAATGCTGGCGATGTCTTGAGAGTCGTAGATAAAAAGATCTCAGAAGATAGATGGGCTAGATACTTCAAGGATTTCTCATTTCCATACGGCTTCTTTGAACCTGAGGAATATAGAGAATGGCTTGACCAAGCGGGACTGAGGACAATAAGGGTGGAAATAATTCCAAAAGAAATGGTGCAGACTGGTATAGCAAGTCTAGCATCTTGGGTAGAAAGCACATGGCTACCATACATTGAGAGAGTACCAGATAGACTTCAAGACGATTTCATCTCTGAAATAGCTGGAGGCTATGTATCGACTCATCCTTTAGACAGTGATGGGCAGGTTCATGTAAAAATGGTACGGCTAGAAGCAGAGGCTGAAAAAGGCCGATTCTGAAATAATGCGAATCTTGCGATCTTAAAGAAGCAGCAGCCCATTAAAATAACAATAATAACATAGAAATCCTAGCTTACGAATGATGCATACCAAATATATCTCAAAAAAGATAAATCTTAATGACAACAGTGGTGTTCATGATAGTGTTCTTCTTCATGACAGAGCTCATGAGCGTGCGCTATTCCGGACTCGTGCTCATGTTCATGCTTATCGTTGGTATGACAACACAATAGTCTCTCGTTTTAGTACTAGTTTGTCGCTTCAAAGGTCTTTTATGAGTTCTTACTATAAATTATTGAGACCTTATTCCTGAATAGTTTGCGAAATGATTTGCATTCGATATTTACCTAAGGCCGCCTCCATGCAGGTTCAAAAGTGAAGATCCTCCCACCACGTTGACTTGTGCTCACGGTGATCTAGAGGTAGGCCCATCCGGTCGTCCAACCCGCTGGCTTCATAACCCATTTTGCTCCTATATCCCTGTGGCCCGGATTACAATGGATTAGAAAATTCCCATCAATAATTATAACTAATCAGAGATAGTGTTAAATTCCATTAGTGCTGATGGTATAATGTGAAATTAAATGAGATACAGAAAGATTTTGGCTTATATTACAGTGTTTACCTTATGTATTTTAATGAGTATTACGTCTGGGCAAGATTGGCTTGAGGGAGGATACGTTAGATCATACAGTGGCGATATAGCTCAATATTTCACCGATCCCATCTTCTCCTCAAATCCTACCGGTGGGCAGCCTTACCAATTTCAATCCGGCATTTATCCTGGACCTTATGGTGTATATCCCTTTAATCCACTGCCTTATTACTCGGACTTTAGATTGAATTCTTTAGCCGGGATGCAGTGGAAGTCATTTCAAAAGAACTGGTCCGAAACTATGGATTATGCAAAAACAAAATCGTCCTTTATGGTATACCCAAGATCTAGCTATACATATCCCCCCATCCAATCTTCTGTTCCAATCACAGCAGATACACCAGTTTCAACTACAACCCCAACAATAGGTGATTCTACAGCTACAATAGTATCACAAGGCATGCGAGGATATCAGGTATTCCTGGATGAAAATTACATAGGAACTGAAGGAACCGGTGGAGATCCACTTGATGGAAGGTTCAGCTTTAGGGTTGTTGGTAATCAGAACCACGATATCAGGGTTTATGATGGCCAGTTCAATTACCCGAAGACTATGTTCTTCGAAAGGGGTGGAACCAAGATAATCAATGTGGAGCCAGGAACAGCGGCCTATATCTAGATCCTTGTTTTTTTTTGGAGGACGGACTTTGGATAGTAATTAATGTCCTTATCCCTATGCTACTTTTGGCATGGCCTTTAGATGTGGATTCCGCGCTCTCGATTACATGCGGGTGGATTAGAACCCCACACGCTATAACTGGGCCGTCTTCACTACATGCTCATTTAATGTTCCGTTTTTAAACGAGGCAACAATCTCAACGGAGGTCGTGTAATTATTATCTTGGACGTTTAGCGGTTTGATGATGCCCCAGAGAGCTTGGCCTCCGATATGATCTGACCTTTTCGAGATGTATCCATTTTCATAGGGCTGAATGGACATCTTGTCGCACATAGCATCCATGATATTCTTCAATTCCTTTTCGGATTCGCTGATAGGACGTGGGCTATCATAACTGAATAGATATGCAAAACTCGAACTGTTCGTGTTTTTGTCTACCATTTTTGCGTAACATGTATCTATACCAAGACCACACTCATAAGCTGTCGCCATTGGCAGAACGGTAATGTTTTGTCCTCCGAAATCCAGGGAAATGTTGTGACTATCGAGAGATATAACTTGAGGGTTGCATAAAGCTGGAATTGCAACGGCCATAAACGCAAAAATTGAGGCAAATATTAGCAGACGCCTACCCATTTATCTTCACATCTGATCACATGATGGTAATTAGAGGTAATGTCGTCCTTTCCTTTACGAAGATACTATGAATATAATTTCGAGCTGATGGTAACCTCATTTCTTTCGTAATAGCAATGTTCACGCTTCACCTCAAATATAAAGTTTTTTCTATTAACTGTTAAGGAAAACAGACGTTAAATCAGCCCACTCGACTAGAAACCGTAGGTTTGTTAAGGATGAAATTTAGATAACTAAAATGCTTCTTTTGCACTTCCTGAAAAGTTATTTATTTAAAGACCGCTAATAGTATAGTTAATAGCTGTAAATAAAGTAAATAAATTTAAATGGAGAATAAAGAAATGGAAAAATTTTTAGGCATAGTGAAGGACGGCCGGTTCTCAATTTTAATGCCGCGCCCTCAATGTTGCACAGTCAAGCTGACTCGCATTGCCAGGCCTGCATCAATTGCTGAGGAGTTGGTGGCCTCTCACGAGATAAATTTGGCAGAGTACGAGGATAAGGCCATCATGGTAACAGGGGTTCTCCCCGAGCATAGAGGCTGGCTATATGAAGCCAATGTAATCGATCAGGCCGGTCCTATACTGAGTGAGATAGTTAAAGAGACATTCGGCCAGAAATAAAATCTGGATGCGGCCAAACCCAAAGAATAATTTCATTAGCAAATAGAGGGCAGCGAGAGATCGAGGGAATGAGATAAAAAACCCATAGCGGGATTTTGCATGTATGCTATCGAAGTGCAACTGACCAGAAAGGAAACGGCAATCGAGACGCCAAAGAGATAGTAAAGGCAGCGGTCCTGAACTATCGAAATAGAAATCCCACTAAGGTCCATATCCCCGACATCAAGACAAAGTGCATGATAGGCACCACCGTGAAAGCCGTAGTGGACGCTGTGGGCGGTACGCTCTACACCCTAAGTTGGGGCTAACAAGAGCAGAGCTTATCGTGGCATTGGGGCTGTCGTCGGCTGCAACATTTGAACCTTGGTGAAGGAATTGATAAAAAACAACGTGCTCGTCATCTCACTGCAACCCCTTGGCCTGTGCAAAAGCATTGGGCATTCCGCCGGTGCTGCATATGGGTTCTTGCGTCGATATCAGCCCGCATCCTCGTAGCCGCAGCAGCCAACGCTTAGGCGTGGATATATGTGATCTGCCAGCCGCAGGCGCTGCCCCAGAATGGATGAGCGAGAAGGCCGTTTCCATCGGTGGGCCTATGTAGTATCTTCAGGGGTCTTCACCGCGCTCGACACCGTGCCGCCTGTCCTGGGAAGCCAGGCAGTTGCCGCGCTGCTAACCATAGGCACGAAAGACGTGATAGGCGACGCAAGCTTCGCAGTGAGGCTGATCCCTTCGAGCCCATTACTCATGATCGACCAGATCGATAGCCGACGCAATAATTGGGCTGTCGAGGAGAATATGAAAGAAGTATTCGGCCGTCTTGAGCGCTGTCAGGGTTGCAAGTCCTGCGAAATGGCCTGCGCCGTGCGGCACTCCGCTAGTAAGAATTCTTTACGGAGCCATGTCCGAGAAGCCGAGGTCGGTTCGCCGGCTCTATGTGGAGATGGCGGAAGGTTTGAAGGTCCCATTGGTCTGCCGACATTGCGAAGATGCTCCTTGCGTAGCCGTATGCCGCACCCGAGCCATGTCACAAGATCCCATCTCGGAAATTGTGGATAGAGATGTCGCATGCTGCGTGGGTTGCTATATGTGCGCCATGATCTGCCCCTACGATGTCATCCGTCAGGAAACGAAGAGGCGCGCGTGGCCGTGAAAATGCGACCGCTGCCGGGACCTGGATGTTCCCGCCTGCGTGGATGCCTGTCCTTCAAGTGTCCTAGCCCAAGCAAGGTGAGTTAATGGAGATGATGCGAAAAGAGGCCGCCAGGAAGATTGCCCAGGAAGCGAAGGCTCTGGTCAGAGCGTGACTTTGGGAAAATCAGGAAAAAGAAGAACTGAACTAGGCAAAAACTTGGAAATAGTAGGCGCCTCCAGGTATCAACCCAGCCACGCTAGAAATCCATGCTATAGGGGATATGAAGCAAAGGAAGATCGGTAATTCAAGGCTTGAGACTGGACCCAGGTACAATCTCGCCCATGACGTCAGACCTATGAGCTCTATTTAAGAGCTTATACGGATAAATAAATTAAATCTTTTGGTTTAAAGATTTCGCATTGTCATCAGATAGCTGCGCCAGAATGGCATTCACAATATTGTCGAATGCCTTTGCAGCCAATGTCTTGTCATTGGTGAAGGTCTGACCCATGTCACCCAGTTTGCCTATCTCTACATCTAGTGGTATAGCCCCCAAGAAAACCACCCCTAGCTCTCTTGCAGCCTTTTCCCCATTGCCCCTCTTGAACACGTCTATCGCTTTTCCACAATGGGGACAGACCAGACCGCTCATATTCTCAATAATCCCCAGCACAGGCACATTCATCATGAGGAACATGTTAACCGCCTTGCGAGAATCCAGCAGAGCCACCTCCTGAGGCGTGGTAACGATGATGGCACCATCCAGACCTGCAATGAGCTGTACAGCACTAATGGGCTCATCGCTGGTTCCAGGTGGAAGATCAACTATCAAGAAATCAAGATCACCCCAGTCGACATCGGATACGAACTGCTTTAGGGCCGCCATCTTCATGGGACCGCGCCAGACCACGGCTGAGTCTCGGCTCTTCAGAAGCAGTGCCATGGAGACGACCTTCAGACCCCCGGCATCTCCTGGTACGAGCCCGTTTGCACCGGCATTGAGTTGCAGGTCTTCGATCCCCAAGAGCTTGGGGATATCAGGACCGGTGATGTCCGCATCCAGTATGCCGACCTTGTAGCCTCTGCTTTGCAGGGATGCAGCCAGGTTTACGGCAACAGTGCTCTTACCGACGCCGCCTTTCCCGCTTCCCACAACAATCTTGTGCTTGATTCTGGCCATGCGGTCAACCGTCTCATTCCGCCGGGCTCTTGGGTCATCACAGCTTACATTGTCGGCGCAGGAGCTGCAAAGGCCGTCGCAGCTCTCTTTGCCGGCATCATTTGATGGGGACGCACTCATGTCAACACCAGTGTATATGTAATTCGCCGATTTTTCTTTTCAGCAGAAAAAAAAGCTTATGAGATCATATATTTAATCTTTGCTAAAATCCGAATTGGTCTTATCCGATCTCTTTAAACCAGCAAGCTTAGAATCAAGGTGTTCCAGTCGCGATCGCAGAAGTGCCAGCTCCCTTTCCATGAGCTGCATATCATGCTCCTGGGCCGGACCTTCCATGTCTTTTGTGCCATCTCCTCCCCGTAGGGCAAAGCTGCCTCCTTCGATCCTAAGCCCCATCCCATAGACCAGGGCGGAGGCGATCTTTTTTCTGGCATTCATTAGATCGTTCCATAAGGCCTTGCGGGAGATGCCCATATAAAATGCCGCTTCCTCCTGATCCAGTTCCAGTAGGTCGACCAGCCGCACAGTCTCCAGTTCCTCAAGGGTTATGGATATGGCCTCAATCTTGGGGCAGCCCTCTGGCATAAAGCATCGCACGGATGGGACCTCTGATATCCAGCGTCTTCCCCTTCTTCTTCCTCGACAGGGACACATGATGATCTAATAGCGCAAAGGTCGTATTTCTAAGTTGCCCCCTGGAAATATTTAAGTATATAATCTCATAAGTTACTAATGAGGTGAAATCTATGCCTTGGGGAGATTGTACCGGGCCCTCGTGGATGAATGCTGGGGCGAATAGAGCACCTGGTTATGGGTGCTGTGGCAGCAAAATGCGACTAGGCCGAGGTAATGTAGCTAGGCAGGCGTATATGGCAGCAAGATATGGACCTACTTCGCCAACCTGCTCCGGCCGATGAGAAAAGCTACCTGGAGGATGTAGCCAGGAACCTGGAAGAAGAGCTGCACTCTGTTAGAGAGAAAATTGAAAAGCTGCGATCCGGCGTATGATCTGCAGCTTATTTATTATTAGAGCATTATCCGAATGTATTAAGCCGGCGCTTCTGCCCGGCCATTCTCAGGAGTTAATCAATTGAAGATTTCCATAGCTAGCGGCAAGGGCGGCACGGGCAAGACTTTAGTGGCCACATCAATAGCTTCATCCCTGGCTTCGCCCGCCAAAAGCCGGATAATAGTGGCCGATTGCGACGTCGAGGAGCCCAATGCCTACCTGTTCTTTCCCGAAAGGAGGCTTTTAGAGAGGAAAGAATGCCATGTTCCCGTGCCGATCATCGATGAGGCGAAGTGCACGCATTGCGGCAAATGCTCCGATACTTGCGCCTATCACGCTTTGGCCGTCCTCCCTGAAACCGTCTTGCTCTTCCCAGAGCTCTGCCACGGCTGCGGAGCATGCACTATCGTCTGCCCTGAGAAGGCGGTCAGCGAGGGCTCACGCTCAGTGGGAGAGATATTTAGGGCCCAATCCGACGGTGTGGAGATCATCTGGGGCGAGCTGCGCTTAGGCGAGGCGCGAACCACCCCCCTCATCAAGGCCGTAAAAGACCGGGCAGGGGGCGAGACTGTTATCGTGGATTGTCCGCCCGGCACTTCCTGCTCCTTGGTGGAGTCTGTGCGCGGGACGGACTTTTGCCTTTTGGTCACCGAGCCCACGCCCTTCGGCCTCTACGATCTGGACATCGCCCTGATGGTGCTGGAAAAGATGAACGTTCCCCGGGCCGTCCTGGTCAACAAGAGCGGCATGGGGGACAGAAAGGTCTACGAGTACTTGGAGAAGAGAAACATACCCCTGCTTATGGAAATTCCCCTTGATCGAAAGATCGCAGAGCTCTACTCAAGAGGAGAGATTTTTGTCGAGAAGATGCCAGAGTGGAAGTGCAAATTTGCCGCAATGGTCAGGGAAATTGAGGAGATGGCATCATGAAGCAGATCGCTGTGGTGAGCGGCAAGGGCGGCACTGGCAAGACCTCAATAGTGGCCTCTTTGGCGGCTTTAGCCCGCGGTCGGGCCGTCTATGCCGACTGCGATGTGGACGCTCCCGACCTGCACATCATCCTCCAGCCGGCGGTTGTGGTGCGTCGCGAGTTCTTCGGCATTAAGAGAGCGATTATCGACGGCTCGAAATGCACCCAATGCGGCTCATGCCTGGATGCCTGTCGCTTCGCGGCCATTGCGGAATTTCAGGTTAGTCCGGCTCTCTGCGAGGGCTGCGGCGTCTGCAAACTGGTCTGTCCAGCCGAGGCTCTCGAGATGAGAGAGAGCCTCGCCGGTTATGCCTACATATCCAGTACCAGATTCGGCCCCCTGGTTCATGCCGAGCTGTTCCCGGGCGAGGAGGCGTCGGGAAAATTGGTGGCCATGGTAAGGGAGACGGCTCGCGATCTGGCCAAATCCCGCAAGCTGGATCTGATCCTTATCGACGGTTCTCCTGGCATCGGCTGCCCGGTGATAGCCTCACTTACCGGAGTCGACCTGGCCCTGGTGGTGACCGAGCCCACCATCACCGGCGAGCACGACTTGGACAGGATTCTGGACGTGTCCGCTCACTTCGGCATAAAAACGGCCGTCTGCATAAACAAATACGACCTAAACCCTGCGGGATCCAGGCGCATCAAGGCCCTATGTGAGGAACGAGCCGTTATGGTCGCGGGAAAGTTGCCCTTTCATCCCTCCGTGGTAGAGGCCATGGTATTGGGCCGAGCGGTTGTGGAGATGGGCGGGCCGGTAGCAGAGGCCATCTCAGAGATGTGGGGTGTTCTGGAAAAAAAGCTTTGAATTGCCTCGCGACAATCATGTAGGTGCTCTGTATAGCTCATATGAAGGGCCGGTTTTTATGGCCGGGGGGAAATAAGAGATGGGAGGGTTTGTTTAATGTCTGCAAAAATGCTGGCGGCCTGGGCGGCTATAGTTATTTGCCTGAGTGTGCAGGGCCAGTCACAGTATGATCCATTGGGAAGTGACATATTCACTTTGCCGGACGATATTAGAAGAACGAGCAGCCTGGATACACTAAAATATTTCGATCCCAATCCCGATCCACTGGGCATCGATCCTTTGATGCGCCCTCTCGACCCGGAGCACACGGCGGAGTTTCTGGATAAAATCAGCGGTCAAAAGTACATTGCACCCTTTTTCCCGCGTCAGGAAGACCTGCGGGGCAACTGGAAGCTGGATCTCTTTGGCGCAATGCCCGGCAAAGTCGAGCTGCTGCTTGTCCAGAACCGGGATGCCGTCTTTGGGCGTGGCACATTATCTTTGGCCGGCTTCACCTTTGAAGTCTCGGCAAGCGGACAGGCAGTGAAAAATGTGCTTTATCTGGATCTTGTCAATGCGCAGGATCTGACGCTCTACCGGTGCACACTAGCCATAAGCGATGATTCCCTTTCCGGAAGCTTCAATGCCTTAGATATACAGGGCCGGATATGGTCGGGAACAGCCCGGGGAAGCCGATTAGCATAGTTTTGTGCAAAAGGTATTTTTTGAGAATAGGAGGTGCCAGGTGGCTCCCCATGATTTTATTCAATGCTTCTGCGATCCAACTTTTGCTATCTCCTCGAACCCGGCTTTATCAAGGTACCAGGGGGCATTCTATTCCTAGACCATGCAGGTCGGCGATGTATGAGCGCAGATGCTCTCGGAAACCGACCGGTAGTCCCTGGTAGACGAACATGATATTCTCCGTATCCGTTGCAGCTAGCTAATAGTAATAAGCATGAAGAAACGGGGGCAAAGGCGCAAGCATCTCAATTCTACTCCCTAAGATCTCAGGCCGCCTCAGATAGAAATTGTTGCCCTGATATTCGGTCTTTACGAGCCTGCCCTGGTCGATCAGCCTTTGCACAACCTCCCAGCTCTTCTGGGCCTGCTGCAATAATTTTCTGACCGCTGCTTCTCTCATGGGGTGAACGGCGGCAATTGCCAAAAGGTCGCTTTCCACATCGCCCGTTAGATCGAAGCTATTTCCTTCATATCTCACGAGAAGCTCTACATGCTTCACCCTGGCAGAAAATATCTGGTAAGCGCGGTTAATGCTCTCCCCTGAGGGCAAAGCTGCCCATTTTTCCGCGGGCGGCATTTTTTCGACTCCTTCATAAGTTTTTATAGCTCGATGAGGTCTCCGGTGGCCAGGGGCTGGCATCGATCGCCGAGTGTCTGCTGCAAAAGTGATATGGCCTTCTGTCCTGTGCAGTGCCCTGGCCGAACGATTGAGGGATCAAGCTCCAAGAGTGCCTCTGCTGTGGAGGCGATGCGTTCATCATCCGCACTCATGAGGTGAAAGCCTCCGATCACGGCATATAGATCCTCGACCCCCATGACTTTCTGAGCATGCCTGATGGTATTGACTATTCCCGCATGAGAACAACCTGCGATAATAACCAATCCTTTGCCCTCAATATTTGCCACCAGGGCCTGGTCGTCTGGAATGGTATCCGGGCGATATAGGTTGTCTTTGATTGTCCAAAAGCCATCCACCTTCTCGAATGGCACGACGCGCTCTACCTCTCCCGTAGTCATGATATTCTTCGCTACAGCGATAGGGCCCCTGGATTCGAGCATAACTGCCCCAGCGTCCTTGGCCTGTGTTCGGGTGAATGGCGGGCCTATGAACCTCAGAAAGGGAAGGCCTTTAAGCTTAGGAGCGAAGATCTCCGGATGGGCTAGCACAGGAACTCTGCGGTTTATGCGTTTCAAGACGCTCATCAGGCCTCCGGTGTGATCATAATGGCCATGGCTTAAAAAGATGAGATCAACGTCGTCCAGATCGAGATTCAATACGTCAATATTATGCAGGGTTACCTCTTGAGAGGTGCCCGTATCCATGAGAATTTTCATTTTGTGAGATCCCAGATCCAGATCCATGAAGATGCAGAGCCCATGCTGAGACCACAAATTTGCGTTGGTCTGGCAAACCGAATTTTCCACCACCACTCTGAGATTCAGTCTCATAAACATAGGTTTGATGGGATCACAAAGAGCTTAAGTTTTGTGCTCCCGGCACTGTTTTAGGTAAGGCTAAAAATCGATTAATAAACATAGTTTTAGGTATACCTAATGTCATGCGGAAAGGCTAATTGATGCCCTGGCTTCTGCGAATGCTTTAAATATAAAGTCGCATAATAGCACAAATAGAGAAATTAAAAAAAAAGCGAGGTTCTTGTATGAAGATATGTATTACAGCAGGTGCATCCGGCCTGGATGCACCTCTCGACCCCAGGTTTGGAAGATGCCCATTTTTCGTGATTGTTGACATGGATAGCATGAATGAGAACTCTGTCTCTAACACCAACGCAGAAGAATCCAGTGGTGCAGGCATACAGGCAGCTCAGACCATCGCACGACTGGGCGTTTCGGTTTTGATCACCGGAAACATTGGCCCCAATGCCCTGCAAACCCTAACATCCGCCAATATCGAGGTTTATCAGCAGCAGGGAGGAACTGTCCGGGACGCCGTGGACAAACTCAAGCGAGGAGAGCTTATGAAGATCTCCAGCCCAACAAGACAGGCCCATGCGGGTATGGGTCAAGGAAGAGGAAAAGGCGGCGGATTTGGGGCTGGTCGTGGGCAGGGTCAGGGCGCTGGAAGAGGTCAAGGTCGGGGATCGGGAAGCGGCTATGGAGTTGGCGGAGGCAAGGGAGGTCAAGGACAATGAAGGTCTGTATTCCCACCATGGGTGGCAGCGGCATGGACGAGGCATTATGCCAACACTTCGGCCGGGCACCTACCTTTACCGTGGTAGATATGGATACGAGAATGGTCCAAGTCCTGACCAACATAAGCGAGCACATGGGCGGAAGCGGCCTGCCAACGGGATCAGCTCAAAGACCAGGGATTTCAGGTCATGATCGTGGGCGGTCTGGGGCCCAAGGCGATCGAAAATTTCGCTGAACAAATGCGTAGAAGTTTTTGTAGGAGCGACAGGCACGGTTAAGGATGCCATAGAGGACTGGAGAGAAGGGCGTCTGACAAAGGCCAGCTCTGATAACGCCTGCAAAGAGCATAGACATTGAAGAAGGTTCAGGTCAGGATTGCATTTCGATACAAATCACTTCCTTGACCAATCTAAATCTAAGTTAAGCCCATAACTATTCCTTTATTTTGGCAGCGAGTTCCTGATAGCTGGGCAGTACGCGGGTTCTGATACGAGGTTAACATGCTGGGATTAGAATATCTGCTTTGAGATTGCTATGGCTTTTGAAGATAGAGAAATTCTGATTATATAGACTGATGTATGAACATCGATAGAAGGATTTCATAGATGCAGAGATGATTTGAGATGGTGGGAGAAAAACCCAGAACAGAAAAATTTCAGAAGCCCTTGGCGAGGAAGTAGTCACCACAATATTTATCCGATGCGAGATAAAATGAAACCTGAATGGAAACCATGGGAGATCTTCTGAAGAAGGTTAGAGAGTTCGCTTATCATAGTTATAATAAAGAAGAGGCTCAGAATCTGTTCAGTTGGGATGTATCAGATATCAGAGTCGGCAGCGGACGAAACGACGAATCAATTGTCCATATTAACTTCAAGAATGGATATATCATCCACATTAAATACTATCTCAATCTTGATCCCACGGAAACTGAAGACACGCGCGGATTCATCTTTAGGATTGAAAACCGATTTGCGATCACGCATAAAGTACGACATTCACTATGCCAATTATATTCATGGCCAGGGATACATCAGGCTTAGAATTGCTGAGACAAAAAACAGGATGCTGCAAATGATGCTCGATGATTTTTATGTTCCCGCCCTAAAAATTATCTATAAGCCCATCATCATCAGCTTCAAAGGTTTTTACAGCAGGGACTACTTTGGCGTAGAGGCGAATAATGCAGGAGGAGAGATATTTTATGCCCCAGTTCGCTATCAAAGCGAGCATAAAGAGGCTATCATCTGGGACGTCGTTGGCAGATTAAACGAGCTGGATTCCCTGCTCAAAGAACCGGAAATAAGACACGCTCTGGCAGAGATGGACGTACAGTTGAGCTTCTTGCCTTCAATAATGTGGACAGATCTTTAGATATTTTTTCTGCATTCCAATGCAAGAGGCAATCGCTCCAATAGCCCTTCATAGTCCCCTTTTTGGAGCTTTTCGTTTAGAGTGTTTTGATGAGGTCCATTGTCCCCTGCACAGCCATCGTTCTCCTCTCCTTCCAGGAAACCAAGGACCCGGCTCATGAGGTTGTGAAGAGTAGAGGAGGGAACCTTGTCGCTCTCCTTTTGAGCCAGGTTGAGAGCTGATGCAAAATCATTCCGGGCCTCATTTATGCGACCGGTATGCATTTCACATTCGGCCAGATCAGTTAATGCCTTGATGCATAGATCAGGATAGCCGAGGCGCGTGGCCTGACGCTGCTCCAGGATGGCCATTTCCTCTGCTCGCATATAGTCCTCCTGCACTAGGAAAAGAGATGTTAGATCACGGTAGATGGCTATAACGTCATACATTGCACCAATGCGGCTAAAGGTTGCCAAAGCCGACTTTAACCTTGCCATCGCATCCGTATAGTCATTCTTCGCCAGGGCCAACCTTCCGAGATTCGATTGGGCTTTAGCCTCCTCATATAGATTTGAGTGCCGCCTTGCCAAGGCCAGGCCTTTCTCAAAACTGCTTTCTGCCTCAATGTATCGCCCTTCTTTTTGATAGAGCTCTCCTTGAGCACTATGGAGCTGTATCTTCAGGGGCTGATAATCGGTACGAGAGATCATTGTTTCTGCCTGTGAGAGATAGAACCTGGCTTCAAGAGGCCGACCAAGACGGATCTGATATTGGGCAACGGTTAGATAGCCTTCACATAGATCTGGAATTGCCCCAAGTCCTTCCAATACATCCAAGGCTTCCGAAAAGAGCTTGTCCGCTTCAATATACTGGCCTTTAATGCCACGAATTGTCCCAAGGTTCAATGTTGATAGGGCGATACAGGGAACTGCGTTTAATTTTTGAAATATCTCACGACTCGTTTCAAATAACTTAGCAGCCTTGCCAAAATCGCCTTTGTCCTTATGAACTAAAGCCATATTAAAGACGGTTTCAGCCTGGTTGTAGATCTCACCTAACTGCTCGAAGAGAGTCAGGCTGTCACTGTAACTTGATAGAGCTTGGTCCCACTGACATCTGTCCGCATAAACGCTACCCATCGCACCTAGAACCTCGGCCTGGCCCGAAAGGTCGCCGCTTGTTTTCAATTCATCGAGCTGTTTTTGGTAATCCTCGACAGATGGCAACACATAACCCTGGGAAGCCCTGATCATATCGATGTTAGCCTGCATCTCCGCCGCACCCTCGCGATCTCGCAAGCGCACCAGAATGTCCAAGCCCCTCTGGAAGTGTTCCATCGCCAAGGAACGTTCACCCCTGCGGTTATAGAATGTTCCTAGATTGTTTAATACGCGGGCTATACCTGCTTGATCATCCATCTTCTCAAAGATGTCCAGGCTCTTTTGGTAGCTCTCCAAAGCCCGGGCCCATTCGCCTCGTTTGTAGCTAATGCTTGCTATATTGCTTAGAACGGATGCCTGGCTCTTTGGGTCACCTGCTTTCTCAAATCCATCAATGCTCGAACGATAATGCACCAAGGCATCCGTCCAGTCGCCCCGCTGATAGCAAATATTGCCCATATTATTGAAAGCCACAGCCATCGCATAGGCATCGCCCAAGATCTCTTGAATCGAGAGGCTATTTTGGTAGCATTCCAGCGCCTCATTCCATCTTCCTAGATCTGCCCGAAAATTTCCTAAACTGCATAAAACTGTAGCTTCTGCCTGCAAATCATTTGAGGCGCGAAAAACATCCAGAGCCAGTCCATACTTCGCTTCCGCCTCTTGCCATCGGCCTTGCCTAATGCAGATGTTAGCCAGTCCCTCCAGAGCTATGATCAAGCTCCTGGCATCATCCAGCTTCAACTCTAGATCGAGACATTCCCGGAAATACTGCAAAGCACCATCTAGATCCCCGAATGCCACCCTCAGGCTCGCCAGACCAAGAAGAGATTTACTCATACCCTTGGAATCGTCTAGTTCACCAAATGCATCTAGACACTGGCGGTATAGCTTTTCAGCCAACTCATTTTGGCCGATCTGAAAGTGGATACCGGCCAGGTTTCCAATTGTTGTTGCTTCACCATGTTTATCACCATAGGAGCGCTTAGAATCGAGGCTCAATTTGTAGCATTTTATGGCTTGAAGAAAGTCACCCCGGTCAGCGTAAAGGTTTCCCAGATTGTTTTGCGCTGCCGAAACACCGGATGCATCTCCCAGATCTTCGTATGCCTGGCAGGCGTCTTCAAAATTCGCCTGGGCAAGATCCCAATCCCCCTTGAGTTGATGAATTAGACCTAAGTTTATTTTTGCTGTGGCAACACCAGAAAGATCGCCTAAGCGTTCCTTAATATCGAGACTTTTTTGAAAGTAATGATGTGCCTGGAAAAGATCACCCTTACGCTGGCATATAAGCCCAAGGTTAGTCTGCGTCTTGGAAGCGCCCTCTATATCGCCTAATCGATCTTGAATCTCCAGCGCTCGACCGCAATTATCACTTGCCAATTCCAGCTCGCCTTGTAGATGATGGATGCATCCAAGGTTAGATAGGGCAGCCGCTGCCTCCGGAGTATCGCCCATTTCCTGGAGCAAATCCACAGACCTCTGGTAGCATTCTTTTGCCTTTTCCCACTCGCATCGATCAGTACGGATCGTGCCAATCGCATTTAGAGCATCTACAACTCCGCTCGTATCATTTTGCTGTTCCCTGATCTTAAGACACTTCTGATAGCTTTCAAGCGCCTCTTCCTGCAGGCCGAGACTATATTGAACGACTGCCAGATTAGTAAGACAATTCGCCACGCCACAAAAGTCTCCCTGGCCTTCCATAATCGTTATGGCCTTCTCAAAATTTTTTGCGGCGGATTCCCAGCCATCCAATTCCATGGCACATAATCCCATGCTATCCAGAGCCGATGCTGCGCCAGAGGGATCACTATTCTCAAGCATGGGCAAGCTCTTCTCATAGCATTCCAAGGCTTCTCGCCATCTGCTCTCCTGGAAATATACATCCCCCAAATTATTCCGCATTCGAGCAGCTTTAGCATTATCCCCCAAGCCCTCTAAAAGATGGCTTGCTTTGTCAAAGCAGTTCCCCGCCCTTTCCATCTCGCCATTGAACTGAAGAACGGAACCGAGCGCTGCCAGAGTCTCAGCAGCACCTCTCAAATCATTGCATCTCTCTCTCTCGCTAAGGCTCTTTTGATAGCACTCTTTTGCCATGACCATATCTTCTTGTGTCCTATAGAGATCGCCTAAACGGCTCAAAGCATCGGCCCTGCCAGGCCTATCCATACTATCGATGTTTTCGAGAATCGTTCTGTAGCACTGTACGGCTCGATGGTATTCGCCTTGCATCCGGTAGATATGACCTAGATTTTTCAAAACCTTCAACGAAAGAGCAGATTTTCCAGAATCTTTTAGGCTCTTGAGAGACTCTTCGCAGCACTGGTTGGCACGATTCCAGTCTTCAACTTCAGCATAGAGGCTGCCCAAATTGTTCAAAGCTTCCGATACTTTCTCGTTCTCCCCGCAAATGCGAGCAGCACTCGCACTGCGCTCATAGTACTCGATGGCCGCCTGATGGAAAAAGAAGCGATGAGCCAGCACACCCAAATTGAACCAAGCCTGAGAATTATTGATTTGAGAAGCATGATCTTCTAGCTCACTGAGCTTTTTTTGCATGGTTACTTCGTTCGAATCTAGGGCGGCTTGAATGAAAGAGCTGATGAGGTGGGGCGCATCATGAGATAGATCCTGTAAGCGTTGTACATCGTATCCCTTTGGATCCGCCAGCATCTCAGCAAACGATTTCAAACAGGAGACTATCTGATCATCAGACATCTTGCTTTACACCCCTAAATAGCAGATCGAATTCAATGAAGTCTAAAAGAGATTTAAAAGATTTTGATGTGAAATAGAAAACGAAAGAAGGCAATGATATTCTGATATGTAATGGAATCCATGGATTTTCCATATTTAAAATGCGAACAATCACATACACCTTCAATTCACCCCCATGATCATTAAAATATACATGACTACCTTATTCCACTACTATAAACATTCCCTGCATATAAAATCACCTATTTTCCTATTAGGTTAATTGCATTGGAAATAAAAATTTAACGCATATGATATAAAAATTTGTTTGAGATTTTAATTTTATAGCCAAGAGTAAATTGAATTTCGAAATGAAAATATTTATCGAAATTCCTGTTTTGATTCAGCAAGGAACGCCAGTTTGCTTTTATCGCCCAATCAAACATTCTGGATCTGCAACACGAAAAAAAATTGTTACCTCCAACGAAGAGCTATTTTAGAACAAGTTTTAAGGCTCGTTGAGGGCAACCAATGACGCAAGCTCCGCACTGAATACACTTTCCCGAATCTGCTAATACATGCCAGTCTTCAAACCGAAAAGTTCCCGTAGGGCAGATTGAGACACAAGCGCCACAGTGCACGCATTCATTCTCATCCCTGATAACTGGTATTTCCAGGGGCACGACTTTTACCCCTCTGCGCTCAAACGCTTCCTTTATCTCGGCACACTTTTCAAGGGGAACTTCCAGGACGATTTCTCCGCTTACGGCATCGATGCTGGCCCGCTCTATGTTAACCAGAGTCGATGTCTCCAGTATGACTGAGGCTATGAGGGGGTACCTTACGATTCCGGGAGCTACATGCAACATGAGCTTCAATTCTAACGCCTCCTCGCCAACAGACGCGAGAGATGATTGCTGGTGATCATTCCGATCACCTTATTTTCTTTATCCACTACCGGCAAGGCAGAGATACTATGCGTATCCAGGGTTCTAGCCGCAATTTCAATGGGTTCATCAAGACGGGCGGAATAGACTCTTCGGGTCATTATTTCTGCTATTTGGGAGGATTTACCGCCAGCCACGGCCTTTGAAATATCCCAGGCGGTGACTATCCCCATCAACCTGCCATCTTTGGATGTCACAGGTAGATGGTCGAAGCTTCCACTCACGATCAGTTTTGCCGCTTCTTCCACCCGAATGTCCTCCAGAACAGTGACAACATCCCGGCTCATTACATCACCCACATTTGGTGATTCCTTGGTCTGCTTCATGGGCCGAGCAGAGCCCAGGCTTGTGATCGGCTCGACAGACTGGGAAAGGAGAAATTCGCCATTCTCAACCTCTGACTTAAGCTCTTTGGCTACCTCGCGAGCCATGAGGAAACTCGAGAGAGACGAAGTTGCGACCTCTTTTCCATTCAGGTCTATCATTCCTGACTTCAGGTCTTCATAGCTCACAATTCGCAATGATGGCCTATCCCGACGAGGTATGCCGTAGTCCACAACGGCAACTGTTATGTCACGGTCCCGCACCGCCGTATTTTTAGCGATTTTCTCATTCAAGACAGGTATTGGTATGCCGATTCCAAGATAAAGACTGGGACCATAATTGTGGAAGGTGGCAGCACGCAAATATTTAGGGCTCATCTTCTTCATGTCCCCCGTCACCATAAGCGTTGAGAAGTTATTCTGGGGATTATGCTGCGTCCCGGAACCAATTACATAACCTTTTGCGCCTGCTAGAAATATGCGAGTACCTACACCAATATAATCAAGATTTGGATCGTTAGATAGAGGCGAGAGAACCCCCGCGCCACTGTAGTGGCAATTTCCAAAGCGTGGAAGCAATGTGCCCATATATGTATGGAGAGTCCGATCTGAGGAGTTGGTTGCAGCATTGTATCTCTGGTAGGCGTTGCGCGGATTTACCATTATGGCCTGATTAAAATCTTCCAAACGCAGCGTAGTCTCCAGCTCCATCTGAGGATAGCAATCAGTAACCGCTCCTTTGGCCTCCACTTCTATTTGCTTTCCTGCCACCAGATCTTCCATGACGTGAGCCCCACCATATTCTATTCCTTTGTCCTGAGAGGGCTCTGTTGCGCCTAAGAAGAGATCGACAGCTGCTATTCCGCCATAAGCCTCAACCCTATTGAGCCAGGCTTTCAGAATTTTTATAGGGGGATCGCTGTGACCCAGATTGAGAAAGACCCCTGAAGAGCACATGGCCCCAAAAGTTCCAGTAGTTACTACGTCGACTTCGCGCACGGCTCCTGCAGGACCCAGTTCGTCTACGATATCTGGCATCTCTTCTGCTGTTACGACGCGAGCTGAACCGTCGCGAATGCGTTCGTTGATCTTGGATAGCGACTTCTCTTGCACAATTTGCTCGAAAGTAGGCAATCCGATAAAAACTTGTTGGAGCAATTGTTATCCAACAAAGCTATCTGCCTTGGCCGGTAGACGAGGCATTCAGATGCCTGGCAAAAGAATTGTACTCACCAGCGACGATACGATGATGAGCAGTTATCATGGTGGAGTAATGCTTGGCTTTGCCTCCATAATGCCCAAAGCAATACTACCGGACTTGATCTTTCAGCAATTTTTTTGCCCGCCTGTGCCAGCTGATAAAGACGGATCCGCACTTATGGCTCCGTGCGGCATGCGAAAAGTAGAGGCTGCCTTGCTGGATTCTGGATTCTCCAGAGATGAGGTTATGGTAGCCCACCCCCATCATCTCGATAAGGCCATTGGACCATCAACAGAAATCGTTGGGATTACTCATGATGATCCCATGGGAAAGATTGCTTTTCGTGAGTTGGAAGAGATTATAGGACGGGGCCCACCTCACAATCGCTCTAAATTCTTGGCCCTCGTCCGACATCCCCTCATACGAGAGCATAAGCCAAAAGTTGTTGTTGGAGGGAACGGTGCCTGGGAACTAATGGGCGAAGACGTAGGCGTGGACCATATTTATCTTGGCGAAGCTGAAAACGATTTTCCCGAAATCTGCCGGAAGATTATGAAAGGTGATGATCTTCCTTTAGTGATACGAGGAACGGCTGTTCCCGGAAACCAGATTCCTGTAAACCGAGGTGCGACCATTGGAGGCATTGTAGAGATAGGAAGGGGTTGCTGGCGAGGATGTGCATTTTGCTCGCCTGCTATGCGCACTTTGAGACATAGGCCACTCCAAAATATTCTAGCGGATGTGCAGGTGAATCTGCAAAGCGGTCAAAACGATATCATTCTCCATTGCGAAGATTTCTTCGCTTACGGTTCTAATGGAATGAAGCCTAACGAGGAAATGATACTGAAGCTAGTAAGAGCTGTAAAGGAGCTTGGGCCGAAAACCGTGGATATCTCACACTTGAGCCTGGCAGCGGTAAACCAATGCCCCGGCCTTATCTCCAAGATTTCTGATGCAGTAGGAATAGGTTCCAGCCAGAAGTATATGTCAGCCTGGATCGGAATCGAGACGGGAAGCTGCCGCATCTTGGAGATGCACATGCCACGCAAAGCACTTCCCGCCAAGACCGAAAATTGGCCTGAGATAGTAAGGAATTGTTACCGCCTCTTCGATGAGGAATCCTGGCTACCCGTGGCCAGTCTTGTTTTAGGCCTGCCGGGTGAAAAAACTGAGGATGTTATCCAGACCATAGAATTGGTCGATTCATTAAAACACTATACAGGACTCATGCTTCCCTTGTTCTTTACAACCATCGCCGATACAAAACTAGGAGGCGTAAGGGGCTTTTCAAAGCTTGACGCCCTGCCTGAGCATTGGCAGCTTGTGGGATTATGCATGGAATATAACCTTAGACACCTCAAGAAATTACACCAGCTATACAGCGAAAGGATGACCGCTGGTCCATTCGTTCATGCTGCACTTACAGGCATAAACCTATTAGCAGATAGAATGCTTAACAGGTACTTGAATAGAATGAAAAGAGGGGAACCTCCCAACTAAATTGCCTAGACAATATTACTCTTTAATCATCACGTTTATTTTGAATTGGCAAAAGCAGCCGTATATCGTTAAGAATTAGAGACTCATTTTTTTGTTATGAAATTAATAATTATCAAGAACCGACCTCACTACCCCCTTGTGGTCGCCTTTAAGGGAATAAACATTATGATCTCCGGAAACATCGATGCTCAGGATGCCCAGGCGAGTGTTCATGAGCCCAACCATAGCCGAGACTCCGCGATAGCTAACATCAAAACCTTCCTTTGCAAGGTAAGTGAAAACATCCTCTGTGGTATAGGCCCCGTCGCTCAAAAACAACTTTAGGACGGCTTTCCTTATTCCAATACCGTCACGCTTTAGATAATTTCTGAGCCTCTCCTGGATTCGTTCTTCAGCGCTCTCCATCCGGCAAATTCACCGCCCCTTAGCAATGAATTTAAGGATTATAAAGGTATTCTCTCTACGACCAGGCCGTCGTCCAAAGGATACTTTTCAATTATACTGAGGATACAATCAATGTCTTTAAGCTCTCCTGAAATATCCTCAAGGATGGAAGCTGCAATGTCAATCTGCAGATCTTTGCAGGAGTACATCTCCTCCGGAACCCCCAGATCCAAAAGAATCTGGCTCGCACTTTTTATGTCACCCTCTATTACGCCGTGCACTATTGTGCCCTCCTCTGTCACATAATCAAAAAGCTGCATAGTTCGATTTGCGCGGCGCTTCAGCCGTTCCCTCAGCTGCACCGCATCTTTGAAACGAGAAGGACAGTAATGAACCTTTAAATCATCCAAAAGGAAATGCTCTTTTGCAACGTCCCCACTTCCAATCGCACCAGAGCCGAGATCATTGGGCAGGAAACCAGAGGTGATCAGCCCTGCGAAATTGGTTTCAGAGAACTCCAACTCATTTAGGTTCAAAAAAGCATCTGCATCCCTCACAGCCTCTACGATCTTAGGGGCGGCTTTTATGGCAGGTATTTCCACTCCAGCCTCAATGCCAAAGGATTTTGCCGCCCTCAAGGCTTCTTCCAGCCCCGCGGGACGAGACCATTCGGAAAGTGGTGGATGAAAACGAATTTCGTCTAAGCCTGCTGCCTTTAGCTTCTGCAGCAGGCTTCGTTTTGGCAGAAGACCTGTGTATAGGTGAATGTGATGATCATGCCCAAATTCGTGCTTCAAGGTTTGAAGGCAATTGAAGAGATAATCCAATCTCATTAACGGCTCCCCTCCAGTGATTCCTGTTCCCAAGGCATCGATCGCTCTGGCCTCTTTGAGGATATCTTCAATGCTTTGCACTTGTTGCTCATCTGCAAAAATTACATCCTGATTCTTTCTCTCCTGGGAGAGGGGGCAATAGAAACAGCTTCGCTCACATTTACCTGTTATGAATAGAACCAGTCCTGCACCCTGACGGCAGATCTGACAACCTGGAGATAGGTAGTTGTATACGGATCCGACTGAATCACATTGCCATTCGGTCATTTACTAATAGAAAACAGAAGCTTTTAAATAACTACTTTTGTGTCCATTTCCAAAAAGGGATAGAACTAAGTCATCCTGATTCAGGCTGCATAAAGCATCAAAACGGTTATCAGAGAGAAGCGGCATTATTCTGTTACATATAGAATATACATTGAAATATATTAAGGATGGTTGTTCGTGAGAGAATATCTCCTTGGAAACGCGGCAATTGCCAGAGGCCTCATAAAGGCTGGGATTGGATTAGCGGCGGGATACCCCGGCACACCTTCTTCAGAAATCATCGAAACGCTCGTACACCTTAAAGGCGACTGGCCAATACACATAGAATGGTCGGTAAACGAAAAAGTTGCCCTTGAAGTAGCAGCGGGAGCTTCTTGGACAGGCACGCGCGCTACCGCTACCATGAAGCATGTAGGTTTAAACGTCGCGGCTGACCCCTTCATGACCCTGGCCTATTTAGGTGTTGGCGCGGGATTGTTAGTGATTTCTGGCAGACGATCCTTACTGCCACTCCTCCCAAAATGAACAGGACTCACGACGGTATGCTCAGTTTGCATCAATACCCTGCTTGGACCCTGCAAACCCCCAGGAAGCAAGAGATATGACGATTTACGGTTTTGAGCTATCAGAAAAATTCAATATCCCTGTAATGCTCAGACCTACAACACGCGTTTCTCACGCCAGATCGGATGTTGAGGCAGATGATACTTATTTTCCCAGAGGTCAGCCCAATTTCATCAAGAATCCTGCGCGAAGAGTGGCCTTACCCACTCATGCCAGAGTGCTACACACCGAATTATTGCAAAAGCAGGCCGCAATAGAGGATGCTCTGGAGATAACCCCTTGGAACAAGCTGAATTTGAAAGGCGAAACAGGAGTCATCGCTACTGGTATAGCTGGTTTATATGCTGAAGAAGCCATCCAAGATCTGGATCTGGATGTCTCGACGTTGCGCATAGGAACCTATCCGGTTCCAAAAAAATTGATTGTCCGCTTATTAGAGCATGTTTCTCGTGTCATGGTTGTAGAGGAGCTCGAGCCGGTTCTAGAGGAACAGGTAGAAAGGCTAGCCAGGATCAACAATCCTGATATTGAAATCATCGGGAAGAATGATTCAATTCCTCGCGAAGGAGAACTGGACTTCCTGCAAGTAAGGAATGCCATCGCTTTAATGATGGGAAAAGGAAAAAAGGACTTTACGCACGTCCCGGCTGAGAAAATCCTGCCTCCACGCCCCCCGTCACTCTGTCCTGGATGCAGCCACCGCGCCACTTATTACGCTATGAAAAAAGCCTTTGGCAAGGATGCAGTCTATCCAAGCGATATTGGTTGCTACACAATGGCCGTTGGAATGGGGACAGTGGACACTTGCCTATGCATGGGCGCAAGCATTACACTAGCCAGTGGTATCAGGTTTGGCGGTGAGACCGAAGGGATTTGCTGCAGCCTTGGTGATTCAACCTTCCTGCATGGAGGCATGACCGGATTATTAAATGCCGCCTATAACAAAGCCAGAATTACAGTTACAATCCTTGATAACTCTACAACGGCAATGACGGGCCACCAGCCCCACCCAGGAACTGGTCTGACTGCTACAGGCGAATCCACGGTTAAAGTCTCACTGGAGGCCATAGCAAACGCTCTAGGGGCGGGATTAGTCGAGACTGTGGACCCCTATGACCTAGATAAGACGATTCAAAGCTTCCAAAAGGCAAAAGATTATCCCGGTCTCTCCGTGGTTATAGCTCGACAGCCTTGTGTTATCAGGGCTCGTCGGAGCGGAGCCCGCCGCATAGCATTCCATGTCGATAAGGATTGCAAGGGATGCAAACTCTGCGTAGACTTCGGATGTCCAGCTATCGAATTCGATGGAGCGAAGGCCAAGATCAATTCACTTTGCACAGGATGTGGAGTATGCGCTAAGATCTGTCCTAGCACCAGCATCTTGGAGGTGAGATGATGAGAACGTCCGAATGCGATATTGTAATAGTAGGAGTCGGTGGCCAGGGGGTCATTCTAATATCAGATATTATTGGAAGGGCTGCAGTCATGGCTGGCAAACCTGTGCGCGGAGCTGAGACTCATGGCATGGCCCAGAGGGGGGGCAGTGTAATCAACCACACTCGTATCGGGTGCCGGTTCAGTTCTCTTGTTACTCCAGGAGGAGCGGATATGCTCCTGGCACTGGAGCCTGCAGAAGCACTGCGCTTTGCTCACTTCCTTTCACCATCAGGCATAGCCTTGGTCAACAAGAGGCCCGTATTGCCAGTAACTGTGACCACAGGCAACTTCCGTTATCCTTCCATAGAGGAGATTCTCACCCCCCTGAGAGATCTTTGCCAGAAAGTATTACCTTTAGATGCCGATGCCATCGCATTGAGGGCAGGAACTGCCCAGGCCATGAATGTGGTGATGCTTGGCGCACTTTCCCAGTATATTCCATTGCCAGAAGATCTTCTCCTGGCCGCGCTGTCCAAGGTTGTACCATCTAAATACCTGGATATGAATATGAAGGCATTTGCCTTAGGAAAGGCTGAAGTAGAATAGATCACACTAGATAAAACATGGAAGAAGAAAAGAAAGCTGACGAAATCGAGATAGAAGAGAAGGAAGCACAAACGGTAAAGACAGAAGAGAAGAGAATTGAGGGCCAGGCCCCCATTATCACTCGCTCCATGGAAGAAGCTGCCTGCCCTACATGCGGCGCAGAAGCACCTTCCATGCCCGCAGTTCTTCCGGATCCAAGCTGGTCCACGGAGAAGCTAATCAAAGCAACCAAGGACAAACATATGCTAGTGCGTTCCAACGCCATAATCCTTCTCTCCAAACGCGATCCGTCTGAAACGCTCGAGGCACTTATTGATGCACTTCGAGATGAAGAATATCTGGTAAAGAGCAATGCGATGGTAGCCATATCGTCTTATGGGACGCAGGTCTCTGATCGAATTATACAGGCGCTTAGCGACACTAACAAGGATGTGCGCGCCGGTGCCGCCTATGTGATGGGGGAGCTAAAGGATAACAGAGCCGTCGAGGCCTTGGAAATATTGGCTAAGGACGACTATCCTCTGGCCAGAATCCAGGCTAAAGCTTCATTGGTTGCCTTGGGAAAAAGACCGAAAAAAGAGATTAACAAAGCGGTGCCAGAGGACATAAAAGAGGAAAAGTCAGAGTAAATCAGACCTCTTTTTTGGTTTCATCAATCTCTTGCCAACCGGCAAAGATGACTTTTTGATCCACCAGTCTATGATAAAGTCTGAAGATAAGCATATCTCAAGCTTTGGCTGCAAGCCGTTACTCGCCTATCCGCGTTATATCCCGCGCCCTTGTTAAGTTGGCTTTCTGAACAAACCGATAGCTAAAGGTATCCTCATTTGAGGTTTGTATCCATCTTATGACACTTTTAGCCGCTTAGAAAATTGGCAGAAAAAGGCTCGTCCACATCCCAGCGGTTAACCAAACATTTTTTGGCTTCGACGCTATTCATTCGAGAAACCTCTTCTCATCTCTCTATCGGCTAGCTGCTTTTTAGTCTAAATGGTCAAAACTGCCAACGGAATGCATAATTCGCTAAATTTCCTGTCATTACTGGATTACTCTTATTGATTATTAAGCCAAACAATCCCCGAATTGGCAGCAATGATCTTATAAACTCCATTTTAGCATTCCTTTCTGTGAAGAATGTCACCGAATGCCCGAGCATTAAATTTTACGATCACTTAAATATCCAAAACGATTACTGAGCGATTTGCGGGCGACAAGATGTTCCTAAGTAGAGAGACAGCATATTAGAAAAAATCGATTGAAACTAGATAGGATATCGAATCGTCAAATCATATTGATAAATTACTGCATAGATCTAATTCATATAGTGCTTTTTTTAAGCTAATACAGCAAGGAGATGCGTTCTCGATCCCGATGCCTGGGATGCCCCGCCAGTAGGTACTTTTGGATTAAATTAATATATCGAATCAGAAAGGCATATCAATATACAACGACGGAGGGAAAACAATGGCTGAGATGAGAAATTTCGCCCTTAGGGACGCGGAGGGCAATGAGATAGGAGTCTTTACAGGAAAGTCACCAAGACAGGCAGCTCTCAAGGCAGCCAATCGAGGCTACACTGATATCAAGCTGCGAGAGAGGGGCACGAAAAAAGTGCATGTATTCGTGGGAGAGAGAGTGCAGGTAAACAAGCCTGAAGGCGCCCCTGCCTGGATGCCAGATAAGATCTGGAAGCCTAAGGTTAAAAAAGTGGGAATTGAGAAGCTGGATGAGGTATAACGACATCTTAATGTTAATAGAGGGCAAAGCGCAAGGCCAAATGACGAATGACCAGGAGGCCTCGCGCAAGAATCTTTTAAGGATATTCCTTTTGAAAAGAACCAGCCATATTGTTAGCACGAAATCAAACAGGAATCAATGGCTTTTCCTGATACTTTCCCTTGATTTGAAACCTGTCTCAGCTTAATTTGTTCGTATACCGAGAGCCTGAAAAATTAAACTGCTCCGCAATTAAATATATATATTCATTCTTTGCAGCACTTTCGTTTGCAGAACGCTATTCATACCAGTAATATCTCGACCCCTGCATTTTGCGAAATTGTTTGGGTGAGACCTTGCGACCTCACCCAAAAAGACAACTTACTAATTGGCTCAATTCGACTTCAACTTGCATGTTTTGCAGGTCGTCTTCGCGGTGGGGCGCGATGGCTTGACTGGGCCCTTTCGGGCAGAGTTATCCGCGATTTGCTGTTTTCCTTTTGTTATGGCGGCATTACTGCTACATACAGTTTGAAAATATCTATAGCTGCTCCATGTGCTGTTTCCGGCGTCATTAGAAGCCATTATACGCCAGAAGTAGAGACCACTGGGAAGTAAAGTAGGTGATACTACTTGGCACCTAGACCCAGAAATTACGTCTTCAGCTGGAAACATCTCATCGATGACAACGCCAGGCTCAGGTGAAGAGTTTACAACTTGCAGATAATAATTTGTTGCGCTCCTTATTGATGTCCAGACGAAGGTAGGAGTACTGGTAGAAATGAGACCCCTGGGCGATATTGGAATTGGTGTTCCCGGAAGGACATTGACGAATCTGAAGCTCAGGAAGTTGCTCCATTCACCAATTTTATTGCAGTTTCTAGCCTGAACCCACCATTTGTGGTTAATCCCCGCTGCAAGAGCAATATTTGGCCTAACAGAACATCTGGAACCGGAGAGAACTTCGGCAGTATCATTCCACTGATCTATGATGACATTATTGCTCGCATCTACTACCTTAAGATGATATGCTGTGCTGCCAGCCACATTATTCCAGAGATATGTCGGAGTGCTGGTGCCAGTAGTCAATCTCGGTGAAACGAGCACCGGCTTGCCTGGACGAATTGAAGAAGTACAGATTGTGAAATCTAAGGAGCTACTCCATGCGTTGCCATCGCAGTTTCTGGACCGGACGCTCCAAGAATAGTCTCCAGGTGCCAGAGCATTTGAGGGGGTTACAGAACAGGTCGGACCAGAGAAGCTTTCGGCATCATACCACAGCTTAAGAACAGGATTCCCGCTTGTGTCATTTACATTTAGGCAATAAAACTGAGCATCCGTAGCTTCGGTCCAAGCATAGGTGGGCGTATTAGTAGAAAGAACTTGGTTATTTGGCGTTATAGGGTCTGCAGCACTTGGTGCCACACCAACAGAGAATTCAGACGGACCCCTAACATCCGAGGGCTCCTGGTCTAAGCTTGGAATTGAGACTGAGTCGGTTACGAGCGATAATGCTTCACTCATCTGGCTGATGGAAGTATCATTCGTGCAGTTTTCACAAGTCGCCAGATTGCTTTCATTCACCATTGGTGTCTGGTCTGCAAAAGATGCGCTCGATAAAAAAAGCAATAGCACCCCTGCTAACGTCATGACTATTAACGTTTCTTGAAATAATCCTCGTAAATTCATGAAATCATCTCTCGTTTCCTGTGATTAGATTTACAGACTAAGAATATATATTTTTGCATTCAAAAATTGGTAAAGCCCAAATTTTTAATATAGGACAAAATGAAGACCAGCAATGTTTAAATAATCTAAACAAGAATTCGCAACAGAATTTTGAGAAGATCCATCCAAAATTTTTACTATTGCCCAGATAGAAAATCGAGAGAAAAATATGTGGTTTAGCGAAATAGACTTATGTTTTTTTATGGTACAAGCCGCCTTCTATCTCGCGGGAATATCACAGCATCACGAATATTCTCAAGTTTTAACATAGTCATAACTAGCCTGGAAAGTCCCAGGCCCCAGCCAGCATGCGGCGGCATACCGTATCGGAAAGCCTTGAGATAAAACTCGAAGCCATCAGGATCAAGCCCTTTTTCTCTAATCCGCTCCACGAGCTGATTGTAGTCATGTACCCTTTGCGCTCCACTGGCCAGCTCCATGCGAGGATGCATGAGATCAAATCCGCGGCAAATTTCCGGCTTTTCCTCATAAGGCAACGTATAATAGGGCTTTATGGAGGACGGCCAATCCGTGAGGAAATAATGTTCTCCGATTGTCTCGCCAAGGAACCTCTCAGTTTCAGTATCTAGGTCGTCCCCCCATTGCATCTTTGCCCCGGCCTTATTTCCCACTAACTCTAGGGCCTCTGTGTAAGTAATTCTCTTGAAGGGAACTTTTGGAACCTGCAGGTCCAAACCCAGAACTTGCAACTGATATTGGCAATTATCAGCTACGCTTTTATAAGCACATTCGACAGCACCTTCCAGTATCTCCATGACATCTTTGTCGTCTCCAAAACTGATCTCTAAGTCAATGGAGATAGCCTCATTGAGATGGCGACGTGTATCATGCTCTTCTGCCCGGAAGATTGGGCCGATCTCGAAAACTCTATCCATGCCGGCGCTCATAAGCATCTGCTTATAAAGCTGCGGGCTCTGGTTCAGAAAGGCTTCCTTCTCGAAGTAGCTGATAGGAAAGAGATCAGTTCCGCCCTCTGTAGCAGCAGCCACGATCTTAGGCGTGAAGACTTCGGTTATTGCATGGCTGTAAAAATAATCTCTCAGGCTCCGCAAAACTCTGCTTTCGATCTCGAAAGCGGCCAGCACACAAGGCCTGCGGATATCCATGAACCTGGCGTCTAAACGAGTATCCAGCTCGCACTCTACCTTTTCAGTGGGGTCCAGTGGCAAAGGCACCTGGGCAATGTTCAATACCTTTACCTCGATTGGAAGGATCTCGAATCCGCGAGGCGCTTTCGGCTCAGCCTTCACAGTTCCACGAACTGCTACTACGCTCTCCCGGCTGATGGAACGAGCGCTTTTGAACATTTCTTTGCCGATCAGCTTCTTGACTAGAGTCACTTGAGCCAGGCCTTTTCGGTCTCTAAGCACCAGGAAGGCTATGCCACCTAGATCGCGCGTTTCATGGGCAAATCCTGCGAGAGTAACCTCTCTTCCATCCATTTCCGGGGTTATATCACCTGAATAATGAGTTCTAAGGATCAAATCGTCTCACGTTTTTCGAGAATGAATTCATGATATAAAAGCAGTCTGCATATTATGTGCGACTAATATTGACAAATGATACGAACGTGATAAAATGCTGCTCTAATGATAGTAAATCCTCAATCGATATGCATGTTATCCGGGAAGCGTTCGCGCATATCGCTCGAAGCTTACCAGCAACGAAAAACATTTCCATCACAATTAGGCGCTAAGATTATTCATGCAGATTTAACGTCTAGTGATATTAGCAGAGCATACAATAGATATTTCCATCAAGGGATTGATAGTCTATCTTTGGATCAAATATATGGCACCTCACTTCAAAGATCTCCTCAGCCAGAACGAATTCTGGATATTCGTCTTCGCCTTAGGATGGGCATTGCTTAACTGGCCTTTGATCACTATGGCAATAGGCTTCGAAATAAGGGGCATACCAATGATATTGGTTTATATAACCTCAATCTGGTTAATGATCATCTTGGCCCTATATATCTTTGACAGGAGGTATTCCGATTGATAGGGCCGCATGTAGCTCTGGCCGTTATGGTTATCTACCTGCTAATGCTTTTTGGCATAGCTCAGTATGCAGACCGCCAGAAACACCTGGGCAAAAGCATCGTCGCCAATCCTTATGTTTATGCTCTTTCTCTATGCGTTTATGTTTCCGCTTGGACCTTTTATGGGTCTATCGGAAGAGCAGCGTCCACAGGTCTTGAGTTCTTGCCCATCTATTTGGGACCCGTCCTGGCCATGGCTATCGGATGGATCGTCATCCGAAAGATGATTAGGGTTTCGAAAGAGAATAGACTCACATCTGTTAGCGACTTTATCAGCTTTCGCTACGGAAGGAGCTTCGCCATTGGTGCCATAGTTGCCGTCTTCTGTCTGATCATGGTGACGCCTTACGTGGCTTTACAGCTCATAGCCATATCCACATCACTGGAAATCCTGAGCGGACCATATACATTTTTGGGGCTCACTGTAGAGAGCAAGCTGCTCGTAGCCCTGCTACTGGGAGCTTTCGCTGCTATCTTTGGTGCGCGCCATTTAGATCCTATGGAGCGTCATGAGGGCCTGATTGCCGTCGTGGCATTCGAATCTATCGTCAAGATTGTAGCATTCCTTATCGTCGGCGTATATGTTACGTACGGCATTTTTGGAGGATATGGAATTATAATGAACGAAACGGCCAGCCTTACCTCCAGCGACATAGAGTATGCCGATCTATTGGATATGGAGTACTCCCTCTGGTTCACTTTGACATTGATTTCCTTCTTCGCCGTCTTCTTCTTGCCAAGGCAGTTTCATGTCATGGTAGTTGAGAACTCGGAGGAGTCTCATCTCAAGAAGGCGATGTGGATTTTCCCCCTATATCTTTTATTAATCAATATTTTCGTTCCTGCCATTGCGGCAGGTGGATTGCTCCTCAAGACTTCTGGACTTAAAGATGCTTTTATCATTACCATACCTTACGTCCAGGGTCAGGATTGGCTAGCTCTTTTAGTCTTCATTGGTGGAACATCGGCAGCCACGGCCATGATATTAGTTGAATCCGTAGCTGTTGGCACAATGATACTTAACGATTTGGAGATGCCGTATATTTTAAAGCATATAAAAAAAGAGAGAAGCCTAGCAAATGCACTACTAAATGCAAGAAGGCTTAACATACTTCTAGTAGTATTCTTAGGATACCTCTACTCTCGCGCCGTGGCTTATCAGATTCTATCCGAAATTGGTGTAGTATCGTTCCTGGCGGCAAGTCAATTGGCACCTGTCGCTTTTGGTGGCCTATACTGGAAGAAAGGGAACCGAAAGGGTGCATTGGCAGGCTTAGTATCGGGTTTCTTGCTATGGGGATATACCGCCCTAATTCCCACCGTGGCAGGAGAGAACTATATTCTGGGAAGACTGGTCCAAGATGGACCGTTCGGTCTGGCCTTTCTAAAGCCGACGAATCTCTTCGGCCTTGATTTGGATATTTGGACAAACTCAGTTTTATGGACACTCTTAATCAATACCAGCCTCTATATTCTAGTATCCCTCCTTTCCAAACCAAGCCCAGAAGAAGAGGCTATCGCGGTTAACTTCGTAAATGTTTTCCAGGAAAAGGCTGAACCTTGGAGACTCAAGCGAGAGGAGATGCGTCAAGGAACAATTGAAGAATTGGAAGGAACCTTGGCTCGGTACATAGGCGAAACTCAGGCTAGAGATAAAGTCGATGCCGTTTTAGCTCGGCTCGGCACCAGCCGCGAAACGATTGAGAAACCGCAGCTCCAGGAGCTATGGAACCAGTTTGAGAAGACACTCACCGGCTCATTAGGACCCTCGGCAACCAGAATGATAGTTAAAGATCAAATCACTGTGAAACCTGTGATCGAAGCCGCGGAGGCCACGCTTCCTACTTATGTATTAGAGAAAGGAAAGATTTATGTCATTCCCGAAAAGGCTTACGAAGTATTCACGGATCAAATCACGCATGGTGTGGAGGGGCTATGCATCACATACCGCGATCCCGAGGAGGTGCGAAAGATATGGGGCTTTAAAGAAACTCCCATCATCAAACTGAGCGACGAAAGGGGAAGCGATCATTATATATCTCCTCGCAATTTGCCGCTCCTATTCATGACCATAAAGTCCTTTGCAGATTCCAGCAAGAACAGCATTGTACTAATGGATAGTATAGAGCGGCTTATGAAAGAAAACCATGGTATAGACAAAGAAAGAGACATGCTTGACTTTGTATATCAGATGGAGCTTTTGGGCCAAAAAACGCATCTGATTCTGGCAGAAAGACCTCAATTCATAAATATAAGCATGCCACTAGTCATAAATGAGGTCAAAGAGCTCCTCTTTACGCTAGGACCCTTTTCTGTAAATCTTTTCAAGATTTTCTCCGATGCCATGCTGATCCGACTTGGCGAGAAAGAGCGAAAAGAGGCAGTTATGGAAGCTAATGAGCTGATTGAGGGTCAATCATTCTTTGAAACGACCAAATCCGAGCCAATTTCTGATGATGCTTCTGCGGCCGCTTGTGATCAGGACATGAAATATGCTTTGCCAACTGGACTATCGCCCGAGATTTGGTCGTGCTCGCCATTGACACGACGCAACTTCTTTATGGCCATAAGAAAGTTGTCCAGGATTATCAAGAAATATGATTCAAGTTTCGACCTAACTGCAACGCTGGCAGAACTCATGCAAAACTATGGCAGAAGCCCCCTTGAAATCACTCTCATCCCGGGAACAACGTATGTTGTTATGGAGGAGAAGCCACAACGAAGCCTGGAGGTATTCAGTGAACTTGTAAGCCATGGCATGGATGGCCTATGCATAAGCAGATACAATCCGGAGATTCTTAGAGAGAGGTACGGAGTGCCTGCAAAAACGGTTATATGGCTAACACAAAAAAGCGAACCTGAATACAGGACAGTAGATCCAACTAACTTTCCTCGACTAAATAGCATAATCTCTGATTTTCTTGGAAAAGCGAATTACCCCATTATCCTGATGGAAGGAATAGGTTATCTTATCACTCAGAATAATTATGAGACAGTGCTCAGGTTCATCCAGTCCCAAAGGGATGAGAATGCACTGACAAATGCCATAATGCTGGTGCACATCGACCCCCTCTCGCTGGATACAAAAGAGCTGCACCGACTGGCAAGCGAAATGGAAACGTTCAAGATATAGAGCAAAAGAAAATCTTTATAGTTAATGGGATCCTATCTTTTTGTATGATTGACTTAGGACTTATTGTATTAATTATAGTCATAGTCTTCGGGGCATTCTTGATTCTGAAATCAATCAAAAATTTTATTATTAATGCCGCCGTAGGTTTGGTGATTCTATTTCTCGTAAATACCTTGACGGGACTAGGTATCGGCTACGGCTGGCTGGTCATACTGATCTGCGGCATCGGCGGGATATTGGGTGCCTTTTTGGTGATACTGATCCATATATTGGGACTTGGATTTTAATGGGGACTATATTTCGCACCCCAATTGTATTTAATCCTTTAGAAAATGCTTGACTCGTATTTGGTCATAATCTCTTTGAGCCATCACTCGCTCATTTCCTGGTTTTTTTCTTTGCAGCTTCCTTTAAAGAGGCATACAATGCCAGCCGCCAGGAGAACTGCAATGATACCTGTCAGGAATATGCCATCGAAGACGCCAGCACCACCGATGGAAAGGACAAGGGGCTTGGCTTTGTGGATGTCAAGGGGAGAAAGAGCAGGAAGCACTCCAGGAGTTATAAGACTCAGGATGTCTGCTCCAAGAAGTGTTCCCATAGTTCCACTGATATAGGCCAACGGTGGAGCGCGGCGATATCCCTTGGCAAGCGCTAAACCCAATACGGCCGCCAGAAAGGGCGATAGCCAGAAAGGAAGGGCAATGCCCTCACCAGGAACGACTTCGGCCGCATAATAGGTTGCTAGAGCTACAAATGCCATTCCAACTAATGCCTTGCCTAAAGATGTCTGGCCTCTCAGGAGAAGATGAGCTGAAATGACCAGCGGAATAATACATCCGCCTAAGTTTGCCGCTATGTAAAGTGGATGAAAAGAAGTTGAAGCATCCAGCGGATTCAGGCTTACGAGGGAAACATACCAAGTCGGGTAGGTGGAAAGAGGGGCACTGATAAGAGGAATGTCTAATAGACTGCCTAGAACAGAGCCAAAAACAGCCAGGGACGCATGCCAGTGGCTGAAGCCTACCACCTCAAATGCAGTCTCACTGAACCGCAAAAAAAGATAGATTAAGATGAGGGGGAAGGCCAGGACTAGCAACACTATTACCACGGTGAGGGGCAGAATTAGGAAGTCGAACAATCTGTTAGCACCAATATTGGTTGAGGCTATCATTATTAATAGAATTTGCTAAACTACCCGTTTTAAAAATTGTCTCGCAATATTTATGGCCTGAGCCGATTTTTTCGAGAATATTCTAATTAAGGTGATTTGGATGACAATCATTATTGGCAGTGAGGCTCAAGACCTAGTCGAATCTATGATAGATACCAAGACTCAAACGCAGATGTGCGGCATAGAGCTGACGCTGCAAAAGATCGAGCGCTTCATATCTTCGGGCGATTTGGCTTTCGATAATAATGAACGAAAGCTGCCAAATACAGAGCAGATAAATTTTGATGAGTCTGGATGGATCCTTTTAGATGCGGGCTCATATATTGTAACTTTCAACGAGATTGTAAATATCCCACGGAATGTAGCCGCCCTGGCCCGATCTCGCTCCAGCCTTTTGCGCTGCGGAGCTACTCTGGAGACCGCGTTGTGGGACCCTGGATACCGGGGACGCAGCCAGAGCCTGCTGGTTATCTCAAACCCTCACGGCCTGAGGCTAAAAAAGAACGCCCGGATGATGCAGCTTGTTTTCTTGAGACTGGAAAAGGATGCAGAAAAGATGTATAGTGGGAAGTACCAGGGGGAAAATATTTAAAATGATATGCAAAACAGGCATAGCCTATTTTTCAGCAACCTGGATATAAATTATCCTTTTTTTGAAAGCCGCGCATTTTTAATTATTCGCTAAAAATTTGAAGATTACTCTATCCTTTTGAACATACTCCCTTTAACCCCGCAGACAGGACACTTATCCGGCGGACTCTTCTCTACAGTCATGCCGCAAACAGGGCAGACGAAGTAGGGATAGCTCTCTTTCTTTGTATCCAAATCTTGAAGCATATCATGATAGAGCTTGGCGTGGTATTCCTCTACTGCATTGGCATAACTCAAGGTACGTTCTCCGTCCTTCGATCCTTCAGCCTTAGCTGCTGCGATCATCACAGGATACATCTCTTTGAATTCGTGCGTCTCTCCGGCGATAGCTTCACGCAGATTCTCTTTGGTGGTCTTGATAGCCTTCAATGCCTTGATGTGATTGAAAGCATGGATGGCCTCTGCCTCGGCCGCCGCCCGGAAAAGTCTTGCTGCTTGGGCAAAACCTTCCATTTCCGCCTGGGCCGCGAAGGCTGTGTATTTCCTGTTCGCCTGCGATTCGCCTGCAAAAGCATTATTTAGAGCTTCTTCAGTCTTGGTCATAGTTCGTGATTCTCCTTTTTGCTAAAATTCGCCTCTAGTTCAATAGAAACTATAAACTCTTTTCTAAGGACGAGATTATAAATCTATGCAGGAGCCCATAGATCATGCAAAGATGGCTGAAAACATTATAGAGGTTAAAAATATAGATTACAGCTATGGCGGCTTCAAGGCTGTGGATAACGTGAGCTTTTTTATTCGGTCAGGGGAGATCTTCTCATTACTTGGACCTAACGGTGCAGGCAAGAGTACGGTTATCAATATTCTTACCACCCTGCTTCCCGTACAGACGGGCTCAGTCACCATTGCGGGATACGACCTGGCTAGAGAGCCCCAGAATGTACGCAGATCCATTGGTATTGTCTTTCAGGACGAGACACTGGACCGCGATCTAACCGTGTGGGAAACTTTGGAGCTGCATGGAAGGATATACTCCATGCCCAAGGAAGAAAGGAAGCAGAGGATTGAAGAAATCATTCGCTTGGTAGAACTAGAGGACAAAAGGGATGTTCGTACCCGTTACCTTTCCGGCGGAATGAAGCGCCGCTTAGAGATAGGCAGAGGGCTGATGACCCGGCCAAAAGTACTTTTCCTGGATGAGCCGACTATTGGCCTCGACACCCAAACCAGGCGCAGGCTATGGGACTACATCAGAATGGTCAACGATTCTGGAACCACTATTTTTCTCACTACGCATTATATGGATGAGGCAGACCTTGTCAGCAACTGGATAGATATTATGGATCACGGCAAAATCATCGCCCGAGGAAATCCAGCCAAACTCAAGGACGCCCTAGGAAATGATATGATTTACATTGATACCGGCGATAACGTTGCTGCTGAGAAATTGCTTCAAGGCCAAAAGGCGGTCAGAAATGTTAAAAATACGATACACGGGCTGGTAATCACAATCAACACAGACGGAACGCATTTTCTCCCTATATTGATGAATCTAATCAAGGAAAATGACATAGAAATTATCAGTGTTAATCTCAAGAAGCCTACGTTAGACGATGTATTCGTCCATTACACTGGCAGAGACATAAGAAATTCTGGAGCCGAGAAAATGCAAAGAATCCGGCCAAAAGTTAGGTAGATGACGTGTCAACCGAATTTTTAACTATCTATTGGCGTGATATGCTCAGATTTGTTCGCTTCAGGATTGCTCTTGTTGCTTCATTGATTCAGCCAGCTCTCTGGATGGCACTGTATGGAGCCGCCATGTCCAGCAACTTCAGCAGGTTCAGTTCCGTAATGGTTGCGCCACATGGTGCCATTGAAATCTCTTATTTAACATTTATGGGTGCAGGTGTGATTGCTCTTACCACGCTTTTCACCAGCCTCTTTGGAGGGATCACCCTTCTCTTCGACAAGAACTGGGGTTTGATGAGGGAGTTGTTGGCCAGTCCTATGCCCCGCAACCACATCATTGTGGGCATTGGGCTATCGGGCGTAACAAAATCTTTTATTCAGGTGATGGTTATTGTTGCTTTTGGTCTTGTCATAGGCGTTCGTTTCTTCTCGGGCTACACACTTTTCCAGACGGCAGGAGCAATTTTTGGAATACTTTTATTTGTGGGCATATTTTCGTTGGGATTTCTCTTTCTTTCATCGGCAATTTCCATGAGCATGGAGACTCCAGAAGGGCTGCAGGCAGTCATTACTCTTTTGACATTGCCCCTATTCTTTGCCAGTAATGCTCTCTATCCTATCGATGCATTCCCTGGGGTAGTACGGCTTCTTTCGCAATTCAATCCTCTGACACATTTGGTTAATGGGGTAAGATACTTTGCCATAGGCAACGATTTTTTTGCCATTGGCGTTCATTATGTTTACACAATCAATGATGTAATTATGTCACTATCGGCATTAATGATCTTCGCCGCAGCAATGTTTCTGATTGCCTGGCAGGTCTTTAAGAAAGCTGTTGTCACTTGAAAGATGTAAATGGATTTTAGAAATCGTGATCGATGAGAATAATGATCAAAAGGATTAACTTATTGAGAAACGAATAAATCATTGGAGAAAAATGCAAAGAGTAAATTACCGGAATAAATAAAGGACATAAGAAGATAATTGAAATTTTGGAAATTTAGGCAAAGGAGAAAAACAATTTATGAAGATATTAGGAATATGTGCAAGCCCCAGAGGCGCTCAAAGCACAACTCTTCGACTCGTCCAGGCGGTCCTTAATGGCGCAAAGGCTGTTGGTGCAGAAGTTGAGCTTGTGGATGCATGCAAACTTGAGATTAAATATTGTAATGCTTGCCAGGCCTGCTTCAAGAACGGTAAATGCGTACACAAAGATGATTTTCAGGAGCTTTATAATAAGATACTTGGCGCGGACGGTATAGTCTGGGGATCGCCTAACTACTTCCACACTGTTACAGCGCAAATGAAAACACTTATCGACCGCATGGCTGATGCAGTCCACTGCCAGCTCCTCCAGGGAAAGTATTGCTGCAATGTGGCCACCGGAGGCAGTAACTTCGACCAGGTCACGACTTACCTGGATGGACTGATGATGAACTTTGGATCTTTTGTCAGTGGAAGCGTGGGGGCAATCATGTCCCAGGGTCCTAAAGCCATGGAAGACGCAGAGAAAAAGGCATTCCAGCTTGGCAAAACTCTCGCAGAGGACGTAAAGACGAAGAGGGACTACATCGAGCAACGAGAGATGCAGGAAGAGATCAGAGAATACTTCAAGAATCTTGTTAAAATGCACGAGAAAGATTGGGAACACGAGTACGAGTACTGGAACCAGCTTAAATGGAACTAAATTGCATCCGATTTAATTGATATAAAGAAAAGCAAATAGAGGGCATCCCGGCTACAATTGTTTGCCCTCAAATGTTTTCATTTCAATTCTATTGGCATTTGACCTGCTCCGCACTTATGCGGTTGGCTGCAAGCCTGGCGAAGTTGATGCAGTCTGTTGAACTTGATTTGTTTCTTGGTTTATATCATTCGGCTGGTTTGAAAGCTGCCAATTTTAAAGGAGATGTCAAGCTCCCAAAGACTACGCATGGCTGGGTTATTCCCTGATCTGTGTAGATGGAACCCGGCCTGATAGAGAGGCTGCGGCGGTAGAGCTTCTGGCTGCCCAAACTGATTTGGCAAATCTCCAAGATCTTTTTCCAATAGCAGCAAGGATTATTCAAGAACAATTTTTGGCATTTCGTGAGAGAGTTATCGAGAAATAATAAATGCGAATATAGAGCGATACTGGAAAAAAAGCGATCCAAATGCCAGATATACCGGCATCGAATCGTTCAACGTTGCTTATTTTTTTGACAGTTCTATGTAGTCTTTATTCCCTCGGCGCTTCCTCCGATAGAATCACCGCTTGTGTAAAAAGCCTGGTAATCCCCGGCAGCGGATTCTTTACTCAGGTCAAGCTCTAACTTGTAAAGGCCAATTGTACCCAGAGATATTACATCTAAGTCCATCGTTTCATTTGTTGCTAAACCGGATACTGCTACGTCAAGAGTATTGTTATCCGCCCTAATTTTACCTGCTCCAAAGATTTCATTTCCCGTTGGTGGTTGATACAGGACTAAGGCTAAATCACGCTGAACGCTATCCATTAATGTAAAAGACCAACTTCCGCTAACGGATGCTACTGTCGGCTCCAAAGGCGGCAGCTCCGATTGAATTGTAGTCATATCGGCTTCTGACGTAGTCTCCGTGGTGCTGGCAGCGATATCATCCTCTGTGGCTTCACTACTTGTCGATTCAGCCTCATCACGGGACGATTTAGCGCTATCTCCACCCCCTGAGAGAGTGCTGGGCATCGTCCAGCTCATCGAGCTTTTATTCTTTTGAAGTTCCCGGGATTTTTTGGGAGTTGCTGCCTGGCCCGCTATGCCTGAATTATAGGTGGAATATTCTCCACTGCTAATCATCTCGTCGACACTTTGGCTTCCTTGATTGGCCCAATCTACGCAAATCGCTATCGCTGCCAGGAAGGCAATGGATAGCAGAAACGATAACATCAATAATTTAAATCTCATAAAATCATAACCTCCGTATGAATGAATGTGAACATCGAAAAGATCGATCCTTTTCGTGCCACATTGGTGCCATTCGCTACCACGTAGAGGTTATTAGTTGATAAGCTTAATGGTTAATTCGACAAACAACGATATACAATGTATCATAACGGGCAGATATAGAATAGAATTACATGATACGTTAATCCCATACGCCAGTGAGAGTGATACGATTGAAGGTGGGACCCGAAAAGACGCTCAATATAGGTTATTTTTTCATTTGGATTATTTATGAAGAATTTCGCTGTGCCCCTCTCTAAACATTGGATCCCTCATTTGACAGGAGCATCTTCCCCGGAACCATTTGTATCGGGACATGTCCTTCCAGATCTTTTTCAGGCTTTTCTCTTTGATGTTCCCAAATCCCAGGGGCATGTAGGCGCAAGGGAGAGCCTCACCAGCTGAATTTACGTGAATCCATCTGCGTCCCGCAAAACAGCCAAACATCTGGGGACTGAGAAGATAGGGCAAGGCCGTCACCCGCGGGCCGTCGATTCTATTTTTCTCTTTGTGGAAGCGCTCAAGCCTCACTACATCATCTGCCGTAAGCACTTCATCCTCATGAGATGCCCAGCGGCCCACAGCTACGATCTCATAAAAAGAAAGCTCATGCACACCAAGTTCCTTGGCAAGCGAAAAAGCCTCATCTAGGTGATCTATGTTGCCAGGTGAAGTCACCATAAAAAGATCGACTAATAAACCAGCATCAATGGCGTTTTTAACGCCGGAAAGTGCATCTTTGTAGGCCCCTTTGCGGCCTCTCACGCGATCGTGCTCCTCTTCGTCGGGACTGTCAATGCTGATGCGCACTGCATATAGACCATTTTCTTTTAATGATCTTGCAAGCTCAGGAGTAAGATTATAGCCGCTTGTGAAAGACGTTGCAACAGCCCGCGCATCCACCGCAGAAACAAGAGCGGGAAGGTCCTTACGAAGCATAGGCTCTCCTCCGTCAAAGGTTACGAGGTAAGATCCCATATCCAGTGCCTCGCTAACGGCTCTCTTAACAATTTCGCTATCCAGGATCTCACCCTGCCGCGAAGGGGCACTGCAATGGATGCAATCGTTGGGACATGCTCTCATGACGGCTATGGAAAACTGATCAGGAACAGGACGCCCTGTCAACGCACCCACCTGGGCGGAAAGCATGCGATCGAAAGCAAGGCTTGGAGCCGGTGGAATCCAGGTAGAAAAAATGAACTTGTCCTGGCCGGAATAAATGGGCTTCTCATCAGCAAAGATCTTATTTATCCGGTCCATGACCGGCTTTGCCAGGCGGGCTAATGGACCTTTAACAGTTAGCTGGATTCCACACCCCTCTGAGGATGCAACAATTTTTAGCAGAGGCTTTTTTGCGATCTGCATCTATGCAATCCTCGGTACGTCATTTCATCGACGATACTCTCTAGGCGAGCCAACATCACCTTGCCTCCTGATGATTCACGGAGAGCATTCTTGGCTTCCTGGCTATGTTCATCGATGGCCTCAATGCTCATTTTACATGCCGCATCTCTCGGATGATGGCCACAATATATCTTTGGAAGAGTAGCAGATGCTTTTTTGGATGATTTTCCTTGATCGATCCCCATAAATTCCTCTAGATCGTCCAGAATTTGATAGCCCAGACCAAGATGCATCCCATAGCCCTCAAATCGGGCCACGTCTTCCTCACCAGCCCCAGCAATGAGGCTGCCAATCTTGGCAGATGCTGAAAAGAGAGAGGCAGTTTTTTTGGAGATGCACTGATAGTAATCATCCACAGAGCATGTGATGGAGAGATCCATCAATTCTCCCTCAGACATATCCATGCAGGCAGAGGCAAAAGCGCTTATCACCGGTTGGCGATAGTTGGATATCAACTGTATTGATCGAGAAATGAGATAGTCACCAGCAAGTAAAGAAGCATCCGGACCAAACCGTTCCAGAGCGCTTGGGCAGCCCCTTCTTTCCACACCCTTGTCAAGAATATCATCATGCACGAGGGATGCGGCATGCACAAGCTCTATGGCCAAGGCGGCATCCATCGCGAGAGAGGCCGCGCATCCATGGGCTTCTGCCGAGAAGATCAAGATAAGGGGCCTGACCCGTTTTCCAGAACTTGAGAGCACATAGCTTATAATCTCACCCAAGGGAGAATCGGGCAGAGTCCTCACCAGTCCGGAAAGCTCCTTATTAACCAAGTGGTACTCATCCCAGCCAGAAAACATCGATTAGGGGTACTGCTGGCCGGGCTATTTAGCTTTTGCTTATACGAATAATTTAATTAGTAAATATTTTAGAAAGATTTGTCCAGATCCCTTGCATTTTTGGTTCACTTATTGCGGGAAAGGTCAAAATAGCTCTCCTAATTGCACCATCTCTCAAAGAAAATACAAAATTATCGCCTGGACATTTAATTTTCAAAAGATGAAATCTATAGCAACCTATTGGATTCTATTTTAGCACACCTTCCTGCTACAATGCCGTATCCTTCCTTGTCCAGCAACTTTATAGCTTCCGGGCTTTCTGTGCCAGGCTGCATCCAAAAAACCTTAAAACCCTTTTCCATAGCTTCTTTTGCCAAAGCAAGCACGGCAGAAGGTCTCCTAAAGACATCGATGATGTCAATTTCATCTGGAATATCATTTATCGAAGCGTAGACCTTCTCGCCCAAAATGGTCCTTCCCTCGTAATTCGGATTTACAAAGCAAATCTTGAATCCTCGGCCCTTCAATACATCAGACACAAAGTAGCTGGGCTTATAAGGATCAGGCGAAATGCCCACGACACATATGGTGCGACAGCTCTCAAGAGCACTTTTCAGTTCTTTATCTTCTTTAAGAATAGGCATAAGGTTATTTTGTCTTTATTGGAATAAATAATTTGACTCGCCAAAGATATCTAAGCATTCAACATATCTGTCTTTAGGGTTCCAGATTCCAAAAAAAAATTCAACTCTTTTTGCATAGGACTTTATCCAGGAAGATGATATTCTCCGGCGACTCTAACAATCTAACCTTATTTCCTTTGACTTCGACAATCGCATCAAGACGAGTGAAGTGAACCTGCTTTACCCGGACCAGGGGCTCGCATCTCGTCAGAAGATAATTTTGGAAACCTTCGATATCCCCGCCATCCCCCATATAATCAATAATGCGGCGAAAGAGTTTAGGGAGAACAGCTATTTTGTCAGTCAGCGTCCTGGGATCGGACACCGAAAATCCCGATGTGGTCATATCATATTGCCAGAAACCTCTTCTTTCCTCTTTGGCCTTGGTCATAGCCTCTGAGAAGACTGCCCGCAGATCTGAAAAAAGGCCGTTATAATAAGTCGGATAAGCGAAACCCTTAGCCAACAGATTGTAGTTGAGGCTCTCTCTAATCATTTCTTCGTCTAAGATTATCTCGGACCCATCTTTCGCTTGCGTCTCCCCTGCATAGACAAATGCTACGGGACGGCGATATTTCTCGGTGCAGCGGGCCAGAATGTAACCTTTTGTTCCGTCTTTTGCTTTGGTGACTGTGCTTTCGGTCTCGTCCCATACGACATCATTTATCCCAAGGCCATCTAGAAGAAAACGGCATGCCTTTTTGGCCTGTTCCATGGGCTGGTGAAATCCCTCGTAATGAGTCTCTAGGGCATCGATTGCTTCCATGCGCAGTTGAGCATGATTCCGGGCATTCAACCCCACAGCCGGACCTGAAAGCTTTTTCCAAATAGCAGAATCATTTGCTTTGAATCGGACGGAGTCGCCATCTGGGCTGTACCCTTTCACGTGGAAAGTCCCCTTTATCAGAATAAATGACATTAATACCATCCTAAATAATTTTAGACATACTTTTAGTACTGAGTAATTTTAAGAATTTAAACTTTGTTGTTAAGTTAGCAAGAGATAGGGGGATGAAAAATGCCTCTAAATTGCTTTATTAATCCGATTCAGGACATATTAGGTCGTTCGATTCAACTACAAGGTGGAGAACTATTCAAAATTAACAATTTAAAAAAATTAAATAATCCATACTAGTAGATGATTTCTGCAAAAGAAATTTAGACTTAGCAAGAATACCTATGTGAGATGAATTCCAGCCTTGCCGTATATCGCGGCCTGAAGAGAGCAAACATAAACTTCGCGACATCAGTTCCTTGCATCAACCTGCAGGAGCTCTTGCACTTTGTAGAAGAAGATAGAGAAATAATCCATGTGCCAGCCACCCGAGAAGAAGAGGGCGTAGGCCTATGTGCAGGAGCATGGATAGGCGGGCGACGGCCGGCCTTGCTCATGCAAAACTCGGGGCTCGGAAATTGCATAAATGCACTGGCGTCACTGGACTTTCTCTACAAGATACCCCTACTAATGATAATAAGCCACCGAGGAGGTATCGGTGAGCCTATTGTAGGCCAGGTGCCCATGGGTAGACTCACGACAAAGCTTCTAGATTCTATGGACATCCCGCGCTACTCACCCACACCAGACATTGCCGAGGAGACGGTGGCAAACGCTTGGAAACTAGCTGAATCTGTGAATAAGCCAGTGGCCATTCTTCTTGATTTAGAGTTTTGGAGGAAAAGATGAAACGAATTGACGCTATCGCCGAGGCAGCAAAGGTTGCTGAAGCCAAAAACGCCCTGCTGATCTCTAACATCGGCTTTCCCAGCAGGGAGCTTTATTCTCAAAGAGACCGGACAGCGAATTTCTATATGCTCGGCTCTATGGGCCTGGCTTCATCAATAGGTCTTGGTCTGGCCCTGGTCCGAAAGGAGCGGCAAGTGATCGTATTAGAAGGCGACGGTTCGGTTCTTATGAATCTGGGGACGACGGCAACAATCGCCCACTATGCGCCTGACAATTACCTGCTGGTGATTATGGACAATTGTTGCTACGGTTCTACCGGGTCCCAACCTACATGTACGCACCTAGGGACTGACCTCGCAGCCATAGCTTTGGCAGCGGGAGTAAGATATGTCAGGACTGTTCATAATACTTTGGAATTGCAGGATGCCCTCTTAGGCAAGGGAGTTGTTGTAGCGAAGGTAGATCCTGGCAATGCCGATGTACCAATAATCAACCTCCGACCGGAAGAAATAATCGAACGATTCATGAAGTCTATTTGATGAATTACGTAATCATTATTATCTGCTCCAAAATAGCCTGCAACGCATTCACATGTTTTTCATTCTGAAATCGGGATATCGATATCGACTTGCTAATCGTTTAGGTAGCGGCGCTCGGCTTTGGCGGCAAGGATGGATATAAGGAATCTGATCTCGGTGTCGAAAGCTATTGGACGCAAATTGAAAGCCTTTATGCAACTTTAATTTTGCCGTAATTTGGACTTGGTCCATTCTCAATATGAAATGACTCTTAATCCATGTATGCGCTTAAAATGGTTATCATTTGACACTATTGCGGCTCCATTAGTCATGGTGATAGCTGCTATCAGCTCGTCGAAGTCGTTTATAGATTCTCCATGGGATTTAAGTTCAGCAGAGAGAGCTGCGAACAACTCATAAATGTCTTCGTCTATTCGGAGAACCACTAAGGCATCTAGTAGCTTCTTGACTTTCTGTATGTTTTCATTTGATTTCGTAGGGAGATATGCACCTTTATACAACTCTAGAACGTTGATTTGGGTAGTACATATCGTTTCTTCTGTCTCTTCCAGTTCTACGATCTTTCTAAGTGCAGCTTCTTTTCTATGCAAGGCATCGATTAGGATGGTGGTATCAAGTACCAGCATCAAATATCGACTTCCCGCATTTTGGATTGACGCATTTCCTTGGAAGCCGCCTCAATTCGGTCTGCTAGAGAATCATCTTGACCTATCTCAGATAAGATCTCTGAAAGCTTCCTTTTAGCCGGGAAATTCTGGATAATGACCTCTGAAAAGCTCTGATTCTCCTCCTTTCGACTCTTCAGCCTGTTATAGGCCTCTTCTGTTATAGTTATAGTCTTGGTTGACATATGTAGACATACGTGTATGTACTTGTATTTAAAATGTCTCTGCCACCGATATTAACTCGAAGTTAGACAATACCAAATAAAATGAAAGAAACGATGCTCGGCTTTGGCGACGAGGATGGATGGCAGGAATCTGGCAGGGCAGGATGGCCGGGAGGACGCACGCTAGGGTCCGAGGCTCATTGGTTGCGCTTTGGTCAACAAACTTTTCAGATGACTGAATAGGAGATCATTATATTATCTCCTTTTTCATCCTTATCCAAACAAGTCATAAATCGCTTCTGCCTAACTAACCATTCCATTGAGTGATTTTGCCGCTATCGATTAATCTGTTTTACTGCCATCGATTTCCAAAAAGGGGACCTGGAACGTAGAGCCGAGATCCGAAAGAGGTCGACCACAATAACCCATATCCAAAGGCGGCATTAATTAAAAGGAAGGTGCAAGGAAATGCTAGATATTTTCATGCCATAAAGTTTGTGGAATAATGGGTTTGTCAGAAGGGCATTTAGGCCGTTTTTACAGGCTAAATAACATGATATGAATAGATCGTTGCTTTGGTAATGGAAACATGTTATTATAAGGGACGATGTGAACAGGATGCTCAGTACCGCCAGGGCAGCCTTTATTTGATTATTCCGCTTCTTTAGACCCCTGATACTTCTGTTTGCCCCACTCAAATCATATTGTAAATCTGCAATTTGTACTTTTTGAGCCGAACAAATATTCTCGGATTTTCTCAAACTCCGTTCCATAGCAGTTACTTTATTTTCCAGCTCTAACTCTTTATACGATTTAGATCCAAGTCCACCAAGTCCCCCCGCAATCTCCGTGCGGGGCCAGAAAGAACCATTCTTGGAAATGCCATTCCCCCCCGGGATTGTATTTATGAATAATATACATAATTTATATCTATATAAAGTTATTCTAATTAAGGGATGCTATCATGTAGATTTATGATGCACATATAACTCGCAAATGATCCTACATCTTTCGATATCCATTAAACCATTGAATATTATTGTTAGGACTCTTCTCGACTTAATACGGTATCTGTAGATATAATAGTCAGCTTCATCGAATTGGCCATGTTATTTGAAAGTTATTAATTAGTCCCAAATATGTTGCTTCATCGCTAGTTTGAGCAATTTTTTTGACATCTACCCAGCCAAAAAATATCCATTGAAAGCGGCTCAACTGAGGCAGGCATACCCATTGAAAGCGGCTCAACTAAAGCAGGCATACCCATTGAAAGCGGCTCAACTAAAGCAGGCATACCCATTGAAAGCGGCTCAACTAAAGCAGGCATACCCATTGAAAGCGGCTCAACTGAGGCAGGCATATCCTTTGAAAGTGGATTCACTAAAGCAGGCATATCCTTTGAAAGTGGATTCACTGAAGCAGGCATATCCTTTGAAAGTGGATTCACTGAAGCAGGCATATCCTTTGAAAGTGGATTCACTGAAGCAGGCATATCCTTTGAAAGTGGATTCACTGAAGCAGGCATATCCTTTGAAAGTGGATCTACCGAAGCAGGCATATTTAGTGAAATTAGAGCCTGATAGGTAAATCTTTTCTCAAAAAATGTATGATTGAACCTTATCAAGCCATCAAATACAGAATTGTTGATTCTTATTGGAGACGTTATATTTGTCTGCAAAACCAAACTGCTTAGATCCAGGTCCCCTTTGACTTTAATGTGATCGTATTCTACAGGTTCACCTTTCTGTATTTTAGCCAGGATTTCGCTAGCATTAACCTCACGGAAGGTGATTTCAGATGAAGCCTGAGCTCCATGAACGGCCTGTGGTGATACCATTAATAGCAGAACGATCACTATAGCTAGCTTTTGCGTTTAGATCTCCCACCTACAGCCAGTACACAGTTTGTATTAACATGAATAGTTTTTGATGAATTGGTAGAATAAGGCAGTACGTGTAACTTGAAGACCTTGCATCTCAGCCCTGCGAAAACGATATGCATTCATTTTCAGCTAGACAGCGACGGCTTTAGCGATGAGGATGGATAGTTGGGAATCCTGTAGGCAGAGATGGCCCGGATTACGGGTCCAGAATTGCTTCCTGCCGAGTCATAATCCTATCCAATTTCGGATCAATCCAATGGAGGAGTGCGCAGCAAGGAGGGGGGTTAGACAGATCGTATCAGCTTATTTCCTTAGATAGCCAGGTGCCAGTGGATGTTGATGCGACAAGCCATATGACTTGCAGAATGGATAGTATTCAGCGCCTAACTGAATTTTGCCTGCAACATTATCTCCAGCAGAACTTTCGATGAAAGCCAATGCCAGATCGATGCCGGCAGAAACGCCTGCCGAGGTCCAGATATTTCCGTCTCGCACAATTCGATCCTCGATAACTTCCACGTCGCCTAACGCCTTCAACTGCTGCAACGAAGCCCAATGGGTAGTTGCTCGCCTGTTTGAGAGCAGACCCGCCCGATGAAGGATAAAGGTGCCTGTGCAAACTGAAAGTACCGCTCTGCAATTTTTTGCCTGGTCAGATACAAATTGAATCAAGGTAGGATTTTCCACTTCCTGGCGTGTGCCTTCTCCATCTGAGGCATTGCATCCATTGTCGCCCAAGGCAGCAACGGCTTTGGCGATGAGGATGGAAGCGAGAATCTTAATTGTGCAGGAGAGAACCTGTTTATACAGGTCACTACCTCAATACTCTTGTGCATAATGCGGATTTCTTGGTGCCGCGCTTTACCATTTCCCACCGCCGTGACTTCCACCACCCATATGCCCCCCACCAAAGCTTTTCGAGCCTGAGCTTCCAAATCCAGAATGATGAATTGCGGTCGCATCCTCTTGAGCCCGAGCCTCGTTTACCGCCTTTTGATGCCGCTGATAACCCTGTTCTATGTTGCGATCGATCCTGGTCATGATCAGATAGAGATCAATTGTATTCATCCGTCCCGAGCGGTACTCTTGTGCCCTATCATATTCCGCCCTCGCGGCATTTAGATCCTGTTCTGATGCGCCCAACGGTCCCATGGTCTTTTCTGCCGTCTCCAAAGTTTTTTTCATCTTGGTCAGCAGCTCGTCCGGATCTATGCCTTGAATCTTTTCGGCTATCGCCCGGTCCCGCACTGCATCTTTGCTGACCTGCTCAATATCTGCCCGAACCTTGGCCAACCTTTCATACAGTACAATCCAGTCCACAGTGTCGACGGGCTGCTTTGCCAGAGACGTTGCCTCTTGATGGATATGTCGGGCTTCTTCCAGATTCATTCTGGTGGCCATGGAAATCTGATCTCCCATTATTTCTTTTTCAGCCTGCGAAAAGGCAGCATCGAGCCCTGCAAGTATCGCAGCACATTCCTGTTGTGCCTTCTTGGTCTCAGCCAGCTTGATTATGGGGGCATCAACATTTCTTTGGGCTTTTTCGAAGTCACTTTCCAGCTCGTTTATCTGGGATTGAGCCACACGGGCAGAGATCAAACCTTTATTGGAGGTTCTCTTTGCATTTAACAGTTCCAGCTCCAGCCTTTCATGATCTACGAGGTTGAATGCTTCTTCAGAGCTCTTCCATATGGAAGGCGCATAATTTGCTTTCAGTTCTTTAACCGCTTCGAGGCCAGCTGCTTCTTTGTCCACTAGCTCGTTAAGCAACATTTTAAAATCGTTAATTTTTGCATTATTTTTCTTTGCCTGGGACCGTCTGGTTATGCCAAATGCAGAGAGGATTCCTAGCAGCACGAGTAGAAGAAAAGATGCGGCAATTTTCAAAAAGTTGGAATTCCCTATGTCCTCTTCTCGGGAAGGAGGCAATATTGGCGCTGGCTGTGGGGTGCTTGAAACTCTGAAATGGCTTATGATGCTATGAACACCGTCGATGACTCCAAGACCCGGCCGGTCAGCCCGGAATTGAGGAATTATGACATTGTCTACAATCTGCTGAACTTGACGGTCGCTAAACTGGCCCGACAGTCCGGGGCCAACCTCGATCCATATGTCATGGGACTGCATGGCAACCAAAAAGATTATGCCATTATCCTTGTCACGTTTTCCAACTCCCCAGTAGTTGGCGAGATTGATGGCATAGGCCTGTGGATTTTCGTTGCCAATCGAATTTACTGTGACAACAGCAACCTCAATTGTGGTGCGATTGTCAAAGTCACGGATCTCCTGATTTAGGGTAGATGCCTGGGGCGCTGAAAGGAGATGAGCATAATCATTCACATATCCAACAAAGTCGGGATAATCAGATACGGATCCACTCGGAACTGCTGAAAGAATTGTTATCAAGAGCAGAAATTTACATATCCTTTCTGAGATTTTTTCCCCCATCTCGCCACCAACTTCCCTGGAAAACGGATATTTGATCTTCCACTGAAGATGATATCTTTAATAGTTAATAAAGCATGACGCTATGTTTCTGCAATTATTGATTTCAATTTTTCCGGCCTAAATCCCGGTATTGTTTGCGCAGGACGCGGATTTTGTTTGCCTTTGCTGAATTCGTCATATCGATATGAGTTCGCTATCGTGCAAGAAAGAGACATCCGGCTTCGGGGGGCTAAGATATGGCTGGCGGGAATCCCGATCGGGCAGAGATGGCCAGGAGGAGGCACGCCAGGGAGCCCGCATTATATAGCTAGCTTTTCATTGCATTAAGGCTGAAAGTCCTTTACATGCCTTTGTGGCAGATCAGTGGCTTTTTAGGCCAGAAGCTGGTTATGTACTTCCTCGAAGCTCCCGGAAGAAATCGCATTGCAGGCACCAGAGACATTCGATTTGCTGATGGAGATGCACCATAATTCCCTTTCTGTAATAACTCAATGTTCCCTTGACCATGACTCTGGCTCGGGGCTGGCTGGCATAGCCTGAAGATTGCCCGGGAGTTGATCTGAAAGGCATTTTGCGCCTTGTTATTATCTTCACTTCAGGTGATCATTTCACAGCGATAAGACCGATACCATTCTCATTTTGCCGAACATGCAGCCTGACAAAGCCTTTTCGCCCTAGGAGAAAACCTTGAAACAAGCCTTGGCGACGTTCTCGGCCTTCATCTAAACCTGGCCAGCCCACAAGGAACTGATCGGACCCAGGAGAATAGAGCAGCAAATGCTGATTCGTTAGGCATATTCTCAATTTAAAATATTAGACCAATATTCTTCCCTTTTACGGCATAAATCCATTTGATCACCATATGATTTTCAATTAGACAAATTTATTAAATTAATTCAACTTTTAATTTCATTTAGCATAAGAAAATGACCTGATATCAGAATAAACATAGGTTTAAAAATAGATTTCAGGAGAGGGGTATTTTATCCAGAATGTGCAACATCTCAACGGAGCACAAATTATGAAAATGGTGAGGGGCTAAATTGATACTTCAATTCTTTGGAGCAGCGCAGACCGTAACCGGCTCGATGCATTTGGTCGAAGCAAATGGACACCGAGTGCTGTTGGACTGCGGAATGGCACAGGGTAAACGACAGGAAGCTAGAAAGCTAAATTCCGAATTTCCTTTTGATGTTAAGAGCATCGATGCTATTGTGCTCTCTCATGCGCATCTCGACCATAGCGGCAAATTGCCCATGCTGGTCAAAAATGGTTTTGACAACAGCATTTTCTCGACATCAGCGACGCGCGACCTCTGCAGTGCTATGCTGCGCGACTCTGCCACCATTCAGGAGATGGACGCCAATTATGTAAATAAGCTAAACGCAAAGAATGGATTGCCTTTTATCAAGCCGCTTTACAGAGTACATGATGTTACGAATACACTGCGTCTCTTTCAAACCGTAGAATTCAGGCGGCCTCTTGAGATACTGCCGGGCATTCGACTAACGTTCAGGAATGCAGGGCACATTCTTGGCTCAGCCTCTGTTGCGCTTGAGATTTCCGATGCCCGAGATGAAAATAAGGTCACTACGCTCGCTTTTACCGGGGATCTGGGAAGAAAGGGTGCCGCTGTGGTACGAGATCCCGATATCATCGACAGGGCGGATATTCTCATCACAGAGTCGACTTACGGCGGCCGCAATCATGGTCCTATTATTGAGGCCAAGGAAAAGCTGGCCAGAATTGTGAGCGAGACGGCCCATAAAGGTGGACTGCTAATAATTCCCGCTTTTGCCGTAGGGAGAACTCAGGAGGTGGTCTATCACCTGCATGAATTGATGGAATCAAAACAAATTCCCTCAATTCCCGTCTATGTGGACAGTCCTCTGGCAACTAATATCACTGAAATCTTCCGGCAGCATCCTGAATGCTATGACGAGGAGACGGAAGAGCTCCTACTGCAAGACAGGGGCATAGATCCCTTTGGCTTTGGCATGCTCAGTTACACTCGCAGCACCGAGGAGTCAAAAAAGCTTAACCTCAGACGGCCGGCAATTATCATCAGCGCTTCAGGCATGTGCGAGGGTGGAAGAGTGCTACATCACTTGCGCCGCAATATCGGCGATCCCAAGACTACGATTCTATTTGTGGGTTTTCAAGCAGAAAATACTCTGGGCAGAAAGATCTTGCAAGGAGACAAGATTGCACGCATATATGGCGAGGAACACGAGGTAAGGGCCAAGATTGAAGAGATTGATGGCTACAGCGCTCATGCGGACGAAGGCGAGCTGCTCGATTTCATTGATGCAATCCCAAACAAGCCGGAACGTGTGTTTGTGGTGCACGGCGAGCCTGATGCGACAAAGGCTATGGCCGCAGGATTAAGCAAATTGGGCATTAAGAATGTAATCGTCCCGGAGCGAGGCGATAGGTTCGAGTTCTAGAGACCTTGCTGCAAGCAGCAGACTGGAGCCCAGATGCTGGCGCACCTATTGGAGATCTTCAGAACCAACTAGGACATGATTCTCTTGCAGCCACCTGCAATATACCTCAAGACAGACAGAACCACAGGCGTTAGGCGCACTTAAGGTCTGGATTATTTGATAGTCTATCTGAAAATCTGCCTCGAAATTTCATGGGACACGATGGTATAGAAAAGGCATAGAAAATATCGTGTCAAAAAAACGACGCTGACGATTCAAACGCAAGATTTCAAAGACACGAGACGGCAAGCCTTTAGAGAAATAAACTCTGAGTCTATCCGATACAGGAAAACAAGTCGACTGCCTCTGTCCATATGGAAAATCGCATCCGCTATCCTTCCAGACAGCGATGGCTTTGGCGACGAGGATGGCTGGCGGGAAGCCCGATCTCTGGCAAGCATGTCGCTCTTGACTGCAGCTTTCTTATCTTTACTTGGAATTGTTGTGTCGCGGACTATAGTCGACTAAAGGGGAAGGGCAAGAAACAGAAGACGCACCTTCTTTTGCGAATGAGTATGATCCAGTCCGATTTTGTTGACCTGAAGAATGCTCAAAGGAGATTTAATTTTGTACATTTTATCACTGTCGGTTTAAAAAGATCAAAGTGGCAAAATAAAAAATTTTCACCTGCTAATATCAAAAGGTGCTCATAGTTATCACCTGAATTGCGACAGAAGCTTAAAGTTCAAGACATCGCCTTAAACTTTATCTCAATCTCAAGCTCATCTTCCTCGTATTCTACTTCAAGCTTAATGGGGGATGTGGGATTGACAGAGAGGGACACGCTGCCATAGGATACTTCAACCTTACCTCCTGTTTCAATCTCCTGGGCAAGATCTCTTAGAAAAGCAGCTGCTTCAGGATTGGTCAGAGAAAATTTCTGTTTGAATTCCTCAATGCCTATACCAGAGCAGAATTTCAAGGAAATCTTTCCTGGTTCACCTAATATTTTTGCCATAGTAATCGACAAATAAGTTTGGGCTCATTCATAAAAAAGTTTTGTCCACACCATCCCAATTAATCCTATCGTGCCCAAGAAACCATAAGTAGAATACGGTCCGGTATAATTTGTGGGAAAAAAGTTCAGCTTCAGCGTACTCTCGGGCTATTTGAGGTCACCATATCTGGGGTCGGCATAATCCTCTGAGCGGGAATTTATGCACTCATTGGTGAGGCAGCGGGCCTGGCCAGAAATGCCGTTTGGATGTCCTTTGCTCTAGTTGGCTGGCGGATTATCTTCAGCGGCATGGTTGGGAGCAGCTACGGTCTCTCTGGGCTTTGCCGAGTAATTTAAAGCACTCACCGACGCGCCTCTTTTACCCTCCGCCCTCCTTTTATTGGCGGCACTCTCTGCAATCATCTTTCTTGGCATCAAGCAGTCAACCAGATTTGGCCATAGCCTTCACAGCCGTAGAGGCTTTGGGACTGGTATTTGTAATACTATTGGCCATTCCCCTACGTGAACCTGCTTGAATTGTCTCCTCTGGACCATTCCGGCATATTCCAAGCATCTGCTCTGATATTCTTCACCTTCATCGGCTTTGAAGAGATCGTAAAGCTCTCCGAGGAGGCAAAAGATTCGGAACAAAACATCCCAAGAGGCTTGATGCGGGCAATATCGGCAAGCATTGTCCTCTATATAATGTTAGCACTTTCTGCCGCAAGCGTTCTTGGTTGGGAAAGGCTGAGCCGCTCCTCTTCGCCGTTTGCAGACATCACCTATTCCGCTTTAGGGCCGAGCGCCTCCACCATCATCTCGATTATGGCGCTTTTCGCCACCACCAACAATCCGGATCCCTGCCTCGAATCCCGGCATCCGTCCATTCCCGCACCCAAACCCCCTGGGCAGCCACGATCCTGTCCATGGCCCTTGCCATGTCGTTCGTGTTTTTAGAGGATATCGCACTTGTGGCCAATGTCAACAACTTCACTGTCTTTGTGACCTTCATTGTGATAAATGCCGTTTTAGTTGTGCTCCGATACCGAAAGCCTAAAGATACATCGTCCCTTCTTTGTGCCGCTTTCCTGGGGCAGACTTCCCTTGCTTCCTTTTTTGAGGATATTCTTCAATATTTCATGCTTGTCCAGCTCGAATGGAAGGTTATGTGCATTAGTCTTGGTCTCACTAGCCTAGGAGGGATGACAGCATTGTTAAGTCGGCGCTTTCTTCGATCCGATCCTCAAAACAAATAACTAACGAAACAAATATAAAAATTGAGAACGGATTATAGTATTGAATCACCTAAAAAAATGATACTTTATTGACCTACCGATTTGCCTCATGCATCGATAGATAGCATCAAATTTGGTGCAGCACTACAATACGATCGGACCGAATATGCCTTATCCATAAAGTATAGATTGTGTCTCATCAGCATCTATTGTAGTACTATCTTTTTGCGAAGATGGATGTCGCAAGATAGACCCAACTGCAGAATTGTGTTCTCCGAGGATGAAAGCTTCGCTCTTTATTATATCAGACAGATCTTCTTCAGTTATATTATAGAATTCCACCTTAAGAAATTGATTATCTCTGGGCTCCAAAGTCGCAATGGAATTGATGAATTGTTCCGCACAGGAAATATAGAATATCGGCCAATCTTCACTTTTCACCAAGAAATTAGGATCTATCATTTCTTCCTCCACTATTACATAGTCCGCATATATTTCGTCACCTGACTCTTCTTCAGATAGAGTATTGCTGAAAGCAAATCCTAATATTACATCTTTGGGATGAACAATTGCTCTGACTATTGCTCTGTCGGCTATGTTAGAAACACCAGACAATGCTTGAATCAGTCTATCTTTCGATACCGTAAATTCTGCTAATTTCCTTGATGTGACCATAATATTTCTCCTTCGATTAATGGGTCATAATGTTAAGCCTTGCTTATAATCATATTGAAAAATGTTATGGCTCATGCTTCATCGCTCCTGGTCTTCTCTAGCTACTCGCTAGCTCTCTCATTTATAAGCCATCTCTATTGGTATATCATGGATGGCATTATCTGGAAACTACCAGTAAATTCAGTATTTCATCCTCATTACAGACTTGGCTATCCAGCTTGATGTGACAGGTTATGATAATGCGATTGCTGAGACAATCCGGCAGATTATCGCCAACCATACCTGATTGCAGTCCAGTTTGGGATACCGCGGCTACCTACGCATCGGGCTAGTGAACCACAATAAGCGGCGGATGGTTGCCTTAGTCCAGCGAAAAGCTTTTGGGTGCTGCTTTGAGATTTGCATAGCTTTGAGTATTCGATACGGGAAAATAAGCATCCAGCTTCCTCTCATTGGAAAGCATTGCATCAGCCATCGGATAAGACAACGACGGCTTTGTCGAAGAGGATGGATAGCGGGAATCCGGTAGGTCAGAGATGGCCCGGATTACGGGTCCAGAATTGCTTCCTGCCGAGTCGTAATTCTATCCAATTTCGGATTATTCCAATGGAGGGAGTGCTTAGCCGAGGAGTTATGGGTTAGACAAGCCCTGCAGCCAGCACAAGTGTCCTTCTGCCAAAAATTTTGCTCAAGCTCCTGGTAAGGCAGAAGCATGGGCTCAATTAACGCATTTTCTTGCATGGAATTATACCATTGAAATATCAAATCCAGACATAATTTCTGTTCAAGTCGAACAAGGACACCATCTATTCAGATCTAAAAGATATGCAGATCCTGCTATCGTAGTTCCAAAAAATACCACTTTTCTATTGTGCAAAGAGGTAATTTCCATCAGATCGTCGATAGTGCCGTTAGCAATAGTAGATCCGGTCATCAAAACGAGATTGCAGCGCTCGATCAATTCAGACGAATTCATACCATCCAGAACTTTGACGCCACAACGCACCGATCCTGCCTCAGCTAGATCTGAGACCATCACCCTTTCAGCACCCAGCGACCGTACCAAAGCTTCCAGCAGTGCGGGTTGCATGCCTACTAGCCCGACATTATCCGCATGCTGCTCTTTTATCCACTTTATCATGCAGTCTGCGCACCTCTTCGGGCCATCATTTTTGCAGTGCACCGTCTTCTCAATCAGACCAAGGCTCCGAAGCACGGCATTCATAGTTGAGATCAAGACGGCACGCTCAAAGCTCCCGGTAAGGGGCAACTCCAGCACATCTCCTAAGGTTCCCTTGAAGTTTCCTGAAACCGATGTAAACACCTGACCGGCTGCTCCCCTGTAATTAGCTTGCATGAGGACTTCTTTTTGTCTAAGAAGTGGAAAGTCATCTCTGCCAGGCTCTCCGATGGCCTCCTTGGAGCTAAGCGGCCTGCTAATCACTATCTCGTCATTTGAACCAATATGATCATTATGTTCTTTATTCCACCTCACCAGCTCGGAGATGAATTTCTTCTTGGCTACCATTAACATAATGCATTCGTCCACCTTTGTCACCTACCAGATAAATGCAGCGTTGAAGATAAAGACAGCATATTGCCAGTGTTAGGCTGGCTTTTATCGCATATTCTCAATTCAAGTGCTCTGCATTATTCACGCGGCAGCTACAGGAATAAATCCGTATTTGTCCAGGGTGTTTTGTCCTTCATTCGACATTAATACGTCAATTAATGACTGTGCCTCATAAGGATATTTGGACTGAGATAGCACGCCAACTGGGAAATCACCAACTACATTGTATTTATCAGGAATAAGTATCCGTGTTACCTTTCCCACCATTTGCGGGCTGACGTCTGATATGAAAGCAAATCCGGCATCTGCTTCACCCAAAGCAACCTTGGAAACGATACGATTCACAGTGGTCTCCTGAGAAACGACATTGCCCAGAACCGATTTCTTGAATGTAGGCCCATATTCCGGATCTGCAGCAAGTTTCTCTAAGACCATTAATGCATAATCGCCTGCAGGAAGATCCTTGATCCCCATTAAGATTTTAACACCCGGAGATGCCAAATCCTTCAAATCTGTGATGTTTGCAGGATTATCATTGGGCACGATTATTGCCACTTTGTTCCTGGCAAAGATCTTGACGGTTTGATTGTTGATAAATCCCTCGGATTTTAGGGCATCCATATGCTTGAGATTTGCCGATATCAAGACATCGGCGTACGCACCTTGCTCAATTTGGGCACGAAGAGCAGGAACGCCATCAAAGTTGAATTTGAGGCTTATATTGCTTTGGTTCTCATAGATCCAGCCAATTTCAGTCAAGGCTCCAGTAAGGCCAGCACCACAAAAAACTGTGAGCTCTCTATGCTCCTCGGCCAAGCTCACAGATGCAACAAATAGCAGCGCTGCGAGCAATACAATAAGTATTCGATTATTTATCAATGGTTAATCCCTCCGAATTGCCTGTTTGGCTTATCATGTAAACATATATGCTTAAAATCTTAATTAGCCATCATGTTAAACTTTTCGCGTGTTTTAAAAGATGACATTACGGTTATTAGCTCACGGTAGAGCTTTTGATGGCATTAAAGCTCTCCGTTTCAACCCAGATAAATATTCTAAATTGAATCGGATGCGGAGAACCATTTTTTTTAGACATACGTCTCCGGTTGTTAGGAATTCTGACGATTATTTTCCGAGGCGCTCTTTATTTCGATTGAGAGTGATTCATAGAATTTCACAATCTTCTCGAAAGCGCCATAAGTATGCTTAATCTTTAGGCTAAATTCCCAAATAAATCCTTATAAATCCTTTTGCAGAATTTTGTATCGGAGATTAGCATGAAAATGATCATGGCTTTTGTCAGGTCGGAGAATATATCAAATGTCGCGTCCATGCTAAATGAAGCTGGTTTAGTCGCTTATACCAGGGCAGACGTCTATGGCAGAGGAAAGCAAAAAGGCGTCCAAGTTCGTGGCCAGAATTATGATATGCCTAAGACCATGATTATAACCGTGATGGTGGATGATCGATTAAGTGAAGCAGTTAAGGTCATGGAGAGAGGCGCCCAGACTGGAAATGTTGGTGATGGCAAGATCTTTGTCCTGCCTGTGGAGCAGGCCTATACGGTGAGAACGGGCGAGGCAGGGCTATAGCGGTAATTTTCAGGGGCAGGTTTGCCTCAGGGATAGAAGGAGACCCTTATAGTCAAAGACCAGAACAAAACAAGAAGCTTAGTAGATAATATGTGGGGCTCTCATCCCCCGCACGCAACCACATTTTCAGAAACTACCACTATAAGTTGTGTCCTCGCTGGCATAGCCTTGAGATTACCAATAAGCTCCAACGTAACCTCGCATTTTAAAAAATATTGGATTTTAGCCAGTATATGACAGTTCTTTGCCCTGCCAAAGGCTGCTTTAGCCTCATTGTCATTTGCCCTATCTGCGATAATAAAGACATTCAGATGCCCAATTGCGGCACATGGGCCAGGTAGCTCTTCCTCCGCGCTTATTTTCAGAGCTGCATGAATTGGCAAAATGTTGGTCTTCTGCTAATGGCCGGGCCGAATGGATCTAGATATCATCCACGAGATCCAACTTCGGTGAGTGATAAAGTGCACTATAACAAGGGCTACAAGTATCCAGCCGCTTTGGTTGTGGAGATGTTCCCATTCGAAGCGCGTTAATCCCCAGAATATGTCTGCACTCATCAATCCCGTTTGCACACCAGTCTCACCGGAGCGGCCATCCATGAGCATCCATCCTGAGACGGTACACATCACGAAGGCAAGGGAGGCCAGGGCATCGATCCAAAAGTTGGTGCCAGCCCTAGAAATCCGCGATTTCTTTTTATTCTTCTCCACTTTTTAATCCCTCTTTTCAACCTAGTGACTGTTGATCAATTTATAAAAATCGATAAAGTCTTTGTTTAAGATGAATATAACCATAAAAAACTATCGCTTTTATACTCCGAGCTGCGGTAGCCACTTCCAGCCGCGAGTAGTCATAGCGATTTTGCCATTGGCCTCTAGTATACTAGGCTGCTTGGATATGATTTGCATTACATTGCCGTTCGATACATCGATGCCTAACGTCTCCAGGAGTGTTTTTTTGGTGGATAGGGCCATTCTGCAGGGCTTCTATCAAGCCTTCATACCACGGGCCTTTAGCTATCGCAGCTTGGAATTGCAGGCTCTGAATTATCTCATCTTGAACTGATGCAAGCCTATCCAAATTCACGCAAAGCTTTCTTTAAGTTTTGCGTTTTCTTCTTTCAATTTTTGGATGTCTTGTAAGCTTGATGACTTGGGAATGTCGCGGTTTTTGTACTCCTGCACGATATGCCTGAGATATTGGCAGGCCGAACAGCCATGAGCCTTGGCTTCGGCTTCGAACTGCTTTTTTTTGGGCCTCCGACGAAAAGAGGAACTCTTAAGCGACGGCCATGGTACTCAGATCGCATGGACGCCAAAAAGCGCCATTAGTATATGATGTGTTACGTAACTTGTCAAGCAATTCATGAAATCCGTTCAACTGAATTATTCATCTTGAAAGAACCATCTAGGATCATTCTCTTGAGTTTATCTGCCAGCCTAAGGGCTCGGAGTTTATCCGATTGGCGCAGCACTACAGGGATTACAGTAGTGCCCTCATTTGTATTCAGATGAATTCCACCTAAAGAACATCGGAAAGCACCGGAAGGGCATTGTGAAACGCATAGGCCGCAATGAAAACACAGATCAGCATCTCGGCGGGCATTCTTACCCAGGAAGCTAACCGCACCCATTGGACACGTCCTCTCCACCTGGCAACAAGTGCACTCTCGACATTTTTCTGGATTGAACTCCACATTGAGGTCTACATCCTGCCAAACATCGCCATAGTTTGCCTGGCCTAAAGCCCGCCTGGTATTGACATCCATGACTGGCAATGAGATATCCTTATCTTGCCGAGCGATCTCTTGCAGAATAGTCTTGCTGGTTATGGGAATGGGCACCGACCAGGAGCAAATGCACTCAGGACCATTTGACGTCGTAAAACCGCCCATATATTCCGGCAACATTTTGTGCATATCCGCAAAGCCAGAAAGATTTGGCTTCTCGGTGCTGCTGCGAGTCCCAGTACCAAGAACGAAGCCCTCCGCTCCATTAAGGAGGATTCGAGTTCCTATGCCAACGGTTTCTAAAAGAGGGTCATTCTTGACAGGGTTTATCTGGCCGCAGCCGGAAAAGGTTGCCTCTTGACAGTGCGGTTTAAACAATCTGGCATGAAAAATTGTTGAAACTGGATTTTCACCAGGATTAACAAATGCCGAATAGTTCTTAAAGGCATGGCGAACTCCATAGATCCGGGCATACGGAATTTCATCGAGATTTGTGCAGGTCTCGAAAGAGTCTCCTTTATCGGTTTCAACCTCAACTTGAACAGTTTTTCTCTCCACGAGGTCACGAAATAAATGACCTCCGCCGTAGTTATGTCGACTGCGGCTATGAGCAGTCCCAAATACGATCAGATCCAAGATGCCTAGATTCTCATTGGGACAAGGTCCAACATGAGCCTCAATCCCGTTGATCATAACGTTCTTTGCTCTCAAAAAAGATCCAGGCGCAGCCACAGGAAAAGAGAAAACCGCATATGTTCCACTCATCACAGCACGCGTGGCCGTCGTAACGACATCCACTTCCTTAAGCATGGCATGCTTCTCGTTCTTTACAAGCTCGCAAGCCTCCTCTGAAGTGATGACGACGGCTTCTTTGCGCTCAATACGATTTTGGATATTTGAATATGACCGTACCATAAACCTAATTCACCTAATGATGCGCGGTTAATGTTTCAATCTATCGACATAGGTCAATTCGGAGCATTTATGTATACAAGCATAAGAAAGATTGTACAATTGGAATCAATGGATTAAATCGGTTGCATGTATTCCATAAAACTAACAGCCCTGATTAATCATTCAGTTTCTAGAGCTGCTTTTCTCTTGCAATGAATACTATTGTAAGGATCTATGAAAATCATTAGCCTTTTGAGGAAAATATATCTAATTGACTGGAAACTGCTATATATAGAAAATCGCGATAGCTACGGCAAAGTTTAGTGTAGGTGATATTAATTGAAAAAAATGATTTTCATGGCAATCCTGGCGGCAGTTGTTATTATGTCGCTAGGATGCATTACTGCTCCTGAAAAGAGCGAAAATGCTTCAGCGATGGAAAAAACTCCTGCTAATATCGCTACTTTGCGCATCGGATATCAGCCCAGTACCCATCAAATCGCGGAGATGGTGGCATCTGAAAAAGGATGGTGGGAAGAAGATCTGAAACCTTTTGGTATTGTAGCTGTGGAAGAGAAGGAATTTCAGTCAGGGCCTCCTGAAATGCAGGGAATGCTGGCTGGCTCGCTGGACATCGCATACGTCGGAACCGCACCACCCATAACAGCCATATCTAACGGTCTAGATGCCAAGATTGTAGCTGCAGTAAACATCAACGGTTCAGACCTCGTATTTAAGCCGGATGTGGCATACAACGGACCAAAATCTCTGGAGGGTTTGAGCATTGGTACTTTTCCGCCCGGATCAATCCAGGATATAGTTATGAAGAAATGGCTGAATGATAACGGAGTCGAAATTTCCAAGATCAATATTCATGCTATGGGACCTGGCGATGCCGTTACAGCGATTGAAGCCGGAAAAGTCGATGGTGTCTTCCTGCCTCATCCGTCCCCCTCAAAGATTGAGCTTGATGGCAAGGGCAAATCAGTTGTTTTCTCAGGCGAGATGTGGCCAAACCATTCCTGTTGCAGCTTGCTTATCAGTGGAAAACTGATGCGAGAGCAACCGGACCTGGTTTTGCAGATACTTAAGACGCATATAAATGCCACCAACTATGTAAACGCCAATCCAGAGGAAGCTGCGCAAATCTACGCCAAAAAGACAAAGCAAGATCTTGCCGTGGTAGAGAACTCAATAAAGAACTGGGATGGAAAGTGGATAAGCGACCCCGCCATTCAGATACCATCAACCGTGGAATATGCCAAAATAGACAAGCAATTGGGCTATATCAACAAGACCCTAACAAAAGATGATCTATTCGATACTACTTTCTTTGAGAAAGCCGGGGTCTAGGGAATCGTGTTCAAAATGGACAAAACAAACAGAGGAGATTTAGTTAAAAGATGGGGCATACAAACGCTATCGATACTGGGCCTGATCGTTGCCTGGCAGGTAGGGGCAAACGCAGTGAACGATACCCTGCTGTTGCCAAGTTTTTTGCAGGTTGTATCTGCGTTCTCAAAAGAGTGGCAGACGATATTGACAGAAGATCTTCCTGTCAGCCTCCTTCATTTTATTATTGGAATGGCGGCAGGACTATTCGTTGCCTTGCCTCTCGGCATGAGCATGGGTTGGTTTCGAGTCGCAGATAAGATTTTAGATCCCATTGTGGAGATTATACGACCTGTGCCTCCCTTGGCCTGGATTCCCTTTGCTATTGTCTGGTTCGGCCTAACTGACGAAGCGGCAGGCTTTATAATATTCGTAGGTGCAGTTTTTCCGATTCTCATAAATACCTACGTAGGCTTTCGCAGCCTGCCTCGCGTTTATGTGGAATCAGCCAAAGTCCTTGGAGCAACTAAGGATATTGACCTGGTGAGATACGTGGCTTTTCCCCATGCATTGCCATCTATTGCGGGAGGAATAAGGATTGCCATGGGAATAGCCTGGATGTGTCTTGTGGCTGCGGAGCAATTTGGTGTGAGTACAAGCGGCCTTGGCTACAAAATTTGGTCTTACTACTACCTGCACAAGATGGAATATGTATTGCTCTACATAGTTATGCTGGGGCTGCTGGGCCTGATCATCGACTGGTCCTTCCGTTACCTGGTGGAAGAGAAGATGCTCAAATGGCGGATAGGCTTGACTCAATAAAATTTTGGGCTTAATTTCTAGTCTATTTTTTAACAAACAAAGCGGCGAAATGCAAAGCATTAATATGGCATTGAATTCCATCGATATCAAGGCGATTGCCGTATTATTACCGCATTCGAGGAAAGGTCATGAAGAGAAATATCAAGGTTGAACGCTTAAGTCAAAAACCGCTGGAACAACAGGAAATAGAGCTGGTAGAACGCAAAGGGATAGGCCATCCGGACAGCGTTGCAGACGGACTGGCAGAATCCATTAGCCAAGCCCTTTGCCAGGAATACCTTGATAGATTTGGGGCGGTGCTGCATCACAATACCGATAAGACTCAGATTGTGGCAGGAAGATCCAAACCCACATTTGGCGGGGGCGAGGTCATCTGCCCACTCTACATTCTGCTTACTGGTCGAGCAACAAGAGTCTTCAAGGAAGAAGAGATTCCCGTAGACACAATTGCGATCAAGGCTGCCCGAAAGCTCTTACAAGAATCATTATCGAATTTGGACGTCAATAACCACATCATCCTCGATGCCAAGATCGGAATGGGCTCTTCTGACCTACGAGATGTATTCAGCCGTAAAGTTCCGAGCGCCAATGATACATCATTTGGTGTGGGTTACGCACCGCTCTCCGAAACAGAAACGATCGTCTACAACAGCGAACGGGAGCTGATGAGGCTTAAAAGAAGCGTCCCGGCCATTGGCGAGGATATCAAAGTCATGGGCATGCGGCAAGGAGATACGATAAGCCTCACTATTGCTTGCGCATTAATTGACAAATATATTGCTAACCTGAAAGAATATGCGGATACAAAGAACGACATTGTAGAGCATATTACAGAGTTTGCCAAACAGTATACTGCAAGAAAAGTGAATGCTCTGATGAACGTAGCGGATAACATAGAACAGGGATCGGTATACATTACCGTTACGGGCACATCAGCAGAGATGGGAGACGACGGTGCCGTTGGAAGAGGCAACCGGGCAAACGGACTCATTACACCGAATAGGCCTATGAGCCTTGAAGCGACCTGCGGCAAGAACCCTATAAATCATGTGGGCAAGATCTACAACCTTCTCTCCACCGAAGCTGCTAGAGAGATCGCCAAAGAGGTCGAGGGCATCCAAGAAGTGTACATCAAGATGCTCTCGCAGATAGGAAAACCAATCGACCAGCCCCATATTGCCAGCGTACAAATCGTGCCAAAAGAGGGTGTGGATATTAAGGTGCTGGAAGCAGGAGCTACGGAAATATTGGATGAGTGGCTTGCAAATATTCCTAAGCTGCAGAAGATGCTGTTCCGAGGCGAACTCAGCACATACTAGAGGTCAGAATGTTCTTAGCAAACCGGGATGGTTCCCTCGTTTCGTCTTTTTTTTGGTGTGATTCTTAGCTTAGAGTGACGACCTGATCGAACCAAGTGCCTCCAAGTATGTGATATTTTCGGCAGGATAAGAAAGCTCTAATCCTCGCGGTAAAGCGCGATTTAATTTTCGGTCCTATTATTGTGAAAAATAGGAGCAAATGTTGCTCATGTTTTTCTTTATGTGAATCGTTTTATGAAGGACTTATCAATCCAGCTTTTGAGCGAATATATAAGCCTGGTCGGAGCACCTATGCACATCTTTCCCATAACACCCACCGCACAGTCACCACCTAGTGATATGAGAGCTACCTGGCTATCTGTACTGGCACGAACAGTATACATTTCTAACGGCTTACCGTCCGCCAAACGCATTAGATTCCTGGCCGTGTGCTTTGCCTGACGCTCTGCCTCCAGGCCAGTTTTAGTGGCGAGCTTTGAATCGATCTCCACCCAGGCACAATCACCGATAGCAAAGACATTGCCCTGGGCACGAAGATAGGGATCTACTTCAATCCAACCGTTCTTTTTATAAAAGTCGAGATTCTGGACAAACTGAGAAGGCTTTACACCTGCAGTCCATATGGCCATATCGCAATCCAAGCAGGTGCCGATATTATCGCTAAAGAGTATACAATCTTTCTTAACCTCGCAAATTTGTGTGGATGTGAGAATGTTAACTCCCCTCTTTGATAGCGCCTTCTCAACAAGCTCCGAGGTCTTAGGAGAGAACTGGGGAAGGACTCTGTCTCTGGCCTCAATTATGTAGATGCTTGCATCCAAACTCTCCGCAAGGATTGACGCTGTCTCCACGCCCGTCAGGCCTGAGCCCAATATCATAATGCGCTCCGGATTTGTATCCTCAACAAACCTTTTGGCTCTTTTTGTCTCTTCAAGGGTATTAATCGAAAAAGTATTTTCTATGCCTTTGATGCCAAAGAAGTTCTGAGCCGCACCAGTGGCTACTACTGCAACGTCGTACTCCACATGAGTATGCTCACAGACGATGGCATCCTTCTCAATGGATAACGCTTTCTCTCGGACATATGTAGCACCTACACGATCGCAAAACGGCTTAAGTGGCGCAGTCAGATCTTGAATCCTGGTTAAACCAGCCAGGTACTCTGGATATAGTGCCTGCAGCTCGATATGCTTTTTAGGCTCGATCAGAGTAAACTCCAAAGAACTTGGTGAAGCCACTCTAATCAACTCTGCTCCGGCAACGCCGCCCCCAATTACAGCAACTCTCATGCTTTTCTTCACCTGATCCTAGGCTAGAGCTTTTATTGTTCAGAAGATTTCCTGCCAAATAGACAGTTGAATTGGACAGCCAAAAAGGCATAAACCTATTCCTTAATTATTAATTATCTCACGCTTCGATTAGCCGTGGGTTTATTAATTGAGGAGAGCAGAGCATAACCTGTGGTTTTTGACGAATCATCTTGGAGAAATTGCATAAATGATTACAGTCTACTTTGATGGGCTCTGCTATCCGAAAAATCCAGGCGGTGTAGCCGCTTATGGATATGTGATCATCAGGAACGGCGGTCCGATCCACAAAGGATTCGGAGCGATCGGAGAAGGCAAAGGCATGACCAACAACGTTGCAGAGTATGAAGGGCTGTTGGCCGCCGCCCAATGGCTGAATGATGAGAAAATAATGGAAACGATTGTGATCAAAGGTGACTCGCAACTTGTAATCAAGCAGATGAAAGGAGAATACAGGATCAACTCCGCTACATCAAAAAAATATGTGCCTGAGATAAAGAAGCTATTGCAGGGAAAAGAAATAAATTTTATTTGGATTCCAAGGGAAGAGAACGAAGAAGCAGACAAATTGTCGAGGATAGCTTATGAGAGATATAAAAATAGGAAAATTTTCACGTGACTTGCCAAATAGGTCTCCTATCTTGCTAATCTCGCATACTCCTTTGCCCAATATGTAATGATGACATCCGCTCCGGCCCTCTTTATAGACATCAGCGCTTCCAAAAATGCGTCCTCCTCCTTCAACCAGCCCTTTTCCACCGCTGCGGCAATCATGGAATATTCTCCAGAGACCTGATAAGCTGCAGTTGGCATGCCGAACATATCCTTCACTTTTGCCAGGATGTCTAGATAAGGCATGGCCGGTTTGACCATAACCATATCCGCACCTTCCTCGATATCCAGTTGCACTTCCCAAAGAGCCTCTGCAGTATTTGCAGGATTCATCTGGTATCCTTTTCGATCTCCAAAAGCAAAACCCGACTCTGCCGCATCGCGGAAAGGTCCATAAAAAGTAGATGCATACTTAGCGGCATATGAAAGAATGGGCGTTTCTGTATATCCTTCCGTATCCAGGGCCGCCCTAACGGCCTGAACCATATGGTCCATCATGCCACTGGGAGCGATGATGTCCGCACCAGCTTCAGCATGGCTGGTTGCGATCTCCCCCAGCACGGGCAGGGTCTCGTCGTTTAAAACGGTCTCTCCTTTGATCAAACCGCAGTGGCCATGGGTGGTATACTCACAAAGACATAAATCGGTTATAACAACTAGATTTGTAGTCTCCTTTATGGAACGTACTGCTCTTTGGATCACACCTTGTGCGTCGTAGGCTCCTGACCCAACCTCATCTTTCTCTGTCGGCAGTCCAAAGAGGAGGACGGCTGGAACACCTAAGTCTTCCAAGGCACCAGCCTCGGCTGGAAGGCTCTCAAGACTCTGGCGAAATTGGCCGGGCAAAGCATTAATGGCTCTTGGAACGGAGATTCTCTCGTCAACGAAGATAGGTTGTATCAAATTGTTCAAGGAAAGCTGCGTTTCCGCTACCATTTCCCTTATCCCTGGCTTTCGGAGCCGTCTCATTCTCCTCATATCTTTTCCTCCAACCGGAACAGCTCTGCGATGGACTCGAGAAGTCTTGCATCTCCCCTCTCTGCAGCACTTTTCAGGGCTTTTGTGGGCTGAGAGAAGAGCTTGTTCACAATTGAATGGCTCATGTCCTGCAAAACCTGTTGTTCGACTTCACCCAATGTATGGCGGCTAGAAAGTTTATTCATGGCTCTTTTGACCTCTTGTTCCTTAATTACCTCCGCCTGAGAGTAAAGCAAAGCCAACAGGTCTTCAGCCTGTTTCCTTTTGTATTTTGCTTTCAATAGCTTCATCTCTTCGGCAATGATGGCCTCCACCTTGACCACCTCCGCCATCCTTTGCCTCATATTTTCGCTGCTGATATTCTTCAAACTGTCGATGTTATGCAATTCGACGCTTGGAACATTTCCGGCGGCCTCATCGATGTCTCTTGGGTTAGCTATGTCAATTAAAAGAAGTTTTCTCTCTCTGCCAACCATTGCCATCTCAATGTCCTCTTTGAGCAATATGTAATGAGGCGCAGACGTAGCGCTAATCACTACATCAGCAACGTTGAGTTGAGATCTCATCTCATCGAAGGGCACTGCCTTGCCACCCAGACACTCGGCCAGACATAAAGCCGAACTGAATGTTCTATTGGTGACCACTAGCGAGCCAATATTTTTTGCTAGAAGAGCTCGTGATATGAGCTCCCCAGTGTCCCCTGCACCAATCACCAGGACGGACATTCCTTCCAAATCGCCCAAAATTTCTTGTGCAAGGTCAACGGCTGCAGAACCGATAGACACTGATCGCTCATTAATTCGGGTTTCTTTTCGCACACGCTTGCCCACTTGAATAGCCTTTTTAAAGGCAGTCTCAAGCATCCACCCCGTCGTGCCAGCCTCTATCGCCATTTTAGTGAGCTCTTTCATCTGCCCCAGGATCTGGTCCTCTCCAATTATCATGGACTCAAGGCCTGAGGCTAACCGCAATAAATGAAGAAGCGATTCATCATGATCGTGAAAATCGATGATTCGAGAGGAAATACGCGCCTTCTTGGCCAGATCGAAAAGCACTTTCTCGCCACGCTGACCAACCACATATATTTCGACGCGGTTGCATGTCTTGAGAACGGCGCATTCTTCAACTTTGTCTTGAGAGCCTACCCATTTGAGAATACTTTCCACATCTCCATGCCACGCTCTCTCAATCTCAGCGATGGAGGCTTTGCGGTGCGTTACCTGCATCGAGGCTATCTCGCTCATCTTGGCAAGCATGTAAGCGGGCTTTCATATAGGCCTTTTCATAGGAGGCATCTATTAGCCTCCAGATTTCATCGTCCTCTAGGATTTTCCATATTATTCTAGCTCGATCCTTCTGCTCAGGAACCATCTCTTTTAGCTCCGTCCGAATCTGTATGAGCAGTCGGGCCATTTCCTGGTAGTTCCCGGTTATCTCCTCTTCGAGCCGCAGGCGGAGGTACTTGGAAAGTGCTGGGCTCTCTGTAGAAATGGATATAGTTATGGGGCCCTTTCGGATAATGGATGGAACCACAACGTCCCCAACCCCATCAACTTCATTGACGAGAATTCCCTTTCTATATGCCACCCGAGCGATGGTCCGGTTCAGTTCGATATCATTTGTGGCCGGAACTGCAATAAAAGCACCCGCGAGGTATTTCTCGAAATCCAGCAAGAGGTCTGCAAATACAAGCTCCACCTCATTTTTCAAATCAAGCAATCCTGATGTGAAATCCAGGCTGACCACCCTGACGCGCCCGTATTCCAAGAACGACCTTGCTTTGCGCTCGCCTACGCTTCCGCCACCAAATATAACAATTTGCTTTTGCCGTAGATCCAGCAAAAGTGGCAATAGCAATTTTCCAGATTCATCATTTATGCCTTTATTTGCCACCTAATACCTCAAATCCTGGCGCTGGTCTTCTTGTACTCTCTTTCGCTGAATAGGACACGATAATCTTTTATCCCCGAAACCGAAGACAAATGATCCGCTATCCTCAAACAATCTTCCCTGTTTCGGGAATGGACCATTGTATAAAGATTATAAGGCCAATCAGTGGCTATTGCTCGCTCATAACAATGAGTGACATCATCTACTGCAGCAAAGATCTTGCCGGTTTGTTCTACCTGCTCAGAAGGAACGATCCATACGATCATGGCATTAGCGACGATTCCTAGAGCCCTATGACCAATAGTAGCGGCAAACCTGCGAATTACTCCTTCATTCTCAAGGGCCCTAAATCGACCAATGACCTCTTCCTCAGAGATGCCAAGCTTCTTACCCAAGACAAAATAGGGCCGCGCCGTCAACAACAACCCATCCTGGGCCTCCTTGAGAAGCTCAAGATCTAATTGATCCATTAGCGCCATCCCCTAGGGTCCTGGAATGGATAACGATCCACTCCTTTGCTTGGAATTATCCGGGACACATTTCCGGGATTTCCCCTAGCAGCAAAGTCGCTCCAATAATTGCCACCTATTATTGAGCCAGCATCCCACTGATTTTGGCCGTTATCCACGGCGTTCTGAACTGCATTATTCGCGAATATGTTGTGATATAAAATGTTGCCGGAACTATCCACTAAATTAACGCCTGCGATCTGATTATTGGCAAAGCTATTCTCGGTAGCATTACAATTGAATGAGTTGCTTATGCGTAGGCCGTAACGGCTGTTTAAGCCTAGAATATTTCCTTTAATCACGATGTCTTTTGCAGACTGGATGTAGATGCCCTGGCCATTACCCTGTGCTATGTTATTCAGCACTTCGCCTTTTGTTAACTGCTGCAAAGAAATACCGTCCTGATCATTTATGCTGGCATTGTTTCTATTTAAGAAACCGCCGTTGCTGCCAGAAAGCGATATGCCTCTATCGTTAAAAGATGCCTCATTTCCATCTAAGGAGCATTTGTGGGAATTGAGGAGCAGTATTCCTTCTTCCTTGTTCTTATTTGCTATGCAATTTCTTACTATACAAAGCCTAGATCTCTGCAAGTATATGCCTCGATTGCATGCCTCTGGTTTGCATCCTGAGAAAACGAGGTTTTGAGAATTATCGGCATGAAATCCTTCGCTAGTGCAATTGCGAGCAATATTATTTTTAAACCTCTCGTTGGATGACTCTAAAGCTGAAAAACCGGTTTTGCAAAATGCGGCCTGGCATTCCTCGACATTGCAGGATATGCAATTCAAGAGAGCAACTCCGGTTTCTGCAAGATATATGTTACTGTTCTTGATGCTACAATTAGTGGAGTTAACCATCAAAACACAAGTACTGCTATTGGATAAGTTCTGATTCTTAGCCAAAATGTTCTGGCAGGAAATTAGTCCCACGAAGCTGTAACTGGAGGAGACTATGAGATTGGATTTGTTTACAAGATAGCACACAGGCCTCCCGTCGATAAGATTTGTGCCATCAATATCTTGGACAAAGAAATTATGGATAATATTGGCAGGTGGAGTGCCAGAGGTCTCCCCAGCATCAATCCTTATGTTGTAAGAATTATCCCTCATTATATTAAATTTTAAAGTATTATTTACCGACCGTCTCAATGAAATTCCGTAAGTATTGGAGGAGATATTGTTAGATTGGAGTAGATTCTTATAAGAGCCAGAAAGAAGGATAGCGTTTCCGTTACTGGAAAGCTTATTGTTCGAAATATTGTTTAAAGACGATCGTTCGCCGTATATGCCTGCCCTCTCGTTTTCTCGGCATATATTCTCAGTTACATTATTTGCATCTGAAGCTCTTAAGCTTATTCCTATCTTGCCCCCGGTAATGCGGTTTTCTTTTATAATGTTTTGGTTTGAATCTACTATATCAATGCCACTCACATATTCTCCTGAAAAGTCATTTCCATGGAGTTCATTGCTTGATGATCGATTGAGAACAATTCCAAAGCCGCTTCCAAAAAAAGTACTATCTGCAACCATATTTCGTGTGGATTCATCCATCAGCAGACCCTGCGAGGCTTTGACGCGACAGTTTAGGATCAAGCTTTCTGATGTTCCATTCATTTCGATGCCAATATTGCCATCAACAGTGCTATTAATTACATTACAATGCCCGCCGAATAGCTTCAAACCCATAGGAGAATCAATCTGGCAATCCATAATAGTGTTGTTCTCATCTGTTGTACGAACGCCGATTGTTTTCCCTCTGAAAGTACAGTTGCGAAGCTGGTTATTCTGGGATTGAATACTGATTGCGGGATCTGTGTTGCTGGCTAGAACAGTAACGTTAGAGATTATACAGCCCGATGCTGTTATTAATAAAGATCCGAGAAGACTATTATCAGAACCAATAACAATCAGTTTGCGGTCCAAAATTGCACCATCGTAATTGCCAGGCAGGATTCGGATAGTATCTCCCGGTCTCGCCATGAAAATCGCACCGGACAATGTTTTGGAATCCCCAAATTCGTTCTGATCTACAATAAGGGTCTTGGCCTGGCAAGAGGCTAAGAGAAGCAGAAGAAGGACGGCAACTGAATATCTCATCTCGACTTGTTATGTATTTATGGTCTATTATCTATGGCGGTTGTACAAGCCCTTAATACTCCAGAACATTTGTAATTTGATAGGGCAGAAAAAGCAGTCACACAACCTATTAAAATCATTGAAGCCATTTGATACTGTCACTATTCTCTCAATAAAATATCAATTCATAGGAAAAGATATTAGATAAAAGCTCTTGTTCATATTAATAAAAGAGATACAAAATAGAGGACACAGTAACACCGCATATCTGTTTCGTGATTGAAGGATATAAGAACAAGGATTAACGGCTTAGGAGATCTCCAAATGGCAGAAACTCAATTATTAAATAACTGTCCTAGATGTGGTTATATAGCGGAAGCATGGACCGAGAAATGGAGTTACGATCAGAGTTCGCTGCAAGATGTGTGGCTATGAAGGCACATTGCCCCATCCTGATCTAAAAAACGGGGCATGGAGAGTAATATAATAAATAGTGACTTGCCCCTGAAAATATCGAAAAATCCTGAATGACATTCCCGAAAATCGGATCCATGATATGAGAACAAGTCACGCGCTTCTTCTTCGCTTGCGGCATGATCCGCAATTCAAATTTAGTCTCGCAAGTATAGAATACATCGATCGGGGCGCTCCGGGAGATAGATCAATTATTAATGGAGATCAGATTTTGAATATGGAGCACGGCGGAATGGAAATAAAATCAGACTTTACCAATAAGTTCATCCCCTTCCACCGCATCCGCCGCATAATCTACAATGGAAAAATTATGTGGGATAAAAAGCGAAGATAGTAGCCCGAAAAACAGAGAAAAACTTAGTAATCATGAGATGGGATCGAACAAGCCGTAAAGGAAAACGCTCGCAACCAAGATAAATGCCTCAATTCACTAGCCATTGGCCCTCTGGACTTTGCGCTCATTGCGATCCAGGTATTCCTTTATTGCTTCGACAATGACATCGGAGCGCTGAACATAGAGTGCGCCCCTGCTCTTTAGAACGAAACTGATAAGCCTATCGTTAATATCCTGGCTGATTTCAACCTCGATTTTAGGCATGGTTTTTGTTGAGTTGTGGTAGTATTAATACTTAGTTTTCGCTTTCAAACCGAGCTAATTCTACCTAAAGCAACTCGTATAATACAAATATAGAAAGATAAGCCGATCAAAACTCTAGTAGTTGAAGTTCCTGCTCATTGATATTTCTTTAGGAATCACGAGGCATACTGCGTTTAATGCGGCCTTAGCTCATCCATTGTTAGCCCCAGGAAATCATTTGCACCTGCCGCAAAACAAATTTCACGATAAGATTAGAATCGCAATCTTTGACGACTACGATCTTCAGTCCATACGGCCATCGCACGCGAATAGTTTTTAGTAGACTCGATTCCATTACATATTTTGGCTAGGCTTGACCGTCTCCTATGCATCAAGAATACTTACCCAAACCTACCAATAAGTCCGAGCCGCAGTAACGTGGTAGCCACCTTGAATGTCCTCCATCAGCTCATTCATCTTGGCAAGATTCTCGGCCTGCATTATCAGGAAAAAGTCATATTCTCCAAAGATATGATAAAGATCCAGTATTCCCTCTTTCCTTTTGAGAAAGGAATAGACCAATTCCTCTTGGCCGGACACGACCTTCACCATAGCGATACCTATAACCATTCGATCTCTCTCTATCGTATCTAAGTCTCGCAGGCATTAAAGGACGAGCTATGCGTGGAACGAATGTGAAAGAGGACTACGAATAAAAAGAAGCTGCGGACAAATGCTATTTACATAGCCACGCTTCTAAGTAAGGGGGATGAGATTTTTTATATTTGTCACATCTAAAATTTATTTGCTGCCGAGATAGAGCAGTATCCATGAAAGACAAAGCTACTCGATTTATGGCTGATATTCAAAGATATTAATCCTAAAAAATTAGATGGACTTTATTCAAATTATATGATTTTAAATATATTAAAAATATAGCATTCGCGTTCTGATAGGTGGAAGGATGCGATTTTGCGAATTGATGGACGTTTCATGGTGCGTGACCTGGACGACGAGGCCCCCATCTCTGACTCATGTCGGGCGACTGTCCTGCCTAGTACGAGAATTCGGCATCTCCCCAAAAGAAGCCTAAAGGCGGTCTCAAGAATTCAATTTTTACGCCGGATCACCAGCTGTTTCGATAGCATGAAGCTCTGATGACCACCAAAAGAAGTTTTGTTACTATGAAATTCTTCCCGATGAGTGATGAAGGATCTATAAGCTGAAGCGACAGGAATAAAAATTGGAGAGTAGAATAATTAATTGGAGTAGGACTGGGCGATCCAACAAACATGGGATCATTTAAGATCAGGAGATTCGAGATAATATGGGCGCTATAGAAAACGAATTTGTCCGGTATATTCCAACGTTTATTGTAGCCATCCAAGCAGATGGCAAGACTTTGATGATGAATGACCGTATGCTTCGCTCACTGGGTTACACCGAGGATGAAGTGGAAGGTACCGACTATCTGAAAACGTTTATCCCACAGGGCGATCAGGAAATTGTGGCCAAAAATCTTGAGATGCTCGCTGAATCGGAACATCCAGCCGTAAGTGAAAGTCATGTGCTCGCCAAAAATGGGCAGGAGTTGTTGGTTGAGTGGCATGGAAGGGCTGTGTTCAAAGGAGACGATTTGGCCTATTTTTTGGCTGCTGGAATCGATTCCACAATGCTCAAGAGGGCGAATGTGGCGCAAATAGAATATTCAGATCTGTTAGAGAAGACAGTACAAGATCGAACTGCAGAGCTTACTAAAGCCACCGAGCATCTTCAAAGAGAGATCGAAGAGCGAAAGCTGGTAGAGGAAGGGCTTAGGAAGAACGAGGAAAGCATTCGACAGCTCATTGAAAGGGCTCCTATTGCCATGGCCATCTCCTCCGGACTCGATATTCAGCTGATTAACAAAAAAGCTACAGAACTGTTTGGTTACACGATGGAAGATCTTCTCAATGTGGATCACTGGTGGTCTCGTGCATATCCAAACATTCCAGGCCACGATCCGGAAAAAATAAAAGCCGAATGGGCAGTAATGATCAAACAGGCTATTGAGAAAGGCACAGAAACCGAGCCTATAGAGCGTTGGGTTACCTGCAAAGATGGTTCTACCCGTTATGTTAAGATTAACGCAATTCCCATAGGAACAAAGGTTCTTGTTACGTTTTTTGATCTTACTGAACGGAAGCAGGCAGAAGAGCGAGAGCGTAAGGAAACGAACGAGACGCTTAAAGAGAGTGAAGAGATGTTCAAGATCCTCTTCCAAAATGTAACTGATCCAATTCTCATCCACGACTTAGAAGGTCGGATCTTGGATCTCAACCCTGCTGCATGCAAGAAGTTTGGATGTAGTCGAAAGGATATGCCGGAAAAGCTCGAAATTGTTAAGGAAACGAGTTATAATAGCCAGATCATTAATGAGAAAGCTAAATTGAAATGGAACGGCGTTACAAGTGTTGAATTGATTGGTAGGCTGATCGATTATAAAGGAACAAAGGTAGTAATTAGCACCGCTAGAGATTTCACATCCAGCAAGAATAAAGATGAGACTCTGAAATTGCCCCGCAGCACATCGTCGGCCCTTTTCCGGGCTTTTGTTGATGCCATGCTATCCAGATCGATCAATCGAGATCAACTCGTAAAGACTATAAATGATATGATACATTCCGGGGAGATTATCCCCCTAGGCAGAAGAATTGTTTCGTCTAAAGAGGTAGCGCCTACTTCCGATAACGTGGGTACAACCCCAAAACAGAGCAGCGATTTAGAAATCGATGACGAGATTAGTCTCACCAAGCAGGAATTTTTCACTGCCATTAGACGCGTTGGCAAAATCATTAGAAGATCCGATCCTTCCGTCCCAATCGAAGAGTCTATTGCGGACCTTATCGCCAATTCTGGGTTCAGCAAGTACGAGTTCATTCTGATACCAGGAACATCTTATGCCATCAAGGAGGAGAGACCTAATATAATCATGGAATTATTCAGTGAGCTGATCCATTGTGGTCTTGATGGCCTATGCATCAGCAGATATCCACCAGAAGGCCTTCAGGAGAGTTACAATATACCGCTCGAGCGAACGATCTGGTTGACCCAGAGAAAAAATGAGGCTAAATACAATTTCATGGACCCGACTAACTTCACCCGATTAAGCAATATGATCTCCAAGTTCCTGGACATGGCTGAAGACCCAGTAGTTCTTATAGAAGGCCTCAGTTACCTTATCTCTCAGAACAGCTACGAGGCAGTTCTCAGGTTCATACAGTCTTTAAGAGATGAGGTAGTCATGAAACGAGCATTACTGCTTATCGCCATAGATCCGCTCTCTTTTAACATGGTTGAGCTTCATAGGCTGGATAGTGAATTGCAGCCTCTTGATATTGGCCAGAAAGCGATCTGATATTTTTATATGCAACTGTCAAGTCTTGTTGTCATGGACCCGTATTTTGAGTAAATCACCAGGCAAATGGTATAGAGAAGCTTCTAGCGAAGCCGCGGTTTTACGTCGTGATCTTGAGCACTACAAAAAAGAGACTCTGAAGCTAAAAGATGATGAGATCACCGTTCTACGCTAGAACTCGGAGAAACTATCTAAGTCCCAACAACCAAACCAGGAAGATGCCTGGGCGAAGAGCTGGTGGCAGCTCCGGAAATGATGACAGTTTCAGTTTTCGACTACCACTTTCCAAAGGCTTTCCCCAAATCCTTTACTATTTGGATCTGGTGAAGATCCTCAAAGCTCATGGTCAGGCAGATAGTTACAAAATCCAGGAGGGGCTTGGGATCGATCCCCGCGAGTCTGAATTAGTCAATGCAGTGTCCAAGCAACTTGAAGAACTCGAGGGATACAAACTGATCGAGGCCGAGGGGAGGTCCTGGCGGTGGATAGGCTGATCGAGGACTTCTTGCAAGACTTGAACTAAGCGGAAAGACAAAGATCACCGCTTTGCATTATGGTTACTGTTTGAAGAATTTCACAGCTTACCTGGATTGCAAAAACGTTCTCAATGTGGACAAGGATGTTTTGCGTGGGTTCATCGGTTATCTGAAAGCACAGGGGAAGACCCAAAAAACCATTGAAAATTATTTCTCAATCCTATCAAGCTTCTTTGAATATCTGGTGGCACAAATAAGAAAGGCCTTCCGGCCCTATTCATAAATACGGATGGGGGCAGGCTTAACCGAAGCGGTATCTATAATCTAGTAGTAGAAGCTAACGCGGCGCGTGGACCTGCACAATTCGGCCTCTGAGCGGCTGGAGGATCACTTCAGACCACATTGTTGTAGAAACTGGTACTGCACTCATCTTTTCCGAGCTGGAATTAGAAGAGAGTATGTCAAAGAGTTGCGAGGCGATAGCCGAAAAGAAGCCTTTGATTTGTACAACCACATCGATTTGAAGGAGTTAAAAGAGGCTTACCTGGCGGCTATCCCGCAGTTGGGAGTATATGATTGATGGTAAAGGCCAATCCTTTTTAGGAAGGTAGCCATAGTTGATGATATGGCTGACAAAGACAGAGCCCAGGGCAAAAGCAAAAAAGCGATGACAAAAAAAGCAAGGCAAAAAAGAAGAAAGCCGCGACCCCGATCATAGCGAGCAGGTGAGACCTTCTTTTTGTAACTTCTGAAATTTTTGGTAATATTTATTAGCTCAAAAACGGTAGTTATAGCTATGGCAAAAGAAGAGTATAAGCAAGTTACCTGTAGCGATATCGGCATGGCTTGTGGCTTCCAGGTACGTGCAAAACCGAAGTCGAAGTCATGGAACACATGAAGCTACATGCTGCTAAAACCCATGACTTGAAGGAAGTCCCTCCAGATATTGAGAAGAAGATAAAGGCAAACATCAAAACGGTATCGTTAGATGTGCCAGATAAGAAGTAAGATATTTGATTATCAGATCCATTTTTTGCGTTCAGCAAAGTTCTGCGGCATTATGCATAGATTTTGTGGCAATTGCATAGAAGCATTTTCTTAGGGATGGCTTTGAACGGCGATAAGAATCTTTCTGGAATGAATTATTATGACAAAAAAGAGCAGGGGATATCTATTACTAAGAAGAAAAAATAGGCAGAGGCATGAGTGAAGCCAGAGATAGAAAAATGAAACGTGAGCGCAGATTCGAAATGCAGAAAGCCGAAAAAGTCCTGAGAGCTTGCAGGAGCCGGAGAGGTTATGAGCTCTTCCAAGAGCATGAGCGAAAAAAGTAAAAAAGAGGAGTGTGCGGGACTATTTGGACTTTCTTTCATTTTTGCGGGTTATTTGAGCTTTATTTTCATTTTTCTTTTCGTTAGCGTTCTTGTTCATCCATTGACAACCGCCCGTCAATCCCTCCATAACCAAGATCCTTGAAAGTGTGGGATGCTGAGATCCTGTCAGGGATCTCTTTCTTTTTTTTGAAGGCTTGATAGTGTGGACAAAAGAACGCGGCTCTTCTGGAACGCGCCTGATATGGAGCAGGATACCACCAAGGCCGATTTCATGAATTTCTTAGGCCATGCCAGGGACGAAGATAGTAACTACAACCCAAAACTTTTTCATTAGATCCTACAATCCTCAATGAGAAGAGGGGATAAATGGACTTTATCGATAATATTCGGGATTTATCCGCACGTATTCAAAAGCAAGCTAGCGGCATTCAAACAGAAGAAGCAACAAAGAACGCTTTTGTGATGCCTTTTATCAGTGCACTTGGTTATAACGTCTTTGATCCGACGGAAGTTACCCCCGAATTGATTGCGGATGTTGGTACTAAAAAAGGCGAAAAAGTTGATTATGCTATTCTAAAGAATGGAAAGCCAATTATCCTATTTGAATGCAAGTGGTGTGGAAGCAATTTGGATAACGAGCACGCATCTCAGCTTTATAGATATTTTAGTGTAACGGAGTCTCGTTTTGGGGTATTAACCAATGGTATCGTCTATCGATTCTACTCTGATTTAGAAAAAGCAAATGTTAAGGATGAAAAGCCTTTTTTGGAATTCGATATGCTTAATATAAAAGAGCCTTTAGTTGAAGAGCTAAAGAAGTTTTCCAAAGCAATGTTTAATCTTGATAATATTTTAGCCACAGCAAGCGAACTTAAGTACATGAGGGAAGTGAGAAAAATCATTGACGAGCAAATCAATAATCCTTCAGATGATTTTGTTAAGTTCTTTGCATCGCAGGTATATTCCGGAAAGTTGACACAATCTGTAAGGGATCAATTCGCTCAAATCACCAGTAAAGCCTTTAAACAATTTATCAATGATAAAATAAATGATCGATTAAATATGGCTCTTACTACTGAAACGCCCATAATTCAAGAAAAACCGCAAGTAAATACAGGTAGTCAGGGAATTGAAGAAAAGGAAAAAGAGAACAAAATTGAAACCACTGAAGAAGAATTTGAGGCATATTATATCATAAAAACAATACTGAGGGCTGCTATTGACCCTAAGAGGATTAATATTCGAGACGCTATAAATTATTGTGCGATTATACTCGACGGCTCTCCTCGCAAGCCTATAGCCCGGTTATATTTAAACGGTGCTCAAAAGTATATTGCGCTCTTTGATGAAGAGAAACACGAAGAGAAGATCCCTATTAATTCTATTGATGATATCTATAATTATGCAGATAGGCTTAAGGCAAGTGCTAATAGTTACGATATACCGAACGCACAAGATTTAACAGGAAAATCTATTAAGTCATTTACATTTAAAGGCAAGAAATACGAAACAAAGTACTGGAAAGATATGCTCTTACAGCTATGCAGTGCTATCGCAGAATCTAATAAAGATAAATTTGATGAAATTCTAACAATAATCGGACGCCATAACCAAAAACCATTCTTTTCTAAGAATCCTAGCGATCTAAAATCTCCAAATCAAATAGAGGGTACAGACATCTACGCCGAATCAAATCTTAATCCAGGCAGCGTACTTCGTCTTTCTAAGAACGTGATGTCAAAATTCGGATACCCTGAAACGGATCTCTCAATTGAAACACTATAGACCTGATTAAGCGTAAATATAGACACATTAAGCCTTCAGCGCAAGATCGATGCGACGGGAGAGCAGATAGACGCTCTGGTCTTCGAGCTTGACGGGCTGACAGAAGAGGAAATCGGGATTGTGGAAGGTGGAATGAGGCCTTGAAGGATAATGCATGTTTGCGGCCAGGTAGTACAGCTCACCCAAAGCATTAGCCAGCTATCCCTAAGCCAGGTGAAGAAGAGATCAAGAAAAGGGCGGGTGGCATTTCTGGAAGTAAGAAGTTTAAGGTGATATAAATGTTCGACAATATATGGCAAGAACTTTCTAGCAAGGATATAACCCCGTATTTAGATGTAGTTGATTTTATCTATAACTTAGACCTAAACGTTATTTCTAATTATCCAAAATCCAAATATCCTCATCTCTATTACAAAGAAGGAAAGGAAATCTATCATCATATGATCATTTAGATTTCATCGCCAAGAAGAAGCCAAAGCTAAACACGAATCTGCACAATCATTTTTCTACGGAGCAGACCAACACCAAGAAAAATAAGGCAGAAACGGCTGATGCGGCTCACATGATTGAAGTTATCAGAACCAGACCCGATCCTTAAAGGAATAAAGAAAAGGTGCAGGATCACAATATCCACAAAAATCAAGGATCTATCATTTCGATGAAGTCTCTCTAGATCCTGCCTCCTTATGTAATCAATCCGTATAAGATAATATTGAATTTGTTACACAAAGAATACTGCTATCGATGCTTTTATATGTTTAATATAATAATTTCTGTAATGCCCTAGATCGACTTTCTCTTTTCGGACAGGAAAAATTAGCCACATGTTCACGATTTGCTTAATACTCAATGGATGACATGGCAAGACTAGGCAAAAGATAACATGTTGCATTCCACGCGTCGTAACATGTCCGATAATGAAGCAAAATTTACAGCTTCAATGGATGCTGATTTAGTAGAATGGATAGATAAGGAAGTTGAAACAAGGCGTTTTGCATCTATAACTCACGACTTAGAAGTCGCAACATCGCAACTAAGAAATGAGATTGAGGAGGGACAGGACTAAGCCCTGCCCTCTCTGCATTTCAATGGTGAGTTGAGATGCAATATGCAAATTGCGATGATAAGGATATAGCTTTGGCGAAACAATGCCTTAGATTTTATTCAAGATAAAAAAACCCATTTTTTTACCCTAAGAAAACGCCGAGGGTGAGATTCGAACTCACGAGACCCTTGCGAGTCACCAGCTATCTAGGAGATATCACTCCAGGCTGGCGCCCTACCGCTAGACGACCTCGGCACACACACTTAGAGTTTGGCAACTTTTGCAGCCGCCGCTTTCGTGGATCCGTCCCTTTCGGCCAGCTTCCACGCTTTGGGATAGGTGCCCGGCTCCATTATTACTCTTTCGGTCATAGCAACGATGCCATTAACAGACGCAATCATCTCTTGGCTCGTTAATTCTGCTCTGGACACAGCCACAGCTTCTCCTTTAAGAGTGAAAAGAGCAACGCTATCGCCCTTATTTATATCTGTCTCAAGGCTAAGCAAGCCAGGAGCAGCTAAGGGCGCACCGTGACAAATAGCATCAACAGCGTTATCTGCTATTACCAGACGAGGTAGATGCTTTAATGCGGCCTCAACGGGTAAGATAACGCGCCGCAAGCTACTCTCATCACCAGTCTCCTTCCAAACCTCGTATGCATCTTTGAGCTGGTGCAGTGTGACTTTGGTTTCGTCCTCCCGAAATGGTCCCGCTTTACTTCTGCGCAGCTCTTCCATATTTGCTCCACTGCCTAATGCCAGACCTATATCAAAGCATAGCTTGCGAATATAAGTTCCTGCCTGGCAGCCTACGCGCATTAGAACATGTTGCCCATCGATTTCCATTACATCAAGATAATATATTGTCCTGATTCGCAACTCTTTGACTACGGAAGACTTTAGGGGAGGCTTTTGGAAAATAGGACCTGTGAATTCGCTGCAGACCTCTAGGATTCGTTTTCTGGTTTGTGGCTTATGAATATGCATCAGGCAGATGTACTCCTTTCCTGCCAGGAGAAGACCATCCATTACTCGCGTAGCATCTCCCAAGAGAATTGGCAATATCCCAGTAACCTTGGGATCAAGAGTACCACTATGGCCTGCTTTCTCTATTTCTAAAATTCTTTTCACCCAAGCAGCTACCTCATGGCTGGTCGGCCCCGAGGTCTTGTCCAGATTTATGGCTCCGAGGTTCATATGTGCTTTCAAGGTCCGCTGATTAGGCGGCATTCCAAAGTTGGAATCTGTTTTGCCTTTCCTCTTTATTAGAATGGATCTTACCTTGTCAGAAGGAAGGAGTTTAGCATTATTGAAACCATCCCGAGATGCTGAACACGATGTTTGGTTCGATAAATAAGAGGGAGAGACAGATGAGGGAGGTAAAGAGCTATCCCCCTTCTTTACAGCACGATGAATCACCGTAGAGCCCTCACTGCCGCAAGAATTATGGCAATCGTTCCTGCCTCATTAAATTTTTCAGTATCCACAACCAGATCGTACGGGGAGAAGTCATTGATATCGATGTTGTAATACATCTTATACCGTCTGGCTTCGCTTTCTTCCCTAATACGCGTCTCATGAATGGCATCTTCAAGCGGCTTGGATTCGCGCTTCGATATGCGCTCTGCTCTTTCTTTGAGATCGGCTTTGAGCAGAATCTTCAAGTCTGCCTCAAGAAGAAATCCGGATAGACGTCCCTCAAATATACCAGGGCCTTCTTTGGCCAAGGCCTTTTGGGCATCATCAATAAGGTAATCGATATCAGGACCCTTTTCAGCCAGACGATTCATATCCTTCACAGATATGTTCTTCTCGCTGGCTATCTTGCGAAAAAGAGTCCCAGAATTTACCCACCGCAAATGGAGCTCGGCGGCCAGGCCGCGAGCAAGCGTAGATGTGCCAGTCCCGGGCGCTCCGCTTATAGTTATTATCATCTTCAGCTCATATTTCCAATGTCCAGAGCCTTTCGAATGATCTGCGATACGGGTAAGGAGCAAACAAAGTACCAATAGAACCAGTAGAGGACCGGACCTAAGACAGCCTCATTAATATTATGTGTGCCCCAAAATGGAAAGGTCATAGTCATGCTTGGATTCTCGCCGATATAAAGATAAGCCCACATAAAAAGCGGTATAGATACGATACCAATGTAAAGCATAGGCTTGAACTGCATCTGCATCATCTTGCCCTGCTCTGAGACCATCTTCATCTGCTCGGTTTGCAGCTGTTGCTGGCGGGCCTTATCTCCAGAAATCTGAGCTTCCTTCATTTCCCTCTGAAGCTTTTTCATCTTTTCCTGTTGAGTTCTCAGGAAATCCCAATCCATAGTATACTTCTGAATCAGGCTGGCGTATAGGCCAGTAATTGCAGCTAGAATAAAGAGAACTATATGAAAGGAGAGGATGGAGGGAAGCCATCCGATAACATAGCCCACAGCCAAGCCCAAAGAGTGCCTGAGGTCACCGCTGATCATTATCCCGAAAAATAGAACAAAACCCACTGCAAGGGCTGCGTTATCCAGGGATTTTGTCAGCTTCCCATTCATGCTGTTGCTCCGAAGAATTTCTGCATCATCGGGTACATCTCCTGAATCTGCTCGCTAGCGATCTGCTCATAGAGCCGATAAACAATGCTCACCGCCAGGAGCAAACCGGTACCGCCTGCACCGCCCAATGTTCCGAGCAGGCTGGCGATCAGGGTGAGAACCCCAATGATCACTCCACCAATTACCGTCACCTTGGGAATGTATCTCTCCATCAGCCTCTCAATTGAAGCCGGGTTTCTCCTATATCCGGGAACCTGCAGACCAGAGTTGTGAATCTTGGTAGCTACGCTCTTGGGACCCATGCCAGTGGTTTCGATCCAAAAGATGGCAAAGATAATTCCGCCAATGATAAGAAACGAAGCATCCACAATCACATGCAGAAGGATCTGCCATCCAGCCAGGGACGAGAATCCCAATTCTACCATTCCTGGAGAGCCCTGGACCATTCCTGGCATCCAGTCGCTTGGTCCTCGCAGAGCAGATAGATAGTACATCAAGCCCGATACCGGTTGAGGAGATGATCCGCTAACGGCAGCACCTGTTGCAGCATTAAATTTGGCCTCTGAGATGAAGTTTCCAAGTAGGCTTGAATAGCCAGTGTACACCGTAGTAACACCTTGACCGGTAACAGTTGCCGTGGTAACTGCTCCGACCTTGGCAGCCAATAATGCACCTAGCATCTCGATGTTCGCCTGAATTGCCCGCACAAGGATCATAGGAAGGACTGACGCGTAGACTAGTTTGACTGGGAACCGACCCCTAGCACCGCGAACGCGGCTATGTGCCAGTGGTATTTCAATCCTCGAAGACTCCACCAGGACGACCAATAGAATGATCATTACAGTCGAAATCAGTGCTAGTATCCCGCCTGTAACAAGAATGAATCTCATGCCCTCTGAGGTAAAGATTGTGTCGAAGCTTATGAGTTGCAGCCTGACTATATCGATCCATTTGGGTATTATTCCTACAGGAAGACCAGCGTCGCCTGTTGCAGGGTTTATGATACCGGTAACTAATTGTTGGCTAATTCCTGCTACTATAAATAGGCCCACGCCGGAGCCGACGCCCCATTTGGATATTACCTCATCCATATAGACGATGAGAGATCCGCCTATAAAGACCTGAATGAAAATCAATACGGATATGATACCCATAGAAACGCCAAGGGCACTAGCTACACCGGCATCCGGCAGAAGGTATCCGCCCATCACCTGAGGCAAAGCCTCCACTGCGACCATCACGAATACAAGAGCCTTTTGAGTGCCTTGATATATTCCCTGGTCCCGGGGGTCGCTAAGGTCCAGCTTGATAATTTGTGCACCTACGAGAAGCTGCAATACAATGGATGCGGTCACTATTGGCCCGATACCAAGGAGCATAATGGAACCAAAAGATCCCGCAAAAAAGGCTCGATACGCACTAAAGACATCTATAGACGCCTGGGAAAGGCCGAAGAGTGGAATATTTCCTAAGATGAAGTATAGCAGCAATATAGCCAGAGTCCAGCTTAGCTTTCTCTTAAAATGGACGTGCCCTGTGGGCCGCTCCACAGAAGGGAGCCGACGCACAAAGGGCTCTATCGCATAAAAGAAACTATGCTGGTTCATACTACCACTGCTTGACCACCAGCAGCCTCAATCTTGCTCTTGGCCGTTATAGAGAAACCAGCAGCGCTCACATTCAGCTTTCTAGTTACTTTGCCTCGACCGAGGACTTTGATATCGCTGAGCGTAACTATGCCATCCGGGCTTGCAATCTGGTCAAGCACATCTACATTGACCACCTCAAGATCCGGACAAAGAGGCAATCGGACGAATCCATGTCTGCCCATCTGGGTACCTAGAAGGATAGACCGCATGAAATGGTGCTTACACTTACCAACATCTCCACGGCCGCCACGAGATCCACCTCCGCGCGCATTTTTATGCTTGCCGTGGTATGTACGGTGGCCTCTGCGTTCCTTCGTCTTTGGTCTAACCATTGCTTTCTACCTCATTCTCTTTATAAGATCCGCTAAATCATGGCGGAATCCCAGATCCCCACCTTGCTGCGCGGTCTTCTTGGTAGTCCTTAAACCCTTGCGGGCTGGGTGTAACCTAAAGATAGGCTTAATGCCCAACTCCTTCAGGTTCGTTGATCCCGAGCCAATAGCTGACGCCAATTCTTTAAAGGATTTAAATTTCGTATTTTCCTTTAAAAATTCCTCAGTTAGGCGTCGATTCTGGCTTAGACGCCCTCGTTTCTCTAAGAGCAAAGTCAGCGTATCATCGTCAATCTTGCCCCAGGCCACATAGTCCTTCACTTTCTGGATCATGCCGCGATAATGTGGATCTTCATTTACGACGACGCAATGATTCACCCTGTGAATTCGCAGCATCTCCATTGTAGCCTTAATCTCTGGCCTGACGTTCACCTCGCCCCTCAATCTCACTATGGCAAACATCTTCAAGCCCTCACGGTGATGGTATTGATAAGCGCATTATATGTGGCCTTAGCGAAATTGATAGTGGTCCTTGTTGAGCCAGCCGTCCTAGTCCACACATCCTTGATTCCGGCCATATCCATAACCTTTTTCGACGTATCACCAGCAGCTATTCCCAGACCGCGAGGTGCGGGAATAAGCACGACTCTGACGCTCCCAGACTCACCAATTACTTGATAAGGCACAGTGTGCGGCCTACCGCAGCCGCATTCCCAACTGCCGCAACCGCGCTTTACCTGCATTATATTCAGCTTGGCGTTATCGATGCCCTTCTTGATGGCCTTGCCCACCTGAACATCCTTACCTTCGCCTAGACCGATATAGCCGTCCCTATTACCCACTATCACAGTTGTTCTAAATTTGACTCTTCGGCCTGAGTCGGTCATTCTCTGGACCATATTTATGTCCAAAACCTCATCCTCAAGTCCTGGGATAAGAACATCGATCAGGCCTGCTTCTTTAATAGGCAGTCCTGACTGAATAGCCTCATCATATGAGGTCACTTGACCCTCAAAAACGAGCCTGCCCAGCCTGGTTTTGGGAACCCACTCTTCTTGATAAAAATCACGTTTCTTCTTCTGATCCATTCTCTCACCCCAATATCTTCTGCTTGGCAGCCTCGAATTGGGCCACTATATCCGCACCGGTGTAATCCTTTATGTGCTCGCCCCGAGTCCTCGCATCATCGGGGAAGATCTCAGGACTGTGAGGCACGTTAACACCAGCATCCACAACGCCTTTAATCGCTGCATAGATTCTGTTGCCACGAGTGGATGCATGCAGACCGATATCTGCAATACCTCCGTCTATACCCAGAGCAAGCATCTTTTTTCCAAAGATGAGGCCAGTAAGGTAGGCCGCAGGCAGATTGCTTATGCTGAAGCTGTATCCGAAATCTTTTAGCTCCTTGGACGTGACTGTAAGGAGCGTTTTATCTCCATTTTGTTCTGCGATTACCAGCTGCAATGTAGTACTGGCGTTGCTTTTTCTGACCACAACTCTTGGCCTTTTCGATAGTATGAGCTTATATCTGACGTGATAATTGGTTTTGCCCTCCCTTCGCCTGCGGAAAGGCACTCTGTATCTTGGTCCGGTCGCCAAGTCACTCCCCCCTGGCAAGGCCCTTAGCCTTGATAAAGGCATTGAGATGCGCTATGCTTCTATACTCTCCGCCCTTGGATTTTCGGTAAAGCAGCCGATAAGAATGTCGGTCTATCTGGCCGCCTTCGCGAAGCTCTATAAGCCTCTTTCGCAATGCACGAATCTTGGTCATCCACTGCTCTTTGCGTGGAGTTCGAGCACCCTTAGCGCCTTTTCTGTGGCCTGGTCCTTTGCAATGTCCATAGGCTCTCTTGGCAGCTTTGGCCCTGAATCTAGCCCTGCTGTTACCCTTCTTAGGCTTTGCCTTAATATTTCCGGCCTTTATTTGGGAACGAATATCCTCTCGGGTTATGGCATCAGCCATTTCGCCTGCCTTCTCAGTATCCGGGTTGATCCAAACGCGGCTTTCTCCGATGCCCATCTCCAAAGCAGCCAACCTGCGCTGTGTTGCGAAACCTGACATCTTCAGGCACCACCCTTAGGATTCAGCACTTTTAGGCCCATCTGTGCCGCTTTGGCCTGGATATCAAGGCGCTTTTTCATTCCTACAGGCGAAGCAATGCGCACTGCATAGCCTCTAGCCTTATCTAGCTCTGCCACATTGTTCACCAGCATCTCCGGAAATCCACAGGGATGAAAATCGCGGACTGCCCTGGGGCTTCCAAAACCAGGTTGAACTAACTTACCTTTGGCAGCCACTTGCTGCCTGAGCTTATTGTGCAGGCCACGAGGCTTTCGCCAACTGGTGCCCAGACGCTTCTTTTTATGTGAATCATGAAAGTTGAACTCAGGCTTCTTGGACTTTTGCCTGACTCTGACTCTCAGCAACCTCTCTGCCATCTTAGTCACCTCTTTTCTACCAGATATATTCCGTCCTGGAATACCCTGATATCGAAACCCCTGACTCTGGTCGCCTGCTCAATATTAGCCATGGTTTGACCAACGCGCTCCTTGTCGATCCCTTTAACCATCACTTCGTCTTTACCAATCTCGATCTTGGCTCCTTCTAGAACCTTAGCGGATCGAGATTTCCTCTCACCCAGGAAATTGTTTATAACGAGTTCGTCAGAAGCAGACTTAAGCTGTATAGGAAAGTGCGAGTATACGACTTTCATCTTGTACTCATACCCTTTAGTTACGCCGACAACCATGTTGCCTATATGCGCAGCCAAGGTTCCTACCATCGCCCTATGTTGCTTGCGATCGAGCCTTGAATTCACGACAATCCGTGAGTCCACTTTTTGGATATCTATCTCGGGATAGAAAAGCTGCCTGGTGATCTCTCCTTTCGGACCTTTCACCGTGACGGTGTTTCCGTCTAAGGATATGGCAACCCCATCAGGGATCTCTACATGTCGTGCTATCTCTTTGACCATGAGACCACCTAATATACATACGCCAGGAGCTGGCCACCCAAAAACTGAGCCCTAGCTTCAGTATGGGCCATGACCCCCTTACTAGTGCTGAGTATTAGCACTCCGAAGTTCCTGGCGGGAAGAAAGCGTTTCTCCCATTTCTCAAGCTCCGAGACCTTTGTGGAGAACCGAGGCTTGATAACGCCGCAGCGATTGATCCTTCCCAGGAGCTTTACTCTAAACATTCCAGACTTTCCGTCGTCAACGAACTCAAACTCGCCAATGTATCCCCTATCCGCCATCACATTAAGCGCTCTACCTATGAGCTTGGAGGCGGGGTGGATAATACATTCTGGCTTGCCTACGCTCTCCGCATTCTTTATTACGGACATAGCATCGGCCAGTGGATCCAATAGCAAAGTAACCACCTACGAATACTTTTCAAAGCCCATTTCAGGGGCGATCTCTCGGAAGCACTGCCTGCACAGGTATATCCCATACTTTCTCACCAGGCCACTTTTGCGACTGCAACGCTTGCACTGGTTCGCGCCTCTCCCGAAGACCTTCTTGCCTTTCTTCATGCTGCCTCCAAGATCTCAATGCCAAATTTCTTCTGGACGAATTCCATAGTGTCGTCCTTGCCCAGCCTCTGGCGGCCTGGAAGCTTTTTTTGGCATACGCGTCTCTTGGCTATCCTGTAACCTGCCCTCTTCAAAGCCACTGAAACATCCATTCCGAAGATACCGATCTCAGGGTCATATCTCATTCCCGGAAAGTCAGTATGTTCCTCAATACCAAAAGAGAAGTTGCCTTGTGAATCAAACTGGCTCTTCTTCAGGCTATTACCGGCGGCCTTAAAGGCAGTTGTCAGAAATGCCTCGGCAGCCTTTCCTCGCAAAGTGAGCTTTGCACCAATAGGTTCCTTCTTTTTGATACCAAAAGTGGGCAAAGTTTTCTTGGCAAATGACCGGACTGGTTGCTGGTGCGTAATCGCCTTCATGATGGTTTCCGCATTTACCAGTCTTTGGCCGCTTTCTCCTACGCCCACATGCACTACGACCTTGTCGATGCGGGGCTCAAGCATAATATTCATCTAACTGCCCCCAATTTAATGACAGGCTGATCCTTTCCAATCATGTAGACGTACTCCTCGATGGTTTCAAACTCCTTGTCGCCGGAAATTATAACCCGATTAGACTGAGAACTTCTAACAGCAATGATCTCCTTGATTTTGCCTGTGTGGCCAGAGTGCTTTCCGCCAATTACCATTGCTAGATTGCCGACCTTGAACTCAATCCTATCTTCGATACTCTTTTCGGGAATGGAGAGGACAAGAGAATCGCCAACTTTGAACTCACCTTCTGCGAGCTTATTTGAACCGTCGGATAGGTTAAGCTGCAGCTTTTTACCGTTCAGGATCGTCTTATTCTCGATTCTAGCAAGCTTTCTCGCCTTTCCAGGCTCAAGAAGGCTCAGATAGAACATTCCTTTCTCATCTTTCAGCATCCTGTATTGCTGATCGAGAAGAGGGATAGATATGACATCGAATATGCCTATCGGCAATTTAACGTCCTTTTGCACCTGCCCATCTACAAGCACTTTGCCTTCGTTCAGAATCCTTTTTGCCTCGCGAGCGTCATCCACTAACTTCAGCATGTCTCGAATTATGACTAAGAGGGGCATGCTCTCTGCAGAGGAGTGTGGCCCAGGACTGGTTTTGGCTACCCACGTTTGGGTTTTTCTCGAAATAGGCCAGCTTGCAGGGACTGTTACTCTCTTCTGATGCTTGCTCATTCAGATCGCCTCGCGAAGATTTTTTCTCTCTCGGCATCTTCCAGGTTCAGTTTTATAATTACTACATTGGAAGGATGGATGGTTCTGGGAACTTCTGTTCCATCGGCGCGATAATTGCTCACGCCTGCCACTTTAATAGTACACCTCTTGAGGTCAACATCTTCGACCTCTCCTTCGGTACCTGCATGATCACCACGCAAAACCTTCACGGTATCGCCTTTGCGAAGTTGAGCATTGCGCTTCTTAAGCTCTTCTCGCAGAGCTTTGCTCAAAGGCGCGTGCATGTACTTTTGGCGCATATGCAGCGGTGCGTTGTACCTTGCCTTTCTCTGCTTCCTTGGCTGTTTAGTAATCATAATCATCACACAATCATCGATGCCGCGGAAACGATCTTACCAAACCGTTCAGCTACCTCGCGGGCTACAGGCCCCTTTACCTCAGAGCCCTTGGGTACGCCCTCATCATCAACGATAACGGCAGCATTATCTTCAAAGGACACTCTCAGACCATCGGGCCTTCGGAACTCCTTCTTCTGGCGAATGATAACGGCTTTGAAGATCTGCTTCCTCATATCAGGAGTTCCCTTCTTCACAGATACTATTACAATATCCCCAATCCCTGCGCAGGGCTGTCTATTTTTCACGCCTCGGTAATTTTTAACCGCGATAACGTGTAGCGTCCGAGCACCTGTATTGTCTACACAATCCAGGTATGCACCAGTGTTGATCGCCCTTGGGATCTTGGCCTTCTGACCTCTCATTTCAAGACCTCCACTACTACGTAAGACTTGGTCTTGGAGAGGGGCCTACACTCCGCTATTTTGACACGATCCCCTGTTTTTGCATCAATGCAAGGGGGATTGTGCGCATGGATCTTGGACTGTCTCTTCTCGAATCGTTCATACTTCGTTGCTTTCTTCTCGAACTTTCGCATGACTACCACAGTATTATCCATCTTGTCGCTGACCACAGTGCAACTGAAGACCTGGCCGCGTACAGGAAGAGTACCGTGGAAGGGACATTTCGGATCGCTGCACTCCTTTTGCGGCGTGCTAACGTCCAGTCCGATATCCCTCATAACTTCCACCTCGTCCTCTGCATTCTCTTGCTTATTCTGTTCTCAGGTTGCGAGATTAGGATAGAGCCTGCGACCTTTACTAGTTGCCCATCAGGAAGAGTAAAAATCAGGCTTGTGTTCATTTTTGGAATGCGCAAAACTTTCCGCGCAGTCTCCAAAAGGAACGTGTTCCTCGTCTCGTCCACAACATAACCAGAGAGCCCAACTTGGCCTGGATCGCTGCTTGCCTCAATATGGGCAAAGAGGCCGATTAATTCGTGCCTTGCCAGGCTCTCGGGGCTGATGTTCACTGCTTGCGCTCCCTCTGGACCGTATTGATTCTGGCTACCGTCTTTCGGATATCTTTTATCCGTCCAGGTTTCTCCGGGGCGCCACCCGCAGTGACAACGCCTCTCTCACGTACGAGCTCGCTTTCAAGCTTATGCAGCTCTTCTGCGATCTCTTCCGCGTTCATATTTCGGATCTCGTCAATTCTAAAGATCGCCATTTGTGATCATCACTCCTTGGCACCCTGCTCGATCTTGTCTTGGGTGACCTCTTCTGATGCACCTTGTTCAGTCGATGTCTGGGCTGGCATAGATGCCTCATCTGAAGGCGTTGACTTGGTTGATGGCGCTACTGGGCCTGACTCCAATAGCTGATCGAGATCGCTCTTATTATCGGTAACAGGTAACGGCACAACAACCGAATCATGAGTGACAACTTTCGTCTCAACAACTGGTGCCTTTGGTTGTTCAATCTGGAAATCGTCCGGAAGCCGAACATCTGGCGGTATAATCCTGACCTGACAGCCAATGACACCCAGCTTCTTTACAGCTACAGAGTAACCCTTATCAACCAACTCTATGGCTGGCTTGCCTGAGTGCTTGATGTATCCGGAGATGAATTTCTCTGTTCTGGACCTTGGTCCAGTGAGTTTTCCGCTTATAACTATCTCGCAACCAAGAGCACCTGCATCCATCACTCTGCGCATCATAGACTGGCCTGCCTTTCGGAAGTACCAGCCACGCTCAAGCGATGAAGCCAAACGATTGGCCACAACTCTGCTATTCAAATCGCCACGGCCCACATCCTGAACATCTATTTGAGGATTGTCCAGATGATACTTGCGATCAAGATCACGGGTTATCTTGCGGATCAATTTTCCGCCCTTTCCGATGACCATGCCCGGTTTCTCTGCATAGACCGTGATCTGGGTGCCCATGGGGGTGCGGTTCATGATCATGCCACCATATCCCGCACGCTCTAACTCTACTGCTAAATACTCGTCAACGAGAGCTTTTGTGATGCCCTCCGCTACGAACTTCTTTTCTACGGACATCAGCTCTTCACCTCAGTTAAAACCATCTCAACAGAAACGGTTTCAGTATTCTTAGGAGTGGCTCTTCCCATGGCACGTGGCATCCATCCCCGAATTGTTCTGCCTTTCAGAGTTCCGGCATGATAGATCCTCATTTTATCGGATTCCATTCCCTTGTATTCGGCATTGGCGAGGGCATTATCCAGGACAACCAAAACCGCCTTGGCGGCCTTTTCTGGATATCTACCCGCATCCCAACCCACCAGGCCGTGCCTATGAGCCACGTTTCTTCTATAGCGCTTAAAGGGCACAGGCTTCTTCAAGGCAATCACATCTTCCAGGAAAGCCCTGGCGAGATTTGCCCGCATGCCTCGCAACGTCCTGCATATCTCACGGGCATGCTTTGGTGAGATGTGAAGCTCCATCCCCATGGCCCTTGAAGAGCGTCCTGCAGGCGTAAGCGAATAATTCAATCTGCCCAAATCTACACACCTCACTTCAGCGGTACATACTTGCTCGATCTGGTCGCGCCCACACCCGCTGCTCCGTGCTGTACACGATGGCGTGTTAGCGCGAACTCACCGAAATAGTGCCCAATCATCTCGGGCATAACTTCGATCTTCTCGAAGCTCTTGCCGTTATAAATCTCGATGCTCTTGCCCACTACATCTGGCATTATTATCATGTTTCGGATATGGGTTCGAACTGAGTCTTTATTCTTCAGGTCAGCCAGAAGCTTCTTGTTCTCCTTGGCGAGACCCCTTTTAATCGACCTGCGTTGCCGCGCTGGAAACAGCTCGGCAAGCTCCTCTATACTCAACTTGGCGAGGTCGGAAACCTTCCGGCCCCGGTACAAGAACTCTTCCTTCCTCTTGGGAAGCTTGGACCCTGCTTTCTTAGCCAAAACCATCACCTAGCGCTTACCAGTCCTTCTCGCTGCAATAGAACCGACCTTACGGCCAGGAGGAGTATTCCTGCTGACAGTCTTTGGCCTACCAGGATGCTGACGCCCGCCCCCACCGAATGGGTGATCTACGGCATTCATAGCGACGCCTCTAACAATAGGCCACTTCTTAGCCTTGGATCGGAACTTGAAAAAGCTCTTACCTGCCTTGACCAGAGGCTTATCCAGACGACCGCCTCCGGCAACTACTCCAATTGTCGCCATGCATTTCGGGCTGAGCCACTTCATCTCTCCACTTGGAAGCTGGACAACCGTTTGGCCAATATCATGAGCCACTAGAATTGCACAAACTCCTGAAGATCGAGCAAACTGGCCACCGTGACCGGGTTGCGATTCGACGTTACATATGGGGATTCCCTCAGGGATTTCTGCTAAAGGCAAAGTATTCCCAGGTTCAATTGGTGCAGATATGCCACAGGATACCTCCTGGCCGACGTACATGCCTTCAGGAACCAAGATGTACCTCGTCTCGCCGTTGCTCAATGCTACAAGTGCAACCGGAGCGCTTCGGGCGGGGTCACGCATTATTTCCTGGACAACGCATTTGATGGTCTCATCGCTATCCGTTTTGATATGCTTGATATCTGCCCTATACCTGTGGGAGGGTGCCCTATACGTAGGACCTCCTGCACCTCTATTTTGAGATATGATTCGATGTCCCATAGTTTACCCCACCTACAGCAGTCCTAGCCTTGTGGCCAGCTCGTTCGCACTGCCCTCTCCGGCCAGCTTTACCACGGCCTTCTTTTTTCCCCGAGAGGTTATCATCGTCCTAACAGCTAGGACATCGACATCATAAAGATCCTCAAGGGCTTTTTTGATCTCTGGCTTAGTGGACCTCATATCCACAAGAAACTCCAGTGTATCATTGGAGTCGATCATGCCAGTGACCTTCTCTGTTACATATGGACTCTTGATAATCATGGTTTTGCCTCCGGGGAGTTCTTTAGAGCAAGCTTTTGCAATGAGGACTCAGTCCAGACCGTCAGTCTACCCGCTTTGGTTCCTGGTGCCAATAACTCGGCATTCAGCATTTCTACAGTGATGAAATCCACACCAGGCAAGTTCCTAGCAGCCTTTCCCAAACCTTGATCTTGGCCAGCGACAATGAGCAGGCTCTTTCGGCCCTTATATTTCCTTCCCCGTAGTTTGCCCTTTCCTGCCCGGATATTCCTTCCCATCTTTGCCCTCATAACATCATCCCAGAGACCTGCGGCCACGAGGAATTTTATGACTTCAGAGGTTTTGTTTAACGATTCCAGTGAATCCTGGGCAACCACTGGCAGATCCCGAGAAAACCTGTGGCCGCGAGCCACTACCAGCTCAGTGTTGGCAGTTGCTGCTATAGCCGAGCGGATGGCTTTGCGCCTTTCCTTGATGTTGATCTTCTCCGAATAATCTGCATTGGGTTGAGGTGCATGCGACCTTCTGCCACCTACGGCCATAGGTATACCTGCAGCCTTGCGGCCGTTCTTCAATCTTGGAACTCTGGATACGCCATGTCCCGGGCCCCAGGACTGAGCCGAAGTGTTCATGCCCGCATAAAAGTGAGGTCCATAAGACTGCAGCCGATTAGCTTGGGCAGACAGGACAGCTCTTTTGATAATATCTGGTCGATATTCCTCTTCAAATACAGGAGGTAGCTCTACTTGGCTGCTCGCATTTCCAGATAGATCGATAACATTAGCCTTCAATTGCCTAGACCCCCTGTTTGGATTCTTTGCTCGTATAGATTAGCTCAGGAGCTTTCACATTGTTCATTCCGGGTCGAATGGCGTGCCTAATCCTAACTAGCCTCTTAATGGGACCAGGCAGGCTTCCCTTGACTAATATGTATTGATTTCGAACAACTCCGTAGCCAGGGAATCCGCCCTCAGGCGTTATTTCTGTACCATCAGTTCCTATAAACATGAGACGTTTATTAAACTCCGTTCTTTGATGGTAGCCCATTTGACCCAGTTGAGGTACACGCCAGCTGATATGTGCGGGATGCCAGGGGCCCAGGTTTCCGACGTGGCGGAGCTTGCCCGTACGAGCGTGCTTCCTCTTGGCGATTGCTATGCCCCAACGTCTGACTGGCCCTTGAGTGCCCTTTCCTTTTGTAACGGCCGAGGCATCCAATAAATCGCCCAGTTCAAAGACGCTAGAAATTGGGATTTGTTGACCCAGCAACCCTTGAGCAAATGCGAGCCGATCCGTCATAGATGAGCCGCTTACTGGAATTTCCATGAGCTCAGGGACCTTCTTTGGGACTCCGCTTATAAGCATCGGATTGGTGTGCGCCACAACTCTAATATCTGCAATCTCTTCGCCCAATGCTTGCATTTCGGCAAGACTTGAGCCATGAGTCTTCTTCGGCACGGTAAGGGCTCGAGATAGTTCCGGGCTCAGGTTCTCTGCCCAAGCCTCGGCCGCAGGCCTCATGCCGCCATTGAATTTTTCATAAGCACGCACAGCCACAACATTCATGGGCGGAATTTCCAGAACAGTCACAGGCACGCTGATCTCCATGCCTTCAGTGAGGCTTCGTGGTCTGTCGTCTATCATCAGCACATGGGTCATGCCAGCCTTGTAACCAGCAAAACCTGCCAATCTGGCTTTACCCTCTTCAAGCCAGCTTCTTATTCTGGGGACCTCGCTCTTGGCCCTCTTTCGTGGGCTGTAGGCCAGCGAACCTCGTCTAGGTCGGTGTATCTTTGCCATTTAGTCCTCCAAACGCATCAAGTTGAGCAAAGCTAGTGTGGCGAATACCGCCTCTTCCACTCGAACGGTCTCGGTTCCCTGATGCGGAATGGTGTTAATCATCTCATATCTTTCCATTGATTCTTTACTCAAGAACGCATCTACGCCTCGTGCGGGTGAGCCGAATACTACCGCAAGATCACGCATCTGGCCCGATTGTTCCACTTTTTGGAGGATTTCTGGCTTTACGGCCTTACCATTTCTAGAGGTGAGAACTACAAACGCATCACTCTTTGATGCCAGATAGTTATCAAGGCTATCTGCTATTTCAGTCTCGTACCCCCAGTAATGAGGGATCTCCTTTTGGTCCACAGGCTCAGCGGCGAGCGGGTTATGCGAAAAGATTCTGACATTCAGGCGCTGCCCCACCGGATATTTTTCCTTTGTGCGGAGGGGAATTGGGCGATTGGTTCCGATTTCCACCCATACGCAATCATCAGATCCGACGCTTTCAACGACTGCTCCGACGCGAAACTCGCCAATCTTGAGCGATTCTGATCTTGAGTCTATTGGATGATGTTTGGTGCGCAGCGGTGGCAGTGTTCCAACATGGCGAAGCTCCTCCCTTCGAGGGATGAGCAATTTTCGCAGGTACTGCGGTGTTTCCATATAACGCAGAACCAATGATATGAACCGGGAATCGTTGAACTCGGGATCTCTATAGATTACTATTCGGTTCATGCGGAAGACTGCTGCTGCCCTGGCGATTTGGCCAACCTTGAGCGTATTTACACGCCTATCCCTGCTCTCCATTGTGAGAGAGGACGGGATAAGGATGGCTCTCTCGCGACAACCTATCATCCGATTCCATCTCCAGAAGAGATTGCCTATATAAAAAGGTTTGGAGAAAGAGAATTGCCCTGCAATTTGCTTCTTGATGCGCAAGGCCCATTATATCAAGATAATTTTAGTTCGCAGATCTGATATTTAGTTTCATATCCAAGCCCAAAAATTCATCGTAATCTGAGAGACCTTATTCCACGAATTGTCCCGTGATTTTTTGGCCAAATTATCCAAGCTTAAGTCTAAATGCCACCACTCGTCCAATATATAATGAAATTATCTCTTAAAGCTGTATGTCTTATGACTAACAAGAACCATTTTTAGAGTGTTCGCATAAAAAGACTAGTGAATCAAGTTTTCGAAAAAATGTACTACATCACTGAATCGATTCGAACGTTCTTGGGTCCATCCTTATCATGTTCTGGCAATAGCTGCAAATAGTTTCCAAGTGCTTGCCTTTCTTTAGCGAAGCATCCACCTCTTCTTGATCGGTGAGATACTGAGTCATCTCTTCCCCGCATTTGGGGCAAGCTATTTTCAGCCAATCCAGACGGCTCAGTTCTCGGATTGTCTTGATCAAAAGACCGATGGCATCGGTATATTCCTCTTTTACGAAGACTATAGGTCGCAAGTGCTCTGTTAGAAAAGGCTGCTCTGCCCCTTCTTCAAGCAGTGGGATGATCAGGAGATCCAGACCCCGTGCCAGGCCTATCTCCTGGCAAACAGACGAAGATTGGCAACCCGCTCGAGTTAAAAGAACAACCAAACAATCCGAGTTGCGTATACCAAAAGATACCCGCTCGGAAAGGGAAATAGTTGGAGATAAATCATAAAGGGTGACGTAGCTTTCCAACCCTACTCTCCTCAGAGCACGGGAAAGCTGCAGTGCCATCTCCTCATCTAGAGGACTATGCGAAATATAGACATGCGATATCATCCGTTACTACTGATACTTGCAAAACTAAATAAACTGACTCTTGAAATGACGTTGGTGATTCTATAAATAGCTGCCAGATCATCTTTCATTTGATGATAGGGACTTCATGCCTCCAAGAATATATTCCAGATCGCCCAAAGAACGGATAAAGTGGCTACTAGGAAAATAAGATAGAGCGAATCTTGGGATAGATTTAAGGACCAGAAATTTGCCAGATCATAAATAACATAAAGGACATAGGTTAGCGCTATAAACCAGCCATACTTTTTCTTCTTGCTTACTGCTATCATCATTCCCAGTGCAACGATGATAATCTCAAGCAAAATTGAGATAATATGGATGGAGCTCATTTTGATAACTCAAATAATAATTAAAATTTGTTACATATAAACCTTTGGTTCTCTATGAATACAATTAGGCCGCTTAAGGAAACAACGAAATCGCTCCAAGACTAGCGTGATTAGACTACTAGAAATAATATTTAAGCCAAGGACTATCGTTTTTTGAAAGCAGCGCGATCCCTAATCATGATTTGGGCTTCCCTTGAAAAATTGTCCAGAAAGACTAAATGAATAATTCAGAAAATCGGCACTAACGCGAATAATATTAAAAGACCTTTTTTTCATGGGCATATTTACAATACTAGGGCTAAGCAGAATTCGAGGACTTTTCGGTGCTATGCTCGGAGCAAATCGAAATTTAAGAATCCTAAACGAAAAACTCTAGATGCGAGGGACAGCACTCTAGTGACAACTGAAAATTAAAATGTCCAGAAAATTGATAAGAGAAATGATCAAAATTGCATAGGTTTAAGTGATCTAAAGAGATTTCACAATTAATAAGGAGATTCATGCCCATTGGTGTTTACGTATGTCACTGCGGCCTGAACATCGCCGGCGTCCTGGATATGGAAGAGCTAAAAGCTTTTTCCGAGAAATTGCCGGACGTTGCCGTGGCTAAAGATCTGCAGTTCTCCTGCTCCGACATCGGCCAGGAGCAGATTCAGAAAGATATCGCGGAGTATAAGCTGGATCGGATCGTTGTAGCAGCCTGCTCGCCGCGGCTGCATGAGCCCACATTTAGAAGAGCCATTGCCAAAGCAGGCTTGAATCCATATATGCTAGAGATGGCAAACATCAGAGAGCAATGCTCCTGGGTGCATATGGACCAACCGGCTATGGCCACACAAAAGGCTAAGGACCTGATTGCAATGGCTGTGGCCAAAGCAGCCTTACTGGAGCCTCTGGAGCCGGAAAGTATACCAGTCAGCAAGGACGTACTGGTCGTAGGAGGTGGCGTTGCAGGAATCGCTGCCGCCCTGGATCTGGCTGATGCGGGCTTACATGTTTTCCTTGTAGAACGCCGACCCACCATCGGCGGTTACATGGCTTTGCTTACTGACGTATTCCCTACCAACGATTGCTCCATTTGCGTTCTGGGGCCAAAGATGTCCGAGGTCTTCAATCATCCTAATATTACTCTCATCACTTACGCGGAGGTATTAGGTGTTGAAGGAAGCGTAGGGAACTTCACCGTGGCCGGTGTTCGACGGGCACGCTATGTAGATGAAAGTTTATGCAAAGGCTGCATAAATGAATGTTCAATTGTCTGCCCTGTGGAAGTGCCAAATGAGTATGACTTTGGCATCGGAAAGAGGAAAGCGATTTATGTGCCCTATCCCCAGGCGGTGCCGTTATCAGCATGCGTGGATCCTAAAGCCTGCATAGGCTGCACCCGCTGCATAGAAGCATGTCCCGCCCATGCAGTAAATCTCGAGCAGGAACCACAGGATTTCAAATTAAATGTAGGCGCCATTATCGTTGCTACTGGCTGGCAGCCCTTCGATGCCACAAGAAAAGAGGAATATGGTTTTGGAAGATATCGTGACGTTGTAACCACATTACAGATGGAAAGGATGCTTAATGCATCAGGTCCAACGAAAGGCGAGGTGGTGCAACCATCTTCTGGAAAGATCGCCAAATCTATCGCATTCCTGCAATGTGTGGGATCACGCGACTCTACTGTAGGCAACATTTATTGTTCTCGCATTTGCTGCATGGCATCGCTGAAGAACGCGCAACTTGTCAAGGAGAAGTATCCCGACACAGATATTACAATTTACTACATCGACATCAGAGCCTGCGGAGAAGGATACGAAGAATTTTATGTCCGCGCTCAAAAACTCGGCATCAACTTCGTGCGATCGCGAGTCTCTCGCATTGAGCAGGTCGACGGCGAAATAATTCTGATATTTGAGGATACGCAAACGGGCGAGTATAAGCAAAGCAGTCATGATATGGCAGTCCTCTCAATAGGTCTGGAACCAGACCAGAATGCGGAAGTATTGGGCAACTTGCTTGGCCTCTCTCGACGTCCAGACGGGTTCTTCGAGATCGCCCATCCCAAAATGAGACCTGTTGAAGCGCATATAGATGGTGTATTCATCGCGGGCTGCGCTTCAGGCCCGAAAGAGATACCAATTTCCATTGCACAAGGCAGCGCGGCAGCGGCCAAGGCGATCAAGCTCCTCCATAAGGGTGTTCTTGAGCTAGAACCGACATCCGCTTATGTTGATCCGGATCGATGCATTCAATGCAAACTATGTGTTGACATTTGCCCGAAGAAGGCTATCGCCGTAAAGAGCCCGGCTTACGTAGATGAGGCAGCCTGCAAAGGATGCGGTTCGTGTGCAGCAGCCTGTCCTGTAGATGCCATTAATATGCGCTTTTTCTCAGACGAGCAAATCATAGCCCAGGTCAGGGCGGCAACAGAAGAAAAGAGAGAGTTTCCGACAATCATAGCCTTCCTGTGCAACTGGTGCAGCTACGGAGCGGCAGACCTTGCCGGTACATCTCGCATCCAGTACCCCACCAATGCTCGCAACATCCGCGTAATGTGCTCGGCTCGCGTGGACCCTAGCTTCGTTTTGGAAGCGCTGCGCCGGGGCGCAGACGGTGTTCTGATAGCCGGTTGCCGCCTGGGCGAGTGTCACTATCACAATGGTAATTATCAGGCCCTGCAGAGGGTAAATGTTCTGAAAGGAGTCCTGGAGAAAATTGGCATTGACCCTGGGAGGGTCAAAATCATTTGGTGTGCCGCAAGTGAAGGTGAGATCTTTGCTAAAGATCTTAAGAATTTCATCGGCGAGCTTAAGGCCATTGGTCCCATTGGAACTGAACTAAAGAAGAAAGCTGAAGAAAAAGACGGCAAAGCAGAGATAAAGTGCGAAAAGGAGCCAGAGACAACATATCAGGAGCCCAAGAAGCCATGATGGAGATTGAAAAAGAGATGGAGGTGGAAGGCTCCCATATAATTGCCAAGCAGAAGACGAAGGAGAAGGAAATAGTTCTAGATTATGATTACAAGAAATGCAGAGGCTGCTCCATTTGCGTTGACGTATGTCCAAAAAAGGCCTTGCAGGAGGGACCACTGCCGGAGATTGCCAAGGGCCTTGATGCACCTCCCGTGCTCATCGATCTTGATGCATGCGTCTTTTGCGGCATGTGTGTGAATTTCTGTCCGTTGAAGGCTTTCCAAATGACTGTGGAAAAGAAGACCCAAAGCACCGAGGCAGCAGAAATAGCTGCAGCCCAAGTATGACAAAAGAGACTGATAAGAAAGTTGATTTTAGAAAATTAGAAGAGTATCCTAAGCTCTTGGCAGAGGCAGTGCCTAACGAGAAGTGCTTGCCTTGCCTTCTTTGCGAGCCAGTATGCCCTACAAAAGCGATCAAAGTCGTCTTCAACAAAACGCGAGAGGACTATGGACCTTTGCGCAAGGGTTTAACGGGAAAGATATCCATAGATAATGAAAAGTGCAACCTGTGCGGACGATGTGCTCGATTCTGCAAAGCATTCCTGCTCGTGGATAAGAACGAAAGGGAAAAGGAGCCAAGAGATCTAGTGCCCTACGACCAACTCCTGGTGGATGAAGAGCTATGCGACTATTGCGGACTATGCGCGTCTATTTGTCCAGAGGAGGCAATAAAGGTCGAGGGCGATCCGCTCTCAGAAAAGCTGAAGTTCGAGGGCAAAATCGAAATTGATAAGGATTTATGCATTGGTTGCGGTAAATGTGCCCTTGTCTGCCCCTACGAGGCAATAGATGTGAAAAAGCCTTTCCAGGGTGAGGTCAATCTCATTGAAAAAAACCTGGTTCGCTGTGATCCGTTGGGCTGCCAGGCGTGTTTCAATGTCTGCCCGACTAAATGCTGGTACGTGGACGAACGAGGAAAAGCAGCACCTGTCAAGGAACAGTGTATCTTTTGCGGAGCATGCCAAGGAGCCTGCCCGGTTTCAGCCATAAATGTCCAAAGGTCAGATGTCAGGCATACCGAAGTAAAAGAGACCCCATGGGCAGAAGAGTGGAAGGAGGCCATCAGCACTATAAAAACCGGTAAGCGCAAGCTTCCCGACATTAGCGGTGCCATTTCTCCACCAGACATTGAACACATCCCTTTGCCTGCGCCTGAGAAGCTGAAAATAGATCCGGAACTCCAAAGATTGGTGGATGAAGCTTTGAAACCACTCGTGCCCTTACTAAAAAAGCCAAAAGTCAGACAGATTTTGGAGCAAAAACCAGTCGAAGAGGCAATCAAGATGATCGCAGAGCGACTGCATAAAGACGAGAAAAAACAGCCTGCTTTGGCAGAGGTGGCAGAGAGATAATGGCCGTTGACAAAGAATTTAAAAGCACTGTCCTGCGGTTGGCGGGGCCTGAAGTTTTGACATGCATTCAGTGCGGTACCTGTTCAGCCAGTTGTCCCACAGCCGATCTCATGAAGCCCAGCATCCGCAAATTGATCAAACTCTGTCTGGAAGGCAAAAAAAATGAAGCCCTAAATAACGATACGTTATGGTTATGCACATCATGCCTCCTTTGCACCGTGCGCTGCCCACGTGGCATCCGGCCGAAAATGGTGGTATCAGCCTTAAAAGAATTGTCCGAGCTTGCTGGCATCCCTGGCAAAGGCCAAGCCTATGAAACGCTCTTCCTGAAACAAATCCAGGATTATGGCCGGATCTCTGAGCTTCCTCTCACAGGCGAGTTTCTGCTTATTTTTCCACAGGGAATGGTACAGTCCATGCAGATGGGACTGGAGCTGGTACCCAAAGGCAAGATTAGTCTGGAAATTGAGAAAATCCGAGGCTTGGAAGAGGTCAAGAGGATCATTGAGGAGCTAGGAGAACAATGAAGCTGGCCTACTATCCTGGCTGCGTTTCCCGGTCGACGGGAAAAGAGATGGACTCCTCTACTCGAGCCGTGTGTTCCGCCCTCGGAATCGAGCTGCAGGAATTGGAGGACTGGAATTGCTGTGGGGCAACTCATGTTTCCAATGAGTTGGTTGGTGTGGGTCTAGCTGCTCGCAACATGGCCCAGACAACGATGCCAATCATGACCTCCTGCTCCATCTGCTACAGCAACCTGAGAACTGCGATCCAGCAACTGGAAGAGCCAGAAGTGCTGGCAAAGGTAAATGCCGTTCTGGCCAAGAAGTACACTGGCGCTAAGGTCAGGCATGCGCTGGATGTCATCTTGGAGTCTCTGACTGAGAATGATGAGCGCGTAGTTGTGCCGCTGAAAGAGTTGAAAGTGGCCCCCTACTACGGCTGTCTCCTAACTCGGCCTAAAGGCGCGGGCAGCCCGGAATTTCCCACCATTCTTGAAAAACTGATTAAAACTCTTCATGCAGAGCCCCTCGACTTCCGGCTCAAGACCTTCTGCTGCGGTGGGCCCATATTTATGCCCCAGGAAGAGGCAGCAGAAGATATTACCTTCAAGATACTGGCAGAGGCAAAGAAGACCGGAGCGGAGGTCATCGTAACGGTATGCCCGCTCTGCCATCTCATGCTGGACGCCAAGCAAAAGGTGCTGGAAAAGAGGCACGGGGAGGAGATAGAGATTCCAGTCCTTTATGTGACGCAACTTGTAGGCATCGCTCTGGGCCTGGGACCGGAGGAGCTGGGACTGGATATGAACTCGGTGTCACCGATGGCGGTGGTGGAGAAAGTTTACGAAAGGATGGCGGAAAAATGATAGTTAGTTATCGTTAAGATCGCTTGAGAATTAAGTTCGCAAGAATCACCGTAATTATCTTGAATTATTAGCGTTTTCGCCCAATGAAGGGATTTCCGAAATTATAAAGGCAAATTACGCTTTACCAAAGCTATTCGGGCCTACTCAACTATTATGGAATAAAATTATGACCGAAAATAGAAACATGATTCATAAGCTCATTGCCCTAACTCTGGCTTTCATCGGCGTCGCAGCCATGGCCTTTGCCTGGTTCGTCCTCCTCACCACGGCCACGCACAACAAGATGATCGTCGCCATTGAGATCGGTGGAGTCGTCATTACCATAACAGGCTACTTCCTGTGGCAATACAGCAATAGATCAAGCAAAAATTTAAAGATAGAAGAAATGTCGCAAATAAAGGAAAAGGAAATAATGTGAATTTAGTGATATCGCCCCCTAAAATTGTAAACAAAAAATTGCATTTTTAAAAACTTTTCATATCCTGCGGAACGGGTCCTCTTTTTCACCATCCATTCCTGCCCTGAAGTTGGCCTTTGTGGACGCCTCAATAGCCTTGCGATAGAACTTCTCCGTATATTCCTTGGCCATGCGGCGGGCGCAGAAGTTCGGTCCAGTCATCTCGACAGCTTCCCTCATGACCCGCACCCAACCTTTGGAAATGCCATCCTCGTCCACATCGTAGAAAAGCGGTACAATCTCCTTCTCCAGCAAATCATACATCGCTGCAGCGTCCCGTGCATCTCTATCAGCACCCTCCGCCCCGGCAATCGCCCAGCCATTCTTGCCGTTGTATCCTTCGATCCACCAGCCATCGAGGATAGAAAGCTGTGGGACTCCATTTAGCGTAGCTTTCATGCCGCTTGTTCCGCTAGCTTCCATAGGCGGCAGGGGGTTGTTCACCCAAACATCCACGCCATGCACCATGTACTGGGCGAGAAGCTCGTCATAATCTTCCACAAAAGCTATTCTGCCACCAATTGGCTGGTCCTTGGCGGCATTGAAGACCTGCTGCAAGAGCTGCTTGCTCTGTTGGTCGTCCTGATGGGCTTTGCCTGCGAAGATGATCTGTACCGGCCTCCAGGGGTCATTCAATATCTTCCTTAGCCTTTCCATGTCCTGCAAGAGAAGCGTGGGCCGCTTGTAGGAGGCAAACCGACGCGCAAATCCAAGGGTTAAGGCTGCCGGATCAAGCATCACACCAGATGCTATGACCAAGACGCGGATCGGATCCAGAGTTCAACCACTTCAGGCGCGCCCTCTCCCGGATTTTGGCTATAAGCATCGCTTTCATGTAATTATGATGCTTCCATAATATATCGTCAGGTATCTCGGCGATCAGCTCCCATATGCGAGGCTGATCATGCTCCTCTAGCCATGTCCTGCCCATGTACTTATTGAATATCACATCACCAAGCCTTCGATCTATCCAAGAAGGCACATGCACCCCGTTGGTGATATGTTCAATGGGAACATTTTCCTCAGCTCTATCCGGCCATAGGTGATTCCACATTTTGCGAGCGACTTCACCGTGCTTCTTGCTCACAGCATTGCGATATGCCGAGGCGCGCAGTGCAAAGGCAGTCATATTGAAGCCTTCGGGTTTGGCCGGATCCATTCCTAAACGAAAGAACTCATCCCTACTCAAATCGAGAGTAGGCAGATAAGATCCAAAGTACTTATCCATGAATTGATAGGAGAAGACGTCGTGACCTGCAGGAACGGGCGTATGGGTAGTGAATATCGTAGTACTCCGGACAGCTTCAAAGGCATCTTTGTAGCTCAATCCCCGTTCCACATTCTCCCTGATTCTCTCCAGGATGGCAAAAGCGGGATGACCCTCATTTAAATGAAGTACGGAATAGTCCACACCCAGGGCCCGCAAGATGCGAATACCGCCGATACCCAGGATTATCTCTTGGCGAAGGCGCTGTTCCAGATCACCTGTATAAAGCCGTTCGGAGATGATACGGTTCCAGGGATCATTTGCCTCACTGGAGGTATCGATCAAATAGAGACTGGTCTTACCTACTTGGACTGTCCAGATCTCTAGGTAAATAGGGGGGTCAATTACTGGTACCTTGACTGAGATAGGATTTCCTTCTGAGTCCACGATTTTGCGAATAGGCACATTCGCGCGGTCCAAGATCTCACAGGCACCCACCTGCCAGCCATCTGGTGATATCATTTGCCTCAGATAGCCTTGAGGATACATGAAGCCCACACCAACTAACGGAATGCCCAGATCGCTGCATTCCTTCAGGAAGTCCCCGGCCAGGAAGCCTAGACCTCCCGCATAAAAGGGCAGAGCGTGGTGTAAGCCGTACTCGGCTGAGAAATATGCTATATTGCCTTTCCTTGGATCCGCAACATTGGCAGGAAACCAACCGCTAGATGGGTCCATATAGCTCTCAAATCTGGCCATTACGGCATCGTAATGCCTCAAGAAATGGGGATCCAAAGAGGCCGCCTCCAGTGCCAATTTTTCCATGCCGTTGAGCAACTTCACTGGATTGTGATTGCTCAAGTGCCAGCCCTGCCGGCTTAGAAGCTTGAAGAGTGCCCGGCCTTCGGGATGCCAGCTCCACCATAGGTTATAAGCCAGTTCCCTTAGTCCTGATATCCTTTCGGGCAAATAAGGAAGCTTATCTTTGATGCCGTACATGTTATTGTCACATCCAATCTTTGCTAATTTTGTTTCTCTTCAGACATATATCCTTCGAACATAAAGATTATCTTAAATTTAGCAAATGGTCAAGAATCGAGAGAATAATGGAAGAAAATGCTAAGCATTTCAGCAGAATTTCGATTTTGTTCTATTTCATGGGAATTGGTCCGCGAAAAAGAGGCAGCATACAAGGTGCTCGCAGTATTACTAAAAATTGCAGATGATAAAGATATGACAATAAAAAAAATCAATAATTAAAAATCGTCTACTTGATCCATTTTAGCATCTTGATTTCTCTGGGTTTGGGTGCTGGAGTTTCGCTTGGGTAGCCGAAGATGAGAGGCGCGACCAGCTCGTAGCCTTCTGGTATCCCTACCTCAGTCAGTATTTTCGGGTCCTGATTTAGAAAAGCAGCAAATCCTATGAAACAGCTGCCTAAACCATCCTGGTAAGCGGCCAAAAACATGTTTTCAGCTGCCAAACCGCAGTCTAAGAGGTTCACAGTCTTCCATTCCTCTTTTCTTGGTACGCTCACTAAAATGAGGAGGGGTGCACCATAGAACACGGCATCCTTTTCCGATTTGAACGCAGCCAGGAGCTCCTCTGACAGAGGCATGCTCTTTATTACAAGTTCCTTTGTCCTTCTGGATAGCTTATTGATAATCTCTCGATTCTCAATTACTGTGAAACGCCATGGCTGAAGGTTCATGCCCGATGGTGCCCAGACAGCGGCATTCAACAATTTTTTAATGATTTCGCTGGGTATAGGCGCGTCTTTAAAGCTGCGAATACTTCTCCTTCCTGCTATGCAATCATCCAGTTCCATAAAATAGAAAGGGGTGTTCATAATATTTAACGCTTCCACGACATTGGAACCGATTCCGCTAGGCATTCTATCGGCCTGGCACCATTTAATAGTTAGATGGCCAAAATTATACAGGTTTAGAATCTAGCCTGAAAAGAGCTCGATGCTACTATTGATGACCTTAGAGCAGGACAAAAAGCAGTAATGAAAAAGATCTTTTGATTCGGCTATGAATTATGGCAAGTTCATTTCAGAGAACCAATATCATAGATCCAATTCTTGTCGTAGGTTTCTATATCACTTGAAACCGAGGCTAAAATGTTGTTTTAAGATCTATCCACGGCTTTTATTACTATCAAGAATATCGAGATTATTGATATCACTATGACGAATATTCCTAACACATAATGCGCCGATGCACATTTAATTAAACTTAAATAGTTTAAAATACACGTTATTATTTGAGCCTCCGACGAGGTCATTCCCTTCCTTTCCTCGAAGGCTCTTCGCCCTTCATATCTGATTTCGGTCATCACATTTCGTTGTGGAAAACGCTATTTAGCCATCTATCCCAATTCGAAATCGTTTTCAAGCTAATGTCTGGCGTTCGTCTATTCCGTTCTACTAGCCATCTCTATGAATCGATAAATATGTTGCCCAGAAATCCGTAGACATCGGCTTTATGCACACTCACCATTCGAGGGGCTGCGCTGGGAAAGAGACCTAACATTTTGATTACAGCAATATTCTATAATGTGTGCATGAATCGCCGAATACTTGCAGGATTTGTCCGCATGTCCCTTGAATTCCGTTTTACACTCTATCTTCTTATGGCAACATTCGCGTTAGCAAATCATTCGTCGTTCGTTATAGCGGCCTAGTGACGGGCACGCTCAGAGTAACCCAAGAATTCCCATCTGTTCCTCTTCAGGATTTATCAGATAGCACGTTCAGCTTAACCTGTGGAACTAGCCGTTCGAAGTCTTCTTTCTCACAAAGCGCGGTTCCCTGGTGTAAGGTTGTGGCAGTTCCCGCTGCTGCGGCATAGATCAAGCATTCCTTTAGATCTCGACCCTGCACCAACCCATAGATAAATCCTGCAACAGACGAATCCCCTGCACCTATCGTCCCTTCGACAACAACTTCGGGGGGAACAGCAATGTATTCCCGACCATCGGCTACCAATAAGATACCTCTTGCCCCCATGGAAACAAGAACTATTTCCACGCCCTGCTGATTAATCTCCCGAGCAGCGGCGACGATTTCATCCATATGTCTGAGCTCGTGACCTACCAGCTCAGACAACTCATGGATATTAGGTTTGATTATATCGGGATGAGCCCTAATACCTTGTCGCAGCGCATCTCCATCCACATCCAAAGACACTCTTGCCTCACACCTCTTCATCAGGGTTATGATTTTACGGCAAATCTTGGGGCTAACACCAGGAGGCATACTGCCGCCGATAGCAACAAGGTCAGTACAGGGAAGCATCTCCAATTGTTCAATGAACTGCATCAATTCAGATGGTTTGATCTCTGGGCCAAGGGCATTGAAAGCCAGTTGCTTTCCCGCCTCTTTCTCATGGATGACAATATTTGTTCTAGTTTCACCGGATACACGCACAAAATCAGTATGAACGCCCTCGTTTAGCAGCCGCCCCTCCAGCTCCCGGCCGGCAAATCCACCCACAAAACCTAGAGCAATATTGTCAACACCAAAGTTATTTAGCACTTTAGAGACATCGACGCTCTTTCCTCCTGCGAAGGTTTTCTCCTCAAGGATGCGGTTTGATACATCGTCGCGAACTCTCTTGATCCATAGGGTACGATCCAGGGCAGGGTTAAGAGTAATGGTGTAGATCATGTTCTGTGATCTATACAACAACATTATGATTCTTTGCCTTTGGATAAAGCTACTAAAAATACCGAATTAGACATCGCTATAAAAAAATTCTGAGCGCTTGAAGCAGTTTCGATTTCCAGAAGCCTATTTTATCACGAAAAATTATTAATTCTTAACGCATAAGCATACAACTTTCTCTACAGTCACAATACGTAAAAAAAAATTCGTCGATCAGCGAAAAAAATATTTCGTTTAATGACGATATGAAACATACAATATTCTAATGATTTTATGCCGTCGATCTTCTAGACTTTTTGACCAAGTGTTAATATATTATTTTGCTTTATCAATTTAGTCCGATATCCTCAGCATTAACCGAAAAGCTTAAATCGTCATATGTCGTAAGAGTGAATAAGCAAAAGTCGATGACCATCAATCCCTCCTACATACATGACTTTTGCTCCCATTCTTTTCTTGCACAACCAAAGAATGCTACAATAATCCAAATGCTTCTGAACAAAATGAACAAAAGTAAATCAATCATCCGTAACATCTATCCAAATTCCACATATTACAATCGTCTCATGGACTCTATAGTCTTGGAGGGAAGGCTTCAAACGTCGATCGCCTTAGCCGAAAAGTATATAATCGTCGAGCGTCGTACAGAAATCTAGCAAAAGTCATGAATATTTATCCCTCCTACATCACTGACTTTTGCTGTCCCTCTTTTTCCAGATATTCATTCAATATTAACGGCATCTGTTTCGTTTGATTTAAAATACCCGGGGCAGCAGCCTTCTTTTATGCCCGACTCCCACAAGAAAATCGAAGCTCTAATAAGATCACTGGAGGAGCTCAGGCTGCATGTAGGCAGAAAAGATCTTGCGATAGGCGATAGGATGGTCAACGCTCAGCTTTTTTTCCCACTTGCTAATGCCTGTTTACGAAACAGGGTTGTGCTCCTCTACAGGGGAATGGGTGCCAACAAGACGACTCTTATAAATCTTATTCCATCACCCTGAGCCAAGAGGTATTTGCTCAGGGACCAGTATACCTTGAGAATCTTTTCGAACATATCATCGTTCATTACATATTCTGCCCTCGTTCTCTGGAAATAGCCGGCATACTGGCACTGGCTTCGCTTAAAAGCGTCAAGAAACCTGACAGCGCGCGCCGGATGGTTAACATTTTCTCGGATATTGTGGTGGAGTCCTTTCGCCTGGAACGAAGCGCGAAAGATGAAAAAAAAGTGCTCATGGGCTGGAGGGCTTTGGAGAGCCAGGAACTTATGCCCCTGGAAAAAATTATCCTCGGATTTCTCAGAGAGTTTTGGGGTGCACCTTTGCGATCATGCTCGCGACCGGAGGTTGATTTACTTTGCCAGCTCTTTTCAGTGGGAATAGGGGGAAAGGAGCCTCTGGCCCAGGCAATGCCAAGAGATGGCCCGCATACTTGGACCCCTAATGCCAGCCATTTTAGGTAGGGGCGAAATAAGAGCCATGGAAATGCTGAATGGCAGCGCTCGTGTTACTCCCCTGGGTTTTGCTCGGACCTTGAGCCTAGCCAGTATGAGAATGTCCTTGCTACAATTGTCAAAGAGGTGATCTTAAACGCTGGTATCGTGATCAGAGCTACTCCATAGAGATTCGAGAGACGCCAACGTCCAAGCGAGACAATTATCCCTCCAGCCTGGCCAAGTGGAGATTGACCGATCCCGCAAGCGAACTAGATATCGCCTACTCATTGAGCATGAGCCCAAAGCTTATTCCAGGCGTTACGACTTACAAGAGAGAACGAGAATGGGGCCAGATGACGCAAGGATCCGAGGCTGTGCCTGATCTTCTAATTGTCTTGGATAGCAGCCGCTCTATGGATGGACCAAAACAGGGAACAAAGACACATAAAGCAACTCTTGCAGCCTTCAAAGCCAGCCAGTTCGCCATTGGGAAAGGAGCTGAGGTCGCAGCGATAAATTTCAGCGAAAAATATCTTATGGCACCCTGGACACGAGATCTCAATTCTGTGGAAAATGTTTTGGTGGAGTTCTTATGCACCCGCACCCACATACCAGGAAAGGCAGTCCTGGAGCTGGCAAAGACGCGCCCGGGATGTATCATCCTCTGCATTACTGATACGAATATACAAAATCTGTATAATGAATGGGAAGATCTGAAAAAAGTCTCAGAATTTGGGCAGTTTGTGCTCTTTTGTATCGACCAGGCACACAAGGATAAGCATGTGGAAGAATCTCTGGCTACCTTGGGCCAGGTTTATTACATCAACCAACTGAATGATTTGATTTATCTGGTGGTAGATGTCACAAAGCGCGGGCCTCGCCGGGGAAAGTTTTATCTCTATAGAATGACTCGCAAATCCTGGCGTGCCGGGATAGGGTAGTGGTTATCCTGAGGGACTGTGGATCCCTCGAGCTGGGTTCGAATCCCGGTCCCGGCCCCTAATTTGCTAACTTTTTCTCAAATGACGTTGGTGGCGTTTCTCTCTAGACTAAGACAAAGAATCAATCGCCTGATCGGTGACGTTCTCTGGTTTAAATGAAATTGCAAATTCCTTTCCTGTTCTCTCAAGAGTTCTAATTCTTGCTGGCTTTCACCCTACCAAAACCACTATCCTAGTGGCGTTACTTCGTAGGAAATTCTTGCTTCATGGCGAAAATATAATATTCGATATTTGTAAAAGAATTGAGGTGGTTTTTATTGTCAAATATCGTCCGAATTCAGGGGATCGGCCCTACTTTTGCCGAGAAGCTTGTTGCCGCCGGGATCAAGACTACAGAGAAGCTGCTTGTGGCTGTTTCGAGTAAGAAAGGTCCAAACTCAGATCGCCGAGGAGACTGGAATAACGGAGAACTTTATCCTCGAATGGGTGAACCTTGCGGACCTTTTCTTAATAAAGGGTGTTAGCGAGATGTATTCAGATCTCTAGTGGTGGCTGGAGTTGACGCCATCGTGGAGCTTTCTAAGCGGGTACCTGAGAACCTTTATGCAAAGCCAGCAGAAGTCAACGAGTCTAAGAAGCTCGCAAAAAGGAAGCCTACCCTCCATGAGGTCACTTCATGGATCGAGCAGGCTAAGCTGCTACCAAGGATGATTCAATTCTAACGGCAGTAATATAATAATATTCTCAATATCCTTCATTTTCCATGAAAATCAGGGGAAAATTCTGGCAAACAGCAATTAGATGATTGAAAACACATTTTTCAGCGCGGGGCAACACATTTATTATCGAAGAAAAAACATAACCGCAGCTAAAAATGTCAGGAGAATCTATGGTTGAAGGCATAAATGACTACACTCGATACATCGTTGACTTGAGGCGCCACATGTGGATGGATGGCATCGAGGTGGATTTGCGGCGGCTCATCTGGCAGATTGCCGTGGTCGGAAAATACATTTCTGCAAAAATCCACGAATCCAACCGCAAGCTGGCCGGCTTCAAGAATGTCTATGGCGAGGATCAGTTGGCGCTGGACCGCATTTCGGACGACATATTGAAAAATATGCTGCGGAACTCCGGATTTGTTCGCGAGTATGCCTCCGAGGAGCTCAAAGATATCGTCACCATCGGTCAGGGGGGGGAAAAATATATTGTTACCGCCGATCCAGTGGATGGTTCTTCCCTGGTAGATACTAATCTGGCCATAGGAACGATCATCGGCATCCACAAAAGTTCAATATTTGACTGCGGCCGGAATTCAATGGTCGCCGCTCTTTATATTACCTATGGCCCGCTCATCACTATGATTTATTCGGCCGGAAATGGCGTGCATGAGTTTGTATTGGATCCCGAAGGAGAGTATGTTCTGTCCGAGGAAAATATCCGGCTCAATGAGAAGGGGTCGATCTTTTCACCTGGCGGTCTGCGCAAGGACTGGACGGACAAACATCGGAATTACATCGATAGGCTGGAGGCAGAAGGCTACAAGCTGCGCTACAGCGGTGGTTTTGTTCCCGACATCAACCAGGTGATCATCAAGCGGGGTGGCGTATTCACGTATCCTGCACTGAAAAAGTCTCCCCAGGGGAAGCTGCGGTTGCTGTTTGAACTTCAGCCTATGGCCTTCATTGTGGAGCAGGCCGGCGGCAGAGCTACGGACGGGAAAGATGACATTCTATCCCTCAAAGTGACGTCCGTTAATCAACGGTCGCCCATCTACATCGGTTCGGCTGCGGAAGTTACAATGGCAGGGCAATTCCTGTCGCAATAAATACATTCAGAGGGGCAGCAATGATTTACGAGAATAAGGATCAGCTAAAAAAGGGATGCGAATCCATACTGGCCTATGACGGCGGTGATGTTCGTGTCTTGGATGAAGCCAGGTTTCAAGAAGAGTTGATCGATGATTTGATCTATACGGTCGTTTTCAGTTCCGACCCTGCCATTCAGGAAGCTGCGGGGTTTCTTATTCGCCGGGGAGCTGCTACGCTGGGAATCATGTCTGCGTCGATCCAATCCCTTTACGAAGCCATGGGCCGCAAAGAGATCAGCGGATTCACCGTTCCGGCGATCAATATCCGTGGCATTACCTACCATGTGGCACAGGCTGTATTCCGTGCCGCGATAAAAGGGAAAGTAGGTCCCGTTATTTTTGAGATCGCCCGTTCGGAAATAGGCTACACAAAGCAAAGGCCGCTGGAATACGCCTGTTCCGTGATGGCGGCCGCTATTAAATCCGGCTGGCGCGGACCGATATTTTTGCAGGGCGATCATTTTCAGATAAACGCCAAGAAGTTCGCAGCGAACGCTGAAGAGGAAACGCAGAAGGTTAAGGATTTAATCCGGGAAGCTATCAAAGTCGGTTTTTATAATATTGACATCGATACTTCTACACTGGTTGATCTCTCACAGCCCACCATCAAAGATCAGCAAAGAACAAACTTTACGCTTGCGGCGGAGTTAACCACCCTGATTCGTGATCTAGAGCCAGAAGGCATCACTGTTTCCGTGGGCGGCGAAATCGGCGAGGTTGGCGGTAAGAATAGTACAGTCGATGAATTGCAGATTTTCATGGACGGTTATCAGGAAGAACTTAAAAAGCGGGGCGAGGTTTTTAAGGGAATCAGCAAGATCAGCGTGCAGACCGGGACGACGCATGGCGGTGTGCCCTTGGCCGACGGTACGGTGGCGAAAGTCAAAATTGATTTTGACGTGCTACAAAAACTGTCGGAAACATCCCGCTCGCAATACGGTCTGTCCGGCGCAGTTCAGCACGGCGCTTCAACGCTTCCCGATGAAGCGTTTGACCGCTTTCCCGCCACCGGAACGGCCGAGATTCATCTGGCTACCGGTTTCCAGAACATGATCTATGACAGCAAAAGTTTCCCGGCTGAGTTGCGGGCAAAAATTTATGATCATCTGAAAGCCGAAATGAAAGGCGAATGGAAAGAAAAGGACACGGAAGAGCAGTTCATCTACAAAACCCGCAAGAAGGGCCTCGGGCCGTTCAAGCGGGAACTGTGGTACCTGCCGGCTGATGTCCGCAATAAAATCTGCGCCGAGCTGGAGAGGCAATTCGCCTTTCTATTTGATAAGCTCAAAGTCAACGGCACCCGGCCTTTTCTGGATCAATTCATCAAGCCGGTTGATGTGCCGCTGAAGATGACCACGGCGCTGAAAGGCTGAAGCAATAACCAGTGGCGACATTATGATAGTGGCTGTATTGGAGGAAATCACGAATATATCACATCGGTTGAGATAACAAGACAAATCAGCTATTTGCCAAAGAGCATCTGATGATGGAAATGACAAAGATAACTATCAGCCTCATTAAGGCCGATGTAGGCGGCTTTCCAGGCCACTCCTCCGTCCACCCCGCGTTAATCGAAACTGCTGAGTCAAAGCTTGAGAGTGCAAAGAAGTCCGGCGCTCTGATAGACTTTAGGGTGTTGGCCTGCGGCGACGACCTGGAACTCTTAATGAGCCATAAAAAGGGATGCGACAACGGAGAAATCCATGCCCTGGCTTGGGAGACATTTGAAGCCGCCACTGAAATTGCCAAAAAGCTCAAGCTCTATGGTGCAGGCCAAGACCTTCTGGCTGATGCATTTAGCGGCAATATTCGGGGTATGGGACCAGGCGTGGCCGAGATGGAGATAATGGAACGCACATCGGAGCCAATAGTTGCCTTTATGATGGATAAGACCGAACCAGGAGCCTTTAACCTACCGATTTTCAAGATATTTGCAGATCCCTTCAATACAGCGGGCCTAGTTATTGATCCTGCCTGCCATCACGGCTTCACATTCGAGGTCTGGGACATCATGGAGCACAAAAAGGTCTTCATGGACTGCCCAGGCGAGATGTACGATCTATTGGCGTTGATTGGCGCAAAAAGCCGCTACGTCATAAAGAGAGTCTTCTGCAAGCCGAACTGCAAGATTTCTGAGCAAGAAGCTGTGGCAGTTGTGAGCACGGAAAAGCTCTTCCAGACTGCAGGAACTTATGTAGGGAAAGATGATCCGGTTGCCCTTGTCAGGAGCCAGTCCGGTCTACCAGCGTTGGGCGAGGTACTGGAGCCTTTCGCACTCGGTCACCTGGTCAGCGGCTGGATGAGAGGAAGCCATAATGGTCCGCTCATGCCCTGCTCCTTCGAGACGGCGCACCCGACAAGATTTGACGGCCCGCCACGTGTCATTGCGGCCGGATTCCAAATGGCCCATGGCAAATTCGTAGGACCAGCAGACCTTTTCAAGGACCCGGCTTACGACCTAACTCGAAAAAGATGCCTGGAAATAACAGATTACCTGAGAGCACACGGACCTTTCGAGCCACATCGTTTACCCATGGAAGATATGGAATACACTACTTTGCCCCACGTCATGAAGATGTTAGCGAACAGGTTTACAGAAGCAGAGTAGGCGCTTTTTTTATATTTTAATTTTTATTGATGTTCGCTTAAAGCTGAAATCTCTTTTATAGTATGCGATTCCATAATACTATTGGCATTTTGGAGAAGGATACGAATATGGATGAGATGGCTATTGCAATGGATGCCGATAAAAAAGCAGAAATGCCAGCTCTGGTTGAAGAGAAACCTTCGAGCGACAAGAAGCCTAAAAAGCGACGCCGCTTGAAGGTTGCCCACCCGGAACGCTGCATTGGCTGCCTGGGTTGCATGTTTGCCTGCAGCAGGACTCGGACAGGCACGATCTCGCTGCAAAATAGTGCCATTAAGGTCAAAACGCAAGGAGGAATTGAAGGCGACTTTCGTGTAATAGTCTGTCACGGCTGCAATGATCCTCCCTGTGCCAAGGCTTGCTCAACCGGTGCGCTGGAAAAGAAGCCGGGGGGCAATGTTGTCTTTCACAAAGAACTCTGCAACAGTTGTGGAGAGTGCGAAAAAGCCTGCCTGGTTGGCGCAATATCTATGGGAAAAGAGAAAAAACCGATCAAATGCATCCATTGTGGATCCTGCATTGCTTTTTGCCCGCATGGAGTACTGGAATTAGAAGAGGTGACCGCCTAATGCTCCGAAAGGTTTTGTACATCGACCTCTCCAAAGGAGAATCATGGGTCGAAGAAAGGTTTGATTTATTTGATCAATGGATGGGCGGCACGGGCGTAGGGATTAAGCTTCTTCTGGATGAGTGCCCTGCAGGTGCAGATCCCCTTTCACCTGAGGCACCGATAATCCTCTCCATCGGTCCCCTCAACGGCATATTTCCTGTAGCTACAAAAGCAGTGGCTACCTTCAAATCACCACTTACAGGTGAGCTCGGTGAATCTTATGCAGGAGGCAGACTTCATATGGCAATGAGGTTTGCAGGCCACGAGGCAATTGTAATAAAAGGTAAAGCGGAAGCGCCTTCTTATATTTCCATTAATGATGATAAAACAAGAATAAAAGACGCCACATCAATCTGGGGGATTGATGCTCAGACCACTGGTGTGATCCTTCGCGAGCATGAACCAGGGGTGGGCAGAAGAAGCATCATTCGCATAGGGCCAGCAGGTGAATCTGGCGTAAGATACGCAGGCGTAGTTGTTGATACATACAGGCACTTCGGCCGGCTGGGTCTCGGTGCAGTCTTCGGCTCCAAGATGCTCAAAGCACTGGTAATATCAGGTACGGAAAATATCGATATTCCTGATATCAAGAGATACAAAGAGGTATACGATCGCCTTTACAAAACAGCTGTGCAAACAGATGTAATGCAGAAATACCATGATATCGGAACGTCTGTAAATATCAATGTCCTCAATTGGCTCAAAGGATTACCAACAAAAAACTTCCAGATATCTAGCTTTCCAGAAGGCGAAAAGGTTAGCGGGGAGATGTTTGCCGAAAAACACCTCATCCGAAGGCTCTCTTGCGCTGGCTGTCCCATAGGCTGCGTGCACATTGCGGCTCTCAAAACTGCTTTCTCAACGCATCATGAATTTGAGGTGAAGAAGGTCTCTTACGACTATGAACCCATTTATTCCTTGGGTTCTAATCTGGAAATAGCCTCTGCAGAAGGTATCTTACAGTTGATTGATGTTTGCGAGAGAATGGGCCTGGATGTCATGTCTGCAGGGGTAGTACTTGCTTGGGCGACTGAAGCTCTCGAAAAGGGCCTCATCACAACAAAGGAGACTCTTGACGTGCCGCTGCAATGGAATAACGTCGAGGCCTTTTCTCAAGCACTGGTAAATATTGTCAAAGCCCCCAATGAATTTTATGCTACGCTTGCCAAGGGCGTAGATCATGCGGCTGCTCGATACGGCGGAGAGGATTATGCCATGGCTCTTGGCGGAAACGAGGTTTCCGGATACCACACTGGTCCAGCATCCATTGTTGGCCAGATCGTGGGTGTGAGGCACTCCCACCTTGATAATGCAGGATATAGTATCGATCAGAAAGCAGCGAAAAAACCTCTGGACGCTGATCTGATGGTGGAAGAAATCATCAAAGAGGATAACTCACGCGGTGTCTTTAATAGCCTGGTAGGCTGTCTTTTCGCCCGAGGAGTATATACCGAGGAGAACATAATCGACTCACTGGGCGCAGTAGGAATCACGAAAACAAAAGATGAGCTTCAAATCCTTGGACAAAAGATCTTTAACGAGAAATATAAATTCAAAGTCCGAGAAGGATTTAACCTATCTAGCGTCCGAATTCCAAAAAGGTTCTATGAAACGATTTCGGCATCAGGAATGGTGACGCCCGAGATCGTGGACGAGATGCTGCGAATCTATCGGAAGAAAAGAGGCTGGAGCTAACTTTAATTTAAAGCTTTGAATTTTCTCACTTTTTGCTTGGAAGAGAATATAACTGATAATCCAGGAATGATACCTTGTCCGGTACTTGATTGGTTAGATTTTCCCCCACCCGCCAAGGGAATGTTTAACAAATTCACATTTTAAAGTTACAATAGCGGATATAATAATTCTATCAATGAAAATATACTTATTTGGCTAGTACATATCAGTTAAATTGTTTTTGGATTTTAAAATTCGAGGTGAAATATGGAACTTATCGCGAAATACCATGTCGAAACTGATCTATCAATCAATAAGGCCGCAGAAGCTATAGCGGCGGAGCAATCTACAGGAACATGGACCGAAGTGCGGGGTGCAAATAATTCCCTTGCAGCCAGAGTGATCTTAGCAGAGGGGACAAACGTCGAAATCGGTTTTCCCGAGGAACTCTTCGAACCGGGGAACATTCCTCAATATCTCTCAGTTGTGGCAGGAAACCTTTTTGGTTTAGGATCTTTGAAAAAAGTGCGCTTGCAGGACATTATCTTTCCGAAGACGTTGATGCATGCGCATAAGGGACCTCGGTTTGGGATCGAGGATGCAAGAAACATTTTGGGTGTCTTTGACCGCCCACTTATAGGAACAATTGTAAAACCTAAAGTTGGCCTAGACCCGATTGGAACTGCAAAGGTAGCTGCGGCAGCTATTCGGGGAGGACTAGACCTGGTAAAGGACGACGAAACCCTGACAAATCAGAGCTTTTGTCCTTTAATACCACGTTTAGAAGCTGTGATGAACTATTTGGATAAAGTTGAGAGTGAAACAGGCAAAAAAGCGTTCTACGCGGTTAATGTCACAACAGCGGCAGATAAGATTCTGGCCCGAGCGGAAGATGCAGTGGAACATGGAGCTAATATGGTTATGGTCGACGTTTTAACTGCAGGGTTTTCCGCACTGGAAGTACTCTCTCGACATTTAAAAGTGCCAATACACGTTCACAGGACCATGCACGGTGCCTTCACCAGGGACAAAGCACATGGGATTTCCATGCTAGTGATCTCTAAGCTCGTACGTATGACTGGAGGCACTAATTTGCATACTGGGAGCTATATGGGTAAAATGGCACTTGGAACTATTGAGAATGACCTTTCCAGGGATGCACTTAGAGAGGAGTGGTATGGTTTGAAAAGAGTCTTTCCTGTGGCTTCGGGAGGAATCTATCCTGCCAAAGTTCATGGGAATTTGGACGGTTACGGGATAGATTGCATTGTCCAGGCTGGAGGCGGAGTGCATGGTCATCCAGACGGAACAACAGCAGGCGCTAAAGCCATGGTACAGGCGGTAGAAGCATGGCAAAAGCAGATTCCACTCCAAGAATATGCAAAAGACAACAAAGAGCTGGAGACTGCCTTAAAATTTTGGGGATCATGAGAGAAAAGATCAGAATAGTCACCAGGGTTGAAGCAAAACCGAAGAGTTTATATTGGTAGATGAGGATGAATCAAGTCGTTTATCACGAGCCAAAGTGATGTAGCGCTGTTTGAAAAACAGAGAGGTGTAGTGAGGGAAGATGTAGAGGGATCAGATGGCTAGAGACGATATCTTATCGAAAATCAAAGCGGCAGAGGCTGATGCCAGGGCTGCAGTCCAGCAGGCCCAGGAAGAGAAGGAGAAAAAGATAGCCGCCGCCACAATTGAAGCAGCAAACCTCGTCAAATCCGCCGAGGCTGATGCAAATGATTACCATGGCAAAAGCGTTGCCAAAGCTGAGACCGATGTAAAAACCAAGAAGCAATCGATCATCCAGAGTGGTTCAAGGGACGTCGACTCAATGGGTAGCAGCGCAAGCGCCAAGCTGGACAAAGCAGTCGAATATCTAATGAAGGAGTTTATGGGGTCGTTGCATGCTTAGACCCGTTAAGATGAGTCGTGTTGTCGTCGCCGGGTCAAAGGACGTAATTTCTCCTGTTGTAGAAAAGCTGCATGAGTTGCGCCTTTTGCATATTGTCAATTATAATGGCAGCCAGGATAGTTTTGAGATAGGCAAGCCCTTCGGCAAAGCCAGGGAATATTCAGAAAACCTTATAAAGCTTAGATCAGCCTCTCGGTACCTTGATATCAAATCCAAGGCTCCTGAGAAAATCTATCCTGAGTCACAGGTTCTATCCGAGATGGATAACCTCCTCAACAATGTCGGTGCAGATATTACAAATACTTTTGAACGCATTACTGCTATCGATGCGGAAGTTAAGTCCAAGCAGGACCAGATAAGAGTTCTGAGACCTTTGACTGTCTTGCCGCTGCCGTTAGAAGATTACTATGGTTATGATTCTTTGGCGACTTTTGTCGGCACTGCTGCAACCCCAGTTGATGCTGATGTGGCGAAGGTCTCTCCAGTAAATGAGATATTCACTGGAAGTGCCAAGAATGCAACTTTTGTAGCTGTATTTGTGCCAATAGAGAAGGCAAGTGAAGTATCTTCTGCCCTGGCAGAGCACGGATTTTCAGAAACATCCGTACCCAAGCTAGAAGGCAACGTCGATTCGGCGATTACAACCCTTGAAGGCAGCATTAAGTCTCTGGAAGGCGAGAAAGCGCCCCTGAGAAAGAAGCTGACCGAAACGAGGAAGCAATATGAAGACCTAATACTCGCTACCGACGAGTACCTTGCGATGCAAACCCAGAAGACGGAGGCGCCTCTCCGATTTGCTGAGACGGCCAATACCTTTGTCATAGATGGATGGGTTACATCGGATCAATTCGAAAGGCTTAAAAGCGAACTCGGAAGCGCGGCTGGCGGAAAGGTCGAGGTTCAACTGCTCGACGATAAGGAAGCCGATGAGCTTATAGAGCGCGGCGAGGACGTCCCGACCAAGATGGATAATCCAAGTCTGGTTAAACCTTACGAATTGGTTACAAGGCTGTTCGCCATACCCGAGTACAAAGAGTTTGATCCGTCATTGCTGATATTCGTATTCTTCCCGATCTTGTTCGGCATGATCCTGGGAGACATCGGCTATGGCGTCATGTCGCTCTTACTTATGTTGCTTCTGAAGAAAAAGTTCAGAACGGCAGGATGGCAGCAGTTGATCAACGTCGTTATGATCGCTAGCGTGTGGTCCATTATATTCGGCATATTCTTCGGCGAGATCTTTGGCCCACTGGGTTTGTGGAGCAGGATCATGGGACATTTGCCCGAGCATGAGATCGAGTTGGCAAAAGAAGCAGGTCTCTATTTCGGTGAAGGTGTCTTTGGCTCGCTGGGAAGAATCGGATTTTGGCCAGGGGTTGATATTTTCCCCATGGATCGGCTGGCAAGTAACGCGGTTTTGTTGTTGATCGGTACTAGCATCTTCATAGGCATTATTCATTGCAGCGTCGGTTCTATCTTGGGAATCAAGACTGAGCTGAACTACGGCGAGAAGAAGCATGCCTATTTCGAGAGACTTCCTGTGATGCTCCTACAAGTATTCTTTGGATTGCTTGTACTTGGACTCATCGTGGGTCAGATGATGTTGGTAATTCCAAGCGCCATCGTAATTGTTGTTGCCATAGTGATGATGGTAATGGGACCGGAAGGCCCTATGGGAATGGCACACGTTCCATTCTACGTGAGCAATCTCATATCCTATCTGAGGCTTTTGGCCATCGGCCTGGCTTCGGTAGGTCTGGCATTTGCTGCTAATCAGCTGGCCTTCTATGTTGTCATGCCCATGCTAAGTGGTGGAGCGACAGATAGCGCAGAGTTCTCGATACCTGCGATCATCGTGGGTGTCCTGGTCTTATTGGTAGTGCACTTTATCAACTTCCTGCTGGGAATCTTGTCCCCATTCATGCACCCCTTGAGGTTGCATTATGTGGAGATGTTCACAAAGTTCTACAGCGCACATGGCGGAGGAGTGGAGTATAGCCCCTTCGGACACGTTCGGAAGTTCTTAAAGGCGTGAACTCGAGAGTTATAATCAGAAGATTGAACCTAAAATGTAATATTCATAAAAAGGAGGATTGAGGAAAATGGCAATAGTAGCAGATGCAGGAGTATTGTACGGATTGTTGGCTGTTGGTGCAGGCCTGGCAACAGGATTAGCAGGCATTGGTGCAGGCGTTGGTGAACAAGGTATCGGCGCAGCAGTGGTTGGCGTCGTGGCAGAAGAACCAGGATTCCTTGGTAAAGGTCTATTCCTCATGCTTTTGCCCGAGACTCTTATCATCTTCGGTCTTGCCGTATCGTTGATCCTGATGTTCGCCTGGACACCTTTCGCTGCCATAGTAACACCCTAAGCTGGCCATTCCAAATTGGTGAGAGGCAATGGCACTTGATGCAGTGGTTGAGTCAGTCCTGGCAACTAGCAAGGACAAGGTCGCACAAATCAACAGTGAAGCGGACCAAGAGGTTGCAAGGATACTCAATGAAGCTAGGGAACGTGCCGCAGAAATAAAGTCCAGAAAGGAAGTTGAGGTTGGACATGCAATAGAGGCCATCGAGCGCAGAGAGATCTCCAGCGCTAACCTCGAGGTCAAGAGGTCGGAGCTGAATGTACATAAAGATCTCACAGAGCAGGTAAGGGCCAAGGTTTTGGAGAAGATTAAAAATCTTCCCAAAAAAGAAAACGAGGCCATGCTCAAGAAAATGCTCGAGCCGTTCGATCTCAAGGATATGAAGGTTTACTCTAATAAGAGGGACGAAGCCTTCGTATCCTCTCTCGCCCCTAATTACGGCGGGAATCTGGACATCATTGGCGGCGCAGTTGTAGAGAGCAAAGATGGAGCTTTGCGTTACGATTTAGCCTACGAAACTCTTGCGCGTGAGGTCTTTAATAACCGCATGAAAGAGGTTTCCAGGATTATATTCGGGTGAGGACGATGCCTGTACTACGTTTGCCGAAGTTCGGATCACCGGTGAAGTACGCATACATCACGGGCAGAGTCCGGGCGATGAAAACCAAGCTCATACCATCGGATATGTATCCGAGGATGATGAGCATGGAAATGGCTGAGATCGCCCGATACCTGGAAGAGACTCAGTACAAGGATGAGATTGACATGCTCTCCAAGGACTACTCTGGAGTAGAGCTGATAGAGCATGCTACCTTTGCTAATTTGGCAAAGACGTATGCAAAGTTGATCAGAGTTTCCATAGATGAGCCATCATTCTTGATTCTGGAGTACTTAAGGCGCTGGGACACTTGGAACATCAAGACCCTCCTTCGTGGCAAGTTCTACGGAGCTAGCGATACGGAGATAGTAAAATATCTCGTGCCAGCTGGCGAACTATCCGCAGAATATCTCGATGAGCTATCCAAAAAGGATTCGATTCAAGAGATAATTTCGGCCTTCGATGGGACAGACTATGCAATCGCACTAGCGCAATACGACGGCAAGGATCTGGCATCAGTTGAGAACGCCTTGGATAAGCACTACTATTTCAGAATGGAGCGCGCCGTTGGTGGCACTCTATCCGTAGGCGGAGGCCTGCTTCTCAAGTACGTTCGCAGGGAGATCGATATTAGAAATATTATCACTCTCTTCAGGATGAACAAGGCAGGAATCGATGCAGCCGTAATACAGGAAAACCTAATCCCCGGAGGAAAACTGCATGAAGAGCTAAGCCGCATGGCTGGTCAGCCTTTCGGCGAATTTCTACGTGGGTTAGAAGGTTATCCCTTCTGGTCTTCGATCTCCGATATTGCTACAGTGGATATCGATGCTATAAGCAGAGTAGAGGCCAGATTGAGGGCTTATCTCATCCGGTATGCATGGGCTCTTTCAAACTATCATCCGTTATCTATCTTACCGGTGCTCGGTTATATGGTAAGCAAAGAGACAGAAGTTGCGAACATCAGGAAGATAGTGAGAGGAAAAGAGGCCGGACTTCCTGCTGAACTCATAGAGGAACAAGTGGTGGTGTCTTAATGGAGATCGCGTTTGTTGGTGCTAGCGAGGCCGTCCTCGGGTTCAATTTAGCAGGAATCAAGAAGTCTTACAAAGCCAACACAGAAGATGAGTTGGTTTCAAAGATCGGCGAAGTAATGGCAGATAAAAATGTTGGAATCCTGGTGTTGAAGCAATCGGATTATAATCGTCTGCCCAAGCGTCTTCAGGGGCAGCTTTCCGAGTCAATCAAGCCTACGATTATTGCCATCGGAACCGAGCAGAGCACAGAGATGAGAGAGAAGATTAAAAGGGCAATAGGTGTTGATTTATGGAAGTAGGGAAAGTAAAGCGAGTCGCCGGGCCATTAGTTCAGGCTGTAGGCCTGAAGGCTTCCATGTACGACCTGGTCCTGGTCGGCGAGGAAGGCTTGATGAGTGAAGTCATCGGCATTTCCGGCAATAAACATATCATTCAGGTATACGAGGATACGGGCGGCGTCAGACCTGGCGAGCCAGTCAAGGAGACAGGAGCTCCACTCGTAGCACAACTGGGTCCAGGCATTCTGACCCAGATTTACGACGGTATCCAAAGGCCACTGCCAAAGCTGGCAGAGATGTCGGGGGACTTCATCAGCCGAGGCCTATTCGTTGACGGCATTGATCACACTAAGAAATGGGAGTTCAAACCTGTAGTGAAAAAGGGCGATGTAGTCAAGCCCGGCCAGTCCATTGGTGAAGTTCAGGAGCAGCTGCTAATCAAGCATAAGATCATGGTCCCACCCAAGAACAAGGGCGGAACTATCAAGGAGATCTATTCTGGAAACTTCAACGTCGATGAGACTATAGCTGTCTTAGAGGACGGGACAAAGCTCACCATGATGCACAAGTGGCCGGTAAGACAGGCACGGCCCGTAACTGAAAAGCTAGCACCTACCATCCCCCTTAGAACAGGACAGAGGGTTGTCGACGGATTCTTCTCTCTGGCCAAGGGCGGAACCGCGGCAATTCCCGGTGGGTTCGGCACTGGAAAAACGGTTATGCAGCAGACTCTGTCCAAGTGGGCAGATGTAGACATTGTGATTTATGTGGGCTGCGGCGAGCGCGGCAATGAGATGGCCGACCTGCTGCATGAGTTCCCTGAACTGCAAGATCCAAGAACCGGCAGGCCTCTCATGGAGCGGTCCATCGTTTACGCCAATACCTCCAACATGCCTGTGGCTGCTCGTGAGGCATCCATTTACACAGGAATGACTACAGCAGAGTACTACAGAGATATGGGCTACGACTGCCTAATGACTGCGGACTCCACTTCTAGGTGGGCAGAGGCCATGAGAGAGATGGGCTCGCGTCTAGAAGAGATGCCTGGTGAAGAAGGCTACCCCGCTTACCTGGGTGCTAGACTTGCCGACTTCTACGAGCGTGCCGGACGTGCCGAGGTCTTAAACGGCGGTCAGGGTTCAGTCAGCATCGTAGGTGCTGTGTCCCCGGCTGGCGGAGACTTCACAGAGCCCGTCACTCAGAACACATTGAGGATGGTCAAGGTATTCTGGGCTCTTGATTCTAAATTGACGCAGCGCCGTCACTTCCCGTCCATCAACTGGCTGGATTCCTATTCTCTGTACGACCAGATCCTCGAGCCCTGGTTCGTGGAGAATGTCAGCCCGAACTGGAACAAGAACAAGAGACGCGCCATGGCCATACTGCAGGAAAATGCCGAGCTGGAAGAAATCGTTATGCTCGTCGGTTCCGACGCCCTGCCTGAGGATCAGCAGGTCACACTGGAAGTGGCAAGGATGATCATCAACTTCTGGCTGGCCCAGAGCGCATTCCACCCGGTGGATACCTTTGCCCCCTACAAGAAGCAGTTCGACCTCCTGGAGGCCATCCTCAAGTTCAGGGATTATGCCTTCGATGCAGTCCAGAAGGGCATACCCGTGGCGCAGATTACATCTGTTCCATCCAAGGATGCTCTGGCCAAGGTGAGGCTGGAAGCCGAGTATGAGCCCATCCTGGCAAAGGTTATGGCTCAGATGGACGCCGAGTTCAAGGCGTTGAAGTGAGGAGGGTTCAAAATGACCAAGGAATACAAGACTATTACTGAGATCTCCGGACCACTCATCTTCGTAGAGAAGACCGAGCCTGTGGGCTACATGGAGCTCGTCGAGATCAGAACCGGCGGAGATCTGAAGAGAGGACAGGTGCTGGATTCCTCTGATGAGATCGTGGTTATTCAGGTATTCGAGGGAACCGGCGGTCTATCTAAGGATAGCGCAGTCAGATTTACGGGAGACGTCATCAAGATGCCATTATCTCCCAGCATCGTAGGACGTGTTCTATCCGGATCCGGAAAGCCCAGAGACGGTGGCCCGGAAATTGTTCCCGAGGTATTGAGAGATATCGCTGGAGCCGCCATTAACCCCGCATCCCGTGAGAAGCCACGCGCTTTCATCCAGACCGGCATTTCCACTATCGACGGCACAAACACTCTGGTGCGCGGCCAGAAGCTGCCTATCTTCTCTGGCGCAGGTCTGCCCCACAACGATCTTGCCCTACAGATCGCAAGGCAAGCCAAGGCGCTCGGCGAGGCCGAGTCCTTCGCAGTTATCTTCTGCGCCATGGGCATCACCAACGAAGAGGCTCAGCACTTCCTGGCTGACTTCGAGAGAACTGGTGCATTGGAGAGGGCAGTCGTGTTCCTCAACCTGGCAGACGACCCGGCTGTAGAGAGGATTCTGACACCCAGACTGGGCTTGACCACCGCTGAGTATTTGGCCTTCGATCTTGACATGCACGTGCTCATCATCTACACGGACATGACCAACTACTGCGAGTCGCTCAGACAGATGGGCGCTGCTCGTGAAGAGGTGCCCGGACGACGTGGTTATCCTGGATACATGTATACCGATTTGGCCATTCAGTACGAGAGGGCCGGTATCATCAAGGGCAGAAAGGGTTCCATTACCCAGTTCCCCATCCTGACCATGCCCGGCGACGACATCACCCACCCTATCCCGGATCTGTCCGGGTACATCACCGAGGGCCAGATCCTCATCTCCAGAGAGCTGCACAGAAAGGGCATCTATCCGCCGGTCGACATTCGCCCCTCGCTTTCCCGGCTTATGAACTCCGGTATCGGTAAGGGCCACACCCGCGAGGATCACAGGGCAGTATCGGATCAACTCTATGCTTACTATGCAGAGGGCAACGATCTGCGCGGTCTCGCGGCCATCGTCGGCAAGGAGGCTCTCTCTGAGCGCGATAAATTGGTGCTGGAGTTCGCAGATAAGTTCGAGAAGAGATTCGTCAATCAGGGCAGAGACGAGGATCGATCTATCTTCGATACCCTCCAGATTGGATGGGATCTCCTGGCAGACCTGCCTGAAGCAATGCTCACCAGAATTGACGACAAATACATCAAACAATACCACCCCAAGTACGCAACAAGCACAGCGAAGAAGTGAGATCATGCCAGTAATTCGAGGAACAAAACCGACCAGGGCAGTGCTGATCGCTCTCAAGAAAAGGATGAAGATAGCAAAAACTGGTCACTCGCTCCTCAAAATGAAGCGTGATGGCCTCATGATTGAGTTCTTCGAGGTGCTAAGCAAGGCCAAGACGGTCAGGAAAGAGCTGGTTGAGGCTCTGCTCGTAGCCGAGCAGAGACTTCAAATGGCTATGGCCATAGAGGGAACAGTTGCCATCAATAGTGTGGCCTATTCCCTGCAAAAAGAGCCGACCATCCAGCTCGAGTCCAGGAACATCATGGGCGTAGTGGTTCCAAAGATCGCGGCAGAGGCCGTGCAGAAAAAGATGTACGAGCGAGGCTACGGCATCATTGGGACCGGTGCCGCCATTGATGAGTCCGCTGATGCCTATGAGAAGTTGCTGGATAAGATCATCTTAGCTGCAGAGGTAGAGACGGCCATGATAAGGCTTGTCGAGGATATCGACAGCACTAAGAGGCGTGTCAATGCTCTGGAGTTCAAGGTGGTTCCTGATCTCAAGGACACCATCAAGTTCATCAGCATGGCCTTGGAGGAGATGGAAAGGGACAATCTGGTCAAGATGAAGATGCTCAAGGGCAAGTCCGAGAGGAAAGCCGCAGCAGAAGAAGCTAAGAAGGAAGCGGAGAAAGCCGCCGCTGCCAAGGCTTCAGCTTAATTTAGAACAGATGTCCAACTGGTTTGAGCGAAAAGCTGAAGACTGGTTTGGGACGCCAGAGAAGAAGATGCGTCTTCTTCAGTGGTTGGTGTATATCACCAACCTTTACATTATTTTTGGAATATTTGTCTTAATATGGATTTTGTATGGGAAATATATCATGGAAGCATGGACGTATTTTATGGGACAATAATATACTATAAAGTAATGCCGTATTACTTATATAATATGTCTAACAAGATCCGTTTCTAAATTATTAGGTAATTGGGTATATCTTGCCCCTAAACTTTACTTGTTCTAGCTCAAATGATTTTTAGCATTTTCTAATTTATTTCGGTCCAACATATAAAATACCAACATTTCAAATAGGTCTTCATTTCTATTATTATACCTCCATTCCATTTCCTTCAAATACAATAGAAATTTATGTCTTGAAATTCCATGATACTTTATTAATCGCTCTTTAGCAAAACTCCAGAATCCTTCTACGCCATTAATGAATACTTATCCTTCTTTAAATTTATATCTATGATCGATATTAAGATGCTTATAACCCGAGAACATGAGTGAGTTGTACCCTTTCCATTTATCCGTATAAACTATACTACCTCGCCTTACTTTTTTTACGGTCTCATTCATGAGCGTCTCTGCTGTTACATTTTTCACGATTTCCACAGATACTTTTCCGCCTCGTTCCAGAATTCCAAATACAATAGTCTTGCCTGCAGCACCTATGCCTCTCTTGCCCTTTCTTTTGCCGCCAAAGTAAGACTCGTCAAGTTCGATTTCGCCTTTTAGGATCTTATCGCATTTTGAAAGTTCTTCGACTATCGATTTTCTCAGAAGATCAAAGGCTTTGAGAGTTGTTTTATAGCTCAGATTCAGCTCAACAGAAGCCTTCCTAGCTGAAACGGAGAGCTCAAAGAGCTTGATCAACATAAGCCATCGAGAAGAAGATATCTTGATCTCGGCGAACTTTGTGGCTTTCAGAGGCTGAAAATCGTTTTCGCAGATCTTGCAGCGGTGCCTTTGTCTCGACATGAAGTAATATATATGCTCGCTACAATTAGGACAAGATAAATCTTTAATTTTATTACAAAGATACTGGAAGGATAAACTCTCGTCTGACGCAATCCTGCCCAGTTCTATTAAATTCATGTTATTCATTTGGTTCTCCCTAACTTAAAGTTAGGGGCAGGAAATACCTAATTACCTTATCTTTTTTATGCAACATTGATTTAATTTTTAATCCTTGCTTCAAAAATATCACTGTAATACATCGAGACTTCATCGCTATTCTCACGAAAATATCTAAAAGTCTGGATTAGAACAAGAAAGAAGCTACACCACAACATATTTAAAAATAGAGCGATAGTTGATTGGTGGATAATTTTTATAAATCCAACAAAGATAGCAAGTGATAGCAATATCATCATAGCAATATGAGGAAAGAAATACTTGAGTTCAGTTCGCCCTTCGCTCATCTTTGGAGTTACAACAAATGGGATTTTCCGTCCAAGCAACGCGTAAACTGCAGCCTTCATAAATACAGGAAATGTTATGAATGTCATTATTGAACCAAGAAATATTTCCCTTGCAGAATAGCCCCTCATGTACATTGGCAGGAAGAACTGGAGAAAAGAGAAAATAAAATAGGGGATATAAGAAAGCACGTATGCTGACATATCTGTTACTAGAAAAGGATGTATATCAAGTAAAAGAAAAGCTATAGGGCATATCATAAGGAGAAAATATGCCCAACCCACAAAATACCAGGTAGTAGCAAGGATGTATTCCTCCCATTGGCCAAGAGTCATACTCATCGGGTCTGTTATTAAAGAAACAATAACCTTTTTCAAAATTGTTATCGTTCCATAGGCCCAACGCATTTGCTGCTTATAATAGCCAGGCATGTTCATAGGACCTTCTCCTTCTACTAATACATGATGATAATAGTAAGATTTGTATCCTTGTCTATGTAAATTAAAGGAGGTTGCCATGTCTTCCGTTACTGTTTCCTGATCAAAGCCACCTACTTCTCTCAATGCTTTTACACTCATGACCAAGTTGGTGCCACAGGAAAACATAGCATTGGCCACAGACTTGCCTTCACTAATATAATTGTAGAAAACTTCTTGTTGATAGTGTGCGGCTTCAGCCACACGATTTATCTTATTATTAACATAGAACTGCGGGGTTTGGACAAAGGCAAGCTCAGAATCCGCTTCCAGTATGGGCACAATCTCATCTAAAAAATTATGACTAGGGCGTTGATCCGCATCTAAGACCACAAGATATTTTGCGGTTAAATCCTTGAGAACTTCGTTTACAGCACCAGCTTTAAAGCCGTTCCGATCTTTTCGGTTTCTATATTCAATCCCATATTTCTCGGCTATCTTTTGGGCCGTGCTCCTCAAGTCGGGATGGGTTGAATCGTCAAGAAGGTAGATTTTCTTATTTCGATAGCTCATCAATGTGCAGATAGAAATCGTTCCTTCCAGAGTCACCTCATCCTCATTAAAAGCAGTTATAAAGACAGCAACTTCAGGGCTACTATTACACAAAAAATAGTGCTCCATATCAAATTTGCGCTTGTAGTGGCGATTAGATCTGATTACGTTTATTGAAAAGCCAATACTATGGATAAAAAAGAACAAGTCGCAAAAAAGAAGAATCAATGCAAATATCCTATCTATTAAACTATATCCACTATTAAAAAATATCATTGATCGTATCACAAAATATACAATAATGCTCAATGCTCCGATTACTGCAAAGACGGTGGCAATGACGACATATTCTTGTAATCCGAATGCAATAATTTTGCCGCTACGAGCAAAAAACTGCCGAATAAAACGTATCATGCCACAACCTCTGAACTTTCCTTCCCACTACCATAGTGGACTCTTGCCCTCACAAATTGCCGCCTTGCAAAACAAAAATCTTAATAAACAATCATCTTTTTTTTAGATTTTTCTCTGCCAGAGTTTGCTGAATTACTATGCCCTTCCCATATTCGAAATCAAATATATTGGGGTCCAAGGAGTGATACGAGCAACGCATCTTCCTTATGGTCATTATCCTTTGGGGCTTCATTTTTTCTATCTCTGAGATGGAGAGTACAATTATGCCTGATGCGTAGATCTCCTCAATGCCATATTGTCTGAAGCAACTTATTTCTGATGGGATAATTGAAGTCAATAGTGTTGTAGTACCTAGGCTGTTCATGGTATAGAAAAGGGACCGTATGAAGCTCTGGACCTCCCACGCTTTCCCTTCCTTGATAAAAAAAGGAGCGATGGGGTCTATTACAAGCCTCTTAGCATCAATTCTTCTGACGTATTTATTGAGCTCCCCAACAATATTCCGGGCGTCAATTTCGGTCCACCTATTTCTCAATTGCTCAAAATGGGTGGAAAAATCCATGATTGCTAGCTTTTTCTGATCTATACTCTTCTTTAGATCGAATCCGAACGATTCTGCATCTTCTATGAGCGACTCTGGCGTTTCGTCTAAAGTAACATAGACACCATTCTCACCTAGTTCTAAACCTTTCATGATGAATTGGATGCCAAATATCGTTTTACCCACGCCGGTCTCGCCTGTAATCAGATAACTCTTTCCTTGTCTGAATCCACCCCCAATAAGACTATCAAGTCTCTCTACGCCAGTGGGAACCCTTTCATCATTCATGTCATCCATCTCAGGAAAAAGCATCGTTTTTCTGGTTTTATCTTATAAGAATATTATGATTGAAGGCATTTGGGATATGCCAGAGTGTTCAGCAGCTATATTAAATTGTCAGTTACAATGCTTCCGAGCCTTAAAAATAGTCCATTCTGCAGGATCTACTTGTGGCAGAGATCTAGCGAAATCAGCTACCAAAGATACATTATCACTTTTGATCGAGAACCTCCTGGATTGTGTGTTATGTCCCGACGGATATAGAACGATATGATTTAGCAAAAATTTTAGCTGGTCGAAATTATTTCCTTTTGACGGGAAATCTTCTTCCCAGACATCCCAAGCCGCTAATTTATTGCTCATCCTAAAATATCTCCTTTTGACGGACTCTTCTAACGACATTATGGTGTTAAGCTATTAAATATATCTTTCTAGATCAGATTGTGAAATTCTCGTTAGATAAAAACGGATTGCATAAAAGCCAGAAGGAATATATGATATTCATGATATAAAAGTTTCAAATCGCGAATCCCGAGTTTCAACCGAATGGGCCAAAAATTTTGAAAAGCACGCATCGAAGCCATTAAAAGTCCATTTCAAAAATATAGCTAGAAAAGCAAATAAGATTTATTTATCTGTAAGTATGTTTCTGAGAAAAACCTCTAATGAGGAAATGGCCAATAAATATCTCGGAAATTGATCAAGAAATAATGAAAAAAATCCTTTTTATCAAATTCCAATAATTAATTTTGAGATCTAAACTGCATGTCTTGAGGTATTTTCCCGCGAAAGTGATCTCTTTGTAAGGGAATTTTGCCATATTTTATTTGTTCTTACAAATAATTGATTCGTTTGCAGAATCAACCGAATTCATTTATCAAAATATCAAATATCTTTATAGCTCTACAAAAATTGAACCATTCTCCCGTGCTTTTGGGAAAATATAATCGAGGGGTTATTTTGATTCATATGAGACTATCTACCACCTATTTGAAAAGGGGGATATCGCGATTTCTAATTTCATGAATATGTTAATGCTAAATCGAGCTTATCGAGGTCTCAAGCGATGACATGAACCCCTACCCTGTTTTTCAAAATAATCTTGGTGATAATCTTCCGCTTCATAGAAAAACGACGCGGGAACAATCTGTGTTACAGCTTTATTTGTATATACTCCCGAAAGATCGAATTCTTTTTTTGATTTTTCGGCTGCTATTCTCTGGTCTTCGCTATGATAAAATATAACTGAACGATACTGTGTACCCTCATCTGGGCCCTGGCGATTTGGAGTTGTTGGGTTATGCATTCTCCAAAATATTTTGAGCAATTCTTCATATGATATTATTCGTGGATCATACTTTATCAATACGGCTTCTGCATGGCCGGTTATCCCTGTACAAACTTGCTTGTACGTCGGGTTAGGTGTTTTCCCGCCTGTATATCCTACGGTTGTCTCTACGACCCCTTTGACAAGTTTAAACGTTGATTCTACTCCCCAAAAACAGCCAGCGGCAAGTGTAGCCAACTCATATTCCAAAACATCTTTACTTATGCCCACCCGATCAAATAGCGTGAGGAATTCGCCGTAGCCACTCTTCTCAAGATCTTCTACGGGAATAAAGCGCAAAGATGCAGAATTAATACAGTATCTTAATCCCGTTGGCTTTGGACCGTCTTCAAATACATGACCCAAATGGGAAGCAGCTTTTTTGCTTCGAACCTCCACGCGCTCCATGCCATAATTATTGTCAATCTTTTCTTCAATACAGCTTTCTGTCAAAGGCCTTGTGAAACTTGGCCAGCCCGTACCGGAATCAAATTTATCTGAAGAGCTAAACAGTGGCTCACCAGAGGAAATATCTACATAGATTCCAGCTTTCTTATTATTCCAAAACTCATTTTGAAAAGGCGGTTCAGTACCACATTCCTGTGTAACATGAAATTGTAGCGGAGTTAGACCCGTTTTCGCTCCATTCTTTCTATCCATAACTAACCTTTCTTTCTGGCATAAGCCAGAAACATTATCATTTAACATTTAATCCCGTATAAAATTATCGCATCTGCATTTTTTTTTGCATAGAACTACCAAAGCTAATATCTCAAAAAACTGGTTTACTTCCCTGGAGACAATCTACATATCAATTGAAGATATGAGAGTTGAATCCTTGAAAATGGTGCAATAATATCAATTTCTTGATCCATAGCCCTCGTCAGATAGGCTAACAAAATCTTCTCAATTAGCCTTTCTTAGCATCTTATATTATACGAATCTGACCAAGAAAGCACTATCAACCGAAGTTGTAGACTATAAGGAGAAAAGGATCAAATAAACCGCCTTGATGTGCATCCATAAAGACGACAGGGGGAGGTAAACCTATTTATGAGGAAATCGGTAGTTCTCCAAGAAGAATTTGATAACTATTTGGAATGCATTAAGGAGCGAGGAATTCTGTAGAGAAGTATTTCCTCTTCAATTCGATTGTAGACAAGGATACACATAGGATTGATAAAAATTAAATCTTAAAAGACGCTACTTTTGACGGTAGAATCAATTATTATATGTTATGATGCTTCGCTCTGACTTGTCTCAATTCTAGCAAGCTTATCTCGTAGCTCTTCAAGCTGTATGGGTTTACTAAGATAATCATTCATCCCAGCATCAAGACACCTATCTTTGTCGCCCTCGAGAGCGAAAGCTGTAATTGCCATTATCATAGGCCCAGGCCCACTAGGCCACAAAGCACGGATCCTTTTGGTTGCTTCTATTCCATCCATCTCTGGCATCTGAACATCCATGAGAATTACATCGTAAGGTTGGCGCTCAATTGCCTGGAGAACCTCAAGTCCGTTTGCTGCTACATCCGCTTGGTAGCCTAATTTTTTGAGCATTTGCATTGCAACTTTCTGATTTATTGCATTGTCTTCTGCTAACAGTATCCGTAGAGGACTTTTGTTGCCTAAATGCGCAGGCATTTGAGACTCCGGCCTTGATACGACTTCTTTTCTGGTCGATGCCCTTGCAGGAATTGTAAAATAAAAAATGGAACCCTTGTCTATCTCTGATTCAACCCAGATTTTCCCACCCATCAACTCTACAAGCTTCTTACTTATGGTTAGACCTAGGCCGGTTCCACCATACCTGCGAGCAGTTGAGGCGTCAACCTGGCTGAACGACTGGAAAATTTGGCTCATCTTGTTTTGAGGAATTCCAATTCCTGTATCCTTGACTGCAAAAAGGATCTCACTTTCGTGCGACTTGAGTTTTCTATTAGATGCGGATATCAGCACGTCACCTTTATCCGTAAATTTGACAGCATTACTGAGTAGATTGACCATTATTTGGCTTAATCTGGCAGGGTCACCCATAATCAATTCAGGAACATCTTTTTGGATGGAATAAGCCAGATTGAGGCATTTTCCCGATGCATCTGGGGCAACAAGACTTATTGAGGTTTCGATGCAATTCTTCAGATTAAAAGATTGAGCCTCTAATTCCATCTTACTGCTATCTATCTTTGAAAAATCAAGAATGTTATTGATTATCGATAGCAAGGAATCACCACTTGACCTCACCGTTTCCACATAATCATGTTGTTCTTGGGTCAGATTAGTTCCTAAAAGAAGACCAGTAAGACCTATGACAGCGTTCATCGGAGTCCTTATCTCATGACTCATGTTAGCCAAAAACTCAGATTTGGTTTTGGCTGCAGATTCGGCTACATTTTTTGCCTCTCTTAGCTGATCCTCAGCATGCCACCTAACAATTGCTCCACCAATTGATGCAGCCGCAACCTGAAGTATAGATACATCGCTACCCGTCCAGCTTCGCTCTGAATGATAATCCTCAAATCCGATAAATCCCCAGAATCGACCTTTTGGTAATATTGGAATAGCTAAGAAGGACTTGATATTCTGACGTTTAAGGATATTCTTCTCTGATTCAGGAAAATCTCGAACCGAACCTTTAATCGGGCGCCCCAATGAAAGCTCATCGTACCATCGAGATAAGATTGGAGAGAGAGAATTATTCTCTAAATTTTGAATATCCGTATTGGGCTTAGCGGTATCTCGTGTCCATTCATATCGTAGATTTGCAAGATGCGTCTCGTTTATTAATTCTCGGACTTCATAGATATAAACGCGGTCTACTTTTGACGCCGCGCAAAGAACCTCCAAAGACTGATTTATTGCAGAATTGGGGTCTGTTTCGGTAAGTAGAACATTGGTTGATATGGCGACTCCGCCAAGTAAGTAATCCTTATTGCGCAGGGCATCTTCCGCTCGCATACGATCTGTAATATCACGTATCGATTCAATAGAACCAATCAATTTGCCACTACTATCATAAAGCTGTGATGCAGTGGACCAAACATATGCCCCACGACCGCCAAATAATAGTGGTACATACGCCTCGGCGTAAATAACCCGGCCTCTTCTTTCGATATGTTCGTACTTTGATTCAATTTCTTCGTTGCCTCCATCAAGGAGGTCTATGAGTATCGGCCTGGGTTCCCCGTAAAATGGCACACCATAGGCATAATCACCCTTGCCGATAATATCTTCTTTAAGCAAACCAGTCATTTCCTCTAAAGCGCGATTCCAGGCGATCACCCTTTTCTCGCTATCAACGACAAACGTAGCATCTGGTAGAAACTCGATTATGTCCAGTAGCTGTTGATGCGCAAGTTGCAGCCTCTTTTCTGCCATTTCCTCTCCGCAATTAACCGTTCAGTAAGTTTAAGGTTGCTAGCCGTCCGATCCAACTTATCAGTACCGAAATTAGTCTCAATCCACTAATGTCGCAGTTTTTATTAACAACTCTAAACGGATAAATACAAGAGATGTCATTGCCATTTTAATCTTTTTAGATAATTGTCCAATTACCATTTTCTATCCAGTTGGTGGAGAGTTTCGACAAAGGATTTGAGGCCATCCTTCTTTTGAATAGGTCATTTTGAGCAATTGATATTATCTCTATTAGCCTTTTCTACTGATCGGGCTGTACATCCCCGCAGAAATAGCGCAAGCGCATTTCCGAGCAGTATTTTGATCAATGATCTCTTTCCTGTATAGATGGCCTTTCGCGAAAATTCCAAAATTTACCCCGTAAAAGATTATCAGCATGAATGAGAACATATTTTCCTACATATAGCCTGTAACAAATATTTTTATATAGTAATGGGAGCTGATATATCATTATGGAGGACATAGATACCGACCTTCAAACGAATGAAGACAATTTATGGCAAGATCATTTTTGCAGGGCTGCCTACGCCTCGGAAGCGGTCGTCCTCCTGATGAGCAAAGAAGGATTCGCATCCACTGAGATTGGGAAATTTTTCCAGCCACGAAGTCCGCTCAAGCTGAGACTGTATCGATCACAAGAAAGCACATCACCAGAAGATAATAGATTTCTTGGGGCAGTTTTGCACAAAATTGCGTTAAGAGGGAGCCCGGCTCCATGTAGCGTAAAAGTGGAGCATTACGTACTTCAAAAAGCCCAAGACGCCGGTCTTCTTGTCTTTGATAAATTCATTGATAATGGTAGAATCAAGTTCTCTTGCACGCCCTTGATAGATAATTTTGACCTCATGCTTAAGATATGCTGCGTTCCTGAGCTACTATTCGAGGAGAACGAAGTTGATCCGCAGCTGCATTACTACCAGTCGCTCTCTAGAGATTCCGAGCCCACGAAACGATTTTTCCGTAAGCTGATGAGCATTTTGCCAGATAAGCGACTGGCGCTCTTTATCGTTCCTGGTAGACTCTTTGGAGAAGATTCTGGGAAAAAAATATCAAATCTCGAAGAACAAATGGACTTTTTGATCCAGATCCCAAATCTTAAGAGAGACCATATTCTCAAAATAGCGATACAGTTAAGTGATAATCAAAGACTCTTTGAAAAAGAAGATGGCTGGATCATAAAAAGATTTGACAAAATTAAGGAGCAATTCTGGGAAAGCGAAATCAGAAAACTTGCGGATCTTGTTTCCAATGCACTGCCAGAAAGCATTCTGAAAGTGGCAAAGCAATTGAGAGAGATGCCAATCGAAATGAGGAAGGCCCTCCAAGAGCTCATTATGCTTCCGATTGCGGAAGCCCAATTAACTCAAGCCACCGCCGAATTAATACAAAGGTGCCAAAAGATCGAAATGGAAATAGGCAATCCTCAGAATCTCAACCTTAGAGTGGTAGTGGAAGCCGTCCGAGAGACTACAAGTGCATTATCTTTACTCTATGATATTCCCAATACAGTAGAACCACACTTGGCAAATGAAACTCAAGACAATGATATCGATCATTGCTCGTTCCCCCCAAAATCCAAGTCCATATATGCCAGCATCTTTCCCCAGCCTCAGAGCTCAGATCAAAGTCAAACGCAATCCGATGTGGTAAATAAGCCAATAAGCCGCAACAATCCAAATACACTTACCAGAGAGTGCCTTAAATTCTTATTAAACAATATATTTAGATATCAAGATTTTCTAGAGGACCAGGCTGAGCTAGTTGAAAAGATTCTATCCTTGCAGGGATCGATAGGTCTATTGAAACCAGGAGGAGGCAAAAACATAGCATTCCAGTTGGCATCATTTCTTCAACCTGGCATCGCTCTTTTGGTTGTTCCGACGCGATTCATGGCTATGGATTTGAAATACTCTCTTTCGGCCAATGGATTAAACAAAAACGTGGCTATTTTTGGCTCTGATGATGAAAAAGAGCAAAATAATTATGACTCAATGAAATGGCATCTACTGGACATAATCATTCTGGCAGCTGATTCGCTGAATGACCAAGGCAATCGAGATCGATTGGACGATATTTTTTCAAATCCCGCGAATTTTCTTGCATTTAACGAGGCCCATGTGATAAGCGAATGGAGTCAAGGATTTAAGCTGGGATATTTAAATTCGGTTCGTTTAGTAAAAGATTACTCTAATAGAAGATCTAAACCATGTCTTATTGCACTAACATCCAATAATTCGAAGTTTGTCCTTCTCGATATCATGCATGAATTCGACCTAGTTGATCTCGATTGCATTGTGGAGTCAACATATTACTCTCGTGCAAATCTGCATTATGAGATGCATAAGGTTAATGAAAAAAACCGCATGCAAATCCTGATCTCTAACCTCAGAGCAATTTTGCGAAATTGCGAAAAAGAGGGAAACAACACAACGATTCCTAGCGGCCTCATCATTTCGACACATGAAGAGGATGAAGATATGGGTTTAGCAAATCTATCTAAGTCATTTAGGCAATATTTAGATGTGCCTGTGGGAGTCTGCTCCCTTAATCCACCTAAAAAGTTTCTTCGATTAGGAGGCAACACAGAGAAGTGGACGAAATCCAGCTTAAAAGCTCTGTTGCAGTTCAAAAGACGGGAATTATCGGTTCTATTATGTTCCTCAGATATAGCGAACGAATTGAGCAAAGAAGATATCAGGTTCACGATTCATACGGCAATTCCTTCCTCAATTGAGGAATTCTATTTGCAGAGTGGTCGAGCAGGATATGATGGCAGGCAGTCAACTTGCATGGCATTCGTGTCTGAAAATACGGAGCCTTCCAGCAAAATAGAGACATTTAGTACCTGGAGCGAAGAGATAAAGAATAAAAAACTACTAATTTGGGAGTTTCCAGGAAAAATAATGGAAAAACGAATTCAATGCCTTGTTATTTCAAAATTACTTGGATCAATTAAAGGCCACAATATGGGAGACAAAGTGGATTGTGAAATATACATCTCGTCCTTCCCAGAAAGACTATTCCTTATAAATGGCGAGCTAAAAGCGCCCCTAAAACGGAAGGAATGGCTTATAGAAAAGGCGCTGCATAGACTGCTTCTCATTGGCTTTATTGAAAGCTATGAAAAAAGATCGGGTGTATTTAAGGTTAAAGCAATAATCTCAACAGGGCATCAAATATACAATAATTATATAAAATACATAAACCGATACGAAATTGAGAGTTTAGCCAATCCTTATCACCCAAAGAAAAAAATTGCCGCCTATAAAAATGCTGTTCTAGAATGCGGATGCAGATTGGTCAACTATAGTTATCAAAGGATCAAAGGGAAAAAAGAGGATGATATTGAAAAGATGATCCGGGCAGCTGAAATTGGCTTTGAATCCTCTGAAAAAATCTATGATTTTCTGAACGAATATATGGATTCAACCGAAATAACCGCTAGGTTGGATGCCATGACATCCGAATCATTTGGTGGAGTTTTTGGGGATATAAAAGGACGGGATGATCTGCTAGGAATATTTTTTGCCTGCCAGAGGAAACTCTTACAAAAACCGGACGATCCTATGCTTCGCATTATCTCAGGATTCTGTGCTCAGGCATTTCCCGAGACGTTGAGAAAACAAAAAGATATTGTGAAAGGCTTTTGCAGTCTGGTAAATTCAACTTCGGCAGCAAATCGGGCGAATCTGGCTCTACAAATTGTCTCTTATGCGGAATTAATTTTGCCCTCTCGACGGGACTCAACCCTTGAACTTATTTGGCAAGTTGATCAATCTAGAGATATGTCGAGACTATGTTACGAAAAATCTGAGTTATCGAGCAATTTATATTATTTATCACTTTTTAAATTAGTAAACGGAATATTGGGGGCGTCCAAGGTGGAGGTGTCAGGCAATGAATGAAGAGGAAAGAAGAATGGAGATCCTTAAAGCCGAGGCAGCAATAAGCGAGCTGGCGGAGAGGATGGCACGGGCATGCATAGTCACAACGCAAGCAGAAAATGCGAAAAATGTGCTTTTAGACGCAGTAAGATCCATTGATGAATTGAGCTTCAAGTTTCAGGAGTCTTTCGAATCTGGGAAAAGAACCTTCGATGAGGAAAGCAAATCGTTGATTCAAGCGCAAAAATCGCTTGATTTAGGTGCAAAAGACTTTCAAAAAGCCCAAGAAAGACTTGAGAAGATAACCGAGATTTTTGAGAACCGCATGGAAGAGAAGAGCCGTGAGTTCAATGAATTGCTAGAGGCAAAAATGGGCATTCTATCACATGAGATCAATACAATCTCAAATAAGATCCTATTCATCATTGACCAAAATGAAGCATCAAGCAATAGAATTTTCGCCCTGCAACAGATTATAGAGGAGCTATCATGGAAGTTCCATGAATTCGGCAACGATACGGCTTATAATTCAGATGAGGTCCAAGAACTTAGAAATCAAGTCATAGATTCCAATAAGCGGCTCTCTTCTTTAGAGCTGGCTCTAGAGATGAAGTCGTCCGGAATTTCTCATAGCCTACGATCTGCCATCATCGGAGGAGGACTTGGAATGGCTATGGTCTTGATGATAATTAAGTTTGTATGATCAAGGGCAAATTTGACCCAAATACCTGGGGTCCTATAGATCAACCCGGGAAGGGTACAGCTGGATCGAATATAAGTTAGGTTAATTCTTATCCGGTATATGCGTGCCCTCTGCGATTCCTCTCCAAGGTTCTTCTCCGGATGAGAATGCCTTATATTCGCCAGATGCAGAGTTGCCATTAAGACCGACCGCGAGCTTGTAGAGAGTAATAGTTCCTGCGGATGTTACATCCAAATTCATTTTGCCAGCCTCGAATGTGCCAGAAGCCGAAACAACCTGAGTATCACCGCCATCGTTCATGGTACCCTTCCCGAACACAATATTGCTTGATTGAAATATCTCTAGAGCCAAAATTCTAGTCCTACTATCTCTAAGTCTAAAAGACCAGTTTCCGGCTACAGTTATTGCCGACGGTGCTATGGTTTCTTGAGGTGACTCGGTTTGGATTGTACTTATGCTACTTGCGGTCTGAAATTGAACCCCCTCACCCTCTTTAGCCGAACCACTGGATCGTTCAGGAATTGTGCTTTTTGAAGATATGTCAGAAGATTCTGTGAAGTTGATCCCATTCCGCTCATTCCATAGCTTTCTTCCTTCCTGTGGATTTTCGGGAATACTGCTATCGCCGCTAAAGATTCCGTTGCTCGCATCAATCAGCTGATCCACAGAAAGTCCGGAGCCACCGTCCAAAATGGAGTAAGCATTGGTAGCGAATAAGCTGAATAGTATTGAAAATATTGCGATAATCGTTTCGATTCTCATTCTTCAAGACCATTTTGATTAGGATGTTGTTAAGAATCTTAAGGCTTGTGGCATATTGGTTATACTATTATTATAAATGAAATGATTCAAAAATCGGATCTGCTATCCTCAAGAACATTCATACACCGGGAGTAATTATTTAGGAAATTTTTAAGTCAGCTCGAGGCAGCTGGATGGATGATATTCTTTAGGACTAGCGAAAGGAGTTAGCGGCCCAGAGAAAAAGGGATAATTGAGGGGACGCTCCGAGCCGTAAATGTAGTGTATTTTACTACATAGTATTAATAATAAGTAAATATCGTAATAGTATTTAACTCTTTTGGCAACATGGCATAAATCGACAGACACAAATATCACACCAACATGATTTTCAGAATTATTGCCAAAAAATTTCACCGATAAAAGTGTCGAGAGCCAAACGATCGAACGAAATGTTAAAAATAATCGTTGAAAATATAAAATACTAGATATAAAATATCACAACAATTCGCCTATTGCAGAATCTTTAAGTACAATATTTCTTATTAATAACATATGGAAGTCCTTGTTCTCTGTATCGACCGCGACAACGATTTAGGCAGAAAAGCAGGGATAGCAAGTCCGGTCGTCGGCCGAGAGAACAACATTAACGCGGCACTCAGACTAGGCATGGCGGACCCGGAGGACTCGGATGTCAATACAATCTTTGGAGGCATCAACGTACTAGATGATCTGATCGCCTCCGGCAAAGTTGCTGAGATCGCCTCTCTAGCAGGCGACTTGAAAGTCGGCTTGATGTCAGACAGCAAGCTTGCAACTCAGTTGGAAGAGCTGATCGCACGCTACGATCCGAAGGGTGTAATCGTTGTATCAGATGGCGCCGAAGATGAAGCAATACTACCTTTGATCCAATCCCGAATCAGAGTTAACGGAGTACGCCGAGTTTTGGTAAAACAGAGCCCCAATCTAGAGAGCACCTATTACCTGCTCAAGCAGGTCTTCACAGACCCGAAAATCAGTCATACGTTCTTCATTCCGCCTGCCTTGGCCCTGTTAATGTTTGCCATATTCAGTCTCCTGGGATATCCCAGTGGCGCTGTGGTGGCCATCACAGGAGCGGTTGGACTCTATTTACTCTTCCGGGGGCTGGGACTAGACGACTCTATGGAGGAAGCAAAGCAGACCTTGCGTAATTCTCTCTACGCGGGAAAGATAGCTTTTATAACTTATATTCTTGCTGCAATGCTCGTAGTCATCGCCACGGTCAGGGGAATTGCTTATTTCTGGCAATATTACCATGAGCCAATGTTTCCTGGATATTTCATGCTAATTATGATCTATCTTCATGAGAGCATCTGGTGGTACGTAGTCGCTGCCTTATGTGTGAATATGGGTAAGATCATGGACATGTATTTAGAAGGGATAAGAGAGGCCCGCACCATATCCTACCTATTCTTTTTGATAGCGACAGGACTTGTCATATGGTCCGCTACCGGCTTCATTCTGGCCAGCAATGTAGACTTAAAATTCGGCATAGGGATGGTTGAGTCGATCCAGTATCTTGCCATATCCGCCATAGTAGCCATCCTCATCACATTAATCGGTGTTAATATATCCAAGCGCATTGCTGGTGTGAAAACCATCCAATCGAACAAGTGATCTGCAATGCTTGAGATCCAAGCCGCTGGAGAGAAGTGTCTATGCGACTTTACTTTTGACTTCTACTGGCAGCATAAAGGTTCAAGGCTAGACCCCAGCAAGACAATAAGTAGTGTCAGCTTGCGCCAACTGGTGGAAGCCCTGCGTAGAGGGGAGACTATCAAAATATGCGGTGACGTCGGCAGTAGACTTGGCTCAAGCCTCGGTGTAGACCTAGTCCGATTTAGTGGAAAGGGTGGGCCAATTGAAGAAACCGGCACAATAGTTGTCGACGGCAATGTAGGGAGCCGTATGGGCATAAGCATGGTGCGAGGTGCAATTTATGTATCAGGTCAAGTCGAAAGTCCTTTAGGAAATGTAATAGAGACCGAGAGTGACTTAACGGGATTCAGAAAGTTTATTTCAATTACTGATGCCTCGGAAAAGAGCATTAATCCATTGGAGCCAAATACGCTTAACAAAAACGAATTGACAATCTGCGATGGTATACTACGAGAAACATTAGGAGCAAGAAATACCACCGATAAAACAATTCGCCTGAAAGGAGATGCAGGGATGAGCACAGGCATCCTGATGCGGTCAGGCCATATCGAAATCTTTGGAGATGCGAACCGCAATACTGGCGTACTTATGCGAGGAGGTAGTGTTGTAGTTAGAGGATGCACAGGCGACTTTACAGGTACGGAAATGAGAGGAGGATTGATTTACATAGAGGGTAATTGTGGAAGCTTTGCTTGCTCAAAGATGAGAGGAGGGGCCGTGTATGCTAAAGAAGGAAAACCGCTGCCACCTGTGCAAGCGCGCCCGCTCAGCCCTTCCGAGCAGATAACCTTAGCGAAGATCTTTGGATTGAATCCACTTTACACTATGATGTACCGCAAGTTCAGCCTCTAGGAACAAATCAGCAATTAGAGCTTTATTGCCAAGATTCTATGCAAAATTTTTTGAAATCACTGTAAAAATAGTACAACCCCAAAAAAACATTAGGGCAGCAATCTTAAACCCTAATAAATCTCTTCCAGATCTTCGATATGAGCGAAGGCGTTATCCAATTGCTTCCTGGCCCTCGACCTCTTCTCCTTTTCATCCTGCATAGCTAGAGCAGCCTGGGCATAGATAGATTCGAGCTCTGGTGCACTGGCCATTGTGAAAACAGAGAGAACCTTAGGGTATCCTTTTTTAACTACAATGCCCTTGAAGACATGACCTGCACAGGCGGAGAGCTTCTCTACCTCTTTAGTAATTTCATCAACATCCAGATGGACCCTAGACCCTTGTATTATGACCATCGCTCTGGCAGCATCATCCGCTACATTCGATGGAAAAAGCAAATTTCCAGGCTTTAAACTGTTCTCGATAGCGTCCTTGACGGATGGATTCTTATGATCCGCCTGATAGAATCCCATGGTACCTATGCGCAAACCACCATTCATGACAGTCTTGAAGTCGCCAAGATCGGTGACGGAAAGCATCTCGCTGTCTAAAGATTCAATCAAGAAAAGCAAGCGCTGCGCAATCATGCCATTGATCTTATCGTAGGCTGAGGCAATATCTCCGCTGAATCGCTTCATATACTGATTATCAGCCAGAATTATGCCGTCTGCTTCTACGTCCATCAGTTCTTTCATGCAGAAAGCTGCATTCTGGAGATAGATAGAGCCTTCTTCTCGGAAAGGCAAAACAGCAACAGTGATGACCGTTATGTTTCGATACTGTCTTTTCAGTTCGTTTATTAGCAATGGTGAGAACGAGGATCCAGTTCCGCCTGAAGTAGAAGTGATGACAAAAGCAATATCGAAGTCGCCCCTCTTCTCGATCTCGCCCATGATCATATCGCGGTTATCCATAAAAGCTTGCTTGCCCACATTTCTATTGGCCCCCACGCCATGCAGGTTCGGAACATGTAGTCGGTCCTTGGCCGTAGTGAACCTCAGCTCTTTAAGATCGTTTATGGCCGTGTTAATTGCGAGCGTCTCCACTCTACTAGGGAATTTTGGCCGCAAATAATATTTTGCCAGCTTAGAGGCTCCGCCTCCACCAAAAGCCTCCTTAATTATTGCATCCAGTATCCTATTGCCGCACTGGCCTACACCGAGCATGAGTACATTGAGCATGATAATCGAATCTCGCTTTTATTTCGGAATATTATGCAAATGTTTATTCGAATTGTTAGATCTCGAAGGAATGTGGTATATTTCTTACTTCCTCAATATTTATACTCTCTGTATCTTCTGTAAAACCACACCCCAACGATTGCGATTGGAACAATTAGTAGGATATATAGATATTTATACTCTCGCTCCAAAACGACTACCTCTGTTTCACCCCCCCGGATCATAGCGCTGTCTTCACTTTGGAAACTAGCTTTGAGACTAACGGTATAGTTTCCTGGTTGTCTGCCCAGAAGCTCAGCAGAATAGTTTTCCTCCGTTTCAGGCAAGATCTCAAAGATACTCCTATCCAAACCGGTGACCTCTAAGCCCTCCGAAGGCTTAATCTCCCCATCAACAGCCACTCTCGTGGCAGAAGCCTTTCCCACATTTGATAGGCTAATATTTAGTATGCCTTTTCCATCCAATGCAATCGGGCCTGATGGAGATAGATATAATCGCAGTTCAGCTCTGCCTTTGGGATTTATCAAGATGTTAAAGGGCTCTGAATTATTGGATTTTGGATTTTTCTTTGAATTAGTATAACTTACGTGTATTGCTGGAACCCGAATTGAACCTTCTTTAACTGCGCTTAACATATATACCGCTGAATCAGACTCGCCTGGGTCAAGGTTTTCCTTAATCTTTGGTGGATACCCTGCAATGTATGAGAACTCAGGAAGCGGTGGAATATCTTCTGTATTTATAGCTAGGGCCTGTCCCGTGCCTATATTCTTGACTGTGACTGTGACCTTAACCTCATCCCCCACACTCATTTGATTCCGATCGAAGCTTTTTTGCACAAAGAGATTTGGGTTATCTAATGAGGTACGAGGCTTTTCTGAAGACCGCTTTTTGGCCGTCCCCAAGCTCTCTTTATACTCAACCCTTACTTTGGCGGACTGATCATCAAGAATATCAGTTACTGTGATGGTTATTCCTTCGCTGTCTGCCCCCCCATCGAAATTGTTGGCGCTATTTTGCAGAAGGGCCCTTTGCTCATCCAGAGCACCACCCACATTGGATATCCGCATCACGGCCAAGCCGTCACGTAAAGACTGTATCTCAATAAGTTCAGCCTGATAATTTCCAATATCAACACGATCGCCAATACTAAGGGTGAAATCGTTGAAGGTAACTTCATCATCTTTGGAGTCGACCGCGTGAGCTGATTGAATCAGCAGAAACAAGACCGCTAGACATATCAGCCGCCACATATCCAACCACCGTTTTTATTCGTCATAAGAATTTCTTGGTATCGTTAGCAGTCAATAAGTTTTAATCTTGCACGATCTCTAAACTGAGGTCTATCCATTTGGCATTTCTGGTAAGTGCGCCTAAAGATATAACATCAACTCCGCTAGCAGCATATTCTTCGATATCCTCGATGGATATACCACCCGAAGCCTCCAGTAGCACGCGGTTTCTTAGACATTTACTCTGGAGGAGCTCTATTCCTTCAATTATCTTTGCGGGAGATATGTTATCGAACATGATGATATCAGCACCATTCTCAGCTGCTATAAGCATATCTTCGAGATTTTCCACCTCTACCTCAATTTTTTTGGTAAAGCTTGATTGGATCTTGGCGCGGCGCAGGCATTCCATCAGACCTAAGAGTTGTATGTGGTTGTCTTTAATGAGCACTGCATCGGAAAGATTAAACCTGTGAGTATCGCCACCACCTAAGAAAACTGCCTTCTTCTCGTATAACCTGAAGCCGGGTGTGGTCTTGCGCGTAGCAGCAATTCGTGTACGGCCTTTGGCACGTAATACGCACTCCCTGGTTAATGTGGAAATACCACTCATGCGAGCCATAAAATTCAGAACTAGTCTTTCTGATTGCAGAATCTTCCTAGCATTGCCGCATATTGAAATTACAATACTACCAACGGGCACGAATTCCCCTTCATCGTAATATATCTCTGCCCTTAAGCCGAAATACGCCAAAATATGCCGCGCCTCGCTTAGCCCCGAAATAATGCAGTCTTCTTTGGCAACGATCGTGGCCTTAGCATCTAATTCTGGAACAATGTTATTAGAATCATCCCATCCACCTAAGTCCTCGGCTACAAATCGCTCCAGTTCTGAACCATACATACCGTAAAGGTTTTGATGTTCAATTGATTTATAGCCTCCGATGCCTCTTAAGATCGGGCTTGTTGGGTGCGGTGCAATTGGAACCGAGATTGCGAAAGCAATAGATAGTAAAGAAATTGATGCGAATTTGGTTGCCGTATGCGACCACAATCCTGAAACTGTAAATGCTCTGATGGATTGCCTCCAAACAAAACCCGTAAAGGCTAGACTGGAGCAGCTTGTCTGCCTCTCCGATTTAGTTGTGGAAGCTGCATCCCAGAAAGCTGTGCCCGCTATTGCCAGGGCTGCACTGATGAAAGGAAAAAACCTGATGATAATGAGTGTAGGCGCTCTAGCCGACAAAGATTTTTATAAAAGCATGAAAATCATGGCAAAAGAGAATAATTCTAGGATTTACATTCCTTCAGGAGCTATATCTGGCCTTGACGGCCTCAAGTCTGCCAGTATCGGAATTATTCGAAAAGTAACTCTTACTACAACCAAAAATCCTGCCGGATTGGTAGGCGCTCCTTACATCCTGGATAATAAAATCGATCTAGCAGCATTAAAGGTAGCTACGGTGATATTCGAGGGATCGGCAACCGACGCCGTAAAAGCCTTCCCTGCCAATGTAAATGTAGCTGCTACCCTTTGTCTCGCGGCACGTGATGGTGAGGTTCGAGTAAAGATAATCGCAGATCCGGACATACATGTGAACCGCCACGAGATAATGGTGGAAGGCAATTTCGGGCGGATCTTTACCAGAGTGGAGAATGTGCCATTTCCCAGAAATCCCAAGACAAGCTATCTGGCTGCACTCTCTGCCATAGCCACTCTAAGATCAATCGTAGAACCGATAAAAATTGGGACATAAACTCTTGTCATTCGTGAAAACTAAGAGGCAAATTGTGTAGGGCTTCCTGCCATTCTTATGAAGGAGGGATTGTTACATCCAAGGGCTTGGAATCCGGCCATTTGGGTGGCGACGTGGGAACACGAGAGGATATTACAACTGTGCCCCCTTCCATCCAATAGATCGGCACTTCCTCATCGGCAAGGCCATATTTAGCATATTTCTTTACTTCGTCTTTGAGGGCTGGTAGGTCCAGAAGTGCCGCCCCGTAAGGGCGAGTTAAAGGTCTAAAATCTGATGTCTTCGATTCCGGTCCTGGCAGATTATAGGGCTCGTCGCCTATGCCATCATTATTCTTATCTCTTCCGCGATAATCGCTATAGTAATTACCTGCTGTAGTGTTCCAAATATTGAGGCTAGCGTTTTCGTAGGCATTAATATTGTTGTTATAAAAGTCGTTGCCGCAAATGACGTTGTTTCTATTCTCATTAAGCCTTATACCATGGCTGTTATCCGAAGCCTTGTTGTAATAGACGGCATTGAATTTGCAGCCCCGAGAAATCTCCAGGCCGTTGAAGTTGCCCGTGACAGTATTCCTGACTACCATATTGTAGCTGCTATTTTCCTGCAGGCTGATGCCAATCCCAAATCCTTTTGCTATCTCGCTTCTGCTATTATCCACTGCTAAATTATCTGCAATAGTATTATTATTTGACCCAGATGTTACAAGGATTCCATAGTAATTATGATCTGCCCGATTTCGCATCACATCGTTAAAAGAGGAATCCCAAAGAGATAATCCAAATGTGTTCTTAGAGAAATTATTACCTAATATGCTGCAATTTTCAGAATCCTTAAAGAGAGCCCCTGCATTGGAAGTGCTTTCGATGGTACTATTTTCAAGAAATACATCTTGAGATCGCTCTATATCGAGGCCATATTTATCACACCTCGAGAACCTGCTTGCTCTAACTCCCGCAAAACGGCAGTACGTCAGAGAGGCTCCAGTATCACAGCTTTCTACTGTAATGTTTTGAAGAGTAAGGTTGTCAACATCTTCGGCCAGCAACCCCACTTGTGCGCCAAAAATAATGGAATCATTCATGATGAAATCATTACCACTGACGACTATGGCGGCATTAGGCTGATTCAAACTCGATCCTGTAGCGGCTGCTGGATTTTGCATATAATAGTTGAATTTTGCTGTGGAGTCTTTTCTTACCCCTAGGATTTTGAAACCAGATAAGGAAACTCCATCGCAATTTATTCGTATGGCAGGCTTCTGAATGGCGGCCTCCAGCAACGGCTCGCCTTGTCCTATAATAGTAAGAGGTCTGTCTACCTCAAAGATATTGTGACTCCCCGGGCCTACAATTATTATGTCTCCCGCATTCGCGACATCAATTGTAGCCTGAATATCCTGGCCAGCTCGGATGGTCTTTCCTTCAGCTTGAACAAAAAAAGTAGATACAAACAGAGCAACAACTAAGAGTGTGATCAACGCCTTATGTGAAGGTTTAGTGCCTGAAGTGGCGCATGCCAGTGAATACCATGGCCATGCCGTGCTCATTGGCTGCATCGATTACCTCTTCATCTCTTATTGAACCACCAGGATGGATTACCGCAGTGGCGCCAGCATCATATGTTTGGTCCAAACCATCGCGGAAGGGGAAAAATGAATCCGTAGCTGCCACCGTTCCCACGGTGGAAAGTCCGTGTTCTATTGCCTTTTCCGCTCCGAAACGAGCGGAGTCCACGCGACTCACCTGACCGGATCCTATCCCTATCGTTTGATTCTCTGTTGTGTAGACCAATGCATTAGACTTCACATACTTTGCAATCTTCCAGGCAAAACGAAGGGCTTTGCTCTCTGAATCTGTGGGGGAACGCTTGGTCACTACCTTCCATTCCTTCAGGTCAGCAGTATCATAGTCCTGGAGCATCATTCCGCCAAATGTGCTTTTTAAGTAATAGCCGCTATAAAGATCATTCTTTCGCTCAAGTAGATCGCCAATATCCAGTATTCTGCGATTGGGCTTATTTTCCTTAAGAAGATCAAGAGCCAGAGGATCAAAGCCCGGTGCAAGCAGCACTTCCACGAAGCTATTGCCAATGGCTCGAGCAGTATCCACATCCACCGACTGATTGAAACCGATGACACCGCCAAAAGCAGACTTTGGATCGGTAGCAAAAGAGAGGCCATAAGCTTCGGCTAAGGTTTCGCCATAAGCCACTCCGCATGGGTTGGCATGCTTTACTACTACAGAGATGGGGTTTTCCATTCGGACCCCATCGTACATCGAGAGATCTATTAGCATCTCCAGTACAGTCTCTGCGTCCACCACATTATTATAGGACATTTCTCGGCCATTCAGCTTCTGGGCCTCATGTAAGCCCAAAGCCCCTGGTTTCTTGAATAGTGCTGCCTTTTGATGCCAATTCTCGCCATAGCGCAGATCTTGGACCTTCTCAAAGCATTTTACAACATACTGAGGCATTCCGTTCCTGTTTTCTTGCCAGGCAGCAAGCACTTTTGAATCGCTCTCCAAACACCTAAATAGAGCATAAGCCGCTAAATCATTTCTCGTTTCTTCAGAGAGGCATTTAGTATTCTTGATCTCGTCCAGAATAGAACTAAAATTTGACGGGTCTAAGAGAACTGCGCATCCATTGCTCAAAGCTTGGCGTACAAGCGTCGAGCCAAAAGAAGTGGCCTCAAATCCAGGACAGCAGACGACCAAGCTATCTGATCCATTTCGTTCAATAGAAAAATGACTGCAAATTTGCAGGCCAAGCTGTTTCAAGCCGGAAAGAAAGGAACTATCTAACTGGGCACGACCAGCCAGGACGGCGACTTGCGTGATCTTCATCGAACCTCGTTCCTTTCATCACCAACGCTATTTTAACTTTATGCCAAAAAGGAATTTTTGCCGCTCTCACGGTAATCCAGCAAGACAATTTTCAACATGCTTATAGATTTGATTTTTGTGTAAAATGCGAGATATGAGACGTCTGGCTCAACTCATCCGAATAAAAAATCTATGTGAAGTATTCGGTCTAAAGTGATTAACTTTAAGCTTCGCCAATGCAACTCAATTATCATGGATCTCCACGAAGCGGTAGAGCATCATCCCTTAGGATGCATTATCCGCTTCGAGGTTGTGCCTGGTTCCTCGCGGCTAACGGTTCCATCTGGTTTTAATCCCTGGAGACATGCTCTGGAAGCCCGCCTTAAAGAAGAGCCGACACGGGGTCGAGCTAACCGTGAATTGATTAAGGAAGTGGCAAGGACCTTGAAGATCTCTGAGTCAGAAATTGAGCTATTATCGGGCCAAAAAAACAGAAGAAAGGTTCTGCTCGTAAAAGGCATTAATGCAGAGACGGTTATATCGATTTTAATGCAAAAAATAAAATGAACTGAATGCAATGGTTTGTAAAAAATGCAGCAAGATACTCGTCCCAAGAGAACATATGACCTGGAGGGTTTGGAAGAGCTGATAAACTCGCTCGTAGAAGCTTCCTGCCAGGGGGCTGCTGTCATCGTAGAAGGAAGACATGATGAGCAAGCTCTGAGAGCGTTGGGCTTGATGGGGCCGGTGATCCTGGCCTCGCGCCGGTCAGCTCTCGATCTTGCCGAAGATGCTGCCAGGCGCTTCCAGATGATTATCCTCCTAACCGACTGGGATCGAAAAGGAGATGAGATGGCCAAGAAGATTGAGAAACATCTTGTCTCTGTGGGATCGCGACCGGACACAGAGATACGTAGCCGCCTGAAAAAGCTGGTCAAGAAGGAGATAAAAGATGTGGAGAGCCTGAGCCTATATGTAGATAGGATGAGAGAGCTATATGGCGATTAGGATCGCAGTTACAGGAAGCCCCGGCATTGGCAAATCAACACTGGTTCAGAAAGTGACTGAAGCAGCGGGCTTGAAAGTGGGAGGAGTCTTAGCTCGCGATAAGAGATACAAGGATAGACGCATAGGCTTTGAGCTCCTTGATCTTGGCACAGGCGCAGTCGGGATGCTCGCCGATGAGACAGGCAACGGTCCGCAGCTGGGAAAGTATCGGGTTTGTCTGGACGACTTGGATGAGATAGGTGCAAAAGCCGTAGAGAATGCAATTAACAGTGATCTGATAGTAGTGGATGAAGTGGGTCCCATGGAGCTCTCAAGCCGCAGGTTCGTTCTGGCAGTAGAAAAGGCGCTGGCTTCACCAAAACCCATGCTCGTCGTGCTGCACGAGTGGTCCAATCATCGCTTGGCCAAGAAGATCAGGGGGACTTTCCGGGTTATTACTGTAACAGGGGAGAACAGGGACGCGCTTGTTGATGAGATAACTAAGGTGTTCAAAGGCAAAAAATGATTGTAATAATTTACAGTTATCGGCGTTGGAAGTTTCAATACCGAAAATTAAATAAAAAACGAACAAAAAAATGTGGTATAAGAGGACTAAACCGCCCCGCACCCTCGTTCCTTGGTCCGAACGCGCACCACATCTTCTACGGGATATATGAAAATCTTGCCGTCTCCTGCCTCGCCAGTCTGCGCCACATCGCAGATCAGATCGATAACAATCTCTGCGCTGGCATCCTCCACTACCAGCTCTAGCTTCATTTTCGGCAAGAACTCCACGCGGTAGTCGCCAGCGCGCCATTGTAGGGCGATGCCCTTTTGTCTGCCTCTTCCCTTGACCTCAGTGACCGTCATACCGGAGAAGCCCTTTTTGTCCAGCTTATCACGTAGCAAGTGCAGTTTCTCCGGCCGGATAATAGCTTCAATCTTTTTCATTTCTCATGACCTCACATGTAGGCGCCTTCACCATGCTGGCTGATATCGAGGCCCACGGCCTCTTCTTCATCTCGGACCCTCAGGCCCATGATAGCGTCGATGACCCTGGCCAGGCCATAAGTCATCAGAAAAGAGTAGCCCCAGGTGACCGCAATAGCTACAAACTGCACTACGACCTGATGGGAGTTTCCAGCCAACAGGCCGCTTGCGCCGATGCTGGCAAATATACCCGTGGCCAGGACGCCCCAAGTACTTCCGATGCCGTGGCAGGCCAAAACATCCAATGAGTCATCGACCTTCTGGCTGCCCCGGACCAGTACGATGGCATAGTATCCGGCTATTGCCGCCACAATGCCGATGGGAACAGCCGCCAGGGGCGTCACATAACCAGCGGCCGGGGTGATGGCTGCCAGTCCCGCCACAGCTCCTGTTACGATTCCCAAGGCAGAAGGCGCTCTCTGCCTCCAGGAGAGTAGCATCCAAGTGGTTGCTGCTGCAGCAGCCGAGATATGGGTGGTAACAAAAGCGTTCGCAGCTACGCCGTTGGCCGCTAATGCCGAGCCTGCATTAAAGCCAAACCATCCAAACCAGAGCAGAGCCGCCCCCATTACCGTAGTAGGAATGTTATGCGGCTCCATTGGGTCGGTCCCAAAGCCTTTTCGAACTCCAATTACCATGGCCACAGCCAGTGCCGAGACTCCGGCAGTGATGTGAACCACGATTCCTCCAGCGAAATCTAAAACCCCCATCTGCTGCAGCCAGCCGCCACCCCAAACCCAATGAGCCACAGGATCATAGACCAGCGTGGCCCAAGCCAAAGAAAAGACCAAAAAGGAGCTGAACTTTATGCGCTCGACATAACTGCCCGTGATCAAAGAGACTGTAATTATGGCGAACATGGATTGAAAGATCATGAAAGTGAGCGAGGGGATAGTCAATCCTGCCTTCACATCCATGCCCACTCCACTCAGGCCAAGGTAGTCTAGTCCACCTATCAGGCCGGAGACGTCTTTTCCAAAAGCAAGGGTATAGCCATATAAAATCCACTGCAAGCTTATGATCCCCATAATGGCGAAGCTAAATATGATCGTGGAGATGGCATTCTTTTTGCGGACCATCCCGCCGTAAAAGAGGCCAACGCCAGGAATCATTATCAAGACAAGAGCAGCGCTGATCAGAACCCAGGCATTATCTGCAGCGTTTATCGTTCCCTCATCTGCAGATGCAAAGCCTGTCAGCATAGCTAACAATAAAAATAACCAGAGTGTGCGCATATTACCACCAATAGAAAAGATAAATGCCGGTCTAATAAGCATATTTAGGAAATGATATGCGGTATTCATAAGAGATATGAAAAGATCTTAAGGATTGTTTCATAAAACGTATGTAAGCAGGAATAACTGATGCACCTGCAAGTCCGTTGTTCGCTTGGCCACTATCTCTCATTTTCTCTTTTGATGATCCTCATTATGGCTAAAATACCCATCAAGTTTATGATCACAATAAGAATCACGCCCATAATAGTCTTCATACTGCTGGGTAGGACAGTCTTCCCTGACAAATCGATTGTTTTATCTCCATTTACCAGAACATTCCAAACCATCCCGTTTGCTTTAAGCGTGTAAAGCCCACGCTCAAGGCCCCGGAAATTGTACTCCCCTCCAGCAGAACCGTTGGCCAGCAATTCTTCACCCCTCCAGAGGGTCACACCCGCAGGCGCGCCAGCAACCATCAGATTGTAGCTTTTCTTAATTGGCAAAACTCTGCCTTCCGCAGTATCCTGAGTTATATTCAGCATGTTTAGAACAGTAGGTGCGATATCCATTTCCGACCATTGACCCCCTAAGTTCAGCTCCTCCACGCCAGGCCCAAGGAAGACCAAAGGAACAAGCAAGGATTCTAGGCGAGACGAATATTTTTCGGCGGAATGTCCGCCCCTACCTTTGGCGCTAGGGAAGCTCATGCCATGGTCAGCAGTGACCACCAGGACGCAATTGTTCCTGCGGCAGGCTTCGGCCAGCCTGCCAAGAGGAGTGTCCAGAGCTTGAACGACTTCCAGATATCGTTTCGCGCCCAGGTTTTGCCCGGCACTATCCACTGCACCTACATTGACAAGCATGAGAAAACGATTACCAGATAGGTGCTCCACGATGTCCGTTGCTGCATCCATTGCCCAGCGGTTGTAGCCCTTATACCCAGCGGTGCCCTGGTCAGCTGTATAAGAGGCGAACCTATCCCGCCATAACTGGAAAAGGACGGAGAGGCCCTGCGGCGCGCTTTTCCGAAATCCCGGAATAGGCTGTGCACCGTGCAAGGCATTATCACCCAAATAGAGAACTGCATCAAGCTCCGCTAAAACCGGCATCGAATCGCCTCGCTCCAGAACAGCAAGGCAGAGATAGCCGCTTTTTCGGGCGGCATCGAATATCGTTGAGCCTAGTGACTCCGGGTTTGCGGCAGATGAGCCGGTAAGGAGAACGCTATGGCTTTTCGTTGTTTCAGGAACTGGGACTCGCGAATCCACAACACGGGCCCCGCCTCCGGTGAGGTTGAAAAGAATTGCCTGACCCAATGGCAATCCATCTAAAGAATAGGCATTTCGTTCAGGATAAACATAAGAGGCACCTAGACCGTCGACAACCAATATCACTGCACTATTTGGCGGCGCCTCTTCACCCACGCTAACATCAATAGCGCTGCCGCATCCAGACAATAGCAATAGCAGAAATAAAAAAAGAAAACGAAGGATCATTTGAAGATTGTGATCTTTTAGAAATCCGTCATGATCCTGTACTGATCGATCTCCGTCTGCTTGAGGCCGGTCAGGAATTGCTCGGCCATGTCGCGAATGTCCCTGGATCTGGTTATAGCCCGGCCCACAACAAGTATGTTCGCGCCTGCAGCCAGCGCTGCGCCTTCGGTATCCACGCGTATTCCGCCAGCTACTGCCACCAGTAACCTGCGACCATCTTTAGCCAGTGCTTGAATGTCGCAAATGTTGTCCCAGGCATGAGCGCTCCTCTCCATATCTATGGCCCGATGCAGCTCGACCACATCCGGCAGGACCTCGAGAGATTTTAGGACCTGCAAGGGATCGGGAACATTTAGCATATCGATTATCGAGTAGATACCTGTCTTTCTGGCCTCGTTGATAGAAAGCTCCAGTGTCTTCTTAGGCGCAAGGCCTGATATAACGACGGCGTCCGCGGTGGAATCCGCAGCCAGGCGTACTTCTAAGTTGCCTGTATCCAGCGTTTTAAGATCGAGGATGACAAAGGCACCCGGCCGGATGGCTCTGATCTCTTTCACTACATTGATGCCAAGCATCTTGACAAGAGGCGTTCCCACCTCAATCAGGATATGGTCGCTCTCCGGCAACGCTGCCAGGACGCGGCGCACTTCAGCTACGTCCACCAGGTCAAAGGCCACCTGCAAGTATGGCGGATCCCATAAACGTGTAACGCGAAATCCCATAATGGGATGAGTGGAGCGATCTTTCTCATAGAGGACCTTATCGATATCCGGGAATCCATCCATGGCCCTTTTCAACGCAAGCTTTGTGGCCCCGTAGTTATAGCGGTATATGGCATCGTAATCCTTGGCTTGGGGATGAATGAAAACAGATACGATTACAACCAGCTCTTCTGCTTTCTCTTTGGGAATAATGCCCTCGGCTACGGCATCAGCCACCGCTTTAGCCACGGCCATCTGAGCCGGACCAAAGATCTGTGCAGCTTGATCCATGTTCTTGACAGTGACTTTTGGAACGATGAGAGTGGATGGCTTGGGAGGAAGATTTGGCCGGATGACGCCTAAAAGGGGCGTATGTCCTGCGGAAAGCTGTGTAAGCCCAGAAGCAAACGCAGTACCCACAGGTCCCTCCTTCTCCCCTATAATCAGATCGATATGAGCTATCTCAGGCTCTTTTCCAATGAGAGCCTCACCAACTAAAAACAAAAAGATTCACCTCAAAATTGAGTGAGGCATCTCTCTATTTTAACCCTTTTGCCAATGAATAACGATTGATTCAGGTTCCAGGCTTTACCGAGCCCTGAACGAATCCTCTACCACTCAAATCCCTTTTTTGGTCAAATTATCTGCCAGTAAATGAGAGGAGCTAACGCTAATAGCGCCAGACCCGTTGCCATCCTCATTCCTACCCGATGGTCTTTGCGAAAAGCGTCAACCTGTTCAGGACTCGTACCCAAGGCAATGAAGCTCCCGACGATCATGATTGGAAGGATAACGCCCAGATTGAAGAATCCCAGGTATACTGCACCCTCCAGATAGCTTCTGGTGGAAAGTAAATCCAAGATCGCGAGATAGATTGCACCTACGCATGGAGCCTTAACCAGAGAAAAGAGAGCCCCGATGAGGAAGTAAGAGCTGAGGCGCTCCCTGTCAACGCCTGCCTGAAAATATTTGAGTGCCCAATCAGTCCGGAATAATGAACTTTTTCCGCGGTTCAGTCGCACCGCATCCAAGACTTGAGCAAGTCCGACTATTAGTAGAAAAGCGGTCAGAATGTAACGAAAAGCACCTGCCACCGCTTCCGTCTGCAGCAGTTGCTGCATTCCCAGGCCGAAGAGAAAGTACATGGTGAAGATGCCAAGCGAGAAGAATACGACCATCATAACCAGTTCTCTCCTCTTCCCGGATGACGATAGGACTGATGCGGCAAGAAATACCAGAATGCCCAAGAGACATGGATTGAAACCCGCCACCAATCCTGCAATAAGAACGGCGGAGATGGTATAGAGGGACATCTCCTGCAAATTTAGCTGTGAACCATTTCCAGTGCTCCAATTGGTATGGTTACTTGAGGAAGCGATGACAGGATTAAAATCAGGCGGCAAGTTCTCTAGAGCATCGATAAGTAGTCGCTCAAGCTTCGCGCTATCCCCTTCGTAATCTCTATAGTTTATCACTCGGACCCCAATTATTATAGCGGGAACGTCCTTAGCTTTATATTGCTTAATGATGCGATGACCGTTCTCAGAATAATAATACTCCTCAGTGACGTTGAGAGGGTATTCCTGACCAATCTTGTCGAGCATCCTCTCAGCCGCAGCGCATTTTAAGCAGCCGGGAGACTCAATGAGAATGACATCGGTTGCATTCTTCCCTGTATCCGTAACCCCATCTGAGAATGGGATGGCTATGCCAACGATCAAAATTAGAGTAATAACGAACGCATTGCGAGGCATGATTGATCGCATCGGCTACCCTATTGGTAGAGAAGAGATATAAAAAGAAGTACTAATGAAAATAATCTTAAACTGGCGAGAGGATGATATCTTACTCCCGCCAAAATTAAAATAGATATATTATCACGAACGCAATTTAGTTCTTAATTACTGCGCTTTTCGATTCATTTATTTACAGACGTTTCACTCTTCGGTCGTATAGACAAGGGTTGGCATATTCTCTTTAGATGCCTCGTGAGACGTAAAACCCACATTTGCACCATCCTCTGCAACCAGAACTATGGAGTAGGGACATCCTTCTATACAGGTCTCAACTGCCTTTTTAATTAGAGGAGTTACATCGAAAGTATAGCTACCCTCACTTTTGATTTCAATTGGTGAGGATGAAACCGCGCGATCGTAATCAGCCTTATCGCTCCAAGTTACTGTATCAAAAACAGCTCCTTCTAAGAAGTAAGCCACGATCTTTCCAGCCGTCTCGACTTTAGCCGCATCAAGAGTAAGCGTAGCAGACTTTATTTGGTCCGGATTGTAGATTCCTTGCGACCCGAAGAGATTTTTGAAGCTCAAATACGCCTCATCTAATGGTGTATCATCTTTGGTAGCTACCCAAAGGAGATCGCTATCACTATAACTCTGGCTAGCGTTGTTCGCATCTACATATGTATCAACATCCATATCTGCTTCGAAGCTCCCCGCAGCTGCAGTGGTGAACAGCAGCAGGAGTATTCCCATAAGTGCACACAAATATCTCAGATCTAATTCCTCCTAGTATTACAGGCAAATGGACAAATAAAAAGACTTACGTTCATATGTAGCTTATGTAGGCGATCTCGAGTCTATATGAACATAGAATCCAAATATGCCGTACGGATATACGAGCACTGATTCAATTGATACTAACAAAACATCCAAATGCGCGAAAAACATCGACGTTAAATTTATTAACCACACTACTGTTCTTGATGGCGGTGTTCGTTTGAGAAGTACGTCCTTTTGTATCATCTGTTTCATTTTGCTGGTCGCTCCCGTTGCCAACTGCGCCACAATTCCGGTGAGTTCAAATCTTCAAGCTGCAATCGACAGAGCTAATCCTGGCGATACACTCCAAGTAGATGCAGGCGTCTACGATAAAATAGTAATCCAAAAGAGCCTAAGCTTGATCGGAAGCGGCTCTCTGATCAAAGCCGGGGATAAGGATGCCTGCGTGAGCATTGAAGCCAATAATGTTAATTTCAGCGGATTTGCAGTGCGAGAAGGATTCTATGGAATTAAACTGACTAATGTAAAGGGGTGCAAAATTTTTAACAATACGGTTATGCATTGCACCCAACCTGGCATTGCCCTTCTTTATTCGGATGGCAATATCATCACAGGAAACAATGCCAGCCTCAATGGCCTGGGAGGTGAAGGCTGGTATGGTATATACCTATCCAATTCTAATGACAACATAATCGCAATCAATAGTGCCTATGGCAATGGAGCTTACGGAATATGTTTGTTCCCGTCCTGCAATAATAATACTATAAAGGGTAATGTCCTGCAGGGAAATATGTATGGGCTTTACATGTTTACAAGCTGCACAAATAACACCATTGAATCAAACGATATGTCAAAGAATACCAATTCCGGGCTCGATCTGCGCTTTAAAAGCATAAAGAACCTTATCCAAAACAACACCATAGAACTAAATGTCGTGTCTGGATTGACACTTATGGAAGAGTCAGGCCAAAACATCATAAAAGGGAATGTGATCAACGGCAATGGACGCTACGGATTGCAGGTACAAAGCCGATCCGATAGTAATACCATCATTAATAACAACATCTCTAATAGCCAATCAGGAATATTCCTCGAGTCAAAAAATAACCGGATCTATGGCAACCGGATCCTAGAAAATGTAATTCAGGCTGACGATAGGGATAAAAACGTCTGGTATGCCGCCTATCCGACAGGAGGTAATCTCTGGAGTGATTACCAGGGACAAGACGATATGAGAGGACCCAACCAGGATGTTCTCGGAAAGGACGGTATTGGAGATGAGCCGTACACGATAAACAAGATATCGAGAGATGAATATCCGATCATAGGGGATCAGGTCAAGCAAATAAGCATCATAGATAATGTGCTGTCTACAGAAAAGGCAAAAGTCGGCGACAGCATTGCCGTTAAAGCAAAATTAAAATCCAAGTACGAATTAGCTCAAGTTACCGTTCGCGCTTATCATAAGGGAGATAAGGGTACTGGCTATGCCAGGTTAACACTTTCCGAGGGTTTCTATCAGGGCAAATATTCCACTGCACTTCTCAACCCAGGAAAGTATGAAATCGTCTTGAGCGCAAAGGACCTGCGAGGATATGAGCTACAGGAAACTATTGGCGAAATAGACCTAATCGCCAGAGGCGGATTCACCTCTTTATGATTTAAATAGTGGAAGAAAAGGAAGTTTTATGATACAACAAAGATCATGGTTTATAGGAGCAGGCATCATGGCACTGCTGGCGTTGTTTTTTATTCTAACTAATGCGGCAAGTGCTGGAGAAGCTTATTGCGATGCATGTTCAGGCGATTCTGGCTGGACCGGCGCTGCAAAACTTGACGAAATTGGAAATCCAAATGCCGGGAAATCAGAAGTCATGCCGGGTCTGAGCACGGCTCAGAAGAACCGAGTAGGAATCTGGAATAAACCCCTTGCAGGATTGGAGGAAGACAACGCTATAGAGAATACCGACAATTCCGCACAGAATAAAGATAATTCCAAGGAAAAACTCGTACAGAATACAGCAAAAAGCACTCCTGTTGAGGAAAATGTTACTGTCGTCCGGAGCACAAATGCAAAGAAAATGCTAATTCCCATAGAAGATGTGTCCGATTCGGACGTACTACTGGATATAAGCGCTAATGCAACTGAGCATATCCAAGGCTCCATTGCTATTCCTTACTCTGAATTCTTGATTAATGGAAGTCTGAAACCAGTCGAAGAGATTTCCGAAATCCTAGGAGAAGCAGGAATATCTCATGAAGATTCCATTGACATCTATGGAGAGTGTATGTCTTGTGGTGGAGGACCTGCACCGGCGGCTTTTATTTATTGGATTATGAAATCTCTAGGACATGAAAACGTCAGAATGCTGGATGGAAATGTAGAGGATTGGGCTAAAGCCGGAAAGCCTGTCACCGGAGAGTTGACAAAGGCAGCTCGTAAGACCTATATCGCAGTAATTAATCAAGACTTTACAGCAACATACGATTATGTAAAGAATGGGTCCGCACAGATCGTTGACGCCAGAACCATCCAGGAATTTGGGGCAAATTCAATACCAGGATCAATTAACATTCCATATACAAGCGTTATCATTGATAACAAAATTGGGGACGAGACACGTCTTGCAAAGGTCTTCGCTATCCTGAACAAGAACCAGCCGGTTGTAGTTTACACTAACACGGGTATCAAGGGCTCAGTTGTCTGGTTTTCGCTGATGCTACAAGGCTACGATGCGAAGCTTTATTCCTACCAAAACTATTTGATCAACCAGGTGGTTTCTAACCAAGCGATATCAGGCAATGACACCAATTGAAACCAAAAGGAGGCAAAGATGAAGCTTAATACAATCGCAGGATGCCTTCTGCTTTTATTTTCAATAATTTTCGCCACAATATCAAACGTTCAAGGCGCATGTGCAGCCTGTAACGATCCATCCGGTCAACAGGATGTGCTTAATGCCGAAATAAATGAATTTTTGGGAAAAACAAGCACAGCATCAACCGAAATTGTATCAAGCACCGGAGGACTTGTCAATCCTCGCTATTCCCGGCAAAATTCCCCGAGCTTGAATGCAAAAAACAATGAAGCTCCAATTGAGAATCTAAATACAAAAACAACGACTGATCAGAGCAATTCCCAAACAAGCCAGGCATCCAGTGGCCAGACAGAACTACAAAGAAGCGAAACCTTCGTGTCTGTTCTTGTACCTATAGAGAGTGTCAGTAGTTCAAGCATCATTTTGGATATAAGCCCGAATTCCACAGAATACATCCCCAGCGCGATTAACATTCCTTATACGGAATTCCTAAAACCAGGCGGTGTTCTCAAGCCGGTATCAGAACTTGTTCGAGTTTTAGGTGATGCAGGTGTGTCTCATGATGATCCTCTGCTAATTTACGGAGAATGCCAACCATGTGGCGGTGGACCTTCAGCTGCTACTTTTGTCTATGCGATCATGAAATATCTGGGACACAAGAATGTAAAACTCTTGGACGGGGGAATTGATGACTGGGTAAAGGCATTGCGGCCCACCGTGACAAAACCTGCCGTGCTTGCAAAGAAGAATTATACTCCAATAATAGATGCGAATCTTTTTGCATCTTACGAGTATGTGCATAGCGGAACGCCACAGATAATAGATGCCAGAACAACTGCAGAGTTTGCCGCTGAATCGATAGGAGACGCGGTCAACATTCCCTATGACGATGTACTTGACGGTAAAAAGATAAAGGACGAGGCTACTCTCGAAAGGCTATTTTCATCTATCAGAAAAGATACTCCCGTAGTTGTCTATACTAACACCGGTGTAAAAGCTTCCATGGTCTGGTTGGCGCTTACGCTTCTGGGATACGATGCAAGGCTTTACACCTGGCAGGATTGGCTGGCAAATCAGCCCAAACTAAATATTGCGATAAAAGACGCAAAGGCCCAGCCCAATCCAGCAAATACAGGAGATGTTATACAGATAATGGTTGTATTTGAAGATATAAAACAGGACTTAAACAGTGAAACGGAAAAGGAAAACAATTCAAGTAACGAAACTGTTCTTACCATCAAAGGATGCGCTACCTGCGGATTCGGATCACCTCAGGGATATGCCGATCTCACTGACAGCGATGGCACGGTTCGTATCGGATCGACATCACAGACACAAAAGAACACTGCAGTAAATGATTTCAAAGTGTCCGCGATAATAAAAGACATTGACGGATCACAAATCGATAAAGTTGTAATGAAACGGGTCTCAGGAGACCAGTTTGCAGGAATTTGGAACGCCAATACGGTAGCCGGTATTTATAGGATCGACATTGTTGCGTCTCTAGAAAATATCACAAAAACATTTAATGATGCTATCGAGGTAGAGGTCGTCAGCACCAGTAAATTTAAAAGTCTTGGAAATTAATGGCTAGAATCAATTGTGAACTCTAGATTCCTGATATTTTTTCTAGTTCTGGCCTGTTTAGTTAGCTTAGCAGTTGCATTCCCTCAGGCAGACACTCTCAATAATAAAGCCACAATCTGGTTTCAGAAAGAATATAACGACTACTTTAAACAAAGTGCAAACGACAGCACTCCTCCAGTCATTTACGGGGTAAGCATAAGCCCATCCGCACTTAAGATCGGTGCTCCTAGAAGCGAGATAAATGCATACATCTACGACACAAACGGGATAGAAATGGTATATGCAGATATCGGCAACCGCATGAACCTTATGCTAGACCTTGACCACGATGACAGGTTTACAGGTTACTGCGGTTCCAACCTGCCACCCGGTACATATAAAGTAACTATCGTTGCCATAGATAAAGCGGGAAACGCAGCAACAGATGAATCCGGCTACATCGCTATTCGGGACCCAAATGATCTCAACGGAAACGGCATTGAAGACATCCTTGAGAAGCAAGGTAAAAAAGATTTAAAAGTGATAGTTCTCCATGACGAAAATCTGAGCAACGATGCGTATCCTGAAGAAGAGAGGTTCAAGATACTGCCAGGCAGCGCCCTGACAGTATCTGCAGATAAACTGGAGACGATTGCCAGGACAAAAGGAGTAAAGGGTATTTACCAGGACCAAAAGCTGAAGATTTTAGCGTCGTCAAGAGAAAAATCCATAGATACATATGTATTGGACGATCCAAGAAAAGAAAAGGACCTGACAGGAAATGGAGTAACTGTAGCCCTCATCGACACGGGAGCATACGCCAGTCACGAGACACTGAAAGGCAAGATTGTTGCTTTTAAAGACTTCGTGAATAATCAGACTGCGCCTTACGATGATAATGGACACGGCACTCATTGCGCGAGCCTCATTTCCGGTGAAAGCGGCACAGGCGTTGCACCAGATGCGAAACTTGTAGTAATCAAAGTCATGGACAGGGATGGTGCCTGCTACCTATCCGATGCTCTCAAAGCACTTGACTGGTGCTTGGCGAATAAGAATCTCTATGGAATAAAGGCTGTTTCATTCAGCGTAGGCGGTGAAGGACCATCTGATGGTACGTCCTTATTAGATGATGCCTGCGATAAAATTGTAGAAGAAGGACTGGTCATGTGCGTTGCTGCCGGAAACTCCGGTCCGGCTGAAAAGTCCATCGTCATTCCAGGCGATGCCGAAAAAGTGATAACTGTAGGAGCTATTGACAGCTCGGGATCCATTTTCGAACTATCTTCGCGCGGTCCAACTGCAAGAGGTGAGTCCAAGCCGGATCTAGTCACGCTTGGAGTAGATGTGATCTCCGCCTTGGCCGGGTCCGAGAATGGCTTCAGCTCTATGAGCGGTACTTCCATGGCTGTACCTCAAGTGGCAGGGGCAACCGCCATTCTGCTAGAAGCCCAACCGGATCTCAAACCAGCCGATGTGAAGAGGATTCTCCTTAAGACAGCCGACGACCTGGGCCAGGTCGGACAAGATAATGCTTACGGCCATGGTGCCCTTAATCTGACAAATGCCCTTGCGAGCATTGAGACTGCGACTGCAAGACTGTCTTCCCCTGTTTTAGAAGAGGTAATGTTAAACAAGTATGACGCCTCGGTAGGGGACCCGGTGATGATCGAAGCGCACGCGTCAGGTGATATCAAGATCATCAACTCAAACATCGTTGGACCAGATAGACAGCTCGAGATACCTATGGACGATTTTGATGGCAATGGCATCTACTCATCCCGCTGGGAAACAAGCTTCTGGACTCCTGGTAACTACATGGTGGCAGTAAATTTGCAGGGAAAGTTCGGAGAGGTCGATTCAAAGGAGGTGCCTTTCCGTTTAATTGGGAAGGCTTGAGACGGTTATGCCAAACATATGGAAAGAAATATCCAGATTCGGCAAAAAAATGGTTGAATCAGGCCTTACAAGTTCCAAATTTGGTAATATCAGCCTATGCGAGGGGGAAAAGATATTTATCACCTGTACCGGCTCTATGATGGACGAACTGGATCAGTCACATATAATAGAAGTGAAACTCAGTGGCCCATCTGACAATGATCATGAGGCAAGCAGCGAAACACCAGTCCACCGAGCTGTCTATCAGGGGACACCATTCAAGGCTATTATCCACACTCATTCGCCTTTTGCAGTAGCAATTTCTCTATTTGAAAGAAATGTTGTTCTGCCTCTTGATAGCGAAGGAACCGTCTTTTTGGGTGCTGTGCCAGTTGTAGAAGGGCTTTTTGGAACAGATGATCTGGCAAGGGCAGTATGCGCGGCACTACAATCTCACAAAGCCTGCATAGCTCGCGGCCATGGAGTTTTTGCTGCAGGTATTACGTTAAGTGAAGCTTACACGATAGCCTGCATGGCAGAACATAGCGCGCAAGTGAAATATCTTGTTAAGACCTATCAAAAGTAAATGGCAGAATATGAATTAACCAATATCGTATGAATAGCACGATTATTAATATTTCTATTGTTATCTCAAGATAAGAATCCTATTCGAGTCCCAAAGCAGAAACTCAAATTGATTCGGGGATTAGTTGGAGTGATGAAGTTTTTAGCAAAAAAGTTTGAAAACTCGAACTCGCTATTCAGGGGGAATATTTATATCAGTACTGCGACTCTATTGGATTGGGCGGGTATTCCTAGTTTTTAGAATCCACACTGAACCCCCACTCTCCTACCCGCTCTTTTAATAACTAATAGAAATACCCATTTTGACTACTACTCTACTATTTTGAGGCAATAAGGTTCTAAAAAAAATGTTTAATATAGGAGCACCAAAGGCACGTCATGAACTCCTCACTCCAAATTGGCAAAATCATTGGAATACCTATCCGGCTCCACTGGACCTTTCTTGTAGTCATTTTCTACATCGCCTGGGCCTTTTCTACATTCAGCCAGCAGGTCTTCAGCAGGACCTATGGTTTCGGCAGCATAGAACCAGATAGTGTGAGATGGATATCATCTCTTGTTTTTGCCGTAGTGCTCTTCGCATGTGTTGCCCTTCACGAATTGGGCCACTCCTACGCTGCTCGAAAAAGCGGCATTAGCATAAGAAGCATAACGCTTTATTTCTTTGGAGGTGTTGCGGCCATGGAAGACATCCCCAGGAATCCTCGACTGGAATTGCAAATGGCCTTTGCCGGGCCTGCCGTTAGCGGCATAATAGGATCGGTCTGTCTATTTCTAGCAATTTTGGCAGAGAATTATGGCGCGAACAATCCGGCAGTCATCATGTTCTGGACTCTTGGGATCATGAATTTAATCCTAATGATTTTCAACCTTATCCCCGCTTTTCCTATGGACGGAGGCCGCCTCTTAAGAGCTTGGTTCGCCACTCACATGTCATATGCTAAGGCCACAAGGAGTGCAGCCGGATTGGGAAGAATCTTCGCGATATTGATGTTTATCATTGGTCTGTTCTCTTTTAACTTCATGCTTCTCTTCGTAGCGTTTTTCATTTATGTAGGAGCATCTGAAGAAGAGAAAGCGACTGAAATCAACATTAGCTTGGAGGGCATCAAAGTTCGAAACATCATGTCGCCCCAAGTTCGTACTATCACCCAAGATATGAAACTGAATGAGCTAAAAGAATTGATGTTCCAGGAAAAGCATCGCGGTTACCCTGTCATGTTAGGAGATACTTTGCAGGGAATTGTCACTTTAACAGATCTGCAGAAGGTTTCTGAGGTCGATCAATATGCAACAAGCGTCGACCAGGTGATGGCAAGAGAGTTATATGTAATAGCACCAGAAGAAGAAGCATCAATGGCCATGAAAATGATGAATGATATGGGAATTCGAAGATTGCCGGTAATCGACAATGGCCGACTGGTAGGGATCGTCTCCCGAGAAGACCTGGTCAGAGCAATAGAGCTCTGCTCCGGTCAGGAATATAAGAGGTAATCATTTTGGATAACGCAGAGGATAATAAAGGAAGCGCGGTGCTTCCCTGCCAGTTAGTGGACCGAATGGATTCGATGTACGGGACCGAATTATATGAAATCATCATAATAGGAACAGCCCATGTCTCGGAGAAAAGCGTCCTGGAAGTCACCAGAGCCATAGAAGAAAAAAAACCTGACATCGTGGCCGTGGAGCTGTGTCCATCCCGGTACAAGGCCCTAACAGGTCAAGAAGAGGAAACGGAGATCAAGATCAGCGAGCTTCTAAGCGGTGGAAGGCTCTATTTCTTTCTAGTTCAATGGTTCCTTGCCTACATACAAAAAAAGATCGGCGACGAGTTAGGAGTAAAACCAGGATCTGAAATGCTGGCAGCTATCGAGGCCGCAAAAAGGACCGGAGCACGCGTAGCCCTTGTGGATAGAGATGTCGGCATAACAATACAGCGCTTCTGGTCAGCAATGGGATTCCTGGATAAGGTCAAGCTCATCGGCTCTATGATACCGGCAGCTTTTGGCTGGGGAAAAGAGGAGATCGACATTGATACCATCACAAAGGAAGATATCGTCTCGCAGATGATCGCCGAGTTTCGAAAAATTTCTCCGGGAGCAGCAAACGCCCTTGTGGACGAGCGGGATGCATTCATCGCCCGAAACCTGTTCAGTCTTTCTAAGCAAGGTAGGGTTTTAGCCGTAGTTGGTGCAGGCCATAGAGAAGGTATATCCAGGCACCTTGCTCATCCCGAAGAAATACCGGCGTTGGAAGTCTTAAACGAGAAGCCAGCTAAAAAAATTACATTTGTTAGAGTATTTGGAGTAGTCGTGAGCCTACTAATCTTGGCTACTATCGGCTTGGTTTTAGTAAAGGCCCAATCCAGCCAGAGTATATTTTTGGCCTTCACAATCTGGTTCATCGTTACAGGTGGACTATCTGCTTTGGGGGTGATCCTGGCCAGAGGCCACCCGCTTTCGGCTTTGACCGCTTTGCTGGTGGCCTGGATGACAACTCTTAATCCCTTCGTAGCAGCGGGCTGGTTTGCAGGGATGGTGGAAGCCTGGAAGCAAAAGCCAACTATTTCAGACCTGAAAAGGCTAGCCCAGGCAAACAGCTTTGAGCAGATGATGCAAAATCGCCTCTTCAAAGTTATTTTAGTGGCTTCCCTGGCAAATTTGGGGGCTATGGCTGGGACTTTCCTCGGAATTTATCTCATTTGGCAAAAGCTTGGGCTTATCAATCCATCTGAGCTGCTGAAAGGGATAATTTAATATTTATCTAAATTAAAGAGAATGAGGGATTTAAAAAGACACGTATTGACTTTTGAGCTATTAACAAAGTGCATTTAAAAATATTTAGCGCCGATAAAATTATGTAATTCAGCTCATCGCTCCGAGACAATGGTAATGCCTGCATCTTTGATCTTATTTCTGCGCGCCACATTAAGCAGCATTGGCGTCAGGCTCTCCACCATGGCCGAGACTGCTAGAGGCCCCGCATTAAGAGGTCTCAAGCTCTTTACCTCTTGAGTCAGACCTTTTACGATGTCGATTGCCTCTGACTCATCGCCACAGATAAAAACATCGGCCTTCAGCTCTCGATCGCGGGCCTGCAAAGCCGCAGCACAGATGGTATGAAAAGCGGATACAACACTCATTCCTTCTGGAAGCAGCGACTTAATTTGCATAGCAGCACTCCCCTCATTTGGAGGGTTGTATTGAAAGAACTTTCCATTGTAGCTCATGGGCACTATAGGAGAGATTACCAATTGATTGGAATAGGAAGACTTGAGATCCCTGGTCACAGAGATTAGATGCTCATAGGGAACACATAGGACCACGATATCTGATTCCAAGATAGCACTACCGTTGTCCGCACCCCTTACACTTGCATCTTTGTCAAGCAATTCCATTGCTAAAGCTGCGCTTTCCTTGGCCTTGTCTTCTCTTCGTGAGCCAACAATGATTTCATGATTTACACCCCAGCGGACGGCAAATCCCATTCCGATGTCACCAGTTCCACCGACTAGAGCAATCTTCATGCCCTGGAAACTATTCCTCTGATATTTTACCTTTTGGTGAGTGAAGTGCTAGTCGTCAATTAATGATGAAGTTGAAATCCAAAATTCGTGCGTTCTAACCTGTACGAAATGGAGAAGCAATCCTTTTACCCAGAAAGAGCTGGATTAAAGGAATCAAGATGCTCAAAATCATAAAATCCAAATGAGATCGTAACAATCTAATGTAATTAGGGATGGCACGAGATGCGAAAGGGAGTAGCAATGAAGGGGGTAATAAACGTCACCTCGTGCCGCGAATTTCTGCATTATTCTATCATAATGCAGCTATCACTATTACGTCTCTTCTCCTTTATTAAGTTTTAGGTACTAAAACACAACCGATTTTTTATGATATGTGCAAAATTCATACTTGATTCATTGACTCCTCCACTTCACGCATTGATGCATTAGTTTTTATTCCTAATCCACAAAAATGAGTGCGAGAGGCCTTTTTGCCCGAATCCTGCAGCCTTTCTATAATATCATCTATTTTGCCAGGAGTGATGTTCAATCTCTCACAGATACTATGATGATCATAATACATTGGAAACTCGACCTCGCCAGCGCAGGCCTTCAACAGCCTCACGGCCCGTGGGATGCTTTCAAGGTTATCAATGGCCAGGCGTATGATATCCGCGTCTTGTATCAAGCCCAACCATAAAGGCCCGGCCAGAATGGTTTTGCCCCCACAATGCCCACAAATCCTCTCAGGTAGGGGCTCTGACAGTGTCTTAAAGCTGCCACATCCATTGCAGTGCTCTACATAGCCCAGATCTTCTAAACACCTGTCTGCTGTTTTCGCACCCTTAACGACGCGAAGATAGATTCGAATGTAATGATCAGTAACATGAGTCAGCATAGGCTGGAGACCCTTGTCCATACGAGCCAGCTCGCGCGCCGCCATGCCAAGCAAAATCCTAGCCCCCATTTCTCGATGGTAATCGGTGCGCAACGGCCTCGCCATGTATTTACGAATTCCGCTCATAAGATGGGCCCCACATAGTGGTGCTGTGTCGGTCGCCGTGATGAAAAGATAGGAGAGCGCACAGCGGCTGGCTGCTGACAAATAGGGTGATGGCGATCCGAATGGGTCTAAGTCCACTGCCTGGAAATGCCGCTCATGCATCAGCACATTGGCGTTGCAGCAGGTTACTTCGCATGCAAGATCGTTTCTTTCCAAATTTCTTTGCATAAGTTTGCATGCCTCTGGGCTGAGATCGTTTAATGTGACTTTATCCACACCTGCCTCCCTCGCCACTCGAATGCCTCGAATTCCGCTGGCAGAGAGAGCATCCAAATATTCGTTCAGGCCAAGAGCCCTAGCCATGGCCACACCAATATCTCTATTGAGCTTCATCTTAGGATTGTAGAAGGCACCAGTAGCTTCGAATGAGATTGCACCTTCAACTAAAAGAGTCATCCCGTAAGAAAGGTGAGAAAGAGAATATATTTGTTCCTGTTATTTTCTCAAGTATTCCTGATATATTATAAATATCATACAAAAAATATCAGAAGCCCTTATGGATCTGAGATATATTTTCTTTTAGCCCTCGAATAGTCATGGCAAGTTCGCTATTGATCCTCTTTTGGGTTTCTTTTCCCAACTTCATTTCAATATCTGGAGGGGTCAACGGCTCTCTGCCCACCAAGTTAACGAAAAACTCAACCCAACATGGTGGCAGATATTCGGGCAACGGTTCGCCCCTCATGAGACGAAGAACACCCATCCAAGCCACGGGCACGACCTCCATGTTATAACCACCACCACCTAATGCCAACAGCTTGCCATTGCTATACTGTTCTGTCAACTCAATAATGCGGCGAACAAGGTAGTAATAACCGGTGAGGGTTAGGTTCAGGCTGGTCAACGGATCGGAGTAATGGGTATCCGCACCTAATTGTGCAACAACAACTTCTGGCTGAAACCATTCGAACAAACGCGGAACAATCTCCTCAAAAGCAAACTTATACTCTTCATCACCTGCATACATTGGCATAGGAATGTTTATTGAATACCCTAAGCCTCTTTCCATACCCAGCTCGTCAATAAAACCACTTCCAGGAAACAGATATAATCCGGACTCGTGCATGGATATGGTAAGAACATCCGGGTCCCTGTAAAAGATCTGTTGCACACCATCTCCGTGGTGGCCATCGATGTCGATATAGAGGACTCTTTTTAAATGCTCTTTAAGTGCGCAAATTGCTAGGGCGGGATCGTTTAGCACACAAAAACCTGAAGCATAACCAGGCATAGCATGATGCAAGCCCCCTCCAATATTGAAGGCACTGCAGCTCTCACTGATAATTCGCCTCGCTGCATCGATGCTGCCACCTGCAAGAAGTCGCGAAGCATTGCAGATTCCCGGAAAGACGGGAGTGTCATCGCTGCCCAAGCCAAAGGCTAGATCGGTCTGCTCCGCCTGCACTGCAGCTAAATACTCTTCGGTATGGACGCGCAGCAAATCCACTTTACGGGCAAGATTTGGCTCAACCTTAGCAGTAAGACAGTCAAAGACGCCCGATTCTTCCATCAGATTAAAGGTTAGCATCAAACGGATTGGATTAAAAGGATGCTCTGGGCCAAAGCTATATCCCTGGAATTTGTCACTGTAATAAAGATGTATCATTTATAGCCTTTCTCAACCAGGCCGTCACTCCAGTAATTATCGCATTTCTTGCAGTAGAAGATGGTCTCAATTATGATCTTCTTCCAGTTATCTGCATCCAGGGCCCGCCTCAGCTCCTTTTGTTCGCACTCGTTGCCACATTTTGGACAAAAAGGCACGTAGTGTTCCAGAACTGCCTGGTCCTCATCAGCCATTTTTATTTCCTCGCAATTAAAAGGGGCTGAACAGGGCAAAAAAGCTGTCGGTGATTAAATGGGCCAGATTCCTGAAGCCAGACAACCTATAAGAAAACCAAGAATAGCCCCAAAGTTGAGAAAAGGCAGTCCTGCCTGAGGTTTACCACGCGACGTTGTCATCAATAGAAGAAACCCGAAGTAGGTTCCCAGCATAGTCCCCAAAGCAGGTAGAGTAACGCCAAAATAGTTTGCAGCAGAAAGCGACCAATTCGCAGATACTACCAAAATTGTAGGTATGACGGCATCCCCCAGTCCTAAGAAATAGGCACCCATCTTCTGGCTTTCCCCGCCCACGATAGATCCCTGACTTTTGCGGAAGCTGTAGCCTCTGCTCTTAGGAACTACAAAAAGCAATGGGGCCTTTATTTTTATAACACCCTCTGCCAGAGAAACCATATGACGTGTCTTATAGACGGAGATTGCATCGTATACGGCCAAGATTACCAACAGCAATATAGCAGGAAGAACGGTCATACTAACTCCAAAAAGAGAGCTGATGCCTGCGCAAACGAAAATACCAAACGCATCTATTACGTACCATTCCGGATAGAAATGCAGCAAAAGCAATACAGCCAAAGTTGGCAAAAGAGCCAGCAAAGGCGACATGAAGGCTACGAGCACATAGTAGATACTGGCGGCTATGGACACCAGTATAAAAACACTTAATACCCAGGATTTTTTGAGTCTAATGACCAATAAAACAAGAGCAGTGAAGGCCAGAATGAGAACCATGTATACAAAAGGATTCATCGCCGAGGCAGGATCCTCAAAGACTCGATTGCCGCTGCTAGACACAGCAGGTATCAGGGCCAAAGCTAAGACCTGCACTGCCATTACAAAGAGCAGCATGATCAACACAGGAATCCGAGAGTTAGACGTGTCAGACAATAGAACCGCAATATGGTATTGAATTTTATTTCAGCTAAATCACATTTACAGGGATTTATATCTTCTCGCATCTAGTACGAGCCGCCTTTCATTCGATCTGATCGGATATCTTATTGATCGGAACTTATATCAGTATCCATTAGATTCAGACGCTTTTTCGCATTTACCTCTTCCAAAATAGGAGCCTGGCGAATGACCCGACTGCGCCAAAAGTGATTCCGGATATCAATAACTCTTTGCTGCGGACCAATCTCAATTAGCTGCCTATCTTGTCGGTTTCCAAGACAATCGTCTCTTTTAAAGCTCCGCAAAGGAATTGTTGAAATTGAGATCATGGCGATCCTCTATTCCATACGCAAGATGACATCTAAATCCGCTCTACTTCTTACCATTATTTTTTTTTAAACCGTGGCTTTTGGGCTCAACTTCAAGAATCATCTTCTTACAAGAACCACGGCATTGCCCAGCCGGATGATATCTACTGCCGAACCTGAAGAAAGCGTCTCTACCACCACTTCCGCCGCCTCTGGCGGCACCTCTAGAACCTTATCATCTATTTCAACTTTGATCGTTCCGGATGCCTTTTGCGTTGCGACTTCAGCCGGGTCCATCGCATTCAAAGATTTTATGATCTTTCCGCTCAACTCCTTAAAAATTGGGCCAAGGACCTTCATTTGTGGCTTGATAGAAACCGGCCTCATTTCGATGTTTGGACTGCCCTTTTTGCTCTCGACATTGGAGTTGGCAACCCCGCCCAGATCTACGGTTTCGAGGTCTAAATTGGAATATACTACTATACCTGGCAGTGGCGAATTGAGGGCCATCCCCAACTCCGCTTTATAGCGGCGAAGCGCCGCAGCGATCTCTTTAATTGTCTCTCCTTCGGGATCGATAGGCCTACCAGAAGCCTCAGGCCATTTCTGTACATGCACGCTTTCGCCAGTAAGTGATTGATATATTTCTTCCGAGATAAAAGGTGAGAATGGAGCGAGAAGACGGCTCAATGTCTCTAGAGCTGTGTAAAGCGTGTCTTGCGCCGCCCTCTTATCTGACCCGTCCTGACCATATAGTCTGGCCTTAACCAATTCGATATAATTATCAGCCAGGACATCCCAGGCGAAAGCCCGAATCGCTTTCAGGGTCTCGTCGAACTGGAAGTTGTCCATGGCATTGATGGCAGTCTCAATTAGCTGATCTAGCTCACCCAAAAGCCAGCGATCGACTTGCCCGGGAACGGCATCCGTCCGTGCTATTAACGGACGGGAAAAACGAAAGATCGACCAGAGTTTCTGCTGGAACCGGCTGGCTGCAGTAATCTCCTTCCACTGGAAAAGTATGTCATTTCCTGGGCTGCCACCAATAGCGGCCCATTGGCGCAATGCATCTGCGCCATTAGTTTCGAAGACCTCCTCGGGACGAATAAAGTTGTTCAAGGACTTGGACATTTTATGCCCGTCCTCGCCCAAAGCCATACCATTAATGAGAATAGAGTCCCAGGGCTTAACGCCAACTAGGGACTTGGTACGCAAAATTGTGTAGAACGCCCAGGTGCGAATGATATCATGCCCTTGTGACCGGAGCTGGGTGGGCATGCGCGGAACTTCTTTATCAGGCCAACCTGCAACGGCAAGAGCTGAGATGGAACTATCCATCCAGGTATCCAGGACATCCTGCTCAGGGAGATAATCATCGCTGCCACATTTGCACTTAACAGGAGGCTTGAACTGATTAGGGTCCAAGGGTAACCACTCCTCTTTGGCCACCAATACATCGTGGCACTTGCGACAATACCAGACCGGTATAGGTGTAGCAAAAATCCTCTGCCGAGAAATACACCAATCCCACTCCATAGAGTCTGCCCAGTTCTTGAGGCGGACCTGCATATGAGGTGGTATCCAATCAATCTCATCTGCCGTCTTTTTGATCTCTTCAGAATTGATCTTCACAAACCATTGCCTTTCGGATAGGATTTCGATGGGCGTCTTGCATCTCCAGCAAAGTCCAACATTCTGATCGAGTGGCTCCTGTTTAAAGATTATTCCGCTGCTTAGCATATCCTCAATTATTTTCTTTTTGGTTTCGGTTACAGATAGACCTGAGTAAGGACCTGCAATCTCCGTTAACAATCCATTTCGGTCTATGGCCTGCCGGAGCGGTAGGTGATGTTCCAGCCACCACCGCACATCCTGTTTATCACCAAAGGTGCAGATCATGACAACTCCAGTACCGAAATTCAGGTCAACAACAGGATCAGAAAGCACAGGAACTTCATAACCAAACAGAGGAACACGAACGGTTTTTCCAATATACTTCTGATAGCGCTCGTCCTCGGGATTTACTGCAATTGCCACACATGCGGGAAGTAGCTCAGGCCGAGAGGTAGCTATCTCGATGTCTCCCCCATCTGCAGCAAAGCGCATGTAGTTCAACGTAGTAGTACGAGAATCGTATTCAACTTCTGCAAAGGCGATGGCAGTTGCACAGCGCGGACACCAGTTTACAGGGTGATCTTCACGATATATTAAGCCATTATTATACATGCGCACAAAGGACTTTTGCGTTTTCACATAATACTCCGGCTTCATGGTAACATACTCGTTTGACCAATCAATGGAGAGGCCTAATCGGCCCATAGACTGATGAAAACGCTCGATGGCTTCCTCAGTGAGCTTTTCGCAGAGACGACGGAACTCTTCTCTAGGAACCTGGTTCTTGGTGATATGGTTTATTTCTTCAACTTTAACCTCTGTAGGAAGCCCGTGGCAGTCCCACCCTTGGGGAAACATAACATTGTAGCCACGCATGCGCTTGTAACGCGCTACAAAATCTATGTAGCACCAATTTAGAGCATTGCCTATGTGGAAGTTTCCCGTGGGGTAAGGCGGTGGGGTATCAATGATGTATTGCGGCTTCCCTGACTCCCAATCAAAGTAGTAGACCGAACTGTCCCAGCTTTTTACCCACTTCTCTTCAATTTGACTAAAGTTGTACTCTTTGGAAACCTCGCTCATCAGAAAGCTCCAGAATCTTGACGCGTAGGGAGTTGAACACAAGTGTTAATAGGATTATCGGTAGACCATTAGTAAGATGGAACTCTTGATTTACCATGCCAATCAGTGCGATCCTAAGAAATGCTCAGGAAAAAAATTGGCTCGATTCGAACTGGTACGCCTCACAAAGCACATAAATCAGCTGAGGCCGTTCCTGGTCCTCAGTCCCTTTTCAAAAAAAGCGCTTTCGCCAGAAGATAAGAGGTCGAAGGGCCTTGCCGCCTTAGACTGCAGCTGGGCTCATGCGGAGGAGGTTTTCTCCCGTTTCCACCTTCAAGAGAGGGCACTGCCATTTCTTATCGCTGCCAATCCCGTGAACTTTGGAAAACCCTTCAAACTTTCTACCGTAGAAGCACTAGCTGCGGGCCTCATCATATTAGGAGAGTATAAGCAGGCGGAATCAATCCTCTCTAAATTCACCTGGGGGCATGTATTCTTGGAAGTTAATCGCGAACCTCTGGAGGAATATTCTGCCGCCAAGAACTCAGCAGAGGTCGTGAGAATTCAGATGGAGTATCTCTCTGAAATAGGAAACTATTAGTTAACTCTACATGAATAAATTGAGGTAACCAAATAAGCGAAGCGTTGATCCTATCGAAAGGCTAATGGAAAATAAGCCCAAATGCGAACACAGAAGGCATGACTTAAATGCATTGCATGCGTTCAAATTTAAAATTAAGAAAACGATCTCTGAGAGGCTATTCTAGGACAATACACGCTTTTTCAAGTTGGGGTTATTTTCCAAGGAAATATTGAGGCAATTGTAACAACTTTTGTGCTAAATCTCATTCTGGAGAAGAAGATGGTGCAGTTTATCTCTCTTTGTCTCAAGATATCGTCTGTTAATATCATTAGGAGCTACTTCCAAAGGGATACGTTCAACGATCTTGAGACCGTATCCTTCCAGGCCGATAACTTTGCGAGGGTTATTTGTGAGAAGGCGAATATTTTTAATCCCCAAATCCACCAGTATTTGGGCACCAATACCGTAGTCCCTTAGGTCTGCAGCATATCCTAATTTGTTATTAGCCTCAACTGTATCCGAGCCGGAGTCTTGCAAGGCATAAGCGCGCAGTTTATTGGCGAGACCTATGCCTCTTCCTTCCTGGCGCATGTAGAGGAGAACGCCATTTCCATTTTTTCCAATGAGATTCAATGCTTTGCGAAGTTGCTCACCACAATCGCATCGCTTTGACGCAAAGACGTCACCCGTGAGGCATTCCGAATGGACACGGACAAGCGCACTTGTAGCAGCCGGATCACCAGCTACCAGAGCGATATGGCACTGCCCATCCATAATAGATTCATAAGCGATGGCTCTGAAGTCCCCATATAAAGTTGGCATGCTTACATCAGAAACCTTGCGGATGAGCTTTTCTCGCCTCATTCGAAAACTAATCAGGCTCTCGATGGTAATCATTTTAAGGTCATGCTGATCCGCAAACAGTTCCAGCTCTGGCAGCCTGGCCATCGTACCATCATCATTCATGATCTCGCAGATAACGCCCGCAGGAGAAAGCCCGGCAAGCCGAGCAAGATCAATGCATGCTTCCGTATGACCGGCACGCTGCAAAACTCCACCCTCTTTTGCCTGTAAGGGAAAGAGATGGCCAGGCGTAGAAAGATCGCTTCTTTTAGTCTTGGCATCGATGAGCGTATGCACTGTAGTAGACCTATCGAATGCAGATATTCCAGTAGTAGTGTTGTGCCTGGCATCTACAGATATAGTGAAGGCTGTGCCCATAGACTCAGTATTTTGGTTGGTCATGAGCTGGAGGCCAACGTCCGCTAAGCGCTCTGCAGTCATGGGCATGCAGATCAGGCCGCGAGCAAAACGAGCCAGGAAATTGATGGATTCCGGTGTCACCATTTCCGCGGCCATCATCAGGTCGCCCTCATTCTCGCGGTTTTCATCATCAACAATTATGATAAATTTTCCGTTTCTAACATCTTCGATTGCCTCTGAAATGCTTGCAAATGGCATATGATACTGGAACGTATATGTTAGCTACTTAAAAGTTATTATTAAGACCATACACCCGGAATTTTCGAACCGCAATTACTGCAATGGCCATCAATGATTGAATTTTTTTTGACTACGAATCCTACGCGCTCGATCTGCATCGATTTGCAGGTATGGCAAAGAGTATCTTCACCCTCCCCCGGAATGTTTCCGGCGTAGACGTAATTAAGACCAGACTCGCGACCAATCTCTACACCTCGGCGTAGCGCCTCAACACTCGTACGTGGAATATTCTGCATCTTATACATGGGATGGAAAGCCGATACATGCCAAGGTATATCTTTGCTCACTCCAGCCAGAAACTCCGCCAAATCACGCAATATTTTCAAAGAATCATTGTATTTGGGGATAATGAGAGTGGTAACCTCTACCCACACGCCTTTCTTCCAGAATAGTTCTATATTATGCTCTACGGGCGCAAGACTAGCTCCACAAACTTCGCGATAGAATTTCTCGTCGCCTTTCAAATCGATATTTATACCGTTAAGGATGGGGACCATATTGAGCGCTGCCTCTTCACCCATGTAGCCATTGCTAACGAAGACATTTTTAAGACCTGCCTTAAGAGCTAGCCTGGCCACATCGTGAGCATATTCAAAAAAAATAGTGGGCTCGGTATAGGTATACGCTATAGACTGACATCCACTATCTTTTGCAGCATCCACAACCTCTTTTGGAGGAACAAAATTATTCGGTATACTCCCGCGCCCTTTGGACATTTGAGAAATATCGGAGTTCTGGCAATGCAGACATCGAAAGTTGCAGCCGACTGTTGCTATTGAATAGGCCAGGCTACCCGGAAGAAAATGGAAGAAAGGCTTCTTCTCAATAGGATCTATACTAGAAGCTATTAGGTTTCCATAAACAAGGGTCATCAGCTTTCCGTCCAGATTCTCACGGACGCCGCATAGGCCCCTCCTTCCGGGCAGGATTCGACAATTTTGATGGCAGAGATTACACTGAACATACTCTTCGTAAGGTTGCCAAAATTGGGCATCTCTTGTGCTCTCCTTGGTCATTAATATCACAACCCAGAACTAATTGATATGATCAGATAATATATGTTGCAACCTCAAGTATAACGCTTTTTTCATCTATCAAGAATAGTTTAGTAACGCTAGATCATCCAAGGACGACGAATGGGCTCCGAAATCAGGCTGCTTTCCTTCAAATTTTTGGCGCTTTCCCTCTCTGCTCTACATATAGAACTCGTTCCATTATACCTTTCCGTGGCTTCCTTACGCTTCAGAGAGATTTTTCGCTTTTGTTAGAGTTTATTACTATTCGACTATTCCACTTTCGAAAGATGGATTTTGGGATTTCCCGGAAGAACCCATTAATAATTTCTGGCCAGCGAGAATATGGACTCAGAATATGCAATTTGTTTTGAAAAGAACATTATCTTAACGGTTAATGATATGAGAAAGACTTTATATTTAAAAAAGGGATAGTTCTGGAGAGACTGGGCCCTCCAGCTATTTATTCTTACTCTTTCCTGCCAAGTACAAGGTAGGCCACTGCCAAGAGACCGGTTATGGCGAAGAGGCCCTCGAATCCGGGTGCGGTCTTCTCTTCGGTCTTGGTAGCGGTCTCAGCGGTCTTGTTCTCAGAAACAGGCGTTTCAGACTCAGCCTTGGCTTCAACGGCCTTAGCTTCAGTTACATTCTCTTTAGCTGCAGCAGCAGCCTCAGTGGCTATGGTTACGTTCTCCTTAGCAACTGCCTCAGCCTCGGTGGCTGCAGCAACGTTCTCAGCTGGCGTGGCTGCGGCGCCCTCGACTGTTACGGGCTTGTATATGAAGAACCTGAGATCATCGTTATCAGCGGTCCTGATGCTGACGCCGGGCATGATCTCGGTATCCTTGTTCTTGCTCAGGGTTACCGCGTTGTCCTTGTTATCCATGGTGATGACGCCATTGGTGCCATCAACGGACCTGATTGTCATCTTGCCGTACTGTGTATCAGCCTTAACCTCAGCGGGTGCATCGGAAATCTGCCAGATGCCATCAATAGAGGCCAGATTCTGGTCAGCGCCGCGGAAGGCGTTCTTGAAGTGAACAGCTACGGTGATGAGCTTCTTCTGCTCGCCTACGACTGGATTCTTGTAGTAGTAGATCTTGTCGAGCTCAGTTGCGGCATCCTTGGATGGGGAGATAACCTTGCTATCAACAACGGATCCGTCCTTGGAGAGCTCCAGGTAGACCTTGTTGCCGTCAATGTCGATGGACTTGATTGCTAACTCGTAGCCCTCTTCCAACTTCAATGGTGTGCCGGAAGTGACTGTCATCTCGTCCTTGGTGTCCATCAGAATCTTCTCGAGCTGTTCGCTGGAGAGAGAGTTCTTATCGGTAGACTCCTTGAAGAATAGGTTCTTTGCAGCGTCTTCTGTATTCTCAATATATCCTGCGAAGTACCTCTCTGCCTGGAAGCCTATTACCTTGTAGCTTCCAAAGAGATCGCGCTCGAACTCCTTATTCTGGGCGGTGGTTGTGTAGGTAATGCCGTAAGGGGCCTCGCCAACCTTGTCGCCAGTGAGCTTATTGTTCTCGGTGAGAACCACTTTGATAGTCTCAGTGCCCAAGTCCTTCTTTAGATCATAGTAGAAGCCAGCGAATGTCTGCGGGTTCCAGGTGAAGGAGTTGTCAGCCAGGTTGTTTGCTCCATTAACTATACCAGCAACTGCTCCTCTTATCTGGTAATCTCCGGGCTCAGTTATCGTCTTGTATAAGTAGAACCTGAGATCATCAGCATCAGCTGTCCTGATCTTGATTCCAGATGTTAGAGTTGTATCCTTGTTCTTGCTCAGGGTTATAGCGTTGTCCTTGTTGTCCATGGTGATGACGCCATTGGTGCCATCAACGGACCTGATTGTCATCTTGTCGTACTGTGTATCAGCCTTAACCTCAGCGGGTGCATCGGAAATCTGCCAGATGCCATCAATGGAGGCCAGATTCTGGTCAGCGCCGCGGAAGGCGTTCTTGAAGTGAACAGCTACGGTGATGAGCTTCTTCTGCTCGCCTACGACTGGATTCTTGTAGTAGTAGATCTTGTCGAGCTCAGTTGCGGCATCCTTGGATGGGGAGATAACCTTGCTATCAACAACGGATCCGTCCTTGGAGAGCTCCAGGTAGACCTTGTTGCCGTCAATGTCGATGGACTTGATTGCTAACTCGTAGCCCTCTTCCAACTTCAATGGTGTGCCGGAAGTGACTGTCATCTCGTCCTTGGTGTCCATCAGAATCTTCTCGAGCTGTTCGCTAGAGAGAGAGTTCTTATCGGTAGACTCCTTGAAGAATAGGTTCTTTCCAGCGTCTTCTGTATTCTCAATATATCCTGCGAAGTACCTCTCTGCCTGGAAGCCTATTACTTTGTAGCTTCCAAAGAGATCGCGCTCGAACTCCTTATTCTGGGCGGTGGTTGTGTAGGTAATGCCGTAAGGGGCCTCGCCAACCTTGTCGCCAGTGAGCTTCCTGTCTTCAGTTAGGACCACCTTAATGGTCTCTGTGCCCAGGTCTTTCTTTAAGTCGTAGTAAAAGCCGGCAAAGTTCTGCGGGTTCCAGGTAAAGGAATTATCAGCCAGGTTGCTTTGGCCATTTATCGTTCCGGCCACTGCACCCCGAACCTCTACACTGGGAACTGCACCGACTACCATCGCTGTTGCCAGTAAAAGCATCATCGATGTAAGCGTAATTGCAGCCAATTTCTTCATCTTATAACCTCCTATTTTCCCTTTCCGATCACTTTTGCAGCATACAGTCTGATTATTCTTAAAACTATTGCTTGATGTAAAGTCCTCGATCGCGCTGGCGCATATTGTGGCACGCCATTATCTGCGACACCACTGCTGCCCCGCATCTCTCAGACATGTATATAGCTACATCACCCTCCTAATCCCGTAGGGGATTATAGGGTAGTGATAGGGTATTTCCCTATTATATCTTTTTTGGTCATTGCTAGCAGCTTGGTACTGGTCTTTCCTTATCAAGAGCAACAATAGACCAAGAGCTTTGCCTGAAGCTCGGACACATCATTTGCTATCATCCATTTATAAGACTATTCTTTTGCCGGAGCAATAAACAATATTCCAGGAAAAAATAGGGAATAGATAGAGTTCAATCTACATTAATGATGATATTATACATTCTATTCCTAATCCTTATTTGAATCATATCGCATATCAGCATAGATCATAGAATAACGGTCAGAGCCAATCTGAAAGGACAGAGCTTAAAGGAGATCGACATAACAATATGACGCAGAATATGAAAATTAAAGTAATATAATTGACAGTTTTTGTTCTAATACCCCCACACAAAAAAAGTATCCAGCACTATTTTCGCTATTGACGAAAAAACTTTAGCTAAATGAATATGTGAAAACTGTTTTCTACAGGTGATAAATATGCACAACCTATGACAAGAACAGGAATTGTTTATCATCCGATCTGCCTCCAGCACGAAACAAATGGTCATCCGGAGAGAAAAGAGCGTCTTACAGCTATCTTAGATAGAATAAGCTTGGAAAAACTAGAAGTAGAATACATCACACCACAAACCGCTACTATCGAGCAAGTATCGAGAGTACATAAAAAGAGATATATTGATCTCGTAAAATCTTTATGCGAACAGGGGGGTGGACATCTGGACATTGATACAATACTCTCCAGAGACTCTTACCGAGCCGCTCTCATGGCTGCTGGTGGGACAATTGCAGCAGTCGATGCTGTGATGGATGGCTTTAACAGCGCCTTTGCCGTTGTGAGACCTCCCGGCCATCATGCCATGCCAGACCGAGGGATGGGGTTTTGCATATTTAATAATGTAGCTATAGCCGCGAAGCATGCCCAGACTATGGGCCTAAAAAAAGTGCTCATCGTTGATTGGGATGTGCATCACGGCAACGGCACGAATGCTATATTCTATTCAGACAAATCGGTACTATATTTTTCAACCCATCAGTTTCCCCACTACCCAGGAACAGGAAGAGCAAACGAGGTCGGAGAAAATGGAGCCGAAGGCACCAAAGTGAATGTACCTCTTCCATCAGGAACAGGAGACGAAGGATACGTCATGGCTTACAAAGAGCTCTTGCTTCCAATCGCGCTAGAGTTCAAACCAGATATTGTCTTGATATCCGCAGGGCATGATCCTCATAAAGACGATCCATTGGGCGGGATGAGACTTACATCAGCTGGTTTTGGGGCAATAGCTGGTGTTGTGAAAGAAGTCGCAGACGTTTGCTGCCAGGGAAGGCTGGCAGCTACCTTGGAAGGAGGCTACAATCTGCAGGCACAGGCAGAAGCCATCGTTGCCGAAATCAAAGCATTTCAGGGAGAAGTACCATATGTAAAGGAGAAGGACAGCAAAATCGCTCATAGGATAGAAGAAGTTAAGAAGATCCAAAGCGCTTATTGGCAATGTTTTCAGTAATCAGCAAATCTTTTTTTTGGCCCGAAAGTATTCCGCCAAAAACATTCTAAAGTCGCTATCTTTTATTGTTAGCAGCTCTAAGCCCACATATATATCGTATTCCTCACGAATGGCCTTGGAAAGATGTTTGCCCAGGGAAAGATTGCCTACTTCAGCAGCCAGTAAATCATGAGCCAAGGTATAACTGCGGTGTTCCTCCACTACAGCCTTTCCATCTATGATATACGGCCCAAAAAGAGGCTCGATATGGGCGGCCAGGAAGCGAGAGAGGTGCTCTGCCTCCCATATTGGCGGGCCGATGCGTCTGCTCACTCGAGATCGCATCCAGACTTCCATTTCAAAGAGCAAAACGACTCTGTCGCGAAAGCTTCCTACGTCACTACGCAATACAGAAAATCTATTTCGTTCTAGCAAAGCTCTTATGGATTCCTCAGCCTTCCGAAGCTGAGGGAAAAGGACATCTTCCACAACAGGAGGAGAACGAAACACTAAGAGGATCAAACTAGATCCCCGCGAGTTTATCTGTGCCATCAACTCTTCATCCGAGAGGGGGCTAAGAGGCAATGGGAAAAAAAAATCAAGGCTCGGATGTGCTAGGAAACAGCGCGACGAAGCCGCGAACTGGAACATTTTCTCAATGGTCAAGGCAGCGGCTACATTTCGCCTAGAGTCAACCGGATCCACAACCACCAGATGGGACTCAAGCTCGTTCTTGCCGCGCTCTTCCAGATCAATAAACTCGCCAGGCCTCCAGCTCGACGCCGCTTGGAGAACTCCTATAAAAGAACCATATCGCAATACGAGTAGCTCAGACAGGTACCCGGAGAAGCCGCCTACTTTGAGTTCTGACCCGTAAACGCCGATTCCTTTCAGGAACTGCTTAAGCAGCAGGACGTCATCCTCCAATCCGATAATCCTATAGGCTACATATTTCGTGTGAAAAGGGGTACGGTCCACAGCCGACTTCAGCTTTGTTGGATCCTTAACAAGGTAACATGGAACGAGATCAACATCGAAACCATTGACTATCGCATGGACGTAGGGATGCTCCGCATATTTCTCCTCTTGATCGGGAGCAACTAGCCGCGCAACCTCTAAGGCTTCGCCTAAGGAGCCATCTATTGGTACACCCAAAAAAATGTCAAGATCATGATCGCCAGCCAGCCAAGTATTCCTGGCCGCTGAGCCCACGAGCATGGCTTTTAGTTCCAAATTCCGCGATGCTGACAGATGATCTATGCGAGATAGGATTGATTCGGATATCTTTTTCAGCTTTATCCGATCAGCAGTGCTGGGCCTGACCCTTGCCAGAACTTCACTCGTGATCTCGGAGAAGGAACATTGCCAGGTCGTCATAGATTGGGCCTCCACGCGTCAAAGTGCTTTTTTTGAGGAAAAAACGGTCTGCTTCGAATCCGCCCAGGTCTATGCCAGAGAAAGTAGCAATATCTTGTGCTAGCTTTTGGTCCATTTGCGGGCTCGGCCTAACCACGCGCCCCAGTGTTATATGAGGGCTGAAACCCCTCATATCGCGTTCGATTCCAATAGTACCGAGAGCATCTTCTACTTGCTTATGAAGTTCCTGAAAGCCACCCTCAAGACCAAGCCAGACAACACGATAAGATCGTCTTGGAAACGCACCAATTCCCTTGACTCGGACTGGAAATGGATTGACGCGGATCCTGTCAAGGGATTCAACTATTTTCTCTACTCTTTCCTTAGGCAAGTCACCCAAGAACTTCAGCGTAACATGCATCAGCTCAGGCCGAACGAGACGCAAACCTTCTTTCGCGATTTGTCCCTGCAGGACTCGGATCCCTTCACACATCTCAGAAGGAAGTTCAACGGCAACAAAACATCTAATGCCGGTCATCTCAGTACGCTGCCCTTACTGGCTGATGTCACGGAGTTCCTATAGCGAGCTAAGACTCCTGTCTTTATCCTGGGCTCAGGCTCACGCCACTCTTTTTTGCGGTCTTCAAGAGTTGCAGCATCTACAAGCAGATCGACTTTTCGCGCGGTGATATCTATATGGATCAAGTCACCCGGTTTGACTAACGCAATAGGACCACCCACCGCAGCTTCAGGCGAAACATGACCGATGCAAGGCCCTCTGGTACCGCCGCTGAATCTGCCATCAGTAATTAGAGCAACCGATTCGCTTAGTCCCGCGCCTGCAATAGCAGATGTAGGTGCAAGGGTCTCCCGCATACCAGGGCCGCCTCTTGGCCCTTCATACCTTATTATTACTACATCGCCGGACTTGACTTCGCCGCCCATAATGCCAGCCATGGACTCTTCTTCTGAATTGTAGATTACCGCGGGCCCTGTATGCTCGAGCATGGATTTTGACACGGCCGTCTGTTTGACTACAGCCCCCTCTGGAGCAAGACTACCATGCAGTATTGCGATTCCACCTTCTGGATGTATGGGCGCATCTAGTGTGGCTATGACACGAGCATTCGCCTTGGGGTTGATTAGCTTGAACGCATCCAGATTCTCACCCATTTTCTTGCCGGTGACGGTGAGCGCATCCAGGGAGAGCATGGAGCGAAGCCTGTTCATGACAGCGGGTATTCCTCCTGCCCGATCTAGATCGAGAATATGGTAGGGTCCGCCTGGCCGAAGATTGACCAGATGGGGCGTCTCTTTGCTCAATTGATCGAACCTCTTGAGATCAAGATCCAAGCCAAATTCTGAGGCGATGGCCGGTATGTGCAAAACAGTATTTGTAGAGCCTCCAATAGCCATGTCTACACGAATAGCATTGTCTAAAGATTTCGGTGTGACTATCTGCCTGGCAGTGATCCCACGTTCAATCAATTCAACGATTTTCATTCCCGACTGCTTTGCATAGCGAATTTTCTTCGCGTCCACGGCATGGGTTGTAGCGCATCCTGGCAAACTCAATCCAAGAGCCTCTGTTAAGCAGGCCATTGTGTTAGCCGTAAAAAGGCCGGCACATGAACCCGCCCCAGGACATGCCGCATCCTCTAGAAAAGATAGCTTTTCTCCTCCCGACTGCCAGCTCTCGAAGACGTCTATCAGATCCAGTTCCTTATCGCAAGCAAAGCCAGGCATCATGGGACCGCCTGTAATCACAATAGTAGGGAGGTTGAGTCTACCTGCGGCCATAATGTGTCCTGGCACGATTTTATCGCAGGAGGGGATCATTACCAATCCGTCGAGTCTATGTGCTTCGGCCATGATCTCGATGGAATCCTCAATAAGTTCGCGGCTAGGAAGAGAGTACCTCATACCAGCGTGTCCCATCGCAATGCCGTCGCATACGCCGATGGTTTGGAACTCAAAGGGTACGCCTCCTGCGGAACGTATGCCATCCTTAACCGCCTGACCGAGCTTGTCAAGATGTATGTGTCCGGGAATAAAATCATTAAAAGAGTTAACTACGCCTATAAAAGGACGATATATCTCTTCATCACATAGGCCGGTGGCCTTGAAAAAGAGACCTATGCGGAGCCCTCTCCGCACCTACTTTGGTGACATCGCTCCTCATATCCGATAACCTCATTTCGCGTTTTTTGCGACCTTTCCGCTTAAGTAGTTGCTGATCTTATTTTTTAGATACATCATTTTCGGCTAAAATCAAGAATACTTTAGTTATGCAAAATCCCATATGTCCTATATGTTAAATACGACAAGAGACTAGCCGCCCAAGGTGGTTAACGTGGATGCCTACTCATTATTCCTTGTATTTCTTGCGATCTACATTAGTTCCTTGGTGGCAATCGGCCTCTATTCCTCCCGTCGGCAAAGATCCGTGACAGATTTCTGGCTGGCAGGAAGAGAGCTGGGACCAATTACTATAGGATTTTTCTGCAGCGTCTGCGTGGATTACGGCGAGCGCACTGCTTTTGGCAACAGGCTTATTTCTTCTCATAGGCATCGGCTCGATATGGATATGGGTCTTCCCAAATATAGCAGGCCTGATAATAATCGCCGCGATCTCTGGAAGGATTAAGAACATTCCCGCACTGACCCAGCCCGAGTTAATGGAAATAAGATACGATCCCGTGATCCGAGCTCCTGTCGCTGTAGCTGTCACTATTATGATGATTCTCTTCTCAGTGACGGACTTTATTGGGTTTAAACTGGTACTAGGAACCTTCTTTGGCATTGATCCCGTTTATGCCATCGCCATCATGGCCGCCTCTGTAGCGTTTTATGTCAGCGTGGGTGGTTTTCGCGCGGTTGTATGGACGGACTTGCTGCAATACGTACTGCTTGCAGGGCTGGCAATTTATGTTGCAGCGTTATCTCTTGACCTATGCAATGAGAAGGGGATATCCCTCGCCACAGCATCGTCCGCACTTAGCGGAGACTGGTGGAATCCCTTCACCTTAGGCGGCCTATTTGGAGCATTTGTCTTCCTGATTGCCCTTCTGCCCGGTTGGGTTGCAGAACAGGACCCTTGGCAGAAAATATGGGCTGCACGCGATGAGCCTTCCGCGAAGCGAGGACTTCTTTTAGGTGCCGTCCTTCTAGCACTCGTTTACTTCTGCTGCCTTCTCACAGCTATTGGCCTTTCCGTGCTCTATCCACGACCCGCAGGAGAGGTTGACGCCGAGATGCTTTACCTCAAGATAATCAGTGACAATGTTTCGCCAATGATGTTAGCCCTGCTTACGATAGGTTTCGCTGCTGCATCCATGTCCTGCACCGATACATTTGCCACATCAGGTGCTTCCTGCATCTCCCGAGATCTGATTCAAAGACACATTTGGCCTAATGCAACCATGAAAGAGATGCTGATGGTAAACAGGATATTGGTTATTATCATGATTGCAATCTCGGCCATAATCGCACTAAACGTCAACAGTATTATGGATGCGGTAATTATTGCTACAGTCATCGGCACAACATCATATTTCTTTCCAATCATTGGTGGGCTTTATTGGAAGCGCGCCACCAAGTGGGGTGCCCTGGCAGCACTCGTCATCGGAGGCGGAACACAGATCACGCTCATATCTTACGAATTGTTTTGGCTAAAGCAACCTCTGGATAGCATCTCACCCCTGCTTACCGAACATGGAGTGTTAGCAGGTCTATTCTTGAGCGCCGTATCCTTCGTTTGTGTCTCATTAGCAACGAGACCAACGGAGGATATTCGCCTTGCTCCGTTTTTCCCAGATATCGCAAGTCAGATTTTTTGTGGAGGAATTCCAAAAGTAGACAAAGAAAGCGTGCGTTACCATAAGATCGTTAAAGAGATAGAGGAAAAGATGGCAGGTGATAGGTCCCATCTAAATCTATCCATAGACATCGCACCTGTTTGTGCGGACGGCGCTACAATGACTGAGAAACTGAAATGGGAGCCATTTGTGAACAAGCTAAAAGCCATGCATTCCTTATGGTTTACTCCTACAGGCTCCCATGTTGTTTACCGGCTTTCTCAGGCGGATATGCTGGCTTGCGTTAAGATGGTACGAGGCGATACAGACCAGATCTGGCTTTCAGCAGAGCCAAAGCATAAACATTCAGAACAACTAAAAGATGAACTGTATCTGGCTTATGAGGAGATTGAGGATGCATTGCTGGAGTTCGGCATGGCACCCCCGATCAGGACACAATGAAAGAGATTCGAGTAGCAGTGGTTGGGGCGGGGCCCGCGGGATCGACGGCTGCAGAGGTCGTGGCTGCCAATGGATTCGAAGTTGCACTGATTGATCAAAAAAGTGAGATAGGCACTCCTGTGCAATGTGGCGGTTTCCTGCCAGAAGCAGAGGAGATCTTGGCGCTCATGCCTCGCGCCCGCTTGCCAGAAACTCTAGTGGATATTCCGTACCGATGCATTATGCACAAAACTCATTTGCAGCGCATCTTTTCGCCCTCAGGAAGTGGAAAAGAATTTTCGGTAGCGGGCCGAGTTGTAGACAGGAGGGGCTTCGACCGATACTTAGCTGGCCGGGCGGCTCGCGCGGGTGCGCAGGTTCTCCCCGCGACAAGAGCGGGCTATTCCCAAGGCGAATTGCATCTGACAGGCCGTTTTCAAAGGATACTAAAGTCAAGCATAATTATAGGAGCTGATGGCCCGCATTCAATCATCTCTCGCGCTATAGGAAATCCACGAAATGAGATGGGCGTTTGCCTGGAATATGAGATGGCCGATGTAGAGATCGACTCAGATGCTGCAGAGATGTATTTTTCTACGCGCTTTGCGCCCGGAGGCTATGCCTGGATAATTCCCCTGGGCCATGATTTAGCGAATGTGGGTATAGGCGTGCGAGCATCGTACCTGGGAAAGCAAAAACTTCCGGACCTACTTGATAGATTTATTAGAGAACATCCCATCGCGGCAGAGAAGCTTCGCTCTGGAGAAGTATTGGCCGTCATGCGCGGTCTCGTGCCGACGGGAGGATCCCAAATTAAGATTCAGAAAGATAATATCGTCCTTGCTGGAGATGCGGCGGGTCATGTCATGGCAACAAGCGGCGGAGGCATACCTTTAGCTATGGTGGCAGGAAGGATTGCCGGAGAGGTCGCATCCGGACACATCAAGGGCGATACGGAAATGCGAGAGTATCCGTTGCGTGTCCGCGAAGAATTCGGACGGGAGCTGGCAAGATCATTGCAGATAAGGAAAATGGTGGATATGACCATGAAGAGTGATTCACTAATGAACGCCCTCTTTGCTGCTTTAAGCCCTGATATGATGAAATCCGTAATGCGCGCCCAAATACCAACCGCTCTTTCTTCCTGGTTCACGAAAGGATGAATACTTGAAAAAATCTAAGATTTCATTTCAATTCGTGTTATAATCATAGATTATTCAAGGATAAATTCGCCAGAGAATGATTTAGATGGTATTCCGCCAATCTGAAAATGCGTTCTATTTTTAGAAATTTTTTTTGAGAAATTGCAAAAGAGATTTAATCAGATGGACAGTAAAGACCATCTGATATGGATTAACTATTTCTTTTCTTCTTTAGGAGTCTTGCCAAGCAACTCCTCTACAGATTTAGCCCCTGCTTCAACAATCTTTACGTTTATCTGGCCGACATCTGGAGAGATGTCCCTTCCATGTATGCTCATCCTCTTTTTTCTTCCTTCGGCGGTGGGATGATATCCGGCACCAGATGAGAGTAGAATCTTTCTTCGCTTCGCACCAGGGAGGTCTGAGCGCATGGGAAATCCTTCGCGATCGCTACCGCCTGTAACCTGTACTGAGTAGCCGGGCATACTCAGGACTTCCCCTTCAATCTTATCGCCAATATGTTTTCCCAGAAACTTGCTCGCTCCTGGATCCTTGAGCTCTACCTGATAGGCCTTTCCGCTCTTAGGATCTGAGACTACAACTCTAAAATCCATCTTCCTTCCTCATTATGTAAATATGACTTTCAGATTAAAGATCGATGCCCTATAAAACCTTATCTTGTCAGAAAGAGAAGATTTTACAATTAAGAATTCTCTGCCAAACTATACCAAATTAGGCTGCCTGGATATCTATCATTTCAACTGGGTTAGCCTGGAATAGTCTACTAGGATGGATATGGGCTCAGTCCAGATTCTAAATCCAAGCTCCTCTGCAGCTAGAATACTATTTACTCCCGCATAATAGGCTATACCGACCTTTCCTGAGCTAATGGGGCACCCGAGAATTGGCTCGCCCGCTTCGCCTATTCCAATGAGACCGCCAAAATCCGCTGCGACAAACTGATCCAAGATGCTGCGGACCATTTCAGTAGCTGCGATTGGCACCTCTCTTACATTGGCTAGAACGCGTCCAGAACCTTTAGTAACTGCATCATCTACAGAAGTAACCTTGCGAGCCATGAATACTTTCATGGGATCAAGAGATGAGCCCGCATAGGCGATGAGGTCCAGGAAATGAGTTGGCCTGCCTTCAGAGATTTCCACTACTCCCGCATAGCTCGTAAGAACGGGAATGCCTTTCTTCATGAGCACACCATCCAAAGTGATGCTGCATACTGTTACAATGCCAACAGATCCGGGTGGAATTTCCAACGAGGAGAGTCTTTCCCCTTCCTCAAGAACTAGAATGCGCCTATTTATTGCAAGCCCAGCATCGAAGACGCAGGCCAGAATCTCGCAGACTTTCTCCAAGTCAGCTTTGTTTATGATACTGGTATTGGCGATAACATCTCCGCGACAAGATACTAGATCAAAGCTGGTCTTGAACATATACTCCTCGATCTTGGTGTTAACGAATCCGATTCGATCGCCCACAAGCGCATCGCTGAGCTCTCTTGAACCGAGCGGTGTGAGAACCCGGCCGCTGTAGCCAAGCTTTTCAGTAAATCCCAGCTCATCGAGGATCTTGAGATTGTAACGCACGGCCCGCTCGCCTAAGTCGTAGCCGCGAATGCATAGCAAATCGGATATTGCTCTTGCGCCTACGGGCTTGTCTAGTTCTTCGATAACTCTTAAGATTTCCACGAGCCTACGCTGGCTTACATGCGCCTTGGTGAGCAACTTCATCCTCATGCTCCTCCGGGAAAGCCCATATATATCTTATGCGGATAGGATCTCTCGGGCTTCAATCGATTTGAAGCCTACAGTCCCGTGGGGTAGCGGTCAATCCTGAGGGCCTTTGGAGCCCGCGACGGCGGTTCGAATCCGCCCGGGACTATTTCGTCATTCTTGCCACATTAGAAACTTAGATATATCTGGTCAGTTATGAAGGTTGGGCCAATGGGCTAAAGCCCGCAAAACATAAATCTATGCTCCGGTAGTGTAGTCCGGCCAATCATTTCGGCCTTTCGAGCCGATGACTCGGGTTCAAATCCCGGCCGGAGCATTTTACTACATTTTTCGCAGAAACTAGGACTATATTGATTTTCGGCTCTTTCGCTTTGACATGACCGGGAAGAGTTTCGAATTGAAACGACTCACCAAACTCATGAAAACAATAGATGTGGTTTTTCGAGGCCACGGCCCACTATAGTCGAAGGCTAGCGATTTCTTAAGACATTATTAGCAATATGACCAAGAGATATCGATTTTTGATCAGAATGCTCGACACATTTATATTCCATAAGGCTGTAGGATGGAGTTGTGCCTGAGCAAAATACTCAAATATCAGCTGAGAATCATATAGGTCAGGTACTCCATACCATCAGTTGTGGCTCAGCGAATGATCTGCCTGCTTATAGCAGCAATCATTTCGTAGGCAGCTGCTTTGCCTTGGCTGGCGAAGTGTCTGTCAATCACTGGATTCGGCTTCCTGATGGGTGGCACCACGGATTCATGCCGCTCTGGATGGCTTGGATTCTATGTATTGATGATAACCTAAGGAGGTGGGAAAGAAATGAGAAAACAAATAGCTGTTTTAGTAATTATCGCTATGGCCCTTATTGGTATGGCCGGTGCAGCTAACTACATGTACGAGAAAGCATCGATTAAGGGCGTAGGATACAAGAACGTAGAGATGATCATTTCCACCCAGACTGGCTTTGAGGGCCAGAAACTGGTAGAGAAGGAGTCCGGTTCCGGTAACGTTATCACCGAGAGGACTGAGCTCGAGGCCGAGAGGCAGCTCCTGAGAGGCGGCGCTACCATTGGCGGCACGTCATGCAATTTCCCAACAGGCAACGCATGCCCCATGGACTACATCAACTTCACCAAGGAAGCTGAGTTCGAGTACATGCCCGTTTCTTACCAGACCGGCACCTATGATCAGAAGTGGGTAGAGAAACTCTGCGTACAGAACTACAGGATCGGCGCTGTGCTGACTGAGATGTACACCCATGCTGAGCACCTGCAGAAGACCACTGAGGTCAAGACCAGAGGATACAGCGTCCTTAACGTAAACGGTGTAGTCGGTTCTTGCCCAGCCTGCTGTACTGGTGTTCTCGAGGCTAATCTGAACAGCAACGTCATCGGTGTTGCCCATATCGGATGGATATCCCGCGACCCACTCGCTGACAACCAGCTCAAGGGACGCCATGCTGAGTACGGCAGATCTGTTGAGGACCTGACCGGTGTCTTCTCAATCGAGAAGTTCATTCAGCTCTGGGGCAATTCCACCTGCGGCGCCATCAGCGTTGACTGGCTGCCCTGCGTGTAAAGTAAATTAGACCTGTAATAATTGGGTTATTGCGCCCCGGACTCAAAAACCGGGGCTCATACTATATTTTTTGTGATTCCTGTTTTAAGTCATTTCTTGTCTTTTTTGCGTATTATCTCTAAAGCGTGACGTGTTTACAATGGCTGTATGTATCTGTGGACGTATTATATGGAAATTCAATTTCGTGAGATTCAAAAATAAAGAAATAATGGACTATCAAAAAGACAAAACCGGTATGATAAGCGCCGATATATGAAAGAATTAAAAGCCCTTTTTCAATCTCGATAGGTTTATATGCCAGTAATCTAATGAGAAAGTTTGTGCCTGGAAACACACCCAAATATCTGATGCAAATCGTTGGGTCAGGCGCCTCACGCCAGGGGTGGTGGCATTTGATGCTTTTAGCAGATGCGACAAACAGAGCCAAAAAAAAGCTGTTTCATCTTTTCTGGTGGAACGATTCCAGATATTTATCTCTGGACTATGCTATCCCAACTGGGGTGATGTACTGAAGGATCATTCGTTGCTGTCAATGAGCAGCCTTCGATCCTCATGTAAAGGAGGTGGGAAAGAAATGAGAAAAATGATAGCTGTTTTAGTGATTATCGCCATGGCCGTAGTAGGCATGGCCGGTGCAGCTAACTATATGTACGAAAAGGCATCGGTCAAGGGCGTAGGATACAAGAACGTAGAGATGATCATTTCCACCCAGACTGGCTTTGAGGGCCAGAAACTGGTAGAGAAGGAGTCCGGTTCCGGTAACGTTATCACCGAGAGGACCGAGCTCGAGGCCGAGAGGCAGCTCCTGAGAGGCGGCGCTACCATTGGCGGCACATCATGCAATTTCCCAACAGGCAACACATGCCCCATGGACTACATCAACTTCACCAAGGAAGCTGAGTTCGAGTACATGCCCGTTTCTTACCAGACCGGCACCTATGATCAGAAGTGGGTAGAGAAACTCTGCGTACAGAACTACAGGATCGGCGCTGTGCTGACTGAGATGTACACCCATGCTGAGCACCTGCAGAAGACCACTGAGGTCAAGACCAGAGGATATAGCGTCCTCAATACTGGACTGGGATCCGCATCCTGTCCACCCTGCTGTACTGGTGTTCTCGAGGCTAATCTGAACAGCAACGTCATCGGCGTTGCCCATATTGGCTGGATTTCCCGCGACCCAATTGCTGATTACCAGCTCAAGGGACGCCATGCTGAGTACGGCAGATCTGTTGAGGACCTGACCGGTGTCTTCTCAATCGAGAAGTTCATTCAGCTCTGGGGCAATTCCACCTGCGGCGCCATCAGCGTTGACTGGCTGCCCTGCGTGTAAAGTAAATTAGACCTGTAATAATTGGGTTATTGCGCCCCGGACTCAAAAACCGGGGCTCATACTATATTTTTGTGATTTTTATCAATGTTTTTATGTTATTTTGCGATCCGTAAATCGTTAGGTTAAGGCCCTTGAAAATTTCGCAAAGCAACTTCAGCCCGAATTGCCGCCCTAATTGACATAAAGACATAATCGAAAACAATTTGGCGATAAGGAACCGAAATAATCGTTCCTAATAGAGTGCAATAACCACTCGAACCTAATACCTCTTAGTACGATATGCCGAGCCAAAATTCCTTTTGAAGAAAAAACTCGAATACATCCCATAGATCAGTAGATAGATTTATATCAAATAAAAGATCCAATAATGCTGGTATATATCTCACTATTATAAGGTGAGAAGGGATCAAATATCTGTTATATCAACATCGGGGGTGTATATAACATGAAGGGAGTAATATTAGCGATAGCATTTGCCCTTATAGGGATATGCGGCACTGCATTGGCCAATCCGCCATTAGTACCGCCTGTACAATTTGAACAATTTTGTGAAGCTCAGAAGGTCTCAGGAACGGGTGTTGTTGACGTCAGCACATCCATAATTGACAAGAAAATTGCTCTTGAATATTATAATACCATGAATGGAGACGGTGACCTGGAGCTAGATCAAGAAACCGCGTTCTCACAAAATGCCGATAAGCTCATGAGAAACGTTTCTTCGGTTAATGGTGGAAATAAGTCCAACCTGAACCTTTTCGAGTCTACGAAGATGACCTACGCAGGCGAGACCCCATTGACCGGCGGGAAACTCCTTAATTCCAAGGCATTTTACGGCGGAATAGGCGCCAACGTGCAGGAGCTGTACTCAGTTAATGAGATGGAACAGGATGAGACTGCATTCTTCTCCTCAACCACACCCTACAATCCGGCAGGAACAACGCCCGAAGGTGTCATAAACGGACTTAAGAATGCTGGAAGGGATACCGATAAAGTTGCCGATCTGATGGGTAGTAACCCAGCTCACTTAGTAGGAATTGAGACCAAGAATACATTCAATGGAACGTGGGGCACAGACGCAACCTGGCATAGGATATTCTATAAAGACATCAAGGCACACGAAATGTTCAGAGGAACATTCGAGGCAGAGAAGACAATCAAGTTCCACGAGAATCCAGTACCTGAAAGGATACATGCACCTTGCGAAGGCATAGACTGCTAGGCCTAAATGGCCCTGCAGCCTTTTTTTTATCTTTAAGAGGGATTAGCATGAATAGTTTGGCGACCATACTGATACTTTTCTCGATGGCATGCCAGGCCTCTGCCACCGTCGAGGATACCAACCTCGGATCGAGCAATTCTTGGAACAATCCATCACCACCATCTCTACCAGCATATCTGCCCGGACCTTGCCAGGGTGATTCAGGCGCCCTTTCCGTGACCATTGTCCTTCCAGGACCCGAGTCCGAGACCGACAAATCATACACTACGCAAGGCAAACCACTGGATTTCGTAGTCGCTGTCAAGAATGAAGGTATGACCGAATCTGAAGCGAAGATATACGTCAACCCTGAAAACTGTGCTATCGATTGGTTTAGCTGGACAAGCACGACTATAACCATCCCAGCAGGAGTCTCGCGCTCCGTATCCCTGCAGGTTCAACCCGACATCAATGCAGTTGCAGGTCAGTACGAATTTGCAATCGAAGCCTCTGCCCAATGCCGCCATCCCGGTTTAATTGAGACAAAATTCAGAGTTCAGGCATTTGATTATGCATCTGAGACAATAGTAAGCGGCACGGGCGAGTTCCAGTTAAACAAAGATATGAGGTCCATGAATTCAGGAATTAAGTCCACTAAAAATGTCGTATTCAGCGGCAGTGTGGATGCCCTAATGAAGAACGAATATTTAGTCGATCAGGCCAAGGGCAAAAACGCTAACTTCCAGGAGCAGGATGCAGTCGATAATTACAATGCAGTTGCCCAGGGAGATGCGCTCACAGGATCGGAAAATTTCAAGAGCTCCGCGGTCTTCGGAGGAGTGGGAGCTAAAGTTCTAGAGAGCTATGATTTACAGCAAATGGAGTTCAAGAACCAAGATTTTACACTGCATCAGACAGGGTCTCTGAAGAAAACTGCAGAGTTCAAAACCGCAGATAACTTCACAGGAGAATACCTTATCGACGCCAAACAGTCAATTCCAGGCCAGAGGAGTCAAAAGGAGTATGATTTTTACAATGGATCTTTTGAGATCAGCAGAAGAATACTCTTTAGGAATGCTGCCACCTCCAAGACGCAATGCCTCGAAGCCGATTGTATAAAAACAACAGGAACGAGTGTAAAAATCCCCAGCATTCCCACCTTTGTAAGACCCTGTTTAAGCAACTCATGCAATAGCTTCGTGAATAGATTGAACACATTCAGGTAAACAATCATAGCTTTTTCATTTTTCGGTTCTATTAGCATCAACGGAGATTTAACTTCATATAAAATATTTTTAAAAATTTTTTAGACATGTTCTCTATATAAATAGCGGCCAAAACCTTGAAATATACTCCAGAGAAACCACAAACCGGGTGCAAGGGTAAGAGGAGAGTGGCTTGGCTAAAAGAGGATCGAATGGCTTTGATCACAATAGGAAAGAAACTTTGATATCCTCATGCCTGATCAACAGGCGACCCAAGCCGAAGTGGAGGTAGTGTGGATTGATGAGAAATTTGATAGTTCTGGCGGTCGTCGCCATAGCCCTGGTTGGAATGGCTGGCGCTGCCAACTATATGTATGAGAAATCGTCCGTAAAAGGAGTGGGGTATAGAAACCTGGAAATGATCATCTCCACGCAAAGCGGCTATAACGGGGTCAAGCTGGTCGAAAAACAATCAGGTTCTGGAAATGTGATCACTTCCAGGATAGAGATGGAAGCTGAGAGGCAGCCTGCGGACCTGAACTGTGATTGGCCGACCGGCAGTTACCCCATGGATTACATCAACTTCACCTCAGAGCAGGAATTGGAGTATATGCCAGTCTCATACCAGACCGGCACCTATGACCAGAAGTGGGTAGACAAGCTCTGTGTGCAGAACTACAAGATTGGCGCTGTGCTAACTGAGATGTACACTCATGCCGAGCACCTGCAAAAAACCACCGAGGTAAAGACGAGAGCCTACAATGCTGATTCTCCAACTGCCTGCTGTACAGGTGTCTTGGAAGCTAACCTTAACAGCAATGTGATCGGCGTTGCCCACATCGGATGGATCTCCAGAGATCCACAAGGTGATCCGCAGCTCAAAGGACGCCACGCTGAGTACGGCAGATCTGTTGAGGATCTGACTGGTGTCTTCTCCATTGAGAAGTTCATTCAACTCTGGGGCAATTCTACCTGCGGGGCCATCAGCGTCGACTGGCTGCCATGCGTGTAAAATTGAAATATCTCCATAATCAGGGCTTTGAGAAGCTAAATGATTTGGCTTCTCAAGGCAAAATTTTTAGAGGGCATAATCAATATTTTTAAAACATGCCTTTGAAGTAGCCGCATTTATTACTGGCTTCTGCCTTTCAATTGCTACTACATCCAAAACGAGCAGATCATTTCTTTGTTAGAAGAAGACTTTTCGCCTAAATTTTTAAATACATTTTCCTTAGAACGTAAGGATACAATCGAATCAACTGGCTTAAAAGATTATCTTAAACGGCAATACGATTTTTCAAGATATCTCGGAAATCACATTGCTGGGTCTTTTGCCAAAAGAAACGAGTGATTCAAGATGGAAATAGATGTCCTTGCAGCAATTAGACAAGATCTTGCGCAAAGCATGGATGAAAAGACCAGAGACGGCGCCAACCGTTTCTTCAAGGAGCAGGTTAAATTCTACGGAGTAAAATCTGCTCTCGTCAGAAAAATATCGGGAAAATATTTCCAAGAGATAAAGAACAAAGACAAAAAAGAGATATTTTCACTATGCGAAAATCTTTTGGAATCGAACTATGGCGAAGAAGCCTTCATAGCATTTGATTGGGCGTATTCTTTGCGCAAAACCTATGAGCCAAAGGATTTTCAAGTATTCGAAAAATGGGTGCAAGTATACGTCGACAACTGGGCAAAATGCGATACCCTCTGCAACCATACTCTCGGAACTTTCGTAGAACGATTTCCAGAGTACATTGAGAATCTTAAAAATTGGGCAAGATCAGAAAATCGATGGCTTAGGCGTGCAGCAGCAGTGACATTGATCCTACCGGCACGAAAAGGAAATTTCCTTAATGAGGTATTAGAGATCTCGGAGATATTGCTAAAAGATAAGGATGACATGGTGCAGAAGGGCTATGGATGGATGCTGAAAGAGGCAAGTAAAACGCATCAAGAAGAGATCTTTGACTACATAATGAAAAGAAAGGCGGAAATGCCTAGAACAGCGCTGAGATATGCCATAGAGAAAATGCCTGCGGAGTTGAGGAGAAAGGCTATGGAGAGATGATAGGATATTGATTCCTTGAACAATAGTGAAAGTTATGGGCCCGGGAAAAGACCATAGGAAAGAAATATTTCCGGTTCTAAAGACATGAGGCTAAGATATTAAATCTAGTAGGACAAGTGCATCGACTTGCATACAGCCATTTTGTGCTGGTCCATCCAATGTATATCCTTTATTGTGAAAACCAAGAAGGAGAAAAATGGAAGATTATTCAAAGAGATATGGAGTCAATTTTAGAAAGCTAACAGACTGTCGCGTGACAAAGATGGAGTTTGAATTTGATACGATACTCTTGATGCCTACAGCAAAGAGCTATCGTTCACTTGTAGAGCAGGCTAGAATTGAGATTAAGCCAAAGATAATGAATTACCTAAAAAAAAGGTGGTCGGAGGGGACAATAGAGAATCTCTCCTCTTTTGTTATGGCAGCAGCAATATACGCCCGGAGCGTTTCCGATCCTCCATATGAGATTGATGTAGGAAAAGTCTTGCTCAGGACAGTGGCCTACTGCAATCTGAGGTGCGCCGATAGAACAGAAACCGGTGGAGGATGCAGGATCGCTGCTGGCAAGGAGGAACATCACCTACCTAGATGCATCAAGCGGCCAAGAGATATAGCAATAATCTGGCAATGCTTGAAAAAGTATATCGCCACTGGAAAGGCCATGAGCGCGAAGGAGGAAACAAGCATAGATGAGGCCAGGAAAGAAAAAGAGGCCATGAGTGTAAAGGTCGAATTGGATCATGATTTTTCACCGACTGCATCTTGTTGATCCAGATAAATTGTAAGAAAGTAATCACCTTTAATCAACATGCAATTTTAAAATTTACAGCAAATTAGCCTTGCAGAAAATGCAAAAGACTCGATCTGCTGATTAAATTATATGCATAAAAGCACTCTTAAATCCTCCATCCCACATCATACCTCGCCCCGCATTCCGGGCAAATGAGGATGATCAGATAGCCGTTCTCTGACAGCAAAAAAGAGCTATGAAAGCCTAGCTCATAGCCGCATTGGGGACAGACTCTGAACTCTTTTGCCAGCTCAACCCTCTTGATCTCCTCAGAAACGTTCATGCAGAATACTTATCTTTTCAATCTAAACTATTTTTCCTAAGACTTTTGCAATGTGTCTGTATTTCCTTTGCTGGCTAATTCAATATACATAAACCCGGAACTTGTGGCTCTTAGCCATACAACTTATTTCCAAGTCTATCTTAATATATACGAACTTGCCCTAAATTTTAGCATGCGTGCTGCCTGCCTCCAGCTTCATATCAAGCCTTGCCAGCTTGAAGATAATATTCATAGAGCGTTGCAGATGGCCCAATCAGCCTTGAATCGCGGAGCTAAGATCCTGGTCTTTCCTGAGCTTTTCTTGACCGGTTTTTGCTACGAAACCATCCAGCAGCATTCTGTGCAAAACAAGCCACCATATCAAACTCTTGATGCCTTCCGAGCCCTGGCACGAGAGAACGACTGCCTGATTATTGGTTCCATTCAGAGTGGACGCCTGAATCTAGGCTTTTGCCTTGACTCCGATAGCCTGGAGTTGCGGCCCAAAGTTCATCCGTTCGGCCAGGAGAAGGAGCACTTTGATGGCGGAGATTTCATCTCACCCATGTCCACGAAATGGGGAATGGTGGGCCTACAGGTCTGCTACGATCTGCGCTTTCCCGAGGTAGCGCGTTCCTTAGCGCTGCAGGGTGCCGACTTCCTGGTCACAGTGGCTCAGTTTCCTATTGCCCGCATTGCTCAGTGGCGCGCCCTTTCTCTGGCCCGGGCCATTGAGAACCAGCTTCCCCACCTGGCTTGCAACTGGGCTGCGGCCGGAGGCTCCCTTATAATAGACGCTCATGGCGAAGTAAAGAGAGAAGCAGGTATGGAGGAGACACTGATTTTTGGCGATGTGGATCTAGACGAAAGGGATAATGTGCGCCGCGAGATTCCCTGCTTTGCAGATAGACGGCCTGAAATCTACTGAAGGTGAGACTCTGAATTCCGTAACCAGAAATTTCCTGATATCCAAGTTCAGGGAGTATTATATTGAATCATCCTTGGACACGCCTCCGGCTTTTGAGTCCAGAGAGTGGGGATTCCTTTTTTTTGACGATTCTGGTATGCGACGGCATAAGTCCTACTTTTCCCGTGGCGAACTTGTCGATTACGTGCGGGCAATGGTACCGCGGCACGTCTATCACTCTGCAGCCTACTACCAGCGACCGGGCGCCCCAACTATGAAGGAGAAACTCTGGCGGGGTGCTGATTTGATTTTCGATCTGGATGCCGACCACCTGCGCAATGCTCCAAAATCATACAAAGAGATGCTGATGCTTGTAAAGAAAGAGACGCAAAAGCTGCTGGAATTTCTTACGGCCGATTTTGGTTTTCCGGAAAAAGTGATACGCGTAGCATTCTCTGGTGGTAGAGGCTATCATATACACATCAATGACCAAAGGGTCTTCACTTTAGGAAGCAATGAGCGGCGTGAGATTGTGGATTACCTTACAGGCCGGGGACTAGATATCGACCGGTTAAGATTCAAAGTAGCGGTATCGGGAGATATTGGCGACGATAAAGTTCGCGCTCTCAGATGTCCTCCTGAAAATTCTCCGGGATGGGGCGGCAGGTTCAATGAAGCCGTTGTGCGGTTTGCCGAAGAGATTCGGAGTTTAGACGAAAAGAGTGCAATAAAAAAACTTACGGGGATCAAAGGAATTGGTGATGTTCGCGCTATAGAGTTCTATGAAAGAATCAAGGATGAACGGGTTCTGGATTACATTCGCGCGGGCAATCTGGACAGCTTAAAAGGTCTTCAAGATATTTGGAAACATGTCATCAATAATTATCTTGCGGACCAGTTTGTGGAGGTCTTGGGAGGAGAAACAGACGAGCCAGTCACTGCAGACGTACGTCGTCTGATTCGCTGTCCGGGAAGCCTACACGGTGGATCGGGCTTAAGAGTTACGCCTTTGTCGATCCGCGACATGGAGGATTTCGATCCACTGGAAGATGCTGTAGTTTTCGGTGACAACCCAGTTTCCCTGGAGATAAATAAACCCTTCATTACTGAGATGCGCGGCGAAAACTATCACTTGCAAGAAGGACGAACGGAAGTTCCGCTCTGCATGGCGATCTTTCTCATGGCACGAGGTGTAGCAGAACTCGGGACTAATCCATCTGCCAAGTGATAAATCTATATAGTATCTTATCTTTGATAGCAAGCCCGCAATAGAACCAACAGGAGGATGAATGGACCTGGCCAACACGCTCAGGGAGGAGCGCAAAACTGCGGAGCTCCAGCATCTGGATAAGAATTTTTACCAGCAGGTGGGAACCTATCTGACTGGTTTGGGGCAGGAGCTCTCTGCACTGGAGGACCCTTTCAGCGTTGAATCCCAGATTCTTCAGGATACGCTCAAGAGCGAGAAGAATAGTTTAAACAAGCTCATCGATCATAGGGTAAAGAAGATCGTCCGAAGGGCTTTGCGCAATGCTCGCTCAGCCTCCCGAGAGGATGCCTCCCAGGGAATGACAGAAGAAGAGGTAGAGATTTACCAACAGATGCTCTCAGCCATCGCTAGTGGACGGGGAGCTATTCTGGCTCATACCGAAAGACCTTTAACGGGCAAGAAAGATACATCTTGGGAATATGAAGTTGTTAGGTTACTGGATAGTGTTCCTATGTTTGTGGGAGTTGACGGGAAAAATTACCTACTCACTAAAGATGATGTGGCAGCGCTCCCGGTCGTCCACGCCAGAAATCTGTGCAACAAAAATCTAGCATTTGAAGTGAAGACTGAGAGATGATAAAAAGTGAAGATGCCAAAAAAGCTTAACGCTTTCTGTCCATTTTGTAAAAAGCACACTGCTCAAACAGTGGAGCGAGTGAGAAAAGGCCGAGCCTCTTCTATGACGCATATTGCGAGACAGAAGCTTCGGGCCAATGGAATAGGAAATCAGGGTAAGTTCTCCAAAGTGCCTGGTGGCGACAAGCCTGTCAAGAGACTGAACCTTAGATACCGCTGTAATGTCTGTAAAAAAGCTCATAACCGCGCAGGCTTCAGGGCGGGTAAATTCGATTTGGTGGAGGGATAAATTTGTCCTCTAAGTTCATCAAGGTAAAGTGCAATGATTGTGAGAATGAACAAATAATATTTGCTCGAGCTTCCACAGTCGTTAAATGTCTTGTCTGCGGGCGGACTCTGGCTGAGCCAACCGGCGGCAATGCTGAGATCAAAACCCAAATAGTAGAAGCATTAGAGTGATTTAGGATGCTACGAGAGGGCTGGCCAGAGCCCGGTTCCCTAGTGGTCTGCACTGTAACTCAGGTGGTTGACTTTGGGGCATTCGTCTCTTTGGATGAATATTCGGGTAAACAAGGTCTAATCCATATTTCAGAGGTGGCTAGCGGATGGATAAAGTATATTCGCGACCATGTGCGAGAAGGGCAAAAGATCGTCTGCAAAGTCCTGAACGTAGACATATCGCGCCACCATATAGATCTCTCACTTAAAGATGTTAATGAGCACCAGAGGCGTGAAAAGATCCAAGAGTGGAAGGCAGATCAAAAGGCCTGGAAATGGCTGGAAATGGCCTATAAAGATAGACCAGAGGATATGAAGCGCGTGGCTGATGCCCTAGTGGCTGCTTACGATAGCCTCTACCTAGCCATGGAAGAAGCAGCAATTGAAGGTGCCGATTCTCTGAAAGATGCGGACCTGACTGAAGAAGATGTGAAAATCTTGGAAGCGCTTTCCAAGGAAAATGTCAAGATACCCTCTGTCGATATCAGCGGCTATGTGGACATAACATCTCCAGCCCCAGATGGTGTAGAAGTCATACGCAAAGCCCTCAAGCAAGCCAAACGCATAAAAGATAAAGATATAGTGCTTACTATCTCTTACATAGGAGCTCCACGTTATCGCATTCATGTTACTGCTCCAGACTATAAGCATGCGGAATCTGTTCTTAAAAAGTCTGCTCAGGCGATAGTGAAGTACATCGAACAGCATGGCGGAGAAGGCACTTTCCTCAGAGAAGCATGAGATCCAAGATCTTAAGGTGTACAGCCTGTGGCTGCTACACCCTGAAAGATGCCTGTCCCATCTGCGGTGCTCCAACTATTACCACTAAGCCTGCAAAGTTTTCACCAGATGACCCTTATGGAAAATACAGGAGAGCCCTTTACCAGGAGGCAAAATGAAGGAGACCTTTATCCGTCGCATTAAAGAAATCACTCTGAAGGATCCGATATTAGTTGAAGGGTTACCAGGAGTAGGCCATGTAGGGAAACTAGTGGCAGATCACATAGTAGAAGAGCTTAAAACTGAGAAGATCATCGAAATCTACTCGCCCCATTTTCCTCCGCAAGTTATAGTGAAAGAAGATGGCACAATCAAGCAGGTTAGGAACGATATATATGCGTATAAAGGCGTCGATAACGAACCGGATCTGCTCATCCTCATCGGTGACTACCAGAGTGCCACTAACGAAGGGCACTATGAGCTTACTAACATATTCTTAGACATCGCCCAAAGCTTCAATGTGAAACGCATATATGCCTTAGGAGGCTATGGTACAGGTCAATTTGTTGATAAACCAATGGTCATGGGTGCGGCTAACCGGATAGAACTAGTAGAGGAGATGAAGCAACAAGGCGTGATCTTTCACGAAAACGAACCCGGTGGAGGAATAATCGGAGTGTCCGGACTCTTGTTAGGGATGGGGGCACTAAGGAACATAGATGCCATATGTCTCATGGGAGTGACCAGTGGATATCTTGTCGATCCAAAAGCGGCTCAAGAGGTTCTCAGGATTCTCTCCGGTATTCTTGGCGTGAATGTAGGAATGCAGGCCCTTGAAGAGCGAGCAAAAGAGATGGAGAAAATCATAGGAAAGCTTCAGGAGATGGAACGAGCCCAGACACCCTACGAAATGGGAGGGGATGAAGATCTCAGGTACATCGGATGATCTAATGGACTGGGCTCGCAAACTTATTTCGATGGCCTTGAAAGAAGGAGCGGAAGAGGCAGAGGTCTACGGTATGGATGGCCGCTCTGTTGATATTGATCTAAGAAAAGGGTCAGTAGAATTGGCCAGCGAAAGCTTTCACTGTGGTCTTGGTCTTAGAGCAGTTGTGAAAGGTGCAGTGGGTTTTTCCAGTACGAGTAATATGAAACTACTGGAGAGGGTCGCCCACAGCGCCACGAGGTCTGCCCGGGCGAGAGGAGTGGACAAATCATGGTGCTCACTTCCCCATCCAGAAAAGGTAAAACGGCCGGAGGGCATATTCGATCCTGCTCTGGAAAATATTTCACCTGAGGAGTGTCTTGATCTGGCCGTAAGCATGTTGCAGGGCTGCGAGAAGGTCAAAGGAGCTGAACCGATTTCAGGGGGCGTAACATGTATTTCTGGCACAGATTTTGTCGTCAATTCTAACGGGATTGAGCTGAAAGAGAGAGCCACGCTAATGCAAGGTTCAATGGAGACCATTGCTAAGAGAGGAGATGTAGCTACAGGCAGTGAATTTCAAAACTCCCGAACACTTTTGCCCACACTAGAGAGCGTTGGAGAGGCAGCAGCTGAAATGGCTGTGGCTTCCCTGGGAGGAACAAAGGGGGAGAGTGGAACATTCGAGGTTATCCTTAGACCTTTGGCTTTCGCAGATTTAATACAGTCTACGATATTACCTGCCCTATATGCAGATAACGTGCAGAAGGGTCGTTCTTTCCTAAAGGGACGAATTGGAGAGATGATATTTAATGAGAACCTTGAGGTTTCAGATGACGGCTTGCTCCCTGACGGTATGAATTCTTCCGCATTTGATGGAGAAGGTGTGCCCTCCCGCAGGAATGAATTGATCGAGAAAGGCGTTCTAAAGGGATTTCTCTATGACAGCTATACAGGAGGAAAAGTGGGAGTCAAATCTACCGGCAATGCGATTCGATCGGGATACTCCGATCTTCCCCGTATAGGCATTAGAAATCTGCTTGTCAGTTCTCCGTATTCTTACGATCCCCAGGCCGATACGAACGGGTACCTAGTAAATAGCCTCATTGGAGCCCACACGGCTAATCCCATATCCGGCGACTTCTCGGTAGAAGCGAAAAACTGCTTTTATGTGAAATCCGGAGAAACTGTGAAGCCCATCCGATCTTTGATGATCGCAGGAAATATCTTTGAACTTTTAAAGGATGTCGAAGTAGGCATAGATGTGCGCATCCTGGGTTCTATAGTCACACCTTCTGTAAAAGTAAAAATGAAAGTCGTGGGAAGTTAAGGAGGATTTTCATGATTATTGGTGGGCCGGCATCTCAGCTTTTAGCTGGCAGGGTAGCAACATTATTGGGAGAGACGCTTGCCCTTTGCGATTATAGGCGATTTCCCGATGGCGAATCTTATACTCAAGTTATAACCCCGCTTGAGGATAAATTAGTGATTATTCAGTCCACTGCTACGGATCAGGACCTCATATACCTTCTGCAACTTTTGGATGTCTGCCAGGAAAAAAAGATCTCCCTGGTTATACCTTATTTCGGCTATGCCAGACAGGACAAAATCTTTAAGCCCGGCGAACCTATGACAGCTCGGGCAGTGGCTAGAGCGCTAAATCCTTTCTTAGAAAACGGCAATGTTTCGTTGGTGAACATTCATGCGTCCTCCATAATTTCTCATTTCCAATGCCATGCAGAAAACCTAGACGCGACCCGCCTTTTGGCCGAAAAGATCAGCACCATGAATTTAAGGGATGCTGTGGTTATATCCCCCGACAAAGGCGCAATGGTTATGGCCAAAACTGCTGCATCTTGCCTCGGAGTGGATTCTGATTATCTGCAAAAGACGCGCCTCTCTGGAACGGAAGTCTCCATTGCACCTAAAGAGGTTAAGGTGAGTGGAAGGGATGTGGTAATCTTTGACGATATGATTGCTACAGGAGGGACTATGGCCACGGCCATAACTCTTCTCCGCCAGCAAGGCGCAAATCGGGTTTATCTGGCCGCAGTACATCCCGTACTGACAGGGTCGGCGGTGCTGAAGCTCTTTCGCTCCGGTGTAGAGGCTGTGCTGGCTACAGATACCCTGGATAAAGGCGTTAGTACTGTTTCCGTAGCGCCTCTGATCGCAGAAGCGGTAAGAAGGTGAGAATGCCTGGGGCTTAAATGCTTTTCTTAATATATCAATCCCTCCAAGAGAATATTTAGGAGAATTCGGTTAGGCAAAAATTTAAGCAAATGGCGTCGCTCGCCAATTTGCGCAACTGTTAAGGCAACCAGAGAAAAGCTTTTGATGATCTTTAAAAACATATTGAAAAGGGCATCTCCAAGCTAAAAGCAAAAGTTGCTTATGAAAATATTATAATCTGCCCTTGATAAATTATGAGTTGAGTTCATGTCCGGCAACACATTTGGCACGCTATTTCGCATCACTACCTGGGGAGAGTCACACGGTCCAGCTGTAGGTGTCGTAGTGGACGGCTGTCCTGCGGGCCTGCCTTTGGCAATAGAAGATATTCAGAAGGAACTTGACCGCAGGCGTCCAGGCCAAAGCACAATTTCCACACAACGCAAAGAGGAAGACAAAGTAGAGATCCTCTCCGGTATCTTCGAAGGCAGAACCACTGGGACACCGATCTTCATGATGGTTTGGAACAAGGATGCCAATTCCTCAGCTTACGATGCCCTGCAAAACTCTCCTCGACCAGGACATGCCGATTATGTCTATCAAGTGAAATACGGCCTGCGAGACCATAGAGGCGGCGGTCGAGCCTCTGCTCGGGAGACTGTTGGTCGTGTTGCTGCAGGAGCAATTGCCAAAAAGATTCTCGCTCAACATGGCATTGAGATCACCGGCTATGTAATCGAACTAGGCAAAATCAAAGCCAATATCATTTCTTCGGACATCTCCAAACTGAAGGCCATTGCAGAGTCGAATCCAGTTCGATGTCCTGACTTAGACGCTGCCAAGAGAATGCTAGAGCGAATGGATGAAGTTCGAAAAGAAGGTGATAGTCTAGGTGGCATGGTCGCAATAAACGCGAAAGGCGTTCCAGCGGGCTTAGGCGAACCTGTTTTCGACAAGCTTGATGCTGACCTTGCAAAGGCATTAATGAGCCTTGGCTCCGTGAAATCGGTAGAGATTGGCCAAGGCATAGAGAGCGCCAAAATGCGTGGAAGTGAGATGAACGACCCAATTGTTATAAAGAATGACGAGATTGATTTTGAGAGCAACAATGCAGGTGGCATCTTGGGTGGAATTTCCACGGGCGCAATGATTGTTTGCAGAATAGCCGTAAAGCCCACGCCGTCTATTTCCAGGAAACAGCGAACTGTAGATTTAGTTAAGAGAAGTGCGACAGAAATAGAGATACATGGCAGGCACGATCCTGCTATCCCACCAAGGATTGTTCCTGTGGCAGAGGCGATGGTCGCGTTAGTGCTAACTGATCACCTTCTCCGTCAGAAGGCAACAAAGCTCTGAATTTATATCGTTTTCCTTCCCATTGTGATTATATGCCTAAGGAATTCCGCAGCCTAATCCCTCTCGATGAAGCCAAATCGATAGTCTTGAGTCACCTTCCAAGGACTACTGCAGAAGATGTTCCCCTGGAAAGAGCCTGGCGTCGGATTTTGGCTGAGAAAGTCATTTCCTACCTGGATGTCCCTGGTTTTCATCGCGCCTCTATGGATGGATACGCAGTCCATTCCCAGGATACAATTGAATCCAGAGAAGATCGGCCTGTTACCCTACGGTTAGCAGGCTCAGTTCCCATGGGTGTCCTTCCTGATCTTCATGTGGGATGTGGCGAGGCGGCCGAGGTCTCTACAGGGTCCATGATGCCACCCGGAGCCGATGCAGTGGTCATGATCGAGTATTCCCAGACGAAAAAAGATCAGGTCTTGATACATAGGCCGGTCTATTATGGGGAAAATGTTCAATCTGCAGGAAGTGACATCTCCTTTGGCGAAAGCATGCTCTTTCCCGGCACTATGCTGGCAGCGCGGGAGATCGGTGTCCTGGCGGCACTGGGTCGGCAGAAGGTTAAAGTTCGGCATCTAAAGGTGGGCTTGGCCTCCACAGGAAACGAGCTCCGGCCATCCGGCGAAAAACTAGGGCCAGGTCAGATATACGATATCAATACTCATGCTATTGCTACCGCCGTTCAAGAGTGCGGCGCAAACGCCATCCTCTACGGTATCCTTCCCGACATCCAAGAGGAGATGGCAGATGCACTGCTGCAGATGGCTAATAAGTGCGACATGATTCTAGTGAGCGGGAGCACATCAGCGGGTGCAGGTGATATGGTTTACCAGGTTTTGGAGAAAATTGGTGAACTTATTTTTCATGGAGTTAACCTGAAGCCGGGCAAGCCCACAATATTTGGCCTGATCAACGAGAAACCCTTCCTAGGACTGCCTGGCTATCCTACAAGCGCCCTGACAGTCTTTTCAAAGCTAGCGGCTCCTGTTATCCGAAAAACACTTGGCAGAGCATATCGGGAAAGTAAGATCACAGGAGTGTTAGCAGGACCGATCCGTACTGAAGGCCGCCACCAAATGCTGGCAGTGGGCATCTCCAGAGGTAAAGTTTATCCTGTGGATAAAGGCAGCGGCTCCATTACTACCCTGGCGCTGGCGGATGGAATCATCGAGATCCCGGCCGGTTTGGAGTACCTCGAGCGGGGCGAAACCGTGGAGGTAGAACTATTTAGGGAGCAAGAGATGCCAGATCTGGTCGTGGCTGGTGAGAACTCCCTGATATTAGAGAAGATTGCCGAGGACCTAACCTGGCGTCTCTTGACACTGAACACAGGCTCTTTGCGGGGAAGGATCTATTTAGAAGATGGTGTAGCGGATCTGGCTTGTGTCTCAGGCCTTGAGGCAGCTCCCCCCGGTCTAAAGATCTATGCAGGCTATAAGAGAGAGCTAGGTCTGGTATTCAGAAATATCCAGGCTATTCAAGAGATCAGAAGTATGCGTGTTATTGGCTGGAACCTGGACTCTTTATTGAAGGCTAATTTTGAGCAAACTTTGAGTGAAATGGATCTTACCCATCCCAATTACGTGCGATTTGCTAGGACTCATTCTTCTGTTGCCGCGGCCATAGCCTCAGGCCGAGCTGACATAGGCTTTTGTGAGCGAACTGCTGCTGTTGAGGCTGGCCTGGGTTTTAAATTCGTCAAAGAAGATTTTTTGCATTTCATAGGAAAGCCTGAGATGGAAATCAATCCGTGTGTAGTGCCCTTCATTAATTCTCTTCCAGTTTAAGATGGCTTAAACGTCCTTACCTTCCGCTCATAGTAGCTGAGAGGATGACGGACCTTTCGGCAAAGTTCATCCTCACCAGGACAATTGCCATAGGTAGTCATGGTAGCACACGATGGCGGTTTGTATTGTGTCCCGCTTGAACCGGCGATATGCTCCACCTGATAGCGTGTTTTTTCCTCGTCGAAGTCAGGACTTGTATTAAATAGAGCTATTACCAGGTCAGGTGACATATTAATCTGCAAGAGAAAGCTAACTAAAGCAAAGCGCGCTGTGTGGGCCAGGTTTATTCCTTTTGCAGAATCGGAAAGCATCTTCCTGATACAAGGTGGAAAGGCACTCTCTTCGACCTTACCCAGATCCACTTTCTGTCTGGCCCTTATTATATCAAGTTCCGCCTTCAGGGGATTCAGATAATCTGCAAGCTTTTCGCATATATTCTCATCTACGGGCAAAGGAAGACCTCGAAGGACCTTTTCTCTGACGATCTCCTCCATCAGACGCTTTAGCTCCTCATCGGTTACAGTAAGATAACCTTCGTTTAGATCTCGGTTTACAAGCTTCCATTTAGCGCTGTGCATACTGCGAGCCGCCCGGATATACTCAGAGAAGTGGAGCATTCGGGGACCTAAACCCTGTGGATGGAGTCCCAAATCGTTGGCCAGCATCAGCAATCCAGCGCCCTCATTTTGCATTCGTTTATAGGCCAGTTTTGCCTCAGCTAAAGCATATCGGCGCAGAAGAATAGGATCATCAAGACATGAGACCATGACCCTTGCCAAAGGATAGGAGAGAAGCTCGGTCAGATGCTCAGCATCTGTATTAGCCCTGCTTTCAGGAATACCTCCACCAATTGCACCCGACACCCTTTCCAAGGCCCTGCTGCGCACTGTTTTATAAGAAGTCTTACTAAGAAGGCTTTCTAGTGAGTAGTCAAGACATCTAACTCGTTTGGCTGCATCTTCTGTAAAAGGATAATCGGAGACATTCATTCCTGCTCAATGCGGGGAGCCAAGAGGTAATTGATCTCAACTGCCTGACCAAGCTTGAAGTTAATCCGAAGTGGATAATCAATGCCCATTTCCAAAGTAACCTCTCCGGATTTGCCTATGGACTTGCTCATATCAGCCAGATAGTCTAGGGAAAAAAGAGACCTGGCTTCACCTGGTTTCATGCCCAAAAGCTCCGTACCGGGGATTTTGAGCTTAAGAGAATCTATGTCCCCTTTAGCCTCCATATAGAAGCCCTCATCGGAAACGCCAAGGATTACGTGGTCGCTGACCTTCTCTGCGGCCTTAACGGCTCGACGAAGTTCTAGCCCGGGCAAAATCACATGTGCCGGCAAATCCAGCTCGGGGATACGCGGTTCCTTTCGAATCGCCGTAGGATCGATCAGGCTTAATGTGTAAGACAACGACCCAACGCCAATCTTTAATTTGTGACTCTCTGTGTCCAGCTCCAATTGAATATTCTCGCCCTTGTCGGCCATACTTAAAACATCGCTTAGACGAACAAGATCTACACCAATCTCACCTTGATCGGCCTTAAAGTACTCAAAAGCGTCATTACCGATCTTCAGCGATACCATGGCAACGTTTGCAGGGTCAACAGCCTTCAGTTCTAAGCCGTTCTCCGATATGGAAAACTTCACCTCATCCACCAGAGAAGAGACCGAATCGATCGCATCGCGCAAAGTCTCTGCGTTGATTACTGCCTTGAACATTCCTTGAGCCTCCTGGAAGTGGACCATTTTATATTTAATATAGTTGATGCTTAGTCGTATTCACGCCACGTTTTGCTGCATTTAGTGCAACGGAAGAAACGAACCTCACTCTCATCTGCAGAACGCAGCTGGCGTAACCACCAATAGGCGACATTGTTACCGCAATCTGGACACCTGGCATTAGTCGTAGGAAGACCCGCAGATTCCTGTTCCAATACCGGAACAACCCGATTAAGCTGCTTAGTCATGCTGACTATGGACCCACCGGCCGTTTTCGGCACCTTATGGCCACATTTGCGGCAGACCATCATGCCATCCTTAGGCATCATCATACTCTTGCATTGGGGACAAAACTCCATCGTCACGGAGTTAATCACCCGCCATATTAAAGTTTGTCAGTACAAAATTGATTGTAATTAAGAGGCAATTATGAGCACAGCAATAAATGTGATTTGTTTGGACCGCCCAGGAACGCTGCGCGATATAGCGGGTATTGTGGCAAAAGGAGAAGGAAATATCGTCTACACCCAGCAATTCGTTCTGGATCGAGGCGTAAACCAGGGAAAAGCCTCTGTATATATGGAGATTGATGGACCTAACGAGGCGCTAGCAGGAATCGTAGAAGAGCTAAAGACCCATGATTCTATTCAGGAGGTATCAGTGCACAAGTCCTTCGAGAAGATCTTTGGCTCTAGAGTGATCATAATAGGCGGCGGTGCCCAGGTGGCCCAGGTTGCAGTGGGAGCAGTTAACGAAGCTGACCGACACAACCTGAGAGGAGAGCGCATCAGTGTGGATACAATTCCATTAGTAGGCGAGGCGGCCATTGCTGATGCAGTCAGCGCCGTAAGCAGGCTACCGCGTGCGTCCATCCTTGTGCTGGCTGGTGCAATCATGGGCGGACGAATAACAAAAAGGGTCAAAGAGCTTCAAGCTGAAGGTATTCCCGTTATCGCCCTAAAGATGGCCGGGTCGGTCCCCGGTCAGGCTGACCTGGTGGTTACAGACCCAATTCAGGCAGGCACCTTTGCGGTAATGCATTTGGCCAGTACGGCAGTCTTTGACATAAACAGAGTGCGAGGCCGGGAGTTCTAGCTTTTCAAGATCGCGGCCAAATCCAATAAATTATCACCCGAAAAGAGATCTTCTACCGTATAAAATTTATCTTCGGCCTGAAGAACTGGTGCCGAAAGGGTAAATACACCATTGATGCGCAGTTCAGTGAGAGCTTCAGGAGTGGTCATGTCCAGATTCTCGAAAGAGACTCCTACCTTTTCAAGTGCCCGTTTGAGCTGTTCGCATTTGGGACAGGATTTTGTGGAATAGACTTTATACATCAAGAAATGCTCCCAATCATTTGGTTATCGAATAATATAATATTTATATGCAGAATATATCTAGCGAAGCGCCATTGGATAGGTTTTCTCGGCCCAAACTGCATATCCGCACTTTACCGCCCTCTCTGCGCAATCTTTGCAGCATGAGAAGTTGGCAATATACTCTTTATCGTCCATTTCGTGCTCAAAGATCTGATTGCAGGAGAAACCCGATATTCGCCTGAAATCGAACCCCTTGCAGAACTCGTGCTCTTCCGCCTGCGAGGGGCGCTCCAGTATAACCCAATCTCTGGGGAGAAGCACGGGCAGAGTGGCCAGATCCATGCCACATCCACATGGGCCATAAACGTCCTCCAGGTCTTTGTATATTATAGCTTTACATACAAATTCGCTCATCGTTCGCTCCTCTCTTTTGTTATTACTGTAGCACCCTAAATAACATTTGCCATCCTCAATTACGAGTTTCCACCATTTTTGGCTATCTAATCAGATAAGTAAATAAAACAGCAGGATTTTCGGAAAAAATCTATATTTGAGGATTTTTCAGCGACTAAAAATCTGAATCTTGCCAAATTCTTATTGGCACCAATAATCCGCATTAATCGAGCTTGCCTTTAGGTTACAAAAAATTATATAAGGAATTAAGTGAAAAAGGGGTGCTAATTTGGGATTGAATTCCGGGAAAGGCAGTAATTCTGGCTCTCCTGGCTGCAAATCCGAATTCATGAGGTGAAAAGATAAAATGCCGATACTTCCTGTTGCTCCTGTGAGCAGGCTCATCCGTGAGGCTGGGGCAAAAAGAGTGAGCGAAGGTGCAAGAGACGCACTGGCAGAAGTGCTAGAGAGCTATGGATTAGATATAGCCCGAGAGGCAGTCGGCTGGGCCAACCATGCCAAGAGGAAGACGGTCAAGTCCGAAGACATCAAGGAGGCAGTCAAAAGAGTTAAACCCCCTGCAATCTCTGAAAGGTGATTGATGGTAAACGAAGTCTCTGTGGGGCTAGATTACAAAGATCTGGGCCTGATATGCGGTATCGAGATCCACCAGCAGCTCGACACCAATTGCAAGCTATTTTGCGGCTGCCCCACAAAACACAGGGAAGTGGATGAATCCAATTTTGAGTTCTTCCGGTATCTCCGACCCTCTAGGAGCGAATTGGGAGAGATCGATCGCGCGGCCCTAGAAGAGGTTCTGGTATCTCGCAAGTTCATTTACAAGTCTTATGATACCACCTGTTTAGTGGAAGCGGACGAAGAGCCACCACGCGAAATTAATCCCCAGGCACTAAAAATTGCCTTAGTTATTTCTCGTATGCTCTCCATGAAGATTGTAGATGAAGTAGAGATCATGCGCAAGATGGTGATAGACGGCTCCAACACTTCCGGCTTCCAGCGCACAGCCTACGTCGGATCACAAGGCAAGATCGAGACATCTTTTGGATCCGTAGGTATAGGAATCCTCTGTCTGGAAGAGGAGGCCGCGCGCATCATTGAAGATAGAGGAGACAGTCTTGTCTACTCTTTGGATAGGCTGGGCATTCCATTAGTAGAGATTGGTACTGCTCCCGACATCATATCACCAGCACATGCCCGAGAGGTGGCTTCATACCTCGGAATGATACTGCGTTCAACTGGATCGGTCAAACGAGGCCTTGGAACAATCCGCCAGGACGTGAATGTATCAATAAGAGGAGGAGCTCGCGTCGAAGTGAAAGGCGTCCAAGCCTTGAACTTAGTCGATAAAGTTGTAGAACTTGAGGCGCTACGCCAGGCTAGGCTGCTGGAGATAAAAGAGGAGCTATTGCGCCGTAAAGCAAGTGTAGATGACGTTTCATGGGATGTTACAAAACTTTTCGACGCTACCGCCTCGAAAGTGATTGCCAAATCGCTCAAGAACCAGGGCGTTGTGTTGGCTTGCCGGCTCACTGGCTTTGTGGGCCTGGTGGGCAAAGAAATTCAGCCCGACCGCCGGCTGGGATCGGAGATGTCGGATAGGGCAAAACGAGCTGGAGTGGGAGGAATCTTTCACACTGATGAGCTTCCTGCGTATGGTGTTACACAACAAGAGGTTGACGCTTTGCGCGAAATGCTTGCAGCGAGCGAGAACGATGCAGTTGTCATGGTTACTGGCCCAAAGGACCGTGCCGAGAAAGCGCTCCAAGCTGTGCTGATCCGTGCAAAAGAAGCACTATGCTGCGTGCCGGAGGAGACACGTCGGGCACTTCCAGATGGCTGTTCAGAGTACATGCGTCCCCTGCCAGGCTCTGCCCGAATGTACCCGGAAACTGATGTGCCGCCTGTTGTGATAACAGGAGAAATGCTGGATAAACTCAAGCTTCCTGAACTTTTCGTGGAGCGAGCGCAGCGTTTCGAGGGCCAGTATGGCCTTTCCTCCGAGCTGGCCCGCATCATGGCTGCCTCACCCAACTATCAGCAATTTGAAGATATCATGGCCGAATTTCAGGTGCCATCTTCCATTGTTGTCCGGGCTCTGGAGACCGCACCAATTGAGTTAGCAAGAGAGAACGTGCCAATTTCCAATCTCGCGGACCAGCATTTTAGAGATTGCTTTGCACTGATAGCACAAAGGCAACTCGCCAAAGAAGGGATTGTTGATCTCTTGCGAGCGCTAGCAAAACACCCAAACTGGTCTGCAGCCGAAGCCATGAAGGCTACAGGCCTGGCCGGTATAGATGAAGCTGGTGTAGAAAAAGCGGTAAAGATTATTTTGGCTAACAAAATCGATTTAGTGCGCTCCAAGGGCGAAAGGGCCGCAGGCCCTCTCATGGGCTTGGTTATGAAAGAGCTGAGAGGCAAAGCAGATGGAGCTGTTGTGAGCGCCATATTGAAGAAGGAAATACAAAATATACTTAACGAGTGAGCCCCGAGAAAACAAAGAAGCCGGATATGCTTCTCTGGGAGGAGACGCTCTTTAAGGACAGGGATATCTTTGAGCTAGACCACCTACCTGAGCACTTCCTCCACCGCGAATCGCAGATGAACAGCCTAAAATTCTGTGTTCGACCAGCCCTACAGGGTGCAAGGCCTATCAACTGCTTGTGTCTTGGCCCACCGGGCACGGGAAAGACAACAGCGATTTTCAAGTTATTCGAGGAGATCGAATCACATTCATCGCGGATCGTTCCCGTGCATATCAACTGTCAAATGGACTCGACGAGATATGCAGTTTTCTATCAGATCTACAAAAAAATCTTTGAGCATGCCCCTCCGTCCAGCGGCATTTCCTTCAAGCGCATCTTCGAAAAGGTAGCCCAATACTGCGCAAAAGAAGATATTGTCCTAGTTGTGGCTTTGGACGATATAAATTATCTCTTTATGGAAAAGGAAGTGGATCATGTCTTATACTCAATTTTGAGGGCCCACGAGACCTGTCCTGGTGCCAGGATGGGCGTTATTGGAATACTAAGCGAACCCACATGGAACTATATACTCGACCCAAGAGTTGTCTCTGTCTTTCAGGCTGAAGAAGTGGTTTTTCCGCTCTATACGCGGGCAGAAATACGTGATATCCTGAGCCACAGGGTGAATATGGGCTTTTATCCTAGCGTAATGGCAGACGATATTTTGGAGATCGTTACAGACTGTACAGAAAGGGCAGGAGACTTAAGGGTAGGAATAGACCTCCTTAAGAGGTCCGGTCTTTCTGCAGAGAAACGCGCATCCAAAAGTATCTCAGCCCAGGACGTGGAGAGATCATTCGAGCGCTCCAGACTGGTTCACCTCACCTATGCCTTGAAATCTTTGAAAGAGGATGAGAAAAAGGTGCTACTCTTGGCTGCAAAACCTGAGAGCAGTCGCGCAGGAGAATTGTTTAGCCGCGTCCATTCGGAGACAGGCATAGGATATACAAGATTTCACGAAATACTCAATAAACTAGATGCCATCAGGCTAATTAATGCCGATTTTAGCGGAGCTGGTGAGCGTGGCCGGAGCCGTATCATCCGCGTGCGCTATGATCCTGAGGAGATTGTCAGCAGAATTGGATTATGAAAATTATTCGAAAAAAAGATCCACCAATATAACCATGCCCTTGAAAATTCACTATATAGATTCAATACACAAGGGCTTTAACCGCGAATGTGTTTTAGTCTAATATATGGATTTAGCAAGGATGAGAGTGCCTCGTATGTATAAAGAGAGATTCGTAGAGGCCCTGCTATTCACAACCGCCATTACCTCAATCCTTGTAATGCTCTTAATCTTCTTTTTTCTCATCCGAGAAAGCTTTCCGGCGATCGCAGAAATTGGACCATTTTCTCTACTATTCGGACAGAAGTGGCATCCTGCAGGAGATATCTACGGCCTTTTGCCACTAATTGCCACATCCCTGATGATAACCCTTCTAGCGCTTTTTATCAATATTATCATTGGGTTTCCTCTGGCCATATACCTAGCCGAACTGGCCAGTCCCACCAGTAAAGCCTTATTGAAACCTGCAATAGAGCTGCTGGCCGGTGTTCCTTCGATAGTCTATGGTTTTTTGGGTGTGATAATTCTTGTATCCTATTTGCAGGATAGCTTTCATATGCTTACAGGAAGATCAATTCTAGCTGGGTCAATACTGCTTGGTATAATGTTCATTCCGTACCTCACGACCATCTGCGAAGATGCTTTAAGAACCGTTCCCAGCGAGTTTAAAGAGGGCTCATTTGCTCTAGGTGCCAATAGATGGCAAACGCTAAGGAATGTAACAATTCCCGCAGCTTCATCCGGCATAACTGCAGCTATTCTCCTTAACATCGGAAGCATTATAGGCGAAACCATGGCCGTGCTACTAGTCGTAGGCAATGTGGCTAGAATGCCGTCTCCCATCTACAATATCTTTGGCCAAGGGGCAACGTTCACCTCGGTTATCGCAGGCGAGATGGGCGAGGTAGCCAGGGGATCGATGCACTATCACGTTCTATTTGCAGTGGGCTTTGTTCTCTTAATAGTTGTATCCATTCTTAGTTTGATTGCAGACCTGGCCAGAGCAAGAATAAGGAAGAAATTCGGAGGGTACTGAATGAAGATCAGGCCCGCCCTGGCTGCGTCGTTCGCGGTATCTTCATTTCTATTTATTTCCTCGGTAGCATGTCTTATAACGCAGCCAAATCTCAGTGTGCTCTCTCCGATTTGGAGCGCATGCTTGCTGATTAATCTCCTTTTAATACTTATATCCTATTTGACGTCAAGGACCATTGATAAGAAGACGGCACCATCGCTGACACTGGGTATCATTTTTGGTCTAGGCATCCTTTTTCTGACGTTTTCAGGAGCTCTTCACCCCGGTTTTGCCGTCAAACGACCTTTGGGAATGGCAGCATCTTTCGATTATGCCTTTTTATTACCGCTTCTGATTTTTATATTCAGTCTTCTGTGCATTAAAGACGCTCTCGGCATAGCCTATGGTTATAGCGCCCGGGGAAGAGAAGCCCTTGTATTCTTAGCCATCAGACTATCAGCGGTACTCTCACTGCTGCTCCTTGGTGGAATACTTTTCATAATAATCTACAAAGGAATTTGGGTTATAAATTGGGAGTTTTTAACTACACCCCACCGAAAACTAGGTCAAGCAGGTGGAATCAGCACGGCCATACTGGGATCGCTTTGGATGGTTCTTGGTGCAATGGTCGTATCATCTCCCCTGGGCATAGGGGCAGCCATTTATCTGCATGAATATTCAACCAGTCAAAAGCTTAATCGATTTATTACCATTGCAGTAAGCTGTCTGAACGGCGTACCATCTGTTGTTTTTGGACTCTTCGGCCTGGCCTTTTTAGTGACTTTTTTTGGTGTATCTCTTCTATCTGGCTCCATAATCTTGGGTTTGATAAATATACCCACAATAATTCTTACAAGCCAAGAGGCCTTGAAAAGCGTTCCTAATTCCCTTCGAGAAGGAAGCATGGCCTTAGGAGCAACAAAGTGGCAGACAACAAAAAAAGTTGTTCTGCCCTCGGCAATGCCTGGGATTCTCACCGGAGTGATAATGGGGGTAGCCAAAGCCTCAGGCGAAACTGCACCGATCATGTGGACCTCAGTGACCTTCACGGCAACGCCTGTTCATATGATCTATGGAATTATACCAGATCTATTTCAGCCCGTGAACAATCTGGATTACCATCTGTTGAACTTGATCTATTTCCTAGGAGCATGGGATGTAGAAGCAAGGGCCTGGGGCACAGCGCTAGTACTGATTGCCCTGGTGCTTGGAACTAATATGTTGGCCATTGTGGTGAGAGATTATTATCGCAAGAAAATATATTGGTAAATAAAATAATTTAGCTAGTTTGGTCCTTTTTATCCACTTTGAGACTTATAAAAATGCCATAAGTTACATTGAAAACAATTATGTAAAACAGTTTAATTATTAATACGAATACAATGATGGACATTGCATCCTGAAATAGGAAGGCAAAAACTTTAGGGGAACCTAACCAGCAGACTTGATAACCTATTTGCGGAACAATTTAATTAACGCAAATGATATACTATCAATCGGTTTTCTCTTGCCAGGAATCAGAAGTACATCTGGACTGTGGCCAATTTCTCATATCAATCCTTGCTGCAAAGCAATTCATCACCTGGCGGAGGAGATTATAAATGCGCGGTACTTCCTCAGTATTAAGATCTGTTGGCAATAGCGGTAGAGCGAACATCACCGGAGCATCAAACTGCATTATTTTCATGGAACTCGGATGCTTAATTGCCCCTCGGATTTCACTTCGGACGACCTCGATGCTGCAAAGAATCTTTTTCAGCTCATTTTCACTCTGGGCCAATGATTTCGTCAGGGGATTCATCCTCCAGGCACTTATGACAGCCGTGATCAACTCTGATCTCAGATCTTCAGGAATATTGACTATCTTTAATATGTCCAAGATCAATCCCAGCTTGAGGCACCTGAACTCTCCATCTCTTTCAATCAGGCCATTTCTCCCTAGAACTGCCTCATAGTATTCGAGAACACCGAGCAAATCTTCGCCATTTCTCGGATGTTCTGAATTCAAGGTTTCAAACAACTCTATCTCCTCCTAGCGCTTGTACTGGGAAAAAAATTTGTAGCAATGGATACGAACTGCACCCATTTGATAAGCAATAAAATCTCAAAACATCCGTTTTATTTTTTTGATGAAAGAACAGTGGTTCAGCCTTTTTAAAAGAAAATCGGATGGATTCCCCGTTGCTTTTTGAGAGTCGATTCTGCAATAGGGTGTCGTCAATTGTTCCTTTATTGACTTTATCCAGATATAATTGCACGTATTTGGAATTGAATTAGAACAATATATGCCTTCCCTCCATAAACTATATTCAGGTATTTTCGATATATTATCTATATAGAATAGTAGAGAAAATATGTGATGTGCACGCCAGAGGTTCTATGATGAAATTTATATAATGATTTTTATATCATAATTGATGACAATTTTGCCACTACACAATTGTTTTCGTCAAAGAGTGATTTGGAAAAAACTCATGAGAAATTCAGACTATGGAAAAAATTGGATAATAAAATTTATCCATTCACAAAACCAATGAAGCCCCATGAGATCGATATCCCCTGAAGAGATGAATGCCCTAGATGCCAACTGTAGATACTTTGGTCTCTTGCCTTTGCAGCTTATGGAGAATGCAGGTGCTGCTTTAGCTCGCGTCATAAAGACAAGAGCCCAAGGAAAAAAGATTGCCATCGTCGCTGGTAGGGGAAATAATGGTGGTGATGCCTTCGTTGCTGCCCGCCACCTTACCGGCTTTAATATTACCATTTATCTTCTGGGAAGATCTCGTGATATTTCTACAGAAGAGGCAAAAAGGAACTGGGATATTTTAGAGCTTTTAGACTTTGACCTGCGGGAAGTAAGAGACGCGTCAGAACTATCCTTGGAAGGATACGACCTGGTTATCGACGCAATTTTAGGGACGGGCCTGCGTGGCAAGGTCTTGGGGCTAGAGGCCCAAGCCATCGAGTACATTAATTCCTCAAAGAAGCCGGTTTTCTCTGTGGATGTTCCGAGTGGCTTTGGGGGCGATAAGTTCGTGCGCCCGGATGTCATCGTGACTTTTCACAAAGAAAAATCCGGTGTAACAGGGAACATAATTTTGGAAGATATCGGTATACCACCCGAAGCCGAGTTTTTCGTAGGCCCGGGTGATATCTCGTTACTAGGAAAGAGGACTTCAGAAAGCCACAAAGGAGACAGCGGTCGGATTCTAGTGATCGGCGGTGGTCCCTATACCGGTGCACCTGCCCTAACGGCATTGGCCGCTCTGCGAGCAGGTGCAGATATCGTCACTGTTGCCGCACCAAAGTCGGCAGCTAGAACTATTTCCGGCTTCTCGCCAGATTTGATTGTGAAGGAGCTGACCGGAGATTATCTCTGCCCCGATGATATTGATATCTTAAAGGAGCTAATAATCAGGCACGATGTGGTAGTTATGGGAATGGGTCTGGGAAGAAATGCGAAGACGCTAGAAGCCTTAGCAACGATAATTCCCCTTACAAAAAAAACTGTAATTGATGCAGATGCTTTACAATCGAACCTTTCATTAAAAGGCATTATCACGCCCCATGCTGGCGAGTTTCAAAGAATAAGTGGAATCTCTCTGGGTGAAGCAGATTATAAAAACCGCATCGAACCCTTGAAAAAGTACGCTGCAAAAAAGGGACTGGTAGTCCTGCTAAAAGGAAAGGTTGATCTGATCTCAGACGGCAATGTAGTTAGGGCCAATATAACAGGAAATCCCGGAATGACTGTTGGAGGAACGGGAGATGTTTTGGCAGGAGTGACGGCTTCCTTTTATGCCCGAACCTCCGCCTTGAGAGCTGCAACTGCGGCCGCCTTTGTCAACGGAAGGGCAGGCGATCTTGTCTATAGTGAAAAGGACTATGGTATGGTTGCCACCGATATAATAGATAAGATTCCGGAGGCAATGAGGCATTAGAATGGCTAATGAAAATAAATTGGCGGGAATGGTGGATATCACAGAAAAACCCCCGGTATTCAGGATAGCCACCGCCACCGGATCAATTCGGCTTCGAGAAGATACGATCAAGGCCATTAAATCTGGAATTGTGAAAAAGGGAGACACTCTTACAACGGCCAGGCTGGCCGCAATCCTGGCTGTCAAGGAGACGCCACGTTTGATTCCAATGTGTCACCCCATTCCGATCACGGGATTAGATGTGAACTTCGAGCTGGAGGAAACTCAAGTGCGGGCTACCGTCACTATAAGATCCATTGGCAAGACGGGCGTAGAGATGGAAGCACTTACAGGAGTCTGCGTGGCACTGCTAAATGTATGGGATATGGTCAAATACATGGAAAAAGACCAGACAGGAAACTATCCGGAAACGGAGATAAACGGAATAATAGTGCTCAACAAAAGAAAAGGGGTGGATGAAACTAGCATATAAAGCAATTTTTTGATACTATTAAATTTGGAAATGACACGAGTTTCGTGAAAAATAAGCATAAAATGTAAACTAATATAAAGGATAATAGTAATAGAGACAAGAATAATAAAATTGAAAAACTCGAAATAGTATAATGGGTTTGTTATATATCGCTTTAATCGTTTCCAAGAGCTAATTTCCATACCACTAATTCAGATCATTTGATCAAATTCTTAATATTAATTTTACGTACAGTACATAATATCATAGATAATTTTAGCTAATGATTATCACATTTTAATCCCAAACTCTGCCAGCCTCTCTCTCGCCGCCTCTCGCGCCCGCTGGTGATCGCGCAGAAAGATCTCTATCCTCTCGGCCACAATCTTCTTGCACGTTCCACACATACGTTTGCCTGATCGGCATTCTGCATCCAATTCCGCTAGCTCGTTATCATCCTCAGAAAGATGAAAGAGCAAAAACTCGAATACAGAGCATTTATCTGGCTCGCCCCCCAGCTTCTTTTGTTCTGCCAGGCTCTGGCGGCCTCCCGTGATGGCCCTCATTATTTTTTTGGCAGCTTCTTTCGGATCTTCCGTTAGAGCGATGTGGCTCTCCGGCTTGGAGGAGGACATTTTCCCCCCGGTTAGCCCTGTCATAAACCTATGGTAGATGGAGGCAGGGGGAATGAAGCCATATTCGCCATGCTCTATCTCGATCTTTATAATTAATTTGTCAATTGCCTCTAAGAGACAACCAGCAATTAGGCCGTCTCGATCCTGGATATCCGTCACATCTATATGCCCTTCATATCTCCTGACCTTTCCGTACCCTGCGGCCTTCAATGTTGCCTCGGCGGCGTCCATCAGATCCACGCCAGCAGCTTTGCTTCTTATGCTGATGTAATCATCTCGCTGCTCTACCAGGAACCGCCTCATTCGATATGCGAGATCGCGGGTGAGCTTGATATGAGGATCTTGATCAGCACCGACTGGTATGACTACAGGCTTTGGGCCACCAAATTTCATTTGCTGGGGATTAAGGATATCCGCGCTCTGAGCCATAACACTCTCCATATGGGAGATATGGGTTTCACCGGAGAATCCGTAAATCGCACTTATCTCCGAGAAGTTTGCCTCTATGCCTAGCTCAAAGGCCAAGTTCCTCATCGAATAGTTCTCGGACTGAAAATAAACGTGGCTATTCTCCTTCGGCTCGAAACCTAGAGCTATGAGGCTAAGAAGATATTCATTGATGCCAAGGGTCCTACATTTCTCCCAGCTTATGCCCCGCACTGCATGCGCCTCCATATCAGCGACTGCAGCGAAAGCATCTGCCCCCTGACGCTGGTGCCAGATGATCTCATTCATGACCATCATATGGCCAAAATGAGCCCTACCCGAAGGCATGAATCCACTCATGACGGCAAACGGCTCGTGATTCAACATGGCGCGCAGCACTGAATCGTAATTCCTATGACCAAAAATGATCTTGCGCTTCATGTAAGAATGAGGATTTCTAAGCTGTGGAAGGATTTCCTCGAAGCTTGATATTCCAAACTCTTCAAAGAGCTTAGAGTAATCGTCTACACGAACTGCGCCCCAAGGATCAAGCTTCATTTCCATGGGCCACAGATTGTCAAAACGATAATATATCTATCTTCTTGTCGATCGATTCAAGGCATGATCACGAGGTGATGATAGGATTGTAATGGTAGTATGGATTGTTGCCCTGTAAAATATTTAAATAGTTTGGTGAAGAAAATGAAAATCAACCATTAATCAGCTTTTAAGGTATTATACATCTAAGTAAGAAAATTAAAAATTTCAGTTGAAAACCGGTTTCTAAGACGTGTAAATTATAAATTTTAAATATCTAAGGATATATTTCCTTGAAAACAGAGGATTGAAAAATTCCACCAAGATAAATTCAGCGAATTCCAATTGAATGCTCTTATGAATTTGTAGAGATAATATCATAATGTAAACGAAGAATCTTTATTGAAACGCATATTAATTGCAAAATTTAAGTTTTACAAAAATATGCCACATCGAAATAAACTATTTATATCATAAAGTATATCTTATATATGAAAATAGAATGTGGTCATTATGAGACAATTTTCTGTAAAAGTTCTAGACGATTCGGACAGGGAGTTTGTAGAGGTCCTCAGGGAGCTCGACATTCCCAGAAATGTGGCCAGCATGATAACTTATCTGGCGAATGTGGAGGAAGCAACATCCAGAGAGATAGAAATCGGCTCCAATCTCCGCCAGCCAGAAGTAAGCATAGCTATGCGTACCCTACGCAATAATAATTGGGTGGAAGAAAGAGAGATCAAAAAGGATGGAAAAGGCCGACCTATGAAGGTCTATAAGCTAACAGTATCCTTGGGAGATATCATCAAACACTTTGAGGATGAAAAAAAGAAAGAGTCGGCTAAGACCATGGAAAGCATCGAAAAGCTTAAAGAACTAAGCAGGGGATTGAGCACTACGCCGTCATAATATGATCGTAATGAATCTATGCCAGCCATAATGACAGGAAAAGATTCTCAGCATGATTCTCCATTATGATTTGCAGCCATTCGTCCAAACGTTGGGCCAGGATAATTTCATTGTCGTTCAGATCACGATTATTGCTAGCCGATTCACTTTATGGGTAAAGAAGACAATTTTCCATTTACCTTTGGTGTCAAAAAAAAGCCAAAGCGAAGAACTTAGAAAAAACGTACTATTTTACCGCTATTTAGGACATTTTATAGATCGATTAGATCCTGAAAAAAAGAAATCCAACCTGTCGAGTACACCCAAGATTCGACAGAAAAGAGAATTTGGTCCAAGATGTTCCACTCGGGCCAGATTACTTCGTTTCTTCTCCCCTACCCCTTAGATCATCGAGGTTCTCTTCCATGAGCTTCTTGCTTTTTATCTCTTCCTTTTTGCCACCCTTTCGCTCCGCATTTCTTTTCTTGAAATCAGCCACGTGTCTCACCCAAATTTTATTCCTTGCGGGAATTGTAATGAAGCTTTCCGTCACTTATCCCTTGTTGCCAAATATGCCCACTGATCATAAATTCCTTTAGAGTCCCGATTATCGATTATATTGCCCTTCCAGCCGGCATTGCCTAACGCCTTCGCGACGCCTTCCGCTTCTTTTTTTGTATAGACCGTGAAAAGAATCTGCTCTCTGGCCAAGCTGGACGCTTCGAGGATAATGGACTTCCAGAGAGGCCAATTGGACTCATCAATCATACCTAACATGAATCCGAGGACGGTATGGAAACTCTGCGGGGGAAAAAATTTAGGCAATAGCCTTGCATCCAGGACGAAACTCTTTTCCGGAGGCATAAGGCCGCTTTTTAGAGCTTGACACAAATCGCAGCGATCGGAATCCAAGGATAAGGGGTTAAGCCCCAGACGGAAAAGCGCCTGAGTTGCCATGCCGTTTCCGCAGCAAATTTCAAGAATGCTTCCTTCCAAGGAAATTTTGGACTTGAGAAAAGAAGCCAGCCGATCTATTCGCTCATTTATGTAAATAGGCGCACCAATGACGTAGCAGCTCTCGCAAAAAAGCTCACTTGAAAGCGATTTGGAATAATAATCTGCCAGAGCCAGGAAAAAATCGAAATCATCCACTTGGACGGTCTTACTCTTTTTTGTGCTCCATTTTTTTATTTGATCCAGAACAATTTTGTTTTGACAGTAACGATCAGTGAGCACCAGCCAAAAATCAGTAGGCTCTAACAGACGTAGAGCCGATCCGAATCCTTGTATTTCAATATAATCAACGACATCCAGACCCTCCACCAGGATATGCATAGTTACAGGCAAGTCCAGCAGATCCTGTAAAGATTCTTCGGCGAGAAATATGCTTTCCTCATCCTTCAGTTCCAATAAACTATTTAGAAGCACAAAAACCCTCCATTTTTAACCCCAGAATATCATTGCTTCGCTCTAAAGGACACATTTTAATCTCATCCATCTTGCCGGAACAGATATATTATATTCCTGGCAAAATTAGCAAATGCTTGAAACTTCTAGATCTGCCAGGAGTAGGCTCTCGCATAAGAGAACGCCTTTTAGAGCAATATGGCGACGAGAAGAAAGCTCTACAGGCTGTATCGAAGGGTGATATCGCAGATCTTTCCAGGATATTAAGCGAGCGTCAGGCCCTAACGCTTGTCCAACATATTAGAGGTTTGAAGTATGGTGTCAAACCTGAGGACTTCTTGGCCACAGAGGAAGCAGTGAAATGCTATCAAATGATCGTCTCCCGTTTGGCAAAATATGCGCAGACCGAATATGCCAGGCTCAAGATTGGCACACTTTTTCCATCTTCATCTTTGGAACTCTTAGAAGATAACCAGCGAACAGCTCGGGCGGCAATGGAAACGGCAAAACTGGTAAAAGGACAAGGTATGGAAGAACTGCTTAAAAAAATCCGGCCGCTCCGCGAAAAGACGGGGACTAGAGTAAGAGAAAGAGTAGTAGCTGCTACCTCTGCCGAAGACTTCCAGAGCCTAAAAAAGAGAGGACTCGATAAGCTGATAGACCTGCATATGGCCGAGGACCCCGCAGAGCTAATGGATCTTACCAAAAGCTACAGCCATGTCAGCTTGGTTGGCAAAGTCGTAGACGGACCTATGGAAATTGAACTTGCTGAATCTCAAGAAGACTGGTATTTGGTGCCAGAGGCAGTTCTCGGATTTTATATCGAGAATCTAGATACACTGAAAGCGGCTGTTTTGGCGGCTCGAAAGTTAGAGGAGGTAGGAATCCGCAACTTTAAGGCCAGAGATGATCTCGAGAAGCTAATCGGAAGGCTGGAGGAAAGCGGAGACGTTGAAGGAGAGCGACTCGCACTACTGGCCGCGAGTCTGAGTGGTGCCCTGAGCGAAGCCGCATCCTGGGCCAATGAGGAGCTGAAGAAAAGAATTGAGAAAAGCTCACTTACTCTTGAAGGCGCAGATTTGCTTTTGGCCATGAGCCGAGGTGAAGGAGTACAGGAGCTACTCGAGATTCAATTGAAAGGCGTCTTCCTAGAGGTTCTAGCGCAAGCAAAAGCACGTGCCTTTGGCAAACTTGAGCTGTCTGGAGCGGAGACCGTCCGGTTCGATGACATATTTTCTTGCAGTGTCAGCTATCCGCTGGAACTTGATCGGCATGCTTTGCGTTCATTTGAGCAGGATCTACGCAGCAGAATGGAGGAAAGGAGTCTGACAGCAAAAAGGCAGCTTGCTCGCGGCCTTGCAGACAAAAAAGAAGAGGCAAACGAATTGATTCATGCTCTTATGGAGTTTGATTTTATTCACGCCCTTGGGTGCTTCGCAATTTACGAGGGTCTCACGATTCCCGAAATTGGAACGGAGCCGTGCATTTCTTTTGAGGATGGTCGCCACCTTTTTTTGGATAATCCAGAACCAGTTAGCTATTCTCTGGGATCAAAGGAACACATGGAAACAGCAGCACTGCTCAGCGGCGTGAATTCAGGTGGTAAGACAAGTCTTTTAGATCTAATTGCAGAAATTGTCATCCTGGCGCACATGGGCCTGCCCGTGCCCGCCCACGCCTGCAGGCTTTGTATCTTCCAGGAGATATACTATTTCAGTAAAAGTAGGGGGACTTTAAGTGCAGGAGCCTTTGAGACCGCAATGAAAAAATTCGCCGTCGTTGAGAACCAGAAAAGAAAGCTTGTTTTGGCTGATGAGCTGGAAGCCATCACCGAGCCAGGAGCCTCAGCGCGCATAATTGCCTGCATGCTGGACGAGCTGAATCGGCGAGATTCAGTGGCTGTATTTGTCAGCCACCTGGCAGAGGATGTAAGACGCTTTGCAGAAACCTCAGTGCGGGTAGACGGGATTGAGGCTGCAGGGCTAGATGAGAACAACAACCTCAAAGTGAATCGCAGCCCAAAGTACAACTATTTGGCTAGAAGTACTCCAGAATTGATACTTGACAGACTGGTACGATCGGCAAGAGGACCAGAAAAAGAGTTTTATGCACGGCTATTGGCCAAATTCCGGTAAAACAAGGCGACCCACAAGGTGAGGCTTTTATATTCGAGTGATAAGCTATTTTTATGGAAATATGGCAGATCGTTCTTATCTGTATTCTGCTGGTCCCGGCGTTCTTAGCTGCCAATTATTTTCTTGTAAAAAGGATGGCAGCTGATAGAAGGTTGCGCGATGATAGGATTGAGCGGGCTGTGTCTGACAGCGTTGCAGCAAGCTTTGCAGACAAGGAAGCTCGCTACCAGAGCTGGCCCAAGTACAAGGCAGCAAGGAAGAAAAAGAAGACTCCGTGAGATACCCATCTGAAGCCATTGAAACGATCATATGTTAGATTTGAAGCAATGGCCCTTTGAAGACGATCCTTCATAAAAATTGTTTCGGAAGGGAAATGACGTTGTCGAAAATCGTTTTAGACTTAGGGCGATCCGTTAATCAAAAAGATAACGCACTTATGTATGATTATTCAGTAATTAGATTGAAAGGAGATATATGTCGCTCTTAGCAATTGATGTAGGTGCAGGCACTCAGGACATACTGCTCTATCAGGAGGATGAGCCATTAGAAGGCTTAACAAAGATGGTCCTACCCAGCCAGACGGTCATCGTGGGAAACAGGATTAACAAAGCCAGGATGGCAGGAAAAGATGTGTTTTTGCGAGGGCCAACTATGGGTGGTGGAGCATGCACAGCAGCATTGAGATGGCATATTGCGGCAGGTTTGAAAGTTTTTGCCACACCATCTGCAGCAGCTACCATAAATGACAACCTGGTGCGTGTGGCTGCAATAGGCGTTATCATTTCAGAGGAGGCCCCCGCTCACGCGGAGATTATCGAGACAGGAGATATCGACATTCTTGCATTGAGGCAGGCTTTTCATACATTTGATATTGAACTTCCAATAAATATGGCTGTAGCTGTTCAGGATCACGGTTATTCCCCAGAAAAATCGAATCGTCTAGTTCGGTTTGAACATCTAGCCGATGCCATTCGTTCTGGGGGAAATCTGGAAGCCTTTGCATATAATGAACCACCACCAATGATGACAAGGATGATTGCCGTTAGGGATTGTATTGTAAGAGATGGATTCAGGCCGCTTCTCATGGACACCGGCCCGGCGGCCATTTTTGGCGCTTCTCTGGATCCTTGTTGCCTCGAGCCTGCGATCATCATCAACTTCGGAAATGGCCATACTGTAGCGGCCCTTCTTGATGAAGGGAAGATCACAGCCGTATTCGAACATCATACATCTCAGTTAGACCCGGAAAAGCTTCGATCTTTAGTGGAAAAACTATGCGATGGAACCCTGAAGAACTCAGAAGTATTCGAGGACGGCGGCCACGGGGCCTACATAAAGAACGTGCCGGATACGATCAGATCTACACTTGTCACAGGCCCTCGAAGAGAGATGTTTCTTGCCAGCAAAGTACTGGACAATGCAAAGGCAGCTTCGCCCGGAGGGGATATGATGATCACGGGCTGTATCGGTCTCATTGAGGCCTGGAACAAGAGAGAGGATTTATGGAGATAGGCAGAGGCGCAGAAGCTGTCATTTCTTTAGAGAACGGTATTGTTACGAAGTGGAGACTGCCCAAAAGCTACCGATTGGCGCAGATTGATGAGCGAATCCGGCAAGATCGAACCCTACGTGAAGCCAAGATTCAATCTGATGCCCGCAAGCATGGAGTTCTAACACCCATAATTTGCGACATCTCCCGCTTTGAGTTGAAGATGGAGCATATAGTCGGAAAAAAGCTGAAAGATGCAATCAATAAAGATCTCTCCGAGAAGATTGGGGAAACGGTAGGAAGACTGCATAAATGTGGTATTATTCATGGGGATTTGACCACATCGAATATGATCTTGATAGACGACAAGATCTGCCTCATAGATTTTGGTCTGTCGTTTTACGATAATTCTCTGGAAGCTCAGGGAGTTGATGTGCATGTCTATTTCCAAACGTTAGAGAGTACGCACGACAACGCGGACGAATTGGGGGAGTCTTTTAAAATTGGCTACATCCGCGTGCATCCCGCCGCAGAAGCGGTACTAAAAAGAGTCTTGGAGATTAAAGCCAGGGGCAGGTATCTTTAAAATTATATTCGGCAGATAGTTTAAATGCTTCTGGTTTTAAAGTAATCTTGACTTATGATATCAAAAGAATATTATTTTCACCTGAGACGAAGATCAGCTTGACCGTAATCAAAAGCAAATTATCTCGATTGCTGATCGATCGGCTATATCTCTTGACGACATGTTTACCGATTTCCCCAATCCTGTCACTGCTGCAATCCATATCAAAATCATCAGCAACTTTATCTAGGATCTGATCATTACCCCAAATTTAATTCAAAGGTGATTTAGCCAATGGCTGAAGATGATGTCGTGTTCGTCGGCAATAAGCCTGTGATGAACTACGTGCTGGCGGTAGTTACACAGTTTGGCAGCGGCGCAAAGGAGGTCAAAATAATGGCCAGGGGGCGAGCGATTTCCAGAGCAGTCGACGTGGCTGAAGTATCAAGGTCCCGCTTCCTACCGGATGTGATGCTAAAGGGGATTCAGATCTCCACAGAAACCCTCAATACTGACAGAGGGGAGACCAATGTCTCAGCAATTGAGATCACTATTGGGAAGTGAGTTTTTAGTTTGACCAGACAAATTGGGGTCGTATCCTCAGGGAGAGGGGAGAACCTGCGATATATTTTATTGGCGGAACGCTCGGGTTATCTGCCAGCCCATGTTAGAGTCGTCCTGGCCGATCAACCTGAGGCTGGCGCCCTTTTAATTGCTCGCGAATTTTGTGTTCCATGCTTTTACATTAATCCATCCGGACAAAGCCGAGAGGAGTATGACCGTAAGCTCATAGAGAATCTAGAGTCATTTGGTGTGGATTTGGTAGTTCTTACTGGATTCATGAGGATTCTATCACCGGGATTTGTCAAGCACTATAAGAACAGAATCCTGAACATCCACCCTGCACTCCTTCCGTCTTTCCGGGGCAAAGATGCCTTTGGGCAGGCTTTGGATTACGGCGTAAAATGGACAGGAACGACCATCCATATTGTAGACGAAGACATAGACCACGGCCCAATTATCTATCAAAGACCGGTGCCCATTAGGAAAGAGGATACTCATGAAAGCCTCAAAGCCAGAATACAAAAAGCTGAGTACAAAGCTTATCCGAAAGCGATAAAGATGTTAATTGAAGGCGAACCAAAAGTTGTGGGCAGAAAGCTGGTCTTTTAAAAAAAAGAGGCTGATTAGAATGGAAAACTTGTGGGCGCCCTGGAGGATTGATTATATCCTCAGCAAAAAGCCTGATACTTGCATATTCTGCGCTAAACCCAACGAAAATAAGGACGAAGAGAACCTTATTCTTCATAGAGGGAAATATAATTTCATCATAATGAATGCCTATCCCTATAACAACGGCCACATGATGATAGTTCCCTATAAACATACGGCCGAGCTTTCTGGTTGGCAACCAGAGGAGCAGCAAGAACTGATGCATTTGGCAGACCTTGCCGTAGATCTTCTCCGCAAAACCATGAAGCCGGATGGTTTTAACCTGGGGATTAATATGGGAATTGTAGCCGGTGCCGGCGTGGCTGATCACATTCATTTTCACATTGTCCCTCGCTGGAATGGTGACACGAATTTCATGCCTGTACTGTCCGACACGCGGGTAGTATCGGAGCACCTGCGTGCAACTTATGGAAAATTGAAAGAGGTGCTGGAGGCATAAAAATTTCTTAGATGCAACACCGGTTGATGAAAGAAGAGTCAAAGCAAAATAAAATGCACTGGTTTAAAAATCAAACAGCGATTTTTGCCCTAACAAGGGTTCCGACTTCAAGAACCTGACCGACCCGTACTTTCCTCCACCACCCGGTAATACCTCAATTTTCCCGGACCGAAAGGCCTCGATAGCCTCAATTATTTTTGGTTCAGCCTTCAGCTTCGCCAAATCAGCCTCCAATAGCACCTCTATTTCAGTCATCTCTTTAGTCAGCTCTGAGTAGTGAAATTTGACACCCGAAGTTAATGGGCTCTTATGGCCAAGAGCAAGAGCAACGACCTCCGCCAGAGGAATCAGATGCAAATAAGGGGGACGATGATCGGGGTGCACGGGCTGCGCATAATCCGCCAGGAGATTCACCCGATCCATCACGCCAAGCTTGATCATGCCTCCGCATTCAGGACAGCGCCCCATGAGCTCGTCCTTCTGATCCATGCTGTATTGCCTAAAACAACGAGTGCAAGCGGTGCGGTTATACTTTCCTTCACCTGGGAAAAAGCCCACATTTAAAGTTGGCCTGCAACCATTTTCTCTCTTTATCGCCATTGATAAATCCTTGTAGCTGAGATTCCCAAGCTCCATCTGGTTGAACTCCCGGGCTAGCTTGTTGGAACGGGGGGAATGCGCGTCGGAGTTAGATAGAAAGGTCTTACTAGATAGTTCGGCTATTCTATCCGCATAATCGGTATCGGCGCTTAAACCTAGCTCGATAAACCAGACCCCGTTAGCCTTTTCTTGATAGCATTCCTGCAGGGATTTGTAATAGGCAAAAATCCCAGTCCAAGGCGTAAAAGCATGGCTTGGCCCGATCAGGCCACCTGCTTCCATTACTTTGTCCGCTATCTCTGCACCATTCATGTGCAGACGGGGCCTGCCGTCAGAGTCTAGATTTGATGAGTGCGGAGCAAAACCTTCTCTCAGTTCCTCTGCCTTAGAGAGCTCAGGCAGTAGGATGAGATGATGCACACGATGAGAGTCCTCGACCTCTACTGTGAGTACAAAAAGCGTTTCTCCCAAAAGGAAGAGACCATCATTCATTGGAAGCTTTTTGATTTCATCTAGCCACTTTGGAAATAGACAATCTCCTGTGCCCATGATCTTAATACCCTTGCGAGATGCCTCGCGGGCGATCTCGGGAAGCTCCATGTCCCTGGAGACGGCTGTGGAGTATTTGGAATGAATGTGTAGATCCAAATTGGCTTTCATCTATCCTGAACCTTCCTGCAGGGGATAAACCATTTATGCTCGTTTCATGCTTTTTCCCTATTGTGCGAGAGAGCTTAAGAGACTTGCTGGAAAGATATGGTCAGGGAGAGATATCTCTTGATGAGGCTTTGAGAAACATTAAAATTTTTGGCTACCGGACCGTGGGGGATGCAGCAAAGCTTGATACTTGTCGCACAAATCGCATAGGCATTCCAGAGGCGATACTTGCAGAGGGCAAGGATAAGGACGATTTGCTTGCCATCTCATTAGCAAATCTGGAGGCAACGGGCAGTGTGATAATCACCCGCGTTTCCAAGGAACAGGTCGATCTATTGAAGTCCGCAGAACTGCCAGCTGGATCGAGGCTGGAGTATAACTCACGGGCAAGAACCGTTGTTATCAGATCTGTTACAAATTTGACAAAATCAGGAAAAGTGGGCATCCTGGCAGCAGGCACCGCTGACATACCCATTGCCGAAGAGGCAAAGGTAGTAGCAGAGGAGATGGGCTGCAAAGTAATCTATGATTATGATGTTGGTGTTGCCGGTATTCACAGACTCTTTCCATGCCTTGAAAAAATGGTGGATGTAGATGCATTCGTAGTAGCTGCTGGCAGGGAGGGCACGTTACCGGCAGTCGTGGCGGGACTTGTTGAAGCCCCAGTTATCGGTCTACCTGTATCCACCGGTTATGGCCTGGGTGGAAGCGGCCTGGCAGCCCTTTACTCCATGCTGCAATCATGCTCCGTTCTGACTGTTGTAAATGTAGATGCAGGCTTCGTAGCTGGCGCTTTTGCGGCAAAGATTGCACAACAAAGAGCGTATATGCAAAAACAATTATAAATTCTTTCCAGAAAAGTATTTATACGATTAAAAGATTGATGACCGTGAGCGGGTACACTTATCTTTTTACTAACCCCCACTCCCCTACCCGCTCATAGCTTAATACACATGTCGGCTTTTTGAGAAAATTAGATCGACGAGGCGGTTTTTTATTTATCATGAAATCATCACGATCTATGCAGATGATATTTTGTTAATGTTCTTTGTGCATTACGATTGAATTGAACTCCAAAAAGAACTATGGGAGGACTCCTAAGCAATTGGGAGATCCAGAGCGAGGAGTAAGCCGTATCACAAGCAAACCCCTCGCATCTGAATTGAATGGACGCATGGAATAATGAGTTATTCCAATACATTTTACTTTACGCAAGCTAGTTTTACTTAAGCGTTTTGGTATCGAGTAAAAAAAGTAGACTTTAATTGATCTCTGCGTCATCTCCAGAAGTACTTGTAGCCTCTTCTCGACCTGAAATATCAATTTTTATAGCAAATACATTTTCCGAAAATGCGTCTTGAAATCACCAATTATAGTCTTTAACATAACAAATTTAACTTATCATGCAAGAATCTAGGTATCCACATTCTAGCGGAAGATAGACTTGAGGTCATGTCAAAGAAGCAATCTCTAACGATCTCAATCAATTCTCGCTTGTTTTCTATGTTTGAAATAGAAATAACTCTCTTTATACTTTTCCATAAATATTCGATAGGATTTAAATCAGGAGAATAGGGTGGAAGATAAATCAACTCGATGTTTAGTTTTGTAGCTTTCTCTCTCACTTTCTTTGCCTTATGGGTCGCAAAGTTATCAAGTACCAAACATATTCTGTTTATGGGATTGCATCTGCGCACTTCAATTAAAAATTCGGAAAAGTCTTCTGATTTAGTATGATTAGGAAATGCGATGGCATCATGGCCGTTTAGCATGAAACAACCTATACAATTAGCCTTGAGGTGTGCGGTTTTCTTTTTCAAATTAAGTTCCTCAAACGACCAGAGTCTATGAGTATTTGAGTTAATATTTTGAGAAGATTCATCAACGAATCCCAATAGATCACCCGCTTTGATTTCTAGTTTTTTTTAAAACATTTTCGGCATCCACAGGGCGTCTATTATCTAGAACATAGGGCTTAGCATGATGCATATTCCACGAAGTGAGAATTCTCCAAACTTGCATCTCTGAATATTCGACATTGAATTTTTCCAGTATTAATAAGCGAACTTCTCTCAATGTCCAACCATTCTTTTCTGCTAGTAATTTTTTTAATTCTTCTCGTTCAGAATTTCCTAGTTTCGGCTTTGGACCACCTGAAAAATTGGGCAAAAGGCCCACATACCCTTGTTTGTTCCATGAATCCAGCCAGCTATAACCAGTTGGCTCCGTTATATTCACTTTCTCGCATGCTTCTTTTATTGAATCGCCTTTATACAGAAACCTAATAAAGTATAATCTTTCGAGAACACGAACTGATTTTTCTTCTCGCTTAATTTTCTTATTTAGATCTTCGAGAGTTTCGTGTCTTATGATTTCTTTCTCTTGTTTTCGCCCCATGAAATAAGATATATCTTATTAGTTTAAAAAAGTTGCGTTAAGGACTATAATCTGGATTCATAGTGAAACTGCGGCGGCGCACCCCGCAGCAAGCTACGGGCATCCGAAGCGCCGCCGCATTAAGATCGGACCAGGTTAGCCGATCGGTCCCTAAGTTGGATACGGATGCTCTTTATCCCCGCTGCAAGCAGCGGAGTATTCGTTTAAAAATAACAACGCCATCCCAACTCCAAGTAAAGTTGGTGTGATTTTTATTTCTCAATAAAGGGCGGATCTATTACATTCCGATATTATTACCCAAAGGGAGCTTAACAGCCTCAATCTCGACTCCGGATTCCCGGCTGTAATCCCCAATTCGTTTAAATACGTGATCCACCATCCCCCCAGCCGTTATAATTAAGGAGGTCTTGCCGATCAAGGCCTTTAGGATACACTTATCGATAACTCCATATGTAAAATCCAAAGAAATACCTGATAGATCGGCAACAACTTTTGCGTTCTTACCCATAGCCCCTGTAAAATTTATATGAATAGTATTAAGGATGGACTTAATCTGTTCGGAATCGACTTCCTCTATATTGCATATGTAGACTTTGCCCAAACCGTTCTTTGTATCTCGTTCCTGCATTCCTGGAAGAAAAAGATCGCAAAGCTCTAGAATGTTCCGAGGCGGCTTTCGTCCATCCACAAGGCCTCTGCCGGTTAGCTCATTGAAAATATCCACAACTACGGGCAACTTCAACCTAGCGGTCTTAATAAGCATATCATCGCCGAATACATCTTGTCCGCTACCCCGGCTGAGAACACCCCCATCTTTCATTAGTATTATTTCATCGGCCCAACGATAGGCCAGATCCACATCGTGGGTGGAGATGATCATGGTTTTTCCCCCGATGTTTAGCTCATCTAACATTTCCATGATCTCTTCAGAGCTTGCCGGATCTAAATTAGAGGTTGGTTCATCAAGAATCATCACTTCAGGCTCCATAGCCAAGATGCCAGCAATGGCAGCCCTTTTTTTCTCACCCCCGCTAAGGTGATGAGGTGGGCGGCGCTCGTACCCGGAGAGACCCACATATTGCAGGGCGTAGCCCACATATGTCCTAACCTTTTCCTCGGAATATCCCAGGTTCAAGGGCCCGAAAGCTACATCCTGGTAAACCGTAGGAGCGAAGAGCTGATCATCGGAGTTTTGAAAGACCATGCCCACCTTTCGTCGGATCGCTCTGAGAGAAGCAGAATCATAACGCAATGCCTGGCCGCGAAAGAGTACATCCCCGGCCGTTGGGCGAAGTATTCCATTGAACATGAGCATTAGAGTGGATTTGCCTGCCCCATTGGGCCCTACCAGGGCGATCTTTTTGCCCGCCTCCAAGCAGATACAAACTTTGTTCAAGGCCCGGGTTCCGTCTCCATAGGAATACTCAACATCTTTAGTTTCAAGGATAGTAGTCATTACGGCCTCAGAGCAAATAAATGTCTTTCGTTAAAATCGCGATGGTCATTATTACAGCCAAATAAGCCAATGCAGCGGATATTTGTTTTGCGTTTGCTCGAGTTGGCTGCTCTATGAGATCAAGCATACCGTCGTAACAGCGAGCGTCCATGGCAACAATGAGCCTCTCTCCTTGCTCCCACGACCTCAAAAAAAGAACGCTAGAAAGCATGGCGAAAGATTGAATCGAGTTTTTTATTCCGGCATCACCAAGACGCATTACCTGCGCGTTATGGATCATGGCCGCTTGGTCCAAGAATACAAATATGTATCTATAAATCATCATCGACAGATCAATAACGGTTTGCGGGACCCTGATAACCTTTAAAACCGCAAAGATCTCGATCATCGGCGTAGTTAAAGCAATGAAAAACAGAGAACACATTCCACCAAATGTTCTGGCGATCAAGAGGAAAGCCATATTCGCGCCATCCTCATGCATGCTGAGAGAAAAACCGAAGACATTCGCTTCAAACAATATCTGGCCGTTGCCATTCATAATAGCTACAACGCTGGCACTCAGCAGAGCGAAGGAGAGAGGGATTAGTAGTAGACGCAAATATATACGTCCAGGAATTTTGGCAATGGTTACAGTTATGAAGCTCATGCTCGCTGCAACGACTAGAGGAGCTATCGGCGTTTGCGAATATACGCAAACAAATATGGATATGAGACCTAGTAGCAACTTGAGCCTGACACTAGTCTCCCGAAGTGCATTAAAATGAGCAAAGTCGTCTAGAAGATCCTTCATCAGAGTTTCCTTCACTCTCTTTGACGGTTTTTGGCCGTCTTCGTTTTTGCCATAGCCCTGTAATAACCCAAAAAATAGCCTATGATAAGGCTACCGATAGCAGCCTGCAAAGCAAATAGAAGGCTCTCGATCTCGCCACTAGGCGGTTCATAGATGGATTCGAACCAGGGATGATAAGTGCCGCCGGTGAGATCCGATATTACATCCTCGGCCTGGCTGTCTGCTCCGCTCCACTCGTGGCTTTGGTATGAACTGACATAGGCAAAGGCCGAAATGAATATTATAATTAGACCAAAAGTAATGACCTCTAATTTCATGCCGAAGACTCCTTTAGCTTCTCAATCATAGCATGAGGTACCACATTAAGTCTAAGCAATACATCGCTGCGAAGCTGCACGATGTATTTGAACATCAATGTCGTTACGGCTCCTTCTACTACGGCCAGAGGAATCTGAGTTATAGCAAAAACTGCGGCAAAGGCCTCAAATGAAGTGAGTACTCCGCCAAATGAGGCGGGAAAGGCCAGCGCGAGCTGGATGGATGTAACCAAATACGTTGCCCAGTCAGCCAGAGTTGCCGCCAGGAAAACGGCAATAAACAGACTTAAACCCGACTTAATGGCGATCCTATAGACCGCATATCCGACCACTGGCCCAGCAATGCCCATTGAAAATGTATTAGCTCCAAGGGTAGTCAATCCGCCGTGTGCTAGAAAAATAGCCTGGTAAACAAGGACGATCGCAGCCATGACGGAAGTGATCCAGGGGCCAAATAATATTGAACCCATTCCAGTACCGGTTGGATGGGAACAGCTTCCTGTGACAGAGGGAAGTTTTAGGGATGAGAGGACGAAGACGAATGCGCCCGCAACTGCCAATAAAGGTAAAGTTTCGCGATTATTCTTGACCATTTTATTGATTTTGTAGACCCCATAGGCAACTACAGGAAGAGAAAGCATGAACCAGATCTCCCACCAGGGATGAGGAAGGAACCCCTCCATTATGTGCATTGCTTCACCATTTGATATCAAAAAGATATTCTGACATATAAAGTTATCTTGATTAAAGACCAAATAAGTTTAATTAATATTATAGTTCATAATTTGGAAAACACAATGCTAAGGAAAAAGAAGTTCTTTTCGAACCTGTTTGCCAAAAAAAGCAAAATCTTTGCATCCCTTCATATATGATTAGAATTCCCTTTCATATCTAGCGTGATCTTATACAAAATTTGTTGATAATATCAGTTTCATACCGAGCCAAGAGTCCTTAAATATTCAGTCGTCTAAAACCCTTGTGTTTTGACTCAGATATTTACCGTCACCGATCTGAATGAACGGATAAAAGATAGGCTGGAAAATGATCCCCGCTTGCACGACCTCTGGGCAAGAGGCGAGGTCTCTAACTTCATCAATCACCGCTCCGGTCACAGATATTTCACACTAAAAGATAAGGATTCACAAATCTCCTGCGTGCTTTTTAAAAATCAGGGAGCGCGTCTCGACTTTGAGATGAAAGACGGCCAAAATGTTCTCGTCTATGGAGATATAAGCGTTTACAGGCCGCACGGTAGAGTGCAGCTTATGGCCCAGGGCATAAAGCTAGATAAGGGCCTAGGTTTCCGGCATCAGCAGTTCGAGGCATTGAAAAAAAAGCTAGCAGAAGAAGGTTTTTTTGCTATTGAACGCAAGCGGGAGTTGCCCAAGTATCCTGAAAGAATCGGTATTGTTACATCCCTGCAAGGAGCAGCGTTGCGGGATGTTCTGAGCATTATTGGGCGTTATCCTGCTCACATCATCCTCTCCGCAGCACAGGTTCAGGGAGATGGGGCAGACGAGAGCATCGCCCTGGCTATAAAGATATTAAAGGGCCAAACGGATTTAATAATTGTCTGTCGCGGCGGCGGATCAGCTGAAGATCTTTGGTGCTTCAACTCTGAAGTCGTAGCACGCGCCATTCTTGAATGTGATTCACCGGTGATCTCGGCAGTTGGCCATGAAACCGATGTTACTATTGCAGACTACGTGGCAGATGTGCGCGCGCCAACACCCACAGCTGCGGCGAAGATGGCCGTGCCGGATGTCGAGGAATTAGAGACAAAACTTCTTCAGTTTGAAATAAAAATGACTCGAGCTCTTTGGACAGTTCTTGAGCGAAAAAAGGAGCGCTTGGAGTATCTTCAGCGAGGCATTTCCTCAAAGAGGATACATTCTGTGACCGCAGAAGCCCGTCAACGTCTGGACTACCAGACAGAACGTCTGAATGCATCAGGGGCACAGATAATGTTGATGTTGAGAAATAGGTTGGAGCTGGCCGAAGGTCGCCTAGCCTCCGTTAGTCCTTATGCTACGCTACTACGAGGTTATGCCATCGTTAGAACCCAAAAAGGCTTGGTCCTGGAATCAGATGAGGTCAACAGGGGAGAGATAGTTGAATTGATTTTGGGAAAAGGAAGGCTAAAGTGCAGAGTAATAGAGCGTTTGGGCGAGGGGGAGGTGGTTTGGGGTGAATAAGGACGAAATCAGTCTGGAAATAGCTTTAGATGAATTGGAACAGATTGTGGCAGAGCTTGAAGAAGGCAAGAGGAGCTTGGAGGAGAGCCTGATACTCTTCGAGCAGGGGATGAATCTAGTCAAGCTCTGCAACACCCGGCTGGAAAGTGCGGAGAGGAAGATCGAATGCCTGACGGGCGAGCTGCCATCAGACCTTGGGTTTTAGCCTCGACAAAGCTTAAATATAACTTTGGATGTACATTTTAATACACTATAGTATGAATTAGTACATCACGATTTTGGTGTATTGAAGCCGGTGATTCTTTTGAAATGCATGGTATCCGATGCGGACACGGTTAAATTCGGAAAATACGGAGGTCTCTATGTACCAGAGACTCTCGTGCAGCCTCTGCGAGAGCTGGCTGAAGCTTATGGACGCCTTATGAAAAGCGATGAATTTAGAGAAGATCTAGGTAGCCTGCTCAAGAATTTCGCAGGAAGGCCTACACCACTCTATTTTTCCAAAAATCTTAGCCGCGTGCTTGGTCGCAAAATTTACCTGAAGAGAGAAGACCTCGTGCATGGCGGGGCACATAAGCTTAACAATACTTTAGGCCAAGCGTTAGTAGCAAAACGAATGGGAAAGAAAAGGCTCATTGCTGAAACTGGTGCAGGCCAGCATGGCGTGGCAACTGCCATTGTAGGAGCCAATCTGGGCTTTGAAACTCGGGTTTACATGGGTGAAGTGGACATCGAGAGACAAAAAATGAATGTCTACAGAATGGAGCTGATGGGCGCAGAGGTGATACCAGTCAGATCGGGCTCAAAAACTTTGAAAGACGCCATCAATGAGGCCATGCGTGAATGGGCGGCCAGTTTTGATAATACACATTATCTCTTGGGAACAGCTGCAGGCGCCCATCCATTTCCCACTATGGTTCGAGATTTCCAGAGCGTCATTGGCCTTGAAGCAAAAAAGCAAATTCTAGAAGCAGAAGGACGAATGCCAGAGAGCATCGTTGCCTGCGTAGGTGGAGGTAGCAATGCTATGGGAATTTTTGCACCTTTCCTGACGGACGAAGTTCGACTTTTGGCGGTTGAGGCAGGCGGTCGGGGTTCTGGCAAGACCAACAAGACAGCAGATAATGGTGCCTCCTTGGGTTACGGCACAGATGGAGTCTTGCATGGTGCACTAACCAAGATTCTGCAAGACCCTTATGGTCAAATACTGGAGTCATATTCCGTAGCTGCTGGCTTGGATTATCCAGGTGTGGGGCCAGAGCTGGCCTTTTTAGCCGAAAAGGGCCGAGTCACGGCAAAGCTTGCGGACGACCAGAGCGCAATACGAGGATTTCGGACTCTCTCAAAACTAGAAGGCATTATACCTGCTCTGGAATCGGCACATGCGATTGGCTATGCATTGCAAGAACCGGAGGCCCTAGGTGAGCTGGCAATCATTAACATATCTGGCAGAGGCGATAAAGATCTGGCAACGGTGATGGATTATGAAAATTCCTGAAGCCTTTTTGAATAAGCCTCTGCTGATTGTCTATATCTGCGCAGGGGATCCTTCGCCAGAAGCTACACCCGATCTTGTGCGTCGGTTGGCCCGAGCAGGCGCGGACATGATTGAGTTAGGTCTACCCCACTCAGACCCCATTGCTGACGGTCCGACTATCCAGGCGGCAGCGCAAAGGGCTATTGATGCGGGAATGAACACGGATGTTTATTTCCAGGTTGCGTCTCATGCAGACGTGAATATCCCCAAGATTTTCATGGGCTACTACAACATGATCTATGCCCGAGGTCTACACAAATTTGCGAAAGACTGCGCACAAAGTGGTATAACTGGAATGATAGTGCCAGATCTTCCGCCCGAGGAGGCGGGCCCGTTAAAGAAAGCATGCCTCGATAACAAAGTAGATCTGATCTTTTTGGCAGCGCCAAATACCCCTGAGGAACGCCTAAAAATGATTCAAAAAGAGACTTCAGGTTTTCTTTACTTAGTCTCCCGCACGGGTGTGACTGGCGCAAGAAAGGACGTTCTGCAAGATACAAGAGATCTTATCCAACGCGTACCAAAAAGTGATATGCCAAAAGCTGTGGGTTTTGGCATATCTACACCTGGCCAGGCTGCAGAAGTTATCCGCGCCGGTGCCGATGCGGCTATCGTAGGCTCCGCCTGCGTGGACCTTATAGCAAAAGGAGAAATCGAGCAACTGGAGAGCCTTATTGCAGAGATGAAAGCTGCCATCAAGGCGGCAAAGCTCCAATAGTATGCGAGACGAAAATTCCCATATGCAAGAACAGGAAAGGAGATTTACAGAAAAGACGGTGATCGATCTCCATAACGGATGCGATGTCACCATTGTGGCATTTGGGGACTCTATAACGGCAGGTTTCGCTGTGCGAAGAGGCTTTCCCTCTTTTTGGAGAGAGATGCTGCAGCAAAAGTATCCACTTGCGAGACTGGAGATGATCAACTCCGGCGTATCCGGAGACACTACCCTCGACGGGCTGGCCCGGCTGGACTGGTCCGTCTTATCGTATGAACCAGACCTCGTCACTATTAACTTTGGAATAAATGATGCCGTATTGGGTCTGGGCCTGAATGAATTCGAAATGAATTTAAAGAAAATGGTGAAGCGCATTCTTGCAGGTCCGGGATCGGAGGTATTGCTACTCTCCTCGCAACCCCTAGAGACGCCGCCATACGATAAAATGGTTCGTGATTACTACCATGCAATTGAAGGAGTTGCCAAGCAGATGGATGTCGGGTTTGTGGATGTTTACAAAGCCTGGACGGAAAAAATTCAGCCAGGAACACCACTAGGGTCACTGATAATAGCCGGACTGGACCATCCTAACGAAGAAGGCTATAAGATCATCGCTGAGGAGTTGATGAAATCATTCTAGCATTTATGTAATTATGGAAAAGTATTTGCAGGAATATGAAAAATAAACATATATGAAAGGAATTCTCAATAAAGGAAAATTTGTCCTTATTTTGGTAGCTTTGAGTGCACTCCTATGCGTATCAGCACATGGACAAGGCAACGAAATTCTATTTGGCTCGGCCAATACGGATTCGACTTCACTGAAAGGCGATATCTATTACCTGGAGCAAAACACTTCATCCATTCCAGATTTTGCCAGTCTCACACCGGTTGGAAGCATTTATACAAAGGTCCTGGATATTCCGACACAACCGACCCTTACTGGATTTCCAGGAGTTGCCGATAGGCTTGATTGGTTCGCCCTCCGATTTTCTGGCAGATTCAATATTGTTAATCCAGGGGAGTATTCCTTCAGACTTGTATCTGACGATGGATCACGCTTATTTATCGACGGCAAGACGATTATCGATAACGATGGAACTCATGCCACACAAAGTGCTTCAGGAAATATAATCCTAACAAGTGGCCAGCATTCGATCGATGTGGACTACTTCCAAGGTTCGGGAGATGTGGCACTTCAGCTTTTCTGGACACCTCCAGAAAGCTCTCAGTAATCAGCAATCCATGAATCTCAAAATTGTAAAAAAATGCAAATGGTCAATCCAGAATATGCAAAAGCTGGCGTAACAGGGTCGTAAGGACTTGGCAAAGATGTATTAATCCATCGATACCTTAAAAGTCAAGGCTTATATATGAGAAAAGTTAGCCAAGCGAGTCCTCTTTGCTGATTTCGTTCCAGTTTTTTTGAAATAGCGCATTTTTTTTAATTTTCATGATCCGAATAAGTCAACCTTCTAGGAACAGACATATCCTCTACATGAATATTTTCTTAAACTGCACTTAAGACATTAATTAAGAAAAAGTTGCATTTTTAGGGAAAATTATTAGGAGGGGCAAAATTGCAGAATAATTGGACTCGTAGGTAGTTTTTTTAGTTCCCTCATTATTTAATAGCATTCTCTTTTTCAACCTTGATAAATTCTGCCCCAAATAGGAATATTTGAGCAGAGTAATATATCCAGAAAAGAAAAACAACAAGAGAACCTGCGGCTCCATAAGCGGAACCGATGTTCACAAATCCCACATAAGCCTCTATACAGTAGTTTCCGAATGCAAATAAAACAGCCGCCAGAGCCGAGCCGGGGAGCACCTCTTGCCACTTCAGTTTTATCTCAGCCAGCGTCTTGTAAACGACTGCAAAGAGTAGAGTCACAAAGAAAATGGAAGCTAGAAACGTGATCAAATGGAGCAATTCTAAGTGAACAGGCAAAGACTCCTCGACCACCCTCCCCAAAGGAATGAGTATGGCACTGAAGATGGATGTGATGAGGAGCAGAAAGGCAACAAGGCCAATTAGCAAAATGGATCGAAGGTAGGACAGGATCGTTTTCACCAGTGGGCTCTTCTCATCAGGAAGTCTCCAAATGATGTGAAAAGCCTTCTTGGTCTGAACGAAAAGGCCGCCAGCACCTATGATAAGTAGCAGTACACTCAACAATGTGAAGCGGAAGGACGCGGCCTGGTCCCCGGCCCAGCGGATCAACTCACCAGCTACTTTTGGCATCTCCTGAATCGCCAGGTCTTGAGCCTGTCGCACAACGTCACCACCCAGAAATCCCCGCTGGATTAATAAATTTGCAAATATTAATGTCAGTATGAGCAGCGGCACGAAGGCAAAGAGGCCGTAGTAGGCCAGTGCTGCAGCGAGAAGCGATGCATCGTCTTTTTGCCATTCTGAAAAGGCCTCTTTGAGGAGCGGAAAAAAGTCTTTCATCTGTAAATAACAAGGCTTATGAGATTGACGAGCCATTCATTAAAATGCTTACATTCGCATCTCATGTCATCAATGCCTATTCGTTTCGCGATACGAGATCCATAAACGGCTTTGTCATAACTTTTATACAAATTAATCAATCTTTTAGAGGGGGCAGTCTCAACACCATCATTAATTTCTTCAGGCGTATTAAATTCTTTGCGAATTTCTTTTAAACTATTGAGTTGAGACCCTTGATGGTATGGCTTAAGAATTTCATCTATAATCTCCACATTACTAAATAGCAATCCTTCAAACTCATGCAATTGAATATATGGGATGAAGTGAGGATCATTGATTTCCGTTCTAAAACCATCTTCCAGAATCTTTACTTTATCAAAAGGATTCTTTGCGTGCATTGCCTGCTCAAATTTAGGGAAATCTCTTGGCAATGCATAAAAATCAAACATCGTTGTTAAATATGCTTTGCTGTCTTCTTTGAGCCACCTATCAATATCTCGCTTAACCTTCTCAAATTTTGGAATTCCACCACGATAGATCTTTAATTGCTTTCCATTACTATAATTTGTTCCATTTATTTTCTTTCTACTCGTTTCGACGCGACGTGCATTAACATAAATGCAACGACTAGCAAGCAACTCTTTAAGAACATCTCGAATAAATATCTCTTCTGTTTGACCTTCGACGATGAAGTTTACACGAACGCTACTCATCGCTAAGGTCTCCCGCCCAAGACGTTCTTTTCCCATAACTCACCAAGGGCATATTCTTCGAGCCAATCGGCTAATCGTTGAGGATTAGTTCGACTAATCGTAGTTTCGTAATTGTTATCTAATTCTGTTCTCTCTACGACAAGTAAGTTTTCAGCATCAAACTCATTAACTAATGACACAGATTGAGTTGAAATAATAATCTGAGTCTTTTCTGATGCACTTTTTATCAAGGAGGCTAGAACAACAATGGCAAACGGATGCAATCCTAATTCAGGCTCATCGATCAGAATAGTTGAAGGCAAAACCGGCTGCAGCAAAAGAGTAGCCAGACATATGAAGCGCAATGTGCCGTCTGATAAGTGGTGCGCAAGAAAAGGATAATCTGAGCCATGTTCTCGCCACTCGAGCCTAATCAGATCGCTATTTTCGGGTAGAGGACGAAGAATAAAGTCATCAAAAAACGGTGCCACTAGACGGATAGTATCACGGATAGCATCATAATATTCCGCTTTTGAATTCTTGAGCATATAAAGAAATGCCGCCAAATTGCCAGCATCCGGTCTCAAGTATTCGTTATCATTTATGCCGACAGCTCTCTTTATTCCCGCAGTGTCGCTTGTATCATGAAAATGGTAGACCTTCCAACTTTTCAGATTATCATATACATGTTTAGAAACTTTCCTTGACTTTGCAGATTCCATTAAATTGCTTTCTTTTTGGCCCGTACCGAGGGACTCTATATAGGGCGAAGGATAAGTATAAAAATGATATAGACAATTCTCTTCACCGAAAATTAGCCTACCATCAACAGTTGGCAAAAGAATGCAATAGTAAGCGTTATATGAGGCATTAGTTAAATTGAATTTGAGGAAAATTTTCATTTCGTCGGTAAATTTTTGCCCATAATATAAAAGTGATTCGGCGCCCCCTTCTTTTGCTACATATCGCTGAAAATTCCCTTCAACCATGTTGTTTAGCATTTTGAATAGTCCCACAAAATTGCTTTTTCCAGATCCATTAGCCCCAATTAATACATTTAGATTGCTAAGGTCTAACTCGAGATTATGAATCGACTTAAAACCTTTAACTTTGATCTGATTTAGTGACATGGATCAATCCTCAATCATATTAAGCAAAATATTTAAATCTTCTGCCGGCCCAATTGTTTGAGGCAAAAAACAGCAGCTACTGATCTATTCTAATTAAATAAGCCACAAAATTATCTCAATGATAATAAATGGCATCTAAAAAATAGAGAAGATTGCTAAGAACCTTTTAAATCCTCTTTCTGGGTAATGTTCTTAATCTCCTGCTTTAGAGCCTCAGGCAGTCCTTTTATCTCCACATCCAGGAAACCTCGCACAATGACACTGGTAGCCTGCTCCGATGACATACCACGTGACATGAGGTATTCGAGCTCTTCTTCAGAGATGCGTCCTACGGCAGCTTCATGAGACATATCCAGATCCCGGCTCTGGCCATCCAGCTCAGGAATAGAATAAATCCGTCCTTTGTCGGAAAGAAGTAGCCCAACACATTCCAGATGAGCACGAGCACCGGGGACTCTTCCAGTCATCCGGCCCCGGGCAATGACCTCACCGCCGACAGAGACCACACGGGAGATGGACTCGGCGCTGGTATCTGGTGCATTGAGGTTTACGTTGCTCCCTACATCGATGTTGCCCATGGTAGCGTAAATGACTGTGTTAAAGCTGGCCACCGCTCCCCGGCCGGCAAGTGTGGCTGTAGGGAAGGTCTGGATGGTCTTGACCGGTCTAAGAAGAATGTAGTTATTGGAGAGAGAACCGCCTTCTTCAATGGTGATGCCCGTTCGCGGTCGCACTTCGACCTCTTTCCCCCAGCTATGCACCATGGTAAAACTAACCTTGGCGTTCTTCTGGATGAAAAACTCGGATACGCCGATATGCAAGCCTCGTTGTACGTGTGCAGGAGTCGTGCAACCTGTTATGACATGCAGCTCTGAACCCTCTTCGGCAATGATAATATTGTGAACGCGCTGATTGAGGTTTGTCGATCCAAGATATAGGCAGCTTTTTACCGGGAAAACCGTTTTCATGCCTTTTTTGGCTCGTATGAAGTAGCCTGCCGGCGGGGCCTGAGCTACATCAGCTGTATATTTATCGGCATCTGGCGCTACAAGCTTCCACCAGTAATCCTGCAGATAGTCGTGCTTCTCCAGAGCACTTGCCATGTCCATGATCTCCACCCCATCATAGAGAGACTTGGCCACAACAGGTGTCTGATCCATCTGCACATAAGCGCCTGAAGATTCTGCATCAAGCTTCACGCCAACATCTAGAGCCGCCTTCTTCACGACACTTGGAAGATCTTCCGCATTCACTACAACGCCTTGAGGTTTGGCCTCGGAATTGTAGCTCTCCAGGTCCACGTCTGTGCCGAATAGGGCTTGCTTCCCGTGCGCCTTGCGGGCTTTGTCTTCTATGCCGGACACGCGCATCCTACACACCCCTCATATCCGCTTTTTTTGATCTGCTTGAGGATCTCAGTCGGATCTCCACTGCAAACAATAGATCCACCCAACATGACATGAGCCCGATCTGCTTTCATGTACTCTAGTATATGGCCGAAGTGTGTAATGATCACTCCAGACTTTGTCCTAGAGCTAGGACGCTGGTCCTTTTGCGTCAAGCTGTTGATCGCCTCGCCGATAAGTTTTATATTCTCCAGGTCAACGCCCGAATCCGGCTCATCCAGCATGACAAAATCCGGCTGCTGGGCTAAGAGCTGAACCATTTCGGAGCGCTTAACTTCGCCACCTGAGAATCCGCGATTAACATCACGATCACCGAAGGCCTCAAAGTCCATCTTCTTGAGGATAGAAGTGGCGTCTGCCTTAGGATCTATTATCGTGATGAGATCCCTGAGCCTCAAGCCACGAATAGCCGGAGGACGCTGAAAAGCCATGCCAATACCCAGGCGAGCACGCTCATCCATAGACATGTGAGTTATATCCTTCTCTTTGAATATGATACGTCCTTCATCAACGGTATATCTAGGAATGCCTGCAATCGCATTCAAAAGAGTGGTTTTGCCGGTCCCATTGGGACCAAATAGGGCATGAGTCTCCCCAAAACCAATTCTAAGGTTGAAATTCTTGAGGACTTGCTTGTTACCAATGCTAACAGACAGATCTTCAATCCTGAGCAATGGACATCACCTCCAATCAGTTATCTAATAAGGCGATGGATTATAATATCTTTTGCTGCAAAAAACCAAATATACGAATAAGATGGCGATGTGATATTATGATTAGAGGGAAGGCTTGGATTTTTGGCGACGATGTAGACACAGATGTAATAATTCCCGGCAAGTACCTCCGCACCAAAGAAACAAAAATTTGGGCGCAGCACGTAATGGAAGGCTTAGATCCTGAATTTGCCTCACGCGTCCAGGAAGGGGATATAATTGTAGCAGGCCGCAATTTCGGCAGTGGATCCTCTCGTGAACAAGCGCCAAGAGCATTAAAAGAGGCGGGCGTTGCTGCGGTTGTTGCCAAATCATTTGCACGCATATTTTATAGAAATGCAATCAACGTTGGCCTCCCGCTAATCGAGGCAGATGTTTCTTGCCAGGAGGGAGACACTGTGGAAGTAGGCCTTTCTGAGGGAAGCGTCCGCGTCGGGGAAAGGGTCTATCAGGGAACGAAGCTGCCGGACTTTCTGATGAGGATACTGCAAGATGGGGGTCTGGTTTCACACAGAAGAAAAGAGAAAGGTTTGAGATGATATTTCCCGAAGATTACAAGTTCGTAGGCATCAAGGATAAAGAAGGTCATGGCGGGCCGATCTATTTCTCGACGCAGTTTCTCATCAGCCGAGAGGGACCGAGGCTCTACAGGGTGAAGAGCTCTGGCGAGGGGTTCATGCGAAAAGTTGATGATTTGGAGCTGATTGCCTCAGGCCCGGAGATTGAGTTTTACCCTGAGAAAAAGGATACTCGAAACCGCGCACATCTGATCGAACTGGCAAATGATATCTGTCAGAGCACAAAAGCAAACACAGTAGTCTTTCAAGGGCCTGATGAGCACATAACTTTTGTTAAAGACCCAGATTTAAGCCAGATTCTGGAAATCGAGATTCTGGATGTTTCTCCCCCACATCCGCCTTGGTTGGTTTATGTTCTGGAAAAGCTGGAAAAAAGTGGCATCTTAGGAGACTTGACGCTACGTTTTAAGCCGCGCATCATGGAACTGCAAAAGTATGAATGTGATTATGTGTACTACCCATGCAGAGCAGCAGGCCTGGGGCGCTCCCTGGATTGTGATCCAGTTATACATGATCGTCCCCGCATAGTTGGCTGCGAGGTCTCGCGGGAGATCTTTCTGGCCGGAAATGCTGGCAAAACCTTCGAATTTGTGAATATCTGTCCACTGCAAAGCAAGGAGAAAATCCTTGAGCCGCATGGGCCATTCATCACTCGATGCTGCAAATCAGAGAGACGGGGTTTGACCCATAAGAACGGCCAGATAGGCATTGTCGTTCATTGGGGAGATGGGCCTTGGGAGATAGCGGAGGCAGTAAGATGTCTGGCAAAAGAGCTAAGAAAGTAGCCGTTCTCGCAGGTGACGGCATCGGCCCGGAGGTAGTTGGAAGTGCATTAACTGTATTAGAATCAGCTGATGCAGAGTTTGAGAGAGTACCTGTGGAGATAGGCTTTGGCCGCTGGAAGAAAACTGGTCATGCTTTGTCCGAGGAGGACCTGGAGCTTATTAAGGAGTGCGATTGCTCCTTCTTGGGTGCCATTACCACTCCACCCGATCCAAACTATAGGAGCGTTCTCTTACGGCTGCGCAAGGAGCTAGACCTTTACGCCAACATCAGGCCATTTTCTTCTGCAAATCTGAATTTTATTATAGTTCGAGAGAATACAGAAGGACTCTATTCAGGACAAGAGGAAATTGGTTCAAAGGAATCGCGCACAATAAGGCTGATAACACGCCGTGGCTCGGAGAGGATCGCAGAAAAGGCTTGCGATAAGACTGCAAACAGGCGCAATCTGACCATCATCCATAAATCCAATGTCTTGCGGAGCGATCGCCTCTTTTTAAAAACCTGCCAAGATGTGGCAAAGCGACGTGGTGTACTTTGCGAGGATATGCTCGTAGATGCCGCTGCTTACAATTTAGTAACCAATCCCCAGAGGTTCGACGTAATGGTCACAACAAATCTCTTCGGGGATATACTAAGCGACGTGGCTGCGGGAGTAATTGGAAGTCTGGGCTTATGCGCCAGTGCCAATATAGGAAATACTTATGCCTTGTTTGAACCGATTCATGGCAGCGCGCCGGATATCGCGGGGAAAGGCATTGCCAATCCGATAGGAGCGATACGAAGCGCCGCTATGATGATGGAATGGCTGGGAGACGCAAGAATGGCGCAACGAATCGAAAATTCCATATCGTTGGCACTAGATGCGGGAATGAAAACACCAGATCTTGGAGGAAACTTTGGGACAAAAGATATTACAAAAGCAGTGGTAAGATATCTGAAAAATATCGAGTCAAATGATTTAGATTAACCAATTAAAACATTTAGATATTACAAAATTGTTAACTTAAGCTTTTCTAAATTCACCGGAAGCTAAATGTAGAAGCATAACCTAATTATAATTATTGATGAGGTAAGACCATGGAACCTAGAATCCTTAGGATCGGCGAAAAGGTAACCGGAAAATATAAGGAGATGCAGATGGGTCGCAGCAAGAAATTTTTCCTGGTGAAGCTTGGCAATGAAGAATTCTACCTGCCAAAAGACGTTGGAAATTCATTGCTGCAAAGTCATCAGAAGGGCTATGAGACGTTTACAATCCAGCGGCAATTGGATGTTTATGAAATCCTACCACTCGCCAGCGAGGGATAGAATCGATCATAGGCAATAGAGGAGCCTGATTTTGAGCTTCTTTTTGCCTGAACCTATCCGTCCAGCTTAGTCCACACTGCAATAATTTGAAATATGATTAAGCACCAAAAGAGATGCAAAGAATCGTTTTTCATATTCATTTGCAGTTTAAACGAAATTAGTGGCCCAATAGTCAAAACCACTGCGCGCATCGTATCAATAAGGACGCAAAAGATCTTCGCTTTTAGCAAATAGATCAATCTGGTACCATTAAACAATGCTAGTGAAGCGATTAAAAAGATTCTAATAGGCAAATGACAATAAAATTGAATATGCGGGATATCTTAATAGTATTTATTCTGCTTATTGGATTTGCTGATGCAAGAGATATAATTGTGGCCCCACAGAATGCAGACTATTCCGACATTCAATCAGCTCTAAATAATGCTAGTACAGGCGATGTCATTAAAGTTGAGAGCGGAACTTATTACGAAAATATTGTCGTAAAAAAGAGTGTTACACTAAAAGGAAGAGATACTGGTAAGGGATTGCCTGTAATTGACGCCAAAGGAAAGGGAAGCGCGATAACACTATATTCAGATAAGATTTTTCTGCAGGGTTTCAATCTTACAAATTCGGGCCACTGCGGTTGCGGTAATTCTGGGATAAGGGTCGAGTCTAAAAATAATACTATTACAGACAATATCGCGTACAAGAATAAATATGGCATTTATGTAAGCCATGGGTCCGGAAATAAAATCTTTGGAAATGATCTGGAAGAAAATGAAATCAATGCCTACGACAGCCAAAACAATTCATGGATGGCCGATATAGTACCAAGAGATTTGTTTGTGTTGCTTGGAAAAGTCGTGGCGAATCCAATCATTGAGGGAAATCATTATAGTGACTATGATAATCTATTAGAAGGTTGTATCGATTTAAACAGTGATGGATTTTGTGACTCCCCCAAGAATATCACCGGAGGAAGCAATAAGGATTATTATCCGCTTATTTTAATTGAGATAAATTGATTCGCACATATTATATAAAAAAGTTAACTAAAAATAAACAGAAATACTATATCGCTCTTTATGCACCTCATCTAAGTTAATCCAGATCATCCGAAAACTAGATATGATCATAACAATTAATAGATATCATACCGCGTATGATGTCAACGAAAGTGGGCCGATAGGCCGATTAAGCCTGAGAGAAATAAATCCCGGCAATGGATAAGTAATTAATAACCCATTGAAGTCCGGGAAAAGTTAGGTCAAGGGCGCCTTGCAAAAAATGTGCGTTAGGTCTTCGGCATTTGCGGCAAAACGCTTCAATGAGGCGCATAATTTGGGTTGCCGAGGTCCATATTGAGAAGCGCGGTGCAGGAATGTGTTTGGAGAGAAGCCAAGAGCAGGCCCCTCATCGACAGATGATTTGGGTCCCTGTAAAATGGGTGCTGTGCTGAAATCCCAGTGCTGCCTGGCCAAAAGCCTACCACATTAGCCAAAGGCGAGAGAAGACTTCTGCGATTGAGCAGACTAGTTCCTCTGAGGAGGGCGCTGTGGATCAGCGTTTGTCTCGCCTTACCATACCTGCAATCTGATTTTCGATTTTTGATGGTGCCATGGGTCGATATTTTCGCGGGCTATCGCGAAATCGTGGATGATTCCGTTCTTTATATTCCTACAAAGAAACCAATACCATACATTACTATGATGGTACCCTTTGGCTAAACCAAAAATTTATATCCTATCACTATCTTAAGGTTAGTAAGTAAAAGTGAACATGAGGTGAGTCCTAATGTGGGATAAAAGATATCCATCTATATTCGATATATTCGAGAGCTTTGCCAAAGGATTTCCATTTGAGAGAAAAGAGAAATTCGAGAATGACTGGTTCAAGGAGCCGTTCGAGGAAATGATCAAGAGATTTGAAGAGTCAATGCCCGCAGATTTCAATGAGTTCGTCCATGAGGAAGCGACTCCCACGGGCATATCTCGTAGATATGGTCCCTTTGTTTATGGCTTTAGCTATACTGCAGAACCGGGAAAGGAGCCTACTTTCCAGGAATTCGGCAACATCAAGCCTTCTCACCGCGGGATCGAGCCCAGTTCGGGCAGAGAGCCACTTATTGATGTTATGAGTGAGAAAGATAAGTACAAGATCTTCATAGAGCTGCCTGGTGTCGACAAAGATAAAGTTAAACTGGATGTGACTGAGGACAGCGTCGAGATCAAGACAGAAGATGATAAAAAATTCTACAAGATGGTTTCACTCGACTCGGTGGTTGATACAGACAGCGCTAAAGCATCCTACAAGAACGGCGTCCTAACATTAGAACTGGACAAGAAGGAGAAGAGAATGGGTAAAGAGGTTAAGATAGAGTAGGAAAGATGAAATGGACTAATAGAGAAGTTTAAACAAATGCGAGTACCACTCGACTCAAGTTTTATTTCCTATTTTTTTGTATTCTTCGCCCTCACTTTTAAAATTGATTTTTAGTTTAGATGATTATCGGACACATGATAAATTCTGCCGCATTCGTCTTCTGCTCAATCCTCAATCATTCGGATAAACGCAAGGGATTTTTCTAAGACCGAAAATATATTCAACCATTCCAAAATCAAAAAAAATAATCGAAATCGAATCTGAAACGAGATCTATATTGAACTCATATGAACAAAATATCAGGCCTTAGCTCCGATTATACTCCAATATGAAAAATAACTACTTAAATCCAGATCAACTGTCATGGTATATGCCAAAAGCTAAAGGTATTGGGGGAAAAATTTGTGAGAATTTAGAAGAAACATTGGTAAATTACAATTTATGCGTGCCAATAAACGAATGCAAACATGAATACTGCGATATAATGATTCTCTGCACCGTGATGGCGGCCTTTGGTTTGCTTTTGGTAGTTTCATTGTTTGGCAAAACCGCATATTAGCGGTAACTGAATGGATAAAGAGCTTAGGAATTTCATTTCCAAGCAAATCCAATTGATCAATGCTTTTTGAAGATTCGATCATAAGATAATGATTTTTCCCAAATCTTGGACGGATGCAAAAAATGGTTCAATCCAAATCCTTTAAAAATTTGATGCAATAAAATTGATTATAATGTACGCGCCAAATGCAGAAATCGAAGACAAAGATTAAATTACACAGGGTCTCCTAAGCCATAGCGAGGATTGGCATGGATAAGAACGATAAGATAAATGAGCTTGCCCGGAGGCGAGGTTTCCTCTGGCCTGCCTTTGAGCTCTATGGCGGAGCAGCGGGTTTTTTTGATTACGGCCCTCTTGGCGCACCGCTAAAGCGACGCATCGAAAATATATGGCGGCAATATTTCGTCATTCAGGAAGGCTTTGCAGAAATTGAGTCCCCAATAATCGGCGTTGAAGGTATCTATCAAGCTTCAGGCCATTTAAGCGGCTTCTCCGATCCCCTCACAAGCTGCAAAGGGTGCAAAGAAATCTACCGAGCAGATCACCTCATCAAGCATATCGTGGAAGTTCCCGACGCACTCAGCAACGAGGAGATATACAAATGCATTCAAGAGAATGAGGTCGGCTGCCCGGAGTGCGGTGCTGAGCTCACATCAGTATACGAATTTAACCTCATGTTCAAGACCATAATAGGTCCTGGAAATAAAATGACGGGCTACCTTCGTCCGGAGACTGCGCAGGGTATGTTTATCAACTTCCCCAGGCTGCTCCGATATTTCCGTGATTCTCTGCCTTTTGCCGCAGTTCAGATCGGTAAATCCTACAGAAATGAGATATCGCCTCGTCAGGGCGTGATAAGACTTAGGGAATTCACTCAAGCCGAGGCTGAGATCTTTATCGATCCGCGGGACAAGACACATCCACGCTTCGCAGAAGTCAAGGATATCAAGATGAAATTCTACTCCCAAAAAGCACAGGAGACTGGCCAGGAGGAGGAGATGACTTTTGAAGATGCGGTGAAGAGAGGCATCGTGGCTCATCAGACGCTCGCTTACTATGTTGCCAGAACCTATCAATTCCTTCTGGCGGTGGGCGTGGCTCCTGATAAACTACGCTTTCGCCAGCATAAATCAGATGAAATGGCTCATTATGCCGCCGATTGTTGGGACGCGGAGGTACTGCTCGACCGCCTGGGATGGATAGAAATCGTAGGTGTGGCAGACCGAACGGATTACGATCTCAAAGCCCATGCATCCACGAGCAAAGTCAATCTCAGTGTTTTTGTGCACTACGATCAGCCGGTGAAACGACAGAAGATTGTAGTCAAACCGGATTTCAAGGCACTGGGACCGAGATTCAAGGGCAAGGCAAAGGCCGTGGCGGAGGCTCTCAAAGCTCTAACCCCCATGGAGCTGGAAAGCGATACAATCAAAGTAATCGTAGATGGCGAGACAATCGAAATCGAATCGAGCCTCGTCTCCTTTGAGAGCATGGAAGAAGAGATTCGAGGAGAAGAGGTTATACCTCACGTCATCGAGCCATCTTTTGGCATTGACAGAATACTCTATACAGTGCTAGACCATTCCTACTATGAGGACAATGTGGATGGTGAGACGAGGGCTGTCCTCAAATTCAAATCCGACGTTGCTCCTATAGAGGTTGCAGTGCTGCCTCTGATGGATCGCAGAGAGCTGGTAGAACCTGCTAAAAAGATACTGGCGGATCTGCGCAGCCGTGGAATGCGCGTGGATTACGACACGTCTGGATCGATAGGCCGCAGATACCGGCGCAATGATGAAGTGGGCACGCCATATGAAGTAACTGTGGACTACGAAACATTAGAGCAGGGCACAGTCACTATCCGAGACAGGGACTCCATGAGCCAGGTCAAGGTTCAACTGGCAGAAGTAGGGGAAAAGCTTCAGGCATTGCTATGCGGCAACCTAAAGCTCCAGGAGGCGGGCACTCTCGTTGGGCCTGCGAAAGAGGAGTGATTTATAAATCCCACCAAGAGAGGAGAAATGCCGTGCTTAATCTTGCTGCAGAGTGGCGGTGCAAGCTAGTAACGGAAATAAAGCGAAAGGCGATACACCTCACTGGCCTGTCCGTGCCCTTTGGCATCATAGTCTTCGGCCGGACTTTTACGGCAACCGTGATTGCCTTGGTTCTGCTCTTGTCTCTCATCCTGGAAGTGCAGAGGCTCAAAGGCAAGATACGCCTGCCAGAGGTTAGGCAGCATGAGGAGGAGATGGTAGCGGGATACATCTATTACATTGTAGGAAGTCTTCTTACAGTAGTCCTCTTTCCCCCCATGATCGCAGTGACTGCCATGCTGCTGCTTTCCCTAGGCGATACGGTGAGCGGCCTAGTAGGATCGATCTTGGAGAACTCCAATGTTAGGGGCTCTAACGAAAAGTGGCGTATGAAACCCCTGCCAATTGTCGCTGCCATGTTTTTAGCCTGCCTTGGTATTGGTTTCCTCGCCTCAGTTAGCTTTACAAAGCTCAGCTTTCCAGTTTACCTTGCAGGGGCCGCAGGAGCAACGATTGCCGATTCAGTGGCAATTATCGTCTGTAATCGAGCCCTGGACGACAATTTCTCTATACCTGTATTTGCGGGCGCAATTATGAGCGTTGCAGCTTTATTTTTTTAGCCAGCCAAAGAAAAGGTTTTTTAAAGTATGGGATATATCCTAAAACCGTTTGGGCACAAGCGGCAATAGCTGCTTTGTCTAGAGGATAGGAGGAGAACTGCAATGGATATTATTTTGCTCGGTCCACCAGGATCTGGTAAGGGCACACAAGCCAAGATGATTGCCGACAAGTACAAGGTAAAGCACGTCTCCACGGGAGACATACTCCGAGAGCACGTTCGGAACGGAACACCTCTGGGCATTGAGGCCAAGAAGTTCATGGATGCCGGCAAGCTGGTTCCGGATACGCTTCTCATTGATATCATCAAGGATCGGCTGGCCAAGGACGACGTCAAGGGCGGCTGGATGCTGGACGGCTTCCCAAGAACCATGCCTCAGGCAGAGGCACTGGACAAGATACTTCCCACTTTGGGCCAGAAGATCGATGTCGTCTTGAATATCGATGTTCCCGATGCTGAGCTGGTCAAGCGCGTCACGGGCAGAAGGATGTGTAAATGCGGCGCAACATATCACGAACTGTTCAATAAGCCAAAAGTTGCCGGAAAATGCGATGCGTGCGGCGGCGAACTGTACCAGAGGGCAGACGATACCGAGGCCACGGTCAAGCAGAGACTGCAGGCTTACCACGCTCAGACCCAACCACTCATCGACTACTACAACAAGAGGGGAATCGTCGCCACAGTGCTCGGTGTGGGCGATATCAAGGCCATCTTCGGCGAGGTAGTCAAAGCTCTGGATAAGATTTAGAACCTTCAAACTCTTTTTTAACATTTTTTGCAACGAATTTCATTTTTCTTCTACACATTGGTTCTTGCCCAAACATTTTTAATCATAGGAACGATAATAACCAACCCAGTGAGATACCACGAAACTAAAGGCAAGGCATGCTCTAGTCCTTTTGTTGATTATCCTTTTAGCTTTGTCAATATTTCTGGATTGGTTTCCACAAATCCAAAATAATTCTTTGATAGTCGCCGCCAGCATATTATCTATATTGATTGAGTTATATGGTTTTATAAAAGAACGCTCAACCAGAGACGACTTCCAGCCAGGAAAGAATTCAAATCAAACAAAGGGCCAGGCTCAATCCAGCAACAAATCGAGTACTATGAACAGGCGCTCAAGATAGCACGAGAGATCGGCGATCGGAGAGGGGAAGGAAACCGCCTTTTCAATATGAGCCTCTCTTTGGACAAACTCAGCCAGCGGGCGAAAGCTATTGATCTGGCAAAATCGGCGCTTGAGATTTACTAGCAGATCGAAAGCCTGTTTGCAGGTAGGGGGCGCCGGTAGCTTGAAATCTGGCAGCGATAGATATGCATTAAGCTTAATCACCGCCCTTGGTCCGACCTCTTGAAAACCTTAAACCAGGGCTTATCCCCCTAGATCCAGAAACGGGGAACCTTTTTATTCAACAACCGAGCAGGGCTTCCCATGATATTCGTCTATTCTCTAGGTGGCTCCATCCTGGCAGGCCGCGATGCCAAGAGCCTGCAGGAGTACGCAGACGCGCTAAAGCAACTGTCCAAAGAGCACCAGATCTACGTCGTTGTAGGCGGCGGCAAGATCGCCCGCGAGTACATCGAAAAAGCTCGCTCCCTTGGCGCATCGGAGATGTTCTGCGACTTGATAGGCATAGGCGCGACCAAACTCAACTCTATGCTGCTCGTAGCTGCCTTGGGCGACGCTGCACCCCAGGAGATTCCCGATACCTACGCCCAGGCGGCCCGACTCGGCCAGCCCGGCAAGATCGTGGTCATGGGCGGAGTTGCACCCGGCCAGACCACTGATGCAGTCTCTGCTCTTCTGGCGGAGTACGTGCACGCCGACCGCTTCATCATCGCCACATCGGTGGACGGCGTCTACACCGCGGACCCAGAGAAAGATCCTTCGGCAAAGAAGCTGGCACGAATGACACCGCGCGCGCTGGTGCGCCTGGCCATGGAGACTGAGATGAAAGCCGGATCTCGTTCCCCAGTCGATCCGCTGGCTGCCAAGATAATCGAGAGAAGCGCCATACCCACGGCCATAGTCTTAGGCAGCCACATAGAAAATTTGAGAAAAGGTGCCCTTGGCGGGCACACAGGTACTGAGATCAGTCCGGAGTGAGCGACTTGATGAGGTCCAAGGGGTTCACAATGCCCCATAAAACCCCGTCTTCAGAAACTACTAACTGGCTGGCACCAGTCCTGCCAAGCATCTTTATAGCTTCGTAAATGGGCTCGTTCGAGTCAATGGTTAGGAAGCCACGAGTCATGATTTCCCTAACCTCCAGGTTAATCTTGCCGTCCGCTACAGCACGAATAATATCTGCTAAATTTATCAACCCAGGTGAGCTGTCATCAACAAGCGCCTCTTGGATGCCGTTATGCACCAGTATGCGCGACGCCTCTTGAAGCGAAATCTTTGGCGAGATGCGCACAGCGCGGCGGGCGACCGTTTTGACTGAGACCTTAGGCACAGATATCATCTCAGAGATATGCAAAATGAGCCGGCTCATGGTGTCATCTCTGCCAGTAACTGTCCCCCGCACATAGAGCTTGTTTACGGGAGTCGGCCCGACCTCGATTTCGTCTCCAACATTGAAGTCCCTTATGTTGCCGATGATGCGAACTACACCATCGCATTGATGGGAATGCATGACCTTGTTAAAAACAATCTCACTCGCAGTGGCGCCTTCCATTAACACTCCATTCCTGGTAACAGGAACTACGACAACGTCCCCCGTGGCGTCAATATTTAGTGCCTCATAAGCGCCACCTGTAGCCCTATAGCCACCTTTTGGCCCAGGAACACCTTCTACTAAATTCAACGCCTTCAGGGACTGCATTTGGTTACGAATGGTCCCAGGATTGCGATCTATAAGTTCGGCGATCTCCTCGCCCTTTACTGCTCTTCCTTCAACACGATGAATATTAATCAACGCGGTTAGGATGTCTCTTTGAACTGTTGTTAGATCCATATTTCGATCAATATTGTTCATGATTAATTTCCTATATAGATTTATTGATCGTTCAGTCCCCAAAAAGATTTGATTTAATTTTTACGGGATTTTTACAGTCAAATTGAAGGTATTTTTTGTTTTAATCCAGAATAAAAACTTTTTTAATTGCGCATTGGACAAATCTTGCTCCCCTGATAAGGAAAGCTCGCCATGCGCTGCCATATCCTCCTTATAGGCTCTTTGAAGATGTTGCCGTAAGTTTGGGGGTAACATGAACACGGATAGACTTCACCTGCCGGTGTAATATGCATCCAGCTTTTCGCAGCGAAACAACCAAAGAGCTTATAGGCATCGGGAACAGAAAATATCCGTGGGGCTCCTGCCCGAGAAACAAATCTTGCAAGATGAGCATGATCCTCTTTGGAAAGAGCAACGTTTTGGCGTTCAGACCACCGACCGGTGGGAACTATCTCAAAAAATGTAAGCTCATGAGCGCCGCAGCTTATAGCTAAGTCATGGAACTTCTGCAAGTGATTCATGTTTTCGCGCCTCAAAACTATATAAAGGTCTACCAAAATGCCGGCCATAAGGGCGTTTTCCACAGCCTGCATGGCATCTTGAAAGACACCCTTGCGACCACGAAAGAAATCATGCTCCTGTGCAATCGGGCTATCCAGGCTGACGTTGACGGCATAAAGGCCCGCTTTTTTTAGCCGCCGTGCCAAATCCACGGTAAAGCCTGCCCCAGATGTAAACATTGTGGATATAGCCCGATCGTCTACTGCGTGCACGAGTTGTGGCAGCTCCTCGTATTTTGCCGGCTCTCCACCATCGAATATTACTAAAGTCGTTCCCATATCAAGGGTCTGTCCAATGAGATCAATCACAGTGTCAGGAGACAACTGCATCTTCTTTCCAGAATCGGGCAGGGCACAATGAGCGCAATGGTTTGGGCATTCCTCGGTCACAGAAATTGTGACCTGGTCAGGAGTGCGTATGCCAAGAAGACCTTTGACGCGACTGTTCACCAATCGATTGAAAGCCCTGCTTGGCACAGGCGGAACCCAGGTAGATAAATGAAGCTTTTCTGCCGTTAGTACAGGAATTTGCCCATCAAACATCTGCAAAGCAGATTTGATCATGGGCAAATGAGATAAGGGCCCTTTTGCGTCCAGTGCCACTCTTCCCCCTTTTACAAAAGCTTCGGCCTTCAATAAGGGATTTCGGTATAGAACGTAGGGTCTATCTATTTCCATCAATAAACATCCTTAGGGTCAAATACCTTCTCACCGACTACAAGGCCGTCAATGGTGCGGTAGAAGCAGGAGCGATAGCCAGTGTGACACGCACCGCCTTGCTGCTCAATCAGCAATAGTATAGCATCCTCGTCGCAGTCAATGCGAATCTCCCTAACAAACTGAAAGTGCCCAGAGGTCTCGCCTTTTAGCCAGAGTTTCTTACGGGATCTTGACCAATAATGAGCTTTACCTGTCTCTTTTGTTTTAGCTAACGCTTCATCGTTCATGTAGGCCAGCATCAGCACCTCACCGGTCTTCCAGTCCTGGGCTATAGCTGGCATCAACCTATCGTTCATTGATTGAATCATTGTAGATATATCCTATAAAGGTCTAGCTGAAAGACGATGAGGTGCGTATCCTGCAAAGGTCGAGGCCTCTGTGGCCGATTGGTCTGTCCTATCCTTCGTCGTCTGGAGGATGTACAGAGACTGCCAAAAATCAAAGATCGTATGGAAGGAATGTCACCACCCGAAGTATTCGTGGGCAAACACGGCTATCCTCTGGTTCGAGCAGGCCCTATGGTTCCAGCAAGCGATACCGAGACTGTGCCAACTCTGGGAATGAATATTAGCGAAATCATCGCCATTCGTTCATCCTTGGTTAGATCCGAGTCAAAGATAGCTGTAAAGGAGGCCGAGTCGCCAGGAAAGCTCCTCGAAGCATGTCAGCAAATAGCCATGTCCTCTGCACCAGTGGGTACTGAAGTCTCTTTCTTCAAGCCGCCTCAAGGCAGACTGCAATTCGATGGAATTCTTTCCCCGTCAGGCCCCTCCGGAGAGATAAAGGAGATGGCAATCACCACCAATCCATTCATCCCGAGAAAAGTGGACCAGATAGTTGATGACACCGATGTAGGCGCAGCAAAAGCCTCTCTTGAGCTATATTCATCTGGTATTGGCATAGATCACATCTCCCGCATGTTATCTTTGGGACTCCTGGGCAAGAAAAGAAAGCTAGTGCCAACTCGCTGGTCAATCACCGCTTCGGACGATACGATCGGTAAACTTTTGAAAGATAGTATTTTGGACAATCCATATGTAGATGATTATTACCTTTTTTCTGGCGAGGAACTAGGCAACCGTTTCGAGATTGTGCTCATGCCAAGACCGTTCAGCTTCGAGCTGATCGAAATCTGGATGCCACGCTCAGCTTGGACCGAGGACGGTTTTATTGGCAGGGACACAGAAGACGCGATGCCCAAAAAAGACTATAGCTGCCTGTCGGGAGGTTATTATGCGGCCAGGCTGGCTGTCTTGGAGTACCTGGCAAAGAAAAGACGACAGGCATCCGTGCTAGTTGTGAGAGAGATCAATGAGAGCTACTGGGCACCGTTGGGTGTTTGGATTGTCAGAGAAGTAGCCCGAAAAGCCATGCTTTCTCGACCATCGCGCTTTAATACCATCTCTGAAGCCATCGCAGAGATGGCCCACAGGATAAAAACACCAGAAGACATGTGGCATAAGTATGCCAAGCTCCTAACTGCCCCTGTGCAAAGGAGCCTGACTGATTTCTAGATTGCAATTCACGGGGTTCTAGTGAAATAGATGAAGAAAATTTAAAAGCTTTTCAGATTATTCTGGTATTCAGCGATATCGTCAACGATAAGTTTAGAGCATGGCAATCTTCAATAGGTAGAAGCAAAGAACTATTATAATAACAAAAATGCAAATCGATTCTTTACAGCTGTGGATGTGAACCAAAATATGACAGAAGGCTTAGTACAGTTTGAGGTAGAGATCCAGAGCCAAAAAGAAATCAGGTCCAGAGTGATATGGCCAGATTCAGAGGGTCCCTGGATCGAAGGAGGAATGGAAGATATGATGGTCCATTTCACTTATGCTAGCTGGACGGCTTACAATCTACAATGCGCGATGTCTATGGCATTGGCCAGCAAAAACGAAAATCTCGGTCAGGCTGTCTCGGATATGATGACCAAGATGATCTCGAAATTTGGTGCGGTACAGATAGCAGAAATCCGGCTCACTCGAGAAGCCCTGGATGAGCTGCGAAGAAATCGTCTAGAGCCCTGAACCTAACGACAATTCAAACGTGATTTCAACGAATGATAGAATGCTAAAAGCAGTGAAGTAGCCCGGCTAGGATTCGAACCTAGGTAAAGAGGTCCAGAGCCTCCTGTGATTGACCGCTACACTACCGGGCTTCGCCTCTAACCTTGCAACAGGTGGTTATTAATCTATCGATCCATTGCCATTTTCGGCTTCGGGGCAACTGAGGAGCGCTGCTTTACCTTTGAGGCTCAGAATTCTCTTCGTCTTAACAACATCCGCTTTAACGCGAAACATGACATATGCGACTTCACGTGTCACGAAAAATGGATCCAGGTGCAGAAACCAGATTCGTTTTGTTTTTTTTGGGAGAAAGCAGGAATGACCCTGCTCAGATCAATCCATAACGAAGCCCGTATAAAACTCAATGGATCCTGGCATCTACAACGGCATGGACAACGCCCGGAGAATACTTTTTAACCCGGACACATTGAAGTACATCGGTCTCCCGGCCCAAAGCGGCCGCTGCCTCGACTACATCGTTAATAGCCTGGGAGGGGTATTTTCGCGAAGGTATGGTTTGATGATAGTGCAATATGCCGCCCGACCGTAGGGCCTGGATGCCCTTTTGCAGATATCTGTCCGTGACCTGGACCATGCCCATCACAACTCTGTCCGCTATACCTTCTGGGGTCTCCTTCGCGCAATTCCCAAGTA
>CAVWPP010000012.1:0-15525 GCA_963756915.1 Methanotrichaceae archaeon
GTTCAGAATCTGTCGGCGATTAAGAATGATGAATAGCGGATGGTCTTATGCTACTGCTACTAGTTTTGGCAGGTTATAAACGAGTTCCCAAGTTAATGTAAGCATCTGCACACGCCCTCTGAAAGCTTTCATCAATTTCATCGGATGCACAGGACAGGTTTATACGAGATGCCAATTGGCTTTGATCGAATCTGCTCAATCCTCAGTTCTCTTTTTTATCGTCAATTAAAACCCCCTGAGTCATGCGATAGGTTCTATTCCGAGGTAATCATAGTATATGTGCTTGAAGGACTCAAACTCCTTAATAGTTTCATAAGCTTTGTCGTACATAAAAGACAGATCATCCGAGAAAAGGATCTTGCCTTTTAAGACTTGCATGCGCAATGGAAGAGGAACCTGCTGGAAAATCTTGATATCATAGATGTCATCAAAAAGCTCTGATAAGACCTTGATCCGGAATTCGGATGCATCAACATCTTCGTAGTATACACTGATATCGATGTCCGAATCCTCTTTCATCCTCTCTTCGCCAGCAGAGCCGTAGAGGATGATGAATCGAACTTTGGGGCCGCCGAGGGACTTGATCTTCTGGACGGCGCGATCGATTTTATCGGAAAATTCGGACGGTATAAGGACTCCCTCTGTATGCTCGGCAATTTTACTTGATTCTAGGTCACTCTAATGGGAAAAGCTTTTCTGAAGTTCTCGCGAAAGATCGAAAGAATTCAATCCATTCGCCTTCTTGTGCAGATGGCCGCAAGAGCATTCTTGAGATTATTGCAGCAGTGCTCGGGCAGGAAGCGAACCGTCACGCCCACTTTTTGCCTTTTTCCCCGGCTTATCAGGCCCTCGAAGGACGCGACCATGCAGATTCCGATATCCTCCGGCAAAGGCAATCCCTGCAGCAGGTGCACCGGCCCGACCAAATGAACCGTAGCAAATTCCCTTTTCGTACTTGAGAACCTGGCAAAATGGGTGATTGGCAGCCCAAAGGCAGGTAGCGGAAGATGTTGCTGATGTGCTTTTCGGGGTTGAAAGAATGCAAGTCCTCCTGGCAGTGGAGCCAGAGCAAAATCTCCGCAGACCATCCAGGACGCCGATAATCTCAGTTATTTCCGAAGATTTCAAAATAGCTGTAATATATTTAAATTTTAACTACCACACCTTCAGATCGATCCCCTCGATCCTCACCCGGCCTCCCTCGGAGTGCACAATCACCCCGGAGTGCACCTTTTGCATCATGCAGTGCTCGGGCAAAAATCGCACCGTTTCACCCACCTCCGGCCTCTTGCCCCGGCTTATAACACCCTCGAAGGCAGCGACCATGCAGATGCCGATGTCCTCCGGAGAAGGCAATCCCTGCAACAGATGGACCGGCCCGACCAAATGAACCGTAGCAATTCCTTTTTCGTATTTGAGAACCCTGGCAAAATGAGTGATTGGACAGCCCAACGGCCGGTATCGAAAGATGTCGCCCTCTTTGAGATGTGCTTCGGGATTGAAAGGATGCAAGTCCTCACGGCAGGAGGGCTCACCGGGCAGCGGAGCCAGAGCAAAGTCCGCCAGCAGACCATCCAAGACGCCTATGATATCCTCATCTTTTTCTGAGGTTGCCAGCAGCACTGCAATCTGATCCGCACGGCCCTGGAATCGCTCCTGCTTCAGAATTGTGCATCTGTCAAGACCCGCCACATCCACAAGCGCGGCAGCAAACTCCCTGCAGCTTCCTAGACCGCACTCCCCGCAATTGTAGCCCGGCAAGAGCTTTTCGATCTGTTTCATGCTTTATCCGAACCTCACTCGCCGGTATATTCCATGAACCCGTCCAAATGGCGCAGCACGCCCCGGTGATGCTCCTTGGAGACACGAAGCTCGCCGGTGCATAGCGTGCAGATGGCCAGAGGCGGGTTATGCCGCAGCACCATCTCGCCGGAGATGTCAGGCCAGCTTCGGATCAGCTCTGCGATCTCAGCCGAGCCCTTGCCGGAAAGCCCATTGGCTTCGATTATCCTGCACCCCGGATTTGCCTCCAAGATGCGCTCCCGAAAGACCTCTCGCTCTGCTTGAGATACGAGATCGCCCTTGGTCATCACTGCGACATCTGCAGTTGTAAGCAGCGGTCCCACCTTAAGAGGGCTGTTGGGACCGGTGGTCACATCTATGACACAGACGGCCAAGGCTTTATCGGGATAAGGAGCACAGCGCAGGCAAAGGCCGGCAGTCTCGTTAAGCAGAATGTCCGACCCTTGGGCTTTTGTCCACTCCAGCATCTCATCAAAATTGTAGATGGCATAGTGGTCGGGGCACATATCTTTGGAGAGACCCACGGCCACGGGCACCTCCAGCCTCTTGAATCGGGCGTCGTCCTCGGTCCACATGCAGTCTATCTTCACCAGAGCCGGTTTCTGGCCGGCTCGCAGAAGGTCCTTGACGGCATGCATGAGCACTGAAGTCTTGCCAGAGCCTGGCGTTCCGGCCACTACCACCATCTTCAAGCTACCATCTCGCCCTGCCTAATGGTCTCCCGCAAGCTGCTTAGCCAGCCGTCCACGCGCTCTATGTCCCTAAAGATTCTATGCTCCTCAATGCTCGTGCTTATAACCTTGGTCATACCACCATTCTTCATCACAATCCGACGTGTGGCCATGAGTGCCAGCATGGGGTCATGAGTTACGACTACCACAATCTTGCCTTCACCCGCCAAAAGATGCAAAGCCTCTTGCTTCTTTATGCCTGCATTCTCAATCTCATCGATGAGAACTATTGGTGAATCGCTAATGACGGCTATGTCCGCAGCCATTAGGGCACGCGACTGGCCGCCGCTCAGGATGGTAAGCTGATGATCGGGGTTTATGGGCTCACCGGTCAGGGTATTGGCAAGCTCGATAACTTTCTCGGCCAAATTCGGATCTTTTCCCCGGGACTTAGCATGCATTCTCAAAAACTCGCCTACGCACATGTCTGCCAGAAAGTGCATATTCTGGGAGAGCTGTGCTACCAGCTTCTTTCTTGGATCAGAGCGTAGCTCAATGCCAGGCTCTAGACCGTTTATTAATATCCTTCTGCCCGAAGGCGTGTCTCCTAGGGCGAACTGCTCAATGTCAGCGATAAGTGTGCTCTTGCCTGAACCGGTGGGTCCTACTATCCCTATTATCTCTCCCCGCGCGATCTCAATATCTGATACTGAATCAGGATTTCCGTCCTTGTCTACGCCTCCTTGAATTGTCAAAGTCAAGGGTCTCATGATCGTATGAATTGTAGGCTTCATTGTCGGGATAGCCGTCTCGTTTATCGTCTGGCTCATTATCTGTATCATGATCTGTTCTCCAGAAATTGCATTGCTTCCTCCCATCGGGAGACTGTTATATCCGGCTGCAGCGTATGTAAGGTGAAATCCTCCTTTAATCTGGACACGCCACCACCTGTAATGTTGAGAAGTATGATATCATCCGGTGCAATCGCGCCGGCTCTGACGGCCTTTTCCAGCGCCGCTACCGCTACGGCAGGCGCATTGAGGATGTCGATCTCTTCCGACTTCTCGAAGAGACGCTTTGCTTCGCCCGCCTCTTGATCTGTGATACCGTAAACTTCGCCGTTCGTTGCTACTAAAGCATCCTTTACGCCACCGGGAACTAGGAAAGGAGGCCTTCGGTTGAAGAGAACATCGTCGAACATGTGGGAACTGATGGCTTCTGGCTCTTTTCCCTTCCAAGCATTGTAGATGGGCGCATTGGGAAGGTTTTGAGCCAGATGGAGACGTGGAAGGTTTGACCCGAAGCGTCCGTCCTCTTTCAGCCTGAGGCCGGCTTCCCAGGCGGATATGCCGCCCGTGCCGCTGCCTACCGCCTGGAAGTAGTGCTCTGGAATCTTGCGAATTCTAACGGCCGCATCGAGCATAACTGTGCCCATGCCGTCCCGGCGGGCGATGTTCCTTGCCCCGCCTTCCGGCACGTACCCTGGTTGGCTCTGTATCTTTTCCGCAACTGTAATCGCATCGTAATAGTCACCCTTGACGCCTACTAAGGTAAGAGGGCCGGGCGTTGTCACTGTCCAAATCCTTTGCAGCGCCTTCTCGGGTACGAAGAGAACCAGTGGCTGGCCTGTCTGCGACGCACTTTCAGCAAAGGCACGGGCCGTGTTTCCAGCCGAAGCCACTACCAGGGTTGCATGGTCACCCTGCTCCTCAAGCCTTTGCAGAGTGGGCGCAGCCTCCAGACCCTTGAAGCTGCAGGTCAACATCCTGGCATTTTTCTCAGGCCAGTAGCCGGAAAAGCTGATGTAAAGGTTCTTTAAGCCAAGGTCCCCGGCAAGGCCCAGGCTCTTATAAGTTACTGATCCCTCGCCAGTCTTTGTATTCATTCCATTAACTGGGAGCCAGTCCATGAATCTCCATATTCCAGGAAGGTTCTTTAATTCCAAGCACTTGGCTTTGTAATCAGCGCGCAGAAGTGAATTATCACTCGGACAGCTTAAGGAATAAGGAGGCTGCACCGATCCGTCACTCACGCATCTGACCAGGTATTCTCCCATAAGATAGACTCTCCGATCAGAGAATATAACTCTTTCTATTTTAGGAGAATTTTTATCCTAATTGTACAAGGAATGCCTTTATAGAATACGTTTGGAGTCAAGAAAGGACTTTATGGATATTAACGCTTTGCTCCTGCTAGCTACCTAGGACACAAAAGTAGAAATATTTGTGGTGCAATACCCAATAGTATGCCCAATGTGGAGAGAGTGATGAGGGCCGCCTTCCAGTCGGATGAGAACCTGCGTGATGCCTTGAAAGAAGTTCTCGGAGAGCTGGGCCTTTCGGCTCGGGAGTTTTCCAAAACCTCAGGAATTCCTCAAAGCACGCTCTACAAGATACTCTCTGGTCACAGGGAGCCGAACATCACCACTTTGCGTTTGATCGTAAAGACAATTCGCCAGATCGAGGGCTCGGAAGGTAACTTCATCGCCATAATAGCCGCCCGGCCCGTCTTGGACAAGATCAGCGAGAAGAAGATGAAGATCGGAGACAAAATGCTGACATTGCGAGAGTATTCGGCCACTACTATCGAAGAGGCGATAATTGCCGCCGTCAGGGCAGAAAGAGATGGGGCATCGGCGTTAGTATGTGCTCCCATTGTCAGTCCAACTGTTGAAAGGCTGCTATCAATTCCAGTAGCGACGATAATCCCCAGGGACAGTGTCATCCGGGCCATTGAGGTTGCAGCTAGAAAGATTGAATAAGCCATTAAGATCAGCCGCAATTAGGATAACCATTCAAGACAAGCCATTTGAGATAGGTATTTTGAGGCGAATTGAGATGGAATGCATACGAGAAAGCAGGTTCGATTGGTATTTGACGCTCAAGGTATGCCAATTCTGAAAGATGGTGACGATGAGGATTAAATTTGCAATGATCATGCTATTCCTAGTGTCTATTCTCATGACAACTTGCGGCGCAGATAGCCCGGATCGTTTTCAGAGCGTCAGCGGTGAATATGCCAAGAATTGGATAACCAGCTTCAAGGCCCAGAATCCTGCTCCCGTCCAAAGGAGCGAAGAAAACGGCAGTGACTTATGGAACTGGGGTATGGCTCCCAAGGGAAGCAAGATAGAGAATGGAAAGCTGATAACCGATCCCTACTATCTTCGACCGCTGCTTAATTATTCCAGTAACTGGTTGGGAGAGACCTATACTGATGCCGCTACCGGCCTACCGATCGAAACCTACGTAGACCCCTTGACTGGAAAAACCGTCATTGTTTACTTAAACCCCAATACTGGAAAGGCTATCTTCACATACAGTACTTATTTGGATCCCAACACCGGAAAGAGCGTCTATTCCTATATAGATCCCATGACTGGGAACCAAGTCAATTCAAGCGTTAAGCCCATTGACATAGTAAACGCATTAACAGGTCGTTTGACAGGGCAAACGGTCACAAACCAAAACGAGCCATGGACTCGGATCTAGAGAAATCCGAGCTATAATTTATGATTTTTTAGTTATGCTATTAAGAAATGCGATATGCATAGAGGATATCCATGCTGGTCACACGAAAGCCTTTTATCAATTCGCTTCCGTGTTAGCGTTGTGGGGTCAGTATGAAGACTGTTTTTGCAGTAGTTGTATTACTAATAGGCTGCCTTTTAATTGCAGGATGTTATGCACAAAGCTCGAGCCGCTACCAGAGTGTGGGCGGAGATTACGGTAAGAGCATGTTAGGCACATTAAAAACCAATGATTCTCAACCGGCTGCTGCAAGTGAAAACAAGAGTAGCCTGTGGAGCTGGGGAAGTGCACCCAGAGGAAGCTTGATTTTAGATGATACCCTCATAGCAGATCCCAAATACTCAGCGAGAAAGCTCAACGTCACCAATAATTGGCTAGGGGATTCCTTGGTGGATCCCTACGGCAGTATTCCAGAATATTCTTACACAGATCCTCAAACCGGTATGCAGGTTAAAACCTATGTAGACCCCAACACCGGGCAGTCCTACTATACATATACGGATTCTAAGACGGGAAGATTGGTTTACGTCTACTTTAATCCGGAGACAGGGGAGCCGATCTATGCCGGTTTTTCTCCTATCACAGGGGATAAACCAGCAACAAATGATTTAACTCTGCCACCAATCTTCAATTCCAACGATCCCTGGTCTTCGAGTTCGTAAATTTTACGATTTAGTAATTCCAGGTCAAGGCAATTTGAGAAATCGCCAGGAACAGCGAATGGCCGATTCCTGGCACGCGAAAACCTTTTATTGATCCGCTGCCATTGTTAGGCTCGTGGGGTCAGTATGAAAACTGCATTTGCAGTAGTTGTATTACTTGTAACATGTCTCTTGATTGCGGACTGTTATGCGCAAAGCACGAGTTACTTTCAGAGCGTTGGTGGAGACTACGGCAGAAATGTGATCAGCACCTTAGAATCCAAAGATCCTCAACCGGCCGCAGCAAATGATAGCAAGAGCAGCCTTTGGAGCTGGGGAAGCGCGCCTAAGGGAAGCCTGGTCCAAAATGGAAAACTTGTGGCCGATCCGTATTATGTTTGGAAATCGCTCAATTATACCAATGGCTGGTTAGGGGAGACTGAGGTGGATCCCTATACAGGATATCCGATATATTCTTACGTAGATCCTAATACAGGAGAGACAAAATCATTCTACGTAGATCCAAACACAGGAAAACCGGTCTTCATCAATCGAGGTCAAACCAGCGACGTCCCACAATATGGAAGCGTTTCTCCCTTCTATGCCTCCAATGACTGGTGGGGAAGCTATGCGCTGCCGTCCGTGTTCAACTCAAATGATCCCTGGAGCTGAAGGCTCCAAGCTTGATGAAAAAACCAAATAAAATAGCGGAGGAGAACCTATGAAGTCCATGAAGGTATTTGTAATCCTAACTATGTTGTCGCTGTCGGCAATTCCTGCTCTGGCAGCACTTACTGATTACCAGCAAGGCGTATCTGACGGCCTCGCTGCAGGAATGAGAGTGGGAAAGCTTTTAGGGGCTGCACCCTTTGATCCAAAATTGGCCCAAGAATATAATAGCCAGGTTGATGCATTCAACCAGGGGCTGGCCGCAGTATTCGGGAATAACCAGACTGCAATCAACAAGTTCTGGATGAAGCCTTACGGGGCGGCAGCCGCAGTTGCTGCAACTTTCAACCAGAAACCTGTTCATTCCATCGATGGTAGCTGGAATAACACAACGAGGGTTCTGGGAGATCAAGATGAGGGGAAGAGAGTTTATGACATGCCTGCCTCATCTTATTACACATGGGTAGGTAATGTGCCTTCTAGCATGCCTTACTACACAGATAACGACAATCTTGGTGGAGCATGATTTCTCCCCGCTTTTCTTAGAGAGCGATATCATTACTTTTTTTGTGGATAACGTTCGATAGAAGACGTTATCAGAAGATAACAGCTTTTGCATCTAGCCAAAGGAATTTATACAATAAATGCTATCGTTTTGATATCATAGGAGGCATTATGGCCCAAATCATTGTGCGCAATCTTGACGATACCATCGTTGATCGACTGAAAGCCCGCGCTCGGGATAACGATCGTTCCTTGGAGGCAGAGGTAAGACAGATCCTGGAGCAGTCGGCTAAGGTGGACAATGCCCAAGCTCGTTTGATAGTTACGGAGAGGCGCAAAAAGCTGCAGGGACGAAAGTTTGCCGATAGCGTTGAGCTCATACGCGAGGATAGAGATAGATGATAATTGTCATCGATGCCAGCGTAGCTGCCAAGTGGTTTTTCCAGGAAGAGCACTCTGATGCCGCTTTAGATCTCCTGGGCAATCCTTTTGACCTTAAAGCTCCTGATTTCCTTTACCTTGAGCTGGAAAGCCTGCTCTGCAAGAGAACTCGCAGAAAAGAGCTCTCCATCGAAGAAGCATTGGAAATGGACATTGAGATCAGATCAATGCCGATTTCATCCTATCCTTTGGCAGAATTGCGAGAGAGGGCATTTGAGTTGGCTCTTGAGACAAGGAGCAGCATCTATGATTGCCTTTACCTGGCCTTGGCCGAGGCACTGGAGGCCCCAATGGTTACAGCGGATCGTAAATTTTTCCAGGCACTTCAGAATAGCCCCCTTTGCAATCGTTTGCTAATGGTGGACGATTTGAGGAAAACCTGAAAAGTGCCCTCTCTTTATTGGGCACTAACCTATATATTTTCGAAACACATAAGTTATTAATGAACTTTTATGGAAGATGGTGATGATGAGCAAAGACCTGGATAGCCTCCTCTCCGAATTGAAGACCGTTCATGAAGATCTGCGGCTGATCCCTACCGAGATTGTAGTTGTGGCCGATTGGGTGCGGCTAAAATGCAGGTACGGTTGTAACGCCTATGGAAAGCATCTATGCTGTCCGCCCTATACTCCAACTCCTGAGGAGACAAGAATCGTTCTTTCCGAGTACCGGCATGCTGTCCTGGCCAGATTCGAGGCCAAGTCTGACCAGAAGTTTCCCTCCAAAAATGCCAGCCGAGGCCTTGGCAATTCCGTAGCAAAGATGCATAAAACCATTGTCGAGCTGGAAAAAACGGCCTTTTTGGCCGGCTACTATAAAGCCTTCGGAATGAATGCCATGCCTTGCGTCTTCTGCGAGACCTGTGTCATCGAGGAGATGCAAGAAAAAGGCCAGGCCGTCTTTGATCTGGATAGCGTGAAATGCAAGAATAAGGAGATCATGCGCCCCTCGATGGAAGCCTGCGGCATTGATGTTTTTAAGACGCTACAAAATGCGGGATACAAGCCGCGGGTTCTCAAGGACTGCAAAGAAAAAGTAGAACTCTATGGACTGATACTGGTGGACTAGAGGCCAATCAATTTTTCTTTTTGAGCTAGGCACGAGTCAAATCGGCCAATAGGTAAGGTCTAATATACCATCAGTATCTATTCAAGGGCTGATGCATTGGGAGTTAGTCGGCTCAGGCGCTGCCATTTTAACCATGTTCGGATTCGTGCCCCAGATCCTTAAGATCTACCATTCCAAGTCCGTCGAAGATGTAAGCTTTCTTATGCTCGTGCAGTTCTCTTTTGGCATGTTACTCTGGCTGCTCTATGGAATACATATCCAGGATAAAATCCTCATAGTCTCCAATGCAGTGTCTTTTTCAACTCTCATCGTGGCCGTGGGATTGTACTTGAAGTACAGAAAAAATATACAAAATGTTTGAGAACACTTTAAACTCTTGGTTTTAGAAGAAATGCATGCAAAGCCTTATCTGCGAATGACTTTCTAATCCTTGCAGGAGATTTTCGTTTGAAAGAAGAATTTGAAAGGATGCCTTTCGATGAGAAGGTATCCTATCTGGTGGAGAACTACAAAAAACTGCCTGATGAGCTGACCGCAGAAGGGTTGAAGGTACTCGTTGCTGCCGATGAGACGGAGTTTGCTGTTGTTTTGGCCAGAGACAAAGGATTGATCGACGAGGCCATAGCGATCCTGGTAAACGCAGGTGATTACCTCTGGGCAGCATTGATCGCCAAGAATGCCGGCCGAGCAGAAGAGTCAGAGAGGCTCTACAAAGAAGGCCTGGAGTACTACGTAGGCAATGAGATGTTTGGGCGAGCTATCTCTGCGGCGACTGCCCTCATGCTCCCTCCTGATGAAATCGATGCCATCTTTCGAAGGGGCGTTGAGGTAGAGAGCAGAGGCATGGATCTTACCAAGGGCCAAAGGCTGATCGACTGCGCCATGGAATCTCTGGAGATAGCTCTCACTGGCAGAGATGATGAGCTATCTATGCAAGTCATGTCGGCTATGAATGAAGATCGGGAAAAAAGGGCGAAAAAACTGCAAGAAAATGATCAGAAATCAGAAGGTTAGGACCATTAAGCTCTGGCACCAAGGATAGGCCGAGACGGGGCTATAGTCTCACTTCATCACCCATTTATTCTCAGAATCTTCTGGTCGGATGTTTGGGCTTATCATATCTATTGCTCACTCGTCTCTGAGCCTGATCTCTAGATGCATCAAGTCTTCTGCCACAACCGTTCTCTCAAAGATTGCCTTTGCTTCTTTAAGGAGGATGGAAGTATCTTCTGAATACCGGGAGCTTATGTGGGTTAGAACAAGCTGCTTAACATTTGCTCGTTTCGCTATCTCTGATGCCTCTTTGGCAGTGCTGTGCTTGGTCTCCGTGGCCCAATCAGCCATATCATCCGCCAGGGCGCAGTCATGGATGAGGAGATCTGCGCCAAAGCTTGCGACTTCCACTGATCTGCAGGGTCTCGTATCGCCAGTGTATACGATTTTTCTGCCAGGCCTGGCAGGGCCCATGACATCTTGGGGTCGAACAATTTTGCCTTCTGCCTCTATCTCCTGGCCGTGCTGCAGCTTTCCGAAGAGTGGCCCGGGTGGTATGCCTAACGAAATGGCAGCATCTCGATCAAATCTCCCCCGGCGCATATCTTCCTCTAGACAATAGCCAAGGCTGGGCACGCTGTGGTGGGTTTCTATGGCCGCCACTTGGTAGCCATCCATCTGCAAAACATCTCCAGGCCCCATTTCGACAGCTTTGACATCGAAGTTTCTGGAGAAGTAGCATATGCCTTTAAATGCCTCCAACAGGCGTTTGGTGTGTATCGGACCCGCTATGGTCAAGGGCTTATCTCGGCCTTGAAAGGCCATTGTCTCCAAGAGGCCGGGGATTCCCAGGATGTGGTCGGCATGAAGGTGAGAGAGAAAGATATAGTTGAGGCGCATCATGCCCGTCCTGGCGCGCATCATCTGCCTTTGCGTGCCTTCACCACAATCGAATAGAATCATCTCACCTTCGCGGTTGATTAGAATGGCCGATGGATTTCTCTCCGGCGTGGGCAGCGATCCGGCAGTTCCAAGGAAGGTCACATTAAGCATTTTTGGCCTCGTTAAGGATTCTCGGGGGAGAGATAACTTCACTCCATATCATCTTTTGCATAGGTGATATGGCCCGCGAGACCTAATTGAAGCTAAGCTTCGGGGAATATCTTTGCCAAGGGTTGTGTACATTAATAACGTGATCTAGAATTTGCTTAGCATTGGGAAAAAGTTCGTCGTCATAAAAACATATCGGCCTGAAAGGTTTATCATCGTAGCGTCTTAGTGGATATATTTTGATCAAAAAAAGGGAATAATGGACTCTAATCGGAGGCATTAGGTGAAGATCGCTGTAGATATAGATGGAGTATTGGCTGATCAGGTCGGTGCTGTTCTTAAAGTAATTGAAAAAGAATATGGAGAAAGGTATTCTAAGAGTGATATTAATCGGGCACATTGGACCTTTGCAGGGAGGGAACTATGGTCAGAGATTGCTAGGTTGTTGGCCGACTCAGAATATGTGCTCAGTGTGCCTTTGATAGAAGGTTCGCAAATTGCTGTAAAACAGCTTACAAAACATGATGTCTTTGTGGTGACAGCCAGACGACCAAACGCAGAAGGGGCAACCAAGCAATGGCTGAGCGCTCATTTTCCATGCCTGACGCAGTATTACCATGCAAAGACAGGTACTAAGCATAGCATACCATCAGATGTGTTGATCGATGATCTCGACATGAACATTGTGGAATTTGTCAAAAGCGATCCTAATCGACGTGGAATACTCTTTTGAGCATCCGTGGAGCATAAATGAAACAGATATCAGAGATTACTCTGATCAAGTGTATTATTGCTCCGAGTGGCCAAATGTGGTTAGGGCTGTAGTTGATATCGATCAAAAAAATAAGCACTAACCTCATCAGTTTTATTGCATTCGCGTTAAGAGAAGGCAAACTAAAGCAAGGATTTACCAATTTTTGCCATAAAAAGGATTGTCATAATCTTCATACGAATCGTTTTTCAAGTGATGGGTAAGGATTCTTCAAGTCTCAAGAGGCCATTGAAATTGCTGATACTAAAAAAAAGGCATCGAAAAATTTGAGCCAAGACATTCTTCGCGAGCAAATGAAAATTGAAAAAGGAAATGTGGAAAATTCAAGGCAGGAGTGGCCCGAATATTCTACCGCTTGACGGCCCAAGCGTGGATTCTTAAAATGTACGGGTCCTCAAATTTTTCACAATAGTCTGGTGACGGAAAAATTCCGTCACAAGTTCTTCCAGGCACCTCTTTCAAGAACTTTAAAGGATGATCTATCTTTGGCATAGATCACGGTTGCCGTCCAGTTTTTCTCAAATGATTCCCACTGCATCGCCGCTAAAGATCTATTTCTAAATTCCGACTGCCAGGCATAAGGGGGATAGGTGCCCATATTTGCGTTAGGATGGAAAAATTGTCCCGGTCTAAAAAATCTCAAAGGTTGCGTAGCTGGAATTCGCATATAGAATATTGGATCTGTAAAGTATTGCCTTATCTCTCCATAGTCTGGAGAACCCACGTAACCTCCTTCTAGCCAATCCGCGGAACTAGTTGTTACGCAAAGAAAGGCCAAAATCATAAAAAGAAATTTCGCATGCACCATCAGGATCACCTTTCTCATCTTTCTATACTGATTATTAATGGACTTAAATCTATGCTTCGATTCGGGAAAGTATAATAGTCCCGGACGCCCTTATGAAGTATATCAATTACCATCTATCACGTATCCTTTGACGTTGATTAGGCCTATGTTTAAACGGATGACGGTTTTTTTCAGCATTCTGGCTCTTATTGCTCGAATCCTTCCCGCTTTTAGAGCGCTACTTTAGAGAGACGGAAATTGCCTTTTTAATTATATAATTGGATTCTTCGCTTAGATAGTGATGTCTTAAGGTTGCCTAGAATTAAGAGAAGACAATGAATTGTAGAAATTCAATAGAATGCGAGAGGGAAGCTGCCTCAATTAGTCAGAGCTAATTTCTAGCTGGTGGGGGCTTAAGAGCCTTCGAGAGTGCAAGGGGGGGGCGAACTTATCGGAGGCTCCAATAAATTAGAAGTATTTTAAACTATTTAAGTTTAATTAAATGTGTATCGGCGCATTATTGGTTAAAAATAGTCTTAATAGTAATATCGATAATCTCGATATTCTTGATAGTAATAAAGGCGAAGAAAGTATTTTCACGTTGGTCTATCAGTTGCTCCTGCAATTTGACCCTTTTCGCGTGTGGATAGAACGTTGGGTTATGCTTTGATTCTGTCATATCAAGAAACAGGCTAGATTTAACAAGCCTGTATACAGCTCATTGGCCTGATCGCTCTCAGTCTGGCGTTTACTATTTAAAGTAATGGAACTAGTATATGGTGAGGTATTAAATGAAAGTAACCTATACTGACAAGAGCGGGAAAAAAATAGAACAGACTTTCGGTACTGAGGATGAAGGCAAGAAGTTGAAGGAGAAGCTCAAAGTTCAGGGCGTTATAGATGCAAAATGGGAGTGGTAGGCCGCAAATGATTTGCTAGGTGGCGATGTTTCATTTTTTTTTGCTGAATATTTAGGATTTCGTTTTTTTCTGTATCAAAATCCTTAAATATCGGCAAATACCGTACGGTGTATTGGTAAAAGTCGATGGTCCGTTTCTCCCTCCCTACCAGAAGACTTTTGCCTCCATTATTCATTTCCGGTCCTGACTCGTGGAAAGACTTATTGCCTCTGTCATCCAATCTCCTGCAATCATGAACGCCAGCCAATAGGAGGAGGCAAAAGTCGGAGTGATGTGGCTTGAAGGCTGGCCAAGCTTGCAGCTCCCATTTTTGGATAAAAACGACCTGGAGGCGAACAGCGATCCGCAGAGATAGGCCAATTTTGATCTATGAATTCTTCCCAGAATCAAATTATTAGATTAGGTATCATTAATCTATTTTCTTAAGGCAATTCCTCTGCTTTGCTCCGCAGTGCCTAGCGCAGCGTCTTAGTGTCCTGGCCCTAATTGTTTGGGCCTTGGCTGCAATTATCCCAAGAACTGGGCGATTTAGGCGAATCAATCAATTCTCCGAAGACAGGTCCTGGATACATATTGATTAAATTAATATACTTATCCAGTTTAACTTATTTATTTGCATAGGAGGCTTTACCATACTCGAGAAAGAGAACGAAACAAGAAACTTCGCACTGCGTGATGCTGAAGGCAACGAGATAGGCGTCTTCACCGGCAAGTCGCCCCGTCAGGCAGCCCTGAAGGCAGCTAACAGGGGATACACAGACATACGGCTTCGCGAGCGCGGCACCAAGAAGATTCACTTCTTCTTGGGTGAGCGGTCCAAGTAGATAAGCCCAAAGGAGCACCTACTTGGATGCACACAAAGATCTGGAAACCCAATGTCAAGAAGGTTGGCAGAACGAGACGCTTGTGGAATTCTGATTGGTGGAGCAAGATCAGACGCGTCTCTAATCTCCTCCGGCACCTTATTTTCCGTGCATGACTTCCCGGTTGCGGTTAGCGGGTGAGAGGGCATATGCGTCGGCTGAGAGGACGAATGGGATGGACTAGCCACGCGAGTCAATCGGCGAAGCTTGAGACTATTTGCATTCATCGAAGCTAGATCTTTGCTATTGACGCGATCTATCTGAAGGAAAAGGCTCTGAATTCTTGATTAAGTGATGTAGGTTGGATTATCATCATTTTTATGTATTCTGTCAGAATGGGAATCTCTTTTGCGGCTATTGGCTTCCATTCTTCATCGATCATCGGTTCCCAGGCGTCCCCTTTTTCCGCAGCCGAGTATTTCATCGAGTGTGCAGAAACCCGAAGCAAGTCCATCTGATTTATTCTCGTAGAATCCGAAGAACTTTTTGCCAATGGGCCCATACTCCGCCAGATACCAGTGCATCTTCTTCTGGTTGAAAAGGTGTAGGTAAATCCTCTCTTCGCCAATACAAAAGTGATCGAAGGTAAGCCGGGCAGCTTTGCCAAATCGCCCGGTGTTAGTTCTCTGAATCTTCTGCTCAAATCTTTGCCTCCAATATGAGATTTATTAATTGAATGGTTCCGTATTACGCATCTTCATCACCATATACTTCTAAAGCTCTTCTCATGAATAAAACGAGGTTATCAATTATCTGCCAATAACATATATTTTACTAATAATTCAAACAGATTATAATCCCTATTATTATATC
>CAVWPP010000013.1:0-16291 GCA_963756915.1 Methanotrichaceae archaeon
GGCAAAATCCTATCGTGGATTTACCTTTTTTCCGGAAATCCTATTAGATTTACCGATTTTCCAAGAATCGCTCTATAGATTTGATGAATTCGTAGAAATCGTCCATTTGTTCCTTCAGAATCGTGTAAGCTATAATGTCATCGATCTTGCCGTATCTATGGACGACTATGTTTCTGAAACTCTTCATCTTTCGGATCTCATTTCCCATCTTTTGCGTTAGAATACCTTTATTTACAAGGCTTTCGATAATATTCTCTTCACATTCAGGCATGCTAAGGCGTAGATCTGAATTAATTATTGAGCATATATCAATTATATTCTCAATAGCGAATTCCATTCTCTTATAGATTCCATCCTTGACCAACCCGAGTTCGGAAAAATCTTCAAAACTTTGAGGGAGGTGTCTCTCCACAAGGTTTACGCTTTCCTCGATGTCAATTAGCTTTGATCGAATCTGCTCAATCCTCAGTTCTCTTTTTCTCATCAATAAAAACTCCTGAGTCAAGTTATAGATTCAATTCCAAGGTAGTCATAGTAAATCCGCTTAAAGGACTCAAACTCCTTAATGGTTTCATAAGCTTTGTCGTACATAAAAGACAGATCATCCGAGTAAAGGATCTTGCCCTTTAAGACTTGCATGCGCAAAGGAAGCGGAAGCTGCTGGAAGATCTTGATATCATAGATGTCGTCAAATAGCTCTGATAAGACCTTGAGCCGGAATTCGGATGCATCAACATCTTCGTAGTATACACTAATATCGATGTCCGAATCCTCTTTCATTCTCTCTTCGCCGGCAGAGCCGTAGAGGATGATGAATCGAACTTTGGGGCCACCTAGGGACTTGATCTTCTGGACGGCTCGATCAATTTTATCGGATAAGTTGGACGGTATGAGGGACTCCCTCTGCATGCAACGACGATTTTGCTTGACTCTTAGATACTCTAATGGGAAAAGCTTTTCTGAAGTTCTCACGAAAGGATCGGAAGAATTCAATCCAATCGCCTTCTTGTGCAGATGGCCGCGAGAGCATTCTTGAGATTATTGCAGCAGTGCTCCGGCAGGAAGCGCACAGTTTCACCCACTTTTGGCCACTTTCCCCGGCTTATCAGGCCCTCGAAGGACGCAACCATGCAGATGCCGATATCCTCCGGCAAAGGCAATCCCTGCCGCAGGTGCACCGGCCCGACCAAATGAACCGTAGCAATTCCCTTTTCGTACTTGAGAACCTGGCAAAAATGGGTGATTGGCAGCCCAAAGGCAGGTAGCGGAAGATGTTGCTGAGATGTGCTTTCGGGGTTGAAAGAATGCAAGTCCTCCTGGCAGTGGAGCCAGAGCAAAATTCGCCGCAGACCATCCAGGACGCCGATAATCTCAGTTATTTCCGAAGATTTCAAAATAGCTCACCATTTCGGGCAGCAATGAAAAGAAACCCGCATCTTCGTATTGCACAAAGGTTCGAGACTTATCAAGTTCGCCCATATGAAGCTGCCAATAAGTCCGTCCTCATCTTAGTCAAAGAAACTGATCAACTATTGGATCTATAACTTCAATTGCATCTATCCGCTTCATCTCCACCACTGTTGTTTATAGCCATACTCCCTTCCAGTGCGTGCTCTAATCTCTCTGAAACGATACCATGCTCCTGGGCGAAACGGTCAAGGAATTCTATTAGGTTATATGTATTATATTTAATCTTAGCTACCACACCTTCAGATCGATCCCCTCGATCCTCACCCGGCTCCCCTCAGAGTGCACAATCACCCCGGAATGCACCTTTTGCATCATGCAGTGCTCCGGCAGGAAGCGCACCGTCTCGCCCACCTCCGGCCTCTTTCCCCTGCTTATCACGCCCTCGAAGGCTGCAACCATGCAGATGCCGATGTCCTCCGGCGCAGGCAATCCCTGTAGCAGGTGCACTGGCCCGACCAAATGAACCGTAGCAATTCCCTTTTCGTACTTGAGAACCTTGGCAAAATGAGTGATTGGACAGCCCAACGGCCGGTATCGAAAGATGCCGCCCTCTTTGAGATGTGCTTCGGGGTTGAAAGGATGCAAGTCCTCTCGGCAGGAGGGCTCGCCCGGCAACGGAGCCAGAGCAAAGTCCGCCCGCAGACCATCCAGGACTCCTATGATATCCTCATCTTTTTCTGAGGTTGCCAGCAGCACTGCAATCTGCTCCGCACGGCCCTGGAATCGCTCCTGCTTCAGAATTGTGCATCTGTCAAGACCCGCCACATCCACAAGCGTTGCAGCAAACTCCCGGCAGCTTCCTAGACCGCACTCCCCGCAATTGTAGCCCGGCAAGAGCTTTTCGATCTGTTTCATGCTTTATCCGATCCTCACTCGCCGGTATATTCCATGAACCCGTCCAAATGGCGCAGCACGCCCCGGTGATGCTCCTTGGAGACACGAAGCTCGCCGGTGCATAGCGTGCAGATGGCCAGAGGCGGGTTATGCCGCAGCACCATCTCGCCGGAGATGTCAGGCCAGCTTCGGATCAGCTCTGCGATTTCAGCCGAGCCCTTGCCGGAAAGCCCATTGGCTTCGATTATCCTGCACCCCGGATTTGCCTCCAAGATGCGCTCCCGAAAGACCTCTCGCTCCGCTTGAGATACGAGATCGCCCTTGGTCATCACTGCGACATCCGCAGTTGTAAGCAGTGGTCCCACCTTAAGAGGGCTGTTGGGACCAGTGGTAACATCTATGACGCAAATGGCCAAGGCTTTATCGGGATAAGGAGCACAGCGCAGGCAAAGGCCGGCAGTCTCGTTAAGCAGAATGTCCGACCCTTGGGCTTTAGTCCACTCCAGCATCTCATCAAAATTGTAGATGGCATAGTGGTCGGGGCACATATCTTTGGAGAGCCCCACTGCCACGGGCACCTCCAGCCTCTTGAATCGGGCGTCGTCCTCGGTCCACATGCAGTCTATCTTCACCAGAGCCGGTTTCTGGCCGACTCGCAGAAGGTCCTTGACGGCATGCATGAGCACTGAAGTCTTGCCAGAGCCTGGCGTTCCGGCCACTACCACCATCTTCAAGCTACCATCTCGCCCTGTCTAATGGTCTCCCGCAAGCTGCTTAGCCAGCCGTCCACGCGCTCTATGTCCCTAAAGATTCTATGCTCCTCAATGCTGGTGCTTATAACCTTGGTCATGCCTCCATTCTTCATCACAATTCTACGTGTGGCCATGAGTGCCAGCATGGGGTCATGAGTTACGACTACCACAATCTTGCCTTCACCCGCCAAAAGATGCAAAGCCTCTTGCTTCTTTATGCCTGCATTCTCAATCTCATCGATGAGGACTATTGGCGAATCGCTAATGACGGCTATGTCCGCAGCCATTAGGGCACGCGACTGGCCGCCACTCAGGATGGTAAGCTGATGATCGGGGTTTATGGGCTCACCGGTCAGGGTATTGGCAAGCTCGATAACTTTCTCGGCCAAATTCGGATCTTTTCCCCGGGACTTAGCATGCATTCTCAAAAACTCGCCTACGCACATGTCTGCCAGAAAGTGCATATTCTGGGAGAGCTGTGCTACCAGCTTCTTTCTTGGATCAGAGCGTAGCTCAATGCCAGGCTCTAGACCGTTTATTAATATCCTTCTGCCCGAAGGCGTGTCTCCTAGGGCGAACTGCTCAATGTCAGCGATAAGTGTGCTCTTGCCTGAACCGGTGGGTCCTACTATCCCTATTATCTCTCCCCGCGCGATCTCAATATCTGATACTGAATCAGGATTTCCGTCCTTGTCTACGCCACCTTGAATTGTCAAAGTCAAGGGTCTCATGATCGTATGAATTGTAGGCTTCACTGTCGGGATAGCTGTCTCGCTTATCGTCTGGCTCATTATCTGTATCATGATCTGTTCTCCAGAAATTGCATTGCTTCCTCCCATCGGGAGACTGTTATATCCGGCTGCAGCGTATGTAAGGTGAAATCCTCTTTTAATCTGGACACGCCACCACCTGTAATGTTGAGAAGTATGATATCATCCGGTGCAATCGCGCCGGCTCTGACGGCCTTTTCCAGCGCCGCTACCGCTACGGCAGGCGCATTGAGGATGTCAATCTCTTCCGACTTCTCGAAGAGACGCTTTGCTTCGCCCGCCTCTTGATCTGTGATACCGTAGACTTCGCCGTTCGTTGCTTCTAAAGCATCCTTTACGCCACCGGGAACCGCGAAAGGAGGCCTTCGGTTGAAGAGAACATCGTCGAACATGTGGGGACTGATGGCTTCTGGCTCTTTTCCCTTCCAAGCATTGTAGATGGGCGCATTGGGAAGGTTTTGAGCCAGATGGAGACGTGGAAGGTTTGACCCGAAGCGTCCGTCCTCTTTCAGCCTGAGGCCGGCTTCCCAGGCGGATATGCCGCCCGTGCCGCTGCCTACCGCCTGGAAGTAGTGCTCTGGAATCTTGCGAATTCTAACGGCCGCATCGAGCATAACTGTGCCCATGCCGTCCCGGCGGGCGATGTTCCTCGCCCCGCCTTCCGGCACATACCCTGGTTGGCTCTGTATCTTTTCCGCAACTGTAATCGCATCGTAATAGTCACCCTTGACGCCTACTAAGGTAAGAGGGCCGGGCGTTGTCACTGTCCAAATCCTTTGCAGCGCCTTCTCGGGTACGAAGAGAACCAGTGGCTGGCCTGTCTGCGACGCACTTTCAGCAAAGGCACGGGCCGTGTTTCCAGCCGAAGCCACTACCAGGGTTGCATGGTCACCCTGCTCCTCAAGCCTTTGCAGAGTGGGCGCAGCCTCCAGACCCTTGAAGCTGCAGGTCAACATCCTGGCATTTTTCTCAGGCCAGTAGCCGGAAAAGCTGATGTAAAGGTTCTTTAAGCCCATTTCCCCGGCAAGGCCCAGGCTCTTATAAGTTACTGATCCCTCGCCAGTCTTTGTATTCATTCCATTAACTGGGAGCCAGTCCATGAATCTCCATATTCCAGGAAGGTTCTTTAATTCCAAGAATTTGGCTTTGTAATCAGCGCGCAGAAGTGAATTATCGCTCGGACAGCTTAAGGAATAAGGAGGCTGCACCGATCCGTCACTCACGCATCTGACCAGGTATTCTCCCATAAGATAGACTCTCCAATCAGAGAATATAACTCTTTCTATTTTAGGAGAGTTTTTATCCTAATTGTACAAGGAATGCCTTCATAGAATACGTTTGGCGTCAAGAAAGGACTTTATGGATATTAGCGTTTTGCTCCTGCTAGCTAGCTAGGACACAAAAGTAGAAATATTTGTGGCGCAATACCCAATAGTATGCCCAATGTGGAGAGAGTGATGAGGGCCGCCTTCCAGTCGGATGAGAACCTGCGTGATGCCTTGAAAGAAGTTCTCGGAGAGCTGGGCCTTTCGGCTCGGGAGTTTTCCAAGACCTCAGGAATTCCTCAAAGCACGCTCTACAAGATACTCTCTGGTCACAGGGAGCCGAACATCACCACTTTGCGTTTGATCGTAAAGACAATTCGCCAGATCGAGGGCTCGGAAGATAACTTCATCGCCATAATAGCCGCCCGGCCCGTCTTGGACAAGATCAGCGAGAAGAAGATGAAGATCGGAGATAAAATGCTGACACTGCGGGAGTATTCGGCAACCAACATCGAAGAGGCGATCATCGCCGCCGTAAGGGCAGAAAGGGACGGAGCATCTGCGTTGGTATGCGCTCCTATCGTCAGCCCTACCGTGGAAAAGCTGCTATCCATCCCTGTGGCGACAATAATTCCCAGGGACAGTGTCATACGGGCCATTGAGGTTGCTGCCAGAAAGATTGAGTAGGCCATAGAGATCGGTGGCTTAATATCCGCGATGAATTAGAGCATTGAGGCCAGATGAGAGGATGGCATAAATGAAAAGGCTGGTTCGATTTGGCATTTATCACTCAATGTATACGAATCTCGGGTGGATTAGATGATGATTAAATCTGCAGTGATCATGCTATTCCTATTTTCGATTCTCACGACGGCTTGCAGTGGAGATAGCCCGGATCGCTTTCAGAGCGTTAGCGGCGAATTCGCCAAGAACTGGATAACCAGCTACAAGGCCCAGAATCCTGAACCGATCAAGAAGAGCAACGATAACGGCAGCGACTTATGGAATTGGGGTATGGCTCCCAAGGGAAGCAAGATAGAGAATGGAAAGCTGATAACCGATCCCTACTATCTTCGACCGCTGCTTAATTATTCCAGCAACTGGCTGGGAGAGACTTATACGGACGCCGCTACTGGCCTACCGATCGAAACCTACGTAGACCCCTTGACTGGAAAAACCGTCATTGTCTACTTAAACCCCAATACGGGAAAGGCTATCTTCACATACAGTACTTATTTGGATCCCAACACCGGAAAGAGCGTCTATTCCTATGTAGATCCCATGACGGGGAACCAAGTCAATTCAAGCGTTAAGCCCATTGACATAGTAAACGCATTAACAGGTCGTTTGACAGGGCAAACGGTCACAAACCAAAACGAACCATGGACTCGGATCTAGAGAAATCCGAGTTATAATTTATGATTTTTTAGTTATGCTATTAAGAAATGCGATATGCATAGAGGATAGCCATGCAGGGCACACGAAAGCCTTTTATCGATTTGCTTCCGTGTTAGCGTTGTGGGGTCAATATGAAGACTGTTTTTGCGGTAGTTGTATTACTAATGGCCTGCCTTTTGATTGCAGGATGTTACGCGCAAAGCTCGAGCCGCTACCAGAGTGTAGGTGGAGATTACGGTAAGAATATGATAGGCACATTAAAAACCAATGAATCTCAACCGGCGGCCGCAAGTGATAGCAAGAGCAGCCTGTGGAGCTGGGGAAGTGCACCCAGAGGAAGCTTGATTTTAGATGATACCCTCATAGCAGATCCCAAATACTCAGCGAGAAAGCTCAACGTCACCAATAATTGGCTAGGGGATTCCTTGGTGGATCCCTACGGCAGTATTCCAGAATATTCTTACACAGATCCTCAAACCGGTATGCCGGTTAAAACCTATGTGGACCCCAACACCGGGCAGTCCTACTATACATATACGGATTCTAAGACGGGAAGATTGGTTTACGTCTACTTTAATCCGGAGACAGGGGAGCCGATCTATGCCGGTTTTTCTCCTATCACAGGGAATAAATCAGCAACAAATGATTTAACTCTGCCACCGATCTTCAATTCCAACGATCCCTGGTCTTCGAGTTCGTAAATTTTACGATTTAGTAATTCCAGGTCAAGGCAATTTGAGAAATCGCCAGGAACAGCGAATGGCCGATTCCTGGCACGCGAAAGCCTTTTATTGATCCGCTGCCATTGTTAGGCTCGTGGGGTCAGTATGAAAACTGCATTTGCAGTAGTTGTATTACTTGTAACATGCCTCTTGATTGCGGGCTGTTATGCGCAAAGCACGAGTTACTTTCAGAGCGTTGGTGGAGACTACGGGAGAAATGTGATCAGCACCTTAGAACCCAAAGATCCTCAACCGGCCGCAGCAAATGATAGCAAGAGTAGCCTTTGGAGCTGGGGAAGTGCACCTAAAGGAAGCCTGGTCCAAAATGGAAAACTTGTGGCCGATCCGTATTATGTTTGGAAGTCGCTCAACTATACCAATGGCTGGTTAGGGGAGACTGAGGTGGATCCATATACAGGATATCCGATATATTCTTACGTAGATCCTAATACAGGAGAGACAAAATCATTCTACGTAGATCCAAACACAGGAAAACCGGTCTTCATCAATCGAGGTCAAACCAGCGACGTCCCACAATATGGAAGCGTTTCTCCCTTCTATGCCTCCAATGACTGGTGGGGAAGCTATGCGCTGCCGTCCGTGTTCAACTCAAATGATCCCTGGAGCTGAAGGCTCCAAAGCTTGATGAAAAACCAAATGAAATCGCGGAGGAGAACCTATGAAGTCCATAAAAGTATTTGTAATCTTGACATTGTTGTCGCTGTCGGCAATTCCAGCTCTGGCAGCACTTACTGATTACCAGCAAGGCGTATCTGACGGCCTCGCTGCAGGAATGAGAGTAGGAAAGCTCTTAGGGGCTGCACCCTTTGATCCAAAATTGGCCCAAGAATATAATAGCCAGGTTGATGCATTCAACCAGGGGCTGGCCGCAGTATTCGGGAATAACCAGACTGCAATCAACAAGTTCTGGATGAAGACCTTACGGGGCCGCGGCCGCAGCTGCTGCAACAATCACCGGAAGCCCGTTCATTCCATTGATGGAAGCTGGAACAATACCTCCCGGGTCTTAGGTGATCAGGATGAGGGAAAGAGGGTCTATGATATGCCTGCATCATCGTATTACACTTGGGTCGGAGGAGAAAAAATAACGTACCTTCTTTGCCCTACAAAACAGGTTATGACAATTTCGGCGGAGTATAGTCTCGCCTTACTTTTTTCTTAGAGAGCGAAGCCATTGCTTTTTTTAATGGACAAACGTATTTAGAGAAGCCACTATCAGAACGGCTTGCATCCTACGGCCAAAGGAATTTATCTGCAAATGCTATCAATATGCTATCATAGGTGGGATTAAGGCCCAATTCATTGTGCGCAATCTTGATGACACCATTGTTGATCGACTTAAAGCCCGCGCTCGGGATAACGATCATTCCTTGGAAGCGGAAGTAAGACAGATCCTGGAGCAGTCGGCTAAATGGACAATGCCCGAAGCTCGTTGATTGTAATGGAGTGGCGCAAAAAGAACTCCCCATCACAGAAGCAATAGAGATGAAACGATTGAGTTCAGATCCACGCCGATTTCATCCTATCCTTCGACAAAATTGCGAAGAGAGCGTTTGAGCTGGCTCTTGAGACAAGGAGCAGCATCTACGATTGCCTTACCTGCTTTGGCAAAGGCGCTGGAGGCCCCAATAGTCACAGCGGATCGCAAATTTTTCCAGGCACTTTTAGAATAGCTCCCTATGCAATTCCTTGCTCATGGTTAAGATTTGAAGAAACCCTGAAATGAACTCTCTTTTAGTAGCGCACTAACCTATATATTTTCGAAAACACATAAGTTATTAATGAACTTTTATGGAAGATGGTGATGATGAGCAAAGACCTGGATAGCCTCCTCTCCGAATTGAAGACCGTTCATGAAGATCTGCGGCTGATCCCTACCGAGATTGTAGTTGTGGCCGATTGGGTGCGGCTAAAATGCAGGTACGGTTGTAACGCCTATGGAAAGCATCTATGCTGTCCGCCCTATACTCCAACTCCTGAGGAGACAAGAATCGTTCTTTCTGAGTACCGGCATGCTGTCCTGGCCAGATTCGAGGCCAAGTCTGATCAGAAGTTTCCCTCCAAAAATGCCAGCCGAGGCCTTGGCAATTCCGTAGCAAAGATGCACAAAACCATTGTCGAGCTGGAAAAAACGGCCTTTTTGGCCGGCTACTACAAAGCCTTCGGAATGAATGCCATGCCTTGCGTCTTCTGCGAGACCTGTGTTATCGAGGAGATGCAAGAAAAAGGCCAGGCCGTCTTTGATCTGGATAGCGTGAAATGCAAGAATAAGGAGATCATGCGCCCCTCGATGGAAGCCTGCGGCATTGATGTCTTTAAGACGCTACAAAATGCGGGATACAAGCCTCGGGTTCTCAAGGACTGTAAAGAGAAGGTAGAACTTTATGGATTGATACTGGTGGACTGAGGCCAATCAATTTTTCTTTTTGAGCCAGGCACGAGTCAAATCGGCAAATGGGTAATGTCTAATATACCATCATATCTATTCAAGGGCTGATGCATTGGGAGTTAGTCGGCTCAGGCGCTGCCATTTTAACCATGTTCGGATTCGTGCCCCAGATCCTTAAGATCTACCATTCCAAGTCCGTCGAAGATGTAAGCTTTCTTATGCTCGTGCAATTCACTTTTGGCATGTTACTCTGGCTGCTCTATGGAATACATATCCAGGATAAAATCCTCATAGTCTCCAATGCAGTTTCCTTTTCAACTCTCATCGTGACCGTAGGATTGTACTTGAAGTACAGGAAAAATATGCAAAATGTTTGAGAACACTTTTAGACTCTTGGTTATAGAAGAAATGCATGCAAAGCCTTATCTGAGAATGACTTTCTAATCCTTGCAGGAGATTTTCGTTTGAAAGAAGAATTTGAAAGAATGCCTTTCGATGAGAAGGTATCCTACCTAGTGGAGAACTACAAAAAACTGCCTGATGAGCTGACCGCAGAAGGGTTAAAGATACTCGTTGCTGCCGATGAGACGGAGTTTGCTGTTGTTTTGGCCAGAGACAAAGGATTGATCGACGAGGCCATAGCGATCCTGGTAAACGCAGGTGATTACCTATGGGCAGCATTGATCGCCAAGAATGCCGGCCGAGCAGAAGAGTCAGAGAGGCTCTACAAAGAAGGCCTGGAGTACTACGTAGGCAATGAGATGTTTGGACGAGCTATCTCTGCGGCGACTGCCCTCATGCTCCCTCCGGATGAAATCGATGCCATCTTTCGAATGGGCGTTGAGGTAGAGAGCAGAGGCATGGATCTAACCAAGGGCCAAAGGCTGATCGACTGCGCCATGGAATCTCTGGAGATAGCTCTCATTGGCAGAGATGATGAGCTATCTATGCAAGTCATGTCGGCTATGAATGAAGATCGGGAAAAAAGGGCGAAAAAACTGCAAGAAAATGATCAGAAATCAGAAGGTTAGGACTATTAAGCTCTGGCACCAAGGATAGGCCGAGACGGGCTATAGTCTCACTTTATCACCCATTTATTCTCAGAATCTTCTGGTCGGGTGTTTGGGCGTATCATATCTATTGCTCACTCTCACTCGTCTCTGAGCCTGATCTCTAGATGCATCAAGTCTTCTGCCACAACCGTCCTCTCAAAGATTGACTTTGCTTCTTTAAGGAGGATGGAAGTATCTTCAGAATACCGGGAGCTTATGTGGGTTAGAACAAGCTGCTGAACATTTGCTCGTTTCGCTATCTCTGATGCCTCTTTGGAAGTGCTGTGCTTGGTCTCCGTGGCCCAATCAGCCATATCATCCGCCAGGGCGCAGTCATGGATGAGGAGATCCGCGCCAAAGCTTGCGACTTCCACTGATCTGCAGGGTCTCGTATCGCCAGTGTATACGATTTTTCTGCCAGGTCTGGCAGGGCCCATGACATCTTGGGGTCGAACAATTTTGCCTTCTGCCTCTATTTCCTGGCCGTGCTGAAGCTTTCCGAAGAGTGGCCCGGGTGGTATGCCTAACGAAATGGCAGCATCTCGATCAAATCTCCCCTGGCGCATATCTTCTTTTAGACAATAGCCAAGGCTGGGCACGCTGTGGTGGGTTTCTATGGCCGCCACTTGGTAGCCATCCATCTGCAAAACATCTCCAGGTCCCATTTCGACAGCTTTGACATCGAAGTTTCTGGAGAAATAGCATACGCTTTTAAATGCCTCCAACATGCGTTTGGTGTGTATTGGACCCGCTATGGTCAAGGGCTTATCTCGGCCTTGAAAGGCCATTGTCTCCAAGAGGCCGGGGATTCCCAGGATGTGGTCAGCATGAAGGTGAGAGAGAAAGATATAGTTGAGGCGCATCATGCCCGTCCTGGCGCGCATCATCTGCCGTTGCGTGCCTTCACCACAATCGAATAGGATCATCTCACCCTCGCGGTTGATTAGAATGGCCGATGGATTTCTCTCCGGCGTGGGCAGCGATCCGGCAGTTCCAAGGAAGGTCACATTGAGCATTTTTGGCCTCGTTAAGATTCTCGGGGGGAGAGATAACTTCACTCCATATCATCTTTTGCATAGGGTGATATTGGCTCGCGAGACCTAATCGAAGCTAAGCTCTGAGAATATCTTTGCCAAAGGTTGTGTACATTAATAACGTGATCTAGAATTTGCTTAGCATCGGGAAAAAGTACGTCGTCACAACAACAATATCGGCCTGAAAGATTATCATCGTAGCTTCTTAGTGGATGCATTCTGATTAAATAAAGGGGAATAATAAACTCTAATTGGAGGCATTAGGTGAAAATCGCTGTGGACATAGATGGGGTGTTGGCTGATCAGGTCGGTGCCGTCCTTAAAGTAATTGAAAAAGAATATGGGGAAAGGTATTCTAAGAGTGATATTAATCGAGCACATTGGCGCTTTGCGGGGAGGGAACTATGGTCGGAGATAGCTAGGTTGTTGGCCGACTCGGAATATGTGCTCCGTGTGCCTTTGATAGAAGGTTCGCAAATTGCCGTAAAACAGCTTACCGAACATGATGTTTTTGTGGTGACGGCTAGACGACCTAACGCAGAAGAAGCAACCAAGCAATGGCTGAACGCTCATTTTCCTTGCCTGACGCAGTATTACTATGCGAAGACAGGTGCTAAGCATAACATACCCTCAGATGTGTTGATCGATGATCTCGACATGAACATTGTGGAATTTGTTAAAAGCAATCCTAATAGACGTGGAATACTGTTTGAGCACCCATGGAGCATGAATGAAACCGATATCAAAGATTATTCCAATCAAGTGTATTATTGCTCTGAGTGGCAAAGTGTGGTGAGGGCTGTAGGTGATATCGATCAAAAAAATAAGCAGTAATCTCTTGCAGTTTTATCAAGAAATTTGACCCAAGCATCCTAGGCGAGCAAGTGCAAAATTAAAAAAAAGAAATATTGGGAATTCAAGGCTTAAGTGGTAGAATTATTCTACCATTTGACGGCCCAAAGCGGATCTTAAAATGTACGGGATCATCAAATGTTTTCACAATAATCTGGTGATCGGACAATTTCGTCACAAGTTCTTCCAGGCACCTTTTTCAAGAACTCTAAAGGATGATCTACCTTTGGCATAGATCACGGTTGCCGTCCAGTTTTTCTCAAACGATTCCCACTGCATAGCCGCTAAAGATCTATTTCTAAATTCCGACTGCCAGGCATAAGGGGGATAGGTGCTCATGTTTGCGATAGGATAGAAAGATTGTCCCGGTCTAAAAAATCTCAAAGGTTGCGTAGCTGGGACTCGCATATAGAATATTGGATCTGTAAAGTACTGCCTGATCTCTCCATAGTCTGGAGAACCCACGTAACCTCCTTCTAGCCAATCCGCGGAACTAGTTGTTATGCAAAGAAAGGCTAAAATCATAAAAAGAAATTTCGCATGCATCCTCAGGATCACCTTTCTCATCTGTCTATACTGAATTATTAATGGACTTAAATCTATGCTTCGATTCGAGTAAGTACAATAGTCCCTGACGCACTTATGAGGTATAACATAAAGAAAATTTGTGGAATCTCTCGACAACTCGCAAGTTCAGGTGCTTTCTTGTCGCTTCCAGCATCCAATTCAACATCTACTACCATCTATCACGTATCCTTGACGTTGATTAAGCCTATGTTTAAATGGATGACGGATTTTTTTTTGGCATTCTGGCTCTTCCTTGTTTCGAAGCCCTCCAGCTTTTGGGGAGCTACTTTGGAGAGACGGAAATTGCCGCTAAAATGATTAGATTTTTCGCCTTAGGTAGTGACGTCTTAAGGTTGTCTGGAATTAAGAGAAGACAATTGCATTTGTGGAAATCCAATAAAAGGCACAGAAGGGAAGCTAGCTCACTCATTTAGAATTAGAACCAATTTTTTGCTGGTGGGGGCTTAAGAGCCTTCGAGAGTGCAATAGGGGGCGAACTTATCGGAGGCTCCAATAAATTAGAAGTATTTTAAACTATTTAAGTTTAATTAAATGTGTATCGGCACATTATTGGTTAAAAATAGTCTTAATAGTAATATCAATAATCTCGATACTCTTGATAATAATAAAGGCGAAGAAAGTAATCTCACATTGGTCCATCAGTTGCTCCCAAGCAATTTGAACCTTCTCACGTGCGGATAGGAAAAGTTGGGGTTATGCTTTGATTCTGTCGTATCAAAAAACAGGCCAGATTCAACAAGCCTGTATATAGCTCATTGGCCTGATCGCTCTCAACCTGGCGTTTACTATTTAAAGTAATGGAACGAGTATATGGTGAGGTATTAAATGAAAGTAACCTATACTGACAAGAACGGGAAAAAAATAGAACAGACTTTCGGTACTGAGGATGAAGGCAAGAAGTTGAAGGAGAAGCTCAAAGTTCAGGGCGTAATAGATGCAAAATGGGAGTGGTAGGCAGCCAATGCTGTGCTAGATTGCGGTGGATTAGCGGTTCCATTTTTACTTGAATATTCAACTTTCGGTTCTTCTCTATCAAAAGCCTTGAATATCGGCAAATGATGTAAATATATTGGCGAAAGTCGATGTCATGTTTCTCCCTCCCATGCCCATAAGACTTTTGCCTTCCTTCTTATTCATTTCCGGTCCCTAACTCGTGAAAAGACTTATTACATCGGTCATCCAATCTCCTTTCAATCAAGAACGCCAGCCAATAGGAGGAGGCAAAATTCGGAGTGATGTGGCTTGAAGGCTGGCCAAGCTTGCAGCTCCTATTTTCGATAACAACGACCTAGAGGCAGAATAGCTATCCTCAGAGTTAGGCCAAATTTATTCTACGAATTCTTTCAGAATCAAATTATTAGATATCATTAATCTATCTTCTTAAGCCAATTCCTCTGCTTTAAGCCGCGGTGCCTAGTGCAGCGCCTATTAGTGTCCGGGACCAAATTGTGTGGGCCTTGGCTGCATCATCCGAAGAACTGTGCGATTTTGGCGAATCGATCAATTCTCCGAAAGACCGTCCGAGAAACATATTGATTAAATTAATATACTTATCCAGTTCAAATTAATTATTTGCATAGGAGGCTTTACCAGTGCTCGAGAAAGAGAAAGAAACAAGAAACTTCGCATTGCGTGATGCTGAAGGCAACGAAATCGGCGTCTTCACCGGCAAGTCGCCCCGCCAGGCTGCCTTGAAGGCAGCTAACAGGGGGTACACAGACATACGGCTTCGCGAGCGCGGCACCAAGAAGGTTCACGTCTTCTTGGGTGAGCGGGTCCAAGTAGATAAGCCCAAAGGAGCACCTACTTGGATGCGCACAAAGATCTGGAAGCCCAATGTCAAGAAGGTTGGCAGAACGAGACACTTGTGGGATTCTGATTGGTGGGGCAAGATCAGGCGAGTCTCTAATCTCCTTCGGCACCTTATTTTCCGTGCATGACGTCTCTTGTCCAACATACCTTTTTCATCTATTTCTCGGGTCCTCTAATGATTATATCGTAAGTTGCGGCACCTTGATTTGGTTGGTAGGTGAGCCGTATGTTGGCCAACGGAGCTGTGCCTCGTGGCGTGCAACACAAGTTGGGATTGGACATTCGCATTCAATCGAAGTTAGATTTTTGTATATCGACGCGATCTACCCGAGAGATCGAGAGAATGCAGAGATCAGAACCTTGGCCGATGAGTTTCGAAGGGTCGTTCTGATTAAGTGATGTCCGGTTGAATTATCATCATTCTTATGTATTCGGTCAGGATGGGGACCTCTTTTGCGGCCACTGGCTTCCATTCTTCATCGATCATCGGTTCCCAGGCATCTCCCTTTTTTCCGCAGCCTAGTATTTCATCGAGTGTGCAAAAACCCGAGGCGAGTCCATCTGATTTATTCTCGTAGAATCCGAAGAACTTTTTGCCAATAGGCCCATACTCCGCCAGATACCAGTGCATCTTTTTCTGGTTGAAAAGGTGTAGGTAAATCCTCTCTTCGCCAATACAAAAGTGATCGAAGGTCAAGCCGGGCAGCTTTGCCAAATCGCCCGGTGTTAGTTCTCTGAATCTTCTGCTCAAATCTGTGCCTCCAATATGAAATTCATTATTTGAATGGTTTCGTATACTTGTCTTCATCACCATATACTTCTAAAGCTTTTCTCACGAATCAAATGAGGCGATTATCAATTATCTGCCAATTCCTGCCCTCTGCAATCGGCAATTGGCAATATGAGATAAGTGAGATGATGCACACAGCCGAGGTAGCGCTGGTGTGAGAAGAATTTGGGCGTAGGCCACGATTTGCTCTCTTATCTCACTCGTCTGGCCAGGAGGCGAGGCTTACCGGGATTCGCCGTGGAGGTTTCGGTTCGAGAACAAGTCGATGTTCGACCTTTTTCAAAAATACGGGATTTGAATCGGAAAAGAGAAGCGATTGAAGGATCTATGAATGCAGATGATGTTCAGAGATATTTGATGGTTAGCTTGCAGTTGGGTTTTGATATAGTTTAGAATGGCAGGCCAAATTGGCGGCCTGCCGTTCGTATCCCGAAAGTATCTAGCAAAGAGTCTATTTTGCAGATGGGACTATCTTATAAATCTTTCCCGTATCTCCTGTTGGTCCTCCCACTTCAGATGTCAAGACATAAAGCTCGCCCTCG
>CAVWPP010000014.1:0-43741 GCA_963756915.1 Methanotrichaceae archaeon
TTGAAAGTCAAATCAACAAGGGGGTACTTTCTTCCCTGTTGGTTCGTTAATTATCATATTCCCAACAGCTCGGATCTATTGGAGGAATCTGATTAATATAAAAAATTTAATTTACTATAGCGGAATTAGAAATCGCCCATTTTTGAGGGGAAAGATAACTCTCGCTAGCTTGCGGCTGATTCAGCCACGTATTCTATGATCTGGCCAATTCCGAGAGGCCTTCAGCCATCACTGCGTCCAGGAGCACTATCCGTTTAGGACCGCCGTTCTTTATGCACTCAAGTTTGGTGGGATTCGGCCTCAGGCCACAGTCGCATGCGAAACCCTTTACCGTGCAGCCACAAGCCTCGCAAATCTTGTCGGTCGTCCAAGTCGTGTCATCCCTCATTAGAAACTGTGTCATGAATCCTCGACTGTCATTGACTGCTACACCATTGGGACTTACGGCTACCATATACTCCTTGAACATATCCGGAAATTGACCGATAATGCCATCTGACCATGAATCTGCCATCATATTGGCTCTGGCTGTTATTTGGTCAAAGGCCTCAATATCTGCTGCATAATCTCCGGTTAGCCTGGCGACTGCTTCATCCTTTGTGAGTTTAAGATGATCATGCCACATTGCCATTTGAGCTGTTTTATCCCAGTTGGGATTTATGCTATTCTCGAAGGTTGCGATCTCATCAGCATTTTCATACCATTTCTTCTCCGCATCAGCAGCTGCGGTGCCATTTCCAGCCTTAGCTGCTTCAACGAGTTCCGCCGCAATCAGCAGATGCTCTTCGATTAGGTCTCCAAACTCGCCTCCAGTCTCGTTTCCATAGTACGGCTTCATAGCATCAGCTATATCTTCGTAGTTTTGCAGAAGCCTCTCGGTTACTAAAGCCTTATCCGAAGTATTGTCAGCAACACTCATAATGAACATGCGCGTCCACACTATGTGGTCTTCCCATAACATGCGCATTTTGAGCTTCAAGTCCTCAGCTGACAATGTAATGCAGGTTTGGTTCGAGGACATCTGAGTCTCCTGCATCTCCGCTCCTAATGCTAGCGCCGACATTGCCAAGAAAGCGATTAGCGCCAGCAATATGATTGTCGTCTTATTCTTCATAAAATCATCATTAATAATAGCCATCGATAGTATAAAAATGTTCCACCTGTTGATGCTAAATTTAATCGATTGATCATCATTAAATTTTAATGAATCTGAATTTTGGAATTCATTTCCTTGCCATTTATATCAATTAATTCCTGCAAATTATTATTTTTCATAAATTCAAGATTCTTTGATCTAAGATAAAATGAAATATTCTGCCTATGTCCAAAAGATTCCTTATATTTACAAGTGAGATTATTGGCTTTTTTTGAGTGAATTTCTGCTATAGAACGAATAGCAGTCTAAACGCATACATGTGACGCACAGGTCTTGTAAAGGTACTTTCTACTTCGCAAATCCTGGGGGTTACGCGATAGGTTATTCTACCCAGCTCCAGCTGCAGATGTCTTCCCAAAGAGTCCCTTGCAGATCCCTTCACTGCTGCCTTCTTAGATGTAGGGGCAGGAGCCTCATGCACAGAGGATGTCTGGTGTGCATCTGTTTGGCCCTGAGCAGAAGGGACTGCTCCCTAATTCTGGATATGGGAGACAGCCTTTGGCATCCTCCTCCACCACAATGGATGTGGGTAGTGCCATCCATGATGACGTAGCTGCCCACATAGTCAGCTATGATGTCAGTCTGAAGTCTTTGATGGTCTACAGGTCTGGCCAGGCCATAGGGTTCTGATCTTTGCTCTCTTGGCAGTCTACGTTGAAGAAGGTGCCTTTTATCAGTCTCAGCCTGAGTGATGATGGTGTTTAACACCTTATTAAGAAATCCGCAAAAAGCAAAGCCATCGCCTGAAAAAGATTTAATTGGAGTGCGGGGAAAGGGATTCGAACACTTGAACTCCTGTGAGAATAGATCTTGAGTCTACGCGAGACTCGAAAAGGCAAGAGCCTTTTCTCATCTCGCCCGTGAATAGCGATTTCGAATCTCTTCGTATGCTGCCTAGAATAGATGGAAATCTATGAGTGGGTGCAGCATGGAAAAAGCTAAGGTCGACTGGCATAATAGGCCGGTATCCATTTTCAGAAAGGACATGATTTTGGATCGGTTCAAGAGTACTTGAAAGTTCTGGGGTTGCATGATGAGACTATCAGGTTTTATCTAGAAAGAGTAAATGCCTTTCTGTACTATTCCAAAGAAAATGAGCCAAATTCCGAATCTGCAGATTCCTTTAGGGATTTGCTTATCGAGAAGAACAAATAGTCATATCAATAATACCTGTTTTGCTATAAAGAAATTATATAAGATGGATGATATAGAATGGAGCTTCATTGTTCTGAAGCCTAATGAAGGAGCGCCTTACTACTTCGATGAAAAAGATGTACTAGGTATATTTAGGGTATGCAACAATATCAAGCATTTGGCCATGCTACAGACCCTTTTCTATGGATGTCTACGATCTTCCGAGTTATGCAAGCTTGATGATTCAGATCTCAATTTGAAGGCAAAAACGATCCGACTTAGAGATTGGTGCATCCCCAATAATATCTGCGTATCCCGCGATAGGTGTCATTGGTCACAGGCTTTGTTCTTTCCAGTTGGCCCGTCGGGCCAATCCAGACCTTGAACACTCCATTTACCGGGGCTAAGAAGCTAATCTCAAGCCGTTGGCTGATGCGCGTTGTGATTCGATCTGGATTGCCGAAGAATAGTTCCCTGGATATCAAAGGGATTTTCTTTTCCCCAATGCGGCTAATTCTTCCTATGGTCTCGCCCCAGTATTTTCTGAATTTGTATTTCATCGCTAGCAGCCTTGCAGAGCAATCCGACATCTAATAAGCCTCCATACGTCGTGGACCATCTAAGGAACCTCCTGCCTAAGTTCGTGTTCTAGTAGTATTGAGCCGCTCTGCCTGACTTATTGATAATCCTGCGTTTCAATTAAATATTTTAGCATGTATCGCTTAAAACAAAACTACGAAGATCTTATTATAGCCGAATACCTCAACTGTAAAGGTACCGGGAATGATCCAAACATCATATTTCCCAAAGGCGTCCCGTCTTCCAAACGCAGTTGCGATCCTTCTGCTCCTTTACAGCTTTCTCATATACTATCGCCAGCAGGCAGACAACCAGTAGACTTAAATATTTATAATTGTTATACCTTAAGTTTAATTGAAAGATTGGAGGATTGAAAACGATGGTAAACGAAACAAGGGCGGCGTCTGCGTCATCAGGACAACAGTTCGCTATACCTGTTGGAATGCTTAAACTATTTCAAAATGACATGCGGTATTTCCCCCGCGAAGATCACCCCAATGGCTATATCACATTTGATCGCCGCATGTTGATTTCTATTCTGCGCAGCAAGGATGTAGAAAAGCAAATGGAATTGGCGAAGCAAATCGAGACCATGCGTAATGCCGGTGCTGAACTAGTCATCATGAAACGGTCCGTGTAACGGTAGAGCAGCCAGCATGACCAAGACTACAGATCATACTTCTGGAATGAACATCGAGCAAGACGTCAGAGATCCGCCATTCTTGCGGAATGTAGGGCTGCTGCTTACCTATCATTGCCAGGCATCCTGTGCCCACTGCATTCTTCGTGCCGGCCCGGATCGGCACGAAGAAGTAAGCTTAGAGGATGCTCGTGATTGGATTCGCCAGATCGCTGCCTACCGTAACGGCTATGTCTTTGTCTTATCGCTCACAGGCGGCGAGCCGTTTTCCAACTTGAAACTACTCCGGGAAGTGATGGAGTTCGCCGCCGAAAACAACCTATATATTTCTGTAGTGACGAATGCGTTCTGGGCTACTGAGCGAGATAAGGCTAAGCAATTATTGCAAAGCCTGCCCGAGATTTGCTTTCTATCGATCAGCACTGACTTATATCATCAGAAATTCGTTCCGTTAGATAATGTGAAGAATGCCATATGGGCCGCCCAGGAATGCGGCATACCATTTTATATCTCCGTCGTCACCGACGATAAGGCGAATCCCGATTATCAACAAATCCATACCGATCTCCTGAAACTCACCAACCCTGAAAATATCCGCACGGGCATCACCTTCCCTGTCGGGCGGGCTGCGGATATAAAGGACGAGCTGCAATACAGCTTGAGCAACGAGCCATGCCCCGAAGTCTGCCAGGCAGCGAGTTCCCCCTGCATTTTTCCCGATGGCCAGGTGTATGGCTGCATCGGTCCGCTGTTCACGTTAAAGGAAGAACAGCCGCTCTACCTGGGTAATCTGCGGGAGCAGTCAGTGGCCGAGATCTTCGATCACATGGAAACGAACGCCGTTCTGCATGCGCTGAGACTCTGGGGGCCAGCACGTTTCTTTTCCTGGCTGCGGGAGGCCGGCATGGGCGACCATCTGCCCACTGTTTTCGTATCTGGCAGCAACTGCCAGGCATGTTATACGATACTCTCGGATCCTGCCGTTCGGGAATGGCTGCATAAACTGGAACAAGATACGGAATTCCGGAGGATGGTAGCGTACGGCCGGCTTTACCACTTGGGAGAGACCAGAATGCTGGAACTCGGTGGCTACTGAAATCTGAGCGCTAAAGGCCAACTGGATACTATGGCAGAATCCCGATGGCAAAACTAACCAAGTTGAAGAATATGTTTGATGTAGGGCTTATCACTCAAGAGAAGCAAGATAAGAAGAAAGCCGAAATACTTGCATCTATGTAGCTTTTGCATATATCCTGGCGTCCGGGCCTCGGAAATAATCTACCATCTCTGCTTCCAACGACAGGTGATTCCGTGGGAATCTTTGAGAATTTATAGGAATAGTCTCAGAGAGGATCACCGCTATACAAAAGTTGTTCCAAAAAATTCTAAATAGCTTCGATGCGCCTTAGAATGCTGCTGCTCTGGATGTCATAATACTGGCGAGTATATAAATGAAGTATATGCAATAATATGTATTTCATTATATTATTATTATGCAATGATCGCAACTGGGAATTGGCCACAATGCCCTAAGGGTGGATCATTTCATCTATAGAGTATTCCTTTAAACCTAACCACTCCATAATATCATAAACTTTATATACTAATAACACTATTATATTTTATAGTTTCATTTACTACCTGGATGCTTAAAGGTCTTCTTGCCAAGCAAGAGAAGTCGCGGCTTTCAATGATATCAAATATAATCGACTGGCATCCGATCCGCCAAATTCTCGATGGATGTATGATAACAAAAGCGAGAAAGGTAGTAGACCGAACTGCTATGTCATTATGATGTTTAGAATTCTGATTCTCCAAAAATGGTACGGTTTGAGCGATTTGGAGGTTGAAAGACAAATGGCTGACCGCATATCATTTATGGCGTTTCTTGGTTTTCCAGATCCCTTCCCAGATTCCCGAACAATATGGTTATTCAAGCAACGCATAGCTGATACAGAGAAAGATAAGATGGTCTGGGCTGAGCTCCAAAGACAGTTGGACGCTATGGGTCTGCAGGTATCACTGACTTCGGTCAGTGAGAGTCTCGACGAAGTCGAGACATTAAGCGCGGAACGATTCAAGACGCAACATTCATCGAAGCAGATCCTGGTTCTTCAAAGACTTCAAAGAAACCTCGCGGTGACGTCCAGCTGACTAAAGTCAGCGGGAGTTTCGACGTAGTCGAAACAATGCTAAGACCCGTCGCAGTCGAGATGGAACCTGGGCTAAGAAAGGAAATGAGACTCATTTCGGCTATAAGCTGCATCAAAAAACCGATATCGATTACAGCCTAATACGCGAAATAGAGACTACAACTGCATCGCTACACGATGCTCCAGCTATGCTGGAGCAGTCTCAGATCTTCGATCTGGGACATAGTCAGGTTGACTTATCCATCAAAGACGAAATCGTTCTCAGAGATAGAGGATATTTTGGCGTTACGGCGATAGGTATCGATTTCACCATGAAACGAAGAACCTCAGAAAAGCCTCTTCTGGAACTTGATAAAGAACGAAATAGACTGATAAGCCAATTGAGATCTCCGGGAGAAAGACCTCACGCCGTCATAAAAAGAGTATTTGGAGCGGGAAGAGTGTTGGTTACCACTGTCAAGAGGGTTTGTATAGAATTGATGGTTACAGCTTTCGCTTTTAATCTGTATCAGCTCTGTACATTGAAAAAAGCCAACGTAATCTAGACATAGCGGAAGCCATCCAAAAACGGACACGAAGAAAGAATAATTCAAGGAGACTTAATGACATTTGAACCAAAAGGCTCAGATTTTAAGAAGAGTATCTCGAAATCAAGAAAAGGATATTTGAAAGTCTGGTTTTTAGGAATCCTCATCAATAAATAATTTGTTTTAAGTCTTTTCTTTTTGTCAAAAGCTACGGAAATTACGGAAATGTAGTTAAGCATAATGATTTTGATATACGGAGATGTTACGGGAATTTCGTATTGCTTATATAATTGTTGATGAATGGGAAAATGATCATTGATGTTCTATGCAGAAGATATTTATGAGAATAACCCATATACAAAACAAAAGATGCGTGCCAACAATATTTGATGGATTAATGCCTCAGGAAAATTGGACAACCATAATTTTCGGAAGATCTATGCTAACTGTAGACCGCTTTCTGAAAATTTCAAATTTTTAAGAGGCAACTAAAACGATCACGAGCAACATTGTCCTATGTCATTGTTAAAATTTCATCAAAAATGTCATAGAATAAAGGTTCATTGCAGACTACCATGATCGAAGGCAATTTAGCAGCCCACATAGCAAATATTTAAGAGATTGGCACGCTAATCCCCATCACAATTGCAGGAATAGGCCAAGGCTAAGAGCTAGTGACAGTTCTGGAAGTGAAAAAGATTATGATAATCGGAAACAGATTATCCGCGACCGGGATAATTAACCTTTTAACTTTCTTTTTGCTGATCAAATATTTAATCTGAAGTCTTTCTTTTTGTGGATATCAGAGCTACGATGTGTGATCCAGTTTATAAACTAGTCCGCAAAAAGATAAACCCTGGATTAATATCTGATTGAGCAAAAGAAAAGTAAAGATTGGGGCAGGATCACCCTTAGCCAGTATTCTCTAGCTCCTTGGCCTGGGCGAAGGCTATCTCGGCTTCTTTAGTGCGGCCAAGCAATTTGAGAGCCGCGCCTTTGTTGCTCCAGAATGTTTTATCTTGGGGATTCTTCTCGATAGCCTCGTCGTAAGCTTCGATGGCCTCATCATATTTCCCCTGATTATATAGCGACCAGCCTTTGTTGTTCCAGGCTATTGCATATTGTGGACTGATCTCGATAGCCTCGTCGTAAGCTTCGATGGCCTCATCATACTTGCCTTGTGCATGGAATACATCGCCTTTATTTGCCCAAGCAACTGCATACTTTGGATCGATCTCAATGGCTCTATCGTAAACCTGAAGCGACTCATTCCATTTTTTAAGTAGGTATAAACTATATCCAATACCATTCCATGGGGCCACAAAGTATGGATCCAATTTTAAAGATTCGTTATAGGCATCTATAGCCTCCTCGTACCTTTGAGCACCAAAAAGGATGCTCCCTTTTACGAGCCAAACAAAAGCATCGTTCGGATTCGTCTTAAGGACGTTGTTGATAATTGACAATCCCTTAGTCGGCGATTCCGCACCAATCTCAGATGCGTTCTCTATCCAGTAAAGTGTCGTGTTTGGAATCGCCATTTTATACGAATATTGCCTATTGGAAATTATTTCCTGGAAGTTAAAACCTCTCAGTGACGACGTATAGCCATTCTTGTATAGACCACCATTGACCACAGGCTCTCCGTTACCAGTATCTATTCCTTTGAAATCGATGTTCTTAGTCAAAACCACGCTCTCATTGTAAATACCGCTATGAACCTCAATTGTATCATTAGGTTTAGCTGCATACACGGCAGACTGAAGACTCTGATAATCGCAGCCTTCCGAACAGACAGTTATAGCAGTCGCTTGCACAAACCCTACCATCAGAAAGGTAGCTGCCATTACTAGGGCTATTTTCAAGTTGATCTCCTCATTATATAACTATTAATCATGTATTTTATTCTTACGGTATATAGTTTTGAATGTTGTGATGAACTTATTATATGGTTGTTCTAAAATATTTTATCTTACGAGAGGACTCCTAAGAACCGCCAAACTCGGTCCCGCCTTTATATACTGCTTATAAAGAAGCTACCGAAATCGGAGGTTAATAGGAACCCTCACGAGCTGTCATAAAACTTGGAGCGCAGAATAGGGGGTTTTGAGCTGGAATGTATCCTTATGAACTCATCTCAAAATTCAGATCGTTCTCCAGAGTATCATAAATCCCGCCAGACAAATGAGACCGACGAAACATTCATCTAGTCCCTCATATCTTAGAGCAATTCTCCTAAATCCAAGTTTGATCCACCCTAAGAATCGCTCAAATGCTCCCCGTTTCTTATATGACTCTTCATTGAATCTCGTGGGCATTCCTCTAAAAGGCTTCTTTTGATTGCGTTTATTCTCAGGGATGCTGCACTTGATTCCTCTTTTTCGAAGATAGATCCTTATTGTTTCGATCATAGGCTGCATCAGCCAAAATCTCTTTAGGTTTGTCTCTTGGTCTTCCTCTAGCCGAAAACAGTTCTAGGTCATTTATTGAAATATTCTATAAAATGTCATAGAATTAAATCAATAACGCAATCCGAGTGCTTTGGCCTTAAGCTTTCGGGCTTTCTCTTTTGCAGCTTCAGCATTCATCTTCCTTGAGCTGCCTAAGTGGACGTTTCGCACTTTATTGCCTTCACGCCAGGAGGCCATCCAGTATGTGTAGGTTTTTATGCCTTTCTTTGTTTCTTTATCCTTGTTTATTTGATATACGGTTAGGTCCTCTAGCCTTTCCTGAAGCTTCATGGCCTCGCCTTTTTTAAGCAAATCATTAGCTGCATCCAAGAGCTTTTGGGCTTCAATTTGGGCATCTGGTAGGATCTTAGATGCTTTAATGGCGGCTTTTGCGTCATTAGTTAATTCAGTAGCTTGCTTTTTTAGTGCCTTTCTTCTTTCTCCGGCATCTGTCTTGTGCATAGCAAATAGTTATGTGACATTTTACTTAAAGCTTTCTATAATGTCATAGAACTAAATTGAGCAAAGTGCTTTTTCGAGTGCGATTTAGCTGCTATTGCGCGATGGATTCAGCAATTCTTTCTTATCATTCGATGCGATCATTAAGGTCTTCGGATTTAGGGATGGATTAATGGGAGAGGCGTCCACGCGAAACGTGGAAGGGGTACCCATTACACATGGTTTTTTTGCACTTCATGCCGAAGCAATTAATTTAAATAAGAGATAATCCGCATCAATAGACACATATGGGTCATATTGGACAATTTTATTACCTATAGAACAAAAAAAGAAATAAATTACTAGAATAATAGGAAAACTGCCCATATGACCGATATTTTAAGCCAGTCCATGTAACTAAATTCTGTTGATTTGTGCTCGTTTTCAGGGCTATTTTACACTAATTATTGATTAGTATTCGATAAATATAGCCTCGATTACTCCTAAGTCTAATTCCCACATTAGATCGATGTAAGTCCTTATGTGGCTAAGTTATTGAGCATAGAAACTACTTATCTGGAGATAAGCAGAATTGAACTTGCTGACAAGATCATTATGGAAGCTATATCTCAAAGAACTAAAGATTATGTTGGGCCTGAAAAGCCCTCATAAGGAACTCGCCCAAGAGAATAGAACGCCTAAAATATATACGTCAGCTTATAAAGAAAATCATCATCATTCAAATCCGTCTATAGACCAATTCCTAAAAATAGATGAATTCTATTTATCGTTAAAATTTATATACTTAAAGCGAATAATCTACTAAACAACAGGTCGCGCATATAGGGATAGAATCGCTATCCATAGATTGTTTGGAGTGCGGGGAAAGGGATTCGAACCCTTGAACTCCTGCGAGAATAGATCTTGAGTCTATCATACGGCTCGAAAAGGCTTTCGCCTTTTCTCGCCTAGCTCTATATATCGATTTTGAATAACTACTGCTCTGCTCCTAAAATTTAAAACATGTTTTATGTATAAGTATTTTCTTGTTAATTTGAGCAATATCTATTATCGAGACGATTACCCTCTGAAATCGAAATATGCCTAGTATGCAAGTCTGGATGAAAAATACTATATTCAATAAGATTCACCATTATCTTGTCGTTTCGGTTCACCAAACTAAACGACCGGAATGAGCGGTTAATTCCGCTCGTTCTTCCTATTTATCTACTTCCTTTCTCCACATAATTTGCATCGCTTTATCATAATCTTTTTTGTCATTATGATAATCAAGTGTCAGAAATAGGAAATTACTCACCAATAAATTTATAAGTTCAAACGTACTTATATTATTTGGTGAATCGAAATGATAGCTAGAACGCTTCTAGGTAGCGGAAGCCCTATAACGCAGAGCATTGACGCCGTGAAATCGCTCTTGTCCTATGTGGGCCGCGCAAGCGACCCACTTCCTACTTTTTTAGAGCTGCCTGATAAGCGGTGCGTACTGGTTTTGTCAAATAAGAAAGACGCCTATTATACGGTGACCCCAAAAAGGTGTAGCTGCCCATCCGCGACTTACAGGCCGGAAAAGGCCTGCAAGCATCAAAGGAAGTACTTCCCGGAAGCGACCAAGGAAGGCGACGATTCTTTGAATGCCTTGACCATGTCAGAAGTTCTGGAAGAACATGACCGAAACCTTCCCAGGATGCCTAAAAGCTATCAGAGAATGGTTAAGGCAGCGAGAGAAGGGGCCACAGAGGATCCAGACAGCATAAGACCTGAAGAAAAGTGGTCGGGTGGTTTCAACGGCCCTGTAGACCCAGACACCCTAAAGGAGGCTCGGGTATGAGCCTATTCACTATGGGGCAGCTTCTAGCGACCCCCGGGGCATTAGAAGCAATAAACGGAGCAAGTTTTTGGCCTTACATTAAGAGACATAGCCAGGGAGATTGGGGTGAGATAGGTCCAGAGGACAAGGCGGAAAATGAACTGTCCATTAAGCATGGTTTTCGGCTACTATCGGCCTATAACCTGCCAGAAGGAGGACGCATTTGGATCATAACGGAGGCGGATCGAAGTGCCACGACCATACTAACGCCGGAGGAGTACTGAACTCCAACCGAGGCAAGCATGTCCGAAGAAAATCTGCCGGATTCTGTTGTGCTAATTCCGACTGGCGCGACTCCTATACCTAGTGGGCGAGATTGAACGCCTAAAAGTTCAGGTAACCTCCCATGACAACAGGATCGTGGAGATTGCTGCCCGCCAGGATGAGGACTGCAATTGGCTAGCTAGGGACATCGCTTATGATAGGCAGAGACTGACTAGACTAGAGGCCCCACCTGACCCGACGCCCTCCCAGAAGGATAGAGGCGAGATCTTGAGGGCCTTGCTGGCTGCACATGGCGGCAAGATGCCAGAGAAGGAAGCCCGCCAAAAGATGCATTTATCGAAGGCCAGTTCAGTCAGCTCCTTGCTTCGATGGATGGTTGTATTGATACAGAAGCCATATCATCTGGATAAGCGCCAGAAGATATTGATACTAAAACAGGGGGGAAATCCGTTTATATAAATTATTTACTAATTTCCAGGATAGAATAGTATCAGCTTCAATAATGCAAAAGGAAGTGGATTTTGCTGCTAAATTAGGCAATATTAATTCGAGATATAGATATATATTGATATATTTTTAGTAAAGTAGCTATATGGGCGTTATTGCCGCTTAATAATTAATAGTTTAATTTATGATTTTGGATGTGCAAAAAGGGAGCATCACTTTGAAGAATCCATTTTTTGCGCAATCCAACACTTGATCGGCCTAGTGTAATTGGTGAGGATTAGGCAGAATAAGGTGAGGATTAGGCAGAATAGAATTAACTCCCTCATTTTGAGGGTGTTCTTAGCAAAGCCAATCCATATTGGCTATATAGGCTGTTTTTCCTATTTATTATATTATAATTAATTTCTCTTAAAAGCATAATAATAAAAAAAATAGCCAATATAACCAATATGAACGGCTTCAAATCTGGGATTAAAAAAATGGCTGGATTTTGATTATTCACTGAAAATGAGATTTGACTTCCGACAAAATTCTTTCATATGTAATAACTTTATCATCAACTCCATTAGTCCTAAAGCAAATACATTGGCGAAGAGAATCAAATTGAATCGGTTCACTTATGAAGTAATTGCCGACTAAAGTATCATTTGATAAATACAGAGGGAGACTACCCGGTTCATTCTTTAGCCCATTTATTTCAATCACGCCATCAACAAACTCAATATAGAATTCTATCTTGTCTCCAGATCGAATTGCATCTATTAAACAAGAATATACCCAATCGAAGTTATGTGAAGATACATTCCAATAAAAAATTGCTTGCTTTACTAATGAATCAATATCGGTCATGTGATCACGATTGTCACGTTCCTCTGTGATAGTGTATTTGATGGCCGAAGAGAATATCTCTGAAAAATTCGAATACAATATGTATGTCCGCGTGATGAGTTTTCTAATATCCTCCTTATTTAAAATATAGACGTCACTGAATATTCTGTCAAAAGGTTGAGAAAGAAGTAGTTTTGGAGGAAAATTTGTCTGGATAGAAGTAATGGGACTAAGATGGACATCTAATTCGATAAAGTCTATTACGCTCTTGAAACCGAAACGTCTAGCTTCTGCTTTCAAGATAGGAGCAAATTTCTTTTTTATTCCATTAATATATTCTGATTTTATGAACTCATCGATTCCATTTATACGATACATCTCAAATACCTTTTTGAATGCCACCAAATCATTCGAAATGTTGTATCTCTCTGTCCTCGAACCACCTTTCGGTCGGCCACGCTCATAACTAACTCCCAATATATTAGAACGTTTAAGTTCTTTTAACGCATCCCTAATCGGTGTTTCACTAAGTGTTGGCAAAAGCCTTCTCAGTTCCATGTAATTAAATGATTTAGCTGGGTTCCGTAGATATACTTCAAGTATTCTACGAGTATTCCTATATCTATATTAACATCATTCATATATTATCAACTGAAACTTAATTTTTAGTTTCTCAAAATATAGATATTTCTTTCTCTAAATAAAGACTTCGTTGGGATGTCCCAACGCATCATGAAAGGTGAAAGAAAATGCTGAACGAAATAACGGAATCAATGGACATGCCATATTTAGCAAGTCAGAAGGGATCTGAAATGAGCACAGATGTTGCTGGCGTGAGCCAGGAGTTCTCTCGCATCTAATCCGAAACAGAGTATTGAGGCGTCTTCGGCCCTTGCCAATGGCAAGCCTGTATTATCCTTAGAGTACAAGGGCTTAATGCCGACCCAAGCAAATGAAGTAAAGAGAGGAGCAACAGCTAGCATCGCCCAAGTGGGAAAATGCCGTGATAAGATATGTGTCTGGCATGACTCCGAGCATAACTGCGATGTTGTGCTGGATGGCATCATGCGGGTCGAGATCTGCCGCGAAAATAGCCTTCCCTTGCCGGAAGTAAATTATATCGACTTGCCGGATAGGGATGCTTGCCAAGTGATAATCGATCAGCAGCTTAACCGCCGGAACCTTAGGGGCTGGTGGGTGGCATACTTCCGAGGATTGAAGTACAACTCCGAAAAGCGAGCGCCTCATAGACCTAGTGATAATGTAGAACTCCCTCAATCTGAGGGAGAAACAGCTAAACGAATTGCAGAGCAAGCTGGCGTAAGCCGACCTACTATAGAGCGCAACGCTATATTCGCGCGAAGCATTGACCAGCTCAAAAGTGATTTGAGCGAGGATTTCGGGAAGCGGATCCTAAACGGGAATTCAAAAAGCTATCGATGGAAGACGTTAACGAGCTGGCCAGGATGTCTAGTGAAGACAAAATAGTCATATCGAATGCTCTCGAAACTAATCCTCAGCTATCTCTGCCGGAAGCCAACGAGTCTGTGCAGTCACAGGAAGACGAATCCTCTAATTCCGACCCAAATGCAACCCAAGATGCAGATGAGGGTGACAAGAAAGATAGCGGAGTTGTCAGCGGGAACAATGATAAAAAGCGCAAGTCCCTAAAAGCGACTTTATCTGAAATAAAAAAGCGACAAGAACAGGATCGCAGGGAGTTGGCTGACATCGCATTGGACGCGGATATCAAAGATGAAGACCTCGAAGACATTCCAAATATGATCGAAACATCAAAAGAGATGATCGAAGAGACGAAGGGACTAATAAGTGAGATGGAAAAAATCCAGGCTAAGACTGCCCGTCAACAACAATGAGGTCTTTGGAGAAGAGGGCCACATTCATCCCAGCTTGTGGCCCACAATTTTTTTCGTACTGGAAGAAGAAACTTATGTTTAATGGAAAGGATCTTAAGTGGTTCTCTCCTGCATCATTTTTCTGGTATCCCTATGCGTTAATCAACGCGACTTCCGGCATCCAAAATGCTTGGTGGTGGAGAGATGAAACCGGGTATCCTAAGGATGCCATAATGATGACCGATAGCGGAGGCTATCAAGTAGCATCTTGCGCCCGAAAAGGCAAGTCCGCAAAAATTGACGCCGGATCGAGTCTCCGGTGGCAAGAAGCCAACTCGGATATTGGATTTAACTTAGATATCCCTGTAACAACGAATGACAATTTTGATGTGTGTTTGAGGAAATCCAAATATAACTTTGACCTTTTTGAAAAAAAGAGGCAAAACTATAACATGAAGCTCTATAACGTGCTACATGGTCGAAATCTACCTGAAATTGAGAAATGGTACAACGCCGTCAAGGACTTTGATTTCGATGGCTGGGCAATCGGTATAAAGGGTAGCATCTACAAGCAGATATTGGCATATATGGTCCTGCATGAAAAAGATGCTCTAAATCTAAAGGATCACATGCACATTTTTGGAACATCCAGCCTACCGAGCATGTTTGCGCTTGACATGCTGTCAAAACACTTTGATACGGCGATTACCTTTGACTCGTCTTCGTATAGCCGGGTATCTCAATATAGGAATTGGTATTTTCCGTCAAGCATAAGGCATGCTGCCCATTTCGGGCGAAACGCAAGAAAGAGCATGAAGGCCATCCTCTGCAACTGTCCGGTTTGTTCTCATGTAACAATAGAAGACCTTTACAGTCAAACCACTCCAACAGCCCCTCTCTTGATCGCACTGCATAATTTGTATCAATACACAGAGGCAAACCGGATAATCGGTATTATGGTCGAGGACGAAGAGGTCTTAACAGACTATGCCAAGTCAAAGGGAGAGTTTGAGCTAATCAGAACTGTGGATAGCATGCTAGATGAGTACAATCGTGTTGGCTATCAAGGAACATACGAGAAGTTCAAAGATCTAATAGAGGGAGTAGCAACTAAGAAAACCTTGAAGGGTGGATTAAGAACTCCTAAGCATAATGCCCAGAAACGTACAGGCAGTTAAGACCTTACTGGACGCAGTGGGCATTCTGCCTTCTCTTTTTTTCAAAAAGTAAATTTTTACGGTCTCTATATATTGGGAAGCGCCAAATGGCACCTCCTTCGAGGAAAAATGAAGTTAAATTTTAGACGAAGACTGTCTAGGTCTGCCGAAAATAAGGCAGCAACGATTACCATACCTAGATCAGTTGCGCAAGCATGGAAAGAGTACGATTTAGTCGACATCACATTTGATGGCAGATGCCTTGTTATTGTGCCATGTGTGGAGAACAGCAATTTATGAGCGATATCACAGTATTTTTGGAATTCTGGCAGAAGAAACCTGGAGCGCCTGAATGCAAGATAGTGGATGCGTATAAGGAGGCGAAGAATGATTTCGAGAGAAAACAGGCCGATCTTCTGAGGTTGATCAGACCCCAGAGAACAAGCAAGGGATTGGTTCCAGTGTTCTTAGGTGGCGCAGAGGATCGTGTATTGGAATTCGAGCAAGCCGAAAACCGCCTATTTGAGGTTAAAGGTGACATCGAGGCTTATCTTGCTCTGACTGAAGGCCAAGCATCGATGAGTGGGCTGACAGACCGTTTAATGAGAGCCAAGCGAGCAATAGCTGAGGCTTCTTTAGAGGCGAAGGGTGCTCTTGCAAGAGCAGTTCAAGAAACAAATCCATTGTCTCATTTAGAGGTTTTAGATGATCCGAAAGTACAGAGTGCCATGGATAACCGGGATCGAATCCAAGGTCAACTTGGGCCTGTCGTCGAAGACATTCAGAATCGTATATCAAAAATAAAGGAGATTCAAAATAAATATAATAGAATCGAGATCTAATGTGGAGTCTAAAACTTTGCCAATGACTAATGACCCAAAGGCTTAAATATTAGGAAGTAAAAGCATTATTTTGATATTATTTTTTTATAATTACAGCATAGGCTTGAGAGGTGATTTTATTGATAAAACTGATGTGATAGAGATTTATTATCGCACTCAATGCAATCATTCCAATGAACGAATTATTGGAGAGCTTCCAAGATTGTAGCTTCACTAATGAAGAAGCAACTATTGCGTTTGCCAAGAGCAGCATGATAGTTCGAACGAAAAGGGACGCAACACTCTAAGACAATTCTAGAAATAAATTTAAATAAATCATTAAAGGCTACTATGATAAATAAAATAAATATAAACCTATTCATGGGCAGAATAAATGGATATAAATTATCCTTTTTTGAAAAATCAACTGTAGGCAGACTATTGGAAAAGAACGGTGACTACATTACGATCGAATTAAAAGATGGAAATGTCATTGTAACTCATATCGACTCTTTGATATCGATCTGGCCTATCCGAACAAAGGAAGAGGCGATCTAAGATGAGCGAAGAAAGTCACATGCTCTATCTTGAAGATTGTCTGCTACGAGATGAAAAGACTAAAGAAGTTACCGGCGTGAATTATGACCTGGTTGCCGAATTCGTGACGCAAAAATCTTATTTTATTCATATAATCGAGAACAAGAAGACGTATCTATACAATGACGGGGTTTACTGCGGTCACGCATATGAACTCCTTGCAAGCGTGTTATATGACCTATTCAGCGAGTATAAGAACAAAGGCGGGCAATCAATCCTCCGAAAGGGAGACTTATCTGAGATCCTGACAAGAATTGACGCCAAATGCGGAATTTCGGTATCAGATTTAAACAATGTATCCGGAAATGTGTTTAATGCAGCTAATGGCACCCTCGACCTCGATACTCTACAGTTATTCGAGCCATCACCGCAGAACCTTATTCTGACGAAATCACCTACATTTTATGATCTTGATGCGGAATGTCCAGCCTTCATGGAATTTCTAGAGGGGGCTCTGTCTTCAAAAAAAATTATTGAAGCCATTGGTGAGATAATTGGCTATATGATTTGGCCGCATTATCAAACACATAAGGCATTCATGTTTTATGGGCCGAAGAGAACCGGCAAAGGTACCACTATAAGGGTAATTGAAGCTCTAATCGGTGCAAATGATTGCTCACATGTAAGTTTGCAGGACTTGGCCGAGAACAGGTTTGCAAGGGCTCGATTGTTCGGCAAGAAGCTCAATACTTCCGGTGATCTGCCGGCAACACCAATAAAGGATCCTGGTATCTTTAAAAACCTTACCGGGCAGGACACAATTGATGCGGAAAATAAGTTTGAGCAGATTTTCAGCTTTAATAATAAGGCAAAGCTGTTATTTTCGGCTAATGCTTTGCCAAAACTCCGACACGATGATGATGCCTTCTATAATCGATGGATCATCATTCCTTTTAAAAGTAGCATTTATGGGAAGGAAGATCCGAATTTGACTGCTAAGCTGACAACGCCTATCGAGCTTTCCGGTATATTGAACTTCGGTTTGGAAGGGCTTAAACGGCTTAGAGCAAATGATTGGCACTTCAGCTATGGCGAAAAGGAATCCGGTGAGCTGTATCGGAGGGCAAGCAATCCTTTGGTGGCTTTTTTAGAGGACATGTGCATTCCATCAGAGGGATATGTTGTTAAGGCCGAACTCGTGAAGGCTTTCAATGAATATGCTCGCGAAAAGGGGTTACCTATAGCTACGTCTAATAAGGCATTTGGAATCGCAATGCAAGACCAAATGATTATTCCGGTGGAGACAATGCATCCCAAGGTGTATGGGAAGCAAGTTGAAGCCTGGTGTGGCATTAGTTTGAAAGTATGAAAATCGGTAGCTAAAGCTGCATATTGGCTATATAGGCTATTTTTACTTTTTGTCGTTTTTAGAAAAGTAAATTATATAGTAAAATAATGAGAAAAATAGCTTATATAACCCATATTGGGCATATGAGATACTGCATAAATGACCTTGTGCGGGGGATGGGAAATACGCACGGAATTACTGGTAATTACAGAATACTACCATTCCAATCTAAAAGCGCTTGTTTTACAGCCTTTACTTGTTTTTTAAAGATAAAGAATAATAAATAGATAATATTACTTTATGCTCATCGAGAATTCCATTTCAATCGAGACATGATCGGCAGTCTGGATTGTAACTCCAACTGGCTTGATCTACAGTACCAATTCAGTTAAGATATCAGGTAGGTTTTCCAGGAATCAATATTTCGATTTTCAAAGTTACTAACGGTGATTTAGGGCAAGAGGCTTAAATCTACATATAATCTAAGTTATAAGCATACAAGCTAATAGCGACCTAAGCTGCTTGACTATAGCTAAACGATCGTGGATAGATTAGTGGAGGATAGAGATGCTACAAACCGATACTGAAGAAATGCTAGCCTATTTCACTGATGTCGAGAATCTGCGTGACATGTTCGCGAAGCTTGTCGCCGATCCAGAGCTTCCTGAGCGCGTTCTCGTCATTCATGGTGTCGGTGGTGTAGGTAAGTCATGGTTATTGGATATGTTCGCTTTGCATTGCAAAAAGTTGCACATACCTGTCGGGCTCACCTCTGGTGATAGATCAAAATCAGCACCTGCTATCCTTAGCGATTGGGCAAATGACTTAGAAACTTATGGCATAACACTGCCACATTTTTCAAAAAATCTTAGGCATTATCATGCGATCCAGGCAAAAGTCGAAGATAAAGCGAAGGGAGCAAGCAAAATTGGTGATTTTACCGCAAAATTTGGGGGTAAATTCGCAGAAACGGCGGCAGGCAATTTTGCAAGTATGGCTCTAGGGTTAGTCTTTCCTGGTATTAATATTATCGTAAGCGTGCTGGGCGGTGCGGGCGCTGAGATATTGGTAAGTTGGTTATTAGATCAAGGATTCACCAATTCGGATATACGTCTGTTGCGCGACCCAACTAAAAACCTAACGAACGATTTTCTGAATGACATTAAGCAAGTGGCATCAGGATACCGCCTGGTGTTAATGTTGGATACGTTCGAACAATTGACTACTCTTGACGACTGGATGTGTGAAGTGGCACGCCAATTGAATCAAAACGTAATTCTGGTGATTGCCGGACGAATAAAATTAAACTGGAGCCGAGAATGGCCCAGCTGGCTAGAAAAAGTCCGCATGGAAGAACTTGAGCCGATGACGGATAGCGTAATGCGCACTGTTGTATGCCGTTATTATGCTACAATGCGCGGGGGCGAGCCTGATCCGGTACAGGTAGAGGCAATAGTTCGCTTTGGTCGTGGCTTGCCAATTGTAGTTGCGACAGCGGTGAGATTGTGGGTATTATACGATATTGAAGATTTCGAGGCGGTTAAAGCAGAAGTTGTGGCAGATCTGCTAGATCGGTTGAAGCAAGGCGTTCCAAAGGAAATGATGCCTTTGCTGGAAGCTGCGGCGATTGTACGCAGGTTTGACAAATCGATACTACGGGCGGTAGCTGGGCAATCAAATTTGGGAGAGTATTATGATGAATTACGGCGATTCCCATTTGTGCGCCCACGGGGTGAAGCGCTAGCTTTGCATGATGTAGTGCGAGAGATTATGGATGAATACCTACGCATCCACGATCCTGAACGCTATAATTATTTGCATGAACGTGCGGCCGAATATTTTGAGATGCAAGTGGCAAAGCAAAAGAGCGATGAAGCCGAGCTAATAGCGCTGGAGAGGCTATACCATCGAGTACTTTCAAACGAAGAAGTTGGTATCCTCTTATTCCAGGAGATTGCAGAGGAGTTAACTCGCTATCGGCTCGTCGGTAAATTGAGTACGATATTAAGCGATATGAATACTTACCGCGGTCGCCTGGTGAGAGAAAACAGCTGCCAATGGCTAGAATATTACAATACACGGCTTGCGGACTTGGAGCTACGACTTTCTAAACCAGAAATCGTTTATCAGGCAATTGCACAAAATGAGAGCTTAGATCCTAAGTTACGGGCCTATGCTTTATGCGATTGGGGTACGCTCGCAAGACGTAATGATCGCCCGAGCCTAGATAAAGCAATTTTTGTTCTAGAACAAGTTCCGTCTATTATCAATAAACTTGATTCCAAGTTGGTTCTTTACCTTCTTGAGTTGAGCGGAGCTTATCGCAGACAAGGTAGATGGGATGAATCTCTGATTTGCTTGGAAAAAGCGAGAGAGTTATATGAGGAGAGGGGCGACTCCTATATGCTGGCTCTTACATACCAGCGGATAAAGTTTCATTACCTGAATCATGGTGAATGGAGAGACGGATTTAAAATGCAAAAATACGCATTAGAAGCTCTTTCACCGCTAAAAGAACAATCATACCTCAAAGCAGACATCTTAGGAGGCTTATCAATTGGATGGGTTTGGGCAGGATTATACCTTGAAGCAGAAAGCAATCTAAGAAATGCCTTAGATATCACTGAGAGGCTTGGAGATATTGGGCAAAAAATAACTTTCTACCGCGACCTTGGTTTAGTGCTGGGGATGCAAGGAAGGATTGATCAATCAGATGAATGCTTTTCGAAAAGTATTCGAGCTGCTAAGGAACACAATGATGTTGTTTCTATCGCATATGCACAAGGTTTCAAGGGACTTGTTGCATTGAAATGGCTTAATCAATATAAGGCCGAAAAATGCTTGACTAAAAGCATGAACCACTTCAAGCAATGGCCTGATAAGTTCGAATGGCCATTACTACTCAATTGGCTAGGAATGTTATATGAGTTAAGGCACGATTATGAATCTGCACAGGGAGCCTTTGAGGAATGCAGAGGCCTCAAGATGATTGGAAGGCTATACTGGAATGCTGGAGCGCTAACAGGTTTGGTGCGGGTTAAGTATATGCTAAGAGATTATGCTGCTATCACTACGCTTTTTTCAGAAGCTGAAAAGCTGGCGCAGCAATACGAATACAACGATTATCTTGCATCGCTGAGATTAACGCAAGGACATATTGCATGGGACGAGCATAACTATGGATTGAATAGCAGCTTTGAGGGTGCCTTTCGCTGCTATCAACATGCACTAATTCACGCCCTGCGATATAATCGCTTTTTATTGGACGAGGCCCTTTCGGGAGGATCACATGGAACACCATTGCAGCCGATAATCCCACACTGCCAGAAACGTGGCTATGAGGGGCAACAAATGCTCATGGCCTTGCGCGAATGGTGGAGAACAGGTGCTAACGATATAGATATGCTACAGTCTGATACCATCTCGCCTATTCCCAATGGTATCTCATTATTAGAAGCCGAGCGAATTGCAAGGGAACGTGAACCTGGTAATGGTTCACAGCAAAAAAAGGTTATGGAGCAGTTTGATATAGCGCTTTCTGGACAAAGTGCAGTCTAATTAGCACATTAAACTGCTATCGCTATCCATTGCTAAACATCACAAGATTGCAAGTTATTATAATTATAAATCGAATTGATATCCGGAATACTTAGCATTATCAAAAGCTTTTTGTGGTTCTTCATATCTGCCCAAGCGATCTAAAGCCAAACCTTTATTGATCCATGCATCTGCTATCTATAGGATCTAGCTTTATGGCCCAATTAGTAGCATTAAGGGCTAATGGAATGATAATCCCTTTGATTATATCAATATGGTTTTATCAGCCCCTTATTACCAGTAAACTCTTAAACTGCTATATTAAGATAACGCTATCAATCCTGATAAATAGTCGATTAGGATGGGAAATACGCACAGATTTACAAGTAAATGAAAGCAGATCCAGATCCTGCGGACAGGTGGGAACTTAATTTGCACAAACCTCCTTTAATCATATTTGTCTCTAGATGCCTCCCGTTCAGCTTCTTGCTCATAAAATGCCGATATATCTCTAAATGTTTCAGCCAATCGATGAAATTTTCTAGCATCGGTCTCTTCAGCCCGCATTCGGTATTTTTGAGCAAGGTTTCTCTCATCCTCTCCGCCTGTGCAATTATAGACCCCACGAGAGGCTATCACAGCTGTTTGAAATCCATTTCTCATTTTCTGAGCATCTTTAGCATTGAGTGCATTTGCTACTGAACAATTAATCCAAAAACCGTTGGGGTCAGGCGGAGCATTGAAAAGTACTTGACCAATCATTGTGAGAGCTATATCCAAATGTCCAGATTCGCGACAGATTTTTTTGGCATTTTCGAGCCAAGCTATTAGATTATCGCCGCTATATGTCCCGTCTCTTTGACTTCCTGGAGGAGTCTTCCAATTATGAAATAAGCGATATGCATTTGCTCCATTTAACTTCTGTTGCTCAGTAGGTTCTTCAACGGTAGCATCTTCCTTCTTTGATGGAAATGCAGTACGAATTACATCGCAGAAGAAAATAGGGTCATCTGCCAGTCGATTTTCCAATAGCCTCGGGGATGCGCCATGCAGCCCATCGAGTAAAGGAAGAAATGCCCATTCTATTTTAGATAGCTCATCGATATTGGTACTTGGGTCATTTTGCAGCTCCTTTACAACTCCAATAACGGCATGATAATTTATGTCATTGAATCCCTGTTGTGAATGAAGCAAAGCTTGAAGTACGCGAATCGCTTGCTGGCTATTCAACTTTCTCTTTTTATATTGTATTCGCTCGAAGCATATAATCGCATCAAGTGCCCTTCCATACTTGACTAAGCGATCAATGGCCATTTCGATGTCCTGATCATCTCCATATGGATTCACGCTGGCCTTGGACCAGTACGGGGACTCATCCTCTGGCAAAAGCTGAGTTACTCGTTTCCAAGTATCTGAGGCAAATGGCAGAAAAGCAAGAAACTGTCCTAATTGAGAAGGTGTCCAGTTTGTAGTATCAATCTCATCAATCCACTGCAACTGGCGAGACCGAAATCGTCCCCAGGTGAATCCTCCCGCAAACTGCATAATGGACTTATCCACTGACTCCAGCAATGTAGGTAAAACAGAAAATTCGGCCTCAACTGGGGCAATAACTCCAAATGCAAAGCCTACACGCCAGGGCGATTCAACCATCTTGGCAAACGCTATAACTTCCTCTATACCCCTTTCTTTAAAGACTTCATGCACAGCCCTCTGCCGCTGTTCATCAAGTATCTTTTGTTGCTCTCTCCAATCTCCCTTCTCTTCAAATAAATCAAAATCACGTTCGATGAATAAGCGCTGATAGCGATATATAGGATTGGCAGGAACAAGCTTTTCAGCAACAATAGCTATCCCATTTACTTCATCTGGTTTCATAGCCCATTTGGCCTCAGCAAACTTCCTGTGTTCCGAAACCAGATTTACGAGCCGAGTCCATATTTTGACCCTGTCTGCTTCTGGCATCGATACAATAGCATCAGATCCAAGATAGGCCAAAATCTGGTTTCGTGCCTCTGGCCAAAGATCATCCAAACGATCAATTAGATCAACGAGTTTTAAGAGGTCTTGCTTGGCTATATTTGTCGCTATTTCTACATATGCAGTAATTTGCTCCCAATATTCTTGGTTCGTTATGCCTTCAGGCCAATCATCAGGGATTATTTTTCGCCATTCTGGCTTGCGAGATCCACGAGAAATCCCGTGCGATTCAGGAAGAAGACTTAACAATAGAGTCCATGCTACTTGTGGACGTTCCTTATTAAGTACTTCAACAGCCGCTTTTCTCTTTGATACTGTCGCACATGTTTGCGGTAACCAGGGCAAGAGAATTGTTGAAAGAGAATTTGCTGGACGATTTGACCAATTCCCTCCAGGATCTTTCGAGGCAAGCTCACCTAGTAAAACAACTACGCGGATAAGATAATCTGGGTCCCAAGCAAGAGTCTCCAGCGCCCATAGCAGACCTGCCATGTAACTTTGGCCAAAGACCCCGGGCTTCTCTTGTGCAAATAATATATCGAAGGGGTATGGATCGCTATCTAATGCTCCTTCAACGGCGTTAAGGAACTCCCCAGGAGCTGCCTCTGCCAGAAGTGGCAGTAAGTAATCCAAGCTCGCCCACAAAATCCAATCCGCATTATATAGAATTTCACGTACAGCCATAACGGCGGTTGCCTCGCCCCTGCCTGGAGAACAATATTTTAGTGCATCGGGATAACTGCCAAGAAGCGCAAGACTTTCGGCGATGCCTTTCCGTAGTAAATATGAATAATTCAAAACTTTTCCATAAACGTTTGCCATAATTCGCTTTTCGGATGGCAATTCGAACTTTGGATCAGTCTCTCTTAGAACCTTAATAGCTGCTGCCTTATAACAATCTAGATCGCTATCGAGTAACTTTGGCCCGAGTGCATACCACCCCTCATAGCGCACAGCAACTTCCCATGTATTATCACGATGGTTAAGGGGATTATTTTGACGCTGTGCAATTTCCTGTATCGCCTTAAGCCATTCTCCATATGGCTTTCTTGCTAGGCTCTCTACAACAGCCTTGTCGGCTTCAGAATTATCACTCCAACTACCAATGATTTCAGCGATTGAAAGCTCTCTAGCACCTGTTCCTTGAGCCCATTCTGGAATGATAGAAATATTTTGAAGCAACCTAAGCAGGGAACCTAAATTACCATTGCTCTTTTGCGCTAAAGTTCTAGCTCGCTCCTTATTATAGTTCGCTTTTTCAAGGGCATCCTTAATCTGATTGCTTCTGGGATTTGGAAGAGGAGCTCTATTCGGGCCAGGTATAGCGCCGGATAGTCCTGGAAATATAACTGAATGGCGCCCCCTAAGAGCTCTATCAAGGAATTTTGCCCCTATGTCATTATCGAGATCGAAGTCAGCAACCAGAATATGCGGATCGCTTAGGCCAGTGATATAACACCATGATTCGGCAGATGGGATGATCAAACAGCGCCCAATTATATCCGACTTGGTATCTTTATCCAGAGTTTCGGTATAAGCTGAAATGAAATCCGCCACTTGATTAGGATAATATGTATCTAACCTTAATTTGGGTGTTTTACCGCTAAATACTTCTTTGACTTTGTCGCACGCATCCTCACGGTTGGCTAGAAATACATCTGGAATTAATGGTGGAGAGCTAATTTTTCTCAAGACGTTCCAACGCTGATCAAGTGTCTCGATTTGCATCGGTTGTTCGATCTTCTTATCAGCGCACTTTTTAGCTAAAGAGAGATTCTCTGCCAGGCTGATATGAAAAGGGTCAGTAGCTAAAGGCGAAATAAAATGAAATTTCCCTTCTTTACAGGAGTCAATATCTTCTCTCCATTTGTCTCGCCCATTCCAACACCGCAGAAATATAACACCCTTACCGGTCTCGAAATCTAAATGGACAAAATTATACGCGTTTGCGTAAGAGCGATGATTATAGCAGGCTCCTGCGGGAATAACAATACAATCTCCGTATGTGCTGCGAATTATTTCTACATACGGCTCATGCTGATGACCCCGCAAAATAAAATGGCAACGTTTAATAAGATGTCTCTTTATTTGGCTAGATTCAAAATCAGCAAGCCAATCAAGCGGATGATGCATAACTGCAATCTTTATATCAAATTCAGAAATATCTCTTAGAGGATCATAGATCTGCGGTTCGCCTACAATAACCACGCCCTTATCATCTACATCCCCATTCGAATTTTTGCGACGTGCACACATCCAGGCTGAGTTTATGCCCATTAACGCAATCCTTTTTCCATCAATATTCCATGAGCGAATATTTGCATAATCCGAATTCTCTTGATGAGTGTAACTGCTAACAAAACTAGTAAAATTCCTAAATAATTTTAGTGCTTCTCGTCTTTTTTCATCATCTGATAGCCAATTATTTGCCTCGCTATTCGATTCAAGAGGTTTTGCAAGGGATTGCGGAAGCAATTCAAATTTTGTTCTATCAAGGTCGTGGTTGCCAGGAACTATAAAAAGTCTTTCCGATTTTATATTGCACTCTTTTAATATTGGATCAAATAATTTATCCTTAACCATTTTATACTCATCAGACTTGCCATTAAAAGCAACATCACCACTAAAAACTATAAAATCGATGTGCCCAAGATTTGGATCTATTGTAGCTCTGTTTTTTATATCATCAAGTAGCGCATCAAGGACAATCTTTCGGTCAACGTCCATTTCGCTCTGATGCCAATCGGATAAATGGAGCCAAGTCAATCCTGTCATTCTTCCCTCGCTGGCTCTTGCTGGGATAAAGTAGATATTACTTTCTATATGCTAATTAAATCTATCACAATTTCTTTTTAAATCTATACTACATGTTAGCTTGCTTTTTTAAAATAATTTTTATGAAATATGATGGCATATAAATTTGGCGAGAATTTTGTCTTCCCAAGAAAAGGCGTGATAAGGGCAGAATGTAGCTAGCCAACATCAACTGTGCTTGAAATTCCTCCCTAGTCTCCTATGATTCCCCTATAACCTCCCCGTAATTGCCTTAGGTTCGCTATAGTTCCTGCTTTATTATCAACTATTCCACGGAACAAAACCGCCCAGAATCGGGATTATTTTAGCTTCCTTGGGGTAGGGTCGAGTCTGCAGGGTAAGCTTTGGACAGCAGGGTCGGGTCCAGCTGGCGGGTTAGCGAACATCGAGTTCTGATAGACAGGCAATTATGAAGAATCTTGCTAAGGATATCAGCTTATCCAAATTCTGCAGAAAACTTATCCTAATTTCGACAGAAGGTTCTTCAGGCTCGTTTCATATTGGCCACATTGGCTATTTTTATTATATATCGCATAAATAAAAATTATTTATAATATAATAAATGGAAGAAATAACATATATAGCCAATATCATCTACTGAAATGATCATTCGCAAAATTTTACTTGAACACTATATTGATAATATGATTCAATCTGTATCTTGGGCGGCCCATTTGCCTACCCCTCCCCTTGTTTTATTTTATAAAATTTTGACAATTTAGGAAGATAATATGCTAGATCTAAATGAACCCAAAGATATTCGAGAACTAATTCGCTTATGGCTCCAGGAAGCTTGCGAGCTTAAAAGGCTGCCCTTCGAGAAAGATGGCGGAACAATTGTGCAGCTTCTGAATGTCTGGCTCCGCTCTTATGAAACGGACAAGATGGAAGATATCGAGAAGCGCCTCGAGAAGTTGGAGAACAAGGAATGATCGCGATAAAGACCTTACAGAAACGATTGGATCAGTTGGAGGATAGGCCAATCGCTCGTTCAGATATCATAGAATTGGTGCTTCAAACTCTATCTGACGATGACCTCGAACTGCTCCATGAGCACGCAGCCCTAAAGGAGGCAGGCTTTGATGAAGAGCAAATTTCTGGTATTATGGTTGACAGGTGGTCACTTTTTCGGCTAGCAGTGGAGAGATTCAAGCATACATCTATTGAATTGGGCCATCATTGATAATCAGAAAATTGTAAAAAAGCGAATAGCACTATGGATTTTACTGGAAGCAAAATTTAGTTCAAGTAACGCGAATCTGCTGATACTAAAAAGTCAGATAGAGCGGGATATTTCTTCTGATTGATAAATAGCCGACAGCCAAGTTAACATTAACATCCGATGACAATTCAGTAGCAAAATCTTTTTCCCCTTCAGCAACTGATCTAAACCGTGCAGAAGGTCTTCTAATGACAAATGGTAAAGATGTTAAGCCACCGAGCATCATGCGAAGTGCGATTCGATATCTAATCGCTTGTATCGCCATACTGATATGGTTGGGACTTTTGGCCGACTACTGGCCTGCTGCTCTTGCGATTGCAATTATCGGTGGCATTATCTGGCGATCGAGAAAATCATCACATAAACCGTTGCCGGAAATTACTCCTCCTTTAGATCCACTTGTTGGAAATACAACACGTGCAGCACAGCTATCATCATCGATGCCAACAGTTACTGCATCGATTCCTGGTCCTGTTGTCACCGTTGAATACAACTTCAACCGCTCAATCAGTCGCTCGACAATGCCTGGCACAAATGAAGTTCAGTGGGCATCGTACGAGGATATGCTTGAAGTCGCCAGCTACCGCATCGAGCATCCGATGACTTACTGGGCAGCCGGTAAGACACGCATTGCTGAGGCCTCCTGCATTGAGAAAAATTTGCCGATTGGAATGCCGATATCGGAACCGATAGGTGCACTCGGTTACTGGCCGAGATATGAGAACATGACATCAGGCCAAAGAGGAAACTATCTATCTTGGCTGGCGAGTGGAAAGCAGGGGCAGTTAGATGATATCGGTTATGCATTTGTGTATTTCTACGGACTTGAGCGACGGGTTTTCATCGACGGCAAAGATGTCGATCTTATCGTTCCCGAAGTCGTTCGTTTGCTTTGCCGCTATCCCGAATCAGGCTCATTCAATGGATATTTGAGTCGCTTCATTGCCTTTTCCACAGCCCGGATGGGGCTAAGATCACTAACGAATGATGGCTTTGCGCTTTGTTTCGATCAGGCACCGCTCAAGAGCTATTCCGAAGATCTTCTTGATGTTATTCTCGGCTGGTTCTATCAGCACAATCTTCCTCTCCCTGCTCGCTGGGCTTTCGAGGTGGCCAGGCAGGATATTAGGACTATGCGCAGCGTTGTTATTGATCGTGCACCAGAGCAATTCAGGTCGCTTTTCATGCAAAAGTACCATGAGCGATTTGCTGAAGGCGTGATGCTCAAGGCAGCAGAACGCGAGCGAATAATTGAGTATCATCCTGCAAGTCCAAGTTTAATGGAGTTAGGTCGCTCGTCCTCAGCCTTTGCTGCTGTCAGAATTCCCGATATATTGGGTTTCCAGAGTCAATTCGTGCATCTCTCCCAGATCTGGAATGCTTGCGTAGAAGAACTCAGGGATTTCAGTCGCGCTGTAGGCAAAGGCTTTGATACTACAACACGCGAAGCGTGGGAAGCACTACCCCCTGCATTACGTAAAGACGTAGACCATCCAGATGCTTCACGTTGGAAAACTATAACAACAACGCAAGCGCGTGAAGATGGATTCTCGTTTGCAACAATTGCAAAACTCGCGGAAATTCAGGGATTTCAGCCACGAGAAAAACTGACGGCAACTCAAAGTCGGTCATTGGCACGGACCGCGGAAGATATCGGGCTTGCCATCGTCCCAGATGCACGAATTGCAGGACGATCCTACGCCTGGGTGGATGAGGTAGTCCTCTTTCAACCAGAGGGCAGTGCTGCCTTGCAGCAGGAGAGCGGCTATCGTGCTGCATCATGTATGTTGGAATTGGGCATGGTCGTTGCAGGGGCAGATGGGACAGTCGATCCAGAGGAAACCGCTCGTATTGAACAGTTTCTGGAGGAGCAATTCCGTCTTTCGTCCGATGAATCTAGACGTCTGAAAGCCTATGGAATATTGTTGAGCAAGAAGCCGCCATCCATTTCTTCGCTTAGCAAGTCGTTGCGAGAAGCATTAACTTTGGATCAGCGTGCCATGATCGGCAAATACTTGATTGGAGTTGCAGCTGCTGACGGCATCATCGATCGCAAGGAAATTTCTTCGCTGAAGAGCATTTATAAGGCACTTGAAATCGAGGCTCCTCTAGATGCATTATTAGCTGAGCTGCGCCAATCCGGCAGTCAGCCCGTGGAAGTTCAAACGGTTCGACTTGAAGAACGCATTGGCGAAGCGATCCCTCAGCGCGAGCAGATGCCTGTTGACAAGCCAGCAGATATTACTATTAATAGTGAGGCATTGACACGTATTATGGCGGAAACGGCAGAAGTCTCACGCATTCTCGGACAGGCGCTATGCGAAACTGAAAGCGAAATGGGTGAGTCTGATGTCGTTGAGAGAGTGAGTCTTTCTGCTGTGCCAGAGGCCGTCACATCGACGATAAATTCCAACTTTCCATTTTCAACGAAACAACTTGCGGCACTGGATAAACGCTATCATGCACCGCTGGCAGAAATAATGAAAGAGCAAGTCTGGTCATCGGATGACCTCACCAAACTGGCAAAACGACATCAATTAATGCGTACGGGCATGTTAGATACCATTAACTCCTGGGCTTACGATAGTCTTGGTGACGAGATCCTGGTTGAAGATGATAATATGTACAAAGTCAATCAATCCTTGGTGGGGGCATAAGCATGGCGATCGCCATAAAACCTCGTGAACGAGATGCAATTCTTCAGTCTCTGCGTGCTGGGGTGGTACCGCGCATTGGTCTTCAGCATATTCAGGTCGGTCGCAAAGATGAGGTGGCAGCGATCCTGAGCGATCTTGACAGGATTGCGCAAGACGGTGCGTCGGTTCGCTTCATTATCGGTCGCTATGGCTCCGGCAAAAGCTTTTTCCTGAATCTAGCCCGCATGGTGGCACTGGAAAAGAAGTTCGTGGTCGTCCAGGCCGATATCTCTCCCGACCGCCGCTTGCATGCGTCGGGCGGACAAGCACGATCACTCTACTCCGAGTTGATGCATAATATGTCTGCTGGCGCTAAACGAGACGGCGGCGCATTACCGGGTTTAGTCGAGCGATGGGTCTCTGACGTAGAGTTTGAAGCGAAAGAAACAGGTGGCGATCCGCAAAAAGAGATTTACAGACGTCTGAAACCACTGCAAGAGAACGTCAGCGGCTACGATTTCGCTACTGTCATCAGCAAATATGTGGAAGGATCTCAGCAGGGAAATGATGCCCTGATGAACGCATCACTCCGCTGGTTGCGTGCGGAATATGCCACAAAGACAGAGGCACGCCAGGATTTGGGGGTGCGTTCGATCATTGGTGACCAGGATGTCTATGATTATTTGAAACTCATGGCAGCCTTTGTCCGTCTTGCCGGTTATGCCGGCTTATTGGTCAACGTGGATGAAATGGGTGTGTTGGCACATCGGCTCAACAGCACATCCGCACGTGACGCAAATTATGAGATGATCCTTCGCATCGTCAACGATTGCTTGCAAGGCAGCGTGAAGGGACTGGGCGTGGTCTTTGCAGGCACGGATACATTTATGGATGATCGGACGGCGAGGATTAGCGAGTTATGAAGCCTTAGCTACGCGATTGGCCAATAATACTTTTGCTATCGATGGTCTACGAGATTACTCGGGCCCGGTCATCCGATTACAAAACTTAACCGTGGAAGACCTCTACGTTTTGTTGCATAATATTCGCCATGTCTACGCAGCAGGTGACGTCTCACGTTACCTCGTGCCCGATGAGGCGCTCAAGGCATTTATCCAGCATTGTGCGCAGACGCTAGGTGCGGAATTCTATCAGACACCTCGTGATGCTGTGAAAGGATTTGTCGGCTTTCTTTCTGTCTTGGAGCAAAATCCAGGTACCGATTGGCAGAAGCTGCTTGGCGGCATCAATCTTCAGCCATCGATAAATCCGGAAAGCCTTCCGATGACAGAAGATGACACTCAAGTGCCACCCAATGGCGAAAAAGATGAGTTGGCAACATTTCGGATTTAGCGAGCGATCTAAATGAATGAGCCGAGCGCTTTCCAGCGATTGCATCCAATCATCCAGGAAGAGTTATACCGCATGAAATGGACGGACCTTCGTCCTATCCAGGTCGATGCCATTCATGCGATACTTGGAAGCAATAAGCATCTCATCATTTCGGCGAATACAGCTGGAGGAAAGACTGAGGCTGCATTTCTTCCGATCCTCTCTGAGATAGTTGAAGATCATGCAAGTAGCGTGCGGGCCTTGTACGTCGGCCCCCTCAAGGCACTCATCAACGATCAATTTCGTCGTCTTGAAGAGCTTTGTGAGCACGCCGAAATTCCGGTGCATAAATGGCATGGCGATGTCGGTCAATCCAAAAAGCATCAGGTGTTGAAGTCGCCAGGAGGCGTATTGCTGATCACGCCGGAATCCATAGAGTCACTTTTCATCAATCACCCTGATAAGCTGGACAAACTTTTTTCTCATCTCACCTATATCGTCATCGACGAAATGCATGCTTTTCTTGGTACGGAGCGCGGCGCGCAATTACGCAGCCTGCTGGCACGATTGACACAACGCGCAAATCATGATGTGCGCATCATCGGATTATCTGCCACGCTTGGAGACATGGCATCAGCGAAACGCTGGGTAGATGGACTAAATCCCGACAACGTTGCGCTAATTACCAGTGATGAGAATAAAACTATCAGATATCTTATCAAGGGATATCGACGTCTCAAAACGGGAGAGGAGCGTGGAGAGGACAGTCTCTGATGAAAAGAACGCAGAATTAATTGCCACACCCGACGATTCTCGCTTAGCCAATGACCTTATCAATACTTTCGCAGGCAAGACTGCGCTGGTGTTTGCCAACAGTAAGCAACTGCTGGAATTCTACGCAGATCTTACAAGACGACCTGCTGTCACGATTCGGGGCAGACCAAACCCTTTTCGCATTCACCACGGCTCGTTGTCAAAGGCCGAGCGCGAAGATACCGAAGAGGCTTTGCGATCAAAATCACGTCCCACTGCGACGTTTTGTTCCAGTACATTGGAGCTTGGCATTGATGTCGGCAATGTCAGTGCAGTGGGCCAGATTGGTGCTCCCTGGTCTGTTTCCTCGCTCAAGCAACGATTAGGACGTAGCGGTCGACGGGAAGGTGAACCGTCTGTCCTGTGGCTATATGTGGTAGAGGATGCAGCAGCCGAACAGACACGACCTGTTTACCGTCTTTATCCGCAATTGCTCCGTGCTATTGCTATGACGGAACTAATGCTGGAAAACTGGTGTGAGCCTCCGGACATTGAACGCTGGCATCTCTCCACATTGGTGCAGCAAATCATGAGCGTAATTGCCGAAGCTGGTGGTGCATCGGCATTGACCCTCTATGAACGTCTCATCGACACGGGGATCATTTAAAAACATCGACCAACAAACGTTCATTCGTATCCTTCGCAGCATGGGGCCAATGACCTGATAGAGCAAACCCCAGAAGGCATAATTATCCTGGGCCTTAAGGGTGAGCGGATAGTCAGAAGCTATGAATTTTACTCTGCATTTGTAACCGAGAAGGAATTACGCGTGCTGAATCGCGGTCATCTCAATCGGAACGGTTTTCGCGTTGCCGACAACAGGAGCGGATGGTTTCTTGATTCTGGCCGGAAGACGCTGGAAAATCAATCGAAATCAATCTTGATCGAGAAGAGATACTGGTGGAACCATCACGTGGTGGGCGTTTGCCATTATTTTCCGGCTCATCTGGACCTGATCTTCATCCACGCATTCATGAGAAGATGCATGAGATCCTTTCAGACACTCAAAATGCCTGTTTACCTGGATCAAGTGGCAACGGAGATGCTGCAGGAGGCAAGAAATTTTGCGCGAGAATCAGATATCCTGAATCATCCTTTCTTCCAGTATGGTAAGGATATGATATGGTTTACATGGTGTGGAACACGTGTAAATCGAACCCTTCTCGGATTAGGGCTCTATAAGGATTTAGATGTGAGCGATGACGGCATTGCCCTCACAGTTTGAGAACATGAGTGATATTGAGATACAAGCATACTACGGCCAGTTCCTTCTTGAGCAGCCTGATCCTGTCGAACTGGCACAGTGCTTTCCCGTCAAAGCCGTGGAGAAATATGATGGCTATCTGGCAGACGAGTTGCTCAACGAAGCATTCGCACGCAATTATCTCGATCTGCCTGGAGCTCTAAGAACTATCAAAGGATGCTTCTGACTTCTGAGTCTTACTAATCATGCTCTCTTGATAGCCTTCTATCCTTCTAAACAAATCATTCTCGAAGTCACGGACTTCCTCTTCGTTTAATTGTACTTTCACAGAGCCCCCATCCTTGAGGTAGAACAGCTCTGCGCCCAGTAATGGCGAGAAGATCTCCCTGGCCATGATAAAGATAAAACCTCATCTGGAACTCGTAGGCTTCGCTATGGCTCTCTGATCCGGAGAACTTGAAGTCCAATATCTTCCATCCCTCTGGAGTCTTTATCACCTTATCTGGCCTGCCATGGAGGATGTACTTGCCGAAAGGCTTAGTGATCTCATACTCGTTCCTGGACTCAAGCGCCGACTCCATCTCCTTCACAAGAGGATGATCTTTCAACAGGCTCAAGTGCTTGCAGACCTCTTCGACATCAGACTGCTCAATCCCTATTTGGTCTTGTGGTGCACTAAGAATTCCGCTATGCAGAGCTTCTTCCAGTTTGCATTCATTTCCAACTGCCTCCATGATCCTATGAGCTAAAAGGCCCCGCGCCTGGCTCTTTTCTCTGTCGACATCCTCGGCAGTCTTATCATCTTCGAGATCATGGCGATTCAACCAAGCATTGAAGCCTCACTGATGGCCAGTTGGCGAGACATCCTTCTTGAAGGTCTCTGAGGTCACAGGTTCGATGTATTTGGTCTCCAGGCATACCTTTGCTGAAGGGAAGAGAATAGATGCGGTCTCCTCTGCAGGCGCAATAATCACCTCGACCAAATGCTCAAATGCAGGAGCCAACTCTACACCCACTTCACTGATCTCGAGCAGGTTGCCCAGTATCATATCTCTCCAGGGTTGTTTGTTCCTGCCTTTTTGGCCTTTAAGAGTCAGTATTAACATGTCCGAGGCTCGAGTGGTGGCTACATAAAGAGACCGCTTCTCTTCCTCTAAATCCCTGTTCTGCTCCTCTTCAATCAACATGCTCAGGAACGTCTCACACGATTGAGCGTCATCTTCACAGTTGAGAGTAAAGCATATTCCATCTTCATCCTTGTTGAAGAGCAGAGATTCTTTTGAATCCTTCTGGCTCCAGGATGTATCGCCTACAATCACGATTGGGAACTCCAGCCCCTTGGCCTTGTGAACGGTCATGATCTTGACCGCATCAGTCTCCTCGCTCTCGATGGCAGCTTGTTCCTCATCGTCCAATCCGCCTTTATTGAGCATCCTGACCAAATCCGGCAAGGATACTCCGGCCTCGTCCAGCCTCTGAGCAGTAATTATGAACTTTCTGAGGTTGGCGGTCTTTCTGCCCGTACTATCTTCGGCTGCCAGGAAAGCCGGATAATCCAAGATCTTCCACCAGCCTCTCGGCCAGTTCGCTTGGCCTGATCAGAGTCCTGATCGGAAGGTATCTCTCCAGAACCTGGTGGAATTTCTTGAGGCGGTTCCCTTCTGCCTGGCGCTATGTCTGTCTCCTGCAGATGACCAAGGATCTCATGGATGCGAGTTTCCGCTGGTCTTGGCCCTGTACTTCAACGTGGCCATCTCGTTGATATCCAGGCCTACCACAGGTGACATCAAGGCGATGGTCAAGGCCAGTTCGTCTCTTGGATTAGATAACACCTTGAGAGTAGCCAGAACGCCGGCAATCTCCGGTATCTCGAAGAATCCGGACTCGCCTACAGTGTAGTAAGGAATGCCATGCCTGGACAGGGCTTTCATATATTCCTTGTCCCGTATCAGGCTTCATCTTCCTGAGAAGTATGGCTATATCCCTGAACTTTATGGGCCTCCTGGTAACGATCAGCTTTGCATCCATCTGGATCTCTTCTCAAGAAGTCGAACTCCTGGCCCACGATGCTGTGGATGTACCTTGCTGCCGCCTCAGCCTCATCCTCAGGATCGAAGAGGATCTTCACCCTGGGCCTCCAGCCGGTCTCTCCCACTACGGGCAAAGGTTTTACCGGCTCATAGGTCTGAGAATAAGGCTTCTGCGAGCCATTGAAGATCAGGGGATAGAAGGCATTGCAGAATTCCAGAATATCGGGATGGGACCGGTAGTTCCTTTCCAGATGCTGTACTTCTCCGTTCCTCGACTCGATCTCCTTCCTGGCCTCAGAGATGACCTCTACCTCGGCTCCTCTGAACCTGAAAATGGACTGCTTGGCATCGCCCACATAGATGACGTGGTTGTCCTCGCTTCTCAGTAGGTCCAGGATCTCTTTCTGCAGACGAATCGGTATCCTGGAACTCGTCTACTATGAGGTACCTGAACTGCCTGCTGTACTTCTCCCGAACCCAGGCATACTTTGGCGAGGACAGGATATCCTTGAGAGTGATGAGAACGCCGGCGAAATCGGTGAGGTTCTCTTCCTGCATCTCCTCCGAGAAAGATCTGTAAACCTGATCGAAGAGCCTCTTGAAGGCATTCGATGCCAGCACCAGACCTTCTGCTTGAGCAGGATCGCTATGAAGAGGAAGCCGGCCTCGGTCTGGCTTGCCGGCCTCGACCTCATCATGGCATACCTTTTCTCTAGGACCGCCTTGGATAATGGCATCTGAAATACCGTCGATTGTGTAGAGTTCCAGTAACGGCTCAAGCAATTCTTCATTCTCGAAGATATGCCCGAGCCATGCATCGCCTCAAGAATATCGCTTGTCATCGATCCTGAGCCGATCTGCAGATCCGGGATTTACTTCGGCAAAGATCCCTATCTCAGAGAGAATCCGCTGAGCAAAGGAATCAATGGTGCTTATCCAGGCAAAGGCCATGGAGGATCTGAGCTGCTGCCAGGCTGGATTGCCGTTCTCCCTGGACCTGATCATATCCAGAATTCGGGATTTCATCTCTGCGGCAGCCTTTCTGGTAAATGTTATGGCTACTACATTGCCTACATCGATAGACTCTCCCGTTCAGAAAAGCCTGCTCAAAAAGATCCACATAGGCTTTGGAGATGGTATGAGTCTTGCCAGTGCCTGCGCTTGCAGATATGAACCGATCGTTATCCATCATTGAGTCTCCCATCGTTGATCCAGCAGGCCCTGACAATTCGGCTTTAAGTCGCAGAAATAGCATTTGGCTGCTCCATTATCAATCGCACTACCCGGCAGGAACATCCTTTCTTCGAAGATTCCATCGAGGATCGCTAAGAGCTCTGTGTCAATGTCCTCGAATGTTAAGGTCTTCTTACCCTGGCTCTGCATCTCCATACGGCTTTCATTTGGAAATGTATCCAGTTTCAGGGAAATATTTCCATCCTTTATGATCCTGAAGAATGATCTGATGAGAACCGGATTCTTGGGAAGATCTTCCTGGTCGAGGAAAAGTAATGCTAGGGTATAGAGCTTAAGCTGGAACCAATCACCAGCCGAGCCAGATTTGTAGTCTGAGAGAACGATATCGTAGATCTTGTCTTCTTGTTTCTTTTTCCCTTTGCCTTTTCCTGCTTCTTTTACGTTCAGGTCGATCCGGTCTATCCTCCCTCCGAAGACCATATCGCCGTACTTCTTGGGCGGTCTTTGATATGACATCGGCCATGTCCCCCAGACCGTATGCTGAATGGTATCTCTGTTAACGTCCTTTCGCCAATGAATGCCTTCTCGGGAGAGCGCATCTCGAACTCCAGATAGGTCAGCACTTTGGATGTGGCCCCTTCGATCATGGCCTTTCTGACCGCAGGCAGAGATCTGATTCTGTTTGTAGCCAGGAATCTCTCGACCATTGCTTCTATCTCGCTTTGAACCCTGCCATCTTCGATCCAGGTTCACTCCCTCTTGCTTCAAATCATAGAGGTTCTTGAGGACCGCATGATAGATGCTTCCTAGCTCCAGAGCAGATAGTCCGTAGAGAGTCGATGGCCTGCTCTTCCAATCCCATGATCCGATGTAGGAAGAAATTGAATGGGCAGCTCTTGAATTCAGAGAGCTTACTGTAGCTGAATCTCTTGCCCAAGAGAGATTCTGCTATCGCCTTTTCATTTATTCTCCAACAGAATTCCGATTCTGCGTATAGCTTGAGAGGATGTAGCAACCCTAGAGCATCATCGGGTACGATTGTCTCTACACCTTTTGCCAGGTTGCACCCAAATTCGATCTTTAGCTCTCCTTCACTCATCGGCGAGCTCAATCTCTCCAGGGAACGGGCCTTATCATAGCTCCATGCATCGAGCCACAGGGATGGCACCATAGGCTCTCCTTCACGTGAGGCCACAGGATAGGTTATGATGACCTTGAGATGATGTACATAGGCAGGAATAGAGGGCTTCTCTTTGCTCACGCTCCTTGATCTTGTAGTAACCCGAGCTCATCTGAAGGCAGATCTTCCAGGGAGTAGAGTGGATTTGTCCGGCGAGTGGGAAAGATCCCGTCGTTGAAGTTCACGATAAACTTCAAGGACCGGTGCTTGAATCTTGCTGAATGGAGGGATAAGATCTCTACCGTATTGGCCCGAGGCGGAGAGGGCCGATATTCCTCGCTGATCAGCAAAATTTCCATAAAGGCCATGAACTCTGCCAGGGTCAATTCTCGATTGCCCATGGTACTGAGGATGACCTTCAGCCTGCTCAATATATGTTCAACCTTGCTGAGGGCTATGACCTCGCCTCTCTAGATCCGGGTGATTGAGGAAACGGGCCTTGAGGGAAGCCATCCAGGTGGCTATCTCGTCTCATGAACAGCTTAAGATCTGCCTGGACCATTCTGGCCGCCTCAATTCTCTCCAGGGACTGGAATAGCTCCTCCGATTTCAGTATCAATTCTTGGCAGAGCTGGAACTCCGTCTCGTGGGCCTGAAGTTCGGAATCGTAGACCGATTCATCCTGCGAGAGGACTTCCAGCCTTTGTCTTAACGCTCGTAGGTGATCCTCCAGCTTTGACACTCCACTCGTCTTTTCGGTCTTTCAGAGGACTCCTTCTGGGTCCCATGTGCAGACCGGCTCCTGAAGCTAGGGCATCCAGACCATCAAGATCGAACTCTGCAGCGTCAGCTGATTCCCAGGCCGTGATCCAGCATGGATATGAGCAGGTGAGACGGATAGCCGGCTAGAGCCGCTCTGAAAGGCAGAATCAGAAGCTGGACCGCTATGCTGTTAGATAATGGCTCTTCACCGCTTACCCGGACGGGAATCCCATATTCTTCCAGCTTCCTGGAGAACTCTCGTGCTCGCTCGGAGAAGTTGTTCAGGACTATGGCTATCTCTCCAGGTTCCATGCCTTCATCGACAATCCGCCTCTTGATCTGCCGGCAGACCTGTATCAGTTCCTCTTCCGGATCCTTGTAGTGAGCCACTTGAATGGAACTACCTTCCAGACTTGACGGGATCCTTGGTCTGCCAGAAGCCGTTCTAGGGGCTCTGAGGCCGTTGCTGAGGGACGTTAGATTGCTCTTCTGAGATTTCGATGGATTGAGCCTTAAGCATCTCCTTGAACCCATTCCATCTCATGGGGGTCCATAAGGGCAGGTCCAAGGTCATGAATACTTCATCAAACAGAGGGATGATTCGGGAAAGAAAGATCATCTGGGCATCGGAGAGGTTGGTGAATCCGTCAAGGAAGAGCTTCGTTCCAAATCGGGATTTTATCTGGGATGCGAAGTTCTTCGGTATTGATATTCCGATAAGCATCGAAGGTGTCAAAGAGCTTGGAGCCGTAACGTATCTCAAGCTCCTTCAGGACGAAATGCACCAGGGATCTGGCCTGGTCATTGGCGAGCTTGGCCATAAGGTCCGCCTCTCCATCGTCTTTGGCATCCTTTACTGCCTCCACGACGAATGCGGCCAGCCTAAGGGAGTCCTTCAAGGGATAAAAGCGACCCAGATCGTCCTGGCTGGCAGATCCGAGGATACTGGCGATGAATACATTCAGAAGATGTTCATCTGTATGGATCATCTCTGGGTGAGAGTGAGCATAAAGCTCAACGGCAAACTGGTCGATAACAAGAAAGTTGCCTCTGGGGATGGAGCAATCCATGCGCCTCGCGAACCATTCCGAGAATTCTTTTACAAAGACTCCTGAAGGTCCTAAAAATGTGTAGGATAAGGGATCTTCGAGATGAGCATGCTCTATTCCATCGGCAAGGCGATCAGTTTTGCCCGAGAGAGCAGGCCCTATGAAGATATGCAGTTTCAAATTTCTTTATCCCTCCTGGCCTCAAATATATCAACTTGATATATTCAAGCTGTTGGCAGGAGCATTCAACGGGAAAATTTTCTCATCGTCTGATTCAGTGACACATAGCGTATCGATAAAAAAAGTGGAGACCGGAAGTGGTTCAGCCACTGAAAAATTTGAAAATATGCTACTGATCAACGAGGTCAGACTAAATGATTTCTGATCAATTTTTGATATAATAATTCGTTCAATAACGATCACAAAGGAATCCTTGTATAACTTATAAATACGTGACCCGAATTCTGTCATTTCGGAGCGGTGCCAAATGACAACAGAGATTAGACTTTGGAAAGTCCAAAATGATAATCAGTTAAAAATTTTAACCAGTTCCAAGTTTGATATAGAAAAAAAGCTTGAGAATTGGATTGAAAATGATATATCAATGCTTTCTAACGATCTCTTGGTTATAGGAAGGCAAATCTCCACAGACTATGGTGGGATAATCGACCTGCTCTGTATTAATTCATCAGGAGATTTGACGATCGTTGAACTAAAACGCGAAAAAACACCTAGAGATATCACGGCACAGATCTTAGACTATGCTTCTTGGATTAAAAACCTCACTTCTGAAAGGGTTACATATATTGCAGATAAATATTTTAACGAGTGTGGAGGAGAGTCTCTGGAAAATGCTTTTAGAAAGAGATTCAATTCGGACCTACCAGAGGTTCTAAATGGTTCACATAGCATGCTAATTGCTGCAACTCAGATAGATCCAGCATCCGAAAGAATAATAAATTACCTTTCAAGTTCCCCCTACGAAATGGATATAAATGCGGTCACTTTTCAATGTTTCAAATATAATGGGAACGAAGAATTTATTGCCAAGACCTTCTTGATAGAGCCGGATCTAATAGATAATTCCCGAAGAAGTCGTACCTTTGAACAACTTCAAGAAATTGCCGAATATAATGGTGTTGGTGAATTGTATAAAAATTTAGCATCTTCTCTTGAGAAACATAACTTCAAACCCAAAAAGTGGAAGTATCTATTGTCTTTCACTGGAAAACTTGGAGAAAGCACGAATGCCATTTTCCACCTGATACCAACAATGAGCAGTTGCGAAGATGGATTGAAATTTAGAATATATATAGATAGATTTGTGAAATATTTCCGTACCGATGAAGAAACTGCATCTAGCATTTTACCGCCCAATTCCAAAGGAAACTGGGGCTATGAAAAAAATTATGAAGGATATTTCCGCACGATGGATGATGTGGATCATTTTACAGCAGGGCTTGATAAACTTGAATCCGCCCTTCCATCACAAATATAGCCAGAAATATTTACAGTTCACCGCCACCAGTAAAGAGAGTACAGTAGCACCAAAATCTCGGCTGGCCTAGAATTAATTTTTGGTGATTATAAATCATCTGCCCCCAACATATATTTTATTAATAATTCAAACAAGTTTTTATCCCTATTGTTATATCTCCATTCCATCTCTTTGATGTACAACAGGAATTTATTTTTTGATATGCCATGATGTTTTATCAATCTTTCTTTTGCAAAGCTCCAGAATCCTTCTACGCCGTTGATACATACCTTTTCTTGTTTGAATCTGGTGGCATGATCGATATTTAGGTGCCTATATCCACAGAACATCAGGGAGTCATATCCTTTCCATTTATCGGTATAAACAATGCTTCCGCGTCTCACTTTTGTAACAGTTTCATGAATTAAAGTCTCAGAGGAAACATCCTTAACGATGTTCACAGAAACCCTACCACCACGCTCAAGAATTCCAAATACTATCGTCTTACCGCCTGCTCCCCTACCTCGTTTCCCTTTTCGCTTTCCGCCAAAATAGGATTCATCTGCTTCTATCTCGCCTCTCAGAACTTCATCGCTTCGCGAAAGTTCTCGCAACACGGAACGGCGCAGGATATTGAATCCCTTTAACGTTGTCGGATAGCTAAGACCTAATTGAATACTGGCTTTCCGGGCGCTCAATTCAAGTTCAAACAGCTTGATGAGGAGTAACCAGGAAACATATGAGATCCTTAATTCAATAAAAGCAGTATCATAGAACGGATTGTAGTCAATCTTGCAGTTGCTGCACCGGAGCCTTCCAGAATTCATGAAGTAAAATTCCTGTCCCCCGCAGCGGGGACAGGAATTTCGTGACAGTTCTTTTTTCTTTTGGAATAAATAGTGGAATGCTTCTTTTTCATTGCTGCATAAGCTCACTAAATGGTGCAACTCCATGATAGACATATGACCCAACCCCTTTATAAAGGGGCAGATCTTTTACAATCACCTAATTTTTTTAATCTATTTGGTTGAGGCATGGGTTTCCATATTGGTTATATTGGCTATTTTTATACTTATTATATTAAGAAAAATTATCATATTATATAATAAGTGCAAGTAACAGCCTATATAGCCAATATGGATTATCCTCTACTCAATAATCGAGGTTTGAATAACTCCCTCATTTTGAGGGAGTCTTGTATTCGTGTCAATTGCATGAGCTGTCGCGATTATTGGACCTCGTCCCAAGATCGGACGGAGGTCTATTTGAAGTGTGGATGCAAATTTATGAGACATGCCTTTGCGAAGGCGAAAGGCAGCAAGATGATATGGTGGATCAAATAGCTATTGAAAGTCAATGTGTGGAATGAGGCTAAACGATTCTGTGGATCTTCTAATAGATTCTCATATTCCAAGACAGTTAATCTCAATAAGAGATGCTATAGTGTAAGGTATTGACTATGTTTATCTCTTTTAACCGCATCACTAAGATGAGTATAACGCAACGTTGTATGGATATCCCTATGCCTTAGAATAGCTTGAACGCTTCTTAAATCGCATCCGCGCGTGATCATCAAAGTTGCACTTGAATGCCTTGAGAAACAATGAACACCGCCTTTCTTTTGGATGCCTGCTTTCTCCTTGCAGTACATGAACATTCTGTAAACATCGCCGTTAGTCCATCTGTGAGCAAAATCGGTGTAAAAGAGAGGTTCTTTACCCTCGATCACCAAAGGCGGTCTTATGAGCAAATACTGTTCCAGGTTCTTTGCAGTATCGTCATTTATATAGGCAATACCATCTGATCCATTCTTGGTCTCTCTTAGCCTTAAGGTTAGGTTATTGGGATCATAATCCGGCACATCGAGATTGCACAATTCACCCGATCGCAAGCATCCAAAGAATAGAACCTTTAACATGCAGTAATGTTTTAGGTTATTGCATACACTGAGTATCCTAATTATGTCGGATTCATCGAAATAATATGGCAACGAATTATTTAATTTTAAGAATGGCAGCTTTATTGGCTTGTCTATCATTTGATGATACTTAATTAGTGCCGCAGCGAAGTTATTGATGCTGCTCCGAGATAAGTCCTTATCATGAAGGGAATTATAAAACGTATTTGCGTCATCGAGCGACGGAGAATCAGTATTTACATCGGTGAGGTAATTATTTATTAATCTGGTATATAACATTATTGTGTTTTCTTTGAGTCCGATCCGTTCTAGGTATCTCTTGTATCCGGTTGTTGCGGGCTTTATATTTATTTTAACTCTTGTCCTGCTCCAGTCCACGGTTATTTTAGGCATTAATATCTATTCCTAGGAGCATTTTTGCAGTATCTATCATCATACAGTATGATGGCTATCCTAAAAATCGATATGT
>CAVWPP010000015.1:0-16491 GCA_963756915.1 Methanotrichaceae archaeon
CTGCCATTTAACTCAGATCAAAACCGCTACGCGGGTTCGATTCTCGTCGCTTAGCAAGCGATTGAGGATGAAAAAATTTATCTTTATTATATTGATTCTGTTTTTAATGTCTTTACTGAGAACAACGAGTAGTAGTATTATTTCGCGAGGAGTCGGTGCATTGAATACCAAGCTAGAGGTTGACTGGAGCCGCCAAAAATCCACGGATGTTAATCCGACTCTGAGAAGGTTTGAACGCGGGCTCGTGGAGCATGGTTATCGAGATGCCTGCATCCTGACGTAATACAAGTGCCGTCGAAAAGTTCTTGGGAGTGGGCCAATCATGCAAATCCAACTCCAGATGATGCAGCAACGTAGAATGGTGATCTTGCCGAGTCTAATTTGGCTCGCAGCACAGTCAATATCTGGGGCAAGATCATCTTTTCTCTGCCTTGTACATCTCTTTTAACATCTCTAACAATACTGAAAATACTGCCCAAAAGGAGGGAAACAATTCCGTTTTCCGACTTTGGATCAAATCCTATGCTCTGACTCGAGCGCTTTAATAGATTTTATGTGAGGTTATGCCCATTTGTCCCAAATCGTTGAATTCGATCTTCTTTTGAGCTTGGAAAGATCCCGAATAGAACTCTTCGCTTCTATTCATATTGATCGACCAGCCTCGCATGTTCTTGATATCCCAGATTCCTTCAAAATCCAGTGCTGTGCCATAAACCATCGTATTATTGAAGCTATTCGAGGACCTGATCATATCAGTCTCACTCTTGTTCACATGGCTTAGATTGTACCTCTCGCTCACACTGGCGCCAATACCCTTTTCGAATAGTGGTAGCTTCAGGCTCTTCCTGTTCTTGAGTTGTCCTCCATCAAAAACCAGATCGGCCTTCTGGGCGAAGTCAACCTCTCGGCCAATCTTATTCATTCCTCGTTGGGATTCGAAGTTGATGGATCCAGATCCTTTCATCCATCCGCTAGAATCCACTGCATGATCGTGAAATGATCCTTTGATGGAAATTTCCCCTGAACCCTTTACCATTGACGACTCATTATAAAGAAATCCCTTATCTGCAAAAGGCCTCTCAGTTTCAGGGTGCTTAGGACCATAGGCTGGAGTAAAATAGGGCACATTAGGGCCATAATCAGCCGCTTTTACACTGTAGAAAAAGCCGGCTACCAACACAAAGGTCACAATCACTCCGATGACGATTGGACCGAGCAAATCCCTTTTCAATAGATTCTTAATGGCTAAATGAGATGATTAATCTTGTGTTCCAATCTAATCTAGCTCGCAAATTATCTCCACCAGCACCGAGAAGACCGCGGCCTCAAGCGGATCATCCAGAGCATAGAAAGGCTTCGCTTGAGTGCTTCTTGGCCATCTCTGCCAGCTTTTGCCCGTAAACCTGATCCTCTTTCTTCAGAGCCCGGCTGGTCTTCAGCCACCTGGCTGAGACATCCTTCACGCCCATCCTCACGCTCTCGAAACTTCGGCCCATGGCTATTCACCCAAGCAAAACGTGGCCGGCCATAGATCCGTTTCATCTGTCAAGCTTTTCTTCTCGAGCCTGATCTGTATCATCTCTTCTACTTCGCTTGGCCGGGCATGGAAGACTTCGGCCAGTATCTCCTTGGCCGTTTCCAGCTCCAAAACTTTGGTATTAGTTACCCTTCTGGGCTCGATGAGCCTAGCCTGTCGCTTCCATCGCCATCTCATGAGTATGCCTCCAGAGTTTTCTGGGCTCCTTGCATTTTCAGGTTAGACTTGGCACGATCTTTCGCTTGGCCTTCGTAGAAGCAGAACACTCTATCGGCCAGATCGGTCATAGTCTGCAGATGTAGGATCCAAGGCAGGTGAATAGAGCAGGATAGTCGCTTCCCTGGAGGTTTGCTTCAGGGCCTGGGCCACGTATTCGACCATCTCCCTGGCATCCTCGTAGAGCAAGGGATCGTGCTCCACGATCAAGAAGCTGTGATGATTCTCTTCCAGGATGGTCATGAGCTGGAAGGATGTGAAGGCCCGCCGGATCTCCAGATCGGTGAAGTTGCGATCCAGCCAGCTGAGGATACGAGAGTAGTTGCCACTGATGTAGAGGACTTTGTAACGCTGCAATTCCAGGTGGCTGTTCAGGGCTTCGATCAGCATCTCCGCCGGGGCGACCAGGACATTGAATGTCTCGGGAAGTATGGAGACTGCTGGGTGGAGTTCGATTTCCATAGTTAAGACAGCTGGCTGAAGACATTAAAGGCCGAGCTGTGCGTGGAGCGAATGTGAGAGGCCAAGAAAGGTGGATGCGAGTATTGGTTGCACGATCTTGTTTCGTTTAATCCTTAAATTGTTCTATGTCATTTTTCTAAAATCTTTTTATAATGCCATAGAAAGGAATATCGTTCATCTGCCTGTAGGGCCATATCTTGGTCTATTATCCTTCATCTTAAAAAACTGGCCGATCGCATGACGGGTGTAAACGAAAATCTCCTTACAGGTACTAGGTTTCCCACCCACTCTTTATCTTCGAGGGGATAATCAATAAGTGTCCGGGCCGATTTCATGAAGGTCTTGGGCCATGCCAGAGATGAAGAAATTGATCCTCATCCTGATCTATCGTCTAGCCAATTGTAATTAGTTGGTCTATAGAGCTTATTATAATGATCATTTGCTATCATGTTGGCTGTCGGATCGGGTGCCGGTGTTTGAGTACGCCTACCAGTGGCAAAGACTTTAACCGCCAGCCTTTCATTTTCGCTTTGGTCATTAATATTTATGCCTCTGACCCAATCTTTTGCACATGTAAATGTGGCCAATGGGGTTTCATTTTCATCTTGGAGCGTGATTAAAAGATTTCCAACTTCGGGCAAAACTTTTACGATGATCCAATAAATATAAACTACTGAACCAACATCATTCTTAACTCCAGACTCTGTTGTTGAGGCGCTAATATATTTTATATCCACCAGGTCGGGCTGGATGGCGACTTCTGGGGCGAGGATTCCTAAACCGCTTAGGGAATTAGCTAACAATACTTTGCTTATATTTTCCGCTTGAGAATAATCAGTTGCTGTAATCGGCGCCATGATGCACATTGCCAATACCAAGAGGCCTAGAATTACCAATTTAATCTTCATGATCAATTCCTCTTCACTTCGAATGATAACGCTAAGGGAGATATGTGCTTCGCTTCTCGATATGGAACCATGGCCGCCGATGGAGCCGGATACCACTAAGGCCATTCTACTGAAGGATCTCTGGGTAGAGCTCTTGTGAGCTTCCACCCAAAGGCTTTTCGTTAGATGCTTCAATTCTAAATAAAAGATAAGGAGGGATTAAAACGAAATTTGCAGCTAAATTGTTTGTTGTATTTGGTTTGCTCGTGCTTGCTATGTGCATCATTGCGCCAAATGTATCAGCTACTGACTATTCCGCAGCCGAGACCACGGCAGAAAACATGCTGCTCGATCCTGCCAACAATCTGAAGATCACGAGCGCGGATGTATCTATCAACACTCAGCAAGTAACCATTAATTGCATCACTCAGATTTCTGTACAAGAGACCGGCGCTCCACTAGAAGAGTTTGGCACGTTCCTCGGCGGCGTCCTCGGGACTTATATCTCTCTTGTGAATGCTGCACCAGAAGTTGGTGATCTTTTGATCGTTATGAAGAACCAAAATCAGCCTACTACGGCAACAATGACCTGCCCCAAGAGTTGGGTTACTGATTTGGATCTCACGAATGAAAATGCCGCTAATGAGCTCATATTTAAGGTATTCCAGACCATGAAGGAAGCCTGAGCGGTCAGGGGAACATTCGAGAAGACTTCTTGATTAAATTCATTGAATAATAAGGAGGGATTTTATGAAGTTAGCGTATATACTGCTTGCTTTGGCTTTGATGATGCCCTTGGCTCTCTCAGCACTAGCAAACGATGGCGATATGCATTTTGCAGGAGAAGCAATCGACATAACGCATCCAAACTCAGATCATACCCTTGGCGCAACAGTTGCTGCATCTGAAAGAGTATTTGTAGGCTCCATCAAATCCGACAAATACCACTATCCAAGCTGTGGATCAGCTAAGAACATCCATCCAGAGAATGAGATCTGGTTCTCTAGTTCTGCTGATGCACGAGCACACGGCTATGTGCCCTGCAAACGATGCCATCCTCCGTGACTAGTATGTGTAACCTGCAAGAATCTTACCCTATTTTTCGCTCTCATCAAATAAGTACCTAAATCGCTTCTGCCTAACTGTCTATTCCACAGACTATGGAATGATTTATCGACAATTGCCAGCTATTGATTAACCAGCATCAGCAAGAATCAAATTACGTTGTGGAATCTGGAGCGCAACATAAGACCTTACGACCTCGAAAGCATATTTATAAAAATTATTACGGGTTTCTATTCTACCCAAAATGGTTTTACATCGACTATAGATAACTTGCAAGTTCTGGATTGCATCCTCAACTTTAAACGGTATTTCTCGGCACGTGGTGAGACATAGGCAATTCCACTACTTATTTAAAACGAGAACATATCTGCATTCTTTATGTATAGCGAAGGGAGACGATGTCCATTAGGAAATATACAAGCATTCGAGAATGCACTACTCGAACTTGTAAACTCTTTTTCAGAACCTTGGCTCACTTCAAATTCAGATCATCCGCTTCAGAAATTATGGGGTCGCAAAGACATCCTAGCTTCAATCGAGTTAGCCTATCTAGGATGCAGTATCCAAAAAATTAAAAATATTTCTCCAGATCAATTAAGACAGAACATAAAATTATTGAAGAGCGACGATCGTGGGACTATGGCGGGTGCCATTTGGGAGGTAATATTGGCTGCCGCCTACCATAATCCTCCGAATCAAAAATCGAGATTATTAGGACCTCGCAAGCCGACATATGATATAGATGTAGAAACACTAGATGGTTTAAAAACTCGAATTTCAGTTAAAAATTTTGGGCAATCTAAACGAGATAGAAATTTTGTTGCCAAATTTGATTTAATTGAGAAATTTATTATAAATTCTGTTGTTAGCCATGTCCAAATAGTAATTTTTAGAAAAAACGACTATCCAAGTCCTCAAGAATGGGATTCATTAATTAGAATTCTGTTAGAACTCATAAAATCTGGGACTTATTTTAAGCATTATTTAATTAATGGATGGGATATATCCATAACACCTCTTACTGATGATCAGATCAAAACAGTGACGGGATTGGAGACAGCTTCACTTTATGAAGGCAAAAATTCATATACATTATTTATAGCGGTACCATTCTATAAAAATGAGAATAAAAATATAGAGTCAAATTTAAAGCTTGCGTGCTCCGATCTTATAGAAAATGGATCCATAGAATCTAATGATTTACAAAATTCTTTATTTATACATTTACCAGAATATGTATCTTTAGAGGGTTATATTGACTGGTGCAAAGATTTTTTCTTGAAAAATCCAAATGCACCGATTTCGTATATAACTTTGTTACAACCCGCCTATGCAACAGATCCTGAAGATGAGGATAAAAGCTTTTTAGCTATAAACAATGAAGTAATAGAAAGACCAAACAATTCAAAGCCTATAAATAAACTAAAAATTGAATTGCCAATCGGTAAAACAACGAATAAAATTACGACTTCATTCAATACTGGTTTTGAAATTCCTAAACATCATTACAGTATGCAGTCAGGACATATTTATGCTGATTATGGCGATATAACCCAAGGTGGAGAAATGAAGGTAAAGTCTATTCATGGTATCATGATCGATGCGATAGCAGAACTATGGAGAGAGGAATTTCTCCTTTCGATAAATTCTCCATCAACACTTAGATTGGCGTTGTTATAGATTGGCCCCAGATCAGTAAAATTAGACCCGAATGCGGAATAAGAGGAGACAATTTCCCGTAATAAATATAATCAGAAATTAGAAGTAAGCTGGTAGAGCAGAGGACAAAAAGGTCGGGCGAGCTTACTGGTAATATTCAGGCTATGCCAGCTAGGACATAGCCTATTGATATGAATTTTGAATATGTGATTAGGTGCGGAGAATGAGATTCTCGCGCATGAGTTCGTCACTTAACCAAAAAAAAATAACAAAAAATTAACGGAAAATTAGCTTTACTATTAGGTGAATTATTTCTATTAGCAATTGAAGCAATGCTAACGCTAATTCAAGGGACATACGCCATTTTCACCTCCTCGGTGCCGCTATTTGCTAATTCATCTACAAATTGCGCCACAATTTGCAGACTACTGAGTTCTTCTCCTTTATGAGCTATATAAACATTATGTTAGTGAGATAATCCTGAATAAGTCTAAATAGAATGATCGCGCAGAATTAATTATGATATAGTACATATAGGTATGGGATGTTCGAAATTAGAACTAAGTATATCGTATGCGAAAATTTTATAATATAAAAAAATTTAGAGTGTTGAAACTGATGCCTATTCAGAAAGCCTTAAATATATCTGCTTATTACGGTTAAAGTGGTGAATAGGGACATACGCAAATTCACCTTACTGCCATTCACTATTTGCGCCACAGATAGTGAATGGTTATCAATTCTCAACATGAATGCTAGAGATTTGGGATATTTTTGTAAACTTTTGAGTTAATCTATTTTCATTTTTTGCGAAATATTAACGATTACATTACAAATGCCTTATTATTATGCATAGTAACAAATTTAATCAAGGCAAGTATAATGAAGCCATTAAAGCTTTTGATAGAGCTATTGAGCTCGATCTTTGCGCGAGAAAGCTAAATGTCTCTTCCGTGCTCGATTACAATGAGTCTCAATGACATCTATGAGGCTATTCAGACCTATGACAATGCCATCAAGATCAATATGCAAAGTCCTGGTACAACAAGGCAGTATTCTCTATAATCTAGAGCCTATGTGGACGACGTGGGGAAGAGGCGTCAAGGCGACGAGGTAGTGAACAGCAATGAGACCATCACCATCTTTAACCCCAATAAGGAGCCGAAAGCTGTCATATAACCGGTGTCGAACCTCGATAAGAGATCTGCTTCTTTTTGAGTGGAGCCAGAAGGAGATCTAATTCAACCTCAAGGATGTTGAGCTGAGCAAGACTTCTCCCATCAAGGAAACTATCAACTATCGAAACGATAATTGGGATTACGGAGCTAAGAAGGACAGCAGAACCTTCAGAGTCGTAATAGAGGTGCCAATTGTCAGAGTGGACTACAATCGGACCCTATATGTCAAGGGCGACGAGCCAGCAACCCAAGTAATTACCAGCATAGTTAGCTACTCAAAAGGTAAGGGAGACCTCAGGCTTAAATTAGATGGCAAAGACAGGATCATTAATGAATCTAGCGACGGTGTGGACCTAGGTGGCAACCGATACAAATACACTTGGTCCATTAGCTTCAACAACAGCAGTATCGGTAATGCGTACCAATTTACTCTAACATTCAGTCAACCATCTTTGGAGGGCGGAGAGTACCTCTTTCCAGAAAGGTACAACTTCACGGTCTCCTCGATAGCTTTGAACTTCAAAGATATCGGTGTTGTGCCCTAAACGGCAGATGGAATCAGACATACACTTACTCTGCTAAAGTCGTCTCGAGCGTAGGTGGAATCGTCGTTCTTCAGATATATGATCCTTGCACCAGGAAATTGCAAGACTGGGCAGATAGCCGAAGAATATTTCGAACACTACCAAGCTCTTGCCAGATAGCATCGATTTTGGCTTTTTCCTTGAGACGTTCCCTGAAGAGCCAGATGGTCGTGGTGTCAGAAATTGTTTCCAGGAACCCTAAAAAGTTCATGAAGACAGATTATTGGCCAGCTCTCGTTCCATTCTCTGATCTGACAGGCTATACCATTGCTGCAGAACCAAAATCTTGATCATCAGCAGTCATACAACTCATCCGCTATCGGGCGAAATCTTTCCCATTTAAGCAAGGAATTTAACTTCTGCTAATGGATCTCCGAGCTTTGCAAATCGATTATAAGCCTCGTGAAGTCCGTAACTTATAAAATAATTCATAATAATAAATAATTATTATAGTATTTAACTTTTCGATTAATAAGTAATTCGAATTTCTCGATCATAATTAGCTCGGAGAGACATCTACTAGGAGATCGTTGACCATCAAAGTCCGTAAATATTTCCGACAAATATTAGAAATGCCCTATAGTCGCTTTTTCAGAGAAATCGTGGTTCTACATGATTTGCCAGATCTCTTTTCTTCTCGAGTGATTTTGCCTTTTTGTTCTAAGTCTCTAAGATCTATATCAAGATCCTTGGTGCTTTTTTTGTGAGACGAACTAAGTCGTTTATCGTAAGCTTGCCTCCTTGTTGAGTCAGCGTATGTTCGATGTAGCTTTCTTCCTTTCCAGGAGCGGCCCACTGTGGTTCCGGTTCAACATATTTTTGCACAAAATAATATGACTCAGATATGCAAGTTTTCGATGTCACAGAAAAATACCCTTTCTTAATATTCCCAAATGATTTATATTTTACAGTTATTGTATCTTTGTTTCCCTCTTTAACTGCTTCGCTCCAAGTAAAAATAATTCCATCTAATTTCTTGTTTTTTAACTCTTCGCATTTCTCCACTTCTTTTAAGTTTCTTAAAAAAATTGGTTTGCTGTATTCATTCTGCGTTATATCAAATAAAAGTAATTTTTTGTCCGGGATTTTCCTTAATTCGCCGAGATTCTCCTGTTTAAATTTCTCTGCTTTAATAGGAATATCGCGAATAATATCTCTGATCTCTAGATCATCTGTGTTTCGCTTTGATTGGCATTCTACTCCTAATATATCGCCTCCAACTCCGCAATATGCATTACCATTTCGAGTAAATATGAAATCTATTGGCTTTTTTCCGGGCTTCTTAATGTAATCTTCAGGAAAATCTACATCCCAGTTGGATAGGATAGCCCTTGAAGCCATATCTATTTCGAAGCCAGTACCATAAAAATCGCTTTGTTTTTTAAATAGTCGTTTGCAATGTTCTTGAAACTGTGGTGTGATTTTTCCCTTTAGGTATAGCGTATTCCATTGGGATGAAATTATAAGTAAAGGATATATGTATTTAGTTAATTCATGTGAAGAAGGTCCTCTTTGACATTTTATTATATCGATTATAGCATTATGTGCTTCTTTTAATTCTGTTATACATTCAAAGTCGGGAGATAATATTTCTGTGATAAATTTGGTTCCGGTAACGTCCATGACAAATTTATCTATAGAATCAAATAACTTCATTGTTGACTCTTATCATAATGACAATGTGCCGCTATGTATGAAAATCGCCTAATTGGCTAAGTCGGAACTTTAATTATCCATACCCAGATTTCTGGTCGCGTACGTGAGCTACTGAAAAACGCTAACAAATGGCGTAAAAAATGTTCACTGCCGAAATGAATCCCATGCATTTGATTCTCGTGATGGTTTTCAGTAGCTTTCACCCACGACCAGATTTCTTTAATGCTCTTCTCTTGCTTTTGAGTTTCTCTCAAAAACGGCTTCGGATCCTTCATGTACATGTGCTTCGCTGGTTAGTTAGCACTCTGTTATTTGAAGGAGTTTTGCATAGCTCGGTCTCTTTCATATTTTTTCCTTATCCAGAGAAAGAGTATAAATGTTACTGGTCTAGGTTGAATTCTTCATTCTTTTGTATCCTATTCATACTTTCTATTTGTGGATGAGATGATCCAAAACCGCTTTGAAGCAGCTTGTTCTGAAGATAGTGGCTCTAAAGAAAATGGGCTGTGGCCGCGAGAGTTCAGGCTGGAAGAGTGAAAATAGATATTACCTTCACTCAATGCCACGTTTGGCGCAATACTCATCAAGGGATATGTATTGGTCCTTCTCTTTCAAGAGCTTCCTATACTGCTCATCAGCATAGGCCACCAATACATCTTCTTTGTTAACTTCTACAGTTGCCATTTGATACCTCTATTATCCGTGCTTGGTTATTAATTTTCCCTATAGGCCGAATCTCTCTTTTTCGGGAAAAGATCAGTGACATATATTGCCTGCTCTTCCACAAAGTACACTGCTCTAAATTCCCCCATCCTTAGCCGGTACATGGGCGGCCTACCACTGCCAGCAACGATGTCGATATCACAGGCTGCTCGCGGCTTGAACGGGTCATTCTCAAGCTCCTTGAGATGCTTTCTGATGTTCCCGGCACGTTTTTTATCCAGGCTATCAAGGTACTTTCTGGCATCGGGAGAGAGCATCACTATAAATGGCATTCCAGACCTCGTTCATTATCTCTTCATCCCTTCCCGTATCTTCTGCACCAACTCGGGATAATCTCGCTCTAGCCCTTCTTCAATCCAGTGGCTCGCTACTTCGCTGATAGAGAACCGGGGGATAGTTCCTTTCAGATACCACATGGCAGCTGCAATAGTTGGACTCCACACGCCTATCATTCGCCGCTTGCTATTCGCAGCCTCTATAGCCTCATCAAGAAGCTTAATGTCTAATGCCTTAAGGCTTAATGTTTCTTCACTTAATGTTTGCTTGCTTAATGTTTTATCACTTAAGGCTTCTGACTTTTTAGTCTTAATGTCGCCAAAGACACGGTCCATCAGGTCCCCTGTCATGCGATCACCTCATCGGCAAGCTGTGAATATGCTTTTGCAGCCGGTGATTCTGGATCTATCAAGTGAATGGGCTTCCCATAGCTCGGAGCTTCGGCCAGTTTGATGCTCCTAGGAATGACGACCTTGAATACATCCTCACCGAGAAGCTCACGAACTCGTGTGATTACCTCTTTACCCATCTTTGTCCTGGCGTCGTACATGGTCAGCAAATATCTTAGCTTCAGGTCCTGGCCTAATCCCTCTGAGATCGCCTTAGCTAGATCCAGAATCATCGATAATCCTTGAATTGCAAAGAACTCTGTTTGAATGGGCACGAGCACTGTATCGCTGGCCACCATCGCGTTAATAGTCAAAAATCCAAGGTTGGGCGGTGTATCGATGATGATAAAGTCGTAGGCATTTTGACCTCTGACCTTTGGCTTTAATATCCTCTCCCTGGCAATGGATTTACCAGCTATTTCCATCTCAGCTTTCCCTAATCGCTTGTCTGCAGGGATAATCTCTAAGCCATTGATCTCTGTGGACGTGGTGAGCTGCGATAAGCTGAGATCGCCCATCATGGCCTCATACATGGTGTTTTCAAAATTAGTGATCGCCAGATGGGTTGTAGCCGATCCTTGGGGGTCTAGGTCGATCAATAGGACTTTTTTCCCTTTGGCAGCAAGGCAGGCAGATAGATTGACTGCTGTGGTGGTCTTGCCACAACCCCCCTTTTGGTTTGCTATTGCCACTATTTCCATGCCTTAATGATTAATCCGTAAGACTTAAGAGAGTATCTATTAAGGATTAAGCCTTAAGGCTTAATACATAAGCTGGTCTTTAGTTCTATAGCGTTTGAAGAGAACAAAATTTGGGCTTGATCGACAATGCTTCCGCCTTCAGCTTACGGGCCTTCTGCCTGGCAGTCTCCTCATCCATCTTCTCACAGCCGCTTCCGCTTCATTCGATTTATTGTATCTTATTCATAGTTTCTATTATGTAAATATGGTTTTCTGTTATTGTTTTCCGGCCAAAGTTCTTATCCTTATACGTAGAATAGCCCATCTATGACAGGAGTCTTTGGGCAGCTAATAAGGCCACAGAGACGTTCAACTACTCTGCCCTCCTGAGCTTCAGCAAGTTATAATCCAATTCTTGGATAGAATGTGCGGACTAGAGTAAAATAGCGGCGGCACAACCCGTAACAGAGCTGCGAGGTATTCAGAATAATAAAGATGTACTCGAAATAGGAGGTTAATCGAAATCCTCAAATGCCAATTTGATCTTAGGATTCATGTTGCTCATAAGAACCTCCCTATGATCACGTAATATACTACCATCTTGTTTGTGTTAGAAAAGACCTGGAAGGATCTTATAATTCGTATGATCTGGGACAGGCTGGTCTAGTGTCATGAGAACATTAAAGAAGACTTCTTTACTCCTTAATTGGGATGAGTGTGTGTAACTTGTAATCTATCTTCTCTTTTTCCGATATGCATTAAATCGCACAAGAATATTATAAGTACACTTTCAGGCTCAAACTCCCCGATAGTGCGCTCCAGATTCTACAGCGGATTTTTGTTTTCGATGATGCTGCTTTTTCGATATCGGACAATTGTCGATAAATCATTCCATAGTATATTAGAATGACTAGTTAGACAGAAGAGAATTTAGGCTAAATTGGGAAGATTGCATATTCAAATGCGTGTAACTTGCGACCTAATTGCAGTCTCTTATTGAAATGTCACCTGTGCCCCAATGTGGCATGCCCACAACGGAGAGCAAGGCTGCAAGCTAACAGTGCTTGGCGAACATTATCCAAGCTTGTAGAACGAGGACGGATATGGAATCATTCTGAACCGCAACTAGATAGAACCTAAGAATATTCGCCCAACAAGGCGACTAGCATTGAAGATCTATTAAAAACGGCGATAGGCATCGATGATAGAGCGATGGCAGAAGTGGAAAAGTTGCGCTTTCGAGATATCAAGCTCTATCGAAGCAACCTCTTAAACTAGTGATGACATGCGATATTTGATTTTTTTTTGTATGATTTGCGATAATGCTTATTGACAAATTAAGGATTAAACAATTTACAATATAGACTCTATATTCGGAAAAACTACGAGTAAGCTTATTATTTGTAACGTTAATTACTTATATGATAGGAACTTTTCCTATGTATAAAGGTGAAGACCAAAAAGCAGAATCAATATGCTAAGATTCCTAAAGCGACTTTCGCGAATACGGGTAACTGTCGCTTACATGTATAAGGGGAGGAGAACGCATCGGGATTAACTGGCAAGCGTGCCTGCTGGCAACCGCTGGCGGGCCTGCCATTTTAATCTTGTTAGAATAGAAATGCTGAAAGGCATTTGTTCATTATCGAGCCTACCAGGAATCAAAAATTCACCGCATTATATTGATTCTGGTTTCAATGTCTTTACCGGGGAACAGCGAGTAATAGTATTATGTCGCGAGGATTCGGTGTATTGAATAACTGAGCGGAAGGTTGACTGGAGCCGCCAAATTACTAAAGATATCGATCCGACCTTGAAGAGGGTCCAACGCTAGCGAACAGATCACGGTTACAGGGAGGCATATACCTGGCCTATAAAATTACCATGAATTATTCTGAAGTTGCTGATATTTGCAAAGAACCTCTGTCAGCTCATTCATCTTTATTGGTTTGCTGATATAGTCGTTCATGCCCGCGGCAAGACACTTTTCTCGATCTCCTTCCAGAGCATAAGCAGTAATAGCTATGACTTTTGGTCCATTATCTGGCCATCGCTCAAGTATGATTCGAGTAGCCTCCAGCCCATCCATCTCCGGCATCCTGACATCCATTAACACTATGTCATAAGACTGGCGTTCCAGGGCCTGCAAAGCCTCAATCCCGTTAGCAACCACATCTGCCCGATAGCCAAGGCGCTTGAGCATCTGCAATGTTACCCTCTGGCTCGAAACATTGTCCTCCGCCAATAATATACGCATCGGATTAATCTCTGCGTTTTCCGTGACTCTTGCCATAGATGAGGGATGAACCGGATTCCTTGAGACTATTCTTGATAAAATGTTAAGTAGTTGAGAAGGTTTGATGGGCTTAGTCAAGCAGTCCTCAAAGAGATCCGAACCCAAGTCTTCGCCCATTGATGCGAGCATAACCAACGGCAGTGCCGTGCTGTATTCTCTGATTTTTCTGGCCAGGGTCAAACCATCCATATCCTGCATATCCATATCTAGAATGGCGATATCGAAAAAGTCTCCTCTTCTCATCCAGTCGAGAACATCCTTGCTATTTGATGCAACAATAGGCACCATGCCCCAAGAATAAACGTAGGCTCCCAGAACTTGGCGATTGGTCTTGTTGTCGTCGACTATAAGCACATGCCTTCCAATGAGATCGGGCTGGACTCCTGCCAACGGCTCCTCTTCTCTGATTGATGAAACTTCAACTCTAATCGTGAAATGGAATGTAGAGCCTTTGCCCAGTTCGGATTTGACCCAGATCTTGCCGTTCATGAGTTCGGCCAGATTCTTGGCAATAGCCAAACCAAGGCCCGTACCACCATACTTGCGCGTTATTGAAGCATTTACCTGGCAGAAAGGCTGGAACAAATGATCTATTTGATCTGCGGTTAAGCCGATACCGGTGTCCTGAACAGCAAAATGGATCTCATGATTGCCATCAAGTTTATTGCTCGAAACTGAGAGTTTGACTTCCCCCACCTCGGTGAATTTGACAGCATTGCCTAGCAGATTGACTAAGATCTGACGAAGCCTGTTGGGATCAGCAATGATCATTTTAGGAACGGTTTCCGGGAGGAAGTAGGCAAGGTTAAGGCCCTTTTCCGCTGCCCTAGCAGCTACAAGATCAAGAGATTCTTCTATGCAGCATCTAAGATCGAAAGACTGGACCTCGAGCAATACTTTATCTTCTTGCATCTTGGAGAAGTCGAGTATGTCGTTGATGATGACCATCAGCGCATCCCCGCTCATCCTTATGGTCTCGATGAAATCTTTTTGTTCGTCATTCAAAGTCTCGTCTTCAATTAATATGCTGGTCATTCCTATGACAGCATTCATGGGCGTGCGGATCTCGTGGCTCATGTTGGCCAGGAAATCGGATTTAGCCCGGGCCGCAGCCTCTGCGGCTTCCTTGGCCTCGACGAGCCGGGCCTCGAGTTTCTCGTGCTTCACTATATCCAATTGGAGCTTTTCGTTTGCTGCTTCCAGTTCTTGCTTAGCCTTCGATAGCTCCTCGGTTCTCTCCAAGACCTTTCGCGCAAGTTTCATCTCCATCAGCTTACGCTCGGTAATATCGTGAGCTACGACCAATGCACTTTCTGGTTGGTTATCCTTGAATATGAACGTCACTCGTATGACCCCGCAGAGTTCACGTCCATCTTTTGTTCGTACCTTATATTCAATGAAATCCTTTATTGGTTCGCCGACAAGTGTTCTCCTAACCCGGTCCCTGAAAACGGTCTTACTTGCGCCTTCTAGGAGATCAAATGGATTCATAGCAAGAAGCTCTTCTCTGGTATAACCTAGAATCTTGCACATCTCGTCATTAACGCTCTTGAACCTATGCCCTTGAAAATCGAGTTCATAAATCATGCTCGGGGCATACTTTATAAGAAGCCTGGATTTTTCTTCGGATTGTTTGAGCGCCTTCTCGGCTCGCTTGAGCTCGGTAATATCATGAAATGTGCATATTAGCGAGTCAATTTTGCCATTTGGTTTGAGTATCGTTTCGGCGCTGATGAGCAACCAAACGAAATCCCCGCTGTTGGGAAGCTTCACACTAACTAGTTTATTTCTGACAGATTCCCCGGTCAATGCAGCTAACCGGAGGGGGTGATAATCAACATCAAACAAAGCGCCGTCTTCATCGAATACCTGCCAGTCTGCCCATTTTTGATCGTTAATATCCATAATATTGGAGGAATCATTAACGAGACCAAACATTTTTAAAAAAGCCGGATTATATAGTACAAACTTGCCAAACTCGTCAATCAGCGCCACTCCGGAACTCAAATTATTGGTTAGCACTCTAAATCGGTCTTCACTTTGCCGCAGCGCCTCCTCGACCTTCCTGCGATCGGTGATCTCGCGTTGCACACCCCAGACCCGCTTAAGGCAACTGTTTTCCACAATTCCTGTCACGCTGTTTAGTGTGCAATGGGTATTGCCCTCTTTGTCTATCTCAAAGACCTCTTTATCCACGAGCCGATAACCAGACCGGATGAAGGCACGTATAACCTCGATATTTCGTTGATCGGAGCGGGGCAAGATATCTATCATTCGCATGCCTATAAGTTCCCCTGCGTTAGTTAGACCATACATGCGCGCACAGGCGTCATTGCACTCGGCAATATAGGCATGCTCGAGAATGAACTCGACTTGATCGTCTTCGGGCATTGAGATGGTCATGGGTTGTTCTGATTCAAGTCTCCAGATACCCTCTGAACTATGAGCGATAAATGCGTGGTAGCACTCCTCGCGCTCCCCGAGTAGTCTCTCGGCTGCAGATAGCTCATCCAATGCTTCCGCTAGAACCTCTGCAGTGCCTGCAGGATCGGCGATGCACGTTTCCATGAGGGTTTTTATTTTTTTTCGAATATCTAACAATGAGCTTGAGAATTTATTGGCCATTTTGCCGCCCAAATATTAGCCTTTGCTTAAAATATGCATCACCTCCAATAATATAAGTCATTATCGATTGGAATAGAATGAACTAATTAAAAATTTTTTGATTAATACTATTGAAACGGATATTAAGATATTTTGCAGATAGCAATCATCAATGATTGAAATGAACAAGGCCATTCTATCCAAATCATAATTATTTTTGAGGATGGTTGGAAAAATCACAGACATTCAAGTATCAGGAATCCTCTAAGGAAATCATTA
>CAVWPP010000016.1:0-5698 GCA_963756915.1 Methanotrichaceae archaeon
ATTAAGAGAAGCAAATTTGCGAGAGGTTATCCGCAGGTGTTTTGGCATCGAAGATGTTTTAATCACTAAAATCGACGATCAGTGCGGCCCATCGATCTACGAGGTCTTCGATTATATTGTGGTCTCTCCAGAAACGCTTCCCATGGCTGAGAAGATCAACAGACTTCGTGGCAAGAAAAACTTAAAGCCCATCCAAATATCCGTGATTGAATATCAGCTTGCTCAGGATCATGTCCGGATAAGCTCCACCAGGATCTCGGAAGGCAAGATCGATCGGCATGGCAAGATTTTGATCGGTTGAGTGCGAAATCCATTGTTTTCATCATTACTCCAAGGACCATCAGCTTCCTGCAACCTTTAGCCAGATTTAAATATATACTTACATCGATAAATTTTGGGCTGCAATATCTTATTTGCTTACTTATTTCTTTTGGAATAATTTTTAAAATCATCAGTTTCTTCGAAACAAGCTTACTCATTGGTGCTACTCCATAACGAACATAAGAGCCGACCCCGAATAAATCAGGCAGATATCTTGCCTCACCAAATCAAAATAGGGGGACACCTTCTATAGGTGCCCCATGCTCTTACACTTTTGCTATTCCAGTATGCTGCTGATTCTGCCCTAATGTTGGCCAGGCTAGCTCTCCGTAATTATCAGAGATTCTCCAGACATAAAGCTGGCCATCATTGGATCCAACTACCATTTCCAGAGATCCGTCGTTCTCGATATCTCCGAGAGCAGGCACGGTTCCAATATCATCTAAGGTTGCCTTGGGGAAGCCCTTTACTTCTGTTCCATCCAACTTCCAGGCATGCACTCTGTTGTCGCTAGATCCTCCGATGATCTCCTGGATGCCGTCTGCATCTATGTCTCCGATGGTTATATATCGAACGTATCCGCCAGTCTGTACGGGAAATCCTGCCATTGTTGTGCCGTCCGCGCGCCATACATATAATTTGCCATCGGTTGATCCGGCAACAATCTCGGGCCTCTGGTCGTTATCTAGATCAGCTACAGCAATGAAGCTGTCCTGAAGGCTGCCCTCAACCTTCCTGGGAAACCCTCGAATATCTTCTTGGTTCTCGTTGGAACTCTTCACATATACATCGTGGGTTCCAGCTATCACTATTTCCATATTGCCATCTAGATCCATATCGCAGAGGATCGGAGACGAATATCCAATATTGTCCGTTTCAGACAGAGACTTAGGAAATCCCGCGAGAATTGATCCATTATGTCTTAGAGAGTAGATCTTACCGCCAGAGGAGCCAAGTTTGTACTGTACGAGACACTCCACCAATCCTTTGCATATCGATAGGGCTCCCACAGTAATCTCTAGTTTTCCATCGTGGTTCATGTCTCCAAGAGCTGGCGAGGACCAAATCTCTCCTTCAGTTATTAATGGAAAACCGCAGACATTTGAACCGTCATGTTTCCAAGCATAAATGCCTCCATCTCTTGAACCCACAACAATTTCTGGTTTATTATCTCCATCTATATCACCAATGGTGGGTGATGAGGATATTGGGCCCGCAGCCTTTCTGGGAAATCCTGATAGCATTGTGCCGTCTTCCTTGAATACATAGAGCATACCATCATCACAACCCACAATAATCTCGAGCTTTTGGTCGCCGTCAAGATCGCTCACGGCAGGTGAAGACCGAATGAAATCGTTCAATTCCACAGGAAAACCGGCTAAATCTTCTCCGCTGGTGGCTATGGCATGAAGTTTGCCTTTATTTGTCCCAAAAATTGCCTCTTTCTTGCCGTCGCCATTTATATCCGCCAAGGCTGGAGAGGACCAGATCACATCTCCCGCGATCACGGGGAAGCCCGGCAAATTGGCCTCTATTGATTCATCGATTGGAAAAGTCCTAAATGACGCGATCATCTTCTGGAAATACGTTTGATTGGACCGCTTGAATTTGTTATCCATGGACCGGCATGATAAGATGTAGACTTTGTCGTCGCTCTCGATGAAGAGGTCCTTTATCCTCATTCCTTCATCAATGTCAATAAGAGAATCCATTGATATTGCTCTATAGCCATTGATCTCAATATCGCTAATTCCTAGTAATGTAATATTATAGTCTTCTTCGTACCTGGATTGGGTCATCAATGGAAAATCCTCCAGAGGTCTTTGATTGCGCTCAAGAACGCCTACAATCGTCGCCATCAAGTTATTGACGTATATGTTCAGAACCGGATTATCCATTCCGGCGATAGATCCGATATCATAGGCGCTAGCCTTTGCTTCCTTTGGGTAATCAATTGAAAATCCATATTCAAGGCTTCTGAAGGTCTCATCTGCCGCATGGCATGGGAGAAAGAGCATAATCAGAGCCAATACGAAAATTCCAGGCAATCTTAACATTCTAGCGATTCCTCCTACAATTTCTCAAAGCCTTTTAGATTAATCAGTCTATAGCCGTATTCATTGCCCGCATTAGGTGGTCCAAGATCGATGGCGGTATCAAGCAATAAGTGCTTTATTTCCGCATCCGATAGACCGAGCTTCCTTCCCTTCTCCAATGCTAGTGCAAAGATTCCGGCTGCAAAAGGTGCAGAGGCCGAGCTGCCTTTGAATTTTTCCGGAAAGTACGATGAAGTTGTTATGTTATCCGGAGCCATGAGTTCTGGTTTTTGCCTGCCGTCGATCGTAGGGCCCATTGAGCTGTAATTCTCCAATTGCCAATTGAATGCATCTACGGCCCCTACTGTAATAACCTCCGGGCAGCTCGCCAAAATTCCCAAGCTATAATTCTGAACATCGTATTTTAATAGGTTCTCAGAGGAAAATAGTTGGAATGCGACATTATCTCTTGATACATTATACTTTTTTATCTTTATACTGTAATTTCCATATACGGGCGCTATTATCTCCGCTTTCTCGGTAGGCTCTTGGCCGCTATATCCATTTTGTGCATTTTTGGATATGACATAACTGCCATCCGGAGCATAGACATAAAGGTCATAATCCTGGTTGGCCTGGTTCCAACTATCATTCCAGCTCAGCCGTACTGTCAAAGGCATACCCCTTTTCATTGTAACTTGCAGGGACTCATCACTCTGATTAAACTCGTTGAAACTGTTTCCGTTCTCATCTCTAAATGCCCCGTACCAATGCCTGCGGGCATCGTCACCGGCTGCATTTATCCATATCGTGCCATTTTTCGTAAGATTTCTAACGTTGCTACAGAAATTGTCACTATCATCAAAGGTGCTAAAAGGAAAATCCAATGAACAACTGACAATATCTATTTGCTTATTTAAATGGCGCAGCTCATCGACCGCTTCCCTAAATCCATATTCGGACGATTCTTTTACGTTTATCATGTACAAGGTTGCATTCGGTGCTATATCGCCAATTATCTCGGCGCAGCCGGTTCCATGAATCTCATTATTCGAGAATGTCTCGCTATAAAGATTGTATCTCTTCTTTGGCAGTTCCCTCTCAGAAAGCCTATCCACATAGAACTCTTGATCGATGATCGCTATGGTTATATTTTCTCCGAAAAAGTTCTGGTCATGCAGGGCACACGCGCCCAGTATGTCCTCGCCTTTCGTGCAATTCACTGGCTCAGAGATCATAACATTGAACTTATTGCTCTTTGAGGCAGGTCGCAAAAGCCGTTGATTAGTTTTGTCCGACATTGCTTGGGCTGTCAGCTCGCTACTCTCGAGTGGATGGCTCATAGAAGGTGAAATGCTCGTGGAAGGTGAAATAGAACTGGACCTATACAGCATCTGGCGTTCCTGTGCTCTTGAATGGGCTGACGAGCAAAGGCATATCAGGATGATGTATATGATGAGCAGTGTTTTTATGTTCATCAAATCCTTCCTGCAATATTTGGCCAGGAACTTCAAGCCTAGATCTTTTTTCGGAGGTCAATGCAAACATCTTTAGATGAAGAATACGGCTCTAGGACATAGTAATAATACCTGCACCATCTATAATAAACATTTGCATCAAATTGTTCCTGAGGGCCCTTTAATATGCTTGCATCGATAGTAGGTGAAGTCCGGACAACTGCAAGCTTCAGGCCTGGTCATTTAAATACTTAGATATTACTGCTCCCGGTGAGCTGAGACGTTCACCAGGGCGAATACGCCGCCAATTGGAGCTTTCAAAGAAAATCCTATACAAGAACAAGCAAGATCTGGAGAAAGCAAAAACGCTTTTATAAGGTCTCTGCTAATCCCTGAATCATTGTCTTATTGCGCCAGACAGGACCATAATACGATTCTTACTTTACTCCCTTTGCCTAGACCTATTTAACGCCCGGACCGGGATTCGAACCCGGGTCGAAAGCTCGACAGGCTTTCATGATGGGCCACTACACCATCCGGACTATAACAGATCCCGCCTCCCAGATTCGAACCGGGGACATCGCGGTGACTGCGCGTAGCACCTCTACGGTGCGAGACATACTACAGCCGCGCACTCTACCAGGCTGAGTTAAGGCGGGCTTCTCGCTACCAGGTTATTCCTTATACTTAGACCTTTCGACACTAAAGCCCTGCAAAACGCCTTTATGTCTTTATGGTGTTCAAGTGAAATGCTGCTGCTTTCCCGGGAAAAGGAAAATATCGCGGCAATCAAAATGGTGATTCGATGCTCATAGGAATTATGTCCGATGCTCATGACAGCATTCAAGGAGTCAAGGACGCTCTGTCAATATTTTCCAAAAAGGGAGTGAGCATGGTGCTTTTTGCCGGGGATATGATCGGCTCCGGCAATTGCTATGCATTCGAGAATCTTGGCATTCCCCTAAAGCTTGTCTATGGCAACAACGACGGCGATCGCGTAGGCCTGAGCCGAGACTTTGCCCTTGTAGGCGGCGAGTACCTGGGTGACTTTGGGGAGATCGAATTGGATGGCTTGAAGATAGCACTCATGCACGGAACCGAGGAGCCACTGGTAAAGGCCGTTGTAGCCTCAGGGCTCTATGATGTAGTTGTTCGGGGCCATAATCATAGGGCAGAAGCAACTCGCCACGGCAAAACGCTCCTGGTCAATCCTGGTGAGATCTGGGGTTACCTCACTGGCCTACAAAGCGTGGCTATCCTGGATACCTCCAGCCTCAAGGTAGAGATGATCGAACTCGGTCGCTTCAAGAACTTTCGGGAGATCCTGAAAGAATGACTGAAGGCGTTTACATCCGCTCTTTAGAGCATTACATCATGGTGGAATGGTGCGGTCCAAAGGTAAAACGGGTCTATTTTTCCAAAGTCGCTCCAGAGGTGCGCTCAGATCTCGCAAAAGAGATGGTGGCCTTTCTGGAAGGAAGCGCGCCTCGTCCTCAAGTGGATCTGGATCTGTCTAGATGCAGTGAGTTTAGAAAACGGATCTATGAGGTTGTGCAGGCTGTCCCAAGAGGCGAGACGATGACTTATGGAGAGATCGCAAACGCGGCGAATAGGCCAGGGGCAGCGCGCGCTGTTGGCCAGGCTATGGCCCGCAATCCTTTTGCTATTCTTGTACCCTGCCACCGAGTAATAGCGAAAAATGGGCTTGGCGGATTTGCTTGGGGCTTGGAATTAAAAGAAAAGCTGCAAAGGCTAGAGAGAAGCAACTTCTAGCTTTCGGGCGTGCCCATGCTCTACCCTAAGCAACCCTCGGAAGGTTTTTTTTCCAGATCCCCTGATGAATGCTCGATACTGGGTCTGGCCTCTCCAATGGTTTGAATCTCA
>CAVWPP010000017.1:0-32053 GCA_963756915.1 Methanotrichaceae archaeon
CCCCTGGAAAATTCTATTAACCTTAGTCGCAACATCACAATTTAGGTGCTCAACTTGTTAGATTTCCTCTTCCTGCCCCTTGCAGTAGTTATAATGCTGCTTATCTTGGCCTTACCCCTCATCTTCATCTACCTCTTCTTGAGATTATCTGAGACCGCCTTCGAGATGGTGGGTTTTAGCCACTGGCATGCCTCATTAGCGGTCTTCGGTTCGGTCCTTGGAAGCTTGGTTGACTTCCCTATCAATGCAGCCCCCATAACGTCCTACCCCAGCTGGTACGTTTCCCTGGTAAACCTAAATTCCCTAGATGTCTCAAATACATTTCATCCTCTCTACTTAGCAGTAAACCTTGGGGGATGCATCATTCCGCTGGTCATTTCGGCTCACCTCTTGCTGCGCGGCCAGGCATCCCTAGGCAAAGCCCTAAGCGGGATGACAGTTGTGGCAGTTGTAACATATTACGCAGCAGAGGCCCTTCCTGGCGAAGGCATCGTTCTCCCATTCTGGCTTCCCCCTCTTCTTGCTGCTGTCCTTGGATTGGTCCTAGCCAAGGGCTACCGTCGCTCTCCGCCCCTTGCATATATCAGCGGAACCTTAGGAACTCTTCTCGGAGCGGACATCATCAGTCTCCTCACTCCTGGAATACTACCCGCGCTATCTCCTCTCGACCTTCATGCGGAAAAGCCGCTGGTCCTCTCCATAGGTGGAGCTGGTGTCTTTGACGGCATATTTCTGACGGGAATCATGGCAGTTCTTTTGGCTGCCGGTATCGTCTGTTTATTTCGCAAGAGCTGTCCGGCGGCAGATGAAGATGAAATGATGTAATGTAAGCGGGGTTCAAGCGGGATTTCGGTGATTTAGGACTGGATCTGAAAGCATTTTTTAAAACCTTCATGATTCCATGACTCACACATGGAAAATGAAAATCGATACATCAGGAGATTTTCATGGGGAAAAAAAATCATAACTCATCCGATTATGAGAATAAAATGTAAGAGGTATTTCGGACTTCAAAATCCGAGATCCAGCAAATGGAGCAAGATCACCAGAAATGCACCAAATACTCCACCAATACCGCAAATCAGTATGACCAGCCAACCATAGCCGATGCCAAGACCCGCAAAGAAATTTGCCAAGAAAAGAATCAATAAGCCCGCGATAGCATTTATAAGAAAATTTTTGATGGATTTCAGAATTAAGAATGCACCGAAGACAATGACTATGATTAATATGAAAAATCCCAATTCTACCATGATAGAGGATAGGATGCACTAACTATAAAAATTTTCTTTTTGCCTCATCTGAATGTCTCCAGCTCACTTGCCAGACGGTGCAGCTCTTTTATGTCTAGCGACAGGGGATCGATATGGACTAGCATTACGGCATTCTTTAAGGCGATTTCATCCCGTTGAGACTGAATAAATCGGAGCACCGTTTCGTAATTGCTCTGGGTTATGAGATATCCCATGCCTTCCAGCAGGATAAGTGGATAGTTCGCTCTTGTAAGGAAATCGGAGATTATACTCATTCAGCCGAGGTAGTTTGTCGGATCCACTGTCCTGTATCCTGGTTCGCTCTTCTGCGTTAACCAGATTACGGTCTCTTCAGGCACACCGTACCTCTCATTAAGGATCTCGGGATTATACCTGCTTACGCAAAGTCCCTCCATACCATGGTTCACCAGATCGCTAAAGATCTCCATGCTTTTCAGAGGCTTCTCTTCCTCAATGACGTAAGTAGTTCCTGGGATGAGAGTTATCTCGTAAGGGCTTCTGCCATAGCTCTTCATGAGATCTGCCACAGCCGTTTTGAGGTCAAAGGCAGGATCGTACTTCTTGACGATCTTAAATAGCCTTCTCACGGCCATGAAGAAGCCGCGCCGCGTCAATACCAGGCCTGGCTTGATATCCAGCGACAGACCGGATGATGGTAAGGCATTTCGCATATCCGGCTCGCATGCGGCTCCAGAGGCTTCATCCGAGATCGCTTCTGACCTAGCTCCTTCCTTGACCGCCTCGAAGAATTCTTGAGCGGCGATGAGCTCATTGGCTTCCAGAATTACCTGTCTTCTCGTGTCCTCTCCAAGATGGGAGAGCATGGTCAGACAGAATAATCTGAATAGATAGGCGGAAAGAGGGCCTAAAGAGAAAAGCAGCTCTTTGACTTCATCAACATCTGATGTTATTTTTTTTATATGTAGACACTCTGGCTTTTCTGCCAGGATCAAATGCGTTTTGCGTGCCAGGAGCTCCATCTGGTAGACGAAGTCCAGCATCTCTTTCTCAGGAACTCTTCCTTCGGTCTCTTTTACCAGTTGTCCGATGCTATCTATGAGTACAATGCTGTTCTTGCTGAACTCTACGAAAGACTTTATGGTCATGAAGAGGAGAGGCAAATTGCGAGGCGATATATGATCGCTTCCCTTCTCATCGCTCAGCTTGATGATAGGTGTCTCTTTGAACCCCCATCTTAGCCGCACTTCTTCTGGGGCCAGGTAAGTTATACACAATCCCTCAACACCATGTGTGATCTGATCGGTGAATACCTCGTAAGCCTTCTCGGGAACAACATAGATCTTCCCCATCCTTAAGTCATAGGCGGGGAGGGTGGACTGTGTGGCTTCTATGACCGGTTTCACCGTCACCTGGTCTTCTACAATCATCCTCGCCGCGGAAGGTCCGACTGAACCGGTAAGTGTCTTCTCGAACTGGCTCCATAGCTCCAGAAGCTGAAGCGCTTCAATCTTCTCTCTGCTGGTGCCAAGGCGCGCCAGATTGGCATCGACCTTCTCTCTTGCCCTTGTTTCGCCGATGTAGCGTGCCAGAGTTGCCTCCAGCTCCTCGACAGTTCCCTGGCGTATCTCCCTTCGATCGCGATCCAATGGCAGAACCTTTTCATGATAGACATCCACAAATCTATGGGCGATAGCCTCCTCCTCAGGGCTTGGCTTAGAGATGAGGGAAACAAGAACATAGAGGCTGCAGTTGACCAAAAGTGTCCAAAAGACGGAGTTGGTCCAAATATCTATATCAAGGCCAAAAAGATGCGTGGGCTTGAGGAAGGCCAGGCCGAAGGGACCATTCTGGACCAATCTACCCAAAATGCCGTCTTCCCCTGCCACAGTGGGAATTAGGGCCGTATAACCCCAGAGTATGATGCCAGATATCAGGCCTGCCAGGGCGCCCTCACGGCTGCCCCTCTTCCAGTATAGTCCGCCTAAGGCCGCAGGAGCCAACTGACTGACTGCCAGGAAAGACACAATTCCGATATCTGCAAGGATCTGATAAGCCACGGCGCGTGAAAAGAGATACCCTAAGAATACAACCAAGAGAATATTTAGCCTTCTTGCGTTGAGAAGCGTATTTGCCAGGTTTCTTCCCTTCTTTATATGGCTTAAGATATAGGGCATCTCCAGGTCGTTGAGCAGCATAGTTCCCACAGCCACAGATTCTACAAGAATCATAGCTGTGGCCGCGGATGTTCCGCCTATGAAGACGAACAACGCTAGCCAATCCTGACCTTGGGTGTAAGGTATGGTTATTATGAAGGCATCTTTGAGCCCTGGTGTATTCAGAAGCAATCCGCCTCCAGCGATTGCCGGGACAAATATGTTGATCAATAAAAGGTATAGAGGGAAGAGCCACATGGCCTTCTTGAGATGCATCTCATCTGAATTTTCCACTACCATGACATGAAATTGTCTGGGCAAGAAGAAGACAGCAAAGAAGGAGATCAATGTCAATGAGAACCAGAGAGGATACTCTACATCCATGAGATCGGCATACGCTTCGCTGCTCGAGGCAAGACTGGTCATCTCTTCCAATATATTTCCATAGCCACCAAAGATGCCGTATGCGACATAGATGCCGACAAAAAGGAACGCCACAATCTTAACCAGTGATTCGAAGGCAACTACTGCGATCAAGCCCTCATGGCGTTCCATTGGATCAAGATGGCGGGCGCCGAAAATAACTGCAAATACTCCAAGGAGCAGGGCCACAACCAGCTTGCTCTCAAATGAAAATCCCAGCAAATAATTGCGGCCCGCTCAGGATATCTAGAGATGTGGATATGGCTATGAGCTGCAAAGCCACATAAGGAGTTACCATGACCAGGCTAAACACAGCCACTACGGCACCAATGGTGTAGCTGCTTCCGTAGCGAAAGCTGATGAAGTCGCTAACAGATGTGAGCCCAAACTCCTTCGAGACCCTGATCATCTTTCTTATGATAATCCAACCAATCGTCATGGCCAAAACAGGCCCTAAGTAAATGGGCAAGAATTCCAAGCCCGTGGATGCAGCCCTTCCTATGGAGCCGTAAAAAGTCCAGGCGGATACGTAAACGCATAGAGAAAGAGCATAAACATGGGGATTAGCAACGATGCTACTGCCCAAATGCTTCTTATGGTCGGCATACTGAGCAATGGCAAAGAGCAGGAGCAGATAGAGAACCATCACGACCAGAGCAACATGTGGTCCTATCAACCAGAATACCCCCGATCGAAGAGATATAGTATCAGAATAATAAAAAGCCAGATGGTGGCTATATAAACCAATATCGTTGGTATACCCATAACTGTGGAGCCGGCAGTTACTGTGATTAATGGCCAGTTAAGCAAAACCCATCCTAATGCAAAGAGGAACACCCAGAATTCTTTCTGTCGCAAAAGGTCTCGGAAGAGTAGTGCCATGGCTATAGACCCGGATAGACTATCAATCCTTTAACAGATATATCTACCGCGTACTTTCCCAGGTGGTGAGATGTGCCACACATCTTCAGAATCTGGATGGACCGCCTCCTTGTGAAATTTATCTCCTCATTTTGTAGCAGGATTATCCCGTCCGCAACTTGTGCTATCTGCATCGGATATGGTTCTCCTGCCTTTGAATCGCCAGTCACAAGAGCTACCGTCTTTTTTGCCTTGATTAGATGGGTGAGCTTGAGGAGAAAACGCCAATATTCGTCCTTGAGCACTTCTTCTAGGACAGATACATTTTCAATGACTATTCGTGTGGGTCTGTACTTATCTAACTCCTGCGCGAGCGCATCCAAGACATCTTCAGACTTTTCTGCTTTTTCTATACTATTTTCCAGATCTATGTAGCAGATCTTATTTCCAAAATATGTCCTCTTTACGAATTCATAAGTAGAGGCGTACTCAAATAGCAGGTCGGAGGGGCCGCCATAGGTCAGGAAATAGAGACCTAGTTCGCCCTGATCCGCTCCTTTGCAGAGAAACTGAGTGCAAAAGGTGGTCTTGCCAGTGCCCGCATCACCAGCCACAAGAGTTAAGGAGGGCATAGGAAGGCCGCCCTCAATCATATCATCAAGGCCCAAAATTCCTGTGGGCACCCTGTTAATATGACTCAAATAACTTCACCTCATCAATTGCATCCATAGTGTACTCCATTGGAAGGACGGCAGGCAAGGCAACTTTGATAAATTATTGTATCTTATCTTATTTGTCTTTATTCTTTTGGAGCTTAAGAGTTGGACGAATATCCAGACGGCTTTTATATCAGGAATTCTTTCTCGATAGCGTGAGACGACTTGATTCTTAGAACTCATTATTCAGGTGAGATTGCCGCGGAATTGGATGGGAAAGAGGTTACGCTCGCTGGCTATGTCCACGAGACGCGTGACCTGGGAGGCATAGCCTTCCTGGTGCTCAGGGACAGAGAGGGCCTAGCCCAAGTGACTCTTGTCAAAAAACTTGTGGGCAAAGATATGTTCAAGAGCGTACGCTCTATCAGCAGAGAAAGCGTGGTAATAGTCAGAGGAACCGTCAAAGCCGAGCCTAAAGCACCTCGCGGATTCGAAATCCTTCCTATTGAGGTCAAAGTATTGAACGCTGCCCAGGTGCCGCTTCCCTTGGATCCTACTGAGAAGGTTGAGTGCGAGCTGGACACTCGTCTGGACGCGAGGTTCATGGATATCCGCAGACCATGTGTTTTGGCCGCCTTCGAAATTGAAAGCAAAGTTTTGCAGAGTCTGAGAAATCATTTCTACAATCTTGGCATTACTGAGGTATTCACGCCCAAGATCGTAGCTGCTGCCACGGAGGGGGGCACGGATCTCTTCCCCATCAGTTACTTTGAGAAGGAGGCTTTTCTAAACCAGAGTCCGCAGCTCTACAAACAGATGCTCATGAGTGCGGGCATGGACCGAGTCTTTGAGATCGGACCCATATTTCGGGCAGAGGAACACGATACGCGCCGACATCTAAACGAGGCTATTTCCATTGACATCGAGATCAGTTTCGCAGATGACAAGGATGTCATGGAGTTCCTGGAAGGCGCAGTAGCTGGGTCTTACAAATATGTGGCCGAGAACTGCCAGCGCCAGTTGCAGGTCCTGGGCCTGGACTTGCAAGTTCCAAAAGTACCTTTTCAAAGGGTCACTTACACTAAGGCTCTGGAGTTGGCCAGTGAGAAACCTGGCGCAAAAATGCAATGGGGAGACGATCTGGACACAGAAACGGAGAGGTTCCTAGGCGAGACCATAGGCGAGCACTACTTCCTAACCGATTGGCCATCGTCCATAAAACCCTATTACACCCTGCCTTATGAGGATAAGCCAGAAGTTTGCCGAGGATTTGACCTCATGCATCCTCGAATGGAGTTGGCTAGTGGGGCGCAGAGGGTGCATGACTACAACCTGCTGGTTGAGAGGATAAAAGAGAAGGGACTGGACCCAGACGGCTTTGAATTTTACTTAAAGGCCTTCCGGTATGGCATGCCGCCTCACTGCCGGTTGGGGCCTGGGCTTGTCAAGGATGGTCATGACCATGCTAAAACTGGATAACATTCGCGATGCTGTGATCTTCCCGCGGGATAGAAGGCGTCTGGTGCCGTAAGGGCAGAACGGTAAGGCTAAAATGCTCGCGCCATTCTTCCCATTTCCTTTTTTCTCATCTTTTCTTAATATCTCTATGCGATTTCCCAAAAATCGATGAGATGGATCGATTAAGTGGGAAAATATTTTACAGGATTATTTATTGATATTTCTGGCTTTTTTTATTCTGAATACCCCGCAGCTATGGTGTGCAGGTTCGCCGCTGCAATTTGACTGATGCATAACGATTAACATTTAATAACTTCAAATTTTGAATGAAAAAATATATATTCTTTGTCTGTAAATCTATTTGTAGAGAATGAAACGAGAGATGATCTCATGAATAGACAGGAATATTTCCAAAAAAAATTTTCAATGATTGCTCTGGTCGGGTTGCTTCTCGTTCTATTGGCCGGGGCATCTTCGGCCAGCCTGCCATCCCCACTGGATAAAAATGGTCTTCTGGCTTGTGAAACATGCAGGGAAAATGCCTCGATTGATCAGAATGATTATGGGATATCCAACGTAACGGATCCTGTTCTTGCATTGAACGCTAAGAATGGGCTTTTGAATCTAGAGAGATCGTCTGAAATCTCGGCGAGAGTAGCACCGGTTGCCGCGACCCTGAACTCGCCCTCCGGAGTCTTGACGAGAGGCAATCCCACGTATAGCTGGAATGAAGCGGCAAACACTTTATACTATTGTCTGGAGGTAAAAAATATCCTGGGAAATGTCGTCTTCAGGCAATGGTATGATTCAGCAGAACCTGTGACGCCTTCTCTGGTTCTTGCACCAGGCGATTATTCCTGGCAAATCCAGACCTGGAACTGCGATGGAAGTTCATGGAGTCTTGTCAATGAATTTACCATCTGTACTTCCAAATCCTTCCCGGGCAAGGCAACGCTCGTTTCGCCAAGATTGACTATCGGCACAAGTAAACCGACCTATATCTGGAATCCCGTGGCAGGAAGCACAGAGTATCGTCTCAAAGTGGTAAATATCAATAACCCGAACTATCCCGTCATTGATCAGTGGAATGATTCCGTAGAAGTTCTCTCCGATTCGAGGTGCTCAATAAAGCCTGATGTAGCACTTCCAGCAGGTACCTACAAATGGTGGATACAGACCAGAAACTGCAAGGGAGACGGCCAATGGAGCAATTACATGAGCTTCAAATTCGCCAACATTCTCCCAGGCAAGGGCAACGCCTATATCTCCTCGGGGCCTCATTTCGACCAGCAATCCAACATTTATCTGGACTGCAGTTCAAGGTGCAACCAAGTACAATCTGCAGGTGGACAATGATAGCTCTAATATAATCGATGATTGGTATGATGCTGAGGATGTGACTTCTGGAATGAGGTGCCAAGCGTTATTGCTTGCAGCCCTCCCAGACGATGATTCTGTCTACTACTGGCGCATAAGGGCTTCCAATGATGCTGGAAACGGCTCCTGGAGCAGCTACAGGTACTTTGAGACTGTGTGTAGCAGCGAGATGGCGCTGGCCAAAGCAAAAGTGCAAAAAGCTGATGGTTTTGCCGATAGAGTTAAGGTCAAAATACCGCGGGACAAATCGCAGCAAAGCTGCAGCGCATGTAAGGCTCGAGCTCATTAGGGCCAGCATATAAACTTGGTCGATCGGCAGTTGGATTAGCATGCTCTTTCCCCCGCGCCAGAGCCGCGGGGGTATTAAAAATTAATTGATTAGGCAGGTTTCTTCGCCAAAGAGATGCAAAAAAAGTTCTTTGCATCGGCCTCATGGCCAGAGGCCGAAATACTTGCACTCCACACGCCTGAAGCTTTTTCCAGACTATTTTAGACCTAATCCAGCTTCTCGATGCCCACCTTTTTCACCTTAGGCTTCCAGATCTTATCTGGCATCCACGCGGGTGCGCCTGCTGGCTTGTCCACTTGCACTCGATCTCCCACGAATACATGCACTTTCTTTGTGCCACGTTCGCGCAACTTGATATCTGTGTACCCTCGATTTGCTGCCTTAAGGGCTGCCTGCCTGGGCGATTTTCCTGTGAAGACTCCAATCTCGTTGCCCTGAATGTCCCTCAGGGCGAAATTCCTCATCTCAGCCAATAATTTTCCCTCCTTCTTGATTATGAATAAGCCTCTATGATTCGGTATATTAATTTAATCCAGAAGTATCTCTCTAGGAGCTTATGCGGGATATGCGTTCCTGAACCAAATGCCCTTGAAAAAACAGCAAAAATGGCGGCAAGAAAAACAATGTCTGGCGAAATAATTGGCAAAGGGCCTCTTGGATTAGGGCCTTTCTCTCAGATTCAGGTGACTTTGCTTTGATCTGATAACGCATTCCCGTGAATTGGCTCGTCGCCATATTTCTGACCAGCGGGCAGCCTTTTCGCCAGATTCGGCCAATGAAAGACTGGATGAATGGAATGCCATAAATGTTGCAGGCCACCGCAGACAGGAAAGACGCCTAACAAATTGGCGAAAAAGCTCTCCTGGGAGCCCCTCTTCCAGTATAGGCCGAAGATATGGCAAGAAGACCCGGGATCCAGTCGACGACTCCAATGCTCACTAGGATCCTGGCACGATCTGCCGCGGAACATCGATCGCTGAGACGGTGGCTATCCGCAAGATCAATTCGTTTACGACGCGAGTTAAGATCCATCCTTGTCGGAGATCTTATCATGATCGCAGCGAGGATGTCGGCTGGTGAAGTCGCAGCCACCAGCACATCGGCTATTCGCTGGTTGATAGTGGTTGCGTAGATAGCTGTAAGAGCCCGTGGACGACTGCGAAGAAGCCTATCAGGTCTTCATTTCGCTTACCTTTGAGGTTCTGCCAATGATCCATTCGCACCACAGACCCGACCAAAAATAATATTTCGGGAAGCCTATGAATGCGGCCAAACGCATCTTCGGATTGCGCCCATATCAGGAGGCTGGATGATATTCTGAATTGTAGTAGGTGTGAATTCTTCCTTCGGTAAATCGAGCCGAATGTCTCGGGATAGCTGGCATCCGCAGCAACTGTCGGATGCCATGGAAGAGGTAGACGTATTCAAAGATAGTTGCATGTCAACGTGGCATCTGAGCTTGGTATCGCTGGCAACATGGTTGAAAGGCGCTTAAAGAAGCCTTGGGCTTTTATCTCAAAAGGAGATGTCTTCCTCATTAGCCATCTTGCCCCGCGAGGATGGAAATGCTCGAGCGAGTCTTCGGAAGGATGATCAATGGGTGTTAGTGAAATAACTACATAATCCCCTATGATCTAGGGTCGGCAAAGATCTGGATGAGATCCATTAAATGGCATGAATGCCATATAATATTGAAATGAGCGCCATATTTGGGGAGCTACTCACTTTCTCTCAGGAGAAAGGACCCGATGTCCAGTTGAAGGTCTTTGGGGATGAATTCTACGCCCGCTACGAGACGGTGGAAGGATATACCGTCATTTATGACCAAGAAATCGGTCTATTCGTCTATGCTATTCTCGAAGATGGGCGCTTCGGCTCCAGTGGTCTTGGTCTCGATCAGAGCCCACCAGCAGGTGTCCCTCATCATCTGGAGGAATCGGGCGAGGTTCGTGGTGCAAAGGCCGAAAATCGATTTTCCAGAAGATGATCTTGGAAAATTGAATCGTGGGATATGATGCATTTGCTCTTCAATTTTGAGATCGGCGCTCTGGATTCAATTTAATGCACAAGAATGGTGAGAAATCACAAAATAGTATCCTCTGCATGCAAGCTTCTTGGTCTTTGCCTGGAAATGCTACATTTGGTTTCGATCTACTTTGCTGCATTAACTTTTTATAGTTTAAATATAAATTATATGTAATGAAATGTGGCATTAATCGAGATTGGCTAGGATACTGGGTCCAATTTGTTCAAAGGGACGAATTTTATCTCGATTTAAATCGCCTGGATAACTGGAAACAAGAGATAAATCAAATGAATCAAAGAAGTCCTGCAAATCACATAGAATCGGTTTATATCATACGATATGTTATGAAAAAGATCTTTACTGTATTAATACAATTATTAATAAAAAATTAATTAATTGAAAATAACTATGATATAATCATGCTACAAAGCAGGTTGATCATCCATGAGTTCGATATTCGGAGAGATTTTGACCTTTCCTCAGGAGAGGGGGACCGAGGTGAGATTAAAAGTCCATGGTGATGAATTTTACTCCCGCCATGAGAATCTCGATGGTTACACCGTAGTATACGACTCGGATCAGGGACTATACTGCTATGCCCTCTTGATCAAAGGCGAGTTCATCTCCAGCGGCATTGACCTAAGCCAGATCCCGCCATCTTCAGCGCGACGCCACCTTAAAGAATCTGAAGAGGTTCGCAATCGCAAGTTTGAGTCGAGGTTTGCCAAGACGATTCCCTCGATAGCCTCTTTCAAACCCAACCTCAACTTCAGAACCTTCGGAGCAGAGAAGGGACTGATGGAGGGACGCCGCGTCAGCGAGGGCGAAATCAAGGGCCTGACGGTATTGGTTCAGTTCCAGGATTTGATGAGCTCGGTCACTCGTGAAGAGGTTGATGCCATGCTCAATGGCCAAAACTACCATGAAAATGGCAACTTCTGCTCTGTACGCGAGTACTACCGGCTTATGTCCTGCGGCAGGCTGGATTATACTAATGTAGTTGTTGGCCCCATAACGCTCGGCCACAATCGACAATATTATACGGAAAACCTGCTCGTCAAGGAAGCGCTGGACCAAATTGTCAAAAGCGGAATTGATCTTGAGCAGTTCGATTCACGAGGCGATGGGGTAATCGATGCCATGAGCTTCCTTTACGCAGGGCAAACCCAGTATTTAGGAGAACTCTGGCCTCACAACTACTTCATAGAGCTGAAGTACAATGATATCAAGACCTACTTTTATATGCTTTCCAGCATGGGCCGCAGCAAAGAGGAACTTAGCATTGGAACTTTTTGTCATGAGAGCGGCCATATGCTTTGCCGCTGGCCGGACCTATACGATTATGGCAGTCGAGACGGAGACTTCGAGAAGAGCGCAGGCCTTGGATACTATTGCCTCATGAGTGCAGGAAACCATAACGATGGAGGACGGACGCCTTCCCCCGTTTGTGCATACTTGAGAAATCTGGTGGGATGGTGTGACAAAGTGGTCCGGCTCAACAATCCCAGCCAATACCAGGCAGATCACGGAGATTATGGTACGGTAATGATATACGAAACTGGCAAGCTAAACGAATACTTTTTGGTGGAGAATCGGTCCCAGATCGATCTGGATGCCTTCATTCCCTCTAGCGGTCTTGCCATCTATCACTGTGACAACTTAGGCTCAAATGAGTGGCAAGGCGGTACGGCTTCCAAGCATTACCAGTGTGGTTTGCTCCAAGCGGACGGCAGCCTGGATCTGGAAACCAACCGCAGCATGGGCGACGAAAATGATCTCTTCGGCAGTATTGAGGGAAAAGCCTTAAGTCATGATACAAGGCCCGCCAGTATTCTTTGGGATGGCTCAGATTCCGGGCTGATGATCTCGAATATTTCATCTCCTGGTAAGGTTATAGCCTTCGTGGTTGGTCAGGCACAGACAGATCTTGTAGTGACGGGATCATCAACCCCTGATGCCACTATCCCAGACAATAATTCTCGGGGCTTGAGAGATGCCATTGAGATCGATCAGGACGGCAAGGTGAAGCGGCTGCGAGTGTATGTGGATGTAACTCATAGCAACATAGCGAACCTGAGGGTAGAGCTTTTATCTCCATATGGAAAATGGGCTATTTTACATAACCGAACCGGCATTGGCAAGAAGGGCATTGAGAAGACCTACGATTCCAAGTCTATGGCCACAATGACCTCCTTTATCGGCCGACCTTTGAAGGGCAAATGGATCCTTCGAATAAGGGATCTGGCCGGAAGAGATGTTGGAAAATTGAACGAGTGGAGCCTAGAAGCTACCTGCTGAGGCCTCCATTTTTGTCTCATATTTCCTTTTTTTTAGTAAACTAAAATTTATTTTAGAAAATTTAGAGGATCTTTCATCACTGTTTCATGTGCCTAAATAGAACGCACGTAACCATAAAATATATACCGAATTATTATGATACTTATTTGCAGGAGCCATCTACTGTGCAGACCAATTCCGCCCATGGTATCCATAGGAAGAAGCAAATCACAATATTCAAGGCAGGGGGCTACTGGATCTTCAAGCACTACTTTGACGATAGAGATGCTTTCATGGAATTTGCCGAATATTACGACAAAGACAAGTATCGCTTTGTCCTCAAGACCTTGGGTGATAGGAACCGGGCTATAAAGCTCTTAGAAATAAGGGGATTCGTTGTGGTCTTGGTGGAGGATCTGAGAGATTATGTGGTCAAGCTCAATAAGTATTGCAGGTATGGGCCGATATTGAAAAATTCCGTAGCCCAAATCGAGACTCAGGAATGGCGTATCTTCCTCATGAAGGACCAGGCTGCGGTTAAGGAGGCGCTGCGGCTGGGTGCGAAGATTGTAGAGGTTGAAGTCAAGTTCTGATTATTCGGGGTTGCTGTTCATATGGATCTTGATCCCCGACTTCTCTAGAGAACTGCATATATGGATTATCTCTTGCTGCTTTTTTTTGGTTTTTCTCAATTTGAGTGGATTTGGGAGATGAATCATGGAATCCATCATCTTTTTCGCTTCAAATGACCTTGATCACGAAAATGCTTGAATCCGCTATTTTGGCATTTCAGTCATTCTCAAGGTAGCTATCTGGCTTTCGGCAAAGACTGAATAGTGATTTTCTATAGTTCTTTTTGATCTGGATCTCCTTCATGGTATCTGGCATGCCCCTTCAACAGCACTTCGAAATTCTGGGTTGGGCATTCAAAGTAGTAATCCTAACCAGCAATGAATTCGGTTCTTCAGCATTAACTAACTAATTAGGATCATAAGAGCCACTTTCAACTTCTCAAGTCTGTAGCCTGTGGGCGGTCTTGCGCCTACTGAATAGCTATGATCTCTCAGTCAGCAGGGTGAAGGCCGTATCAGGTGTTGATAAACGAAATGCTGGAAAGAAGAATATGACTCTCATAAGGCATAGTAAGGGACATAGACTGATTTGACAATAAATCATGGCGACGCAAATATATACTTCTTCGCGGAAAACAAAAGAGTTAGAAAATGTGAGTGGTACTTCATGGCCAAAAAGCACATATTCGCGATTCCCAGATATAAGACCTCAAAAGGTATTGATAAGGTCCCATGAGATGGAGATATTATTGTTGGTTGCAGAGCATTTTAGCATGGGTCGTTTTCTAACCACCAACTATTTCAAACCCAATGGCAAAACGAAGTGTATCGAAATTGGTAACTCCAATGGCTCGTTCTCTAAATGCGGAAATCTCTCAATATGCCATTATTTGGTGCCTGAATGCAATCGATGAGATCTTGATTGGAGACTACTTATGAAAATTAATAAAATATTTTTAATATCATTCTTCTCAATATTTACCATTCTAAATGTAGTAGTCACTCTCACCCTAAGCGATCTCTCTCCCATGTCCTTGCTTAACTTCATCATATTCCTATTCCTGAACATTGGGGTTGCCTACGGAATGACGGAGACTATCCTGGCATTAACCACTAGTAAAAAAGATCTTCCAAAATTGGATTCGCTTAGCACGTTACCAAGGGTTGCCCTCATTTACACGACTTTTAACGACGCATTACCTGAGACTTTGGCCAGACTGAAAGATCAGGCTTATGAAAACTATGATGTATTTATCTTGGATGATTCCACAAAAGAGAGCTGCAGCAAAATTGTTGACTCATTCGGCTTTAAAACAATTAGACGAGACAATAGGACGGGGTTTAAGGCGGGCGCCCTGAACAACTGGATAAATTTATGTGGTTCTGATTATGATTATTTTATTATATTAGATGCAGATAGCCTCTTGGATCCGGATTTCATTGAGAGTATTGTCAAATATGGAGAACATCCTTCTAACAGTGACGTGGCAATCTTCCAAAGCAAAATCAATAGCTACAACAATACGACCCGCTTTGCTAGGACTCTAACAATTTCTACGCCGTTAGCTAACTACATCAATGATCGCCTTATTAACGAGTGTGGCACCATGCTTTCCTGGGGTCACAATAACCTTCATAGAACAAAATTGATCAAAGAAGTTGGAGGATTCGCTCAGAAATATGTTTCCGAAGACTATGCAACAGCCTTAACACTTATCCAAAGAGGCTACAAATGCAAGCTTGTGGATGTTATATCGTATGAGATGATGCCTCAAACGATCCAAACATTTACAAAAAGGACTGTACGATGGTCCAAACAAAGCCTTGAGCTTCTAAAGTTGAATACAGATAATATATCCATGAATACGCAACTTCATTTATTTATATCTATATACAGTTATTCTATGTGGGGGGTTTATTGTCTCGGAATATTGATAGCAATTTTCGGATATACCTCATCTTTGAAGGATTTCTCAATCTTATTCGCAATACTAAAAAACGATGGTGCTACGAGTGTCTTATTAAACATAAAAAATTTGCTCTACTCAATATATTTCTTAAATTTCACCTTTTTGAGGATTCCAATTGCATTAAAACTCGGAATATCTGTGAAAAATTACATTAAGAATTTGCTTTTATCAATTGCGTTGAGCAATTACATGATGATTGACATCATCAAAGCACAATTCTTGACTATACTTGGCAAGAAAGTAGTCTTTGACGTTACAGATAAATCAAGCGGTCCTGGATCCACAAAAGAACAAATGAAAGGATTGCGAAAAGTTAATCTACTAATTATAATTGTTATCATCGGGATGATTAGGAATCCCATATCGATTCTATTTGATTTTGTATGGCTCATTCCATTATTATCGTCTTCGGTAATAATTTATATCCTCCAACAGGAAGAAGATGTGAGTGAGGCCACAGTAGGGTGCCGAAAATGATCCAATCCATATGCGCTATCGAAAAACCAGCGGCAAAAAATCCTTATATTTGTTTGCAGCAAGGAGAGCTATGCTTATGAAAATGTTGACCTTATGCTTGCTTATTGTGTTAATAGTGTCTCCCGCGAGTGCTTTGTTCGAGTTGACTTCGCCGGATGAGTACATCGACAGATACAACTACAATATGGATAAGGCTCCTGGTATCCTCAAGGCGCTCCTTGGTAGTGAAAAAGTGGAGCTCGATATACTTCTGAATAATGGAAACCAATTCAAAATTGGACTGGAGGTGAATAATGGACTAGTGGTCGGTACTACGAAGGGCGGCATTGAAGACCATACTATACTTATTCAGACTAAAGAGGATGTCATTCAGGCAATGTCCCAATCACCTGATCCCATAACGGCATTTCAGAAGGCCAAGGAAGCAGGGACTATCTCAATAACGGGAAACAACTTTCTCTCGAATCTGAAGGTGAAAACTGCCCTGTCAAACATGGACCTGCTAAAGCTTTTCGATGGTGTTCTAAAGGGTAGGGCAAACTACTTTCGGCCATAGCTCTTGGGGAAGATGGTGACTTTGCCAACACAGACCGGGATATGGGCTAGATCTTATCACAATCGTATTTGAAACCCGAAAGATCGGATACGATACTTGATCCTTTTCCTGAAAATAGGTGAGTCGGCAAATATCATTCTTTTGCAGTAAATTTCATCCTCGCATTCATTATTGTGAGTTTTGCACCGCATGCTGCACATATTCCACGTTTAATTCTATTTCTCTCGTCCAAATGGATATCTCGCACTCCAGCATTCGTGCTCTTACAAACCGGACATGGTGGAGCTCTAGCGGACGACTGCTGTCTGACCCACTCATCCAGTTCTTCTTGGTAGATGGTCCATTCTCCATCTATCTTTGCCCATTTCAGATCGATAAACTCTGTCACCAATCATCGCCTCCACCATAGTCGTCTCCACCAAAGTCACTACCTCCGCCAAAATCATCGCTTCCGAAGTCGCTATCGCCAAAATCACTATCCTCAGAGTCGTCGCCTTCGCTAAAGCTACTGATATCTCCTGGATCATAGAAATCCGCGTAAGTAGATGACGAGGCGCTCGATGATGAAGACGTGTCGGTGTCATAGAAATCACCATAACTGGTCGTTACTGGTGCTGAAGACGAGGTATCCGTGCTATAGAAATCGCCATATGTGGTTGTTGGCGCGCTTTGTTCTGTGGGGGCGTAGTAAGTTGGATTCCACGTTGATTCTCTATATCCCCAATCCGAGGGCCCATAGTGGTTGTCGTTGCTCCAAAAAATCCACCCGGGCAGAGCATCATTATTTGAATTCGATGTAGTTGTATTATTGGTCGCATGCTGCTGCTCTATACATCCTGAAAAAGTCAGGACTAATAGGAGCATTAGCACCAGGAGAAGCTTAATGAATTTCATTTTCCACCACCAAGAAATGAATTCATACACTTAATTGGAGTTACATCGATTAATTTTTTCCCGTCAATTCATCGATTCGTCTAATGTTCTCAACCAAAAAACACAATTTCACCTTCTTTATAAAGCCATCCCTTTTCATCAAAGCGCTTCCAGTTTGGCCTGTTAGCCAAGCATTGGGACAATCATGGTTGATTAAGTAGGATCGCCGCCTTCGGCCCCTAATGGCCCTATCCAGATTGAGTTGAAGTTTTATGAGCCAGTATGCATAGCGAGTGATGCGTCGATCCATTTAGAGGAACAAATCAGGCTTTGGGTTTTGTATCTTCTGGCTTCTAAAAATCTAACAGTGACTTCTGATTTTGACCCTTAGGGGCTTCGCTTCCGAAGCTGAACAAATTTCTCTGAGCACGCCCTGCGCACAGCCGGTCCTTGGTCACCCCGAAGCTTTCGAATATTCTCAACACAGGTGGAAGTATCTGCTTCTCCACATAATACTCCGTGTCCAGAGGCATGTTATTCTCCAAAACGAAAGTCGGATCCTCTGCCCTGTCAACGAATAATACCTTGTTCTTACGGCTACTCTTTCCACGGATGATTACAAAAGGAACGCGGTCACCAACACCCGGCAACTGTCCGCCCCTCTTTCTGATCTTCTCTACAAGTTGAATGTGGGGTTGCTTGTTCTTGTAAGAGGCCGTGCTTTTGGTGTAGCGTCTTGTCAGGGTCAGATCATCCAGTATGGCCCGGTCCTTGGAAAGATCCAGATTTTGCAGTCTGACAACCACGGAGCGGACGTGATCAACCGCTTCTTCTACTTTTCCTTCTTTCAAGACCAGCTCTAGGCAGGTCTTTAAGGTCTTGGAAGTCAGATTGCACCAGTCGCGTCTCACTGTCTCCATGCCACGTACCTTGATTCTGTCCTTCCAGACTTCGCCCGTGGGCTCAAAGACCCAGAGAGCATAGCGCTTTTTGGCCAGGAAGATGCCGCGTCTGGCGAACGCCTCGAAGACCAATTCCATTGGTTCGGGTAGGCTTGATGTGACTGTCTCTGCAATTTTTCTGCCTATCAGCTCTGCATCATCCAAAGAGACTTCACTATTGTCGGATCGCACTCTTACAAAGACGCTGTCCGTGTCTCCGTATACCACAGAGAGATCGAAACGCTTCAAATTCGCTTTTCCAAAAGTCAATTGGTCTTTGAAAACAGCAGTCCCATCGACTACGTAGACAGATCCGATCTCATCAATGACATTCTTCGTGCGCAGGATGTTCTCGCGTCCGAAAGACGTAACCGCATTTGCCAATGCCAGGCTGTAGAGCCTGGCACGAGCGTAGCCCGAGTAGCCGTAAAAACTGTTGAGGAGGATCTTCATAGCATACTGCTTTGCATCTAGGAAGCCTCGCTCCTCGTCGCTCGCCTTTTTCATCAGTTTCTTGGTCTTTGTTCTTTCATCGAGCAATTCCCGCAAAACGGCTGGCATGATTCCTGAGTAAACCTCGGAGGAGACGAATTCTCCTCCAGATGGGGCGGTTATGAATTGATCAATTTTCGGTGCATCATGCGTTAAAACCGTCGAATAGCAGAGGTTGTGGGCCATCATGATCGTGGGGTAAAGGGACTTGTAGTCCAGGATGACCACATCTTCTACGAGCCCTTTCTCAGGCGATAAGACTGCTCCTCCCTTCAGCTCTTCATTCTCTATATGGCGCTCATCTGAGACATCTGCGTCTGGCTTGGGAGGCACGACCCTTCTTTGTTCCCGGAAACGGCGCAAGAGTAGGTTCTCTACCATCCCGGATTGTCCTCCGTTGACGATATCTTGAAGCAGTGATCCGCTAGCCCTGGACAATGCGATATACTTGTCCATGAGCCTCAGGTCCAGCAGCAAATGCATAGCCAGCACCGCATCTCGCCGGGAGTAGCTTATGAAACGGCGCAAGCCTTCTCCACCTTCCATCCAAAGTCTTTCTATCTCTTTTGGGTCGACATCGTACTTCTCCATTTTGAGAAGCTCAGCGGAAGCATTACGCAAAGTGTACTGCTTCAGGCTGTAGGTAGAGCGGATGATCGGCAAGAGGTCCATGACTACTCTTCCTGTAATGGAGACATTTGTAGTGTTAACGATCTTGCGTAGGTACCAGGAGCTTCCATCTCGGCCTACTCGCACGTCTGCACGAAGCTGCTTTGCTCTCTCCGCCAGATAGGGTATATCGAACTCATTGGAGTTATAGCCGGCCAGTATATCTGGGTCGTATTCCCTCAAGATAGAGGCGAACTGGGATAGAAGATCGTGCTCATCATGACAGATTTGTACATCTTTGCGTTGGCAGTCTATCCTCTTGCCCACCAACACCAGATCTTTGCAGCCTTGGTACTCCGGCTGAAAGGCCATGCTGATAAGGATGACTGGGGAAGTTTCTGCCTTAGGCATCTCTCCATGATCTGGCAGGCACTCAATATCAAAGCTCATGAACCGTAAAGGTGCATTGGCCTCGTGCCGCACCGGATGTAAGGAAGTCACATTTACAGGAGGAGCATCCTGGCCTCTCACCCATTCTGGAATAGGGACCTCCACCCATCCCATGCCGCCCAGATCTTTGTCGATAAGAAATCTGTTTTTGAAGAGAATATCCGTCTCATAGACAGATTTGATGCCCGGAACCTCTCGTACCCGCTCCCTCAGGCTGCGCACCTCTTTTGGGTCTTGGGTTGTGATCTTGAGCATCTTCTTGGGAACAGTCTGATAGCCGATAGGCTCGAAACGCTCTACTTCATCCGCCTCCAGGCCCATTGCCGTCAGATTCTTCTTTGCCTCATTTAGCTTTCCTTCATCTACTCCTGCGTAGAAGTAAGGCCTAAAGCCCGCTATCCTGGTGGTGACGCTTTTTCCCTCAGGTGTTGTGCCGAAGAGCTGCACCAGAGGTTTTCTCTCTGAATCGTAGGTGTAGTTGGCGTCCAGGATCTGAAAGATCATCGTTTATAAATGGAAATATCTGCTTATATAGCTAATCAATGCTGACCACAATACTATCCAAGCACCTTCTCGATATTGTCCAAGAAGATGTCCATCAACCTACAGAGCTCAGGAAACCTATCCAAATGAGTCAGAATTTCTTCGGGCTTTTGCACATACTGTCCGTCTGTCAGCTCATCGGCTGAGTTTAGCAGAAGGCGTTCCATGCTATCCAGAGAAGATTCCAGATGGAACTGCAATCCAATAGCCTTTCCAAGTTCAAACGCCTGATTTTTGCAGGCCTGGCTTTCTGCTGTATGAAGTGCTCCGAGGGGCACATCGAAAGTGTCGCTATGCCAATGTAACGCCATAAACTCCTCGGGCAGCACTCTGAATATACGAGAAGCTTTTGACTTGGGCATGAGCTTGACCGGGAACCAGCCGATTTCCTGGTGCACATTCTTGCACACTTTGCCTCCAAGAACATCGGCCATAAGCTGAGCGCCCAGACAGATTCCTAAAACAATCTTATCGCTATCTATCGCCTGATGGATGAATTCCTTTTCTTTAGAGAGCCAAGGATATCTCTCCTCCTCGTAGATATTCATGGGACCGCCCAATATGATCAGCCAATCAAAATCAGACATTCTTGGAAGTGAGTCGCCTGCAAAAAGCAATGTCTTAGAGAGATCGTGACCCCGAGATCTTGCCCATGCTTCGATGTTGGCTAGGTCTTCGAATGGAACGTGCTGCAAGTAGTGAATATTCATAGTAATTGCCTTCTGCACGGATGTTGGATGCCCATGTTTATATATTTATAGAATACTAATTGGCTTAAGCTAGGGGACTTGATTTCTGAGCTACAAGGAGTTGAAAAGGTAGCGTATCCAAGGGCTTTATCGCAAAAGACTGAAAGAGGCCTAGAGGCAAGGCCCTAGGCAAGGACAGGCAGATCTTGTGTATGATGTAGGCTCTTCTCCAATGTTCCGTCCAGAGCTATGCGCATCTCCTGCTTCTGCGTTTCTTCATAGCAGCCATTCTCCAAGAGGTCCTCCATCATGCCGTTTAAGATGTCATCCATGACCTCCATCTTGGAGTAAAGACGTTGCCTTTGTGCACAGTAGTAATTTATCTGCGACTGCAGAACCGAGTTGGCGCTCAATAAATCGTTATTCAGCAGAGGGGCAATCTCACAGTCTGCCTTTCTCGCGCAGTCTTTGATCTTGTTGTAGAGGCCAAACCAGGTAAGAATTGTGGAAGGATCCAACTTCTGAAGCCTGGGCATCATGCGTCCGAATCTCTGTGTAAGCTTAATCAGATCCTCATTGGATGAGCGAATGGAGTCCTGGCCACGGGCTAGGTCGGAGGCGTGTTTGGCAAATTCTGGGTTTTTGGACATATGTATCACCAAATCTCAAAGGCTTTCTTTGGTTAATTCTTAAGATGGATACTCTGTAAGCGCGTAAAGAAGATAAGTGGGAGCCGGGCGGGGCGAAAGTGATCGGTAGGGTCAGCATTAATTATTAAGCCGAGCTTTATATGACGTAAATATGGGCAATAGCAGTTGTGATCAGATCCTGCAAGTGCGCCGGCTCTGCCACCAGTCCTGCAGCTTCGTTGTGTAGAAGAGAAGCGCATGGGTCGGCATGAGCAACTTCTCAGTTTGCGGCCCCACTGGTCAATCTTGAAGAAAGATGAACAGGTCTGCCAGATTGATCTTGGCAAGTCGATACCTTTCGACATAGCTCTGCCCTTGCCCGCTCGCGATGGGCGAGAAAATTCTGAGGCGGGTGTGAATCTATTCTGGGAGAGATTTTGTTGCCAGCATTGCGGTCTTTGCTGCTACACTCCTGGTGCGGGCCTGTTCCTGGAAAAGGAGGACTTCGAGAGGATCGCAGAGCATGTGGGAAAGAAGAAGCTAAAAGCACTCTGCAGATATGATAAAGACCTAAATGCCTGGATCCTCAAACAACCCTGTCCATTTTATGATTCTGAGAAAAAAGGATGCCAGATCTATGAGATTCGGCCTGCAACCTGCACCAAATATCCATTACATCCACCTGTTAACGAGATGCCCTGCAATCTCGCAGTCGACGCCTTCTGTCCGGGTGCACGTCAGTTTGCCAAGGAAACCCTGGGCTGGTGGATCATCTGCGAGAACAACTGGGCCAGAATACTTATCAAGTTGGGCCGCGATCAAAAATCATAGCAAAAAATTTATATGTATAATTATATTTTAAACCGCCAGGTTTAAGCACGAACTTAGAATTGAGCCATTCTATTCTGTCGGACCGCCTTTCTTCATTGAGACTATAATGGTCTGCATTATACCATTGAATGGATTTCGGCTCGCTTCCCGCCTCGTAATATTCCAGAAATTTATGCTTGGGATAAAAGACATCCTGAAGGCCAAATTGGAATAAGAGGTCGCAAGGTGATGCATGTTTTATTACCCCTCTCCCAAAATAAGAATTGATAAGGGCCAATTTATTGTTCATTTTGGAGAAATTATTTATCATTAAGGCATGATTAGCCAAAAAATTTAGGGACAATATCTGTTTTGCTTTAAAATTGATAATAATCCATATTGTACTGATTTAGTGCGCATTATTGCTGGATTTTGCGAAAAAGCAAAAAATCCGTGAATTCCTGCTCATTGATTCTGTGGCTATTGGATCTATGATATCGCAATAGTAGATTGTGCTTTTTCGTTCATATTATGTATTGGACAAATATTTTGCCTTTTTTTAGCATAAATTGACTGGCTTTGGGTTTGAATTTCAAATAGGCTTTGCCCCTAAATTTTATTGACTTTTAAGTTCGTTTAATATTAGAAAACGGCGTAAAATCAATCCAAACATAGGTTTCAAAAATGAATTTCAGGAGAGGGGTACTTTAATTTGATCCGCCTTTTTCTTGAGTCGTCCAGATGGAATGCCTTCGATGATCTCATCAATATCTCTTCCTTCTAAAATACAGTTCAAGAGATACATCCCTGATTTGCCAAATATATCAGAGATAACTGTGGCGAGCTTGATACATGAAGAGTCAAGAGATTGATGGATCTTGTTCTTTTCCTGAGTCATCTGCTTGACGTAACCCTCTCTCGCTCTAGTCAATCTCCTCAGCTCTCGATCCTCTCTAGGAAAGATTCTGGAAGGCTCAATCATGCCATTGAGGCAGAGTTCAGCAATCCATTCGGAATCGCTGACATCGGTCTTTCTTCCCGGAGTGTGTTTGATCTTGTAGGCATTTGCCACAATCAGGTCGATCTTTCCCTCTAAAACAGCGTGTACAGGATGCCAATAGATTCCTGTTGATTCTATGGCTACTTGTTCACAGATATTTTCGATTGCCCAATCTCTAGATTTAAGAGATCTTCGAGGGTAACGCTAAAGCGTTGAGTATTCTTCTTCCCGTCTCGGGAAAGGATTGTTGCTATCAGAAACCGTTTATGGACATCTATGCCACAAACTTTATTCCTCTGCGGTTCCATTATTATTCCTGTCCTGATATGGGCGGATAACTTAATCCTCAAAGGGTGCTCATTCGCATTCGCGTTCTATTGACGAATTCTTGCATCCGCGGGATTTGGCTAGTTTGACTAACGAGGTCTACGCCCCTTAATGGCGGACTGCCTTCACCGCCCATATCAAGCAATGTAATGGCTTAGCGATAATATCAGGTTTTCATCTTTCTTGCATGAGCAATGTGTTCATGTGGGTTTGGCTAGAAAATGCAATTACATTAAAGTCTAGGCCATCCGGCCATCTCATCCATTTGGACCAGCATGCTTTCCATCCCTAATTTGAACATCGAGCAGGTATGAGCCCGTCTTAGAGGCCGTCCCAGTCCAATTATATATTTTGGGTTTGCCAGTCGGTCACTGGTTGACCGTTCAGGAAGTACCTGTAGAGCACATCATCCCCGTCGGGATCAAATGCATCCGCCCAATAACCTACTGCCTCGCCAAGCGTATAATTGGCATAGTCGGATCTATTAAACAATGAATAAACTTCAGAGATGACCGGCGGGGAATTTGGCACGGTTGCGCTTTCCGCTTCAAGAATCTGATTCTCATCTTGCCTAGAAGCTTAATCCAAAGTCTATCTCCGATTCGTGGGTGTCAATCAGCTTCACCACATGGACTCCCTCAGCTGGGGCCGTGGCCGTCCAGTTCCCCTTTGCTGCTCGGAATCTAAGATTAGTCTTTCATAAGAACATAATTACCGCTGCCACCACTATCATGAACTCCTCCCGCAGGACATCTTGTAGGAGGGTTACCACCGAAAAACAACATTTGGCATTTATTACACCACCGCCAATTTACTTGACCATTCAATGGGAAAAAAGGCGGATTTAAAATCAGTGAGTAGTTATGGCTACATATATGCTCATGTGCATAGTCATCTGCAATACAATGCGAAATTAAATTTTTAATTTTAGGGGGATTTCCAGCATAAAACAATGCTTGACACTTATTACACTGCCGCCAATTATCTTGACCAGATGAATTATTATAAGCAAGAACATAATTAGCGCTACCACCACTATCATGAACTCCACCAGCAGGACATCTTGTAGGAGGGTTACCGCCAAAAAATAGCACTTGACACTTATTACACCACCTCCAGTTATCTTGGTATTGAGGTCCCTCTAGCCATTGTTGAACAATCGTATCGAGGTAAGCTACTATCGGAGATTGCCATTCATACATATCTGAATAGATATCCTGTTTTAGCAACTTTTGAAACTTTCCAAGATCTTCCACATCAAATTTAATAGTGTTCTTTCCAGTATGGATATATTCATAGTGATCCACATATTTTATTTTACCGCCACCGTCCTTTTTAGGCACAATTTCAACTTTATAAATAGGTATTATGCCGTGGTAATGTAATGCCGTCTTCTTTTCACATTCATATATTTTTTTTATTGATGAATTCATAAATGATGAATACTTATCTAGATCAATTTTCCACAGATTTATCTGGGGTGAAAATACTTCAGATCCAAGTTTTGCAATCCTGAGTCGAATTGTCATGGCAAATGCAAGATAAATGGCCCATTCTTTGGGAATATTCTCTGGAGTAAACTTATTGCCCTTCAAATCAATATAAAAACAGGAGATCGCCTTTTGGCTTTCGTAAATGGCATCATCATACATGGATCTGGCTGCAAGGCGTTGTTCATCATTTAGCGCCTGCCATTCAGAAACAAGTTCTGTAGCGATATCAGCTGATACCAATGCATTTCGTATGGCTTCTCTTTTTTCTGTCTGCCGAATTTCATCTTTTATATTTATGATAATCTCTTCGCTAGCATTAGCCAGACCATTATAAATATGCTTTTCAAGTTCAAGAAATTTATCCTCACTCGAACTAGTATAATATGTATAAATTTTTTCGCCAATTTCATAAACTGCCTTTGCTATTCCAATCCAATCCGCCATTCGCGCTCCCCATATATTAGTATGTAGTCGATATATGATTATATAATTTATATTCCTTATATAGGCATGCCCAAATTAGTTATACTTATTACTTTGATAATTATAAATACTTTTTCCCGTTTTCCACTCCCACTAACTAGCCTTATGCTAGCTGCGGGGTGCACCGCCGAAGTTAGACTTACGCTAATGCTCCCTTTATTTCGTTCTTCAGTCCAATTTTCATTGCATCTGATGAACTGATTGCCTTGAATAACGATTCGCAGTGCAATAGCTGCTGTTTTTTTGCCTCCACAACCCAGAGTTGGCAGAAAGAGATCGGATGACAGGAGAACAATTGACGACATCCTCTACGTCCTAGAAACGGGTTGCAGGTGGGAAGATATGCCCAGTACGTTATGGATCCTATGTTACTGCTTGGAGAAGGCTAAAACAATGGTCTGAAGAGGTGTTTGGTTTCAGATCCTTTGCGCAATACGCGATACCGCTTACAGCACAGGCCATCTATCTGTTGATACAGTGGCCATAGAGGGCACCTTGATCGATTCAAAAAAGGTGGTAAAAGCTCGAGGTACAATGGCCACAAGAGAAGGAAGGGCGTTAAAGTCCATGTATCGGTAAGCATAGAGGGCTTACCTCTAAGCCTTGTCCTAGTTCCTGGTAATGAACATGATAGTAAGCGATTTACCGAGACGGTCAGCGGAATCAAGATTCATGGGATAGGGAAAGGCAGACCTAGATCAAAGCCAATAGAAGTCCTTGCAGATGCTGCCTACGACGACAAAGAAATTCGACTGTACCTCCAAAGAGGAGGAATAAAAAGTTACATTCCAAGGAACAAACGCAACCAGAAGTTACCTAAAAGGGGAAGACCCACGAGGCTAAACCAGCAGTCATATCGAAAGAGAGGATACGTCGAAAACGGTTCTTCGGGTGGATTAAATCTGGTTTCAGAAAGCTGACGACAAGATATGAACGATTGGATAAATGTTTCATGGGATTGATATACTTGGCTTGCATCCTCATTTATTGGAAAAAGGGTATCTAATGAGGGTTTGAAATGAGTTCAGTAATAGATTAAATTCCTCAAATGAGTACTTGTAAGAAGGACTACAATCCATTCACCATTCGACCTCGATTCTATAACGATTACAATTACAACTCGATGAGTATATATAGCCAATAACAATGATAGATTGAAATGATTTTCCAAGTGGTCTGGAGACTTCATGGTAAAATTTACTGAAATAATTAGAATTAAAGCTCTATTCTTAGGTCTCATCATAGCTATTTTATTTTTTCCGATATCACAGTCGCAAATTCCCATAAATCTCACAGAGTCTACCGCAATTACAACAGAACGCAATTTAACGCCCGTTATTCGATATACAGATGGTTGGATTCTGCAACCACAACCGACTGGTGTACCAAATTCGAGTTTGCCGCTGAATCCCTTTAAGAGATCAAAACATTGGAGAACAATGAGTGATGTGATTTATGCAGATGTGTATGAAATAGAAGCAGGAGAAGCTAAGCTATTTCCTGTAGAGTTAAAAAAGCCATCGATAATCATTTTTAAACTCTATTATTATGGACCTAATCCAGGAAAACTCTCAACTGATTTATATCAAATAGGAAGAGAACGACCGCTATGGACTGCGGAATCATTAGCACTTTCTGAAAAAGTAGGCTATACTTATGATCAAGTAAATATAACCGCACATATGCTAGAAATAGGAAATTACTGGAATTTAAAATTGACCAACAATGCAGAGGATCCGGGGTTCGTCGAATTATTTATCGGATCGGCAAATCTAGAATTGGACAATGAATCGTCTGATATTAGCGCACTTAATTGCTCTATATGTCCCGTAACTACTGATGTGGAGAAAATAACATGAGACAAAAATTGATTATTATTCTCATTCTTATAACTATGCTGCTGCAAACAATAATAGTATCTGCAGTTCAAACAATAGTTACATTTGATGAACCTCCTATATCAAATCCGCCACCGGCAATAGGAGTACGCTATAGTAATGACGGAATTTTTTTGCCTAAAGTATCCGAAATCATATCCCTACCAACTCGAGTTTTAGATGCAAAAGCTCATTCAGGATCAAATGTCCTCATTTCGTTTCCGACTCGGCATGAATTTGATCCCTCCCCACTTGTTATTGATTTTACCTATAATGTTCAAGCAGTGACTTTGTATACGGGCGTTCCTTGGGATACTCATGGGGAAAGAGTAAATATCATTCTAGAGGGCCTTGACGAGAATGGCAATAGAATTGACATGAAACGGACAACACTCATTGGACCAACAGATATCAATACGCTAATGCAAGTTAGCGATCCTCAAAAACAGCACACCATAAAACAAATCAAAATAGATAACTCGTTTTTTGAATTTGTAGATGATATAAGTTTAACATCAGAAGGCGAGCCGCCAGTCCTTGCTGTAGAACCGCCCAGCGTTCACATAAAAAGCCCAAATGATGGTACATCGACAAATACAGATAGAATCTTAATTGAGGGTGAAATTTATGGAACAGGATTATTCCCCGAGATTGCTCCACCTGAGCTCGAGGTTTCATGGCCTATTGCTCCTTCATCAATTGAACTTCCATCAGCTAAATATGAGCTCATTCTTGGGGAAAACCTTTTTCAGGTTCAGCCGAACAAATTTGAGTTTCATCTCCCTTCATTCTATTTGAATCATTTAGGAAAAAACACAATTACCGTCACTGCTTCAAATGCTAAAGGTGCAGGTTCTGATGAAGTATCTATTACTTATATGCCACAAGCAATTTATAAAGAATTTACTAACAAAGGAGGTTCAAATACTTTCGGAAACTTCGTTTATGGCGATACAAAATCCGATTGCACTTTTGCAATTTATCAAAATGGAGCGATCTTTAGCTCTTCAGCCGGTACTTATTCCGTTCTTGGCAATATTTATAAAAAATGGACTTCTCTTCCTGATAGTTTAGGACGACTAGGTTGCGCAATAGGAGAAGAAAAAGCAATTACAGGGGGATCAGCTCAAGATTTTGTGGCCGGCCGAATTTACTCTGGACCGAAAGGGGAATACTATGTTATTGAACCCTTCCGCGATGCGATAGATAAATTGGACTTCGTTAAAGATTATGGATTACCAGTAACAGACCCAGTCGAGCAAAATAAGCCATTATTACCTGTACTATGGCAAAAATTTGAACGAGAAATCGTCTTGCTACCTCCCCTAAAGAGTATAACCCTTGTTTCGACTATGGAAGTAACTGATAAGCCTTTGACTCTATGGGTCGCCACTCCGGATTGGAAGGCGCGAAGCGAGCTGGTATTGTGTTGAGTAAAATCACGTCACGACTACCTACTGCCTGGCTATCGTTCCCATGTATGAAATCTGGAAAGCCGTGTTTCAACGTAGCAAAACCCAAACCAGGTATAGGCCAACCGTATGACGTTCTTGTCGAAGCCTGCGGCGGCAAGCATTATCCGGGGGAGGCACCTCAATGGGCTTCTTTAGCTCTTCAAAAGATAATTCCAGCTCTTGGCACCGTGAAGGGGTCGGGACTTTCCGGAGAAGATGCCCCTGGAATCACGATTGCAGTTCGTTTTGGGATGGCGATTTGGTTTTAGTGGTGTAGATTATTGTGTTCATTTAGTTCCCGACCGTGGATATGAACATCTCTTAGGGGGAGATGGAAGCACAATATCGCAAAATAGATTGATATATCCGAATTATAAACAGGAGACGTTAGAGATCGAATATGAACACTGTTTAGTTGATTATCCAGATAATTCGAAATCGTCTCTTCAACCTGGCGATAAGCTGTTCGTCGCAGGTCGCTGGATCGCAGATTGTGGCTGCCATCCCAGCTTTGGAGCTATGCCATCAGAGATGTGCAAAGGTACCTACAAGAGAGCGAAATCCATCCGCCTGCAGTAATGATTGATATGTATACGGATGAAAGATTGGGAAAACCAGCAACAATCGGAGAGACTGTTTACTTCGATTGGTGGTATCCGGGTTCGATAGACTGTGACATATATCCACCCCCTCGCCCTCAAGCAGATGCTGTTTTTTCATATGCCGGTTACCCCTATGGAAAGCCTATTGCAATGATGGCGGTCATTGTGGCATCCAGTCCGATGCCGAACCAAAATCAGCTCCAAACCATATTCATTTGAAAATAAATGGGCGACCGGATGTTCCAGAGACTACGCCACCGGATGAAAATTCGGACAATGGACAACTTTATCACGGGCACGAATGGGCTAAAAAAACACAATATTGGCAAAATCATTATTCATATAGAGGTGATTTTGAAGCGATGTGGTACATTCCCTAAGGCTTGGTTTCATGATATCAACTCAAATGGAGATTACAGAATTCATATAGGCTCCATTTATGTTGGGGGGTTATTAACAAAATGACTAAAATATTTGTTATAGAATATTGAGGATTCATGCCAAACGGAACATGTATTGAGAATTCCTACGCAATAATATTTAGGCGTGTAATGAGTTTTTGTACAAATACATTGAGGCTACGAATAGGATTAGTCTTTACTATTTTGCTTATTATAGTCCCAATCCCCGCCCTTTCTGATGAAGTTGATCAATGCATCCAGGATCTTAAAGACGGAGATACATATGTCCGTGTTAAAGCTGCTCAATCTCTCGGTGAACTAAATGACACCCGAGCGATTGATTCACTGATTCAAGCTCTCAATGATGATGAAACCTATGTCAGAGGTAAGGCGGCAGAAGCGCTTGGCAAACTTGGTCTTATCCAGTCAGTTGAACCGCTTATCAAGACCCTCCACGATAGAGACGGATACGTTCGAATGAAGTCTACCCAGGCTCTCATAGATTTAGGGAAACCCGCGGTTAATCCACTTATTCTAGCCCTCAAAGATAATGATAGTGATGTGCGACGAAGGGCAACCTATGCTCTAGGGAAATTGAATGATACTCGCGCAATAGAACCACTGATTCAAACGCTCAACGATGAAAACCGATACATTAGAGAGGAAGCTGCTCAGAGTCTTGGTGAACTTAAAGATCCCCGAGCCTTACAGCCGCTTATCTTAGCTATTACGGATGAATATGTAAATGTTCGTGTTAATGCTGTATCTGCTATCGGAGCATTCAATGATACTAAGGCTATCAGGCCATTGGTTTCAGCTTTACAAGGCGAAGACAGATACGTTCGAATGAAGGCTGCCCAGGCGCTCATAAAATTTGGGGAACTTGCGGTTAACCCACTTATTCTGACCCTTAAAGATAATGATAGTGATGTTCGATGGAGGGCAGCTCATGCTCTAGGGATGATAAATACTACACAAAAAATCGACCCATTGATTCAAGCCCTTGGGGACGAGGAAGAATATGTCAGAGAAGAAGCTGCTTTAGCCCTCAGATGTAGTGGAGATACCAGGGTTATAGATCAGTGATCATCTTAAAGATGAAAATGCATATATCGATAGTTAGCTTCCATAGTCCTTTATGCCAGCAAATTTGGTACCGCCCCTAAATCTAATCCTATTCGGGAATGCGCGTCTAAACCAACGCTCAACAGACACGAGAAGCGGTATCGATGCTGGTTGAAGTCATAGGACTCTCACGATTATTTGTAATCGAGTTGTCCTCTTGTTCATCAAGAGTTGTGAATCTAGATCCCTGCGAAGTTCTACGACATTTTGATAAGAAACTTTAAAAAAATTTCGTAGAACCTATTCCAGGACGAACGTTATACAGACTAATTTGTACAACTTTTAAAACCGATATAAGAAGGTAGCACAATTTTATAAATATGCCTTCGACCTCGTAAAGTCCGTGTTGCGCTCCAGGTTCTACAGCAGATTTTTGTTTTCACTGATGCTGCTTTTTCGTACATGCTCAATATTCGGTTGATTTGCTGGACATAAGAATGAGGTCGGATAACCTCGGCATAGAATAACTATTTGAGAATATATCATAAAGATATTTATAGAAGCTTACTTCAAGCTTCCTACAAGTATCGATTATAGAGAGCATATTTTCCCATGCAAGCTTGCCTAGGTCGCTTCTTGTTCCATAACTGATTTTTCTCTTGATCACACCTTCTCGCACAGCTATCTCTGCGAGATTATTATGAAGAGGAACATTAGGATATTCCAACACGAGCAACAACTCCTCTTTCTTTTTCTTGGTCTTAGCTATACGATCATCCAACGTCCCGTATCCAGTTACCGTCGAGAATATCGAGTCAAACCTCTCCCGAACATACATAGACATAATTTTGTTAGGATTTTCCTTGTATTGTGCAAGCAATTCATAGAACTTCCAAAGCTCTGTCAAAAACAAGTTAAGAACCGACTTGTGGTGAATTAGAAAAGGATTCATCTTTTTGTAGTGTCTTATCTCATGTATCCAACA
>CAVWPP010000018.1:0-5504 GCA_963756915.1 Methanotrichaceae archaeon
CTCCACCACATCTGCATTTTTCTCCAGCGCGCCCAGGCAATTCCACATGTCTACATTTTTCGCATCTGGCAACATGATAGATCACGCTTCCGCTCATGCCGGGGAATGACTCCACCCCGCGTAAGACATGCATTAAGACGCTCTTGCCTGAACCGCTCCTTCCCAAAATGCCTACCGATTCGCCCTCCTCTATTACCAGATTTATGTTATGCAGAGCTTCAACATCGCCGAATCGAACCGTCAGATCCTTAATCTCGATAAAAGGTGCCAAACTATCATGCCCCATAATTTCATTGTAATGTAAGGTTCATCCGGTATCAATCCTCGCCACAATGCTACTTAAGTTTATCCGATGCATGGAATAAGTCCCTCCGATAACGATTGTTACAGCATTCCGCTCCAAAGGTGCTAAATCTAAGTCAACCTAAAAAAGGGCTTTTTCCATTGAGAGATGTAAGGGCATCAAGTCGATTGCAGATCAGCAAAACCAAATGGTGATCAGTGACAATTCCGACGTTGTCAATAGTGGATTTCTAGTAATCTAACGAGCTGAAAAAACAATAGTCTCCACACAAGAATCAGTATCCGCATGTCTTTTCCAGTCATATCTTCGATCTTTACTTTGATGATGGCAATGCGCTCAAGAGTCACCCCGGAATAAGCAGAAAGATCTTGATGATAGTGGCGCATTATCAGGTCCAGAGCCCGCACCGTCTCTTTGTTTTCCTCCACAATTTTGAGGGCGTTCCAAATCCAATAACACTCCGATATCTCATGATGCAGTGATCCTGGCTTCCGATCAGCTCTTGATCGATATCTATCTCGAAACAGACCTTGCTGTTATTCGAGAGAATCTCGATCTTTCGTCCCTCTTTCGCAAGCATGAAAGTAGATTGCTCCTTGACAGTATCCGAAGTATAGGGGAACTACATAGGGAACAACGCCATCGCAAAATGCCAGCCTGCAGACATTAGCCTGACTAATTATCGACTCCAATGACAGGCTTTTCGCGTATCGAGACCCTTGTCAAGAGTAGCCATACAGATTTATACGAACATAGTACATAAATATCTTGTTAAATTGGAGGTATTGGCAATGGAAACACTAGAAGCAATAAAGACTCGCAGGAGCATCAGGAAATTTAGGAAGGAGCCAATCTCTCGCGATATGGTCAAAGAGCTGCTGGAGGCGGCAATGTTTGCGCCTTCTGCGGGTAACGAACAACCCTGGCAGTTTATAGTTCTCGATGATCGCAAAATTCTGGACATTGTTCCAAAGATCTGCTCAACAGCTGCCATGTGTCGCCAGGCGACAGCAGCAGTACTTGTTTGTGGAGACGCGGGCCTTGAGAAGTACCCTGAATTCTGGGTGCAGGACTGCTCAGCAGCCGTAGAGAATCTATTGTTGGCCGCGCATGCCATGGGACTTGGTGCGGTCTGGGCTGGAATATATCCTCTGAAGGACAGGGTAGAGGGTTTTAGAAAACTGTTCAGCCTATCGGATGATATCACTCCATTTGCGTTGGTTCCTTTGGGATACCCGGATCAGGAAACGATCCCTCAAAAAAGGTACAAGGAAGAACGTGTACACTACAATGGATGGTAATGGAGATGCTTGTATCGAAGAAGAGGATTCACTTAGGTTTTGGGGTTTTGAAAGAAGATCGAGATTTCAAACCGGATTTGGTCCTTATGTCGCACCTCTCATCAAACGATCCTCCTCCTTCTTCTGATTCAGTGCCTTCTTTCTTCTGGTATAAGTCATAAATACAATAATAGCTGCAACTGCTATTGAGCCGAAGAGGGCTGCAATCGACATGAGGACTCTGGAGAAAATGCCTTCAGCGACCCCTTTTCCAACCGCCAGAACCACATCCGGGCCAGATCCCCCAGAGTAGAATGCGTTGACCCTGTAAGTGCCTGGTCTTTCTACCTTAAATGATGTGATAGCTCTACCATTGCGACTTCCAAGGTCGTAGGTGAAGCTCCCGGGAGCGGAATATATGGTCAAATAGCTGCCGGTAGCAATCTCAGACACCTGGATCTGAAGGCCAGATATTTGCTCGCCGGTGCTGTAAAACTTGCCGTTGAAGTAGGTTTGGTTTTCGTAAAAGATTGTATATTCTCCTGGCTCCTCGAGATCCAGGTCTGCACTTCCTGGAACAACCACTTGCATTAAGCTTTCGCCCATATCAGAAACACTTGTAAAGATGAATCCGGCAAATGCTATGAAGCCGACGATTATTATCAATATGGATAGACCATAATACCAAATGCTGGGTTGAACACTGGGAGCTATTCATAAACGAGGACTCCCGGACGGCACATGGCCCAACTTAGATCGATCTCCTATGAACAGAAGTCTTCATTAGTATATTTAATCCTATTCAATGTCGAAGAGCAGGCCAAGCCCCGAGAAATCGGACTTAGAGAAGCTTCCGGTTGTTCTTCAATCGATCTTCTCGCATCTTTATTGAGATATCTTCGGCATTTCCTGCGATCTCTTAATATTCTTTAGCCGAAACCACACTTTGTGGGCAACATCATGGAAATTAGAGATTCCAAGAAGAAGAAGGATTTGCTGGATCTGGCATCGGGCATGGACAGGATCATCCTTCTTATCATCAATGAAACGGGTCTTAGGTTAGAGGATCTGATTCCTCTATTCGTCTCAGATATTGACCTAGAGAGTGGATCTCTTCTAATTGCCCCCCACCGGAAGATCCATATTTCCCCACAAGCAATGGCCGAGATCAAGGATTATCTGAAAACCAGACCTGGCCAAAGGTATCTACTGGAAGGTAGATGTGGGAAGCCTGTAACCTGCAAGTGGAAGCGATGCGTACTGGAACCTCTTCAGAGAAAGGCTGGGAAAGAAACAAAAATCGTTTGAAGCAATTTGGCAAAAATTAACCAAATACCATTATATCCATTTGCAGGAAAGGCTTAGTGAATATGAAATCCGCCATGAAGGCCAAATTTTGAAAAAAAATGTGATGGAGATTGATCACCACGCAGTATTCAGAAGGAAGATTTGCAAGAGTTTTTGCCTTGAGGATGGATGATGGAGAAGATTTGATCGAATCCCTGAAAAAGTTCGTGCAAGAAAAGAAAGTTGATTCTTGCATGGCTCTATTTATCGGTGCCTTGCAAGAAGGCCGAGCTGTGACAGGGCCAAAGATGCCTGTGATTCCGCCCATTCCTCATTATGAGGACTTCGATAGCGCCTGGGAGGTCTTCGGCATGGCAACAATTTATCAATCATCAGCCGGGCCTAGGCTACACATACATTCAGCGATTGGAAAAGGTCGTGAGGCTATTGTAGGCTGTATCCGGGATAAGGCAAAGGTCTACCTCGTTGTGGAAGCAGTTCTCTTCGAGTTCTCTGGCCTGAAGGCCAAAAGAGAATGGGACGAGAAGACTGGTCTACATTTGCTATCTTTGGAGAACAGGATATGATCGAGATAAGGCTACGTTAGTGCCGGTCGGAAAACATGAAGCCCGTTCAGGGGGCGCGATTTTGTTTGGCATATCTACTGTGGAAGCCGCCTTAATCTAAGGACACGAGCAAATTCGCGAAAAAAAATCAGTCGCTATCTCGCGGGATTCCTTTCGAAACCCCTAGCATCCGAGGTCCTTAGTTACCACGCGCGTGCGGGCAATCCGTCTGGGCGAATGGCTTCGACTAGGAAAAGATGTATGCCCTTAAAGAATTTGTTGTCTGAATTATCTGGTCTTGGCCGGAAACCGCGGTCCTAATCAAGCAAGGAAATGTCTCTTCAGATTCAGATCAGTTCAGTTTCCCATTATAACTACATCAGCGGCCCGAGAGACCAACAGCTCCTCTTTCCCCTGGTATTGAGATATCGTTCCTCTGATCTTAACCCGATTTCCGGTATGAACCTGCTTCAGAAGCTCTGTGGCTCCCGCATTGGCAGGAACGAAAATCGGCATTTGAGTTGAGTCCAGCTTGATGAGCAGGTTACCGCCGCTCTTAGTGGCCGTTATCTCCAAAACCAGTCCTTCCACGGAAAAGCCAGCTTCCTTTTGAGACATAGAATCAGAAGAACTCTTCAGCACACCCTCTTCGGAACCGAAGGCCCAGTAAGCCACTGCCAGAGACCCCAATGCCATGAGGAGCAACACAGCTACAATCTTCTCCTCTTTTTGCATCCACATGATCTTGTCCTTTGCCAAAGCTCACGCTATCAGGGAGCTATTTAAGAAATACGAAAAATGGTTTTTAGCTTTTCCGTAGATGTTGCTAATTATCCTATTTCTTGGCTTCAGGCTTCGGCCCGAAGCGCTCCTGCCAGCCCTTCTCCAAATGATCAAGACAGATGTCGCATACGCCTTTGTATGCGCCCTCAGGATAGGTCAGGTTATGGACGGGGGCCTTTATGGGAAAGAGCAGTGGTCGAGCACGGGTGCATAATTCGCAATCAGCCATTTAGATTCATCTCCAACAAGGGAAGATGGAGGTCCCTATTGTTTAAGTTTTCTGTCGAGTCAACTACTTGTAGGGTCAACTACTCAACGATTTGTCTTTCCGCTGACCCTAGACTAAATATTACTTTGAAGACTAAGGACGGAGTGGTTACAGGATCCTGAGATAAAAAAGAATAAATTCTAAGAAGTACAAGAGTTCGATAATCATTAATAGGTACAAACCATGTCCCAATTTAAATTGGCACTGCTAGTATTATTGGCCAGTTCATATATCGCTTTTGGGCAGATGGATATATATTATTCTGCAAGCCAACCGGGATATACTGATCTATCTTTCGGTCCAACTTCTGGATTTGCCCGGCCCGATGAAGGACTAACGCCAGCTAGCGGCCATTATTTGCAGAGGAACATCCAAGTCACTCAAACTGGCTCTAATGAAGTCAAAGCGAGAATTCCTAATCTGGTACAAGATAGCGGCCAGGTGCGCTCTGATGGATCATTCAGTTCTTATGCTAACGTAGGATCTTCTGCAGGCGCAAATGCGCAAGCCTTTCTTAGCTTTGATATTTCCAGCATACCTAAAGAAGCCAATATTCGCAGTGCAACTCTGGAATTCGAAGGCTGGAATATGATTGGCAATCCATTTTCCAAGCTGGGCTGCTTGAACATAATGCCTACATCCTATAGCCTGCTTGGCTCGCAATCTTATTCAAATATTGCATCAACATCGCCTTTTGTTAAGATCTGCTCGTCAGGCCAATTGAATTTACCGATAACTTCTCAAGATTTGACAAACGCTCTGCAAGCCTCCTTGGGACAAGGGAAGTTTCAGCTGCGCCTGCAGTTCGATAGAGGAACCGCATCGAGTAATCAGATAATCAATCGAGTGTATTCAATTGGAGGAGACAGCAGCTACAGGGGTGATTATCTGTCGAGCATCATGACGGAAAGCCATACCTCAGATGATAGCTATCTGTCCAGCGGCTCAAGCTACGACAGACAAACAATTCAAGATATGGGATTAGATCAAACATTCCTGCAAAGCGATTTCTCAGA
>CAVWPP010000019.1:0-19998 GCA_963756915.1 Methanotrichaceae archaeon
TTCGTTGAGAGGAAAAATACAGGTACGCCGCATGCGCTGGCAGCCCTGGCAGTAGACAAATCCTGCCGGATCGCCATCTGCCCCCGGGCCATGGGCTTGCCTCCTCCGTTTGCGACCTTCGGAATGCCATCACCACACGGCATCGGGAACTATCGATGGGTCGAAGGCCGGCTCCTGCGGGGCATCTGCTACGACACCGACCAAAAGCGCATGGAATACTGGCAGACCCAGCCGAACGGCGTCTGCAAGCAGATTCCCATAGGCAGAATCCTGGTCGTAAAGGACAAGCGCAGCAGATACGTGGACGGCAAGAGCTACCTGGAGGGCATAGTTCCCACTGTCCTGCAACGTGAGCAGGTCCGAAAGAACATCATGCTCCATGTCAGGAGGTCTGCAGCGCCAGCCATGGGTCTGCGGATCAAGGAACTCCGAGACGATAAGGGCAATCTCATCAAGACCAGCCCAGATGGCAAACCCGGCAACCGATGGGAGAAGGCCTGGAAACAGGGCAGCAAGGCTCTCCGGGATTACACGGACAACAAGTTCCTGATGCTCTGGGAAGAGCACGAAGTTGTCGAGGCCAACCTCGCCCAGAATACCGATATCTGGACGCCTGATGACAAGCTCAAGGCCGAGATTCTCAATCACCTGATTCCAAGGGACTGGATCGAGCAGAATGGGCAGGCGGTCAGTAAGTCCTCCCAGCCTCTATGGGATCTCGCAATGCTGGTTGTCGATGGCTGGCGGGCATCGTTGGCAGAAGCGTTCGAGGAACTGTTCACTAAGATTCTTGAAGCAAATGGCTTCACGGACTGGTCGGTTGAGTTCGTCTGGAAGAGGCTCGAGTACGAGGATAAAGCTCAGATCCGGACGCAAGCCCTGGCCGCTTGGGAGAGAGGCGCAATCACATTGGACCGGCTCTACAAGATCATGGGCTGGGATCCTCTGGAAGACAAAGAGCGAACCCAACTCGAGCAGGAAAAGCAGATCTTCCACAGCACTCCTGGAGTGCAGCTCAATGCCAGTCTGCCACTCGCAGACGCTAACAAGACCGAGCCGGCTCAAGCTCTCCTGGATGCGAAGAGCCAGATTGCTGTTGAAGAGCTGAAGTATTACGGCTATTTTTAGATAATAATTATTTTGAGGTGAATATTATGAAAGACATTTCGACTATTTGTCCTGTCTGTGAGGCTGATATCGTCATCACGGCCAGGGAACTGAAACTGGCATCGCAACACCGAAAAGAGACTGGCGGCAAAGTGCTGGTGATCCTGTCCGGAATGCTGCAGGGTGCTGGCTCTGCCTGACCCGATTCCTGAAGGCGAGGCAGAGCTGGACGAGTGGACTGTCAGTGTCAAAGACTGCTGCTGCGTGCCCGTGCTGAATGATGAGGATGTCAAAATGCCCAACGGCCCCATAGACAACCAGGGCAAAAAGGTCTGGCGGCCCGGGGGCGGAGGTCCTGCTCTTCCCAAGCGTATCTACATGTGGAGGTATGGCATCAATCCCGAGACCATGTGGGCCAAGATGAATGGCGGTCAAGGCCAGAAGCCCTTCAAGATCGGAGGGATTTGACTTGGTATCCAAATTTTTCGTGAACCGAGTCGGCGGAATTCATAGAAGATCACGATCTCAGCGAGGGAACCAGGGAGAAAGGGCCCTTCTTCAATATCTCGCAGTATTCCGATATCCAGATAGAACGTTGGCTGGCCCGAGGATGGATCACGTTCATGAAAGCAGAGGTGAAATAGGATGGCTGATGAAACGGGCGCCGATGCCCCCATAGAAGTCACTTTGGCCGAAGGCGAGATGTCAATTGGCAACTTTAAGACGAAGGGCTTCCGGCTCTATTCGATAACATTCGCTGCACTGCTAGGCCTTCTTCTGGCAATCGCATTCAAAGTAGAAGCGTCCAACGTGGCTATTATAGCCGTGATAGCGAGTAATCTCATAGGCATGTTCACTGGCAAGAAATCATAGAGGGCTAGATGCCTGGATCTCCGTGCCTCCTTGAAACCCAACCAAGCAGTGCTCCGTTGGTCGGACCTATAGATCTCTCGAAAATCAATTCGGACACATTACCTACGATCTTGCAGAGAATATGCGACGAGATACAATTGCTCAAGGACGACTTTGCCAAGGCTGAAAGGAAACGGCAAAAGGACAACGATAACATCCTTTTGGCTATCGAGGCTACTAAAATTAGCAATGAAAAGACCATCACCGAGTACAGCCAGGATGCCGAGAACCTCAAGACCTTCATGAAGATCTGCAAGTTTGCGATAGCCCATCCATGGCTCACATTTGCGGCTTTTGTGGTGACATTCGCCGTAATCGATTATGCTATGAGATATTCCTACTGGGACATATGGCCGAAATGATCATAGTCATCTACGAAGAAAGAAGGTCGTACCGTGCACTTGGGAGGCGTGGCTATTGTGGTCACGCCATCCCTATGCTCGGTCTTTAATTCGCTTTCTCCAATTCTTTGATTCGTTTCTCCAGTTCATCGACTTTATCAATTAGCTTATCGATATCGAGCCGGACAAATGGCGGCTCTTCGGTTTTCTGCCAATAATCTTCTCTGCTCATTGTTCTGAATAATTGCTTTTGAGGATTTATATCTATTTCCGTGCTCATCTCGGTCTTTTGCTTGGCGGGCAATTGGATTGTGTATATCATGGGCTTGTTTGAACCTGATATAAGAGATCCTTTCTGGCTTGAATCATAGTTACTACAACACTAGAGGGTCATATCGTAGCTCGGACGGGATAGGACTGGAGCCTATTCCCTTCTCCTCTACGATTTTATGACAAGGGTTTCTGACAATGGCTGATGCACTTGAAAACATCGAGGAAATCCTAGATAACGAGGAACTATGGGATTCTCTTCGCAAGAAACTTGCCCTGAACAATAAGCAGCTCTGGGAGACCATATGGCGAACTGGCGGCGAGTCTGCATTTCAGCTCGGCTCGAAGCGAGTCGCAAAAGAGCTAGGCATTACATGGGAGGACATTCCCTTCAGGGGCCAGCAGTACTATCTTCTGCATGGAGAAAAGCTCACCGAGCAACTCACCGAGACGGATCTGTCCGGCCTTCGCAACCTCATAAAGGAGCACTGGGGCATAGGAGAGAAAGCGTTTGCGAGCAAAGTAGACGACCAAGTAGCATCCCCGGTCAGGCTCAAGAACATCTACAGAACGGAAATCCATTACTCCAATGAGTATGCAGGTCTGCATCAAGCCCTAGACGCCGGCGTCGAGAACCCGAAGCTGGCTGGCTATGGGCGACGAGAGGATGTGCGACGAATGTGCATCCCTCGAGGAAGAGAACCAGGACGTGCCAATTTCTGAACCCTTTTCAAACGGAGAGATGACTGCACATGCTCATAATATGTATCGCTGCCGATCGATATATAATGCTTCAGCACATAAAGAATAATTGAGCGAGCGGCATCCCGATGCTGGGCGCGAGTGCCTTCGGTTCGACTCCAAGTTTTTCCAAAATCGCTTCGATTCGATCTTTATCTTTCGTTTCATCCAAAAAGCCGACGTTGTTTGATACAAGTTTTGCCAATTCCCATAACAGTGTATGAATTTCAGAATTATTCATAATTCTAATTCCTTTATAAACATATATAGTTTCGCTGCCAATAGACAGTGATTTTCGGAGAGTGATTTTCATCTCAGATCCTTCCTTCCACATAGACAAAATCAAGTTCGGTGGAAAGATCATTTTCAAAGACGACAAGATAACCGTCGTCCCTTGTGTCCTCATGGCTGAAGGAGTTCAGAATGGGGCCCTGAAGAAGTTCGAAGAGTTTTGTGATCCCAACGGTCTGGAAGGAGCTCTGTGGTTCGAAGGCGTGCCAATCGTCCGGGAGCATCCGGAGGGCCACGTTACCCATCTCACTCCCAAGATTGGCCGAGTGCGGAACGTCGAGCCTGACGAGGAGAAAAAGCGGATCACTTGCGAGGCCGTGCTTTTCAACGACCGTCTGACACCCCAGGAGTCCAAGGCCATCGATGATGGCGAAATGCTCGGCGGTTCCATAGGCTTCTGGTGCAGGGATGAGCCCCTCCAGGATACGGAGATCTGGACCGATGGCCAGGAAGTACAGCCTGTTGCAGAAAGCCCCATTTTTCGGAGACCATTTTGCTATGACCACAAACCCCGCCTGCCCTGTCGGAGTATGCGGGTTCAATGTAGATTCTCATAATGATTGTAAATGCAAAAAAATTAAGGAGGAAGTCAAACTGCGTCGGCGCACCCCGCTGCAGAGCAGCGGGGCATGCGAGGCGCCGCCGCCAGGTTAATCGAATTCAAGTAGGCTCATTTGTTTGTAACCTTCCTTTTCGTCAGGCCTGCCTTGCGTCTCAATATAATCTCTAATAATCTCAGCTGTTACACCTTCGCCAACTGTACCGATATATCCTCCATCACTCCAAAATTCGCTGCCCCAAAGTTCTCTCTTAATTTCTGGAAAATCCTTGAAAAATCGTTTAGCGGTAATACTTTTTATAATTTGCATAACCTTAGATGGCGCAAATTTGGGTTCAGATCCTACAAAAATATGAAAATGATCACCATCAGTCCCTATCGCTTCAAACTGAAACCAATACCTTTCTCCAATCTCAGAGCATATATCCTTTAAACGAATAATCTTCTTAGAATCCGACAGCAGTTTCTTCCTATATTTAACACATAACACCATATGATACCTAATTCGATAAACACAATGATTTGCATGCTGTAATTCTATCATCCACTCCTAATACACGCAGCAACCTTAAATTGGTCTTCTGCTATTTCGATCGGCAAAAGAAAAATGGTTATTAGAATAATCCATTACGGGTAATTAGGAACCACTAGTATATCCCAATCTTCTAGCTTCTATGAAGAATTTATCAGCATCTTTCGCATTATTTTGTTTGATGAGAGACATACCCATATTTTGCCATGCAATTGAACACTCTGGATCGATCTTAATTACTCTGCTAAAGGCTTGGAAGGCATCATCATTTTTATTATCGTTCAAGAGTGAATTACCTTTTTCCATCCAATCGTTCTTGCTGATAAAGATTGTATCCTGAGCCTTGTCCCTTATATATTTTTTAAATTCGTTTCTATTAATAGGGGCCTGAGCGATTGATGGTAATTTAATAAATTCATATTTGCCTTCAATTAAATCGTTATGAAATTCAAAATATACTGCGTCGGGATCAACAATTCCTACTTCTTCTGCATCTTCAAAATAGGCCTTAAAAGCAATATCTTCCTTAATATTATCTATGGTTTTCAAATTCTCGTTTTTAAATAAAACATTTATCATAATAATTATATCTACAACTGATTTAAAATTAGTCCTATGTAAAAAATTATGTAATAATTTCAGATCTTTTTTTGCCAAAATCTTATTAGGGTCCGTATCATCCTTTAAATCTCCAAAAATTTCTTTCATTAATACCTCTTTTCCCTCTAATTTTAAACAATTAATGATATTATATAAATATTTGAATCGATCAAGCCAATAAATACTACCTACAGGCAATATCATATCTAATCTTCCGCTTCTCTGAAAAGCAGGGTCTATATCGTTTGCTCTATTTGTTGCCATTAAGTAGACAACATTTTTCTTAGAATGAAGTGCTTGGAACATCGGAAGCAAAGATATCACAACCCATACTTCACCAACATCACGCTTTGATGCATCTTTTTGTTCATACTTTCTAGACTTTATAAGCTGATCGACTTCATCAAAGAAGATAACAACATTTTCCAAATTGATCAATCTTTTAAAGATCCGATTAGCATTTGGAATGATCATGTCAACTCCCTTTGATTGGAACTCCTCTGGCAATATTTCAATATAGTTCCAGTCGAGTTCTTTTGCGATACCTTTTGCAATTGACGATTTACCACTACCTGGCGGGCCGAATAAAAGCGCAGATCTATATGAATTATTATGTCCTAATTCTGAAATGGAGTTTTTTAGATTATAACTATCAAATAACTCTTTAACCTTTTTTTCTTTTAGATCTGCAGGTTTCGTTGCTTTTAAATATCTCAATGCATTATCTGTAATTAGTACTGATATAAAATCATGATAATTTTTCAGAAATAGAAGGGTATGGGCCGCTACCCATGTTTGTGGTTTGTGTCTACTTTCATATTCAGGATACCATCCCAAATAGCAACTGGTTTCTGGGTCCTTTCGGACATTATCTACAATCCATTTGTCTATTATTGAAAGATTTTCGTGATATTTCCTTATCGCTTGTCTAGCCTCATCATGGATCAACATATCATTAACACATTCTACACTTATTAGCATTGGTTTTGCGCTAATATATCTTTCAACGATTTTTCCTTCCCTCAAGGCGAAATCATTGCTTACTACATGTCCGATAGGAAATAGACCAGTAGCACATTGTTGTTCAAATATTATGCTCATTGCTTTATCTTTAACAAGATTATTTGTAAATCTGTCATCCCTCATGACAATAAGTAAGCTATAGATCAATTTCTTAGGATCAAATTCAACTGGATCTTCAACAGTGTATAAAGAAACTTGGCGATGAAGTTCGTACTTGGCTTTATAATAGATAATATCATATATCTCTTTGCTATACTTCTTGCATTTTTCGTCGAGATCGTTTTTCCATATATCAATAATTTGCAGAAATTTATAATGGATAAATGGATGAGGAGATGCTTCAAAATTGAGCAGGCTATTTTGTGATTGCTTAGAATCGGCCGCATCAACAAAAGGAATACATAACTGATTATGAAAAAAACTATCCAGCAATTTCGATATAATAGATTTTAAAAAAATTGTGTCATATTTCTCACATTCCATATTATTTTTTTCGCAAAATTTTATAATATTTTTTTCTATATATTTAATAAGCGGTATGGAGTTCAATAATGTAAATTCATCGAGTAGTTGGTCGTCAGGCACAGAACGTTTTTCGGAACTCAATTGCACCATTTCATTTAGGACATATCTGAATAATATAGCTACATTGTCAAAAAAGGTTCGGTCCTTTAAACATTCTTCAGATAACATATATTCGGACAATGCATAGATACAAACAGTCGTTGAACTCAATTTTCGTCTTTTATATTCCTCACTCTGTTCATCATTTGTCTGATTCTGTTCATCATTTGTCTGATAGGGTTCTTTTGATATTGAAAATTCCTCAATATTATTAAAAAATTCTTGTTTCAATATAGTTATATAATCTTCTTTTTGTCTTTCAATTACCATTTTAAGCTTTGTTAGTTTCTCAAATTCTTGTTCTTCCATTTCTCTGTCGACACCCAAATCCGTCATAATTGTCCCAACATTAGTTATAGATTTAAAGGTAATCCTTTTGCAGATTTGCCCGTTGATTCTTTCTGCATTAACATAGCTCAAAAGATAATTTGGGAGCGAAATTGATCCAAATTGCTTTCTCATTAATTGCACGCAATGTAGCTTTTTCAGAGTTTCTTTATCAATTGCTTAAGAGGAAATTAGGCTAAATCCTATTGCGGCTAAATATCAGACTAAAACCAATTGAAAGGAATATTTAATAGCTAATCCAAATCATTTCCAACCACTTTCGCCCCGCTCCCAAGGTTCGCCCTCATATCCCATGCTGCTCCTATTTAGGATCATGGACTTCGAACTCTATCCTACTATCACCCTCAGATCCATCCTTCAATGCGGCTCTCGCACCTAGAGAGATGTTTATCCAGGTCCTGAACCGGAACCTGGACCTGCAGCGGTTCAAGGTGCTCTACGTAGCTGGCGACTATTCGGCCATATTGAGCAAACTGGACCGCAAATTTGTCGACCTGGAGATCCGCAGAGGATTCACTGTGTTCCAGTTCATGACCATCCTTGAGGAGGCCCAGAGGTTGCAGGAGTTATAGAAAAAAGAGAAGAGGAATAGTTATAAAAGAAAGAGCTGTCTTTGCACATCATAATATCAATGGTGTTGGTCTTATGCCAGAAGTATTTTTGGATATAAATAAAATTATGGAAGATCTTGCAAAGCAAATTGCTAAAATCTTGATAAGTTCTTTGCCAGGGGCTAGTCCATTTGCCGATTTTGCTTCTGTAATTTTTAGTGGTATACGGTTTTCCGAAAAAGATTCTTTTCGAGATACAGTTAAAACCATCAGTAAATCGATAGCTAGAGATATCTATAAAAATCTGCCACCTGATATAGAGTCTCCAGGCACTACCATATCCGGGCTCTATGATCTTGAAAAGTGTATCGAGGCCTCGAATTTATCATTAGAAAAATTATTTGAATTAGGTTTGGACCGGGAAAAGATTTCAAATCATATTTGGAAGAGCTATCCCAAAGATTTGCTGGACAGTGCCTCTGAAAAAAGACGAGACGTAGTAAGGACTGCGATTGATTTCTTTTCTCAAAGGATGCTTTTTGTGGTTCCAAATCTGCAAGGCTTTACAATATTATCCATAAGGTATTTAATCAATTTAAATGAAAAGATGGATTCAATATTGAGCAAATTAGAAAATATGAAAAGGATTTAGGATATTAACAGCGCTAAGGCTCTCATCTCATCCTCACCCGGCTAGACTGCCAATTAAAAGATATCGAGATCCGCCTTGCCTTCACGATATTCTGGCCCATGACCTCATGGCGTGAACCAATAATTATTTACCCGTAAAAACATGAGGATATCTCATCCCCCGCACGTAATCACATGATATCAGGACCTGAAAAGAGCGATTTTGAATGGAAAGCCGCCTCAAACTTATACGCCCAATTGCGGCACATGGGCCAGATAGCTCTCTCCTCACATCTTCCGGGGCTATGTGGTTGTAGATGCCGATTGCCTCTCGCATGACGTCGCCTCGCAGCCACTTGACATGATCTCGACTCATCCCCGATCGCTGGAGGTGAGTAGTGAAAAAATGTCTTGCAGCATGAGGGCTAAAATGATCCTCCATAGCCTCAGATTCGGGATCATGCAAGCCCGCTATGGTTGCAGTTTTCACGACCATATCATATATGCTGTCCTCCTTGGACTTTGTCCCCCAGGCCGTAATCCATAGTGCATCGCTCTTAGGGCGACGGGTTTTCCTGGCTTCCAGCCAGCGCTTTAGGACGTATTCCGTTTCCGAGTCAAAGAACACGACCCTGTTGCTTCTTTTCTTCTTCGGCTTCAGAGTGATAGACTGATTGGAAAAATCTATGTCCGATACTTCCATCGAGAGCAGCTCTCCCGGCGCACGCCTGTTTTCAATAGCAGTAAAACCATAGCCCTATCCCTGATATCCATGCAGCTATTTACCAGGCGCGCGGCTTCTGTTATGGATATGATTTTGTGGGTATGTTCTTCATTATCTTTTTTGTAGCGTTGCAGATATCGTTTTCTGATTTCCGGAATGGGATTATCTTGTCTCAGACCCTCGAAGACCAGGAACTCGTAGAAGCTGTTTAGGGCGTTAAGTCGACCTGATATCGTTTTTGTTGTGATTCCTTTTTTCCGTTGCATGTCCACATATGCGCGTATTAGCATCTTGTCGGCCTTTTCAGGGAGCCCATAGAATTCTCCGAAATGTTTCAATGCGCAGCGATAGCTATCGATGGAATTCTTGCCCATACCCTGCGTGCTGGCGTCTTCTGCCCAACGATCGATTAAGCTTTCCATGACCAACCTCGCGCGTTTCTGGTGATCATGCCGTTGGCCTCCAGTATCTCCAGTTGTCTTGATATGGCTCTTATAGCATCGCCATTCGACATATCTATGCCGAGCGTTTCTAGGAGCTTCCTGTCGTGAATAGGGCCGTTCTGGATGGCTTCAATCAGCTGATCATCAATAGTTTGGATTGGCAATTGATTACGCAGAGATTGGATTAGTTCATCCTGCACTTTGGTGAGCAGATCAGCTTCACGAAGATCTTTCTTAAGTCGGGAAATCTCTTCTTTAAGATTTTGGATATCTTGGGGGACGGTGGAGGGTTCAAGTGGGTGGTGGAAATGCTCATCTATTATGTGTCGAAGATATCTGCAGGCCGTACACCCATGTTTTCTGGCTTCGGCGCGGAAGCGCTTTTTTTCAGCCTCTGACGAGAAATAGAAGTCTAAACGACGGTCATTATGTTTCCCTGGCATGACATCATAATATCACTACCATGATATATATTTTCCGGGTTCTGACAAATAAATCACTAGATTAGATGGTCGATGCAGGTTGCCAGAAAATATCATCGATCTGGTCGGGGCTTTTGGCTCAGGATCCAAAAATAGCAGCCCCGCGATTTTTGGATCACTAAAAATGCGATCAAAGCGAATAGGACCTCTAAGCTGATGTTTCTATAGCAGCTTTTTGAGCTATATGCACGGGCGAAATTAATTCGACAAAATAGCTATCTCTATGTAGATCCAAAGTGTTTATTAATTAAAATGACATATAATATTTGATAAGAGCTTCCAGGAGGAGATCACATAACAAGAAATTCAGTTGCTTTGTTCTTGATAATTCTTCTAGCCTTATGCGGATATATGGAAACGAATGTGGCATCTAGCCAGGAAGAGGATCTAACTCAAAATGGACTAACAGAAATCGCCACCGAAAAACTTGTTACCGCAAACGATTGGTACAAAGCGGCTCAAGATGTAGACATCAAGAATAAAGAAAATGCGGAAAAGAAAATTGGATATTACCAGCAGGTAATTAATTTAGATTCCAATAACATATCTGCTCTTTGGGGTATCTCCTGGACATATTCGGAACTCAATGATATTCAAAATGCTTCTGAATATTTAGAAAGAATTCTTCAATTACTACCGCTTGACACTTATTTCTTGGATAAAAAATCATTCTATCTGGCACAAGGCAAAAACGAATATGCAATGGCTATCCGGGATAAGATTAACGAAAATATTTCAAACAGGGAACCCCTTTTTGCTACAGAAAGAGGAGCCCAAAATGCCTCATGTGATCAATCTAGTGTTTTGAGTGGGACAGAAATAACGAAGAGCGGATGTCTTTGACGAATCTGAATAAGAACGGCGAAATGCAAATATTGGGATGACGAGAGTTTGATTGCGGCCAGCCATTTTCTTACCCAGAACCCTCATCGTCCCCATTCCGCCCTGATCTTTTTCTACGTCTCCCTCCTCCCGGCCGATACCGACATTCCAATAGTTTGAACCACGCAAATGAGGCAGCTGGTAATTCCGTCCTTTCTAGGACTTTCATTACGCAACGACTTTCAATTGTGAGTTAACCTTCGTATCGACTAGATCATTTTAATGATCGTTGAGCCATTTGACCGGATCGTTTGGCTCAATCATGTTGTCTTCTTGACCTGATCTCGTTAAGCCGTTTTAATCCCGCGAACTTTGATGCTGGATATCGATCCCTCAACCTTTTTGATCTCCTCGGCAGACCCTTTTATGCTCTGCAGTATCGCCTTCCCAGCGGGATCGTTGGTCATGCAGTCCAACGGGAAGACGGACTCTTCGACCACTGTTACATCTTTGAATCCTGCCGATCTCATGGCATTCAAATACGTCTCCTTCATAGCAGCTCCTGCGACGCAGCCTACGTAGGCTTCAATCGATTCTTTGACGAAGTCAGGAAGCTTCTTGAGAAGAACGATATCCGAAACCATCAGCCTGCCGCCGGGCCGCAAAGTTCTGAAGGCCTCGCGGAAAGCCTTTTCCTTGTTAGGCACCAGGTTGATGACGCAGTTGGAGATGATCACATCGACGCTACCGTCCTCGACGGGGAGTTTCTCAATCTCACCGAGCCGAAATTCCACGTTCTGGTATCCACCCTTTGCCGCATTATCTCTGGCCCGTGCTACCATCTCTTCGGTCATATCCACGCCTATGACCCGGCCCGTCGGGCCGACCTTGGCTGCGGCCAAGAAGCAATCGAAGCCTGCGCCGGACCCGAGGTCCAGGACGATATCGCCTGCTTTTATCGCGGCAAGCGCGGTCGGATTTCCGCACCCAAGTCCCAGGTTCGATCCAGAGGGGACGGCCTGCATCTCCTCATTTGAGTAGCCGATCTTCTTGCTGATATGCTGGGGTTTGGCCGATCCGCAGCATGCCGATGAGCAGCACGAGCCGCTCTGCCGGGCGACATCCGCGTATCTGGTCCTGACAGCATTCTTTATTTCTTCGTCTTGCATATTTTCACCATTGCATTCCATAATTTTTTGCTAATAATATCAAATATATTTTACAATAAATGCATGTCCAGCCTATTTTTTAAAGACCTCATCCATTACCGGCCCGAGAATGGACTTGACCATGCGCTCAAGTTCTTCAACCTTGATCAGGGAGAGGCAGCAAATCTTGCCGTTCTTTTCCATGCTCACCACGGCGAGCTTGTCGCCTGCACGGATATCGGCCTTCGCCCGAATCTCTTTAGGAAGCACCATCTGTCCCCGCTCATCGACGGCCACAATCGATTCCACTTTGCAGCAGGCCGCCATACAGCAGGATTCCTTATCATTTTCATTTGTCATATCTTGCACCCAAATCTACTGCATATTCTGAGTATTTAAATTTTTCTGATAAATCGGAAAAATAAGTATTTTCCTGATTGGGTCGAGATGCAGGTTAGTATAGGTAGCGAAGGCCATATCGCCATTCTTTGCCTGATTTGGTGTGAGGATTGAGCATGAGAAAAATGACAGATTTGATAAAATCGGCCATAGCTTAATTGGGGATCTCAATCCTCGTGAAATTGGCGCAATTATTTTAGATCCCCGTTAACCTTTGAGAAACATCAAGAACAACTTATTAGTTTTTGTATGTCGAGTCATCTGTCAGCCTAGCTTTCCGAGGCAAGAATTTGTGCATCCTTAATAGATCAACGATCTCTTCTTTGGATAGGTCATACCAGTTCCTGTAGGCGTCGGCCACTGCGAAATAGCTGCCCGTACTACGTACGTTGGGGCAAACAATTATGTCTACCTCCTTTGCCACCAAATCAATAGTTTGCATGGAGGCAGTAGGTACTGTTACAACAATCTTTTTAGGCTTCCACCTTCTGACCATTCGAGCGGCGGCTATCATAGTATAACCTGATGCCAAACCATCGTCAGCAATTAAAACAGTTTTTCCATCGAGTTTGGGCCAAGGCCGATCTTCACGGAAAATGTGGTTACGCATTCTAAGTTCATCCTGGACAGATTTTGCCAGTTCTTCGATCTCCTCGCCGCTCAAGCCTAGCATATTGACCATCGAATCGTTTAGTATCATGTCTCCATCCAGACTTAATGCTCCAAAACCCGCTTCACTATTTCCAGGAATAGGAATCTTCCTGATGATGAGCAAATCGAAGGGCAGATTTAGGTGAGATGAAATAATCAGTCCAATTGGAACACCTCCCGATGGTATGGCCAGAACAATTGTATCCGATCCCCTAAAACTCTCTAGAGACCGGGCTAGAAATTCTCCCGCATAATTTCTGTCCTCAAAAATGCGGGTTCGATTCCTAAGGCGCAGGTCCTCAATTAAGGTCGCAGACATAGTTAACTATCATCATTCTATATGTCAAACCTTGAATTTATATTTGATGTAGGTCCAACCTGGATGTCTGCAAACTGAATGGTTCCATCTGTGGCAACATCGAACTCTTCCCGCAATTTTTTGACGCCTTCAGACCTTTTCGATGCACCGGCTATGAAAACTTTCGATCTATTTGTTTGCTCCATGAAAGTATTATATTAGTCGTTATTTACTATAAGAGTTCTAAGCCCCGAAAGCTTCTCCATTTTCAACTTGTTATCGGATATTACGAATCTTACGACCTAAATTTTTCTAATTCTTTGTCGCCTGTCAAAACTCCTTTAAAAGCTCCGATCTTTCTCCGCTTGCAGTCGAGTTAGGGAAATTTTATACACAACGTCCTTAATAGCTACAGGATGAGACATATTAGGCCAATAATACTTGAGGATGTGAGAAAATAAAAATCTTAATCGTTTACGCCACACGTTATGGTGCTACAGCACTAACCTCACAAGAAATCGCCAAAATCCTTCGCGAGGATAATTTCGAAGTTAAAGTAGTTGACGCCAAAAAAGAGAAAATCAAAGATATTTCGGAATTCGAGATTGTTATCGTTGGCGGCGGCCTCAAGATGGATAGGTGGACCAGAGAGAGTAATGATTTCCTGAAGAACTTCCAGAAAGACCTATCCCAAAAGAAGGTCGCAATTTTCGTTTCTTCAGCCATGAAATCGCTCTTCGAGCGCCAAGGCAAAACGGAAGACTTGCAGAGAATCAGGAAGTCACATCTAGAAGATAAGGCCCTAAAGTACAATTTGCACCCAATTGCATTGGGCCTTTTCGGCGGCGTTTGGGATAAGAATAAAATGGGTTTTCTCTTCCGTCGAACCCTGAGTATCCTTATGAAGCAATTCGAAGCGGCGGGTTTCAAAGAGACAAGTCCCGGATTAATTGACACGCGAGACAGTGAAGAAATCCGCAAATGGACCAAAGAACTTGAGCAGAAAGCACTGCAATAACCGCAGAAGGTTATGGATGAAAAGTATTTCATTTGCATTCAACTTCAATCTACTACTGATATATTTATTAAAAGTTAAGTGATCATGACATATATCTATGGAAATAAACCAATCTTGATCATAACAACGGTAATAACCAAAAGCCGGTTACCATCAATAATTTAGCCAATAGATGGATTTCAAGATATGAGATTTCCGTGCGGGGATGGGATTCTCGCATTGTCTATCTTTTTTCTTTTCCAAGAAATTATTGGCTCATTAAGAACTTATCAAAGTAATTTTAATTGTTAAAAAGTTATAAATAGTATTGAATACAATATCCACTAACCAGGTATACTGACGTTCTAAAAGAAGTGATAGAATATGATGCATGGAAAAGAGACAGGGGAAGCTGAAATGGAAGGCATGATGAACTTGTAGGAGCATTTAAGTGAAGATAAAAAGAAGGCTTTCATCAAGGCTAAATTGGAGTTAAAGATGAAGAAAGTGCAGGCCAAGATGGATTTCTTGAAAGATCTCCAGAAAATCTTCGCATAATTCTTTTGCGATCTGGCTTCGAATATCTGATCTTTCTGCATATTCTGAAAATAATCAAAGTGCTGGACATATGGGCAATAACACTAATGATTTGTCGTTAAGGAGAGTAGTTGAAATGGCAATATCAAGAACAATTAGATTTTTTATCCTCTTGACATGTATCGGAATTATAGGGATTACATCGATAGAACCGATTGCAGGAAACATGATGGGTCAAAGAATGATGGGACAGGGGATGATGATGTCTTGCCCTGCTAATATGGACTGTAAAGCAATGATGCCAATGATGAAAGCGCCAATGATGATGCAAACGGAAATGGGGTCCTGTCCTGCAAACATGTCCTGCATGATGATGCAGCCCATGATGGTGATGATGCCCATGAATGCATCGATGAATATGCCTATGATGATGACAATGATGGCCGTGAACGTATCAGGGATGAATATGCCGATGATGGCTATGATGCCTGCGAGCGAACCGGGAATGAATAAGTCGATGATGATTGTGATGCCCTCCAATGAATCTGAGCAGATGACGTCTATGATGTCCATGATGCAGTCAGGAAAAATGATGCCATTGGGAGTGATGATACCTAAAATGTAATCAATATTGGAAAGCAGATCATCAGCTTTTTTTGGAACCGATATTTTACTTCCTGCTGTTGATTGAACATTCTTATTTTGTATGCACGGTATTGTGACGCTAATAACAACACATATCAATATATATATATACAAATAATACGGATTACGATGCGGTGATGAAAGAATAACCAAAAGACCTTTGATTAAGAGATGCGGATTTCTGGGAAAGCTTCCAGAGACCCTTCGTTTTTGACCACTTAATTTTCATAGCCCCCGGGTTCGGGGGCAAAAAAAGAATGGCAGAAAATAACTCGAAATTTAGTAAAGAATGTGAGGAACATGAAGGCGGATCATATATTGTTTCGGATTGCTGTAACCACTCTTCTCATATGCAGTATATCTTTAGGGGGATTGGACCAATCCGAAAATTCTAATGCAAAGAATCTGACTATTTCGGAATTTAGCTCTTTGGTTCCAGCAAATAATCTGGAAGACGCATTTGTTGATACCAGCTCGCCGCTGGCGACTTCAGAAGATGCTGGAACGGAAATCGCTGCCTATACCAATCAGGTTCCTCCTACTATGGATCTGAAGAGGCTTTTGCCTTCGGCAGTCCTCAAGAGTCCCCCCAGGTACATGTACTACAATGGAGACTACTTGGCCTGGAATGACTTTACTGCGACGTTTCCAAGCAACAATCCCGGGCTGTGGATAGAGAGAGCGGTTAGCTGGACGCTATATGCCACTATGCCCATAGGCGGATGGACGCGAGAACTGATCTATGTGCCGCAGGCATCACCAGTCACCATGTACGAGGTCTATCCCAGCGGCTTTGTTTTGGCAAATGACCTGGGGTTTGTGCAGGCCGGTTATTATTACATCTGGTACTATGCCGATACGCTAGGCAGGCACCGCAGTCTGTTTGCCACGAATAACGCTTACAGCAATTCAATCCTCATCGATATTTATCCGGTTAGCAATTACATCAAACCCAATCCACCAACCCCTAAACCCAGTCCCAAGGAGGATTGCGAGAAAAATTCCCTTTGCCATTGGAACAATGGACAGTGTCTGTGTACCGGATATATAGATCCGGAAAGGGAAAAATGCGAGGCTAATCCGTCCTGCGATTGGGTCAACGGTCAGTGTTATTGCCGAGGGCTAGAACCTGAACCCATGCCGGGACCTGTCCCCAATCCGAATCCCGAACCAGAGCCCGGGCCTTTCAACCCTGCACCAAATCCCGTAGCACAATGCCAAAGCAATCCGGGATGCCAATGGGATAACGGCAGATGCAACTGCATGGGATTAGAAAACAACATTGGTGATAATAATGATGGTGAGGACGAAGGGGATCTTGCAGTGTCCGCTTGAGCGATCCTGAGCCAAACTTGGGCTCTAAATCTCTTTCTTTTTGGTCCTTTCTGGAACTGGCCAGACGGGTAATGATAAAAGATTATCCTTGTGGTGTAGAGTCTTGGGCATGGTCGAAGAGAGGATAAGCCTGTAGCAATCCACAAGACGACTGAAAGGTGTGGTGTGAGGTGAGAGAGCAGAGGAAGGAACTTTGGATAGTGTGAATGTCTTTTCACATCTTTATGGGATAATTTGTTTGATATGGATAAAGTGTTTTTTTCGAAATTGTGACCCGGGTGAAAACAAGCTGACTTTCGCCTAAGCGCCAAAGGTCACAGTTTTATAGTTTAGGACCATATATAGATTTAAGGTGGAATAGATAATGTTAGGACTTATCAAAAAGATAATAAAAATAAAGCTATTCGTGATTGGTTTGTTAGCTCTCTTGTGGTTCGTTAAAAATAAGCATCATTGCTGCCACAATGAGAAAGAATAGATAATCATTTTACGATTTTAGCACAGAGAAGGACCTTATCCATGCTTTTGCTGCAACTTGTGCAAAATGCCGTAGGGCCAAAACTGTGCTAATATGTAAAAATTAGTTGCGAACTTGACAATTCAACCAATTTTTCTCTAATCTCTCTAATCTACTTTTTATAATATCTTAAAATAAAACAAAATCGGCACATATTCCACATCGTTATAAGCGAAAAAAGGAGCTGCAAGCCTGGCCAGCCTTCAAGCCACGTCACTCTAACCTATGCCTCTCTCCTTGGCTGGCGTTCTTATAGTTGAAAACGACAGCGGAGGTAATAAGGTTTGTTCAAGTCAAGATATGATTAATGTATAAGGAGGGGGCAAAAGTCTTAAACACACAATCGACTTTCGCCAACACGTTATACGTCAATTGCCGGTATTAAAGACTTTCGATTGGCGAAAATCTAAGAAAAATCTTGACTAAAGGAGAAAGCTAAAAAAACAAGAAGCTAGTCTCAGGCGGGACCAGCGCCGAAAATCCACAGCGACCCTTATGAGAAGGAACCTGGCATTTAAGTGCAGGCCTGACCCGCCAAAAGCTCGACTTTATAAAGACCATATGGGCGGCATTCTCGCTGGATTCTCGCACAGCGTCCTTTTCTCAAAAGAAACACCCGTTCGCATTTGGGTCTCGTGCTCGCCCCTTGGCCTTTTCTGTTTATGCCGCTTCATGCCCCGATCGTGCATTAGCGCGAGACTTCTCGGAAGATTACTGCGCCAGTTACAGCGCGCAACTTTTTTATTCTGCCGAAATTTCAGTCTCACAGGCTCCGAAAGCCCGAATGCAGTACCACGACAGCATGCATCTCCTGGAACATAGGAAAGCGGTCTGATATTTAATAGACCGCAAGCTGCTCCGCGATTGAGGCAAGCCCGCTAATCTTCCTTGCCAAACAGAGTATTATCGGATCATGTTAAGCCCACGATACGCCCGCCACCCTTACGCATGAAACAGCAAACTAACTATATAATCGTTATAGATATTTGTAGTTTGCGGTTGAATGCTGAACACATGCAGAAATTATTACCTCGCTAGCAGTTTACAGGGATGCGCTTTGGCCTTTGAAATATCCAAAGGTTTGGTCGGCGCACCGGAAGAGAAGAAGACTTCAAAGCGATCTGTATGCGATGGCTTACCGGGATGGGGTGGAGTCCGTCTCCGACTAGTCATAGCGGACTTCTCGCAGAAACTTCGAAGCGATGGAAGTCTTTCCAGTAGATTGACCGGAGAACTGGCCGAGAGCTGGTGGTCATTGCCAAGGATGTTTACATGCTGCGCAACCTGCAGAGCATCAGCGGATCGTGCACGACCAATGGGCTCGGGATCTACAAAGAAATCACATATAAATCGAAGAGGACGCAAGGAGCAAGAGGCTATTTTGCCTCTTTATGGAGATAGAAATGTTGATCATACTAATGGTCCGGGAGAGCTACATTCTTCCCGGTTAGGATCTCTGATTCTTTATCAACGCCTTCTGCCGGACAATCCTTCCCGGACAGATAATGGATCCACAGCTTCTGGCGGCTCATTCTTTTGAAACACCAAAAGGAGCATAATACCTATCCTCAGCCGCAATGTAAAGATCCTTCTGCAATAGCATCTCTTCTGTAAACTTCTTTGCGGTCTTTTTACAAACGGAATAACCGATAGAATCTCACCATTTGGAAACTTCACGGGACCAGTCCGGATCTGCAATACTCGGAACTTCTCCCGCACGTCGCCCATCATCATCCCAGGTCCCTCGCGATCCTTCACCAAACTTCTTGATTATTCGTCTCCAGTCTGCAACATTTTCCGCCCCCTCCGCAATAGAATCATTAAAGAGGATCTCCAATCCTTCACCTTCAGGCTCGATTGAAAAGAACTTGCACAAGAGAATGGCCATGGTTTCAGGAAAAGTACCATCTCTCTTGAGAACTCTCTTACTACATCGTTCCATAGAATCAAGCCCAGGATTCCCGACCTCAACCTTTAGGACCACGCTATGGATGTGCTGCAGGTATTTCACAACATTCCTGCATAATCCTGGCAGCCTCGCTTCCCTCGCGAGGGTCATCCCATGCCGAAAGCAGTAATTTGACTCCATTAATTGATTTAAGCCTCCGAATTGAATTAGCTGATGCTAAAATATCTGGTAAATGGGCATGTCGCCAATAATCGGAATCACATGCACAGAAAAATGTCGCCTTCCGTAGGGAACCAAAGGGAGATGGACCCGGGGGAGTCGCGGTATATGAATCACATGCAGACTCATACCATCGCATTAGATAATATTTCCCGTCTTCTCGTATGCGCGGTCTCCCTGGACCCGACCAGCCCACCAGAGTTTCAAATCCTGCGGAACGGGCCGCTCTTGCTTTGCAGTTTCACATCCTCTATCCAAGCGATTTCGGCCGGATAGGATCTGCGACGACGCAGCCCGATATTTCTTTTATTGCCCTGGCTGCTCCAATATGATCGGGATGGGA
>CAVWPP010000020.1:0-56560 GCA_963756915.1 Methanotrichaceae archaeon
CATCCGTATCCAACTTAGGGACCGATCGGCTAACCTGGTTCGATCTTAATGCGGCGGCACTTCGGATGCCCGTAGCTTGTGGGGTGCGCCGCGCCGCAGTTTCACTGTGGGCCAGGTCAGCAGGAAGAGAGAACCTGACCCAAAGGAGGGACTGATGATTGGTATCTCGGTTTGGCTTTAAAGACGATATGCAGCCAAGCCTGATAGATATTCATTTTTTCCAGCAAAACAAGGACCAACCGAGAAGAGTGCAATTTTGAAATGAGCTCGCAAGGAAAATTCCCGGCATTTTGTAAACATCATCACGCCAAGCTCAAGAGAGCGATCAAACCAAAACCCGCGATAATTGCTCCTGAAATTCTGTTCACCCACTGCAGACCAAGAGAGTCAAACTTTTCTCGAAATACATCGACACTACTACATAATATAAGCATCCAAGACGATGAGCCAATGAAAACGCCCACGACCAAAGCTCCTGCTGACAGGAAATCCCCGCCTGTGCTTGCCAGACCCAAGCCGGCAAATATTGCTACAAAAGAAAGAATAGTCATCGGGTTTGTGAGCGTCAGGAAAAATGTCGAAGCATACGCACCTGCTAGGCAGTTTTCTTGGTCAAAGCAGCTCGTTTCGCAGGCTTTGCTAGCAGAGTTTTTGCACCCAAATAACAAAGAAATAACCCACCAATAAGGCGAAGCAATGTTTGTTGGCCGATCAGGATATTTGAAATGAAGGTTAAGCCAAATCCTGCAATACACCCATATATTGCATCGCCGGTTGCTCCTCCCCAAGCCAGAGACAATACCGACCAGGCGGCCTTCGGTGAGTGTTCGACGTATACATAAAACGCTGATTGGCCCTATGGGTGCTGCAATTGAAAAGCCGATGACAAATCCTCTGAGCAGGAAAGCGATATCCATTTTATGTCTCGTCCATCTCGTTGAGCATGTCTGGCTCATCCATCATAATTCTATTGTTTGCCATTTCAGTTTCTTATCCATTCGTGCCAGGCCCGAAGCTCTGTTTATTATCGGCCTACTCGACATTTTTTCTATTATGTCTATTAGATTAGGGAAGCTTATGCCGCAGGTGTCGCTTACGGGCGGGACTCTGGCCGGAGCCGGCATTCAAGTATAGGGCCGCTCCGAGGGTTTTTCAGTTCCTCGTGAATCGTCTCCGGTTTCAAATAGCTCATCCGCCCAGTTTCGGTATTGGCGCATTAGCATCCTCTTCCAGGGAGAGGATCTCTTGTTTTAGGGCTTTCCTTCAGCACCAGCCCGCAGTGCGGACAGGACCGAGATCCTGACGAGCAGCCTCTGGCAGCTTGGGCAAATCCAGTCAATGATGATTGGTTTTGCGAAATCATTAACTTTCAAAAGAACGGGAATCCATCCCCACGAGTCCTCTTTCCTGGATAGGTCGATGCCCCTGGCTGATAGTCAGCGAGTTCAACCTTTTCGGATGCTTGCTCTGACACTAACATTATTGCCCTCCATTGATATTTATATATCACACATCAAAAACTAATCGCTTCTGGTTTTTCGCCATCCCACTGCCCGATGCTCATTGACTTCTTTTTCCACTAAACCAAGTTCTCGCATGTTGTTAAGATGTCTGCGGATACTGCTTTCGGTGAGTCCTACTTTTTTGGTAATCGTCCTGATGGGCACGGGCTGCTCATACTTCATGGCGTCAAGAATGGCCTTCCACTTGGTTACTGTACGCATCAGATCACCGCAACCCAATAGCCGCATCTTCCGCCAGATCGTTTGCTTTCCAGATGGTGCTATCTCGCCCTGGTCCCGGAGCCTTTTCACGCTTTGCGCAATGGTGCTGGCATTGAGTCCAAGGGCTTTGCCTAGCTGCAACGAAGATACTGGCCCGAAGGTCTTGATTAGGGTAAGAACATCTGCCTGACACATTACGTAAATCCCCCATTTGCAACTGTTGGGATATCGCTCGCTCTCGTAGAAATCTTTTGCGAGCTTCTCTTGGGGCATCTGCCCAAGCTCGATATCGACCTTCTTGGATGGTTAAATTTGAGACTCAATGCATCTCGCCTCTCACCGGGCACAGGCCCCGTAGCCAGTTGCCGCAGCAGGTATCGCATTTCCGATCTTCATGACCGCAGAGGAAGTCGTTCAGGATGAGCTTGCGGGCGCTGGTTGTCGCTACGTCGAGACTGAGATATTTGCATTTCATGTTCATGCCCAGGCCTCCGGCGCTTCCAGTCCAAATGCGGCAATTAGCTTTAAGGCTTTTGATTTTCCGAGCGCCTTTCCGTCAATTTTTGTCGTTGCTAGCGCATCGGACTGAACATGCATCATTTACGATTTGCTGCCACGCCTCCATAGGCCTTCAGCAGTCCTTTGCACTGCGTCGCCCACGCCTGGAATGCTACAGAGGATTCCGTAGGATCTGGCGTCTACATCGAAGCGACGGTAGCCATGACGCGAGGTTGGGCCGGTCAGGAGATTCTTCGCCAAGCTGAGAATCCATGGGAAGGATTGTTGATGATTCGTTGAGTCAGGAAAAATACCGGCACGTCGCATGCGCTCGCATCTGCGCAAAAGGCCCGGCAGTGGACAGATCCTTACGATGTCCATTTGCGAGCGGGCGAGGCTTGCCTTCTCCGTTTGCATCTTCGGACACTCAGCAAGCACTTCTTGGAGCGATCCAAAGACTGCCACGAATCCGGGCTGGCCCTGGACGATCATCTCGAGGATCTGTTGGCCGAGGTGGCCTGTACTCTTTGAGGCCCAGAAATCAGGGGTCTCCTTGAGTTCCACATTCACAGTCTTTGTGATCTTCCACTCATTGCCGCAGGTCCCACAGACCTGCTTTAGCATCGTGCCCTGGAGATCTTTCTCTTCTCCGTCATATTCCGCATCAGGATATTCCTTGCCATGGCACTGTGGGCATTCTGGGTGAGCTCCAGTCAGATGTCCACAGGCAGCTCTGCAAATCCCTGCAGCTCATATGTGGGATCGCCGCCGACCGCTTGGGCGAGCGCCTTTGCCCTGTCTGACCCCATCTCGTTGGAGTCAAGGGAGATGAGGATGGGAGGGCGCTTCATGCTCCCCCCACCATTTCGAGCCCCGGCTTCCCGCCCTGAACAGTAACGGTGAAAATCGTCTCGCCCTTAGCCAAAGCTCGACTCCTGAATGCCACGAATCGGCCTTTTGATAGCCCCTTGGCATCTTGATCCTTCTTGCTCAGAAGTATATGGCCGGGGATGAAGTTGCCCTTGTCGCCGAAAGCTTCTCGATTGTCGCCTCGCTCCGATGCAGATGTTTTTCCGAACTCTGATTTGGGCTGGTTGGTCACGAAGGCAAGACCATGATTGTTGAAGCTCCATTCCTTCAGGACGCCCAACCAGCAGATGAGGTCCAGCAATGCATCGCCCCGTTCCTTCGCACTCATGGAAGCAAATTTTCGCAGGATGGGCATGCCTACGGAATCCACTACGATCAGGGATGCTTTGCTTTTCGGTATATCCTGGAGGATGATGCGCTCGATTTGGCTCAGGACAGGCGTATATTGATAGGTCACGCCGGCTGCCTTCAGATCGGTGACCTCTCCGGGGGTGAGATTATTCTCCGTATCCAGATAGAAGACGCCTCGACCGGCCTTCGCCGTCTCGAGTGCCAAGGATACCATGCCTTTGCTTTTGAGGGTCCCCGTTTCCCCAAAGACTTCCAGCAGATCGTAGCCGAAGCGGTCGACGATGGCGTCATAGATGCTTGGATTTTGTTGGGTTCGAGCATTTGCAGCACGCCGCTCTTCCTGGAGCTTTGCCAGATCTTCATCCGATGGAGGGGCTTCTTCCAGCCTAACCTCCATCAAGATCTCCGAGATCTTCTCAAACGTGCTCTGGCTATCTGTGATGATTCTGCCTTCTTCCAGCCGGACTATGATGTCACCGGGGGAGAGGAGGAATCTCTTGAGGCCATGGTCCTCGCCTTCGGATGCAGTGACACCGGAACCTACGCAGTACAGGTCGAGGGCTTTTCTGAATTCGTCCTCGGATATGGGTCGGGCGGCCATGGCCTGGGCCTGCGGCCTTCATTTTTCCTTGCCTTCTGTCTGACAGATTAAGCCGCCTTTTGGAGATATGCAGCAGTCTCTTCTGTCTGTGTTGCATTATAATTTAGGTAAAGAGCGTCATAGCCTTCCTTATCGAAGGCAAATTGCCAGAGGCCTAGTATACCACTGATAACTGCAGATCCGCTGGAGTCCGTCACTCCGATAAATTCATTGCCCTCAGCGTCTTGTCCAGTGATTTTAACGCCCGAAAGCAATTCCCCATTTAGGTCGTCCTCATGAACATAGACTGTAAGCGCAACCTGATTCTGTGCGGAACTCTTTTCTAGATATGCAGCGGTTTCCTCCGTTTGTGTTGCATTGTAATTCAGGTAAAGATTCTCATAACCATTCTTTTGGAATGAGAACTGCCAAGCACCTGGTGTTCCGCTGATAACTGCAGATCCGCTGGAGTCTGTCACTCCAATAAATTCATTGCCCTCAGCGTCTTGTCCAGTGATTTTGACGCCCGAGAGCAGTGCTCCGTTTAGGTCGTTTTCATGAACATAGACTGTAAGGGAAATCTGTTCTTGTGATGACGCAGGCAAAGCCATGCCGCTCAATATCAACAATGTTGCTAAGTAATACCATATTTTCATATTAGTTTCTCCTGTGTCGGCTGACTCAAGATATTTCGGTGACGGTAAATCTGATTCCAAGTTCGTGAGTCAGAATTGGATGCGATGCAACTTGATGATCATGCTGGGATAGAGATCTCGGTTCTTCCAAAGAAGACGCGTTGCTTGATGCTACCTGCTCAGAGTCGTCTTGGCTCGAAACAAGAACATGCCAAATTGCGGTCACGCTGAAGATATTTTTGATCATATCGATTAAGTCGTGCAGATGGATACCGTGTTCCGCCTGTAGCACGACAAAAAAACCGTATTCGCCCAAAATACGATAGACCTCTTTCACACCATTGGTATTTTTGAGGGACAGATAAGCCTCGTCTTCGTACCCTTTAATGACCTTTACCATTGTAAATCCAACAACCATTTGAAACCCCCCACTCTTTCGCTCAATTTTTTTTCCGGTAAAATATGTTTTATCGGCCAGGAGAATCTCATCCTGGCCGCTAATTTGATACTATTTTGCCTGAAGTAATTTCACCATGATCTCTGGCATCATGGTTTTTCAACAACTTCATTCCGGAACCATATTGCCCATCATGGAGTGCAGGACCATTGTTTTCATCGAAGCCCATCTTAGCGTCGTTCTGACCGCATTGATTCTGATGCATGCTAACCATCATAGGCTTGTCGCATTTGCCTCCCATCATAGATCTGGGGCCAAATCCTTCGTTATCCTTCTTGCAGTCACATGGCTGCTGGAATCCCGGTTGATCGCCAGCAACTGGATTCTGGCATGGTGCATCCATCTTTGGTGCTTGCTTGCCGCAGGGCGCCTTATTATCCATCATGGGCTTGTCGCATTTGCCGTCCATCATAGACCTAGGGCCAAATCCTTCATTATCTTTCTTGCAGTCGCATGGCTGCTGGAATTCCGGTTGATCGCCAGCAACTGGATTCTGGCACGGGACGTCTATCTGGGCGTTGCCATCTTTCATATGGTTCTCAAAGTTCGGCATCGAAAAGGCCGGGACGACGAAAATACATGCGGCCAATAATGCCACAAAGATTCGATTATATTTCATACATTGTACCTCCACTGACGATCAGCATCAGCCTTTAGACTGAGCTGTCTTCCAAACTCCTATTTGAACGATTTAAAAAAGTAGAACAGAACGAACCATAGTTCTTTGAAAACAAATGTCTCAATCAAAGGCCAATAGCGTTCAAAAATCAGTTTAAAGGTTCGATAAGGTTCTATTTTAGTGAATCAAGCCAATTTATTCTAGCCAGGAGGATCAATGACTCCTGGCTGGTTCAGTTCGAAGGATCTGGCAGTGGCTTGATGTATCAGTATCCTGATCGGCTCGCTAAAATTTGTTGAGGACTTCATAGAGCTATCCATTTAGGATTCAGGAGGAAAAAAGAGCAGATGATTGCTCATCTTTTTTAGGTCTGGCCTTCGTCCTCCGAGCCATCTCTGCCCAATCGTGCCTCCCGCCTATCCATCCCTCGCCCGCCAAAGGCCGTCGCTGTCTTGCATGAGAGTGGAACGGAAGCAGAGGTCATTGAGCATGCAAAAGTGCATGCAAAAGAGGCTCATGGCATCGAAAAGATCTCCCCTCAAGATGAAAAGAAAATCAAGGCAAATATTAAATCAGTAACAGTTGAAATGCCCAAAAAATAAAGAGACCGATTATTCTTTTTGATGGACAAATAAGGTCCTCTTGCTTACTAGGCTGCTTATAACTCGCCGTCTTTTGATGGTTAATGTAAGTCACGAATAGATTAATTATTTATCAAAAAATTTATTTAAATAACTAAATCAGTATTTATTATTGTATTGAAATTAGTCAATCAATCAAAATATGGCAAATAACTGCTTCATGGAATTGAAGGGATGCCAAAGCAATTCCGCCCGATCAGGCTTCCCGCCCATCCATCCTCGCCGCCAAAGCCACGCATCGCTGGCTTACATAATAGCTGATAACCTGCTTTCTCACGGATAGCTATCCGAAAGCCTAGGCCTTCACTATTGTGCGAGCCCTTCTGCGGATGCAGAGAATCGTCTCTTCTCGTCCATAGTTTGATTACGCATAATGTCAGGAGACCAAACCTGACCCAAATCCTTTTCTTGTATGGAAATACATATTGCCATGAATGAAGCTTAAGATCACAATCATTGGCTCAAGAGTTCATGATGTGGGTTATCGAGTATTTTTGATGAAGCATGCCATGAACCTTTGCCATACCGGGATTGTCGATCTATAATTGGGAAGAGGATAGCCAACAAGAGGTCGTAACCTTGGTAGAGGGAGATGAAGCCAGGATCGCTGCCTTCCGGCAAATAGTTGAGAAGAATAAGCCAGAGTTGGCCAAAATTTCCAAAATGACTTTCGAGGAATACAGCGGCGAGGTTGGACGAGCAAGCGAAGTTGCCATGTTTTGCTCATTTGTTCAACTAGACAAGGCAATCCCGTTGCTCCTGGATATGAGAGATGATCTGAAAGCAGTGCGAAAGAACATCGAAACAACCCCTCAGATTCTGGATGAAATCAAAGGCTTAAGGGAAGATATCCAGCCCGGATATGCAATGCAATTTAGGCAGGTGCGGGAAGATATTCGGGCAATCAAAGAACGCCTGGGCATGCCTTGAATAGCATTGTCTGGTGCAATTCATTTTTCGCTTTACATCAATAAGAACCTGTGAGTGATACCGATATACTATGGTATAGATATCTACAATGCGCTTCATAAATTCAGGCCCATGGCGTGCATCCTCATCTCTGCCATCTCGATCTCCAACATATTCTTCCAGATAACATCCCTTAATTAGAATAACTTTATATAGATATAAGTTATGTATATTGTCCATAAATGTAATCTCGGAGGGAATAGCATTTCCAAGAGTGGTTTTTTCTGGCCCGGCACGGAGATTGCGGGGGGACTTGAAGGACTCGGATCTAAATCATATAAAGAGCTAGAGCTGGAGAACAAAGTAACCGCTATGGAACGGAGTTTGAGAGAATCCGAGAATACTTGTTCAGCCCAAAAAGCGCAAATTGCAGATTTGCATTACGATTTGTGTGGGGCAAACAGAAGTATTAGGGATCTAGAGAAGCGGAATAACCAAAAAAAAGTTGCCCTGGCGGTACTGGGTATCCTGTTCACATCGTCCCTGATAATAACATGTTTCCCTTACCAAAGCAACGATCTGTTCATATCATGTTATTTAGCCAGCAAAAACGGCCTAAATGCTCTTCTGACAAACCCATTAATCCACAAACTCTATGGCATGAAAATGTCTAGCGTTTCTTTACACCTTCCTTTCAATTAATGCTGCCTTTGAATAATAGGTTCTTGTGGTCCTGCTATCCATCCTCGCCCGCCAGAGCCATCGCTGACTTTCCCATCATCAGATACGAGATAGCTAATCATCTTAGCTGCATTTCGATTTCCTCTTGACGGGACAATAAACAACGGAAAAAATGGAAACGATTATGCATGGCTGCATGGAGCTGAGAGAGGATGGTCCAAGGTTAGAATTCGTTATCCTCCGTTGGTTGCGACTGCTAGAACGCACCCAGCCAGGATGAACAGCGCCAAGAAAATCATCCAGAACGAAATTTCTTCCTTAACCATAGCCTCCTCATCGATGAGATTCTGCCAGTAGCCTGTCATTGCTCAGCCTCCGCCGCCAGCAACCTACGGCCATTTAGAGTCGTAAAAGCCAGAACATGATTCATTCTACGCAGAAAATATCTGTTTTCAAGCTTCTTTATATGCCGTGCGATGGTTTTTTTGTCAGGCCGACTTCTCTCGTCCATCGATTCAAAAACGGTATTAATGAGCTGCGTTACAGTTAATCCCTCTGTCTCACAGATCTTGGACAGAATGACTTTTTCCAGATCCTTTATTGAAATCATCTTTCCACGCCCTTTATGCAAGACGTGGCCAAAAGCAGGTGACAATGCAGGACCGCTACTCTTATTTATCGAGCTATCCTATATTGACAGTTTGCTGGGGTGGGATCGATCCGGCCGTCAAACTAGAACGATCCTATCCCTGGCCGATTTCTTGCTATTCTATTTTCTTCTATTCTCAAGTATTTATCTGATTTGGTTGATTTGACCTATTTGTATACATAATTAGTACAATTAGGAAAATAGTGCTATCAATTTATCTATTAGTGAAGATACTTCAGCAATTCTCTGGACAAAAGTGATTTGGATCGCTCTGCTCTGGCAGTGAAATAGAAGTATCCAAAAGTTGTTGGGAAGTTGATGCTCGTCGGGAGGATTCTGCTCTGGTGATTGAAACCCTGAACATCAAGAGAGTGGATTTAGTGCGAGTCATATGAGCCTGAAATCTACCATTTACAAAATCTCGCGCAAGTCAAAACGACTTATCGGTATCTTGTGGGGCAAGATCAGAAGTTATAATTCTGTTTTGCCTAAATCATAAGCTTTTTCGTTTGATGTTATTATTACTTATATTGATGTATGTCTTTGGGGATGAAACGAGAGATTGCAAAAACTGCGAAGAAGTTAAAGATCTGAAGCTACAAATAAAAAAACTCCGATCCCGAAATAATGGCCAATTGAGCCTGATCTTATTTGCGTTGGGATTTAAGAGAAGACTCGGCATCCAAGAGATTATACAACGAATCGAGGCGCTTAAATCTGATACCGAGCAAAGCAAAACAATAGAAAAGGAAGAGTGATCTTTACAAACGTTTGCGCTGCATAACGACCTTACCGCCATCCAGAAGGGCCGGATCGGGAAAAGGCTGGCAAACAAGATCATTGGCAGGGCTGCAGGAAAGATGATGAGACAATAATACCGGAATTTTTCCACTAAATCTAGCTATTCTCTTATTTCATTTGGGATTGTACACGAGTTACCTCAACGATTATTATACTTTTTCAGATCGGAGCATGATCGCCTTATGGAAAAATAGCTAGATTTAAACCTGCCAAAAGTATGAAAGCTGCTATTAAAAATCGAAATTTGTCCTGTGGAATCCATTCTATAATCTTCTTGCCTGCCACAGATCCGAGTAGTGATGCCGGTATAAAAACCAAGAGTCCTAAAAAAATCAGTGGTCCAAGCCTTATTCCACCTGCAAAGTAGGTTGCAACTCGAGCGGAATCGATGACCAGCGCGATGGCACCAGATGTTGCGATATAAACTGCCTTTGGCAAATCAAATACGTTCAGAAACAAGGCCCTTATGGCTCCTCCAATCCCAAAAATGCCTGCCAGAAATCCGTAAGAAGCTCCGCCGACCGACGACGTAAGAGTTCTCTGCTGGAACTTAAAGCGCTGATTGACCAATACGATAATGACATAAACAATAAGAAATCCACCAACTATCCTTGAAAGAATTTCTCTGGGGGCGTTCAAAGAGATGGACGCACCAATAAAACTGGTTATTATGCCAGGGGCACCAAACGCGAATAGCAACCTCCACCTTATGCCTTCACGAAACAAAAGGATTTGCCAGAGTGAACCGAAAATGTGGATGATGCCTACGAGAAGAACTGTTTCAGGCAGTGGCAGAAAGATCAACAGCAAAGGAGTCATAATGGTAGCTGTTCCAAAACCCGTCATAGCTCCAATTCCGCTCCCGAGCATTGAGATCAATGCAATGTAGATTGTCTGTGTTTCCACATTTAGCTAAATGCTGTAAACGGATAAATCTTCTTCGCGTTCAGATCCCCAATGTAATTTCTTTACCCCGCTTTATATCAAAAAATTCGATAGAAATTATAAGAATCTACGGCACAATACTAATATCAGATAATTTCGCTTTTTGAGATTCTGAGCAATTCACCAAAAACCGATGTGCAGATCTTTTTGAATTGATTCTCAATTTTATTTGGCTCGTGTATTACTCGTCATAGCCAGGATCTCCCGGTTGAAGTACTCCACAATCATTACATGGATGACCATCTGCCTGGTGGTCTTTTATATATTGTTCAGCTTTCGCAAACTCGTCTCTGACAGGACCTCTCCATATTCTTGTCTGCTCTACACCATGCATGCAAACTCCACGAAACTCGTCTGCCATTCTTGTCTCTCCTTCAAATCTTCAAATTTTATTGCATTGGGTGCGCAGAGGGTCACGAATACCCCGACCTTCAGGTCGGGGATGAAGTGAACCCTCGCCCTTTTTCTATGTTTTCTTAGATCGATAAACAAGGATTCTCGGGAAAAATCGAAAGCAGAGTTTCAATTGCAGGGATCAAGATGATCTAGGCAACGAAGACTCGACGATTTCTGGATTCCATAAAACCGAGCGTGAGGGCGTGCGGCCCGAAGCATACCCCATCCTTTAGGGTGGGGTGCCGCACGCAGTTTGATTTTTAAACGAATACCCCGCTGCTTGCTGCGGGGTGCGACGCCGCAGTTTCACTCGCACCCGAAAACTATGAAAACAAATTGTAGCAGATTGTATATGAAGACTCGAAGAAAAAGCTTAAATAGTTCATTGCAGGCGCTATATATTTGGGGAACCTAAAAAAAGCAATTGGACAAATCGCACAGCAGACACACGGAACGCATGCCGATGAGCTTTGATGTTAGTCTATAGCTATTGAAGTTAAACTGGTCGAGAGGATACACATGGTAATAAGTCTGGTTTTGATTGAAGGAAAAGACGTGAGTGAACAAGCACTAAGGATTTCACTAGGGAATGCCAAACAAATTGTGGTCGGAAAAGCACCTGGATTTGGCATAATTTTGCATATTGCTGCGGATACTCCTGTTTATCTTAGAAATGCTCTCACTGAATTCGCACAAGTTCCAGGCGTTACAGGATTAACGCTCTTAACAACTAGGACGGATTGGGGATGAGATCGATTTAGCAAAGCGGAAAAGAAATAAGAGACTTGGTCATGAAAAAGATGACTGAGTAAGAAGATGGAGGCTACATTTTTCCCTGCCAATAGTGATGGTCGTATGGCTCATTGATGAATTCATCATGCATCGGGAAGAAATTCTGCTCCAACAATCTTCTCTGCTGTTCTGAATGCAATCGCTGAAATCAGCATCGTAGGATTTACACCAGGTGGTTCAGGCAGAATAGATCCGTCGACCACGTATAGGTCTGGATAAATATTTGTTTTGTTACCCGATCCGTCACTCCAGAAAACCTGTCCATAGCTATCAACCACTCCGTCATCCAGATTGTTTCCCATAGAACATCCCCCAAGTGGATGAAGAATCACCGCGGTGCTTGCATTTGGCCTGTCAAAGTTCCAGAATGGTGTATAAACTCTTTTTGCGCCACCTGCATCCATTTCGCCAGCCAATTTTCTCATTCCGTTCACGATATCCCGAAATACCTGGTTATTATCCGCCGCTGGCCAATCAACGAATATCTTCTCGCCCGAATCGTCGTTAGCTTCCAATTTCTTCCATTTAGGTTTGAGCTTGACAATACCACCTTTCTCGCCTCTACCCATTCCTGAAAAGACATAGAATTTGGATATTCGCTCTTCAGGAGATGCATAGGGGTCTGCATGGTCAGTTATAGCCCAGGTTAGAATGGCTTCCATAAACTTACGTGTGGATTCATCCTTGGATGTTCCAGTCTTGAGAATATCTACCAATACCCGCCTTACGGTAGGGTCGTTCCACATGACGGTAAACAGGCGAATAAGTGATGTAGTAGAGATACCATCGGATAAGATGCCGAGGACTCCAAACCTATACATCAAATTTATGTCTTGAATCAAATCGTCCAAAAAGCTCATATCCGCTTCCTTTCCACCATGGGCTAGCAGCTCAAGAATGGTTGCAACCGCGGGTGCTACAATCTTTGGAATAGTCGTGTCTTCGATTATGAATGCGAAATCCTTATCCTTGGTCTTGAAAGCGACGTGAGAAGTATTTATGGGTCCTCTGGTCACATCTATCGTTTTGTGTTCAAGTGTCATGAACCCGAGGATATCGCCGTTGGTAAAGAAATTTTTACCCAGAGAGTCGCTCAGTTTGAGATTACCTTTATTTTTGCATTTTAGGAGCAGCTCTGTAGAGCCTAGTGAGCCCGCGGCAATTATTAGGGACTTGGCAAGAACATATTTCTGCTGTCTTCGATCAGTATCGGGATCATACTGGAAATATTTAACTTTATATTTATATTCGTCTCCTTCATTAAACTCAATATCATAAACTTCACATAGCTCACGAACCTTAAGTGGCTTGGGCTTTTCCGGAGTCTCGGGGTTCATGGCATCGAATATGCGATTGCTAAATGTATGTCTGGCATTTGGAATACACCCCAGAACACATCTTCCCTGTCGTTGGCAGACTCCTTCTTGCTTATCCAATAGCCTCCTGATCTCTTCTTTTGTAGGATCCTGATCATTAAACAATCCAGCAGGAACATTGGTTATTGTTAAATCGAGGTCGAAATTCCCGGTTATCTTACCGCCTTCGTTTGTAACGTTGACTATATTGCCCTCGCCGCCATCGATTAGCGCTTGACCGGCTTCCTGGAAGGCTTTTGTCTTCTCAAGTAAGTTTTTGCTGAGTCCCGCATTGGTTGGTATCTTGTTAACGACAAGGAATTTTTTAACTGCATCGAAGTAGTTTTCAAGTTTCTTGCCTGCAAATTGAGTAGGCCAGTTCATATATACGCTGCTAGGGGGAGCTATCGTTACATTTGAATAAACCAAAGAACCGCCTCCCACACCACTTGCCTGTATTGAATGTATTCCGCCCAGAACCTTATAGTCGAAAAGCCCCTTCTTGGATATCGTTCTGTCAGTTGACAGGAGCTCTAGAATACCAGATGCATTATCTGGATGAGACCAGAAGTGATATGGCCTACCATTATCTTCCAAAAATTCACGCATATTGGGAAAAGTCTTTCTCATTGACTTTGGTGTAAAATTCATCTCGTGGGACAGCCACCATTGTCCTCGCTCCAGGATGCAAACTTCTTTTTGGGTGTTGTTTTTTTTATTATCGTATTCGAATTTGTTCGCTAAGGACAAAGCGAGAATGGTTCCTCCGAATCCCGAGCCTACAACTACTGACTCAAAAGTTTCGTGTGCCTTTTCAAGAAAAGAACGATATCTTTTAAGCTGTTCTATACTGGCGGAAAGGGCAGCATCGTATGCCAGATCAAACATAGATTTGCCCTGATTTGGGCCAGATGATACTATTATTTTGCCCACATCAGATTCTGGATCATCTTTATTGAGCTGTTCATGTGTCGGAGTCTTCCCAAGACATTTCTTTGGTTGACCCATTTTCCATGTTCCACTAACGATCCCGCTTGGTAGAGTTCCCACATCCAGGTTCCATATGGGAATTGGGGTTTCGTATTTATGTAGCTCTACCCAGGTGGAGTGGGCATAAAAATCCTGAACGGTATGGAGAATGCGCCCGAGAGTGGATAATGCAGATTCGGATGATGGGTTATCAGCTTCTAGGATCCTCCATTCCTCTTCAATATACTCTGAACCAGCTTCAAAGCAGCAATTATCGAAATGAACTTGGCTCTCTAGCGGACGAATATCTTGCGATAAGTTTGCGGTAATCACAAAATTTAGCTGACGATCTGTAAAGAGCTGATTGATAGCTTTGTTGGATTCATACGTTATTAGCGAATGCCATTCTAGCCCAAATTTTGCTGGTTTAGCTCCCCTTTCGTCCAATTCATTCTCCTCCTATGCTCGTCTTATACACTAATCCAAGTAGAATTACTATCATTATAGAGGAGGTACTCTGCAAAGTAATTTTCGCATGCTTTGCAATGGGATCTATGAAGCGACCAATCATGCATTCGTTTAATCTGCTACATTCACCATCCAATAGACTTGGATTCTATAAAGTATGCGCGGGACAACTTCTGTGGCCACCGGCATCTGATGTCCTAAATATAAACTAGTCGTACAATTGGTTTTCCTAGAGCATGCACAAAAAACCAGTAAGCTTTTTTCGGATTTGTTTAGCAATAGGCCAAAAAAGAGAATATCTTGAAGGTTTACTCACAACCTCGTTATCTTGATTTATCTGTTGCAAGCCCTTAAAGCTCGCATCTTTGGGATCCGTCTTCATATCCCTCGGCGACTGTCGCATGTATTCGTGGATATTCAAAACCCGCTATTAATCCTCATTAACTTAATTTGCTTCCACTCCTCGCCACCCCATCCACCAGTCTGGTTTATCACTTGTAACTCGTGATCCGAGGCGACATTTAGCATGAGAGTACCCATCAAATTTGCATTGCCTTTGGGTACATCGGCCCAGTCCAGTTTCACTGTGTTGTCTTCCAAGGTACCATAAGCGATACTGGTCCAATTCGCATTCGTTGCGTTTGATTCGCCATAACACCAGACGGTATTATTGACTTGCCTGATGAAAAAATTCTCGCCTGTGCTTGCTTTCCAATCGCCAGTTAGATCTACCGCTAACGTCGTGCCCAGGAAAACTGCAATTATTATGGGCAAGAAAAATAATCTAGCCATTCCTATCCTCCAAAATTTTTTGAATACATTTAGCAGTATTGAAATATAAGCTTATTCTTTGCTAAATCCGGTACAGACTTCGCTACCTATCGAAAGCAAGCCAAAGGTTAATCGTCGTCTCAATACAATTCTCTTTAGAATCATTTATACAGGCAGATTCATCGGAGTTTCTATCGATCTCTGGTGCAGTAGAACATCATGGCCGGAAAAGAGATGAGAAATTTCGCTCTCAGGGACAAGTATTGGAAACTGGATTTGGTGTCTTCACAGGAAGGCGGCCCAAGGCAAGCGGCTCTCAGCCGAGAATAAGGGGTCATACAGATATCGGGCTAAGAGACCAAGGGACAATTTAGAAAGCGCACCTATTCACCGGAGCCAAAGGAAACCGACAAAGAATCCCAGAGAACGCTCCAGCATGATACTAGATAGCAACTCGTCTAGGTTCTTACATTCGCTCCACGCACAGCTCGGCCTTTAATGTCTGCGGCCAGCTCTCCTTAGTTATGGAAATCGAACTTCATCCAACCGTCTCTATGCTTCCTGATACATTCAATGTCCTGGTCGCCCCTGCGGAGATGCTGATAGAGGCTCTGAACAGCCACCTAGATCTGCAACGCTACAAGATCCTTTATATCGGCGGCAACTACTCTCGCATCCTCAGTCGGCTGGATCGCAGGTTCACCGAGCTGGAGATCCGGCGGGCCTTTACGTCCTTCCAGCTCATGACCATCCTGGAGGAGAACCACCATAGCTTCCTGATCGTGGAGCATGATCCGTTGCTCTACGAGGATGCTGAAGAGATGGTGGAGTACGTGGCCCAGGCTCTGAAGCAGACCTCCAGAGAAGCGACAGTCCTGCTCTATTCGCCTGCCCTGGATCCACATCTGCAGAAGATGACCGACCTGGCCGATCGAGTATTCTGCTTCTACGTAAATGGCTCCGGCGAAAGACCGTGCAAAGCCAAACTCGAAGATGCAAGGAGCTCAGAAAACTCTGGAGGCATACTCATGACGTGGCCTTGGAAGCGGAGAGCGGAACTATGCAAACCCAAAATTCGGGCCAAATCCAAGCTCATGGAATTAGAGACGGCCAAGGAGATCCTGGCAGAGATCTTCCACGCCCGACCTGCAGACGTGGAGGAAATGATCCAGAAAAGGCTGGCGGAGAGGAACTGGCTCGAAGAGAAGAAGATCTTGTTAGGAGTGACGGGCAGCGAGGAGAGCGAACTATGGCCTGCGACGTTTTGTCGGGATGAATAGCGATGGGAGAAGTTTTGAGAGCGTGAGGATGGGCGTTAAGGACGTCTCAGCCAGGTGGCTGAAGGCCAGCCGGGCTCTGAAGAAAGAGGACCAGGTTTACGGGCAAAAGTTGGCGGAGATGGCCAAGAAGCACTCCAGCGAGGCTTTCTATGCTCTGGACGATCCGCTGGAGGCAGCAGTATTCTCCGTGCTGGTGGAAGTGATGAAGGAGTTGGCAGAGGTAAAGATGATCGAAAGAGACGTGACGCCTAAACATCAAGAAAGCGAAATGAAGTGAATGTATCTATTGAGTTTCTACCACGATTTTCATACCTTATTGGTGATTTTATTTTAATGAATACAGGATGTTCGATTAAGGTCGGTAAATGAAGATCATCCTAGCAAAGTTTACACACACTGCTTATTAGCTTGGATCAGTCCTTATACCTCCAGTTTCTTGGCTTGGCGAAGGCTGCATTGGCTTTCGGTAGTTCGCCAAAGGCATAGAGTGCATCGCCTTTATGATACTAACCTCTCCCTTCTTAATATCGAGCTCTATAGTTTATTGTAAGCGAGGCGTTTTCTGCTCCTTTTAGGGTTCACTGTAGGTACGAGCATTATCAAGTGCTGGTGAAGATATTAGGAGATAGGTAAAGTGCTGGATCTGTCACAAAATGCGAATTAACCCGCATTCTTCAAGATCTGGATCTCCATAGCATCCAGGCTCACTTGGCATGCTCGTATGGACCCGGAGAATTGTTCACCATTGAGCTTCTGGACTATGGCCTGTGGGATACTTTTCACGGTTAATGCTTTTTTCTTAGGGTCGATGTTACTGTAAAGCAATTTCCAGGGCGGCAACGAGAAATTAAGGGCGAAATCCACAATAACATCCCCGTCCCATCGTTTGTAGGTACTGGTATTCAACACTATCAAGATCTCTTGATTGTTTAGTATACGTGAGTATGCCAAGACACCTCCTGGCTCTGTGGATACCGCAAAGTCCATGCGGTTGGCCGAAATCTCTCTTATGTACTGTCGACCGTAACGCAGGGCTGGCTCTCCTGCTCGAATATTCGAGAGCTTCTGGATAGCTATGTAGAAAGGATGGGTCTCATCAAAACTGTCGGGCATACCCCACAAAGCCTCACGAACTGCCTCCGGCCGATCTCCTCGGCCATGAAGCCCTTGCTCTGTCCCATAATATATGCATGGGATTCCAAGGAGAGTGAAGAGAGCTCCTACGCCTTGAGAAACCTGAAGGTCATATTTATTGCCCTCTTTATAATAGAAACGCTCCTTCTGATCATGATTGTCCAGGAAGGTTACGAAAAACTTTCCTGCTTCTCCATGGTAGGCGATAACGTTCTTTTGGTACTTCGTTCTGTCCTCGTATACACTAGCTACCTGATTAGGTCCTACTGAGCCCTTGACGACCCATTGTAACCTTCCAAACAGCGGGAAGTCCAAGGCCGCATCTACTCCTATAAACCCCTCTTCATCGGAAGTGTAGCGGCCGATGTAATGAGCAATTTTATCTTCGTTGTCCCATACCTCGCCAAAAGTGAAAAAGTTTTTCTTGCCGATTTCCAGAGCGAACTCTCTCATGGAATTGCCGAATATTTTAGAAAAATCTCGCTCTACGTACTTCAGGGTGTCAATTCTGAAACCATCCACATCGTACTTGGCTATAGCATACTGATAGGCTTTTATAAGTACGTCTCGTATGGCAAAGTAATTGTATCCATCATTATCAATGGAGTAATCTGTGACTAGCTCCTTTAGAGACCCAAAGTCTCCTCCCGTCTCCCCTCCTTTGCCTTTCCTCCTGAAGTAATCATTGCTCTGCAGTTCATTTGGCCAGATGCATCCGTCGCTGTCGCAAGATGCTGGCAGAGTCGGCCATCTGCCGTTTCCATTTTTGTCCCTCCACATGACTTCATAGGGGTCGTCTTGCCATTCCATTTCAGAGAAAAGCTTGTCATCTTTTTTATAAAGGAAGACATTGCCCGTATGGTTCAGCACAATGTCGAAGATGACGTAAATGTTTCTGGCATGAGCCTGTAGGACTAAGTCTTGTAGCTCTAATTCTGCTGTCTCAGAAGTGCCATCGGAACTGAAACGCAAATCTACAGATAGAAAGTCCTGGATGCCGTAGCCATAATAAGTCTTCTCGAACTTGCAGTTTTTAAAAGGTGGAGTTATCCAGATAGCTCCTGCGCCTAGAGACTTTATGTAGTCCAGTTTCTTTGATATTCCATTGAAAGTACCACCCTGGAAATCATCGACGTTGGGATCATCCCACCTGTAATTGGGGATCTTCTTTGGGTTATGAAAGCGATCAACCATCAGGAAATAGATCCATTGGTCTCTCCAATCGCTCGGCGAGGGAAATGGTGTTGGGACTGAAACAGTTCTTTTGCCGACTTTGATCTTTTGAATGCATTTCAATGATGCTTTTTCCAATACATCCCTAAATTCAGCAGAATTGATTGATTTGATCATGGATTTTAGTCAGCCTCCTAAGAGTATTGAAAGTTGTATTTGAAATATAATTCTAATTAATGGTCATCAAACTATATAACGGTTTGACTTACAACAATTCTCGAAATGGTTCTGACTTCATAAGGAAAGTCCAGAATTTTGCTGCATAAAAATATCAACCGCATTTCTGGCTCAATAGGATTTTTCTATAATCTGTTTGAATTGTTATTTATATGTTATATAATGAATATATAATTGAGAATTACCCAAAAATATACAGGGAAAAGTACTAAAAATCAAATAAATTTAGACTTTAAGAACTTATTAAAGTAATTTAAATTTTCAATAACATATAAATAACATTAAATGCAATAATTATAGGCAGGTGAAAAACATGGGTGTACCTTTAAAGGAACTAGGATTGGATTCGAAAGACGAGACGGAAATGAAAGGAATGGGCTGGCTTCACGAGCTTCCTGACTTTCCGGGATTATACACTGCAAAGTGATGTGATCACTACGATTCTTGGCAGCCCTTAAACTGCCAAAGAAGCGCATCAGGCCTGCCTTCAAATGTCGATCTGAGGAAATGGTTCTCTCCGATCGAGGACCAGGGCGAGCTCGGATCGTGTACAGCTAATGCCGGAGTGGGATTGTTTGAATATTTCGAAAAGAGGGCATTTGGAAAATACAGCGATGCCTCCAGGCTTGTTCCTGTACAAGGTAACAAGAAATCTTATGCAGGTGACTGGCGATACCGGTGCGTATCTCCGAACGACCATGGGTGCGATGGCGATGTTCGGCGTCCCGCACGAGAAGTATTGGCCGTATGTAATCGCTAAGTTCGATGTCGAACCGTCTGCATTTCTCTACGGCTTCGGAGAGAATTATAAGGCCCTCAAATATGTCCGCTTGGACCCACCAGGAAACTACTCCAAGCGCTCTCTTAGCGAACATCAAGGCGTATATTGCTGCAGGTATCCCTTCGATGTTCGGATTTACGGTCTACGACTCAATTAGAGCAGGCGGCAACTACAGGCGAGATTCCCTTCCCATGTAAAGGTGAATCTGTGCTAGGCGGTCATGCTATTGTTGCCATGGGTTACGACGATCAGATAAAGATCAAGAATAATAACGCTTGTGGGATCGAGACTACGGGTGCATTCCTCATAAGAAACTCTTGGGGCACATCTTGGGGAGACAAGGGTTACGGATGGCTGCCGTACGATTACGTGCTGAAGGGTTTAGCAGATGATTGGTGGACCCTTATAAAAGCCTCATGGATCGAGTCTGGCCAGTTTATCCCTTAAAACATTTGGACAGGTTTTTTTTAATTTTTTCATTTCTTAGTATAGCCACTAACCTATAGTACTTAACGAAACTTTTTATACTATACGTTTTCATCAATTTGTTGTGTCCAAGCCAGAAAAAATCCCGATTCAAAGATTAATGAGCATCGAAGAAATAAATCGCAAGATCAAAACAGTAGAAAAGGATGTAAAAGTCTTAAAGAGATTATATTTTGTAAAATTCCGATACGATGGCGATAGTGTTGAAAAAGCCGCAGAAAAAGTAGGTGTGACAAAGCGAATTGGATATATTTGGCAGGATCGATGGAACGACAACGGTTATGAAGGAATAATACCTAGATACGCAGGCGGAAGGCCCTCTAAACTCACTCAGCAGCAAAAGAACGAATTACGACAACTTCTCAACGGAAAAGAGAGCTGGACGACTAAAGAAGTAAAGGAGCTTATTTCAAAAGAATTTGATGTAGATTATACTTTAAAGCAAATATATATTATTTTAAGGGACATGGGAATGAATTTCGGCAAACCATATCCACGTGACTATCGAAGGCCCCAGAATGCGGAAGAGATACTCAAAAAAACTTCCTAAAATAGATCCCAATACAGTAATAGGATTCTTGGATGAGACTGCTCCACAGACAACAGCAAACACTCAGAGACTTTGGTCATTCGGCAGACCTACAATTTGCAAAAATACATCCAAACTCCGTGCAAATACATTTGGGTTCTATGCTCTAAACGGGAACTCAGTTATCGATTTTGAAGCCAATTCAAAGAAAGAAGCTGTATGCGATTTTTTAAGGTCGATCTGGAGAGCTAACACCGGGAAGAATATCGTTATGATTCTTGATAACTTTCCATCGCATAAGGCGAAAATTGCCAGGCAACATGCAGAGGATTATGGAATCAATCTTATTTATTTGCCGCCTTATTCGCCAGATTTGAATCCGATAGAATTCATCTGGAAGAGCATCAAGAGAGAAGTTTCATGCGAATTTATTCGTGATGTGGATCATTTGAAAAGTCTGATTAAGGAAAAATTTTACGAGTTCTCATCAAAACGTAGTTTTGCTGCAAATTGGATAGAAGTATTTCTTGGAAATAAATTAAGTATAATCAGTTAGGTTATTGACTATAACTGAATTCTGTGGTTTCGCTGCTATATGCATTTTTTGAAGAATTTATAATGAAAGTGTTATAAGAACAAAATTGGAGTTTTGGCGTCCAAGGCTTCCGTCGTTAGCTTATAGGCCTCTGTCAGCCACTTCATCCATTTTTTTGCAGCCAAACTATGTGGACATTTCGTTAATACTTGGCAGTTGATATTCATTGTGCTTGGAGAATCACCTCAAAATGATCAATAGCAGCGCTGCTGGACTCCCATTCACGAATGAGCTTTAGCTGTAGGTTCGCTTTGCCTTGTAGTTTGACCAGAAAATTAAAAGATCTCAACCCGCCAGCACCTATACCAGTTTCGAGCGGTGAGTAGCTCGAACCTAGAAGCTCGAGAATCTGATTGTCAACAGTCTCTACCACCCATCGATATCCTGTAGTGGGATTCTCGTCTAACTTAACTGAGATTGAATCACCCTTATGGACATGGACGGTCTTTCCCAGATCGCTTTTAGATATGGATACTTCGCTCATACTAACCTCCGATAATAATTGAGTAACGTGGTCTATTGCGCAATCATCAAAAAATCCCGTATCTTATAAGCTGAAATCGTTTATAAAGGATAAAATTCTTTTGAAGTATCGCCAAAATTATGCTCTTCATCACGCCAATCTTGCGGTACAATCAGGACGTATCCTTTATGGTATCCAGCACTCGTTTCGCGGCCGAGCATCTCTCCGCCCTGGACGCATCTGCTGCCATCTCTTGCAGATCCTCGACATCAATCAGTCCCATTTGGAACTTGGTCACGAGAATACCTGTCATTATAGCATCATTATGATTCGGTTTTTTTGCCAATTTTCCTCCATCTTCTCACCGACCGTCCCCTTATCCTCGGCCTCTTTCCAGTTATTCGACGGGCAAGTAATAGTTTGTGCTCAAAACTGGAGTATGAATGGGAAATAATGGTTGCCGGTTTAATTGTTGTCGAATGTTCGGCAGGCCTGCACTTATGGTGCATAGGCCCCTCATAACGGAACGCTATGAGTTCAGGTGCTGACCTTGCCTTTGGGACTTCGATTTGTTATTTTGAGACCAAATTCTTGACTTTAGGTTGCAAATGGCTTTTGTGTTCTTACAGGATGGGCTAAAAACCGACATTAAAGCATCTTGCCAAAGCGTTTCAATAAATGGTAAGCCTTCCTCGGACAAATTCTTCGACTAATTCATCTTTCCTTTCTAACCAGTAGTCGATGATCGAACTTATCCTGATCTCATTGTCATGAGCATGGTCGACGTTTCCGTAAATCGTTACACCTTTTAGTAATGGCTGGTCAATGGGTGATCCTATTTTGCTGACCAGGGTGACGTATGCTTCTCTTACGCCCTCCAGCTCTGAAATCTCTTTTGCGGCCTTTGTTGCTAAAACATTGTATATCTTTCCCACGTGGCTGTTCGGATTCTTACCGGCTATGGCCTCCATAGTCATTGGCCGCATAGGTGTTATTAGACCGTTTCCTCGATTTCCCCGGCCAGTCGCTCCATCATCGCCCATCTCAATGGATGTGCCTGTCACCGTTAGGAATATATTCTTGTCGAAATCGGCAGCGTTTACACTAACATCGTCAGAGTCAGACCTTCTCCGAACAGCATCTTTAATTTTCTCTTTGATTTCTTTATAATCTTCCATAGATGCTATATATTTGGAAACCATGGCTGCAGCTACTACAATCGTTAATTTGTCTCCTATCCGCACAGCCATGATCTTATTATCCTCTCCTACTCCTTTAATGGACAAAATTTCTTTTTCCAGTTTGAGAACCAGGCTTTCAACAGGATTCAGGGGTGCGTAACCAACACCTATCGATGTATCATTGGCTCCTTTGCCAATTAAGCTCCTGAGCTCTGGCGCGCCTTCCTCTGCCCTGGGTTCCACCTTATACTCTTTCAGATTCTTCAAGGTTTTCTGAAAATGGGATGTTACCGCCTGGTTGAATATCTCGTCCAGCGGTTTACCGGATGGCCTGGTTGCTCGTCCTCCTATTACGACCGAGGGAGGAATGAGAATACTTCCGCCTCCGAACTCCGGCCGACTCTTGCCTGCAATGATCAAAACCTTGTCGACATTGTGATGGAGTATTTGTCCATACTCTTCGAGGTAATGACTGCAGAGTCCCCTTGAAATGGATTCTGATATTCCATCAGCCAGAGTATCGGGATGGCCCATACCTTTGCGTTCTACAACCTCAAAAGGAGCGCGGGTGTATTTTTCAAAAGCTATCATTTTATCACATAAGTAATCCGTCTGATTATGGAATAAATAGATGATGTCTAGTGGGCGATAAAGAAAAAGTATCTCGATTTGGCCTTTGAGCAAGAATACCGAATTTGTTTGCCAGGGCCGAAAAGACAACGCCCGTTTGATAGGCATTTTCGCGGCCTACTGGCTTTACATCCTCGATTGAATATGTCTCAATGGAAAGCCCGATTTACAAAACTTTTTCTACCAAATACGACATATATGATATTTGGATCTGGGAAATCCGTTTACAAAAGGAAACGACATAACTGTAAACGGAAATAGAGACCCCTAATCTGTTTTATAGCCAGGAGTCCATTTTCTGGCCTACCCAGCCGGAATGAATTTATAAAGGGATTCAATAAGTTTTACTCATGCTTTTGGGAGGGAGAGAAAAGGCCGGTTTGACACTGAGAAACGGGAAAAAGGACGAAAAAAAGCCGCTGTCCAAAAGCAAGTTCCACGAAAACAAGGATTGAAACATTACGTACGTGTTGCATGTCTTTAAGGATAAATTAACGTCCAAAAGCAAGTTCCACGAAAACAAGGATTGAAACTGTCAGCATCGATCATGCTGACTAACGGCATCATGCCAGGTCCAAAAGCAAGTTCCACGAAAACAAGGATTGAAACTCATGAACACGTCAGACTAAGTTCGATGGCATACAGAGTCCAAAAGCAAGTTCCACGAAAACAAGGATTGAAACCTGTAGTATTAGCATACTTGCCACGATCGCATGCTATAGGTCCAAAAGCAAGTTCCACGAAAACAAGGATTGAAACGAGATTCAGGTCGGATCCTGTAGATGCACTGGCAGAGTGTCCAAAAGCAAGTTCCACGAAAACAAGGATTGAAACTCTGGATAGCTCTGCGATCTACGAGTACTGTCATGATGTCCAAAAGCAAGTTCCACGAAAACAAGGATTGAAACCTACTCCGATGATCTTGATCAGCGCATCGACGTCAGTCCAAAAGCAAGTTCCACGAAAACAAGGATTGAAACCTAGACTTGCATGTCGAGTATGCTGTCATGCATTAGTCCAAAAGCAAGTTCCACGAAAACAAGGATTGAAACTAATTGTCATTTCTCTAGCGTCCGGTGCTATGAGTCCAAAAGCAAGTTCCACGAAAACAAGGATTGAAACTATTCGCCATGCGATAGCATCGCTAAGTCTATCGTAGTCCAAAAGCAAGTTCCACGAAAACAAGGATTGAAACATGATCGCTAGTCATGTGCATGTCATGCCATGCTATAAGTCCAAAAGCAAGTTCCACGAAAACAAGGATTGAAACCATGCATCCAATGGCATTCATGATGCAATTGCTCGAGTCCAAAAGCAAGTTCCACGAAAACAAGGATTGAAACCTATGCATGTGGCATCATCCAGCTGCAGACGTAACTGTCCAAAAGCAAGTTCCACGAAAACAAGGATTGAAACGTTGAGCTCAGAGTCTATGACTCAATGGGCTATCAGGTGTCCAAAAGCAAGTTCCACGAAAACAAGGATTGAAACCTCGATTCGTACTGATGACCTGCAAGTCTGCATAATGGTCCAAAAGCAAGTTCCACGAAAACAAGGATTGAAACCTCAATACTCATGATGACGGTCTGAGCACTCGATCACGGTCCAAAAGCAAGTTCCACGAAAACAAGGATTGAAACATCATGTCCTCGCATCTCTTGCACAGTGTTGCAGATTGTCCAAAAGCAAGTTCCACGAAAACAAGGATTGAAACTATATACCAGTTATCATAGACCGTATAGAGCTATCATGTCCAAAAGCAAGTTCCACGAAAACAAGGATTGAAACTATGAACTACCGATGTGATCTCATGCCTGAATCATGACTGTCCAAAAGCAAGTTCCACGAAAACAAGGATTGAAACCATTCACAGAAGGGAAACTAGGCGAAAGGCAGTTTCGTCCAAAAGCAAGTTCCACGAAAACAAGGATTGAAACATCTTTAAGACTTAAGATAGTATTTATTAAGGATTAAGCCTAAGGCTTAACGCTTAAGTGTCTTCTGGAGATCTGAATCATTTTGGCCTGAAACCGTGGCTTAAAATCGATTTTACGGTTTCGCTTTAAACTTCAGGCAAGCATCAAGGGCCTTATTTACTTCTGCCTGCAGGCCATCGTCTGCAGGTCCTAACAAGCCTGTGATGAAATAGGTTTTTATGGTAGATATTTTATTCAATTTTATGACAGAATTTAACTTTAAACCAGATTCATCAAAAGAAGATGTTCCCCTTATTATCAAGACGTCACAAGAAGCCGGGATTATAGGAGTTTTCGAAGATATGTAGGCGATTGTGGTCTCGTTCTCGATTGAATCTTCATAGAGGACCAATGCTGGCCTCAGCTTCCCTGGTGTTAGATCAGAATTAGGAAATGAAACGAGTACGATGTCTCCTTTCATCTATATCGGACTTTCAGATCATTGACCGTATAGATATCTGGTTCGCTTGCTAAGAAGTCGTGTAGTGACTGCTCAGAGAGTATCATGAGTGATTTGGTGATATCCTTGGGCTCTTCTAGATCGTAAGGAAGATCCGGCCTTTGGTCTTTGTGCTCCAAGCTCTCAAGCATGGATACTACCTGGTAATTCTTGCTATTTAAATCTTGATTGCCAGGCTCTTGCCTTCAATTCCCTAGCCTTCATCGCCACATTTGACGGACTTCGGCTACTTAGCGGAGATATGTGCACTCAGCATCATAGATTTAACTAGGATATACTTTAGTAGGAATAGTGAAGGCGAAGCTTTAATGATCTGAACCATAGTAGCGGCGAACGTTAGAGCTTCTATGAGTCCCTACGGCAATGGCAACCATCGCCCCTGCCGGGCCTCATCCACATCCAAGTTTGGTCGAAGAGAACATATCTTGAAGAACATATCTTGATGAAGCTATTGAGACATCTCCTCGTACTTTTGATTTCGTGCGATCCTTTATATTGGTCTAGATAAAAAAGAACTCTGTTTGGACGAAGACAGAGTCCTCCTCAGTTAGAACTGGAAACCATTTAGAACAAATATTAGCGAGAAAACAATAAATGAAATCGATTATCATCCGGGGTGCCCGTGAGCACAACTTAAAGGACATCACTGTTGAGCTGCCCAGAGACAAATTCATCGTAATTACCGGTGTTTCAGGTTCAGGCAAATCCACTCTCGCCTTTGATACAATCTACGCTGAAGGCCAGCGCCGTTATGTAGAATCTCTGTCAGCATATGCTCGCCAATTCTTGGGGCAAATGAGCAAGCCCGACGTGGACTCCATTGAAGGTCTATCCCCTGCCATCTCCATCGAGCAGAAGACAACCTCCAAGAATCCGCGCAGCACTGTAGGGACTGTTACTGAAATCTACGACTATTTACGTCTGCTATTCGCTCGCATCGGCGTGCCCCACTGCCCAGAACATAAGCTCAAAATTCAGTCCCAAACGCCTGAAAGAATTGCAGATAGCATCAGCACGGACGCTGGCGACGGTATGGTTATCATCCTTGCACCAGTCGTTCGTCAGAAGAAGGGAACCTACGGCCAGCTTATTCGTGATCTAAATTCGGAAGGTTTTGCCCGCGTGAGGGTAAACGGGGATCTTCACAGAACTGACGAAGACATCGAACTTGACCGCTACAAGAAACATGATATCCAAGTGGTCATGGATCGACTAAATCCTAGGCAAGATCGTTCAAGGCTTGTCGAGGCGATAGAGAATGCACTCAAAAAGGCAGATGGGCTCGTAATTGCCCTGGACTCAAACGGAGTCGAATGGCTTTACTCCTCTAAAATGGCCTGTCCTGTCTGCGGCATGGCCTTTGAGGAATTGCAGCCGCGCATGTTCTCCTTCAACAGTCCTTTCGGAGCCTGTGAAGCCTGCAACGGTCTGGGCATCCGCATGGAGTTTGATCCCGACTTAATAATCCCCGATAAAGATCTTTGCATTGCGGATGGTGCGGTAGCCCTCTACCGAAACGCTATTGACGGCTGGCGGGGCCAGCACCTGGCAGCCATTGCAAAACATTTTGGCTTTGATGTTTTCGCTCCCATGAAAAACCTGAACGAGGATCAGTACAACGCTCTGATGTATGGTTCTGGCGAACGCATCCAGTTCAAAATGAGCATGAAAAATGGGGATGCCTACTGGTCGCACAACGGCCAGTGGGAAGGGCTGATACCGCAGAGCATCCGACTGTATGGACAAACCAATTCCGAATACCGCAGGGAAGAGCTTGAGAAATTCATGAAAGTCCTCCCCTGTCCGGTCTGTCAAGGAAAGCGGCTGAAAGAAAAGGTGCTGAATGTTCTCGTTGCTGGAAAATCCATAGTGAATGTGACCGACTATTCCATCAGCGAAAGCACGAGGTTCTTTGAAAGCCTGGAAACGGCCCTTTCCTCGAAAGAGACGGATATTGCTCGCCAGATCTTGAAGGAAATCAGATCAAGACTTGGCTTTTTAGAGCATGTCGGCCTTGGCTATCTCACGCTCTCCAGAAATGCGGGTACTCTTTCCGGTGGCGAGGCACAACGTATCCGGCTGGCCACGCAGATCGGCTCAAATTTGATGGGTGTTCTCTATGTTCTTGACGAGCCGTCCATAGGCCTTCACCAGAGGGACAACGGCCGGCTGATAGAGACTCTGAAAAAACTGCGCGACCTTGGTAACACCTTGATAGTGGTAGAGCACGACGAGGAAACCATTCGCAATGCTGACCATGTGCTTGACATAGGGCCCGGAGCAGGAATTCACGGTGGATTTGTAGTAGCTCAGGGGACGCCGGAGGAGATCGAAAAAAATCCAAAGTCCCTCACCGGACAGTACCTTTCCGGTGAAAAAAAGATAGACGTCCCAACATCACGGAGAAATAGCAAATCGTTCATACGTATCAGAGGCTGCCGGGAAAACAATCTAAAAGATATCAATGTCAAGATCCCCATAGGCGTTTTAACTGCGGTGACAGGCGTCTCAGGGTCCGGAAAGTCAACATTGATTTATGACACCCTTTACCGGGCTTTGATGAAAAAGATCTACAAATCTAGCCTAACTCCCGGTGAACATGATAGGCTTTCCTTCGACACCGAGATTGACAAGGTTATAGTCATAGATCAGAGCCCCATCGGCCGGACGCCTCGTTCCAATCCTGCAACTTATACCAAAATATTTGATCCCATCCGCCAGGCGTTTGCCGAAACAAAAGAGGCTAAAGTAAGGGGATACCTGACGGGGCGTTTTTCGTTTAATGTAAAAGGTGGCCGCTGCGAGGCTTGCCAGGGAGATGGCTTAATCAAGATCGAGATGAACTTTTTGCCGGATGTTTATATCGAGTGTGAGGAATGCAAAGGAACACGTTATAATCGAGAGACTCTGGAGGTCAAGTACAAGGAGAAGTCCATCGCCGAAGTGCTGGATATGACTGTAGAAGAGGCAAGAGAGCACTTCAAGAACATTCCATCGATCAGGAATAAACTGGAAACCCTAGTCGATGTAGGATTAGGCTATATCAAACTAGGCCAAAGCTCCACTACTCTCTCGGGCGGAGAGGCGCAAAGGATCAAACTCACGAGAGAACTGGCCAAGAGAGGCACGGGCAGGACAATCTATCTGTTAGATGAACCAACTACCGGCCTGCATTTCGATGACGTCTTGAAGTTGATTGGAGTTTTAGATAATCTGGTAGCTAAGGGTAATACGGTAGTCGTAATTGAACATAATCTGGATGTGATCAAATCTGCCGATTATGTCATCGATCTAGGGCCGGAAGGAGGGAATGCGGGCGGACAGATTGTGGCAGAGGGTACGCCCGAAGATATCGCAAGGGTGGAAGAGAGCCATACTGGAAGTTTTTTGAAGGGGAGAATCTGAGAGCGTGATTATTGCACCTGAGGACGTAATTGAGGTCCATTTTTTGGTCTGATAACTTGCAGAAGAGGTTTATATTCAATAATGCTATCAGACCATTAAGGTTCAAAATGATTCTTGCACCATTTGGTCAAAAATACGAAGAGCCATTAATCCGTCAGTGAATCCAGATGGAAGTTCTGAATAAGCGGCTGCAATAAGCGGCCCTGCCACCGCTGCATAAGTATCGGCATCATGACCGCACATAGCCACCCAGGCAAGCCTTGAAGGGCCTTTTGCGAGAAACACATCGGGTGGAAAACCCTTTGGAGCCCTTAAATTCTTTGATAGAAGACTCCAATGAAGACCCCAGATAGCAATCTTCAGGGTCAAGATACAGTATCCCGAACCTCTCGTGTAATCGATGTGAAACGGATCAAATTTCTCCATATCCCATTCTGTGTTTCTAAATGTCATCCGAGACCTGCTATATTCGCCATTTTTCTTGACATTGGCTAGCCATACCTGAATTTCTGAATCATCCAAATTTAGGAAATACTCATCCAGATTCGTTTCGAAAGATTCCATCCAGTCTTTATCAAGACCTCTACCGTGCAGGATTTGCCAGATAAGATAGGTATGAGCCAGACAGCATATCTGGGGAAGTGGCGCATAATGAGTAATCATGCCATGTTTTAATGTGCAACTAAATAGATCTTCAAGATTATCTGCCATTCCCGAAACTACTCCATTACGCATTAGAGAACCGTTTGAAGCATAATCTGGCCTCTCCTTCCAAAAGTCGAATCCTCCCTGCCAGTATACGCTTTCTTCTTTAATGGCTTTTAGCGCCCTAGATGTTGTAGTTCCAATATCTAATGGTTCATTTCTCATCCAGGATAAGAATTCTCGCGCAATGTTGCTGGAATTGAATTTGCTCTCTCGAAGATATGAGATAACCATGCATAGTGCCATTTCGGTGTCGTCTGTGGGGGCACCAGGCCTCAAGTTAGCATGACCTTTCCCGGCCTGTCTGAATGGCCATCCGGAAATCTTCACTTTTTCATAGAGTTTAGGCACATCTTTTTGCAGCACGAACTCGGAGGTACTTCCGAGTGAATCACCAGCAGCCAATCCTGCCAGAAGCCGACGTAGCAATGGGATATTCATAAAACACTTCCAATGCTAATACTATAAGCAGGTTAAGCAATTTGTTAGCTCTAAATCTGATATCTTTTTAAGCATGATTCTATATATTTTTTAATCTTTTCGCCCCTATAAACTCCAGCATGTCCCTCGCACAAGATATCGGCATTTAGGTCTAGCAACTTTTTCATAGAGGTTCTCCATTGGGCCAGGCTTGAGCCCCATGTAGAAGAGAACGGACCATGAATGTCTTGGCCAAAAAGCACGCGGCCGTCCTTGGTATCGATGTAGACGCAAATACTCCCCGGTGTATGACCTGGAGTATGCAAGAAATTGAATTCCATGTCGCCCAAGTTGGCCTTTTCCAGCTCGTCTTTTATGAGTATATCCACCTTAACTGGACGATAATCTACACCGTACATGCTTGCCGCTGTAAGCTCATTATTTTCGCCCTCAATTCCAGCTCGATCTAGCTCGTGAGCTATGACTTTCGGGCCATAGCGTTCTTTCCAGACTGCCAGGCCTCCTATATGATCAATATGACAATGTGTGGCAATTATGTGCCAGACTTGAGCGGGATCGAATCCCAAGGCGCGAATATTATCTTCTACTCTATCAATGCCATAGCCCACTCCCGCATCTATTAGAACTAGCTCACTCCCGGCATCTACGAGATAAACAAATGCATCTTCCGGGGCGGAGAGGCCTGATCCACCTACAATATGAACACGATCGCATACTTCTTTAGATCTTCTCATCACTCATTTCCTTTAATCTTTTCACGCTTATATAGTACCTTATCAAAAGAACGGCGCCAGCCAATGCCAAAATAATGAATATCGTCATCAGAGCCTGCGGGGCATTCTTCCGGTAATAACTGACTTCTATATACGATATCTGTGATGTGTTATACCAAGTGAGAATATTTCCTGTATCATTTGCTAAAAATTCGTCTGGAGACGGATTGGCTATTCCTAAAGTTCTGTCTCCAGTCGTGTAGCCTTGGGGCAGGATTATGCGCACCGGAACCTCGTCTTTAATTGGAAGAATGAACTGCTGGCCCTGCAAAGGCAAAGTATAGATTAGCTTTCCTGCAACATGTTCGGCAAAGTTTATACTATAGATATGATCTCCTCGCCAGAAGCGATAGCTACTGGTTATGTTAATATTTTTCCCGTTTCTGTCGAGAAGTGTTATGTTTTCTGTTTTTTCTGAAATTGTTATATTCAATTTGCTTGAGTTTACAGGCACAACTACCATTACGTTTCTTTCTCCCAGATGATATGATGTACCGTTAAACTCGGCCGCAGAAGTGATTGCACATAGAAAGGCAAACACTATCAGAGTAGGGGCACCCATTCTATAGAGATAATCGTACATTGATTGAGGGTTGAAACAGCATTTCTACTTTATCAAGAGCGCGCTTCCACTAACTTGAATATGAAAACCATTTTACTTGACCTACATATATTTGATATATCGAAACCATAAAAGATATTGGAACAAAATGTATTTGTGTTCTGAGATACCGAAAAGAAGAACAGGAGCAACTATATATCACGATAAACGCTCGTGATCTGTCAGTAACCAAAAAAACTATGGGGGAGACCAAAGGCAGCCATCTGCGCTATCGCGATTGTACTTTTCCAAGTTATCATTGGTCTATAAGTGGTTTAGCTATTCTTTTTCGGTTCTTATCTTAAGTATTTCTTTTACAACCTTTTCTATTTCCTTCCGTTGCTCTGTTGTGAATGATTCTGTCAAAGAAGGCTCGTTAGACATATTCTTATCATCTTGACTGGTATGAATGCCATTGAATATTTCTAGATCGGCTGTAAATATTGGATAATTCCCATCATTTAGCCTGGATAAAGAATCCTTAAGATGATCACATAGTCCGCCGGGACCATAGAAATATGTTTCAAGATGTTCCTTAGTCTTCGGCTGGTAATCCGCCTGATTGATTATGCTAACCTTTCCATGGTCCACCTTTGCATTCTGTTTCAGGAAATCCAGGGCAGAAACTATAATCTCTTTCAGTCTACCATTCATGCTATCGCGATCCTTCCCACCATAAGGATTTCTGAGCATGATCAATATCTCTTGAGATCTGATATCTCCTATCTTTCTATAAACCATAACCTTGTTATCCTTAAGACCTGTCGCTTCTTTAATTGACTTGATGATCTCCGCTTCGTCTACAAGGCCTCTGGTAAAAACAAATGCCATGTCTGCAGTACGAGGATCGCAAGAAAATAGCTTTCCTTTCTCCAGAGCATTTCTGACAAGTTCAGCTTCTCCACCATTGATACATCGTTGAACGTGATAACATGGAACTAAAATTGGTGGAAGTCGAAGCCCCGTCCACACATGATTTCTGAAGGCGGGAGCATCGTCCTGATTCTTAGCATCGGGATAGTTTCGTGGATCCAGCACAGGTCTCATGGATTGGAAGAAGGTCTTATCCATCGACTCATAGTTGCCTCCAAATCTTTCAAAAAGTACTTGGTTGTCTACAAGGATAAGTGAGTCTATTCCTTCTCCTGGCTTTTTGGTAAGAAGATCGTACATGGCGATTACGGCGGCTAAGTTTCTTTTCCCTTCTTCTTGATGGCGAGAATCCTTTCCTTTTTCGGTCAAAACTCCCAACGCAAAGATAGGAAAGGCTCTCTCCTCCATTCTTACATATTTGCTAAGCGGATTTACAAAGCCTGTACCCGTTCCTCCTCCCAGAGACGCAATGAATAAGATGGCGTCACATGGCTTTTCGGAAAACGTTCCGCAATTTTCTTTGTTTTTGCTGCTTAGATTTTCGACTACCGAAAAAGCCTTGTTCAAACTGTTTCCACTATCAATGATCTCAAACACTTGGCTTTTGGAAGTGCTAGCATCATCAATCTTTTCTTTAGCGTTAATATTTCTGTTGCTGCCTTTGGTATCTTGGCTTGATGATATCGTGTTGTTTAAGCCTGCAGTAATTGAAGTGAATCTGCGAAAGCCTTTCCGCCAGATGTATGCAGGTATCGGATTAGTCTCGCCATTAAATTCATCTCGGGCCATAGCTTGGACCAATGGGTCCTTCTCGAATATCTCAAAAACCGCTTTCAGGTACTCCGCTCTTCTATCATAACCCTGAATTTTTAGGTCGTGACCATAATTGCTCATTATATATGTTCTGGTATTTGAGTTGGGTTTAATGATATCATGGGAGATTATATATCCCGGATAAGTTCCTTCCATAAGGCTGCCAAAAAAACTCTGATCTTTAGCGTCGTCGAGGTCGGAGTCCAACCAGATCCCAGTCACGCCTCCGAACGCTAAATGATCGCCAAATGACAGCAACTTGAAGCATACATCTTGACTCTTCAAGAACTGCTTTACCAGTTCTCCACCCGCGCCGCCTATGCCGACCAGACAGGGCCTCATTTAAGCCCACCTCCTGCGCCTAAATAGATGGGAAGAAGAAGCAGCGCCTCCCCTCCGATCATCAGGATATAAGCAGTGTTCCACTTGAAGCTGTCCGTAATTGGATATAATGTGCCCAAATCAGCCGAAAGGATCAGGGACCCGAGGAGAAAAAAGGGCACAACATACGCTATCATCATCTTCATTTTCACCGGGACATCAAAGAAACTGTACATCTTAGGAATGATGGAGGCTAGAATGATGGTCAACAGAATTAGGCCAAAGGCAAACAACCAGAAGCCAAAGAAACTAGAGGCAAGACTTGTAATTCCAAGGAAACTATAGCTTCCGAACAACTCAGGCGTGAGGAAAAACAGGAATCCAAGACATACAAAAAAAAGGCTCCATGAAGCAATGGCTGCAGTATTGAAATTTGAGCCCTGGGGTTGACTGATCATCTCATATAATTCGCCCATTTTGAAATCTTTTTTCTTTAGCGTGTAGAGTCTGGAATAAAGCATCCTAAGGTAGACCAGAAAAATTCCCGTGGCAAATGCTAGCAGAAATGCAGCAAAGATAAAAAGGATTATCTCGTACCTCATTTATAGAACCTCCTCTCTATAAAAATCCCGATCAACAGGGATGTGAGAAGGATTAGGATGATATTGAATCCAATCGGAAGAGATGCAAGGTCATATTTCACTATCCTTGGATTGAGTGGCTTTAGTCCATTGGCTTCTATCATATCTTTTCCATTCTGATCATATTCTGAGAACTTGAAACGATAGGAAAAACTTTGGTTGCAGTCCAGAACATCAAAGGGAGCAGCATCAAACGAGATTGTCTGCGTCTCCTTAGATAACCTTACGGTTTTTGTTTCTACGTTCCTCCAGGGATAAGCCGGTGTGTTGGTAAAGAGCGTTACACTTACGTCGTAATCTTCACGCTCCTGGTTTGCAATATCCAAGTAGAAGGTATACTTTTGCCACCAGTACTGGTTTTCATCTTCTGCCACAACGCGGGGATTTGCTACCCAGATCTTCGGGCTGCGTTTAAGGTTTGGGCCGCTGAAAATACTCGTATTGCTGATATTTATTCCGTCGCCATAAGTATAGTAATAGGTGAAGTTCTTTCCCGCATCGCTTTCTCCAAAGAATCCATACCGGCTTGCTTTAAATACTACTTGATCTCCCGATTTCACTTCTTGGCTCTCGTTCTTTTTCTCAATTCCGTTTTCTTCCAGGACATGGAGAGTAACATTTACAGTATCCCCGTTAAAATCATCTGCCACAGATACATATTCTAAGGGGTCATTATATCTAGCGGGATTTGGTCCCATCAATGTAATGTTCCTCAGCAGAGGCGGATTATTTTTTACATCAAACACAAGATCTCCATAAAAATGTGGAGTATTGAAGGTTGTATTGCTGGAGTACCAATTGTACTGACCGTCAGTTGCCTTGATTCTTAGCGTTACCCTTCCAATTTGTTTGAGGTCACGAAATGAAGTAAGATCCGGAATGAGCCTTATGGTATCATTGCTTTTTTCGCCGTATTCATTAGTTTGGATAATCATTGGCGATGAACTAACCTGCTTATAGCTTTTTGAACTCGGGTCCTTCTCTTCCAGCGTTAGATAAAGCGCTCTGCGTATCTCTATTGGATTTTGATTAATTACATAGGCAGCGACCTTGAACTCATCGCTCCTATTCAGAGTTCTATTGCCCGAATAGTAAATCTGAACGGCAGGCACATTGTATTTCTCCGTAGTAAAAGGCTCTATATAGAGAAGCTTCTTGAGGTTCTCGAATTTTTCTGGGTACTGCTTTTTCCAGCTCTCTAGCTGCCTGCTAAAGCTATCAATCTCCTGAACCCTATGGCCTCCTCCACCACCTGAGGAAACCACAGGAGTTCCCGAACCGCTACTTCCGGTTGCAGAGCCTGCAGAGGTAGAGGATCCTGCAGGGCCTTCTTTTGCGTATATTGGCAAGGATGTGATGAGGCAAGCAAGGAAAATTATTGCCAATAACTTTTTATGCATTGTAAATGATCTCCCCACCCACAGGTCTAATGTCTATTTCATAGAAATAGTAGGCAGGCAAGCCGCTCCACACGATCTTTTGCCAGCTCGTATTTGCAGGATAATTCTTTAGCAGTCCTAAATTTGTCCATTTCTCATTATCCGTGGAATATATTAGATCAACCACTAGATTCGTTGAGCCATTAACAGAAGCCATGTAATCAAATTTGCCTTTTCCAATATCTTTAAAGTCTACATCTTTATACAACGCTATGATCGTCGGTCCGGAGAATACTCTGCTCTCTTTTCCGTTTAAGAGGAACCTGTACTCTGCCGTTCCAATGAATCCGGAATCGTCAAAAGGCTTTGTCGTCCAGGTGATATTTTCTCCAGAGGGATCGTATTGCTTCTTTTCGCCTATAGCTTTCCAGCTCGAATTAGGGGTCCTGACCAATAATTCAACCCAAAGCTGGTCTCCGTCGGTCCAATTCTTGAATTGGGCTGTATAGGTAAATCTGTAGAGGCTATTTGTCTCGGGGAACGCTTGAACTACTCCCAAGGAAGGCGTTACTGTCCCTAATACCTCTGGAACTCTGACTGTAGGGCCTTTGAAAATTTGCGATACGGATTGGCCGCAAATAAATCTGTACTCTGCCAAGCCACTAGTTTCTGCATCCAAATTAACGTCATTCCAATAAATCCTTTTTGCGGACCCATCGTATGTTAACGTGCCCTGAGTTGTCCATTTTGACGATCCCGGTGTGGATGTCTGCAACTCGACATCACAACGAGGCAATGCAGTATTTAATTCCGTAGAATAGCTGTATGCTGTGATTTCGCTACCATTTTCTGGAGAGACGGTTGCATTATTGAAGTTAATTAGCACTATGTCGGGACCCGCATACTGTTTAGTTTTATTAAAGGGCGATTCTGATCCAGGATAGTGGAAGGTGAAAAAGTAACTGGACCCTCCCTCCGACCCAGGAACCTCGCTTGGTTGGATGCCTGTCCACTGCAGCTTTTCCCACATTGACACATTCTTGTAGCTGGATCTTCCAGCAGGCTTGAAGGTCTTGCTGCCTATATCCAGAACGTTTAGGACTACGTCAATCTTCTTTGAAGCAATAACATCTATGTTGTATGCGAACTGCGCATTTGATAAACCCCTTTCAGGAAGCACGCTACTATTTCCTGTGTCCATGGTCACAGGCCAAAAAGGACCCTCAAAAACCTTGGACTGTCTTGTGCCTTTGAAGCGATAGTAGGCCATACTAAAATCGAAGTTCAGAGAAACGTTATTCCAATTGAGAGTTTGCAGGAGGCCAGGGGTAGTGTATGTCTTGCTTCCCAAATCCATCCAGGGGCCATCGACAGACGGTCCTACCTCAAGGCTAACGTTATCCCTGTAACTACCAAGGACATTCACTTCATAATTGTAGAGGTCTTTATTGCTTCCCTGAGTTGGATTGACCTCTGTCTTTCTAAACTCGAAGAATGCTTTGAAGAGGTTGGGGCGACCGCCATAACTCTCAATTTCTTCGATTTTTCCTATTAGAGGCGTTACCATAATATGATACCACGTTTTGTCCCAAATGCTAGTATCATTTTTATCTGATGTCCATTTTCCAAAATCCCCTTTGCTCAAATCAGGCGCGCGAAAGTTTACGCTGAACGTAAGGTACCCTGTAGAATGGCCATTGACATTAATATCCTGTTTATATTTTTTAGATGTAGAATAATCATTTGTATCGGGCCCGATTGTCATTTCCACGGTGTAGAGCATGTTTGAACTAATATTGTTGGTTATAGGAATACTGTAAGTTATCGAACCGCCCACATCAAAAGGTTCTTTTGTTGATCCTGCTTGAACAATGGAGACTGATGATTGGACACATGATATCGGCACTATACATAGCAAGATGAAAACAAAGAACAATAATACGCGAAAGGGCTGCACTATATCAAGACCCATAAGTTAATCTGAAGATAGTACAGCTTATTAAGTTTTTGGTTCAAATATATAAATTTCATGCGATATATTAAAATGCATCTCTCGTATCGAGAATATAAGGAAATATTGACCTTTTAGCCTAGCTGCAAATTGTTTTTTAGATGCTTCTGGAAAAAGAGATTGATGCAATTACCCTCATCAAAAGGGCAAATTGCACTAAATCCCTAGGACCTTCCCAACCGCTTCCACTCCTGCACCACGTGAACGCAAGCGACCTTCTTTAGCAAGCACCAACTCTAATGCTTGAATGGTTCTCATTATATCACCAGAAGAACAAACGCCCATGGTGCCAATTCTGAAGATCTTGCCTTTGAGCTGTTCCTGGCCACCGGAGATAATTACTCCTTGTTTTTTCATTCCGCCTCGCAGCTTATCGTCTGTCATGCTGGTAGGTATCTTCATGGCTGTAACTGTATTTGAGTAGTGAGAATGTTCGTTTACCTGAGGGAATAGCTCAATACCAAGTGCCCCGGCTGCAGAACGAACGGCATCAGCCTGATTTGATGTTCTGGCCCTCCTGGTTGCAAACCCTTCTTCTTTTGCCATATGCAAAGCCTCTTGCATGGCAAAGAAGAGTGGGACTGCGGGTGTAAACGGTGTCTGGGCCTGGCTTTTCCTGAGGCTCTTTAAGTGGGCTTTAAGATCTGCATAATAGCTGGCGCTCTTCGGCAAAAAGTGCTCTTCTGCATGTGGAGAAACCGAGACTACTGCTAAGCCTGGTGGCACCGCTAATGCCTTCTGCGAGCCGGTAATTGCGATGTCGATGTTCCATTCGTCAGTCAAGAACTCATTGCCCCCAATGGAGGAAATACCATCTACAATGAAGACTGAATCATATTTTCGGGCCAATTTGCCCACTTCTTTTGCGGGATTAGTAAGACCAACTGAAGTTTCATTGTGGACCATGGCCACAGCCTTGGCGCCTTGCTCCAGAGCAGACTCAACTCTATCTAAATCAAAAGGGGTACCCCAGTCAAACTTCACGGGAACTGCTCGGCCGTATCTATCGGCAATCTCTGTGAATCGCTCGCCAAACTTGCCATTGGATATCGTAACGATTTTGTCCTCATGGCCGATTAAGCCAGCTACTGCGGCGTCCATACCAACCGTTCCGCTGCCGGTCATTATCACCACATCATTCTTGGTCTCAAAAAACTGCTTGAGAAGTCCACAGCATTCGCTGTAAATAGCCCCAAATTCGCCGCTCCTATGGCTTATCATGGGCTTGGACATGGCACGCAGGACTCGTGGTGCGACCTTAACCGGTCCTGGAATCATGAGCAAAGTATCCTCTATATCCATGAGATCCCTCTTCTTTGGCATCTAAATCCATAGCCTGCCTATATAAAACTAGCTTTAATGCGTTGCGCTGTTGCCCAGCTATGCCGGGCACAGGGAGGAAGCTCCTTGTTTTCCTTTACCCAATTCCTTAAAAAAGTAAGCGTATCCTGATCATGAGGATATCCGCTACCTATTTTTTGGCCAAGGACATCCTCTAGCTTCCGCATAGACGCGTCCCTGTTCACTTTGGCCAGGATTGAAGCCGCAGAAACGACATGATATCGTTCATCTGCCTTATGTTCTGCCAATATATCCATTGTAGTTTTGCTGGTCTTTTTTACTCGTTCAGCAAATCTGGCTGCATTTACATCAGCGGCATCAAGTATCGCTCTATGTGCAACTAACTTTTCAACGACCTGAGAAAAGCTCCTCACCATGAGGTCATTCATAGTCATGACTTTGCGCAGCTCGTCGATAACCTGGGGCTTTACTTCAAGGATGAAAATTTCATTGGCAATCTTCGTGATCTTCTTGGATAGAATCTCCCTTTTAGGTGGCGAAAGAAGCTTGGAATCCTTGACGCCATAAGCCACCAGGTCGAAGAGCTTTTCCTCTTCGATGACCAGGCCTGCGACGAACATGGATCCGATAACAGGGCCTTTTCCGGCTTCGTCCGCGCCTAGAATGAGCATTAATCGTGGATAATGCTCTTAATGCTATTTTAATTAATCGGGGAATTTTAATCAATAATTTTCTTCAATTAAATAAATCAGAAAAAGCTCTCAATTGAGGGCGCTACAAAAATAAGAATGGTGGTTAAGAATTATGGATTAAATCCGAAAACAAAAGAATTTGATGCCACAAGAAAGAGAAAAATAATAGAAAAACCTCGAGGTTTCTCTATGAGCATCTTTTTCCAATAATAATTTCCTACTGCTTCTCGACCTTGTCTGCCTTGGGGCCTTTCTCGCCCTCAATTACCTCGAAACTAACCTTGTCACCTTCATCGATAGTGACACCGGGTTTCAATCCAGTTACGTGAACGAAATAATCCTTACCGTCGTCGCCTGCTATGAATCCAAAGTTCTTGACTCTGTTGAAAAACTTTACTGTTCCATTTACCATGTTTGATTCCTCAATATAGTTAATCGAAATAACTTTCATGTACTTAAGGCTACCGGGTCATATAGATGTTCCCGTGAACTATCGTAGTGGAACAATCACATAACGATATGTTTTAGGGAAACCATTTTATAGAAGATCAAATACTGTAAACCTGAGAATTCAAATAGTATTTACTGGAGGATTATTTATATGGCAGGAATGAGCGGAACACCAATTATAATTCTAAAGGATACCCGCAGAGAGACGGGAAATGAAGCCATCTCAAACAATATTATGGCCGCTCGCGCCGTGGCCAATGCCGTGCGTAGCACTCTCGGTCCCAAAGGCATGGACAAGCTACTCGTGGATTCCATCGGAGATGTAACAATCACCAATGATGGTGTTACTATCTTAAAAGAAATGGATGTGCAGCATCCCGCTGCCAAAATGCTAATAGAGGCTGCCAAAACACAGGATAAAGAGGTGGGAGATGGAACTACCACCGTGGCTGTTCTAGCTGGCGAGCTTCTAAAAAAGGCCGAGGTTCTTCTAGACCAGAAAATTCATGCCACAGTGATAGTGCAAGGCTACAGAATGGCGGCAGAAAAGGCCATTGAAATTGTGAAATCAATATCTTTCGACGCCTCTATGAAAGACCGGGATCTTCTGGAAAAAGTCGCAAAGACAGCCATGACCGGCAAGCTGGTTGAATCCCCGGATAGTAAGATGGCCAAATTTGCTGTTGACCTTGTCCTTAATGCTGTTGAGACCTACAATGGCAAGAAGAGTTTCGACATGGACAGGGTTAATGTAGAAAAAAAGGTCGGCGAGAGCACTCAGGACTCGGAGATAATAGAGGGCGTAGTTATCGACAAGGAGATTGTTCATCAGAATATGCCACGAAAGATCGAGAATGCTAAAGTGGCTTTGCTCTCATGTGCGATCGAATCTAAGGATACTGAGATAAAGACTGAGGTCCAGATTACGTCCTCGTCACAATTCCAGCTCTTTATGGAGCACGAAAAACAAAGGATCAAAGAAGCAACAGAAAAAGTGATCGCTAGCGGTGCTACAGTAGTTTTCTGTCAAAAGGGAATCGATGACCTGGCCCAGCATCATTTAGCTAATGCCGGTATACTTGCCCTGAGGCGCGTCATAAAGAAAGACATGGACAAGCTTTCCAAGGCAACCGGTGCGAATATCGTAACCAGTCTTGACGAACTAGCCGCTAATGATCTTGGGATAGCAAAACTTGTGGAAGAAAAGCGGGTAGGCAGCAGTATGATGACCTTTGTCACCGGCACCAAGAACTATGCGGTAACTTTGCTGCTTCGAGGCGGAACTCAACAGGTCTTGAACGGACTGGAGAGAGCACTTGACGACGCCCTGCATGCCGTGGCCGATGTGGTAGAAGATGAGACGCTGCTTGCGGGTGGCGGTGCTCCAGAAATCGAGATCGCACTTCGACTTAGGGAATATGCTGCAACCCTCAAAGGCCGCGAGCAACTGGCGGTTACAAAGTTTGCTGAAGCCGTCGAGATAATTCCAAAAACTCTGGCTGAAAACTCCGGCTTCAACGCTATAGATAAGATCGCGGAATTAAAAAATAAACATGAGACAAATAAAAATGCAGGCCTGGATGCTTACACCGGAGAAATTGTGGATATGTACTCTTTAGGTGTAGTAGAGCCTCTTCGGATCAAGATTCAGGCGATTATGTCGGCAACGGATGCAGTATCTTTGATTTTGCGTATTGACGACGTTCTGGCATCGACCAAAAAAGCCCCTGAGCGCGGACCAGGTGGAATGCCTCCCGGTATGGGTGGAATGCCTCCTGGAATGGGTATGCCTGGTATGGGTGGAATGCCACCTGGGATGTTCTGAGCTATTTAGCTCCGAATATCCATTTTAAATTACCTTAATATCGATATATTGCAATTTATTTTTTTGTGATATTTGTTCTTGTATCTCCAACATTAACTATTCTTTTCTGATTTACTAATGATAACAAATGCGAAAATCGTAGATGCATATTGATTACGTTATCTTTATATAACTTCTTATCAGAAGATCTGGGAAGAGGTAAAAATGGATGGATATCTGATATTGTTGGCTTTTCTTACGATGGCTATCATTGCCTTGAGTGTAATCCAACTACAGATTGGACGCAATAAAAGGTTGCAGCGAGATTGCCGGCAATCGTATATCGATGTTCGAACTCTGCAAGAACGGCTGAGAGATAAAGAAAATAGTATCGATAGGCTCCAGCGCAATTTTAACCAGCTTCTCAAATGGCGAGATAGGTCCTCAGAACTGGAAAAGGAACTTATCATCACTAAGCAGACAAAAGATTATGCATCGGCTCAGCGGCTGCAATATCTGGAAGATTATATTTCATCTATGGGAAAAGATGCAACTGCCAATTTTGTCAGCACATTTCCTTCCCGAGGTATTCACTCCCTCGAAGATCGCCTTTGTAAGATGCTGGTGGGTGCAGAATTCGAGATAATAATCGTATCTCCATGGATAAAAAGACAGACTTGGGACCGAATTAAGGTGCACTTTAGCAACCTCACTCGCCGCGGCGGCAGATTGAGGGTATTCATGCGAGGCACCCAATCGGATTACGCTTTAGGCTTGAGCGATGATATTCAGGAAGAAGTCAGACGCCTGGGTGGAGAGGTTATACTACTAAAAGAGCTTCATGCTAAGATCTACCTTGCGGATAGGAAAGAAGCTATAATAACTTCCGCAAATCTTACAAAAAGTGGAATGATGGGAAACTATGAGGCAGGGATTTGGCTGAATGATCCCTTAGCTATTAGCGAGATATGCACTTATATTGATGATCTATACCAATTTCGTCAATTCTCTGAAAAATAACATTCCAACCGGAAAGAGGAATTTGCGAAAAGATCCTATGCGCTCAATTAAGATCATTTATGTGGCAAAGATCTAAATTGCAATGCACGCATTCCATTAATAGAGCTGATGATATGCCATGCAAGTCTCAACGTGTCGAGGTCTATTCGCCCGAAGAAGATACCTTCCTTCTCCTAACCGCAGCTAAAGCCGAGGCAAGAGCAAGTGATTTGGCGCTTGAGATTGGCAGCGGCAGCGGTCTGATATCCTGGGAGCTGGCTCACAAAGTTAGAGGCATTCTTGCTACAGATATCAATCCTCATGCGGTAAGGGCTACAAAATCAAAAGGAATTGAGACAATTAGAGCAGACTTATTCTCTGGAATCAAAGGAAAATTTGATCTTATCCTTTTTAACCCGCCTTATCTCCCTACCAATTCAATAGAAAGAACGTCGCAATGGATCAACTACGCCCTCGATGGCGGCGTTAGCGGCCGGGATACTATAGGCAGATTTCTCAGAGATTTGCGGGAGCATCTCCGGCCAGGTGGAAGAGCACTGCTCCTGATATCAAGTCTTACCGGGCTAAATGAAGTGAATGAGATTGCATTGGCTGAAGGTTTTGATATAACGGAATTGGCTCGCATTAGATGTTTTTTCGAGCAACTTTATGTGCTTAGGCTTGAAGTCATAATAAAGCCCAAAATGCAAGATCTAAAGCATTGATATTAGCTTCTCCAATATATCTTCAACACCCTGACCCGTTTCCGTTGACATCTCAGGAACCTCTGCGTATCTCAAAATATCCGCTTTGTTGGCGACAATCAGGGTGGGTAGCTTGATCCAATTCTTGAGATCCTGGGCCAGACTGAGCTGGGATTCCAGGGGATAACCGCAATGCTCGCTGGGATCAAGGATATAGAGAACTACGCCCCGTAGATGGCTTAAGGCCGCCACTGTCTGGCGCTCAATTTCATTACGCTCAGATAATGGTCGGTCAAGAATTCCTGGTGTGTCCACAACCTGATATTTTTGCTGGCCACGCATAAAGTGTCCCACATAGATTCCTCGAGTAGTAAAGGGATAAATAGCGATTTCTGGCCTCGCATCTGTAACTCTTATGATGAAGCTCGACTTGCCGACATTTGGATAGCCTGCTATGAGGATGGTAGGAACTTCTGGATCGATGGTGGGCATCACGCGTAGCGTATTCCTGGCTTTATTCAGAAATAAAAGATCTTTCTCGATTGACTTTATGACCGAGGAGAAGCGTCCAAAAGCTGCCTTTCGGTCAGATGCACTGTCCTGATCGCGGGAATGCTTTATCTTGCGAACTGACTCTCTTGTGATCAGTCTGGTCTGGCGAGAAGCCCAGCGCAATCGAGAAAGGCTGATTCTCATTGCATCCACGCCCACATTTATATCCGCCATCTCCCTGTAGAACGGCGGCAAGTTTTCGAATGAAGGAAATTTTCGAATCAAGTTAGAAAGGTTATCAGAGAGTATGTTGCCCGCATTCTGAACCATGGTTTCGTTATCATTGGCACGAGAGGCGCGCCTAAAAGCTTTATCTAAGAGCTCTTGGGATGTGGGGATAGTGGGAAGCTGTTCAAACATTGACAACTCATTGCTGCATTTGCAGATAAACTTTTAGTCGTTCCTTCCCGGATATAGTCATTTAATAAATGGTTTTCGTAAGGCTTTTATAGTACTTCTATATCTATATAGATGAGGTAACCTGTTGAAGAGATTAGGCACCGCGCTCCATGTGGTAATGAAGAAACTAATTGTCCGCGGCGAGCAAAATGATGGACGCGAGGTCAATATCCCAAAAGTGAATTCCTGGGTTGTGGACCAGAAGAGGACCAGGGTCGGAAAGATTTTCGATTTATTCGGCCCGGTTAATCATCCATACATCATCGTTCGACCAAATAGAGGTACAGATGCCGCTGCCCACGTCGGAAAGAAGCTCTATGTCGACGAGGCGCCGGGGAGAGATAGCAAGTGGAAGAGATAGAGAAGCTAAGAGAGATAGAGAGAGCTGAGCCCGAAAAGCTCAAAGAAAGAACCCGGCTCAAGCGCGAAAAAGAAAAGGTGGATGAGTTCGAGAAGTTCACCGTTGAGTGTCCCGAGTGCAAAAGCCATACTCTGGTGCGCGATTACGAGCGGGCTGAACTTGTTTGCTCTGATTGCGGTCTTGTTATCGACGAGAATTTCATTGATCAAGGACCAGAATGGAGAGCCTTCGATCACGACCAGCGCATGAAGAGATCAAGGGTGGGGGCGCCCATGACTTACACAATTCATGACAAAGGCCTCTCCACCATGATCGACTGGAGGAATAGAGATTCTTATGGCAAGACTATTTCCTCAAAGAACCGGGCTCAACTCTATCGTCTGAGAAAATGGCAAAGACGTATCCGTGTCAGCAATGCTACAGAACGTAACCTTGCCTTTGCTCTGTCAGAACTAGATCGAATGGCTTCCGCGTTGGGTTTGTCCAGAAATGTCCGTGAGACTGCGGCCGTAGTCTACCGCAAAGCTGTGGACAAGAACCTCATTCGCGGGAGAAGCATTGAGGGGGTCGCCGCAGCAGCTCTATATGCAGCCTGCCGCCAATGCAATGTACCCCGTACTTTAGATGAGATAGCAGAAGTCTCCAGAGTCTCAAGAAAAGAGATTGGCAGGACATACAGGTTTGTGTCCCGTGAGCTAGCCCTAAAATTAATGCCTACAAGCCCAATAGATTACATACCCCGTTTCTGCTCCGGCCTTAATTTAAAGGGCGAGGTGCAGGCTAAAGGAATTGAGATCCTTCGTCAAGCTGCGGAAAAAGAGCTTACCAGCGGGCGCGGGCCTACAGGCGTAGCTGCAGCTGCGATCTACATTGCTTCTATTCTTTGTGGAGATCGAAGGACGCAGCGCGAGGTGGCAGATGTGGCCGGCGTAACAGAAGTAACGATTAGAAATCGCTACAAGGAACTTGCTGAAGAGTTAGATATTGAGATAATCCTGTAAGCAGGGTTATCCCAATAATCTTGTCATCATACTATTGTGTGCGGTCGTTATTATGGATAAATTTTGAATATCCATGAATCACGAGATGTGCGCCTTTTCAGGAATAGTCGAGCCTTTTTATTCTTTCTGATTTTGGTCCTTGCATGACAAAAAGCCCTGCGATACGTTTCTGGGAAGTAGACTTTCTCAGAGGATGGGCTATAGTTTTAATGGTTCTTTATCATCTGACGTATGACCTGAATTACTTTGGAGTATACGAAGTGGATATGCACCAAGGATTCTGGTTTTATCTCGCCCGCTTCATCGTCACGCTTTTTCTTCTCCTGGTCGGGATCTCCCTTATCCTAAGCCATTTTTACGCCATACGAACGGGGCGAGCAGATCAGTTTAACACGCGGCTCATAAAGAGGAGCGCACGGCTTTTTGGCATAGCCCTGGGAATTACAATCATCTCCTATTTTTTAATCGGGAACGGTTTCATAGTCTTCGGAGTGCTGCACTTCATCGCTATTGCTTTACTCTTTTCTTATCCTTTTCTCAGGCTTCATCGGTTGAACATAATTTTCGGTCTGTTATTCATTTCGATTGGATTATACTTGCAGGACCTCAGCGTCAACTTTCCCTGGCTGATTTGGATTGGACTTGTGCCTAAGGACTTTTACTCACTTGACTATGTTCCCATCTTTCCCTGGTTTGGGGTAATGCTGTTGGGAATGGCTCTCGGCGACCTGTTCTACAAGGATTACAATCGCAAGTTTAGCTTGCCTGAGCATTCTGATTCTATTTTGGCACGTTCTCTATCATACATTGGTCGAAATTCACTTATTATCTACCTAGTGCATCAACCAATCCTAATTGCTCTATTATATGCGATCGGCTATACATATCATAATTAGGTTCAGGTATTCATAGAAAAGCGTAAGACATATCGGGCAAGCATCCTCAGCATATCTATGGTACCAGCACATGTTCTTAAAGATTGAAAAGCAGCGCGAAAATGAATTTTTAGATCAAATCACAAAATTTTTTAACCCAGTTTTTGTGGGGCATTTTTTGTTTCTTGTTTGGGTTCGATCTTGCTGGTTCCTAATACCATTCTTGGTTTTGCGCCAATATCCTTGGAAATCTGGATATCCTTAGACTGGTAGCCTTGTCCACCTGCAGTTTCGGATTTCCTTTGTTTCATCAGTTGGTCTATCTGCTGGTCTATCTCAGTAACAATGGTGAATGTTCTATCCAAAGATGCGTCGGATGACTCTTCCGATGCATGATTGCCGTCTCGAATCATAACACTCATCCGATAGTCTCCTGCTGGGAGATCATTTGTAGACCATTTCCATGTATCGGACTCCGACCACCTATTCACGGCCCGTCCGTTGAGCAGGAACTTGTACTTCACCTTGTCACCATCTGAATCTCTTGCATCGGCTTTCCAGAGAACGACTGTGCCCTGGACTTGTGGGCTGGATAGATCTGGATTGAGGCTTATCAGAACAGGTAGCTGGTTGGTGTCCACGGGCGCAGATAAGGGCACGGATGTAGTCTTCAGGATTGGAGAATTCATTGTGAAAGCCGCACTTAGAAAGCCATCAAAGGAATCTTGAGAGGCATGCGTGCCGTCTCGAACTAAAACCTTAATTACATAATCTCCTGGAATAGCAGAGGACGTATTCCATTCCCAAGTATTAGATGATGACCATTCGGTAACGTCTCTATCATTTTGCAGGAATTTGTAGAGTATTTTATCATTATCTGAATCTCTTGCATCGGCTTTCCAGAGAACAACTGTGCCCTGGATTTGTGGGCTGGATAAATCTGGATTGAGGCTTATCAGAACAGGTGGCTGATTAGTGGCCACAGGCGCGGATAAGGGCGCGGATGCAGCCCTCAGGCTTGGGGAATTCAGTGAGAATGGCGCAATTAGAAAGCTATCAAAAGAATCTGCAGAGGCATGGTTACCATCTCTGGCTTGGACCATGATCTGGTACTCTCCAGCAGATAGATCATTTGTAAACCAGTTCCAACTATCTGACTTAGACCAATTTCTTGAAACCTGGCCATTGACCAGGAACCTGTATTGTATCCTGTCGCCATCCGGATCTGATGCATCCGCCTCCCAGAAAATTATCTCACCCTGTTTCTCTGGGCTGAGTTTGTTTGGCTGCAATTTATTCAGAATAGGGGGCTGATTTGATGAAAGAGAAGTGGACACCGGACTTTGGTCAGGCGATATTAGAGTGAATGTTGCATTCCTGGAACTATCAAAGGATTTCTCAGAAGCATGACTGCCATCTTGTGCAAGCACAGTAATTCTATAGTCTCCCGGAAGTAGGCCTGCTGTCCTCCAATTCCAGAAATTGAATTTTGACCAGACTGTAACGGGTTGGTCGTTGAGGAAAAATCTATAACGAATTTGATCATCATCCGCATCAGAAGCGTTAGCCATCCAGAGAATAGGTGTGCCAACTATCTGTGGATTGGGTTTCATCGCGTAAAGCTCTGTCAAGAAAGGCGGCGAATTGGGCATTTGCGGTTCTATGGGTGCAAAAGTCTCGTTTTCGCTTGATTGATCGTTGCTCGCAGAAATGCTTCCTGCAGAATGTGTGGTATTATCAGTTGCAATAGACATAGTAGATGAAGGTGATACTGAAGATGAAGGCGGTGCTTGATTTTGTGTTTGTTTCGTTTCACGTATTTCTATTTGGGAATCTGGTTGATTATCTCTGGCACTTGCATCGTCTTTTGATATTTTGGTATTTGCCTCTGCAGAAATTTCCTGGACGGAGTTAGTCTTCGCCTCGGGTAATTGCTCGGCGTCGGATGTGGAAGCTCTTTTTGAGACTTTATTGCTCACGCTCAGGACGGCTACCTTACTCTCTTTTTCCGTTATAGCGGGTGGTATTGTAGTCGAAATATCTAAATTGGATGAGTTGAGGATTTCGGATTGATTGCTCGATTCAGTATTATTGGATAGGTTGATCCATAGAAAGGCTTCTTTATAGGGTAATGTGTAGTTTAATTCTTTAAAGAGCAGAATCTCCAATCTATGTTTGCCCGCCGGTCCATTTATTATGCCGCTTGCCAGGCCCTGCCATGTATCGTTTTGGCGCAAATAGAGATCTTTACTAAAAATAATATCTTTGTTGAACATTAGCCTCATTGTGTAGTTTCTTGGGCCCGATTCGCGATTTACTATCTTGGCATTTGCAGCAACTTCGCTACCCGTTTGCATAGATACGGTTTGAGAGTCTATAATTTTGTTGGGCCAGGAGACCTGAAATTCGGTGAATCCATCTTCGCTCGAATTAGTAGGATTCATATTAAAATTAATAGCGATGGCAGCGAATAAACAGACTGCCAGCAACACGGCAAATATTGAGAGGCTTCTCCCATTATTGCGAGCTCTTGATGTGCGGACCATTGTCTTCCTAGACCGTAGACCCCTTTTTGATCTGATGTGGAACCGATTTCGTTGGGGCAGCGCCGACAAGCGGGCGTAGGACACTGCGGCAAGGAATAAGGTCTGGAGAGCGAGAACCGTGGCCAGGGATGCGATTTGCAGCCCCCTGGGCGTGAAGATCAGGATAAGACCGGCAAGAATCGAAAGTGAAACGGCGAAAAATAGGCTCAAAAGCACTCTTCGTTGTAATGTAATGTCCGTCCTTGACGGAAATAAAGAAAGGACAAGAAGATAGCCAGGGAGTAGAATCACTAGAAAGAGAGCCAGGATCTGACTCTCTTCTTTATATAATTGGGGTGAAAGATTTGCGAGGACAAGTGCTGAGACTGAAATCAAAACAGACACTACAAAATGCCAGGGTAGGGGCCAGGCCAGCCTCAAATTATTCGTCCTCCTTCAATCAAATCATGAAAACTATTGGTTAATTACTGATAAAACCCTTTTCCTTCAATGCCTGATCGATAGGGCGAGGAAAACAAGCAGAAGATGGCATTATTAGTTAGCTAAGTGAGACCCGCGAATTCTTCTTCATTTGGTTTTCACAAGAAGCTCTATCCCCACGGGGCAGTGGTCAGCTCCCATGATTTCCTTAAGAATGAATGCCGACCCGATTCGATCTTTCAAATTGGCACTAACGAAAAAGTAATCAATCCTCCAGCCTACATTGCGCTCACGTGCTCTCGTTTTCAAATCCCACCAGGAGTAATTACCTCCTTCTGAGCAGAACATGCGGAAGGTGTCAAGAAAGCCATTCTCAACCAATATGTCCATCCTGGCTCTTTCTTCTGGTAAGAACCCAGAAATCTTCTGATTTGCTTTGGGTCTGGCCAGATCGATCTCTTTGTGAGCTGTATTGAAGTCTCCACAAATCACAATTTTCCTGTCCTCCGCCATAATCCGGCCAATATAATCCAGGAAAAGATCATAGAACTTCAGTTTATAGTCTAACCGTTCTCTTGAGGCTTTGCCATTTGGAAAGTATACATTGAAAAGCAGGAAGTCGCCATAGTCGGCGATAATCGTCCGGTGTTCGTCATCAAAGCCTTCTATTCCCACTGTGAATTTCACGCTTTCCGGTTCTTTTCTGGAGTAGATGCCAACTCCGCCGTAACCTTTTCGCTCTCCTGAATTAAAATATGAAAAATAACCTGGAATGCTTTTCAGTTGGGGAGGCACTTGATCCTTTTGTACCTTTGTTTCCTGGAGGCAGAGAACGTCCGGCATGTCTTTAATTAGCCATTCAGAAAAACCCTTTTTGTGAACGGCTCTTAAACCATTCACATTCCAAGAGAGAAGTCTAAGATTATTCATTCCAGATCCCTTTAGAGAAAATTATTGCTGCGATCATTAATCCCTTGCGATTCTCTTAAGCTCTATAGAAGATAATACTGGTCCTGTCAGCCTAATTGAAAAATCAATTTACATTTTAAATACTATTTTGTACGCATAGTTCTTTCCGCCGCGAGCGTGCACGCAAACGAAAAATCCGGCTCTTTCTTTGGCCATAACCATCGCTAGATTCGAAATAGCTTAGGGCCCTCGCCCGATGTCAATGGAAAATGCCTTCAAGAACCCTTAAAAAGCTTCACTTGGAAAAAATTGATTTTCAGGATTATATTAAAGAAACTCATCCTCATAGATCTTATCAGAATGTGCCTGGCCTTTCATATATCGCAAAAGATGCAATGCTTCTTGCATTCATAGGCCATACCTAGCATAAATTGCTTTGAAGATACTTGATCTAAACGAAGCATCTTGACACGCCAACCTTAATAAATAAGGCTACAAAGTGCCATGGCGTGGTACATTATGTCGTTCGAGATTGAGAAGATTCACGCTCGTGAGATCCTTGACTCACGAGGAAATCCGACAATTGAAGTTGATGTTTACACTTGCTGCGGCTTCGGGCGGGCCGCAGTTCCATCGGGCGCGTCCACGGGCACTCACGAGGCACTGGAACTGCGCGATGGCGGCGATAGATACAATGGCAAGGGCGTTCTCAAGGCTGTCAAGAATGTGAACGAAGTTATAGCTCCGGAAATGCTGGGCATGAACGCATCAGGCCAGCGCGAGATTGATGAATTCATGATCGAGATGGACGGTACACCAAATAAGTCTAATCTGGGTGCTAACGCCGTCTTGGGCGTTTCCCTGGCGACGGCCAAGGCCGCAGCCTCTTCTTCGGGTATACCTCTTTACAGGTATTTAGGTGGAGTGAATACAACCAGATTGCCTATTCCCTCCTTCAATGTGTTAAACGGCGGACAGCATGCCGGAAACGATCTCTCTATTCAAGAATTCATGATACTTCCCACAGGCGCTAAAACCTTTAGCGAAGGGCTGCGCATGGCAGTTGAGACTTACCATGCATTGGGCAAGATCTTGAAGGGTAAATACGGCGTAGGTGCGACCAACGTAGGATACGAAGGCGGCTATGCTCCACCGTTGAACAAAACAAGGGACGCTCTGGACGCCATCATGAGCGCTCTCGACGTCAGCGGATATGGTGAAGAGGTTAAGATCGGCATCGATTCAGCTGCCTCCAGCTTCTACATGGAAGGCGGCTATTCCATAGACGGAAACAGGCTTTCTCCAGGAGAACTCGTCGATTACTATGTTGATCTGGTTAAAACATATCCAATCGCCTTCCTGGAAGACCCCTTTGAAGAGGAGGGCTACGATGACTTTGCCAGTCTTACGGCAGAGCTCCCCGGAACGATAATCATTGGAGACGACCTATACGTCACTAATATAAAGCGCTTGGAGAAGGGCATCAAGATGTGCGCCACAAATGCTTTGCTGCTCAAGCTCAACCAGATCGGCTCAGTATCCGAGGCATTTGATGCTGCCAGGATGACCTTCCGGGCAGGATGGAAAGTCATGGCATCGCACCGCTCTGCAGAGACGGAAGATTCGGCTCTGGCCGACGTGGCAGTCGCATTGGGTTGCGAGATGCTTAAAACTGGTGCACCTGCTCGTTCCGAGCGTACTGCCAAGTACAACCAGCTCTTGAGGATTCAGGAAGAGTTGGATGAGTCTGCAAGCTATGCGAAAATTTGAATGAGCTAAAAACCGTGTGATCTTTATCTGAACTGATTCGTTTCGAGTATATGTATAGTAAAGTACAAAGACCCACGGTTAATTTTTTAATTCGATAATAATATCAATAATATGCAAATTATCTGCTCGAAAGATCTATAGTCGAATAATACTCAACGGGAACTTATGGATTACCAATTCAAGCGTGGCTTCAAGCCAGACCTTGAGCGAATTCAAAAGGCACTGGAAGAGGAGTTCCCCACTGAAATAAAAAAAGAGGATGGAAAGCTCTTAACCGGCTTTGGAGCCCTGAAAAGCATTTATGTATCGATCAACGGCAAGAAGCTCAATGTGACCACTGAGTCAGAGGTTGGCGTTAGCGACGAAGTCGCCCTGGATACAAATAAGCGCTTCAGAAATTTTCTTGAAAAAGCCACTGGCTATACGGCCAAGCAGAGACTGCAAATGGCTAAAAAAGAGGCCACAAAGGGAGCCGACTAGAGATTCGACTCGGCCAAAGGTTTTTCCTAGGCCCAATATTGGCCGGGGCGTGTCCAGCTGGGCCAGAAATCTGAAGGATAATGCGGCGTCATCTTTGGGCTTCTGGCTAAAACCGTAGCTGGTTAATACGGGAAGAATGCCGGTTAATAGTTGCAGCACCTTTAAGCATAGCGTTCATCCAAACGTTTTTGGTCAAATCCGCATCACTCAATTCCTCGAATCAGGGTTCCTAAAAGATATGGCATCATATAAACTATGGACTGCATCCCTTTATCACTTTTGCCATGTGTTATTTCGATTCGTTGTCGTTCGACTCACAGACGCAAAACCAAGAATTCTATCTAAAAAATGAATTTATGTTTTTGCATGGACGCCTGCATAGGCGTCGAAATACGCGAAGCATGCCAAGATTGTCAGACCAGCCAGGAGGCCTTCTGAGGGCCGGAGCTTTGAGAGAGTGCGCATGAGGCAAGAGCGGTCTCAGCCCGCCGGACCAGAGTAGGGCGAGTGCTAAAAAAATGATGAGATCAATCTTGCGGACAACGGCTCGCCAGGATGGCCAAAAATTACTCCCGTGAGGCTTTTTATGCTTGGATGATCCACCGGATGCTGCGGTCTTCTCAGTATTTGATTGAGATATTGAAGGTGATGGAAGACATACGAGAAAAGACAGAAAGTTTCCTGATACTTAGCAAAAGAGATAGAGACACCAGGAGACCGGAATAAACGCTGGAGGCATACTCACGAAGCGGTCCCAATACCGGCCAAAAGCACCTTCTCACCGAATACCTCACATATCATTAGCTGCCGGAGATCTTTGAAAGGCTCTCGAACGAGCTTGCTAGTTCTTGCTTAAGAAACGAGCAAGCGGTCGCTTCACAAGTTCGGAAATAATGAGGTAGAGCACAGCGAGCGACATAATGAGACCCAAGTGGGCCAGTGTTGGTCTTGTAAACTCAAAAAAGGCGGCTGTCCACGGGATCATCGGCAACGCAAGCGTAAGTACAAAAGCCATTACAGAGATGAATACGACGAGCGGTGCTGGCCAGCCGGCTTTTTCGATCGGCAACATCGACCGAATAGATGCCATAAGCAGGAGCTCGGTGATCACACTGGCGATGAACCAATTGGTTTGCAGTACCTCTGGCGAGATGCGATAGAAAAGCCCAAAGTAGATGAAATCAAAGACGGTACTGACAAGTCCCAATGTGATAAAGATAATATAAAGTGAACGGAAGTCATAGCGCTGCGGCCGGGCCACCTCCTGCTCGGAAACGCGGTCAAAAGCGATTGCCATCATCGGAAAATCTGTGAGAAGATTAAGGAGCAGCAACTGCTTTGGCAGCATTGGCAAAAAGCTGATGAAGAGCGACCCGATTGCCACAGCATAGAAATTGCCAAAGTTAGAAACAAGCGTGGCGCGAATGTATTTCAGCGTGTTGGCGTGTGTCTCGCGCCCCATGCGAATGCCGTCAACGATCACTCGCAAGTCGTTCTTTAGAAGAACGATGTCGGCAGTCTCGCGTGCCACGTCTGCCGCTGATTGCACCACCATCGAGACATGTGCAGCCTTAAGTGCCGGGGCATCGTTGATCCCTTCTCCCAAAAAGCCGACTGTGTACTGTTTTTTAAGAATTTCGATCAGCTCTAGCTTTTGTTCGGGCGTCGTTCGAGCAAACACGCGAATTGTGCCGATGCGTTTATATTGCTCCTGGGTGGGAAGGGCCAAAAAGACCGCAGCCTTCATAACTTCATCGCTGTTGGTTACCAGCCCGGCTTCTCGCCCAACGGCTTCGGCCACCATCAAGGCATCACCGGTGATGATCGTGATAGCCACATTCAGCCGCTTAGCAGCCGCGATGGTTTCGGCAGTAGTGGCTTTAAGCGTATCAACAAACGATACAAAGCCACCAAACTGAGCGCCACTGCCATCATCGTAACTGACACCGAGCACTCGTCGGCCCTGTCGTTCCTCATCCGCAAGCCACGCTCCGACCTGCTCTCGCTCGATCAGTCCCTGCTCAAAGAAGTATTCCGGACTGCCCCGACGGATATGTAGCCGGAGGCCGTCGACTCTGCGCACCACAGCCCCGTTGCTGCGTAGCGCTGGATCAAACGCCTCTTCTTCCAGGAGTTCAAAACTGGCCATCTCCGACCGCTGCTCAAGTGAAAGTGCTTCGTCGGTGGCTCGATCAAATGGTTCCGGTATACTCACCTCAAGATCATGTGCCGCCAGGCGCGCCAGAACAATAGGGTGGAAGCGCGACTCTTGGACGATGTAATTATTTCGATGAACCAGGCGGTTCTCGGTAATCGTACCGGTCTTGTCAGTGCATATCAAGTTCACTGATCCGAGATCCTGCACCGAAGAAAGCCGCTTGACGATGACATCTTTCTGGGCGAACTGGAGTGCACCGCGCGAGAGGGAAAACGTCAGGACCAACGGCAGCGCCTCGGGTATTACCGAAACCGCAAGCGCAATCGCAAAGATTAGCAGGCCCGGAATATCCGTGTTTTTGCCATCAATCAGGATGTTTGCCAGGACAACGAACGAAAGCGTGATGAGCGTTATTCGCAGGATGAAGGTGCTTATGCGGTCAACGCCTTTAACAAGCTCACTCTCTGCCTGCACCGCAGAGGCAGTTGCCGAAATGGAGGCTAAGCGCGTTTTTGTGCCAGTTGCTGTAACTTCCGCCAGCGCGTTGCCGCGTATGATAATCACCCCCTGTAAGAGGCGATGCTCATCACCTGCTTCTTGCGTCAAGGTGGTGGCGGCCTGCTTGGCTACTGGAATACTTTCACCGGTAAACGTTGTCTCATCAACTAGTAGATTGCGTGCCTGTCGCACAATGGCATCCGCCGGGATAATATCACCGGATTCGAGCTTCAGAATATCGCCAGGGACAATCTCAACGATGGGCAATTCCTGATCATGACCATCACGCCGAACGGTAATCGTTCGTATGAAGTATGACTTGAGTTTATCCGCTGCAGCGTTTGACTTGTACTCCTGAAACACATTGAGCGTGGTCCCAAGGAAGACAAATAGCAGGATAAACGATCCATCAATCGTTTCACCCAGCGCAAAGGTCACACCTGCTGCGCACAGGAGGAGCAGATTAAAAATACCACTAAACTGCCGCAGAATGAGCCGCAGTAAGCGATATCGCAGCACGGGCAACGCATTGGGGCCGTGTTGCATTTGGCGCTCTGCCGCTTCAGTTGATGAAAGTCCGTCTAGATTACTCATGCTCCACCCTTTTCTTGCCAATTGATTCCTGCTCTACAATGATAATA
>CAVWPP010000021.1:0-25455 GCA_963756915.1 Methanotrichaceae archaeon
CCTTTGGCGGCCGAGGATGGATGGGGCGGGAAGCACGATCGGGCAGAGATGGGCTGGGAGGACGCATGCCAAGAAGCCCTAACCCGCATGAAACTTGCCTTTGGCCTTTCTATACCATTTTTTAAAATTTATAACAAATAATATTCAAGCAAATCAATTGTTTTTGCAAATGCCTTATTAAAGTCAGGGACGCTATTCATTTGGTGCCGCAATGAAGCATCCCATGATGCTGCAAATTTATCGCGTCTTTCTGCTATAAGTGAAATATTTGGAACAACCTCTTTATATTTGCATTTATCATAAAGGATCGATCTCACTTGTTCGCGATTTACGGCGCTGGATATTTGCCAGACGTCGTACAAATCCCGCGATCGTGTCCGCTGAAAGAGCGAACGGATCTTTTCTGCCATAATCTCCTCGAAGGAATACGAGGTAACAGAGGCTTCGAAAGAGTCTGAAAAGTGGTGGAATATTGGCTTTTGCAGCACAGGAAGCAGAATCCTCTCATTCTTTGGATCAGTGATATCCAGTTTAATATTTATAGGGGATATTGCGCTACTGTTGATAATCCTGAACTTTGCCGTCGCCTGGAAACCGCTCTTGGTCTCATAAATGCCAATATCATCCTCGAATTGTATGCCACGCTCATCGCGGACTTGGATGACAGAATCTTGAATCGCCGTCTGGAGAGTTTCTTTATCCCAAATCTCAAGCAGGGTAAAATCGAGATCATCGGAAAAGCGATAGTTTTCGATAAATACTTTCCTTATGCCAGTTCCGCCTTTGAGCGCCATCTTCATAGGATTCAAATATGCAAGCAGCCAGTTCTGAGCATAATCACGTTCTATGGTCGAAGGTGGCACATAGAATTCTCTGGCCTTTTCTTTGATCTCTCTAATGGAGATCATTCCAGGTCTCCCAAGAGCATTTTATCCAGATTAATAACAAGACGCCATTTTGAATCATTAAAGCCTGTTGGAGGCATAGTGGGATCGAGCAAGAGATACTTCTTTGATTTTGACTGAGGCAGAACCACGTTCAAACCTATTCGATCGCATAAATAACCCAGTCTCCGAACCACAGAGAAATTGTCAATCTTAAGAGCGTAATCAATTAATCGTTCATGATCCAGTAAACCAGTCTTGAGTGCCTTCGCAACTTCTATGATCCCGCCTGAATATTGTGGTTTATCGAGACAGTCTATGATGGTCTTTTCCCTATCTGTAATATTCACGGGTATCTCTTCGATCCATTCTTTTCGTAGTCCGTAGAATTTCTCCTTTTTAATCCGCACTATCCGATAATTCAGGCCAAAAATGTTTATTAGGCTCTTTTTTTTCCTTACTGGTGTCTGCACAAATACGGTGCTTGGGATCTGCTCGGTCATGCCATAATAATGCAGAGCACTCCAATAGGATATCGCAGACGGTTCAACTATATAGGATCCAATGGCGAATTCATGAAGCGTATATTTTCCTTGTTCACTTCCAAGAGGAATGATCAAATATTTTCCTTTTTCAATTCGCTCGATATAACCGCGATCTTCCAGTCGAGAGATTATTACCCTGAGTATTTCCTTTTTAACCTTGGTCTTCTTATAAAGCTGATCAAAGGAAAATACCTGACCCTCTCTTGCCATTGATTTGAGGATCTCGATGGTCATAGCCTCCTCCGTATCATAGTTCCCCTTTTACTACACCAACATTAACAGATATGTTTATTTCGGTGTACATAAAGGGGAAAGCTTTTTTCTTCCATGATTTGGATGCCAATCGAGCGGAGATGGACCGGGAGGACGCAGGCCATGGGGCCGGGGCTTTGGGATAATGGTTGTGGGGTTCTTATCCCGCATTACTGAAGTCACAAAATTATCCAGCGTGCTACTTCTTCCCTTTTATCCTTCCATGTGGGCATGCAAATAGGCACATACCGCAAAGGCCAACACCCATCGTTTTCTCTAGATCTTTATGGTAGCTTTCGCATTTGCGGGCATCGTAACGCATTTCTCGTGGCTCATCTTTATTGAAGCTCCGACCAGTGAATGCGCCTACCGGGCAGATCTCCACGCATTCCTGGCATTCTCCGCAGCGTTCCTCTAAGGTGTATCCTGTCGGCTCAAGTGGCGCATCTGTAAGCACAGTTGCAAAGCGCACCCTTGGTCCTGCCTGAGGAGTTATCAATAAGCAGCTCTTCCCAATCCAACCTAGACCTGCCAAGTGAGCTGCCAGTTTATGTGAGAATGCAGCACAGATCCGTTCGTCGTCAACTCTCTTTGAAGCTGGAATCGGGAATGCTTTGTAGCCTTGACGTTGCAGAATATTGCTCAAGTGCAACGCAATGAAGTCAAGCTTATTGTTAACAACATCGTAAGCATAATGCCTATATTCGATAGCTATAGCCTTCTCAGCCCTTTTCGGAAGCTGATCCACAATAGAATCAAGAAGGGCAATACCTATAGATATTGCTCTTGGGTACTCTGCAATAACCGGTCCCCCTTGTTCGAGGACAAACTGATGAGCCAAGGAGAGATCAGCAATGCCGAAAAAATCCGTACCTAAGTCCTCGGCTTGTTTTTCTATAAGGTTGGCAAGCTGCATGAAGAACAATTGAACTATTCAATATATCAATTTCGCTGAGCCAAAAAGGCTTCAAATAGCTGGTCTGGATCTCGATCTGATTTCAGGGGCTAGGGCTTCGGGATAGCCATCTGCGAGGAAGCATTGCATCCGCTAGACAGCGACGGCCTTTGGCGGCGATGGCGGGAGGCACGATCGGGGCAGAGATGGCTCGGGAGGATGCAGGCCAGGGGGCAAATGTTGCTCAGTTGCGGTACAGTCGAGCGTATTAGGCATTAGGAGTGTTATTTTATTTAGTAATATCCGCCATCCAATCAAATCTCAATGCCTTAGGGTTTCGATAAGTTGAATTAGTTCATCAACACTATCAGAATTTATTTCATACGCTTCCTTCATTTTATTTATTGACAATTTTAGAGTTACAATTTTTTCTTTTCCTGTCGCAATATCCGATTGACTATTGGGATATTTTGACAACCATTTGTCTAATTCATATATGGAAGCTTCAGTTTCATTTATTAGATAACGGACCATTGATGTGGACCTTGTATATTCACGATGATCTTTTATCCATCTGTCAGTAGTTTTCTCTTTTTTAAGGCTTTCAAATCGCTGAAAGTTTGACGGATCGTCTAATTTCTTCTCAATCATAGCCAATCCAGATCGTGATGGTCTATTTCGATTGTTCAAACTCCCGCAACATCAAATGGTTTTTCTTCTCCGCGTTGAATGACCTGCACATATGGTTTTCTGATGGCATGGCGAATTGCTAACTCGTAAAATACATTGGGATTCCTACTGGTTAGATCAGCCACGACAATTGCATCGTCCAAAATATGTTTAACGACCTGACTTGTGATGACTCCTGGTTCGGATAGTTGATCCGCTCGCATGACTTCATAGCCGAATTCTTTTGCTGCCGGCCTAATAATATGATTTAATACTTGATCAGAACGCATTCTAATTTCTGAACCAGTTTCACCAATTGGCGCAATAACAAAACAAATATTATTCTCTTCCACCATGCATCCATCCTCTAAGCCTCATGCATCATTTACATATTTAATTAGGTAATTAGGTATTTCCTGCCCCTAACTTTAAGTTAGGGAGAACTAAATGAATAACATGAATTTAATAGAACTGGGCAGGATTGCGTCAGACGAGAGTTAATCCTTCCAGTATCTTTGTAATAAAATTAAAGATTTATCTTGTCCTAATTGTAGCGAGCATATATATTACTTCATGTCGAGACAAAGGCTCCGCTGCAAGATCTGCGAAAACGATTTTCGGCCTCTGAAAGCCACAAAGTTCGCCGAGATCAAGATATCTTCTTCTCGATGACTTATGTTGATCAAGCTCTTTGAGCTCTCCGTTTCAGCTAGGAAGGCTTCTGTTGAGCTGAATCTGAGCTATAAAACAACTCTCAAAGCCTTTGATCTTCTGAGAAAATCGATAGTCGAAGAACTTTCAAAATGCGATAAGATCCTAAAAGGCGAAATCGAACTTGACGAGTCTTACTTTGGCGGCAAAAGAAAGGGCAAGAGAGGCAGAGGTGCTGCAGGCAAGACTATTGTATTTGGAATTTTGGAACGAGGCGGAAAAGTATCTGTGGAAATCGTGAAAAATGTAACAGCAGAGACGCTCATGAATGAGACCGTAAAAAAAGTAAGGCGAGGTAGTATAGTTTATACGGATAAATGGAAAGGGTACAACTCACTCATGTTCTCGGGTTATAAGCATCTTAATATCGATCATAGATATAAATTTAAAGAAGGAAAAGTATTCATTAATGGCGTAGAAGGATTCTGGAGTTTTGCCAAAGAGCGATTAATAAAGTATCATGGAATTTCAAGACATAAATTTCTATTGTATTTGAAGGAAATGGAATGGAGGTATAATAATAGAAATGAAGACCTATTTGAAATGTTGATATTTTATATGTTGGACCGAAATAAATTAGAAAATGCTAAAAATCATTTGAGCTAGAACAAGTAAAGTTTAGGGGCAAGATATACCCAATTACCAAGAATTTTAAAAAAAAATGACAAAAAAAGATATGAAAAACGTTTTAAAGTCCAATTCTTATTCTTCAGATATATTGCTGAACCAAGCCCTCTGGCTCGCTTATATGATTTCTATCTTTGTTTAGTATCTTTGTAGCAGCGCTCTCGAAATCGCTCTGATAGACGGTCGTCCTTTCTTCTCTTATTGCGAACATGCCCGCCTCGGTGGAAAGTGATTTGAGTTCTGCGCCGCTTGAGCCTTCGGCTAGGGCTGCAATTTGCCTTAGATTCACATCGGCATCTAGGTTCATACCAGATGTATGGATCTTAAGAATAGATTCGCGAGCTTCTCGGCTCGGCATAGGTATCTCAATGACTCGATCGAAACGACCCGGCCGCAGTAGCGCTGGATCAAGCATATCCAGGCGGTTGGTGGCTGCTATGAGCTTAACCTCGCCACGCGGATCGAAGCCGTCCATTTCAGCAAGCAATTGCATCAAGGTCCTTTGTACCTCGCGGTCTCCGCTTGTTGCACCGTCCATACGACGCGCACCGATCGCATCCAATTCATCAATGAAAACAATTGCAGGAGACTTGGCCTTGGCCAATTCGAAAAGTTCCCGCACAAGACGCGCACCCTCTCCGATATACTTTTGCACAAACTCCGAACCGACAACGCGAAGGAATGTCGCCTCGGTGCTCTGGGCCACTGCTTTGGCGAGGATGGTCTTGCCAGTACCAGGTGGACCATACAGTAGTACACCTTTAGGCGGCTCTATGCCAACCGACGTGAAAAGGTCAGGACGCTTTAGAGGAAGCTCAACTATCTCCCTGATTTCGGAAATCTGCAAGTCTAGCCCACCAATCTGAGAAAAGCGCACATCTGGAGCCTCTTCGATCTCCATACCAAATACTGCAGGATCTCGGGGCGACGGCAGGACGCACATTACGGCAAACGACTGTTGATTTAACCCCACCTGTGCTCCCGGTTTAATTTCCTCTTCAATGAATTGAGATAGATGTACCACGAACCTGGGACCTGTACTACTTTTTACGATTACCTTATTCTCGTCCAGAATATCAACTATGGTACCCACTATCATTGGACCAACGCGCAATCGCTCAAGCTCGCTGCGCAATTTTCGCGCTTCTCGCTCAAACTTAAGCTTCTGATTTTCAATAAGCCTTTTTTCGCCTTCTACTCGGTCCTTCTGCTCTCTCAGCGCCAGATTGCGCTCTTCAAGCTGGCGCATGCGGTCCAGGATGTAGCGGGAAAAATCCGCCCCGGCCTGTGACTCGTTCATGCCTTCTCCACTATCCATAATTACAAAGATTATTAAACTCCGACCCCTATAAAGGTTTCCGAAATGACCGAGAAGCAATGTGAGATTTGCGGCGCTGGGATCCCTGGAATACCACAGAAAATAGTTATCGATGGCTCAACGCTGGAAGTGTGCAAAGGCTGTGAGCACTTTGGGAAACCGGCGGATAAATGGTCACCGGTTTCGAAGAAGATGGTTCCCATAGAGAGGGCTTTCACCGTTAAGCGGCCCAGGCCCCGCGACCATTTCAAGGATCTAGTCGAATTAGTCCCGGAGTTCGGGCGCAAAATCAGAGAAGCCAGGGAAGGTTTGGGTCTATCGCCGGAGGATCTTGGCACTAGAATAAAAGAGAAGTCAACGCTATTAAGGAAGATAGAGCGCGAGGAGATTTCTCCAGAAGATGAGGTAAGAAAGAAGCTGGAGAGAGAGCTCAAGATTAAGCTTACAGACCAAGTTACCGAGGAAAGGGTCAAGTCCGGCGGCAGAGAGCGGGGGTTGACTCTGGGAGATATTGCCAGCATCAAACGGAAATAGGCATGATAGCCAGAGCAGCTCGTTTTGTTGCAGGCGGAGGAGTAATAGTCTACCCGACTGAAACTGTTTATGGACTGGGCGCCAATGCACTTGATGAACAGGCTGTGATGAGAGTCTTTTTTATCAAGAAAAGGCCCTTTTCCATGCCTATTTTTCTGGCTGTATCAAGCCTGGAAATGCTGGAAAAGGTAGCAGAAATAAGCAGAGACGATCTCGATCTGCTTATGCAGCTCTTTCCTGGGCCGGTCTCTATTTTGGTCCGTAAGAAGAGCGTAGTTCCGGATCTTCTTACCGCAGGTTCTCCTCTAGTTGGGATAAGGTTCCCGGATCATGAGATAGCTCAAAGAATAATCGACCTTACCGGGCCAATAACATCAACTAGCGCGAATCGAACTGGTTTGCCTGCTCCCGCTAGTGTATCCGAGGTCTCACAAGAAATAGAAGATAGAGTGGACTTAATAGTGGACGGGGGAAAAAGCAAATATCATGAACCTTCAACTCTTTTGGATCTAACAAAAAAAGAGATTATAAGGCCGGGCGCTGGCCTAGATTTAGTAATGAAGGCGATATCGTGAAGGCCAGGATTAGAGATTTTTTTGAGACAAAAGACGGCTGGATATTTGCTGTCGCTGACTACTGCCACGACCAAGGCCTTCGATCCTTGCTCCGCTACGTACCAGATCCAGCTGGCGAACGAATCGCTAAGAACAAACGCTACCGCAAGATGGACTTCGAGCAGAGCTATGAGTTCCTTCTAAAAGAGCGGCCGGAATATGTCCGCGACTTGCACGTCGTTCCGGAATCAGATGTTCACCAAATCTTCAGGCCAAACGAAGGCCTTGGTGAAGTGATGAAGAAGGATGAAAAAGTTAAGAAAATTGCTGCCATCCTCAGTGGGGGCGGGATTCCTATGCAAGAGATGGGAATTACAGGCTCCATGCTCATTGGTCTTCAAGGCCCAGGCTCAGATATAGATTTTGTAGTATATGGCCGATGGTGGTGGTTGGCGAGGAGTATTGTGGCGCAGGCTAAGGCGAAAAAAGAAATTCAGGATCTTGACGAGGCCACCTGGAAAAAGATTTATTCCAAGAGAAAGCCCGAGACAGGATTCGATGAATTCATGCTTCATGAAAAGAGAAAAGGCAACAGGGGAATGATCTCTGGCACTTACTTTGACCTGCTCTTCACTCGCGACTGGAGTCAAATCAGTCCGCAGCTTTCAGGCAAAAACAGAGGCTCAAGCCAGATTGAGGCAAAAGTCATTGATGCCGAATTTTCCTTCGACAGCCCTGCTATCTACCGACTGGACCACGATGAAGTGAATGAGGTATTTTGCTATTCCCATACATATGCAGGCCAGGTATTACCTGGCGAGAAGTTGGAGGCAAAAGGTGTGCTGGAAGAAACAGCGGAGGGACTAAGGCTAGTAGTAGGAACTACACGCGAGGCTAGAGGCGAATGGATAAGGTCACTCACGTTGCTGGAAGGCGGAAGATAAAAGAACATTGTCGTTTTGTTACTATCAATTAAGAACTGCTACTAATTAAGAGGTCCCACAAATGCTTCAAGTTCGTCCTTTTGATATCGAAATAGGTCAGCATAAAGTCATGCTCAACGTAGTAGATGCCAGAGAGCGAGGTCTATATCCTGGCGACCGCCTCAGGATAAAAACAAAAGGTGCTGCTACTACAGCCATATTAGATACAACAACTGAAATGGTTAAGCCTGGGGAAATAGGCATATTCACAGAGGCATTAAGAGATCTTAAATCTCCCAAAGATGTCGATGTCACGCCTGCACCCAAACCAGCGTCACTTTGCTTTATAAAAAAGATAATGGATAAAGAGAAGCTGACTGAGGATCAAATCCGGTCAATTGTGCAGGATATTGTGGATAACAACCTTAGCGATATCGAGATTTCTGCGTATGTCACTGCCTCCTATATTCATAATATGGACTCGCAAGAAACCGAATGGCTGACAAAATCCATGATCGAAACTGGTGAGCGGATTCATTTTGATACTCACCCTATTATGGATAAGCACAGCATAGGAGGCGTTCCTGGCAATAAGGTCTCTCTTCTTATCGTACCAATAGTTGCAGCTGCTGGGCTTCTCATTCCTAAAACCAGCTCGCGGGCCATTACTGGCGCAGGTGGGACGGCCGATTTGATGGAGATTCTGGCACCAGTAGAGTTTAGCGGAGACGAAATTAAGGAGATCACCGAGAAAGTAGGCGGTGTCATCGTCTGGGGAGGTGCAACCAATATTGCTCCTGCCGATGATAAATTGATCAAAGCTGAATACGCTCTGTCAATCGACCCTTACAGCCAGATGCTTGCCTCCATTATGGCCAAAAAGGGAGCAGTTGGTGCTGATTCCGTTGTTGTGGACATGCCAGTTGGACCCGGAACGAAATTGGCAACTCCTGAAGCAGGCCGAACTCTGGCCAAAGACCTCATAGACCTGGGAGAGCGCCTGAATATTCGTGTAGAGTGCGCCATGACTTTTGGGGGATCTCCCGTAGGTCGAACCATCGGACCCGCTCTGGAAGTTCGCGAGGCACTTACAGTCTTGGAGAACAAAGGTGGTCCCAACAGCTTAAAGGAGAAAAGCCTATCACTTGCCGGCATCTTGCTTGAAATGGGCGGCGTGGCCGGAAGAGGTGACGGTTACAAATCAGCAGAAGATATCCTAACTAGCGGAAAAGCCCACAAAAAACTCATGGAAATCATCGAAGCACAGGGAGGAAATCCCCAAATAAAGAGCGAGGAGATAGTTGTCGGTGATAAATGTGAGGATATCCTTGCCCCTGCAGGTGGTTACATCGTAGCTTTTTTCAATAAAAGATTGGTGGAGCTGGCCCGTATGGCAGGTGCTCCCTCGGACAAGAAGGCGGGGGTTCTTATCCATAGGAAAATGGGTGAAAGGGTCAAAAAGGGTGAGCCGTTAATCACCATCTGCTCTTCATCGGACTGGGAGCTAGAAAGTGCTGTAAAAGATGCAAAGAGGCAGATGCCAATTGTGGTTGAAGGCATGCTCCTGGAGAGATATCCAAGAATTACTGAACTTTAACATATCTCAAAAAACATCAATGATCGATATATTGTAGTTAAGGGTGCCGAAATGAAGGTCGCAATCACTTATCATGAGGATTTTGGAAGATACGGATTTAGCGTTCTAAAGGAACGAATCCAGCCATCTTTCGAGGCATTGATGCAGTCCGGATTGGTTGATGGTGATGAGATCCAGGTCTTTAAGGCGAAGCCTGCGCCTTTGAATCTTGTCGAAAAGGCTCATACCACAGCTCATATGGCCAATATGCAAACAGACCCTTATCGAGAAGTAGCTCTGCTTTCCGCAGGCAGCGTGATGATGGCAGCTAAAATGGTTGCATGGCGGCCAAGCCAAGTCGGCTTTTGCCTATACGGGTACAGCGGGTCATCATGCCAGCCGGGGAAGCTGCTGGGGATTCTGTTACTTTAACGATGTGGCCGTTACCATTTTATCCCTCAGGGAAATGGGTCTCGAGCGCTTTCTTATTATTGATGTGGATCCCCATTTTGGAGATGGCACACGCGACTTCTTTAAAGACGATCCAGATGTATTTCATATCAACTTTCACAGTGGCACTGGAGAAGAACATAATCCTGATAAAAATAATTACGATATAGGTCTATCTTTTGGATGTAAGAATGAGAAATTCCTTGATGCCCTCAAGAGCGCTCTTTTTCTAGCCAGAGATTTTGATTTTCAAATGGCATTTGTCATATTCGGCCATGACTCCCATCAAGATGATTACGGGGGCTTTGACCTGACTCTTGAAGCCTATCCCATGATGACTGAACTTATCTTTGATGCTACTGGAGAGAAAGGAGTGGTCTTCGTCTTGAGCGGAGGATCATGTGTGCATGTTGCAAAGCAAGCAATTCCTGACGTGATCAGAGTAATGGCGGGAAGGTGTCCGTCTTGAGAATGGCCTCTAACTGCTATCCCTGCATCTTGGATCGAGCTAAATTTGAATGCGATCTTGTCTTTTCCAGGGATGAAGAGAAAAAAGAGGCACTCGAGGAGCTTGTTGATTTCATGGCCTGCCATAAAGGCGGAGTCCCTGCATTAGTTGGAACGGAACGAGAGAGAATCATAAAGAGGCGCAGCGCACAATCCGATCCATACAGACTTCTGAAAATTGAGAGCAATCATGTGGCAATGGAACTCTTGCAATCGGCAAGAGCATTTTACGAGATATCTGACAGCAAAATAGAGGCGTTGATGCGTATCGCTGCAGCGGCCAACTCCATGGAGTTTGGCGTCAAAGATCACGACTACGATAATGCCACATTTTCCCAAACCTTTTTGGCGATTCTCCATGAAAAGCTAGATGCTGATATCGAAGAAGTAGAAAAGCGAATCAATCGCTTTAAAAATGTATTCTATTTAACAGACAACTGCGGCGAGATAGTCTTCGACCTCTTTGTGATCGAAAAGCTATTAGAAATGGGTTTATGCGTCGTAATAGGATCAAAGTCAGAGCCCATCCTCAATGATGTTACCTCGGAAGAACTTAAAAGCATAACAAATGTAGAGGTAATTTCCACGGGCCCAGTGGTAGGTACGGCCCTAGAATTCCTTAGCCCCAAAGCAGTAGAGCTTTTATTTAATGAGGATTGGTTAGTGATATCCAAAGGCATGGGGAACTTCGAGACGATGTCAGAGTTTGATGAAAAATTGAAGGGTAGGCTTCTTTACGTCTTGAGGGCTAAATGTGAGCCTGTAGCCGCCAAGATGAATGTTCCAAAAGGAACACTTGTAGTTAGGACTGTTTAGCTAAATATTTGGATTAAAGTTCCATACTAACGGTAATTCATGTCCGCTTCTTCTGGCAGAATCTCTTGCGGTTCTTCCTTTTCTAATTCAGGAAGGGTTATATTCACGTCAAGGTCGAGGAGGTCTTTTATTGTTGCTAATATATTTGCAGCTGCCTGGATATCTACAGGATCCGATCCCGAACTGGTTCCAAGCAAACAGAAGCCTCGCATATCGTGCAAAGGCGCCAAACCAGCAAGAAGGCCGTTCAAGCCTCCAATGGCACCACTGCAAAGCGGTGGTATCCCTTTTTCCTTTAGTGTAGCAACGCAATCGGCATCACTGGCTGCCCCAAGTACTTTTTCTTTCGTTTCTCCTACATAAGCCGCCATGGTTACTACATCGGTCACGCCTCTTTCTTTTATTTCATCCAGGATTTCTCCAGCCAATCTATACATCTCAATTACGTCCATAGGCTGGGCATCCCCAGAGATAATCAATAGATCTTTTCTATCTTTAGGAGCTCTAAGTTCTATATGCAAGAGTTCTGTCAATCCTTTAGAAACAAGAACTTGCGGGGGAAAGCCATTTGAAAAGAAATGCTTAACCGTACTGCATTCCATGGCAGTGCCTAGGCAATCGGCCGCTACCTTACCCACGCTTCCAATTCCGGGTAGTCCGCAAATGCAGATAACACGAGACTCAAACATCTCTTGCAGCTTGGCGTGCATCTATAACATACTTTCGCCAAATCCAATATATCAGACGTGATTAAGATTGGATCATATTGGCTGATTCATCCTTGGTTGTATGCAGATGCCTTTCATATCTGCCGGCTGAGCAGAAAGGTATGCAGCAAGGAGAAATCACCTGCAATTACCATATTTAATCAACCGTTTGAGAATGACTGGTCGTGAATGCGTATGAATCCGCAGCCATAAAAATGCTATAAATTGGCATTCGGCAATTTGTTGCCAATATCCAATCCATAGCTTAAAATGATTATTTTCCGGTTACGGACATGATCCAGTTTACTGGTAGCGTCTTGTTTTCGCCGAGCGGCAGATCAGCTGGCTGCAACAGATTTCCAGGCTGAATGTAGAGGAATGAATTCGAACTGGTCTCATTTAGGGGTTCAAATGCAATTGCGACCGCCCCTCTGTCATAGAAGCAGATATAAAAATCATCGCTAACCGGAATTGATGGCACTTCAATAGTCATTGGATATCCTAATGTTGCATTCTGTGCATAGTTGGAATACGGAAGCTGAGAATCTGCAAATTTATAGAGCAAGTTGAGATCCTTATCTCTAACTTCGAGTCCAATTTCCCTTGAACTTGGAATTGACTCTACAGTGCCATTAAAACCATCCCATGCAACCAGCTTTACTGAATTAAGCTTCCAGCCTGGATTTGGCGCCTTGAATTTTACAGCTTCGGCGATAAAGAATCCGCTTCTGCCAAAGAATGATAGCATGTCCAGTGATCTAACCTCTTTTTGCGATAGATTCCCCTCGTAGGAATTTATTATCTGATTAGCCGATGCGTCTGCTCCTGCAGACATGCCAGCTAACGACAAAGCTGCCAGATACAGCACAGCCAATAATAAGACCATCTCTTTCAAATGATCACCTAAATTGTGCATTTAAGTTTGATCTTTAAATAGATATTGCTAATCGAAAAGAGCTGCAGAATTGGACATAATGAATACAAATTGTGCTTTTTATGATTTTATAAAACAAAATTTGGAATACGAACCAATGCCCTGCAATTCTATAGGTAAAAACTTATTGATTATGCTGAAATATATATTAACAACTAAACATCTTTTGAATCTCTCTTCTGGATACCTGACAGTCTTTATTCGCTTTTTTTTCTCTTCCTCAGAGCTAGGTAAATTATTGCCAATTTTTTATTAGTTTAAATGCTTTCCCGTTTTAGACGAATTTGCTGCATTAATTATAACATATATGTCTATATGAAAAATTCATAGCAAAGATACATAAAAATTATAGTAGACTTACAGACTTATTGAATTGAGTGGTTTCTCGAGCCTAAATCCATTCCTAAAATTTACTTTAGCAGAGCCCTTCAGTTGGATTCCACGAATATAGGCTTTTTCCGGTCAAATGCAAATTCTCTTCCATAAAAGGAGTGACTGAAAAATTGAAAAGCAGCAACTCCTGCATTCGCAAAAGGCTATAAAATTATAATTTAACCAAACCAAATTATGAACATCCAAAGAGAAATCGATTGTTACCCTGAAGAATAGCATAAAGCTAAACCATTGTTGTATTCTTGTTTGTCGAGAAAAATCATTTTTAAGCCAATACAAGCATAAGAAATGAAGTTTTTTCTTACTTAGTATGTATGCACGATATCCTTTTATAATTAAAGCATATTTCTATCAATTGGTGAAGTAATGCATATACCTGATGGCTACTTAGGACCCTACACTTATATCGCAATGTGGATCATTATGATCCCTATTTGGTACATTGCGGGAAAGAAACTAAGCCTCGAGCTCAGATCAAAGCAAGTTCCTTTATTGGCACTCTCAGCAGCTTTTTCTTTTGTAATTATGATGTTCAACTTGCCGATTCCCGGAGGTAGCACAGGTCATGCAGTAGGTGGAGCCATAATTGGCATCGTGCTCGGTCCCTGGGCAGCAGTAATCGCTATAACAGTAGCCCTCGTATTGCAGGCGTTAATGTTTGGCGATGGCGGAATCACAGCCATTGCTGCCAATTGCTTTAATATGGCTGTGGTTATGCCATTTTCTTCATATTTCATTTACAGACTCTTTAGCAAAGGTACAGAAATCACATCTTCGAGAAGGATCATTAGTGCAGCTCTGGCTGGCTACATATCTCTCACTATGGCAGCCGGGTTTGTAGGATTCGAGTTTGGTATACAACCATTGCTCCATGCAGATAGCAATGGAGTGCCACTCTACATGCCTTATGGTCTGAATGTAGCTTTACCAGCGATGTTGTTGGAGCACATTTTTGGTTTCGGCATCCTTGAAGCTCTAATTACCGCTTTGATCTTCTCCTACATCCAGAGAACCGATACATCATTGCTTTATGGTGAGAAATCTAAAAAGTCAAAAAGAGAAAACAAGAAAGCAACCCCAGCATGAGGTGATAAATTGTGGAGAAAATAATTAAAAATTTTGCTATTGGTATGGTATTGCTCATAATTCTAGCTCCATTGGGCCTATTAGCAGTTGGGGAGACTTTTGGAGAATGGTCAAACGAGGAAATCGAAGAGAAATTAGGCTTTGTTCCTCCTGGCCTGGAGCAACTCTCCTCAATTTGGAATGCACCCCTGCCAGATTATGCCTTTTCAAGTGGCAGCAAGTCAATGACCATTGCCGCTGCAGCATATATTTTATCTGCCGCGATCGGTGTGGCGATTTCTGGAGGGCTCCTTTACTATATTGGGAAGAAGATCGCTAAAGACTAGCGCCATCTTTTTATTTTATCCCTTTTTTATTAGGAAAAACCCGAGTCAAACCTCTGCACTGTCCTTGATAGCTATCTGAAATGTACTGGTTTAGAAGGAGAACAAATTGATACCTCACTGGATGAGAAAAGTAGAGAGTAGTCGGTGCGAGTGCTCAGTAATACATCATGGTAAGAAGAGCTTCGTAGGGAAAACTATTGACGGTATTTTGGATTTTTTAGAGGAAGCATTTATATTAGAGAGCTTCTCAAAAAAAAATGGCCTTTTGCAGAGCCTTGATCCAAGGGCTAAACTAATCTCAATTCTTTCAGTAATATTCGCAACAAGTTTGATTACAGATTTAAATGTAATAATACTCATTTACTTGATTACGTTACTATTAGCTTATTTAAGCAATATAAGTGTGTGGTTCTTCATCAAGCGAGTCTGGCTCTTTATCCCTATATTTGCAGGAATTATTGCAATACCCATGGTATTCAATATCTTTCTTGCTGGAGACCCTCTTTTCCAGATAGCTTACCTTGGTCCAGGAGCTCACTTAGGGCCCTTTTCCCTGCCTGAGTCAATATATATCACCAAGCAAGGCTCCAATGCAGCTATAATCTTTACATTCCGCGTTGCAGCATGTGTTTCTACTGTAATACTGTTATTTCTTACAACCCCTCAGCAAATTCTATTCAAGTCTCTTCGAACGGTTGGAGTTCCAAAAGTCTATGTTCTAACGCTGGAAATGGCATATCGATACATTTTCTTGCTTATGGACTTAGTACGTGAAATGCATATTGCCAAGAAAGCCCGGACTATTAGAGTCCTGGGAATGAGAGAGGAACAGAAATGGGTTGGTGGGCGGATAGGGTACACATTAATAAGATCTCTTAATATGAGCGAAAAGGTTCATATGGCAATGATGGCCAGGGGCTTCAATGGCGATGTTAAAATCATGCAGGAATTTCGAATGAAGGGCCGAGATTATGTTGCCGGCGGCGCAGCAGTATTCTTCAGCGTAGTGCTGGTATTGATCTCTCAGAACATAATAAAGGTATAAAGCAATGGAATCTATCTTTGATTTGAGGAGTATATGTTACTCGTACATAGGACATATCGATGCGCTTAAGGATATCAATCTGAAGATGGATCAGGGAGAACAGATTTCAATACTAGGTTCAAATGGAAGCGGAAAATCCACTCTTTTAGCTATCTTAAACGGCCTTATTTACCCGACCTCTGGTGAATTCTATGCCTTCAATAACATAGTTACGGAAGGTGCTTTCGATTCATTCAAGGATAATGATTTTAGGACTTTTTTTAGAACAAAGGTTGGCTTCGTCTTTCAAAATTCTGATGTGCAGCTTTTTATGCCAACAGTATTCGAGGAAATTGCTTTTGGTCCACTCCAGCTTGATCTGCCCCCAGATGAGGTCAAAACGAGGGTTAAAGATGTGCTGGACATGATGGAAATTGCCAGACTTAAGGATCGTTCACCTCATACGTTAAGCGGAGGAGAGAAGAAAAAAGTTTGCATTGCATCCGTTTTAGCCAATAATCCTGATGTCCTGCTCCTCGATGAACCTTCAGCCGGCCTGGATCCAAGAACTCAGCTCTGGCTGGTTGAACTTCTGCAAGAGCTGGCGAAAGCCGGAAAAACGATAATAACTGCAACACATGACCTAGAGATCGTGGAGATGATCAGCAAAAGAGCCATCGTCATGGGTGAAGATCATCGAGTTAAGATGGATGATGATGCAAGCACGGTATTGTCTGATTATGAGCTCCTCATTGCTTCAAATCTAATTCACGAGCATATGCATATTCATGGAAAGTTGGTACATGAGCATCTTCATTCTCATGAGGAAGAACATTTGCACTTGCATAAATTATAAGGGCAACTGTCCAGATGGAAAGAACGCCTTCATATTTTTTAAAAAAATGATTTTCGGCCTATGCTTGGCCGGGACCCTAATGCTAGCTTATTTTCGGTACCTTTCCGATTCTATTAGCAAAGCTTCATTGGAACTGATTTCACTATGAATAATACGTGTGCCCTGTCGCAGGATAAGTGTATTTTATTGTTCCATGGTCGTTTAGGTAATCGTATGGCCCGTGCGGATAATCATACGGCCCATATGGATAACTATATGCTGGATATATCGAATATCCACTTGGGCTGTACACGTAGATATAGGCATAATTGCTCCAACCGTTGCAATAGTATTGGAGGATGTGCCAGCCTGGCTCGTCGGCATAGAACCATCTCTTATACCAACCCGGGCTATAGGAGTATCCCGCATACTGCGTATCGAGCATTCCGTTTGGATACCATTCATAGAACCAGATGCGACCTTGGTTAGTTGTTGTTAACCAAAGTGGTAGATTGGAATATAAATTACAGCTTGCTATTGTGCGAGGCGCATAGGATATATAGAGTCTATTAGGCGAAGATCCGATTGGAGAATAGATCATTTGATTGTATACGGGAGTGCTGGAAGTATATTTTAGTCCTTGAGGCGCGGCAGCATAGGCCGATTTTAGGTCAGCCTTTATTAGCCCCTGCGATCGTTCACTAACTGGAGGAGCTTGGTCTGATGTTGTTAGGACAGAAGGAGCTTGAAGCCCCAGAGATTCGGGACTGGTCGGATTGGCAGGTGTCGGTGCACCACTGGTTGAATATTGATCAGGCTGGGCAGCAGCACCGGCACATAGAAACATAATTGATGCGACAACTAGCAAAGTCCATTTCATCTAAGGACACCTCTATAACTTATTGAATCTCAACATGTAAATAGCTAATCATGAATCTATATTTAATTACTAAATATTATAATTATCCAAAATATGCCAGAAAGGATGATTAAAAGGTCAGATGGAGAGAATGAGTTGCATTTAAAAAGATAGCACCGAAAAATATAATTAGCCTATATCTCAACCGATTAGATAAAAGTTCACAATCAAGGATGGAAAATATAAAAATTATGACGATGATTTTGAAAAATTAAAGTTTAATTCAAAAGGAGACGTTATAGATGATAAATAAGTTTCATCTCTTCTTGGCAGTAATGCTGCCGTTACTTGCATTTATCGATTGTGTAGGAGGAGCGTGCCCTTTGGGAGGCTGCGGAGCTGGAGACGAATCCTGGCAGGAATCGGCTCAAGCCTTTCTTAACTCAGAAGATTCATTCGTTGGCCCAATACAAGATCAGGATTTTAATTCCGGGAGCTTTAAAACAAGCAAGATAGTTGGCAAATCCCCGAATAATACCATGGATAAAGAAGCTGAAAAAGCAAACCAGGATCTTTCCATGCCTGAATTAGGAACAACTCTATACCCGAATGGAAAGCTCTTAAAATCAATGGACTCCACCTTTGGTTTTGGTATAGTTGTGGATGTTTCAAACCAGACGTCCAAAGGAGATACTCGTCTAAAAGGTGCAATACATATTCCTTGGACTAAATTCCTCTACAATAATGGAACACTTCGGACAGCCTCGGAATTGACTTCAATTTTCGGGGCAGCTGGGATAAATCCTGCTGATTCCATTATTGTTTACAGCGATGTTTTTTCCTCAGGAGAAGCTGCTTTCGTTCTCTGGATTATGAGTTATCTGGGACACAAAGATGTTAAGGCCTTGAATGGCGGTTTAGATGACTGGGTGGCGGCCAGCCTGCCATTAGAAACAAAGGAAAACATAAAGCCTGCTACCACTTATATCCCTCAAATAAGGCATGATCTTCTGGCTGATTATGACTACATTAAATCAAAAACACCTCAATTGGTGGATGCCAGATCTTTCCAGGATTATGGCAAAGAAAGGATTCCCAACTCCATACTTATAACACATGATGATGTTTTGGATAATAACAAGTTAAAGCCGGGTGCACAGCTAAATGATACATTTGCCAGATTAAACCGAAGTAGACCTGTAATAGTCTATTCCAACGATCTCTTGAGCGCTTCATTAGTCTGGTATGCTCTGCAGATCATGGGATTCGACTCCAGGCTATATACTTGGCAAGACTGGCAAGCCCATGAAGAAAATAAAATTTTGAAAGCCTAATGTTTGAATAAAAGATATTGATTTGGATCAAATACACTCACGCGCAGAATGGGTATGTACGCTAATGATGTATTCGATTAATCGCTCAAAAAAAGAGCAAAAAGATACAATGGAGGATACGGGTAGTATCCCGCCATTATATTCTTATTTTAATATCTCAAATATATCTTTATGTGGATTTATCAAGAGCCACTCTGCGATTTCTTTTGCTTTTGCTTCAGAGCCGGAACCTGTGAGATACAATTTCCAAATAGTTGCTTTTTTAACGTCAACTACTTCTTTAAATCCCAGCCTGTTTCTTAGCCGTTCTAGCGTGGATATGGCTTCGCCATCTTCAATATGCAGGGCGACTTTCACTGGCGTGTAGCCTTCTGTAAATCTCAATTCGTTCAATTGAACACTGTAGCTTTCCTTGTTTTCGTTTACTAACTCCTTTGCAAAGCTCTTGGCCAGCTCCATTGGCTCATTGGAATCAACTTCAATGGAAAAGAGACGCTCCTTTTTAACATCATTTAGCGTATCCATAAGCCCCATCCTGCGCGTGAGTGTATTTTTTACTGTAGCCGCCTCAGCATCTGGTATCGTCAGCCAAACCCGCAAATTGATCTTGTGGTTCATGCTTTTACCTCGATGTAGCGCTTCAGGGACTCGAAGATACGCCTCCCTGGCCCTGGCTCGTTCGGCATATATTTTCTAGAATCGAAAGACGGAAGCTGCCAGGCAAAGAAAGCCCTTTCCGGGTGGGGCATCATACCCAGGACATTTCCTTCTGGATTGCAGATGGCTGCAATGCTTTCTGAGCTGCCATTGACATTTACCGGAAAATCATTTATAATACGTCCGAATTTGTCACAGTAGCGGAAAACGACCTGCTTTTCATCATTTAGCTTTTGCATTAGACTTGGAGTCGTAGTTACCAGGTTTCCTTCTCCATGGGCAATTGGTATCTTAAGAAGAGCACCCATCTCGATAATAAACGAGCAGCTGCTTCTTTTGGAGGAGGCTTCATGGCGGAGATTTACCCAGTCACAATAATATCCACGCCTCACAATCTTGCCCTTGGAGACCATTACATTCTGAGCCAAAGCCATATCGACATGGCCATAACCCGGAAGCATACCTGCTTCGACTAAAATCTGGAATCCGTTACATATTCCTAAAACAGGTTTTCCTTTGGCCGCTTCTTCCTGGAGTGCATTGATTACCGGTTCTTTAGAAGCAATTACCCCAGCACGTACTCTGTCTTGGTATGAAAATCCGCCTGGAATTATAAATCCGTCAAAGCTGGAAAGCTCTCCGGCCGAACGATTCCACCGGAAATATTCTCCATCCATACCCACGCTCTTAACAGCTACCAGAGTCTCAAACTCGCAATTAGTTCCTGGAAACTGCATTACAGCAATTCTCATCTCATCGCCTCCGCAAGGCCAGTAGTCCATGCCGATCTCGCTTCATCCAAATCAAGGTCGGCGAGAGTCTTACCGTCTCTCTTTATTACGATCCTTCTTTCTTCTGTGACAACTCCAATCTGCATTGACTCAATACTATTTGCTCTCAGGACTTCTAAGAGACGAGATTCTTTTCCAGATTTAGCCTCTAACACGAATCCCGATGACTCGGAGAAGAGAATCGTATCAGATCTCATTCCAGGATCACCTGCAGAATCAATATCCACTTCAAATCCAAACCTGGCGGGCCTTGTCAAAGCCATCTCCGCCAGAGTACAGGCGAGGCCACCATTGGAGATATCATGGCACGCTGCCAGAAGACCTTTGTCGATGGCATCTATAACAGCATAAATCATATTTCTTTCAAGCTCGAATCTAACAACAGGAACATTGGCACCCAACACTCCGAAAATTGTTCTGTAATATTCAGAACCGCCAAGCTCATCGAATCTAGGCCCAATGAGGAAGAGCTTATCTTGGGGTGCTTTCAACTCCATTGTTATTGCTTTACCAACGTCTTTCATAATGCCTACGCATGCAACTACAGGCGAAGGATCTACTGAGCCCTGAGGAGATTCGTTATAAAAGCTCACATTGCCTGAAACTATTGGTACGGCTTGATTTTTATAGCCCTTCAGCCAGAGATTCCTACATGATTCTGCCAAACCTTTAACGCCTTCTCTAAACTCCCAAAAGGAAACAGGCTTCTCTGGATTGCCATAGTTCAAGCAATCGGTAAGTGTTGAGGGAGTGGCTCCTATTGCAGCTACATTTCTCATTGCTTCAGCTGCAGCAGTAGCTCCTCCCCAATATGGGCTGATTCTGCCATAAAAAGGATTGGAGTCCACTGAGAGAGCTACTCCGAATTTTTCGCCTCGCACTGGCGCAATAAGACCGGCATCTGCTTCTCCAGGGCGGATTACGGCATTGCCCATGACTTCGGTATCGTAGTATCTATAAACATATTCACGTGATGCGATATTGGGTGACCGGAGAATTTTCATAAGTGTCTCGTTATGACTGACGGGCTCGACTGTTTCCGGCTCAGAGAAGTTTGCAATGCGTTCTTTTTCCTGCCTTTCATATCTTATACCAGCAGTGAGGTGTTGGATTGGAACATCGCATACGGTCTCACCTTTGTGCATAACCCTGAATCGATCGCTCGTATTAATTTGGCCTACAACGCTCGCTCTTGCTCCCTCATAAACATTAGGCAAATCCCAGTTCTCGTTATAGATTTCAAGTATTTTCTCCCTTAGATCTTGCGGGGCAATGATTAAGAACCGCTCCTGTGTCTCAGCTATGCTCAATATTTCGGGAGGCAAATCGGACGCCTTATGCATTTCATCGAGGTTGATATCCATGCCAAATCCCCCAGAAGCGCCCATCTCAGATGTGGCGCACGTAAAACCACCGCCTCCTAAATCTTTAAAGCCTATCTCAACACCTTTTTCCCGGACGAGATGGAATAGATCTTCATTAGCCTTAAAAAGAACATTTTTCAAGAAGGGATCTGGGATCTGTACAGCGCCTCGATTTGTCTCTTCATCCTCTTCACGCAGCGCTTCCGAAGCGAATGTGACGCCGCCAAGGCCACTGGAATCGGTTGGTTTGCCGACAAGAATCACATCATAGCCTTCACCAGCCATAGGGGGTGCTCGGGATCGGATAATCTGATCCTTGCGGACTATTCCCAGAGAGACTACGTTTACCAAGCAGTTATCATCGAAGCTTTCGTTAAATACTATGTCCCCACCCATGTTTGGAACGCCCAAAGCGTTACCGTATTGCCATATCCCATCTACGACACCCTCCGCAACCCAGCGCACTTTGTTTGCCTTAGGGCCGTAAGGATCGCCAAATCGCAGCGGATCGGCGGTAGCAACAACAGTCGCACCCATGCAGTTAACATCGCGTACGATTCCTCCAATGCCAGTTGCTGCGCCTTCGCTGGGAAGAATTTGGCTGGGATGATTGTGGCTTTCGTGTGATATTACAACGCACCATTTGTCATCAATAGAAACGATGCCCGAGTCCTCGACTGGACCCATAACAACATTCGGCCCATCTGTTGGCAGGAATTCTTTTAAAGTGGCTCGGCTGCTCTTATAAGAGCAATGTTCCGACCACATAGCATCATAGCAGAATAATTCAGTAAGGGTAGGATCGCGAGCCAATACTTCGGCAATAGAGCGCGCCTCTGCTACGGACATGCCTATGCCCGCATCACGAAGGTTGGATTTGATTTCATCATCGGCAAGACCGATTATTTTCAATTAGGTACACCTCTGCAATTTTGATATATAATATTGATCTATCCAGATGAAGTGCATATCAATTTATCGATCAGGCAAATAATATCGTTCTTATGAAAAATTATGAATGCCAAAGGCTTAAAGAATTTAGTAGTTCAAACGGCAAATAATGATAATACTATGTAATGATGCAGAGATTGAAGTTCCCGAAGGTGAAATATGCCAGATCTGCGGCAATGAGCTCGAAGAGTTCGAAGAGGTCACGGGCACTGGAATTCATGGATATTATCACTGGGTTTGCGTCAACCATGTTGATTAGATTGTCAAATCGAATTAATTAAATGTTAGAAAGCAATCTAGATTGTGAAAATAATATATAGCAGAAAATTTGAGGAGCGTTACCCAACAAACCCAGTGGAGAATCCGGAAAGAGTAAGTTTTCCAGCGCATGAGTTGGTATTAGAGGGGTATGAAGTTATCGAGCCTGTTCCCGCCGGATTAAAGGAAATCGCAAAAATACACGGCAAGGAGCATATCGAGCAAGTTAAAAAAAAAGGTCTTTTCGATGTCGCAAGTCTTGCTGCTGGAGGAGCAATCGAAGCTGCGGAGTTAGCTTTGCAGGGGGAAACCTCTTTTGCGCTTGTAAGGCCGCCAGGCCATCATGCTTCAGCTAATAGGGCCTGGGGCATGTGCTTTTTTAATAACATGGCAATTGCCGTACAAAAGATAAGGCCCAAAGCCAAGCGCGTCTTGATAATCGATATAGATCTTCACTATGGAGATGGCACTGTCAGCATATTTCGAGGTGATCATGACGTTCGAATCGTGAATCCTGGATCGATTGATGCAAACTTTGATTATCTGAATTTGGATGTAAATGGTTACTTGAAACAGATTGAGACCGCTTTGGCAAATAATGACTTTGACATTGTCGGCGTTTCGGCAGGATTTGATACATATATAAAAGATTGGGGTGGGCTGCTAGAAATAGAGGATTATGAAAGAATAGGAAAAATAATCTCCATTGGTGCGCAAAAATGCGATGGACGGCGATTTGCGATCTTGGAAGGGGGATATCATCCAGAATTAAAATTCAATATTAAAAGTTTTATAAAAGGATTTGCCTAAACACATTATCTCTCACTTTTTTATCTAACCGTCCATGCACTAAACAAGCAACAATATTAATAAAATTTTATGTATATAAAAATTTTCTTAGCCTATAAATTATGAAATAACTAATTATTCTAATTAAATAATGATATTAATTATTATTATGTACTAAAATAATTTATACAATAATCAATTATATTGATTTTGTAACATTAATTAATAGTCTAATTTACAATTTTTAATTATATACATTTTAGATTATTCTTATTTTATAAATCCTTATGAAATTAAAGATGTGATTTAGGTTTTCTTATCACTCTACGATTTTTAAAAACATTTTATCTATTCCAATATACTATAGGTATGATTTTCTTTCTCTGCTTTTAAAAGCCATTTTGGAAATCCAATCATTCCGTAGACTATATGAATATACTGTTATCCCCGCCTATACCCATGCTTCATGACATGAAATCCTATCCTTAAATCAAAGCGCTTTGTAGAAGAGAGTTGTTCTGGTATACTATATGAATATAGCAAACGAATAGATAATAATCATACATTTTTATAAATACATTTTGCCTAGTCCACATATAGACTTTTAGGTCCAAAATCTAATCTATAAATTTGATTGAATAATAATTTTTAATTTTTAGAATATATAAATTATAAAAATCATTTATAATTTGTGTTGTTTTCAAAACATATGAGAGTTATTATTAATAGATTTGATTTTAGTATCAATTAAATGATTACTTTATGTTATAATCATTAAACTATTTAATAAATTCAAAATAATAATTTATTAAGTATGTATAAAATTATTCTATATCTAAGATATATTTTATTATATAATAAATAAATATAATAAATTTAATAGCTTATTTTTCTTTATATTTAAATCAGTTCCCGATTAAAAGTTAGAGCCATTTGAAATACGTTTCACCAATAAATTATAATATTTATCAATATTTATAATATCGATCGTGTAATGCTTTTTGATTGGCAATTCTTTAGGCCTGCAATATCCGGTCGTGGGTGAAGGTTACTGAAAACCATCACGATAATCGAATGCATAAGAATCAGTTTGGCAGTACGACATACCTTTCATTTATTGCTAGCGCTTTTCAGTAGCCCACGTACGCGACCCAATATCCAGGACAAAAAAAAACAAAATATGTCAAAATTTCAGTAAAATTGCAAATATAAAATGATCATTCGCAAAAATTGTCGCTATCGATTTAAAACATTCAGAAAAACCAAAAAAAACAACCTCCAGAGGAAAGATATAAAATATTAGAAAGAGGGATTAATAATCAGGTGGAATCAGAATGAAAGAAGAAGTATTTTTCGGCGAAGGAATGGCAAATGTTAAGAAAGAATACCCTGAACTATACAATGCCATTGTTGGCTTAAATGAGGCGGCATATACCGGGAAAACCCTAGACTATAAAACCCAAAAACTGATCGCCCTGGGAATAAATGCTGCAGCTTCTGACGATAGAGCAACCAAAAAACAGATGATAAGCGCAATGAAGGAGTTTGGGATCACAAAGGACGAGATCGTAGATGTTCTTAGAGTCGTGCTCTTGACTTCTGGGATGCCGCCCTTCACCAAGTCGATGAAAATACTATATGAACTGATCAATAAATAAATCCAAAAGACGGTCATAGAAATTTTTTTTGCATTTAATTTTGCATTTAAAAGTCTTTGTCTTCCCAAAAGTTTTGTAAAATCTCTCCTTTAAATTTTTAGTTCTTTCTCTCGCAGTTTCCGGTTATATGCTATAGCAAATCTGTGAGCTTCATCTCTTATCTCCTGGATAAATAATGATGCTTTGCCATTCTTTTTTATGGACATCGGTAGATGCTGCTCAGGTTGA
>CAVWPP010000022.1:0-20824 GCA_963756915.1 Methanotrichaceae archaeon
CCTCTGTAGTGCGGAACCCAGGCTAAATGGGTGGATGGGAGATATGAAGAAAGACTGTTAAGCCGATAGCTTTCAGGAGAAAGAAGTAAAAGATATTATCTCTGAAAAATATATTCCCAGTCTTTTTTCATTCTGAACACCTGACAGCCCCCTCTCACCGGTCCGACCCTGGAGGATTACTGAGCCGCAAGAAGTTCATGCCCCCTGGAAGGAAGCCAGCAATTCCAAGCCATGCAGGTTTCTGCCTCACCTGAATCTCCCGCCCGGAATCGTCCCTTTATACAAGCCTTCCCGGCGTCGAGGGAGCCCCGTCGCAGTAGCGCGTAACACCCGCACGGTTCACCAGAAGAAGAAATAGCTGCAAAAAACTCCCGAAGCGGATCTTGTTAGGAGGAGAGGCATCCGGGCCCTCCTGGTGGGCCTGGTCGGCCCTTCTCCTAATCGTTAGTGAGTCCGGGGCCGTGGGGCGGAGCCCCTCGATAGATGAGTGGCTCTTCTGGCCCCTGTCGGTGCCATCAAATAGCCATCAAATAAAATGCCTGTGGCCGTAGCATGCTGAAAGCAACCATTTAGGAGCACGCCCGCGGCCAAATGGATCCGCTTCGATCAAATGACTGTCAAACGAGATCTTGCTCATAGGCCCACCCTTCGGCCTGCAAGGCACCCGGGTATCTGCGGCCTGTCCCTGTGCCCCCGGATCTCCGCCCTTCGCCGCCCTAGCCCCGTGCAGTCTCTCAGTCCCACGGTGAATTATGTTCGGCTACTGCCCAGGTTGTGATGTCGAGCTGGCCGACATAGGCCCAGGTGAGGAGGTCTGCCTTGACTGCTACCTTGCTGAAGTGCGGGCCGGGTCCTATAAATACGCGCACACCGCCCTCACCTTCGTCTTCTGCTCGCTTCCCTTGAAGGCGATCGCCGTCATGGACGCCTGACCCGTCTTGCAGTTCAGATAGTATGTCGCCCTTGGCTGCCAGATCCAGCAGGTAGCCGCAATGGCTTACGGATCCCCTCATAGAAACCCCGGAGCTGATGCCTATCTTCGTCGTGGTCTCCTTATTCACCTCCGAGTTGGCAGCCGTAGACAGAGTTGCAAAGACATCAAGGGCTCCCGCCGCGGCCCTCGTAACCTCCAGCTCCGCCGCATACTCCACCCTCCACCGCCCAATAGGAACCGCCAGAGAGCCGCCCTTATTATACCAGGTTCCAGCCACAGGCGACGCTTGAGAGCTATCCGTTGTCACCAGGCTCTCCACCCTCCATTTGGCCTCATCCAGAGGAAAGCCATAGGGAGCTTTTGCCATCGAGAAATAGGGTTCGATGATTGCAGAATTGGCCAGGTCGTAGTCAGTGCCGCCGTAGAGCATCAGAGTCGTGCTGGGCGAGGAATAGCTCACGCCGGTTATGATGAAGTACTTAATCGCCCCACCGGCCTGCTGCAGCCTCACCCTCTGCCCTCTGCAATACTTCCAGGAAAAGTCTCCGGGAATAGTCAGGGTATACTTTCCACATTTACTGAATAGTTTGAGCTTTTTCAGGACTCAGAATCAGTCTAATCTCATATCCTAAAGGAAGAGCCAATAAGTAGTAGTGATATATTCCTCAAGTTGGAGGAAATACATCACCAAGTGTCGATTCCTCATCATAATTTGGCTTGACCGAACCTTTGACGAAAATATCCGCTCCCTGACCGTCTGAAGCCACAGAATTCCCGATTACTGTGCTTTTCTGAATTGTCAGGTTTCCATCACAAAGAATGCCCCCACCATCAATGGACGCAGAGTTATCTGTGATTGTGCTCCGTTTAATAATGCAGGGACTACTCTGATAAATGCCTCCACCACCCGTATTTTGAGATTTAGCCGTATTTTGGGATATAGTGCAACCTATCACGGTTAGATAAATGCCAGAAGCATAAATACCGCCACCGTTGTTGGCCTTATTCCAAGATATCCTGCAATCTTTAACTGTCAGATTCGTTTTTGGATTGGCAGCAATTCCACCCCCCTTACCACCACTAATACCATCAGGTTGGGAGTTACCATTCTGTATGGTCATATCAGCTAAGGTCACTGAGGTAGTTAGAGGCAAATCCTCTTGATTGAACCCTTCTGCCTGCAAAAAGACAACAGGATCCTTCTGTGAATTTCCACCATCAACTATCGTTTGACCTTCACCTTCTCCAATTATCATCAATAATTTATTCATCGATGATCTATTTTTGATCTTTATATTCTCCTTGTAGAATCCCTTCTTCACCAGAATTATATCACAATCCAGGGTTGCATTCACTGCATCTTGAATTGAGTGGTATGCATTTGGGTCGTTTTTATCTACAATCTTCTTTTTTCCGGTTCCAGCAGAAATGCACTCACTTTCGATGCAAGAAGAACAAGGAAGACAAATTAGGTCACAACTTCCGCAGTTGTTATTATCATTCGAAGTATCTATGCATTTGCCACCGCATTCCGTCTCACCGTCTGGACAGGCGCATCTGCCATTATTGCATTCTTTTCCATTCAAACAAACGTTTCCGCAACTTCCGCAGTTATTGATATCAATCGATATGCAGGATCCATTACAGACGATTTGACCTTCGGGGCAGGTGCATTGGCCATTATCGCATAGAGCTCCAACTGGGCATACGTTTCCACAACTCCCGCAGCTGTCACTATCATTCAAAGTATCTATGCATTTGCCAGCCGCATTCCGTCTCACCATCTGGACAAGAACATCTGCCATTATTGCATTCTTTTCCATTTAAGCAAACGTTTCCGCAACTCCCGCAATTATTGATATCCATCGATATGCAGGATCCATTACAGGCGATTTGACCATCTGGGCAGTTGCATTGACCGTTATCGCATAGAGCTCCGACTGGGCAGATGTTTCCGCAACTTCCACAGTTATTGACATCCATCGATATGCAGGATCCATTACAGGCGATTTGACCTTCTGGGCAGTTGCATTGGCCATTATCGCATATAGCTCCAACTGGGCAGATGTTTCCGCAACTTCCACAGTTATTGACATCCATCGATATGCAGGATCCATTACAGACGATTTGACCTTCTGGGCAGGTGCATTGGCCGTTATCGCATATAGCTCCAACTGGGCAGATGTTTCCACAACTCCCGCAGCTGTCACTGTCATTCAAAGTATCTATGCATTTGCCGCCGCATTCCGTTTCACCATCTGGACAAGAACATCTGCCATTATTGCATTCTTTTCCATTTAAGCAAACGTTTCCGCAACTCCCGCAATTATTGACATCCATCGATATGCAGGATCCATTACAGGCGATCTGACCTTCGGGGCAGGTGCACTGGCCATTATCGCATAGAGCTCCGACTATGCAGACATCAGAATTGCATTTCTGTCGCGCAGTTTCCGAGATTTGCCAGATGCCGTCAACTATTGATATTATCTCATCATTTGCTCCCTTGAATGCATACTTGAAGTGAACGGCAATTAAAATATCAAAATCATTTTGTTGCGAGCGCTTTATATTTGTTTCATAATAATATGTATTTTCGCATGGATTCGCCGGATCTTCAACTACTTTCAAAACTTCGTGGTGCACTGGAACATTATTTTTCATAAGCTCGAGGTAAAGCTTATTGCCCTTCATATCAAAGGACTTGATGGCGAGCGTATAACCTTCCTTAAGATCTAATGACTGTTGAGATGAGACGACCCATTGATGATTATTATTTATAAGTACCTCGCTTACCCAATTCGATTGTAGACCGAGGTAATAACCAAACAGATTAAAGCAGCTTTCTGAAGTGGGGCTTGAATAACTCTGAAAATACTGCTTGCTACCTATGAGATATCCACTATAAGTACCCCAATTTTTAAACTGAAACGGGATTTGGCTACTATTAGTGAGAATGTGCGACTCATTCAGAATTAGACGAGAATTGTATTGTATCCAAATAGCCATCGATCTGATTTGGAGATGGTTGAACTGGCGCAGGATTTGCCATACATAGACAAGTTATGCTCGTCATCAGAATAAGTATGATGAGAATGATAGAGAGTCTTTCCATTTCTTTCATGTTATCGTCTCTTGGATCCAGATTCTAAATGACTTCATGAACAACGACAGTCCAATTAATAAAGATACCTCTCTCGAGATTTTCTAGTTACTGCAGAGAAAGAGCATCGCTATTATGATGCCAATAAAAAAGCTGGCTTTATTTCATACTAGTTCAACTCCACTTCCAACTTAAATCTCAATCTCTTTTGGCGATCTCTTTGGCAGGTAGAGCACTCCAAATCAGGGATCAGTCGATTAAAAGCATTTCATCACAATAACAACTATTCTGCAACCACCAAGAATTCGTTTTGTCATACGGTTATCCCTGGTCGATTATGTCAGATTATATAGCTCCCGAAATCCAAGAGTTCTCATAATTGCCAAAAAACCAGGGATGCACTCTTGCTGATGCGACAGGAGACCAAATAAGGCTTTGTCCGGTCCAATTGCGAGATAAGCTCTGTCTCTGAACGATTGTCAAGAAGGCTCTTCTTGACCATATCCTCTAAATAAGGATCGGCTCCTGATGCATAGAAAGACACTGATGCATCCTTTTATGCTTTTAATATGGCCTGGAGGCATGCTCTATCATCGCATATTCGTAGAGCATATGGTCATGCTCCACGGAAGATCAAGGAATGATGAGCTTCTTCCAAGACAATCATGGGCTTGGAGCTAGGTGAGAACGAAAAAGTTAGATCCAATTTACTAGTAATCAATTTCGGGAGTTAATTCCGAAAAAAATCTATGCAGCAAACGGATTTTATGCGGGAAAATGGAACCCTGCACTAGTTTACGAGTAACCTTCGGATTTCATCAATCAATCTTCAAGCTGCCATATGATTCCAAGACTGCACGCAACTCTTCAAGCTTCACCGGCTTGCTAATGTACTCGTCCATACCTGCTGCAAGGCACTTTTCTCGATCACCTTCGAGCGCGTAGGCCGTGATGGCAATTATCTTTGGTTGATCTGCAGACGCCCAGAGCTTTCGAATTGACCTCGCGGCTTCAAAGCCATCCATTTCTGGCATCTGAACATCCATTAGAATTAGGTCGTAAGGCTGGAGTTCAAATGAACGCAAAACCTCTTTCCCGTTAGCTGCTACGTCAGCCTGATAGCCTAGCTTATTTAGCATTTTTAACATTACCATTTGGTTGACAACATTATCTTCAGCTAGCAATATACGAAGAGAATGGTTTCGATCATCTACATTATCACCCTCATTCCAGGACTCTGCTTTTCTACTATCGGGCTTTTCAAAGGTAGAAGCAACCAATATTGTGAAGTTCAAACGTTGAACCTTTGCCTAATTGGCTTTCTGCCCAGATCCTTCCGCCCATCATTTCCACAAGTTTCTTGGTTATGGCAAGACCGAGTCCGGTGCCTCCGTACCTGCGTGTTGTCGATGAATCCACTTGGGTGAATGATTGAAATAGACGGCTCATTTTATCTTCAGGAATGCCAATTCCGGTATCTTTAACAGAAAAGCAGATTTCATGACTTGTGTCATCGAGCTTCTTGCCTGAGACCAAGACTGATATTTCACCTCTATCGGTAAATCTTACGGCATTACTGAGCAAATTGATTAAGATTTGTTGGAGCCTAGTAGGATCGCCAATGATTGCCTGAGGAGTGCATTCTTCTATTGTGTATATCAAGTTCAGGCGTTTCTTGGATGCAATCGGACGCACAAGATTTAGAGAGTTCTCTACGCATGCTTTCAGATTGATTGGCCGGGATTCCAACTCCATTTTGCCGCTATCGAGCTTAGAAAAGTCGAGTATATCATTGATAACAAATAATAGAGATTCACCACTATTTCCAATGGTCTCAATATAATCGCGTTGTTGTTCTGGAGTTAATTTCGTTGTTAGGATAAGTCCAGTCAATCCTATTATGGCATTCATAGGAGTTCTTATCTCATGGCTCATATTCGCCAGAAATTCGGATTTGACTTTAGCCGCAGATTCGGCCAACTCTTTGGCAATTCTAAGCTTATCCTCTGCCTGTCTACGAGCTATCGCTGCGCCAATCGAGGCGGCTGTGGCCTGAAGAATAGAAATTTCGATGCCAGACCAAATTCGATCGGAATGGCAATCATTGAAGCCAATAAATCCCCAAAATCGATTTTCTATCATAATTGGAATGGCAAGGAATGATTTGATATTCTGAGATTCTAGGAATAATCTCTCAGTTGAAGGAAACTCTCGAGCTAAACCTTTGATTGGATGGCCTGCAGAGAGGGTTTCAAGCCATCGGATCATTGCAGCATTATTTAGGCAATAATTTGAATCGGAATTACCAGGCTGGGATATGATAAAATCCCGTTCCCATTCAAACCTCTTGCTACCCAGATGTTTGCCTGTGTCCGATTCGTGAATGTCGGAGACATAAATCCGGTCTACTCTTGTGGCCGCTCCCAGAAGTTCTAAAGTCTCATTAATAGAAGTATTTAGATCCGCTTCTGTTAATAGAATATTAGTGGCAACAGCAACTCCTCCAAGCAAAATGTCTTTATTACGTAATGCCTCCTCAGAATGCCTATTTACTGTGATATCGGTTATGACGCCACTCAGTCCCAATTTCTGATCATCTTTTAGGATTAGACGACTGGAGGATCTCATATAATGGATGCAATTGGATTTATCTATTGCCCGGAACTCAAAAGGTTCAATAATGCCTTCCATGGAGCGTTGGAAGCTGGCAACTAGGCCAGACAAATCATCAGGGTGAATGAAATGGCCGAAATGCTGGCCTACAATTTCGCTTGCCTTATAGCCAATGTTTTTCTCGACGACCGGGCTCATGTATGTTATAACACCCTGGGGATCGGCGGTGAAGATGACATCATTCAGGTTCTCCACCAAAGCGCGATATTTCTCTTCCGCCGTCTCGAGCATGTCCTCTGTTGCTTTGCGTTTGGTTATATCTCGAATAGATTCTATAGAGCCAATCAGATTGCCATTGCTATCATAAAGTAAGGAGGCCGTTGCCCAAACGTAAGCCCCTCTTCCTTCATACAAAGATGGTACATAGGCCTCCGCAAAAATGGTTGGACCCTTCCTTTCGATATGAATATACTCTGATTCGATCTCATCATTACGTTTTTTGATAAGGTCAATGAGAATGGGTCTCGGTTGTCCATAGAAAGGGATCCCGTAAGCGTAATTTCCTTCGCCAATGATGTCTTTTTTAAGCATTCCCGTTATCTCTTCCATGGCTTTGTTCCAGGCAATCACCTTACCATCCCGGTTGATGACAAAAGTGGCGTCGGGCAAGAACTCTATGATTCCAAGCAGCTGATCGTGGGTCTTCCTCAACTTCTCTTCCGTCCGCTTGCATTCAGTTATGTCTCTGATGGTTCCTTGATATCCTGCAATATTGCCAGATATGTCCTGTATCATGACTGAGGTCACCAAAGCGTTAATAATGGTACCATCTTTTTTTATTAAGTCTACAGAGTAATCCTTCGAGAAGCCGTGTTCATCTATGTATTTGAGATGCTTTTTTCTGTCCCCCGGGTCCACATATAAATCCTTGATTCTAACCTTGAAGAACTCATCCCTGTCGTCATAGCCAAACAACTCCATGGCAGCGTCATTGAAATCGATCCATCTCCCCTCTTTTGAAGTTATGAACACGCAATCTCTTGACGTTTTGAAGAATGAACGATATCGTTCTTCGCTTTCTCGTAAAGCCTTCTCTGCCAGTTTAAGATCGGTAATATCCCTAGTAATACCTACAAGTAATCGATTTCCTGAATTATCCGTGTATGGGGTCTTCTTGACGAGGATGGTTCTGGTTTCTTCAGGGGCATAAGTATTTGTTTCCTTGTTTGCATTCTCCTTTCCGATTCTGAAAACCTCTTCGTCCTTCTGCAATGATATACCGGATATCTCCTTGGCGGGAAAAAGATCACAGGCTGTATGGCCTATGAGATCATCACGGGAGCGACCAAACAACTCACATGCAGCATCATTAACAAGGATCAATCGGTGCTGCATGTCTTTGACAAATAGCGGGTCGCCTAAAGAGTTAATTATCTTATCAAGAAATTCCCTTGATTCCGCCAGATTCTTCTCGGCCCCAGTTCGCTCTGTGATATCCTCACATGTAAGCAAATCTTCGCCGCTCTCCAGCTTTACTGCCACAAATTTTATTACTTTTTCAATTCCATCTTTGCAAGTTACAGTAAATGTTCTCGGTCTTTTCTCTCCTGATTTTGAGTCCCTTGAGTCACTTATCCAGGATGAAACGACCTTATGCCTATATGTTGAGTTAGGATATGCTCTTCTGAACCAATCCCTTCCTTTTGCAATCTCATCCAGGTTATAGCCGAATAGCTCTCTGAACTTGGGATTAATATAGCAAAATTTCCCATCTTTATCGATTAACGCTAGTCCAATAGGTGCATATTCAGCGATGGACTTAAATTTTTGGCGTTCCCTATGCGATTCTTCTGAATCATTTTTCCATTTAGTAATTTCATTTTGCAGAATTTCATTGGGATTCGCTGATTCGAAAGGAATCATATTGAGCTCCGTTCTCTAATTCAACATACGATTTGATTCGGTTATTTTTTTGCCTTTGGTTATATTTGTTGGCATCCCAATGATTTATCAAGATCTTCAGGCCGAGCTGATTTCTCGTTTATCCTCATTATTATTCATTTTGTTTTAACCCCGTGAAATATTTATTATTATGAATACAATGCAATTTGCGACGTAGAATCAAACTGCGTGCGGCCACACCACCCTAAAGGATGGCGTATGCTTCGGGCCGCATGCCCTCACGCCCGGTTTTATGAATCCAGAAATCGTCGAGTCTTCCTTACCTAGATCACTTGATCCCTATAATTGAGACTCTGCTTTCGATTTTTCCTAAGAACCCTCGCTAATCGATCTAAGAAAACATTGATGGAAAAAGGGCTAGGGTTCACCTTATCCCCGGCCTGAAGGTCGGAGTATTCGTGACCCTCTGCGCCCCCAATGTAATAAAGATGTCATGGTCGATTAGGCCTGGAAAACAATACAAGAAGTTAGATTCAATAGATTGTTGATAAAGTGATTTTCCAGATTAGGCTAATGGTATTTAGGTATATGGATCAGAGTTATAACTCACATCAGGGATCAAGCTCTGGAGAATGCCACTCGGTCCCAGAGAAAGTTTTGAGTAGGTTATGCCGACGTGAGTATAAGTGATAATGAATATTAAGCGCGGACATAACTAAGTCTTTAATGATGGCTCAAACTTAGAACTCACTTTGAGATCGCTCCCTGTGATTATGAGAGAGTTTCTATTGCCGCAATGAAAATACCATTGCCCGTCCGCGCCTTTCTGCAACGATCTTGTTCTCGCGGCCCAGCCATCCGAGAGCACTGTAGACTAATTCTCGCCTCAAGCCTGTAGCTTTCACGATATTATCGATAGTACTCGGACCATTCTGATTGAGTGATTCCCAAACGACACCAGCATTAACGCCAAATATCAATTCAACATTTGGTTCGGCCATATTGCATACGCCTCTATTACACATATACTTCTTTAGAGATATAAATAAGATGACTATGGCCATGAACAGATAACGGTCTATGGGCTGCAAGTTCGAATATTGACTATCTAATGAAAACAACATGATTGCGTTAGAGGGAATTCCATAAAAAGTCTACAATTCCTCTAATAATATATAGGGAGAAGATGTACTTGTTATGAAATATGTCAAAACTGTCGATTGCATCTTTTGATCCTATTTATGCAGCTTTCACGTATAAATGGTTCATATCTATGCATATCCTTTCCGTTGGCTGCAGTATGATATCTTCATGGAACTCTCGAACCCTTTATGATCTTCAATGAATCTGTGGTTGCACATTGGTTAGTATCTAATTGATCATTCTTGAAGATGTAATAAATCAGAGAAGTGATTGACTATAACTTCGAATCGATCGTTTACGGTAACCATAGACCTGTTATGAAATGTGGCACTTCTATTCGGCGCATTTCACAAAAACACCTCTATTAAGCCAAGAGGCCTAAACTAATTAAGATTTTAGTCATAGTGCCTGTGGTCCAAAAGGATACCACGTCTTTTACTATTTCTTGCGCCCAAGCCCCGCTGTCTCTTCGACTGCTACAAGGTCTTTCACTGGGATTGCATGTATCTAATAGTAGTTCAGGATTTGGCATCGGAAAGGGTCTCGCAGCAAACCAGGACTACCAAGAGGAGATCCAAAGATCAACCATGCCTATGGGCTACAATAGCTAATAAGAGATAAGAGCAAAGATATGGGCTGAGAATAAAGCGTTAAGAGGTGCTGTGTTCGCTCTCACGAATGGAGGTTAAATAGCGGATCAGAGAGCAAAATGGAAAAGATGATTTCTGAGGATAAGTCAGCAGACTTCTATATGTCATCTTCTGCCATCAAAAAGATTGTATAAAATGATTGTTGGGATCGTTGTCATTCTAATGAAAATGCTTCCTGCATTGCGATTAATTGACAACGATCAGGCAGGAAAGATCGCTGTCATATCATTTTATCAATCTACAATCTCTGCCTTGCGATGTACTATATGAGTTCTTTTCCTAGCTTGGCTGTCTGTTGAACTTCTTTCGCGATCTCTTCTGGTGGAGTGCTTGTTTTGGTCATGGATTTGATGGCTTTAAAGGCTTCATCTGGTGCCGTGAAGTATTCGTCGATATCCTTTCTATGACCCCACCTCTCTCTTTCCAGCAGTTTGACACCCCGCATTTCCAGGAACTCCTCAATGGCTTTATGCATGGTTTTCATATAGGATGGAGGGATTTGGACCATCTGCACGCGAGGAGCTTTCTGAAAGCAGATTGAAGAAGTCTACGTTTGAGGCTCTGAATGCCAGGTGGACTGCCTTTTCATTCCGTCTTAAGCGAGTTTTAGCTCTTGTTGCGAACTAATTATTCAAATCTTAACTACAATATAATATATATATCTATAAATAAATTTAAGGTTTAAAGTCTCTAGAAGTCCGCATTGGTGAGGGATTTCTGGCAGCTGCAAGCTCTGTCGCAGGGAATTTTTTGCGACGCCAAACGGATTATTTCTCGCAAATCCTTCTGGCACTTCTTCATCATATCGGTGATCTCGGCAATTTCAAGGCGTTTTTCGCCTGCCATCCCGCAGGCAGGATTGGTGACAACACAAAGAGATGCATAACAGAGTTGTGCCTCTTTGGCTAAGACGACTTCAGGGTAACCGGTCATTCCGACAACGTCTCCGAAATTGCTCATCATCCTTACCTGGGCAGGCGACTCCAGGTGAGGACCTTCAGCACAGACATAAACGCCCTCTGAGACCTGCATATCCAAAGAATGAGACGCTTCGGCAAGAAAAGCACATAACTCGGGGCAGTAGGGCTGGCTCATGTCCACATGAACTGCCTTTTCCTCGAAAAAAGTGTTTATCCTGGATTTTGTGAACTCCACAAAGTCGGCGGGCAAGAAGATACTACCTAGAGATTGATCAGCCATAGAACCAACTGTATTAGTAGAGATAATCCTTGTAGCACCTGATCTTTTAGCGGCGGAGATGATTGCGCGATAGTTGACTTTGTGTGGAGGTAAGTGGTCAATTCCATGGCGTGAGATGAAGATGATCTTTTGGTTCTTCATCCTAGTAAGGACGACGGGAACTCTTCCGAATGGAGTTTCCACCTCGTCGGCCAGGCCCTCCAGGGCAAAGCCAGTTCCACCGATGACGGCCAGCTCAGCGTTCATGAATCTATTCAGCACCCTAACCTTTAAATCACTTTCACCTGGCATACCAATGGTCGAATAGTCAATTGATAGTCTATTCAACGGCTAGCTAGTGTCAGAAGCTGCACCAAAAGATTATGCTTAAAAAATTTGGGAGACAGATAGTCCTACTTACACGCAAGGCAGCCAATCAACGCTGATTGCGCCACATGTTGAGTTGCCCCAGAGCTGAATGAACTTCTCGATGGAGAAGACACCAGTCAGGTCCTCTACAGATCTTCCATACTCGGCATGGCGTCCCTTGAGCTGCGGGTCAGCGACCGGGTCGCGGGAGATCCATCCTATATGGGCAACGCCGATTACGTTGCTGTTCAGATTAGCCTCAAGGACACCAGTACAGCAAGACGGGCAGCCATCGGTAAATTCGCCATCAAAGACGTTAAGAACCCCGTATCCTCTGGTCTTGACCTCTGTAGTCTTCTGAAGGTGCTCTGCATGGGTATACATCTCAGTTAGAACTGCGCCAATCTTGTAATTCTGCACGCATAGTTTCTCTACCCATTTCTGGTCATAGGTACCAGTTTGGTAAGATACAGGCATATATTCGAACTCAGCTTCCTTGGTGAAGTTGATGTAATCCATGGGACACGAAATGCCAGTTGGCCACGCACAGCTGTAGACCGGATTGCCTTCAAGATCAAAGCCTTCAAAACCGATCGGTGTATAGTCCCTATAGAGTTGTCTCTCGGCCTCAAGCTCAGTTCTCTCAGTGATCACGTTACCAGATCCGGACTCCTTCTCTACCAGCTTCTGGCCGTTAAAGCCAGTTTGGGTGGAAATAATCATCTCTACGTTTTTATAACCTACACCTTTGACCGATGCTTTCTCATACATAGTTGGCAGCGCTCCCTATGCCAACCAAAGCAATAGCAAGTACAGCCAATACGACAATTTGCCTCATCATAATCTTTCCCTCCTTATATCCTAAATCAGTTTGTACTCTTCCTATTTTGCCAATCGCATATAAGCATTACCAAACGCAAAAGAATAAATTGGCATTTATCTAATAATTCATGCGATTGATGCAGATTTTAGCTTGAGAATATAAATTTTGATGTTAGATTGGATCTGTTCAATTCTCATCTAGATCGTCGGCATGAGTGGCGGACGAAAGACCCCCTTTTCTGTGATCAGTCCCGTAATCAGGTCCAGTGGCGTGGCATCGAAGGCCGGATTATAGGCATCTATGCCCTCCGGTGCCAGTCGTACGCCTGCCATGGTACAGATCTCCTCTGGATCGCGCTCCTCCACAATGATGTCCTCTTCTTCGTTTTTCCGATCAAAGGTGGATAAGGGCGCTGCTACGTAAAAAGGAACCTTATGATATTTGGATAAGACGGCATGGCTATATGTGCCGATCTTGTTGAATACCACATCCTTTGTGATGCGGTCTGCTCCTACGATGGCTTTGTGGATTTTGCCTTGACGCATCAAGCTACCAGTCATGCTCTCGCAAATTAGTGTTACAGGAATTTCATCCCGGGATAATTCCCAGGCGGTAAGGCGAGATCCCTGATGCAGTGGCCGTGTTTCGCAGGCGTAGACATGAATTTCCTTTCCAGCTTCTACAGCAGAACGGATGACGCCTAGAGCAGTTCCCCAGCCGACACAGGCTAGCCTTCCTGCATTGCAGTGCGTCAGGACATTATCACCATCTTCAAGGAGCTTGGCGCCGTTTCTCCCAATTGCTTTATTGATGCGAATGTCCTCTTCTGCGATCTCTTCAGCTTCGAGTAGAGCTGCCTCCCTGATATCCTGAACGGTCTCCCCGGCGCTCGCCGCCCGATGCACACGATCCACGCCCCATGATAAATTGATAGCCGTAGGTCGCGAGCTCTTTATCATGTCTGCAGCCATATCAAGCTCTTGAATCATATCGAAAGCATTTGTAGCAAGAGATCGTTCTGCCGCTAGAGCAATTCCGTAGGCTCCGGCGGCTCCGAGGGCGGGTGCGCCGCGTACTCTTAAGGACTTGATAGCTTCAATGAGTTGCCTGACGCTCTCCATCCTTATGGGAACTAGCTCGCATGGCAACCTGGTCTGATCGATCAGCCACAGGCCATGGTCCCACCATAAGGTTCGAGATTCGCACATGCTCAAGGGTCAATCACCTTATCTGATTGCTCACATGCTAGTATTATTATTTTTGCTTTCGTCTCTTTCCCGAAAATTATGCAATCATCAGGGTCCTGATAATTTTGTTCGCCCGGGTTATCGAAGAAACAATATTCCGCTATCTTGAAAGACTGTCAAGGATGCACAAGTGCGAGACAATTATTAGCAAAGGGTCGATATGTCCAGCCGTTTCCATGTTTTTGTTTGTATCAAACCTTTCCGACATCTTCTTCGTCCTATCAAGTTTCAGAGCCTGGACTTTAAGTCAAGTCGGATGGAATGCAAAATAATTTCGTGACTATCATAAAAAAACAAAGTAACAAAAAATTTTTGTAGGATGGAAAACATGCAATTTAGTAGAATATTGTCCTAACAATTGCGCTCCAGCCAACCTCGTTGCGACGCCCCATGTCGGCTGAGCTTTAACGTTGGCAAGACGCGATTGAGACATAGAGGTCGACTTCGAAGGCATGGCGTGAATGGGAAGATGCGAGATCAGCCAGGAGGTAGCACGATCTTCGGTGCTCTCTTCCATTTGAACCAGATAATCAAGCCCGGCTTAGACTGATGCACCTAACAACGGCACAGAGTGGACGGCTTTCCGCCGCCGCTGAGCCAGACGTTAGGCTACAAGGAGGCAGATATGAATTCCTGTGAAGCATACGAGAACTGGGAGGACTGGGGTAGCAGTGAGCGGTTCGCCGCTCTCGAAGCGCTCGTTCGGGATTCGCTCACTGAGTGGGGCTTCGACGAGGTAGAAGTCTTCGATATGAATCTTGAAGGAGAACCTCCGGAATACGACTCCGGTACGATCTATCTGGATATCGATGATGAAAAATATTTTGGAGACCCAGAATTGGCTATGTACCTTGTATACCACGAGGTTTTCCACGCCATGCTTGATCAGGCAGGACTCGGCGGAGGAGGATTGGACGAGGAGTTGCAGGCGGCGAGCTTCGGAAAAGGCGCACTTCGTTTAGGGCTTGAGGGCTGCGTGTGCAGTGAATTAGCCGAGAGCGGCGGCGGTGGTAAGGCGTTACCATTCCCTTGGGGTTGTGATTTGGATTACAACGAGTTATGACATAGGGGTACCCATGCGAGAACTAACTAACCAGGAAACGAAGCTTCTTAATCGGTATTTGAAGATCATGCGACTGCATGATCGATTCGTCCTGTTTATGCGGGCACGAGAGTCATCAAATGCCATGCTGAGCTCCGCCGAGGCGGCAATACCAACACAGGATCCGACTGACTATCAGCTGACCTATCTCCAGGGTATTTCACGACGAAAGTCGAAGAACTATAGGAAGCTGCGCGGCATGAAAAACGTCCTTCGAGTGACGGACGAACTGATGACTAAGACATTAGCTGATCTGGGAATGAGAGAGGACTCATGAGCGCTAGTGCACCAGTCGGGATTCTATCGGCCGGCGTCTCACTCGTCTCAGACGACGACTACTACAACACCCTCCGTCAGCTCTTTGAACATGCAACGAGGTGTTGTCTGGCGAGCGTGTTCATTGTCGATCTGAACGCACACAATGATCCAGAGATCAAGGTCCTTCAAATTCTGCGGTTGCTCCAGGATGCGACGTGGCGGGGTGTTGAGGTTAAACTGCTTATCGGAGGATCGAGAGAGAACTTGGCGATCGCTGAAGCATGCCATATCTCTCGGGACTTTGCGGGTTCTCTGGATATCGACTGTCGTTTACTGACGAGTGAAGAACGGCGCGGGAGCCATAGCAAGCTTGTAATCGTTGACGACTACGTTTTGAGCGGCTCGCACAACTGGTCGCAGTCAGCTATTTCGAACCAGATTCAAGATAGCCTACTTGTGAAGTCACCCGCTCTAGCCGCGTACATGAGCACGATGTTTTACCATCAGTGGGAGCGGGCGGGGGAATAGACACGTTCACTTTTACATGGGCTGAGTTGGTTACCAACGCGTTGCTCGACCGAATAGTAGAGCCGTTAGGCGACGAGACACCGCCTTCAAGCGACGAGCTCCGCGAGCCTCTCGCGCTGATTCTCCGTAATGCCGGTGGGCTCCCCGTCGTTGAAGCTCAGCTTTCCGAGACCCAGAAAACAGAGCTGGGGGAGAGACTTCTTGCCGATGCACTGGGGCACTATCTGAGTGCCGCGGGCATCATGCCGAACAAACCGGGGCACTACCTCACGGATTCCAGCATTCTCGCGTTAGATGCCCTCATCGCAAGCATGGAGATGGTGGATGTAAATCGGGCGGACCAAGAGAGTCTAGAATCTCTGCCGATGGTTGGCTCGGCCAGGGCGAGCGCAATCCTTCGCGACCGCCGAGCGAAAGGCTACTTCGCTTCGCTCGAGGAGCTTATTGCCAGAGTCGATGGACTTGGCCCTAGCTCGGAACAAGCTCTTCGATACGTGACGAGGTTCAATGTTCCAGTGGGTGCGCCACCTGTGGCCGATGACGCAGCAACGCGGCAAGTCAACTCCCTACGCAGCGCTCTCAGCGGATTCTCAGCCGTCGAACCGGAAGACCGACTGATTCGCCTTCTAGAGTCGATTCTTGCTATCACGTCCCTATCACCTCATCCGGACACCGCCCAACGGCGACCGCGGAGCCTGAACGCGTTCAACCTTGAACCGCAGATGGAGGCTGAGATTGTAGGGGTCCTCGAGGGGACAGCATACTACGAGCGCCTACCAGAGTTCCTTCGAGCTGCTAGCGCGTCCATAAAGGTCGCATTGTTCCATGCGGCCTTTCCTGGTCCGAATCATCCGACTAAGCTCCTGCTCGATGAGCTTATCGCGGCTAAGTCGAGAGGTGTTGACGTGCGAGTCGTTCTCGATCGCGATCGCGAGACAGACCCATACATGTCAACAATCATCAACAACAAGGCGAAGCGATACCTGGAAGACCATGGTGTCGAATGCAGATTCGACAAGGAAAATGTCCTTCTTCACTCGAAGTATGTCATCCTCGATGAGAAGCTGTGCATCTTGGGAAGCCACAACTGGTCCGCGGGTTCCTACTCCGAGTTCGACGACTTGAGTTTCGTCGTTCAGTCTCTCGAGATGGCAGCAGCACTTGTCGCTCGGTTCGAACAGCTTTGGAACTAGGCGTGGGTGACGGACACCTAATGGAGGTGGCCTAACAACGACATGCCGCGGATGGCGTTGCGCGCCGCAGCTAATGCCGAGCGTTCGGTATCAAAGCCGCTCTGCAAATGCAGCGTAGTCGATGAATCCCGCCAAAAGGGTGTCTCATCTATGGTAATAAGAGTCACTTGAGCGCTACTTCGAGTTTTAGACGCAGAAGTATTTCCCGGGGACGCGTATATCGTAGAGATTGGAACCCTACGGCCAAAAGAAGGATCCGATCTAATGCCAAGGGTTCCTAGCCTCAGGCTAAAAGGAAATCGGAGAATCTCGTCCGGTGATTAGCTGCTTAGAATTGGGCGGCTTGGGATTTCTGCTGTGCATACGAATGCAGGACGGATCATGATTGCAGCTGTTCGGTTAAACAGGATCGACTTTGTGCGTTTGCGCTAAACCCAAAATCCCTTGTCAAGGCCTGCCTGAGTAGAGTAGTAAGAGGAAGGTGAATGGAGAATAGTGGGTCATGCCAATTAATGCAAAGTCGAGAAAACCATCAATGGCTATTTAATGTACTCTACATTTTCCATTTCGCAAAACTCCCTATCTCCTGTTAGAAATCTAATTCCAAGCTTTCTTGAATATGAATATTCAAGGGCATCAACCAGTGAAAGCTTTTTTCCGGTCTTATTTGCAGACTTTCTGAAATGAGGCACTCAAGTGTCAGAATTCTCTGTAGATATAACTTCGACCCTGGAGCTCACAAAGTCTATAATTTTTGATGTTTAAATTGCGTCCGAAATCCCTGAATAGAGCATATGTCAACTCAAAAATGTTAAATTCAGTAGCAACCAGATCCGCCTGAGAATATTCCTCATAGTTGGGATTTTCCTTGAGAAGCTCAATCAATGCATAGGTATCAGCAAATAGTCTAGTCATTGATCTCTCTAAACTCATCCTTTAAAGACTGAGAGTCGATCTTCCACCCTTTCAAGAGGCCGAAGAGGCTCTTTTTCTTCAATTCAACATCCACCTCTTCACCTTCCATCAGGTCCAGCTTACCAAGAGGCTTCAGGACAATTGTTTTCATATCTCGCTTTCACGATCATCCAGCCACCATCGTGATTTACTTTCCTTTCGAGTTTTTATATTTAGCTTGAGGCTTCAAGAAGATGATAGACGATAAGACAACTTCGACAGCAGCTAGTCCACGCGCGTGCGGACGTGGTGCATGTGCCCCGTCGACGTGTGGGCCCGCCCACCTGCGCAGCCAGAGCCATCAGATCGTCTATGACCCAAAGCTGGCATACATCATGATTTCCGTTATCCGTGATCATCGACCTGTCCTTCATCTTGCCCAACCGCAACACGGGCACGCCTCCCGACTTTTAGCCGCCGCTCCACAAAGCATAACCGCAAAGACTGCTCCACAGGCACCCTCCAGCTAAGCTCTCGTGCACGAACGCTGCTCTTCCGCCCTTAATGACAAAAAGATTGGCATTTGGCCTTGGGTCCGCTCATCGAAGGCCTGATCGATATGTCCCCACTCCTGCCGAAAACGCATACTTTTAAATTTCAGGCCGTCTTATTAAACTCATAGTCCTACTATGCCCATGAAAATTGAGGAACTGCTGAAATCCAAGCGCCAGGAGATCCTAGCCATAGCTGCCAAGCACGGTGCTCATAACCTTCGGGTCTTCGGCTCCGTGGCCAGAGGGGAGGCCGGGCCCGAGAGCGACCTGGATATTCTTGTAGATATGGATCCAGGGAAGAGCTTGATGGATCATGTAGCCCTTATGCAGGACCTTGAGGACCTCCTGCAAAGAAAGGTAGACGTGGTCAGCGAAAGAGCCCTGCACTGGTATATACGTGAAAGGGTACTTGCCGAGGCTACTCCTCTATGAAGGACGATAAACTGTATTTGATCCATATATGGGAATGCATTAAGCGCATCGAATCTTATTCTGAAGAAGGCAAACAAGCCTTTCTGGCATCTGTTATGATGCAAGACGCGATTATCCGCAACTTTGAGGTTATCGGCGAGGCTACAAAGCAGATTTCACCCGAGTTAAACAATCTCACCCTGAAATTCAATGGCGAGGAATGGCAGGATTTAGAGACGTGCTAATTCATAATTACATGGGTGTTGACTTGGTAGAAATATGGAATATAATCGAAAATGAGCTTCCGCAGATCAAGAGTAGTCTTAAGGCTGTTCTGGTTGAGCTTCGATTACTTCCATAACATTTTTGCTCTTGAGCTAGCCAGGACTTCAATCCTGGAAAACAAGCACATATTATTTCTTTCTCCCGATTATCTCCACCCCGCCGGCCCTCGCCAGGTACAGCTCGTCCAGATTATCGAAGATCCCGTGCTCCACCACTCCCGGAATCCCGCTCATCCGGGCCGCCAGAGCAGCTGGATCATCGATGACCCCAAAATTCGCATCCATCACGAAATTTCCGTTGTCCGTGATCACTGGCCCGTCCTTCCTCAAGCCCTGTCGCAACACGGGCACGCCGCCCAAGATCCCGCAGCCTCCGCTCCACAAGCCTCGCCGCAAAAGGCAAGACCTCCACCGGAACCGGCCAGGAGAGCTTTTGCACATATTTTGACTCATCGGCGACAATAACAAAGCGCCGGGCTGAGCAGGAGACAACCTTCTCCCTTGTATGCGCAGCTCCGCCGCCTTTGATGACGAAGAGATCGGCATCTACTTGGTCTGCTCCATCGATAGCGAGATCAAGATCTGGATGCTGGTTTAGCGTTGTGAGCTTTATATCGCAGGCGATGGCCAGATTCTCTGCCTGAAACGATGTGGGAACTCCCCAAAAATCTAAGCCCTCCTCTTTGACCCTGGCCCCCAACCTCTTAATCGTCCAGGCCACAGTGGAACCTGTGCCTAGACCCACAACCATGCCATTCTTTACCAGCTCTGCTGCCGCCTCACCCGCAGATTTCTTGGCGTCTTTATTGGCAGAAACATCTTTCATGAAATACTCAACCTAGGATCTCGCTCTTCACCGTTGTGAACATCGGCCCTCGAAGGTCCATCTTGTGCTTGTAACTGGTGATGTATCTCTCCAGAGCGGGATGGATCTTGATGTTTATATCGCCAGGGCTTCGCACGATCCTGGCCCGAGTCTCAGATTCCTTTCCGGCCATGGTGGCCACTTCAATCTCATAAGCGGCAAGCGCTGCAAAGGAGTCGATATATCGAATGCCTGTGGTCACGCCCTCTGAGAAAGCCTCCTCCCAACGAGATGTGTGAGGGATACCCATGATGTTTTGCTTATGGACCACGATCTCATTTTGGGCAGCCGGTCCGCATAGCTTTGTGTTCTCCTCCGGTTCGACCACGGAGACCCTCACATTTCGCCCGAATAGCTCGCCCTCCCAGGCAACAAAATTGCAGGGTGAGACGGTATCGCCATGTTCGATGGAAGTATGCACCACAGCCTCGGCGATAGACTGTCCCGCTGGAGTGGAGGGCGTCTTGTCAACGAGAATCATCTCTGCCATCTCCCGCATTGTCAGCTCCCAGTTAGTCTGGAACTGAGGGTAGGAGAGTGCGCGCACATCCTGAGAGTTATGAAGTATCATGGCAATGCGTTCTACGCCCAGACCCAGGTTCATGACGGGATAAGGAATATCGTACTGCGAGAGAGCAGTTGGTGAATAGATGCCAAAAGTCGCTACCTCCACCCAGCCGCTCTTGTACTTGGTTGCTGATCCGACAAGGCCGGGATGATATGCATAGACCTCAATCTGCGTTCCTGGCACATAGTATTTGCTGCGCTTGTC
>CAVWPP010000023.1:0-16042 GCA_963756915.1 Methanotrichaceae archaeon
AGCTGGCGCAGTGGAGGCGAACAATGTCAACTCAAATTGGGACTGGCTAGGCACTCCTATCTTCAGCTATGGATATTACAATTCTCCATATATTCATACGTATTATTATCCATTTTTCGATAATACTCTTATTTACAGCCATTCGCCAGCCTATTCCGATCGATTTTTAGACTATGTACCTTCCTATTATTACAATGGAGCTCAGCGGACTTATGTCTATTCGCCGGATTTTGGGTGGAAGTATCGGGCTGAACCATGGTGGATCGGCAGCCACACGGATCTGCCAAAGGTGCTCAGTATCGCTAGGTCAGGTTCATCTGTGAGAGTTTATTCGAATGGCTTCTGGCAAACACCGTGATTGCGGATAAGTACCAAAGGTGAGGCCGTAATAGCCGACTTAAGTGATTTGTCAGATAGTTTTAAATCCTTCAGCTGTCTGGAAGGAGAACTTATGATGAAATACATAATTCCAATAGCTATGCTTTTCATGCTTGCCGGTACCGCATTAGGAACGATGTGGCTCTATGACGATCCTGCCTTTTTCCAAATAGGTTCACAAGCGCAAGTGGCCTCATTCAAGCCTGCGAACATATCGCCTTTTGAGATCATAAATGCCCCTTATTTCCCACTCCTGGGCCAAGGATTCTATTTTAATGCCATTCCTGTCAAGCTGAGCAACAGCACCGATGCCATTCAGATCGGTAGCAGTGGCAATATAGCCTTATCTCCAACACCGGTAACCTTTGGCGGGCATCTGGAAAACAACCTGAAGTACGCCATGGGCAAATCGTCTTTGCGAATCGGCCAGCAAGGTTCCTGGACCACTCTAAATGCGCCTGGGGTGCTCTAGCGATAGGGAGGAAATGGATTAAGAACCTTCTAATTCTAAATCATATTTTATTTTTTTAGCATGCTTTTTCCCTAAGAAAACTGGTTATTACATTGGGAGCGCAGAGGGTCACGAATACCCCGACCTTCAGGTCGGGGATGAAGTGTACTCCGCCCTTTTTCTATGCTTTCTTAGATCGATAAACAAGGATTCTTGGGAAAAATCGAAAGCAGAGTTTCAATTGCAGGGATCAAGGTGATCTAGGCAACGAAGACTCGGCTATTTCTGAATTCCGGAAAACGGGCGTGCGGCCGAAGAATACCCCGTCCTTAAGGGTGAGGTGGCCGCACGCGGTTTGATTTCTAGTTCAGAATCCAGAAAGGGCATCACAGGAATTGAAACCCTGTTCCATATCATGGATTCAGGGAAAACAGAGACATCATCTTTCTGCAGCACATATTTCTTTAAAAGGTCAGGAGAAGAATAAGATTGTTAGTGATAGCTCACTAGTGGATTTATGATTTGAGATGAGATCAATGCCTGTGAACCAAAGAGAGTTAAGACTCTACTCAACGCGAAGAGAAAAATGGACCTGTGATCTACTGGATGAGCCGCGACCAACGCGTTAACGACAATTGGGCGCTCCTATATGCAGAGGAACTTGCACAAAAGCGAGATTTGCCGATGGCCGTAGTTTTTTGCCTAACTCCTGAATTTCTGGGAGCTATGAGCAGACAATACTCTTTCATGATGGCCGGACTAAAAGAAGTGGCAAATAATTTGATAGGTCTTGGCATTCCTTTTTTTCTGCTTCGAGGAAATCCAGAGCAAGAGATCCCACGTTTTTTGAATATACCATGACGCAAGTGCCCTGGTCTCCGATTTCTCGCCCCTGCGGATAAATAGAGATTGGAAGAAGTCGGTGGCAGGACAGATTAACCTTCCATTCTACGAAGTCGATGCACACAATATCGTACCTTGCTGGTTTGCTTCTTCCAAAAAGGAATGGGCAGCATTACAGCTTCCGGCCAAAAGTTCACAATCTACTGGCTGAGTTCTTAGAAGAGTTTCCTGCCCTAAAGAGGCATCCTCATCCAGAGCTAGACTTGGCCAAGAATGATTGGGAAACGGTCGAGAAGAGTATTAAGTCGGACACCTATTCCGAAGTGAGATGGATCAAACCAGGAGAGGCAGCTGCCAAAGAGCATCTGTCGGATTTCGTAAAAGTGAAGCTCTCTCGCTATGATTCAGAAAGGAATGACCCCACACTTGACGGACAATCCAATCTATCTCCTTACTTGCATTTTGGCCAGATCGCAGCAGAGCGCGTCGTTCTCCAAGTTCTGGCCAGAATGGAAGATGCAAGCTCGTTCCTGGAAGAGTTGGTTGTGCGTAGAGAGCTATCAGACAACTTCTGCTATTATAACTCTGATTACGACTCGTTCAAAGGTTTTCCTGATTGGGCAAAGGAAAGCTTAAAAATTCATGAGAAGGATCGACGCGAATACATTTACACCTTAGAAGAAATGGAAACCGTCCCAGACCCACGACGATCTGTGGAATGCTGCTGAGCTCGAAATGGTACGTTTTGGAAAGATGCATGGCTATATGAGGATGTACTGGGCGAAGAAGATCTTGGAGTGGACTGAATCACCTGCGGATGCTTTGCGCGTCGCAATATACCTCAATGACAGGTACGGACTGGATGGCAGAGATCCAAATGGCTACACCGGGATCGCCTGGAGCATTGGAGGCGTTCATGATCGTGCCTGGAAGGAGCGAGAGATCTTTGGCAAAGTGCGATACATGAGCTACAATGGAGCAAGATATAAGTTCGACGTGAAAGCTTCCAAAAAGGCTTATTCCCTCAATTAGCAGGGCCCTCGATTGGCTCATCAGGAGAATGGCCTGAGGCAGAAAGCACATTTTGTTAAGGATACTCGCTCTTTTTAAATCATATAAAAAAAACTGCGTCCAGCGGGCCTATGAATCATCAAAGATTTGGCTAGCCCTTATACCGCGGATCGTTCCTTTGTTCTTATATTCATCTAAGTCATTGAATCGTTTCTCTGCTCCAAGTCCAAAGGATAAAAAGTAGAATGCCAGCAGAGTTAAGGCTCCTGGCATTATAAGCATAAAATCATCTTGTTGTCGCCATCCAATTCCAACTATAATAATTACAACGGCAAGCATAATTAGAAACGAGAACACCTGCGATCCATCCTTTTTTTGTTGTTTTGCCAAGTATATTGCACATTCCAGGTGATCACATTCTTGGTTCTGTTCTCCTGGTTTCCATTCTCGTCCACATTTTGTAACGTATTTATCAATACAAGAACCTCCATCTCCACATGGCACCCATAACACTTGCGTCACCCCGTATCCCTTAGTTTTCCCATTTGCTGTCTGTAACCTCACGACCATTCTGGATTCTCCTTATTCGAGATTGCCAACAGATGGATCTGGCTCGTTATGCCAATTGATGACACATGATTTACTATTTACTTTGACTGAAATTGCTGTGCTTTCAGGGATTCGGCAAGCTTTGGTACCTTTGATCGTTCCACAATTCCTAAATTCATTTAGCTCGTCCAACCGTTCTTCTGCATCAAGACCAAGACTCAAAAATGCAATTGCGGAGATGGATGAGATCATAAAAATCGCGAATGCAGTTGTTGCAGGCCTAGTCATGCCAATATGCTCTAATATAGCCGTAATAGGAAAAAAGAGGTTGCAATCCAGCAAGATAAGCCCAGATCATCTTGAAGCTCCGCCGCCGTTCTACGATGTATATTGCGCATTTATTGTACCCAGAAACCTCGCCACCAATTGCAGCACCCACCCCATACACGGTCTGATATTCCTTGATATTCCCTTCTGCTGTTTGCAGTCGAACCGTCATCCTTTCACGCTCCCAAATGTAATAAATTAACGTTTCGAATTTTTCAGGCCCATGATATCCTTGAATTTGACGCCCACGAGCTTCCAGACAACACTTCGGCCCTCCGTAAGCAGGGACTCGATCGGCTCATCAGGGGAATGTCCCAAAGCGGACAGCACATTGAGTGAAAGGCGCTTCGTTTTTATTAGTTCCACAAACATTTCTCTCACTGCCATCCTAGTTTCGGAGTTATCCTCTTCCATGAGTTGGCCAGGGATTGTGACGAAAGCAAAGTGAGAGAGGTCTGGAGAGTAATTTTCAACCTCAACGGTCACAAAGGAGTTCTGCTTGAAATGCTGTACTTTTTTTCCATATTTTGTGGATAAAAAATACATGAACATTCCATCATAGACTATAGAAATGGGGCAATATAGGGGTGCATTTCTCCCTTGAAGGCGATGCGACATATGTATTCGTCCTCAATCAGCCTGTCAAACTCCGACCGTTCCATGCGGGGCATTTTGAATATATCCATAAAGTCTCCTTGACAGCAGAGTCCTAGCCTTTATAACAGTCCAATGCCAATACCCATTTCGAGGCTATGCTACTATGCACTCGTTCTCAATTGAGCGCATCCTTCTGGGGGCCAGAGGATCTGCCGGCTACAGTTTTGCCAGCAAGATACTCTGGACGAAGCCCCTGGACAGCGTTCAGACTTTCTCGATCCTTTTCTGATGCCGATACATGATGGCCAATGCATCTGCCACTTGCTCAGGCGTGGAGAATACCGGTATGCCGGCCTTCTCCATTTTAATGACATCCTGCAATGCGAACTCTTTTCCAGCCACACAGGCGAAGATTGGCTTGCCCTTGTAGTCGATGCTCTTCAGGGTATCAACATATGTCTCTAGTATCTCTGCCTGAAGCACTACCATGAAGCTACCCACATCATCGCTATCTACTCCAATCTCAATGGTCCTCTTCACAGTCTCGGCGTCCTGGCTAAATGTATAGTCCACAGGGTTCATGCCACATACATAATCCGGCAGCAGATTCTTCAGACGCTCCTTTAAATGCGGCTCGAGGTCGGAAAGCCTCATGCCGTTATCTGTAATGGCATCTGCAGCAATCACTCCGAGCGAGCCTGCATAGGTTATTATGAAGACTCCATCTTTCTTGGGGAAGGGCTGCTTGGAGATGGCCCGAGCCAGGTTGAACATATGCTCATAATCTCGGGCACGGATGATGCCCGACTGCCGGAAGGCGGCACTGAAGATCTGATCGTTGCCCGCCAACGAGGCTGTATGTGATGCAACGGCCTTCTTTCCTGCCTCTGTGCGACCAGACTTGAGGACTACGATGGGCTTCTCCATGGTAACGCGCTTGGCCACGTCTATGAAACGCCGGCCGCCTTTCACAGACTCGAGATACATGCAGATGACGTTGATGTTCTCATCAGTGCTCACCGTCTCCAGGATGTCCGTCTCGTTGATGTCCAGCTTGTTGCCAATGGTTGCGATTATGCCAAAGTCCATAATATGACGCAGCCCCCAGAGCATTCCTGCTGCACATACTCCCGCCTGGGAGATCAGGCCTATATTGCCCATGCTCAGGGCATCTACGATACCTATAGATTGGACCATGCTGCAGTGAGTGTTAATGATTCCGGAGCAGTTGGGGCCAAGCAGGCGAACTCCGTATTTGTCTGCAATCTTTTTCATCTGCAGCTCTATCTTTTTGCCGTCGGCACCTAGTTCCGCAAACCCAGCGGACTCAACCACAATGTAGCGCACACCGCATTTGCAGCACTCTTCCACAACATCTGTGGTCATCCCAGCCGACACAAGGATGATTGCTACATCCACTGGAGCCTTCACATCGCTTATCCGGGGATATGCTTTGATTCCGTGAATTTCGTCCGCCTTGGGATTGATGGGATAAAGCAATCCTTTAAAATTATGACTGACTAAATTTGTAAAGACATTCCATCCTAGCTTTCCCGGAGTTCCTGAGGCACCGATAACGGCGACGCTTTTAGGGTAGAAGAGATCATGAAGGTCAGGCAATGTCGGCAAAGGTGCAGTGGCCCTTGCCTCACCCAGGATTATCCTGGCATCTGCCACAATGTAGCCATGAGGGTAAAGGAAGACGGGATTTAGGTCCATCTCAGAGATATCTGGATTTTTCACCACATAATCTGATATTTTCAGCAGCAATTGCTTCAATGACAGAATATCCGCAGAGTAGCCGCGGTAGCCCTTCAAAAGCGCATATCCCTTGATCTCCTCAATCATATTCTCTGCATCAGAGTCTGTTATGGGAATGGACCGGAAGGAGACGTCCTTGAGAATCTCGACATAGACTCCGCCAAGACCAAACATGAGCATCGGCCCGAATGTGGCGTCCATAGTTACACCCACAATGACCTCCACCCCAGGCTTCGCCATCTTCTGAACAGATACGCCGATCACCTTTTTGTCCAGAAAGGCAGAAGTGATTTCCTGGTAAGCCATGCGCACCTGAGCCTCACTGTCCAGATTGAGCTTGACTCCGCCAGCATCGGATTTATGGACAACCTCTGGAGAGAGGACTTTCAAGGCTACTGGTGAATTTATCGACTCGAATATCTTCACGGCCTCATCTTCAGACCTCGCCACCCTGCAACCAGATGTCAAAATCCCCAGGTCTTCCAGAACTGCCTTGCTCTCGTGCTCCATCAGGTAGGTTCTGCCCTCCTGAAGCACTTGATTTATAATCTTTCTTGGCTCAGCCATTTTAACACCATTTTTATATGTGGCAAAATGCTTGTTATCAGGTCACTTTTTAGAAAAATGTGCCCTGCGTCCTCGCGATTCTTGATCAGTAGGATTTCATCTCGTCTGCAATCAAAGCTTCCTTTCTCATGATGCTAATAAACGTTTGCATCAAAATGGCATGAACAGGCAAAAGAACTCGCTTCAGAGCGATGCTCTTATCTTGGATAACTGCCTTTAACTTTCCCATGGACAGGGATATTATTCAGGTCATCCTTGAGAAGGAACTCTCCGTCAAAAACCCCATTCTGATAGAGGGTTTCCCAGGGATAGGCCTGGTAGGCAACATCGCAAGCCAGTATATTGTCAACGAACTCAAAATGACTTATCTGGGAGCTATGAGTTCCAAGTTCTTCCCACCGTTGGCTGTTCTTTTAGGAGGCGTGGTGAACATGCCTGTTCGGATATACGAGGAAGAGAGCAAAGGCATTGTAGTACTGACAGCGGACATAGCAGTGCATCCCTCTGGCCTCTTACGATATTGGAAAGGAGATTGTCTCCTGGGCCGAGTCCATAAATACCAGAGAGATGGTCTGCCTTGCTGGGATAACAGTAATGAGCGAACAGCGCAGGGTCTTTGGCGCGGTCAGCAAAAAGGATATTCTCGACAGGATAAAAGACAAGGTGGAGGTCTTCGAGCTTGGCACGATCACAGGCATAACAGGCAGCATCATGAATGAATGCCGCATCAGAAACATGCCTGCCGTATGCCTTTTGGGTGAGACCGCAAGTGCCGAGCCTGATCCTCGAGCAGCGATAGCAACCATAGAAACGCTCAACAAGATTTACGACTTAGGCGTAAATACCGCCAAGTTGGCCGAGCAAACTGAACAGATTGAGGTGCAGATGGCGCAACTTGCCCAGCAGATGAAAGCCGCCACTCCAGAGGAACAGATGCAGCAGATGCCCAAAGAGTTTCCAATGTACGGGTGATGCCTCATGATCTACATAGCATTAACCGGATTAGCGAGACACGTTATGAAGGAACTGCTCACCGCCAGAGTCAGGACTTTGGAGATTAGGAGTCCGAACAACTTCTTCGCGCTTTTAGGCGTTAAGCCCGGAGATAAGATTTTTCTTGCTGAATCCAGTACTCTTGATATTGTTCCAGGTACAAGTGGCCTTATCACCAGCATACGTGCTTTAGAAATCATCACCCACCGAACAATTCAGTCCAACGAGGAGTACTACGAAGAGCGTGAAGCGCAGGCGGCAAGAGCGCAGCTGCAGCTTTTTGCGTTAGGCCGAGTGAGAAGGATTGTATCTTTTGAACCGGGATTGCCCTTTACAGTAGAGGTTGACGAGTTGAGATACTGCGACGCTCGTTAACGCGTTGATTATATGTTTTAATTTTTTTGGAAAAATAGATTTTGGACCAAAAAAAAGATTGCATCTGCCATGAGAGTTCTTGTCGTCACAGGAAGGCTGGCCCAGGATCTGGTTAGGTCTTTTGCCAAGGGTGCAGATGTGCTGGTCCTAGATGTGGATGTGGCTGCCTTCATCACCCCAAAGATGCTGCTTCAGGCCTTGCCCACTGGCTATGACCTCATTCTTATTCCAGGAGCCATCACTGCCGATTTTCGGGAGGCGGAACAAAAACTTGGCTTAAAGATCCGCCTGGGTCCGAAACATGCGGCCGATCTTGGGTTTGTTCTATCCCATCTTGAGGAAGTTGAGCTCTCGCCACACATACCAGCTTGCGTACTCCTCGAGGGCAAGATGCGAAGAAACGCAGAGGAGCAGGTGAATCTGTTGGAGGTGGAGGCTGAATGGGTGCTGCAAATAAAAAGCACCAAGATCGGCGGCTCTTCTAGGATGAAGGTTCTTGCCGAGATCGTAGATGCTACCAGATTTAGCAGCGATGCTCTGGCGAAGAAGATACGCTACTACGAAGACCAAGGTGCGGACATGATTGACCTAGGGCTTCCTCTGGATGCCAGCCCCGCCGAGGTAAGAACCGCATTGGAAATTGCCAAGAACGCTACCCATCTTCCAGTTAGCGTGGATACCGTCTCGTCTGAATTGATTCAGGCAGGCCTCGATGCAGGTGCCGACCTAGTTCTCAGCCTGAACGGCCAGAATTTGACTCATGCGGGCGAAGCCTTAGCCGCTGCGGGAGTTCCCGCGGTCGTCATTCCTGGACCCGGCCAGATCAGCCTTGAGGAGAACGTCGACAGGGCTCTGGCGATGGAAGTATCCGTCATCGCCGATCCTGTGCTAGATCCGCCTTTGCAGGGGCTGGCTTCATCATTGCACAAGTATGTGCTATTCAATAAGGCCTATCCAAAAATTCCTCTATTCTTTGGGGCGGGTAATGTTACAGAGCTTCTAGATGCGGACACTATAGGCACAAACGCATTGCTTGCAGCTCTTGGTGCAGAGGTCCATGCCTCAGTTCTTTTCACTCCTGAATATAGCGCTAAAGCCCGGAAATAGAAGAACTTCGACGTGCCTCACAAATGATGCTCCTCGCCAAAGAACGCAGAACGCCACCTAAAGATTTGGGTATTGACCTTCTTATTCTAAAGGAAAAGCGACAACCCCCTGAAGAAGCAATGCCCAAGAAAACCATTAAAAGCCAGAACTGAGCATAAATACGAGCCAGATCCATCCGGCAGCTTCCGGATTTATATTTCGCATAGCCTGATCCTGGCCCAAAATGGATGCACAATTATATCAGGAAGAAATGCGAGAGAGATTCTTAACACAATCATAGACATGGGATTGGTCAAGAGGTTAGACCATGTTGGTTACCTGGGGCGTGAGCTGGAAAAAGCACAGATTGCCCTCTCTTTGAAACGCAGCTACATACAGGACGAACCTCTTTGGCCCTTTGAAAAAGGCTAAATAATAATAGTCTTGTGACAATGTGCGGATGAATCAGAAGGCTTTCGCTATCTTGGTAGGCGCTGTTATGGTGCTTTCCGCATTTGCGGGTTTCGTACTGAGGGGCAGCAATCAAAACGAGAATATTGTTGCAGATTCTGGCTCTAGCTCTTTGCAGACTTTTGGGGTACAGGGCATGTTAGTAGACTGGAGCTTCGACAGCCTGGAGGATGTCCTTGAGATGTCACCGGAAAGCACAGTCATGGCATATTGGATCAATACAAGTGCATCGCAGAATCTAACCGATGCAACTCGCAACGCTTTGCCGCAATCATTTGGCCTAAATTATGGAAGTCAGCTATATCCAACAAAAATAGAAAGGTTAGCTGCTGCCTATTTTAATAATACATGGATAGAGTTTGATTGGATCAAGCCTTTTCCTGTGGGCTATAGCGGTCTTGTGATACCATATGAGAATTACATGATGATTCCCGCCGGCGCGGATTATGTTACTGTGATGGGCAGGCCGACCCTTATGGGGACGCAGGATGCAGTGAAGCAAACGATCGACGTGATAGCCGGAGGTCTGGCCACGGATAGATTCACTCTTCCTGCGGGAGCAGGCGGACCTGCAGGTAGCATCTCTTGGCAGGAGCGATTCAGATCCTTCAATTGCTGGCGGATACAAGGAATTTTATCTTGGTGTAAGCGCATCAAGAGAGGGATTAAATGGGGGATATAACCTTACCGCTAGGTATATTCAGCCTGATTCTGGCATTAAACTGAAGTCTAAGGGATTTGCCGATAAAAACAACCTCACATATTCGGAATCATCATCCAATGTTGATGTATCTGGCCATGTAAAAGCAGATAGGCTTGAAGAAATACTGGTGTCATTTCTAGGGCCATAGCCGAAACCTTTTTAGATGTTGAGCTTCAGGCAGATCTTATCCGAATGGCGCTTTTGCGATGAATGATGATGGGTGAATGTGCCCGGAAGGAGTAATAATTATGGCAAGACCAATATACGTAAGATTTGATGTTCCAGCAGAGCTGGCCGCAATGTCTCTTGAGGCCCTCGAGCTGGCCCGAGATACAGGCAGGATTAAGAAAGGTACAAATGAAGCTACAAAAGCAATAGAGCGTGGTGTAGCACGCCTAGTGATCGTTGGGGAAGACGTTCAGCCCCCTGAAATTGTAGCTCATATTCCAGCTCTTTGCGAAGAAAAGAAGACTCCTTACATCTATGTCAAAAAACAGATCGAGCTTGGGTCTGCCGCTGGTTTAGGCGTAAAGAGCGCAGCAGCAGCAATTGTTGAGCCTGGAAAGGGAAAAGAGCTGTTGGATGAAATCGTTCAGAAAGTAGCAGCTTTGAAGTAGGTGGTACCCGATGGAAGATGATAACGGCGTACCGGCAGAGGTTATCGAGGTCATCGGCGTCACTGGTATGCATGGCGAAGCGATGCAGATCAAGTGCCGTATCCTGGAAGGCAACAACAAGGGTCGCATCATTACGAGGAACTGCATGGGCCCCATTCGCATGGGCGATGTCTTGATGCTACTGGAAACCGCCAGAGAGGCTAAGAAGCTTACCAGCAGGTGAAAGGAATATGGAACAAAGAAAGTGTAGCTTCTGCAACAAGGTAATTGAGCCAGGTACTGGTAAGATCTACGCCAAGAAAGATGGAACCGTCTTTTACTTCTGCTCGTCCAAGTGCCAGAATAACGTTGCCCTTGGCCGTGTTACCAGACGCATAAAATGGGCCCGAAAGGGGGCATAGACTCTTGGAAGGGTGCGAAAGAACCTTCGTCATGGTAAAGCCAGATGGAGTTCAACGTGGATTGGTCGGCAGGATTTTGACCCGTATCGAGGAAAAGGGATTCAAGATCGTGGCGATGAAGCTGACCCGAATGCCGGTTGAGAAAGCTCGAGAACATTACGCTGAGCATGTGGGAAAGAAGTTTTACCAGGACCTTGTGGATTTTATCACATCAGGGCCTTCTGTTTCATTGGTAGTCGAGGGCCGGGGTGCCATATCAGCAATGAGGAAGATGAACGGTGCTACCAATCCGGCTGACGCCAATCCAGGAACCTTGCGAGGGGACTATGCGATTGAGACCGGACGAAATGTCGTGCACGGGTCGGATTCGTCTGCTTCTGCGGCCAGGGAGATAGCCCTACATTTCAGCGAGTCCGAAATAGTGGATTTCCAGCGAATAGATGAAGCATGGCTCTATGAGTAAGGATGGGCAGATAGCTTTTCTGCCTTTTCCACGGGAGCCTTTAAATTCCTAAAAAAGAATGCATTTTTTGGATATACTTCACCAGGGCGACTAGTATGCAGCAACAAAAGTCCAAAAAAGCCAGCAAAGGGAAGGCCGACGGCTCCAATCTTCGGACACCGATTGTAGTAGTAATGGGGCATGTCGACCATGGCAAAACTACGCTCTTGGATAAAATTCGGGGAACAGCTGTCGCTAAAGGTGAAGCCGGCCTGATCACCCAGCATATAGGTGCCACAGAGGTTCCCTTGGGGGTCATCCAGGAATTTTGTGGTTCGCATTTCGGAGCGGAGTTTAGGATTCCAGGTTTGCTGTTCATCGATACACCAGGACACCATGCCTTCACATCCATGCGCAGTCGTGGCGGATCCCTGGCCGATTTGGCCGTGCTTATCGTAGACATAAACGAAGGTTTCCAGCCCCAGACTATTGAATCGCTCACTATCCTCAAACGTTTTAAGACTCCTTTTGTAGTTGCCGCTAACAAGATCGATCGCACGGGTGGCTGGCATCCTCTCGCCAATGCTCCTTTTGCCAAGAGCCTGAAAGCACAAAACGAACGAGTAACAGAAACGCTGGATACGAGGATCTACGAGTTAGTGGGAGAGCTCTATAAATATGGATTTGATGCGGATAGATATGATCGAATCCCCGATTTCACAAAAACTGTAGGAATAGTTCCTATTAGTGCCATCACTGGAGAAGGCGTGCCCGATCTTCTTATGGTCTTGGTCGGACTGGCTCAGAGGTTTTTGAAGGATAATTTAAAGCTTACAGCATCAGGTCCAGGGGTGGGTACGATTTTGGAGGTAAAGGAAGAAAAAGGTCTCGGCACAACCCTGGATGTCATCCTCTACAATGGCGAATTCAACTCTGGAGACATGGTGATTGTAGGCACTTCCCATGAGCCTGTGGTCACAAAAATAAGAGCCCTTCTTAAGCCCAAGCCGCTGGCGGAAATAAGAAGCGAAGAGCGATTCTTGCCTGTAAAGCACGTTATTGCTGCTTCTGGAGTAAAAGTATCGGCTCCAAAATTGGAGAATGCCCTGGCAGGATCGACTATTCGCGTTGTGGCCTCACCGGAAGATGTAGAAGCCCTTTCCAAGGAATTAAAAATGGAGCTTGAAGCGGTCCGTATAGATACCGAAAATGAGGGCGTAATTCTAAAAGCCGATACGATAGGATCACTGGAAGCACTAGTTGGCGAATTAAAGGCAAAGAGTATACCCATCCACTATGCAGATGTGGGCCCTATATCACGTCGGGATGTGATTCGAGCCAGTGCCATTAACGATCCTTTGCTTTCGGCTATTTGGGGATTCAATGTGGCAATTTTGCCGGATGCCATTAGCGAGATTCAGAAGACAAGTGTTCCGGTCTTTTCCAGCGACATCATTTACTCCATCATCGAGAATTATGAAACTTGGGTAGAAGACCAGAAAATCAAAATTGAACAAGAGCGGCTTGAGGCTGTTATTCGGCCTGGGGCCGTACGGCTACTTCCGGACTGCGTTTTCCGCCAGTCAAAGCCAGCCATTGTAGGTGTACAGGTCATTGGCGGCGTTGTCCGAACCCAGGTAAACCTCATGAGAGATGATGGTGCCAATGTAGGAATTGTGAAGGGAATCCAAGCTCATAACGAGAATGTTGGGTCCGCAAATGTTGGTCAGGAGGTGGCCATATCCATCGACGGTCCAACAGTCGGACGCCAGATCCATGAAGGAGACATTCTCTATGTTAATATTCCAGAGAAACATGCTCGCATTGTGGAGTTAGAACTAAAGCCGAGGCTAGCTGAGGACGAGCGCGAAGTGCTAGAGGATTTCCTGGCAATAAAACGAAAGAAGGACCCATTCTGGGGAAGGTAAGGGATTCAAAGATATCAAAGTGTCTCAAAATCGATAATATAATTTTAGGAGATGATGAGCTCAATGCTGTTAGGCTCTATCATCTCAAGTGGTGAAGGCTTTCTTTGAGGGTTGTCTTCAGCCTATTTCTTGGATCTTACTATCAGGACAGGCCTGAGTCCCATCCTTGCTACATCCGAAACAACGCTGCCAATGGTGGCTTCATCCAGCCAACCCTTGCCATGAGAGCCCATGGCAATCAAAGAAACATCTTCCGTTTCTGCAAGGGACACAATCCCTTCCACAACACCCCCAACAGAGGCAAACGGAGTCGTTTTTACTTTGACCATGCCACCCGAACCATAAGTCCTGGCCTCCCCTGCAGCCGCAGAAATTGCTATGGTCCTGGCATTTATTCCCGCTTTTGCTAGGTCTACTTTCATCTTCTCGAGCTTCCCTTCAGCATCCTTTAACGAAGCATCCACTTGTGCCTGGTTTTCGCCTCTGGCTACTACATTCAGAAGCAATACATTATCGGTGATCTTTGCCTCCATTATCTTCTCAATGGCCGCATTTCCTGGGCCAGAGAAATCTGTAGGTGCCAGGATTTTCTCGAACATACGCGAACAGAATTTACCAAGTTCCCCTTTGTCAGCATCGCCAATAGTCTTGTAACGCATAATGAGAAGATCCCTTTTGCCATAACGTAGATAGCCACTGGAAACACTGCCCAAGAGTAAACCCTGCCAGATGCCTCTACCCCTAGCACCCATAATCACTAAAGAGACGGCCTCTTCCTCGGCGACGTGCTGGATCACCTGATGCTCTGGAGTCTCTTCGGCAATTTCTACTCTTACTTTTACCTTCAAATTCAAGCTTTCCAGAGCTTTCTTGGGAGCCTCCATTTTCTGGGCAGCTTGCTTTTTCTCATCACCAGGGGACCAAACTCGAGCTAAAGGATCCTTGGCCAAAACATGCAGGAGAATTACCTCGTTTACACCAGGAATCTCTCCTACACAATCAATGATTTTTTCGGCATGCTTGGAGAAATCAGTTGCTATCAAGATCCTTTCGTACATCAAAATCCTCCTATTTTTACTTATATTAATGATTGATAAGTATTTAAAGGTGCTTCTCTTAAAATTTATTTATATTAAACTAATTATATATTTTAATCTGAGGTGCTAATTGCCGATGCAATAATTACTAATATAACTAATCAACAAAACGTCGATATACAACGTATAGGTGTCGATTATTATCGGACCATTAAATGAGATCATAATTCCACTGCTTGCAGTAGGCCTTGCCGAGATGGGCGATAAAACTCAGCTCTCTATAATTCTCCTCTCATCTCGGACCAAGGAATATGCTCGGCTTCTTTTAGGTGTCATGCTTGCATTTCTATTGGCCGACGGATTTGCCATTTTGGTGGGATCGTGGGTGACCAATGCTGTCCCAATTCACCTAGTCAAATTCATCTCCAGGTGCAGTGTTTATACTCTTTGGCATAACGATCTTGATGGGAGAAAAAGAGGCGGACGAGGAACGCACCTTGTCACCCAAGAATGTGCTAATATCTGGATTCTCCATGATATTTTTATCAGAATGGGGCGATAAGACTCAAATAGCTTCCGCCCTATTTGCGACAGAGTACAATCCCTTAATGGTCTTCATAGGGGTTATGACCGCACTTTTGATTCTTTCCATAATGGCTATATACCTTGGCAAGTTCCTTGCTGGCAGGATCGATCGAAGGCTTATTACCAGGATTGCAGGTGTCGTCTTTTTGCTTATCGGCCTCTCATTCATGCTCTCAGCACTCACATCATCTGCATTTGCCGACATGCTCTCTTGAAAGACACGGCATTTGTAGAGATAGCTTAATGTATCAGAGACACACTAGAAGATGAGCCGCCTATGGAAAAAATAAGAAATTCCGATTGACGCATAGATCAAGAATACAATATGGAAAAAGAGAAAGAATAAGAGGCATCACGATAACCAATCGAAATATTATTTATAGGAGTTAATAAATTTGATTAGTCATGAGTTGCTGCTGTGGGTCGTCTTTGGAGCCGTAATTCTGATCCTTTTCGCTTTGGATCTGGGAGTATTTCATCGAAAATCTCATCAAGTCGGAATAAAAGAGGCCCTGATCTGGAGCGGCATTTGGCTGGCAGTAGCAATCATCTTCAACCTGCTTGTTTACTTCTGGATGGGCAAGGAGCTGGCCATAGAATTCGCGGCAGGTTACCTGGTGGAAAGAACGCTCAGCTTCGACAACCTATTCGTCTTTCTGCTCATCTTCACCTACTTCAAAGTGCCAAACATTCACCAGTACAAGGTCCTCTTCTGGGGCATAATAGCAGCACTGGTAATGCGAGGCTTATTCGTTGTTGCAGGAATTGAACTGATCGACAAGTTCCACTGGATTGTTTATCTATTTGGCGCTTTTCTATTAGTGAGCGGCCTCAAGTTGCTCTTGAGAAAGGATGAAGAGCCGATGGATGTGGGAAGAAATCCTGTCTTAAGGTTATGCAAGAGATTCCTGCCCACAACA
>CAVWPP010000024.1:0-7634 GCA_963756915.1 Methanotrichaceae archaeon
CCACAGAGGCACAGAGCGCACAGAGATTTTTAAAAACAATTCCTGGCAGTCTCCAGCATCGTCATCCTTGCGGGGATGTGGGCAGCAGCGCCCGCTGCCAGTGGGCCGAACCGTCCGGGGTTGCGGCGCTGCCGTCAGGGCGGACAGGAGGCCGGTCGGGCCTGGTGGTCAAGGTGAAGCTGGACTCAAAAGATTGGGCAATTTTCCAAGCGAGCTTGGATTTTTAGAATAGATCGCATGGTCTGGTGGACTAAAATCAAGCAATATGAAGCTATGCAGCTTCAAACCATTTGTCACGATCGATTTCTGCTCTTTTTAAGACCTTCTTAATGAGGTCAACGCTGACATCTTCGCCATGATGGGGATTGGGAATGAGCAAGAATATTCCATCCTTGCGCATGTACGGATGCTTCTTGCCAGGAAAAGGTCCATCCCACCCCAGCTTGTTGAGACGCCTGGTTAGCTCGTGCCATGAAACTGGAACGAATTTAGTCTGCAACGGCCATCGGCTCCTTCGAGACTTGTATCATATGACCTTCGAGAGGCGGGACCGGGTAGCCCCACGCCAGATGCGCTGCGATCCAGTCTTCAAGGGCATCCATGAGGTTCTTTCGGCATTCCTCAAGAGTCTTGCCCGTTGCCCACAGTCCTTTAAGCTCTGGAACCTCGCCGTAAAATGGCTCTGGGTCATCGATGATCTCGTAAGTCGCCTTATCCATTGCAGCCTGGATATATTCTGCAAACATCAAAGAAATATAATCGTCGATGAGATATAGACTTTTTCTTCGAATGGTGCAGACCGCCACCTGTGGGGCCGGGCTGTCCTGGCTTGCTGCGCGGTTGGCAGGGCGGCCTTGCTTGCATGGCAAGAGCTCGAACTCGGGGGGCAGGAGGCCGATCGCGCCTGGGGCAGGTAGAACTGGACTCAGGATGAGGCGGCTTTTCCAGGGGGGATTTTGGAACCGATGACGATTTGCGGTTACTATTGGCAGAGAATTATTGCCTATCAACTAACGATTTCACCACAGAGCTCACAGAGCGCACAGAGGACGCACAGAGACTTTTGAAGAGGAATTCCTGGCAGTCTCCAGCATCGCTATCCTTGCGGGGCTGTGGGCAGCAGCGCCCGGTTGCCGTTCGACTGTGGCTGCCTTGCCCGGCGCCCGGCTGCGCTCGTGGCCTGCCGCCCGGAAGAGCCGGGCCGGAGTAAACAGCTTTTTGGGCGTTGGATTTTGGTAAAGGCTGCATTTCGTTATTATTAGCTTATAATTATACATAGCAACTACGCACCAAACCACAAAGGCACAAACAATTATGCTACATCAAACCATTCTTCACGACTGATTCCAGCTCGCTTTAGAATCCTCTGCAATAGATCCACACTGATATTGCTGCCATGAGGATTGGGAATGCGCGTCTCTACCAGTCCCCTGGACATATACTCATGATCTGCTCCGGGATAAGGACCGACAAACCCTAATTTACTCAATCGCTTAATCAGCTCACGTCTTGAAACCGGCACAAGTTTATTCGACAATGAAGACCGGCTCCGCAGACGCATTAATAACATAGCCGCCTATTGCGGGTATAGGATGACCCAGTCTCAGCTTTAAAGCAATCCAGCCCTCGATAACGCTCTGTAGTTCCTTACGACATTCTTCAAGAGTCTTACCTGTTGACCAAACGCCCTGCAATTCAGGAACCTCGCCGTAATAGGGCTCAGGGTCATCGATGATTTCGTAGGTGGCCCTTTCCATAGCCGCCAAGATGTATTCTCCGAACATTAACATGGTTATCAGTAGTGATTAGATTATAGCCTTTCGCTTCCCATCTTCTCAGAAATCCGGTCAATCTTCCAGGGATTTGTAGTAGACTCACTTTTCCCGGCACCCGGCTCACGCTCGTGCCTGCTGCATGTGGGCCCAGCCTGAGCGGTGCTGTTGTCAGGGCGGACAGGAGGCCGGTCGGGCTGAGATCACGAGTTCACGCGAAGGCGCGAAGCCGCGAAGATCCGATGAGAGAAGGACAATTTTTCTCCAGATCCCTCGGGCCGCGTCGGTGGATTCGTTTCTCGGCAAAGGTCATCCGGGGACAGGGCGCCGTCCGCCAGGCGGGCCCGCATGTGCACGCGCTTGCACTCGGGCGAGGGAGGCCGGTCGGGCCTGTGCATAGGTTGATCTGAGATCTACTGTTTGGCTGTGGCATCAAAACGTTTAAACATGTTAGCATAGTTGGGATTGAAGGAGAGATGAAAATAGAATATGAGTAAAAAAAAGAAAATTTAGAAAAGATATAATGAAACCAAGAATGCAGAATGTTACATCAATATCCTATTTAAAATATATGATAGCTTCGCCAATCAATATTTGGTGGGCATTAGTTACTGGAATAATAGTCCCTTTAATAGGTTGGTATGTCCTGCCAAGTGAAACTATTGCACTGAGTAAAATATGGTTTGTAGGTATAATCGTTGCACTGATGTTGCTTCTTTTAGTTACCGTGGCAGTGCTTTTTGGAAGTTGGAGTATTTATCTGAATGAGCACGAAAATATTAAAGTTTCTAACATAGTTAAAGATAGCGGGGAACATATATTCCTTTTGGAAGGCATTAAGAATGTCGAGTTAGGTTCGATATTTGAGATCTACAGAATAAGAGAGTCCCTTGAAAGTCCTATGGGCCTAATTGAGGTAAAACATAAAAAAGAGTACGTGTTTAGCTCCCATCAATCAGCATCTATAAACCCATTTCGAGGCGTCTCGTGACGCCCGTTCCTGAAGGGCAATTTGAAGCAACTTCCGCTATTGATAACGATTTTCAATCCGACGCAAGTCCTTTTTTCGCCATGCTTTCATCGACAAAAACCAGCATCAATCGAGCGATTCTGGGTGAGCTAAACACATACAAAAAAGAAAATGGAGTAATACAGGCTAGCCCTATTTGGATAAAACCGATATTTATGGGTGATATAGAGTCTGGTCAATTATCAGTGGAAAACCTATTGGTACAAAGGACCATAAGAAGAGACACGCTATTGAAGTGGGTTGATGATCAATCAGAAAGAAAGGTTGAGGAGTTAATACGGAGGGGGCGATAAAATAGATACTAGGCCCAAGGTATTTCTAAGTTATAGCCACGCGGATCGGAGCATTGCTGAACGCATTGCAAAGGAATTACGTACTGGTGGAATAGATGTCTGGTTCGATAAATGGGAAATATTGCCTGGAGACTCACTTATACAAAAAATATTTGAAGAGGGCTTATCAGGAGCGAACGCATTCATTATTCTTATCTCTAAGAACAGCAATGATTCTAAGTGGGTAAAACAAGAGTTAGATATCGCTTTTGTCAGAAGAATTGAGGGAATTACTCGAATAATCCCATTAATTATAGATAATGTTAAAGTGCCCGAGGCATTACGCTCATTAAGATGGATAGATATGAACAATACTCATGAAGAGGCACTTCATGAGTTACAAATGGCTATCTTTGAAGTACGCGAAAGACCTCCAATAGGCAGGCCTCCTGGCTTTATCAAAGAGAACCTTAGATCAATAGGAGGCCTTTCACCAATTTCGACTGCATTAGGACTATTCTATTTGTCTACTGGAAAACATGAGTTAGGCGATGAAGAAAGCTTCAGCGCTAAGGAGTTATCTGAAAAGCTTGAATTATCTCCAGAAGAGATAGACGATGCAATAGATGAATTAGAGTCTCTTGGACTTGTAGAAACCTTAAATTATCTTGGTACGTATCCTTTTTCTCATGGGCATGTAAATCCGACATACGCATTGTTTCTTCATTTTAGAGGTGAAGGCCTTGATTACGATCCGGAGCAAGACATTAAAATAGTGGCGTGTGCTTTGGTCGCTCAAAAAAAAGCTAATGGGCAGAAACTAGTTGAATTGAGTGGACTATCTCAACTTCGTATTAACCGAGCTGTTGCATATTTGAGAGATTATGGCATTATCCAAAGTATTGAAACATTAGGAACCGCTCCCTTTGATTTTCATGAAGTTATAGCTACGGGAGCAACAAGACGATTTGTTGCAGAAAAATGCAAGTAATCTGTATATTTAATCAAATAATTTATTTAATATTATTATATAATTATAACCGAACAGCTACGACCAACCACGAAGGCACAAAAGAGATTCGATGCAGTCCTACATCTTTGCGATCCTTGCAGGCTGCCAGCAGCGCCCGGTTGCCGCTAGACTGTGGCTGCCTTGCCCGGCTTCCGGCTGCGCTCGTGGCCGTCGTCGGTGGGGCCAGGCCGTCCGGAGTTGCTGCGCAGTTGAAGGGAGGGCTGGCTTGCCATGTAAGCGCTCGCTATCGGAGCAGGAGGGCCAGTCTGGAGTCAGGAAAAGCTGGACTCTGGGATTGACATCTAGAGCAATTTGAATTTCTTGTACGTGTTTAGCTCCCATCAATCAGCATCTATAAACCCATTTCGAGGCGTCTCGTGACGCCCGTTCCTGAAGGGCAATTTGAAGCAACTTCCGCTATTGATAACGATTTTCAATCCGACGCAAGTCCTTTTTTCGCCATGCTTTCATCGACAAAAACCAGCATCAATCGAGCGATTCTGGGTGAGCTAAACACATACAATTTCTTAAATTAACGAGGTGCCAAATTATAGTGAATTGCATACGCTTGGAGCTTTGCCATAATATATGATGCCATCTTGGCTGCAACACAGTTTTCAGGGCTTAAATGATGTAATTCTAGATATAACTCGTTACTGGCTATTTTAATGATCGCGTCATGATACAGATTCTGCTCCCCAGCATCTACCTCAAAACGAGTTTCATCGAAATCTAGATCTTTTATATTATTAGCAAGCATCTTACAAATTGATATATTGATTTCTTTATGATTGCTTGCGGATAATTTTTGAAGCTCTTTATATGTTTCACTGCTCGCGTCACCTGTCTTTCCTTTGCTTGACGAAGTCAATTCTTGCGATATTTGACCGGTCAGAAATCTGAATAGGTCTGTTGCCTTAAGAGTAGATTCTGCATTCGATATATGCTTAGTCATACCATGCTTCTCGGCGGTATCTTGAAGATCACAATTTCCGAAATGCAGACACGCATAAGATACTGCGCTTGGTGACATTGTTGTAAGCCGCGCATCAAAAAGGGAGATAATATATGCAAGATGCTGTTCTGGTGTTTTACTCCTTTCACGCCACCATTTTCCTGCAACTGAGCGCGGAGAATAGTAAAATAATTCTTCGCCTTTTAAAGTATAAGTACCTGCTCTGCGAATCCTGTTGGCCTCACCGACCACTTCACTTCCTGAAGTAACTACAAATACTATTGAAGGAAGACCTTTAGCTTCTCGGACTCTTGTTATTCTTTTAACAATAATCTCACCTACTTTTCCTAAGAACTCTCCAACAGTACTGCTTTCTTTTTGAATTTCGCTTAATGTATTTGCATCAATTGCTAGGTCATCGTAAGTAAGATCTAACTGATTTAAGAATCGCTCCAATACTTTTATCCAATCTTCTCTTCACATGAAAAACATCAAGGAAACAGGATGGGATGATTACCTGCATCCCTCCTTTAATCCTTTCTTCACCAAGTATCCTGCTTGACTGATGGTCTTTATCATTTCGTCAATATCCATCCCACTTATGGGTGAGGCACAATTAGGTATTTTTGGCTTTTTCTTCTTAACCTCAGGCTCTTGATAGTCCTCGCGTTTCATAAGCAGGTGATAGATAATACACAGCACTTTTCTGGCAAGTGCGATAGCAGCAACATTCTTCTTTCCGCTCCTTGAGAGTACCCTCAGGAAGAATCTCTTCAGCTTTGAACTCTTCTTGGTCTTGGATATGGCTTTTGCAACTTGAACCAAAATCCTTCGCATGTGCTTAGAGCCGCGCTTCGTGATCTTCCCAGTTCGAAGCTTTCCTGCTGATTGGTAGACTGCGGGCACGATGCCAAAGTACATTGCCAGCTTATCGGCATTCTGAAAATCCCTGTAATCTCCCATCTCGGCAAGAATCGTAGCTGCTGAAATCAATCCTATTCCAGGCATGGATAAGATGATATTTAGATCCTCCTCGAAGGGTTTGACTTTTATGGCTATCTCTGCATCAAGAAGTTTAATCTTCTCGCTGAGGTAGTCTATAGCATCCAGATTTGTCTTTATCAGAAGAACCTGGACAGGATCTAAGCCGTTCCTAATAGCCTTTCTGAGTTCGTCCGCCTTTTTCCTGACCCTCTTCGATGGTATCCCAGATATGATCTGCTCAATAGTCTTTCCTTCCAGTAACCTTTCAACGATATACCGGCCGGATTTGCCGAATGAATCAGATATGACTGACGAGAGCTTAATGCAACAGACCGCAAGCAATTGATGAATCTGGTTCTTGAGCTTGGATCTAGCATTGACCAGAGCCTCGCGAGAACGAGTTATGCTTCTCAATTCTCGATAGTCCTTCGGATAAATTCGGGATGGTTTGATGAGATCATTGAGGCAATAAATAGCGATTCGTTCCGAATCAAGTCGATCCGTTTTCTTGCCTTCAATATTCCTTATCTGGAATGCATTGGCCAAGATAAATTCAACATGACCTTCCAGAGTGCAGAAGATAGGATACCAGTAGTTCCCTGTAGATTCTACAGCAACCCTCCGACATCTATGATCCAAGATCCAGGATCTAAAGGCCAGGAGGCCGTCTTGGTCCATACCAAATTGTTCTTGGAGTTTCAATCCGCTTCGAGATATCATTGTGGCCACAAGAAAATCCCTGTGGATATCTGCTCCGCAAACTATTTCTTTTTCCGCGTTCATGTCATCAGTGCCTGATATGAGCAGATGTTGATCACTCATGCGTGCACATTCACATACGCGTTCTGGGACGCATTTGGGCATTCGCTAGACCATGGCTGGTTTTTTGTCGGGATCATCGTCCCAAAAAAGTTACAGCCTTCACTGCTCATATCAGCATTGCCTATGACTCGCCGGGTTTTTCATCCTTTGGGCATGATCCCTGCCTGAGGATCATGATGGTTTTTTGGCCCTTTAATAACGATGTCACTATCCCTTGGAGCAAGGTTTGTACCACCAATCGCCTCGGCTACTCCTCTTATTTGATCATGCCATTTTCGATCTGTCGTTGGCCAAATAAAAAGAATATCCTTTCTCCGTCTCAATAATTGATTTAAGCTAGATAGGAATTGGCGAAGACCAACTTCATCATCAGTAGCTTCGCGGCCATCAAATAGAATTAACAAAATTTTATTATTTGGTTTAGGAAGATTATCTTTGAGCCAGGATGAAACATCTCTAAGCTCGATTTCCGGCGGAATCAAAAATACTTCTGAAAAACGACTTGACATATGGACGGAGGAAGAGTAAACCGCTGTTGTTTTTCCTATTCCAGATGTGCCAAGCAGAAATGCAAGCAAGCCGCCTTGCTGTAATTCAGCTTTTTGGCCTAAAAGGTCAAATGCACGCAAATCCTCTTGAACCGGAAAAATAAGGGAATTTGCGCGAAAATATGGACTTGCCAAAACAGACTCGAATCTATTCGGTATATAAATCGGTTTATTATCCATATTAGATCCTAAATATTACTATCAAATCAACCTAATATTATTAACTCAAGCATATGGTT
>CAVWPP010000025.1:0-79777 GCA_963756915.1 Methanotrichaceae archaeon
TACATGTTGGCGACGACATCGAGGTTGTCGCACAGCGCGAGATCCTGATAGACGGTCGAAATCCCGAGAGCCGCGGCGTCCTGCGGACCGTGGATCGCAACCTCGCGGCCACCCCACCGGATCGTCCCGGAATTGACGGGGTGGATGCCTGAGATGGCCTTGATGAGCGTGGACTCGCCGGCGCCGTTGTCCCCCACCAGGGCGACCACCTCGCCCGCACACACCTCGAAGCGAACGTCGGTGAGCGCCTGAACCGCGCCGAAGCTCTTGCTGATGCCGGCGAGTTCGAGGAAGCGGCGTCCGCACAGCGACCGCCATGTCTCCCTCCAGCTCGATGTAGCCGACAGCGGGGAGCGTTGCCGCTCCCCGCTGTCGAGGTTACCGGATCGGCGGTACCTGTTCGATCCCCTTGTGCTACTTGATGCCGTACTTCGTGCAGGCCGCGGTCAGGCCCGGGTCGACCTTGTCGTCACAGATCTTCGCGAATGCTCCAAAACAAATGCATCGACATATCTGAAATACTTCTCGGTATCCTTTTCAATTTCTTGATTAACATCTCCATAACCATGATACATGGCCGGGTTGGGCATGCCGACTATATGACCCATGCGTCAAATTGATCTCTGTTTTTTCAAACCCAAGGACTTCATGCAAAGTTCTTGGAAATTCTTTATCGATTTCGATAGGTGAAAAACCTTTTTTATTGCCTTTAAATAGCGAAAAGTTTTCTTTACTTAAGCCGAGCAAAAGATAATGTTCATTTGACTGAAACGCCTTCAAAAGTGGCACGATGTGGAATGTTTTGGCGACTAACGCCAGTTCTTTAACGGGACTGTCCAATCTGTAAACGATGCATCTCTTTTCCGTAGCAAATACGGCGATGCCCTCAGAGCTATGGTTCCAAAATTCTTTATCGTCCTTGAGTGCTAAGAGTGGTTTCATGATGGTATCTGCAGCGTCAAAATAATCCAGTGCCTCTAAAGATTTTTCTATGTCCCTAATTAGATTTTTAAATACGATTGCGTTCTGCTTATTGTCTGGGGATGCTTTATGGGTAGGTTGATAGAGTGAGATAAGTGGTCCATCTTTATCCGTGATCATATCTTCTGGAAAACGGTTTGCAATGTCATATAACATGTATTACCTTCCTTTCGCAAGTGGCGATCCGGTGGCGAGCGTGGATCAAGGCAAGGCCTACGGGATAATTCCACGGCGACACGACACCGACCACGCCGAGTGGCTGGTAGACGATGCGGTTCGAGCCGGGAAGGAAGGCCATCGCCACGCCGCGCGGTTCAGGGCGCATCCATCTCGCGACATTGCGCAGAAGATAGTAGATGCCGCTGACGGTCGATCCGACGTCGAACAGCAGCGTTTCCTCGCGCGAGCGATGGCCGAAATCGGCGTTGAGCGCGGCGACGAACGCTTCCTCGCGGGCAAGGATGGCCTGCTTGAGCTTCAGTAAGTCACGCCGGCGGGGCTCTTCAGCGACGGCGGACCGTCGCGCAGGAAGGCGGCGCGCTGGCGGGCGAGAATTGCGGACGGCGGCGGACATTGCTTGGCAGATAGGGCGTGTTCCCGCTGCGGCCAAGCTAATCAAATTCAAGCAAAACCCATCTTATTAAATCCATCTCAGCCAGGCATGAACGAGCTCTGATGGCATGACGTTGGATGCTTCCCCAGAAAGCATCTCTCGTCTAACCTATTTGTTCCTCCATTCAGTCCCTTGTGGCGTTCCTGGTGGGTGGGATGATTGTCTTAAAAAAGACAAGCATTTAGCGTTGACCATTACACCTAGATCCTTTTAGCAGTTCGCAGGCCTTACAGATATCTCCAATACAAGGTTCGCCACATGCCTCGCAAGTTGCGAGATCTATCCCTGCCCATCCATCTCTAACGATCCCTGATATTTTCTCAAAACCTATCAAGATAGATTGCTTTGTTCCTGGAAAGAGGCTCTCAAGATTATTTGTCATCTCCCTTACATCGGCTCGGAGGGACAGCTTCGCATAGGGACACTCCCTGGATTCCGCGAAAACTCCTTTCACCATGCAGTAAAGGGCGATCTCCTTTTCCGGTATATCGCGCAGAGGCTTGATCCTGGACACTAAGCCAGGCTGAGCTTTTCTGGGACGAAAACGCATTAGACGCTCAATGTCGCCCTTAAGGTAATTCATCATAATCGATTGGGCCTCATCATCTAGATTATGCCCGGTAGCCACCTTAGAGGCTTCTAGCTTCTTTGCCGTTCGATTTAATGCGCTCTTGCGAAAAACCCCACAAAATGTGCAGGGCGCTACTTCTTTTCCTCGCACAAAATCATCCAGATTGCATCCATATTCTTTCTGAAAGGAGACGATTTTCTGCTCGATCCCAAGACTTGTGGCGATCGCTCTCGCGGACTTTATGGTATCATCTCTATATCCGGCAATGCCTTCGTCGATCGTGACCGCCACCAACTCCACATCGCTATTATCAAAGATCGTATGAAGGCAAAGCAGCAAAGCCGTGCTATCCTTCCCACCGCTAACAGCTACAGCAATACGCTCGCCAGTATTTATCATGCCATTTCTGCTTATGGTTTCTTTCACTCTGCGCTCAAAGTCTTCCACGAAATGTTTCTGGCAAAGGTGTTGCCCAAAATAGCGCTGTGTGATTATGGCTTGCGCACCGCATTTAGAGCAGATCATTCATTAAACCTTCATCTAAGATATCTCTAGTTTACAACAACTGCTGCCGCTAAGAGATATCATTAATTTGAGAGCCAACCCACTAGTCGATCTCGAATCGCTCCATATTTGTATACACATTGAGCCTCTTTCCCCTTAGGAATCCAATGATCGTCAGGCCAGTTCTTTCTGCAATGGATATGGCAAGGCTGGTCGTGGCCCCACGAGACACGATTACTGGTATACCGGCTACAGCGCATTTTAAAGCCATCTCCGAGGAAATTCGACCGGTACATGCAACAAATGTCCGACCAAAGTCCATTTTTTTATTTAGCCCATAGCCAACAGCCTTGTCAAGAGCGTTGTGTCTGCCAATATCCTCGATAATGCAGACCGCTCCTTTTTCATCAAATAGGCCAACGCTATGAACTCCGCCCGTAGCCACATGGATCTCCGATAAGGATATGGCCTTCATTGCCTCTTGGGCTACTTCTTTTCGGATATGTAGATCGGAGGTTATCATAGGAAGCTTGGATTCGTCGAGGAATGATGCAATTCCACCGCAACCGCTTACAATCGGTCTGCGAGGTATAATAGCTCGCATGGGATTGGTGACTATAACGCGAGCAATATTTCCCTCGACTTCCATGGACTCAACCTCCGCCGGGCAGGCCACAATCCTCTCAAGGAAGAGGTGACCGGTTACGAACTCTGTTCTCATCATTGGACTGACCATAGCAGTAACAAAATGTCTACCATTGATGAAGATAGAGAGAGGCACTTCCTCCACAACCTGGCAGCTCATCTCCCTGGCCCCGGATTCGTCCAACCTTATGCATTTATAATCCTTTATCATATAATTAGTCGCCTTTTTTATGCCATCTTAACAATCTGCTTTAGCGTACTTAAAAGCAAATCGATATCTTCTATTGAATTGTAGAGATATAGCGAGGCGCGCACGGTGCCATATTTTAGGCCCATGTGTTTCATAAGAGGAATGCAGCAATGGTGCCCGGACCTCACCATGATATTTGAAGCTTGATCAAGCATCATAGCCACCTCATGAGGCAACAGATTTGATACATTGAATGACACGACCCCACCCCGTTCTTTCGTTTCCATGGGCCCATAAACCTCCATACCATCCATTTCCAGCAGACCGTCCAGCAGTTTTCCAACAAGCTTTGTCTCATGATTATGAATCTCATCAATACCAATTCGTTGGATATAATCTACGGCAGCTCCAAGGCCTATGCCACCGGAGATGTTTGGCGTCCCAGCCTCAAACCCTTCAAAGCCCTTCTTGACACTATAATAACCGTCTCGGATATCCTCTACCATCCCGCCTCCGGCAAGTAATGGCTCGATAATCTCAGCATTCTTGAGCCAGAGAACGCCAGTTCCACTAGGACCCAGCATTTTATGGCCAGAGAAACAGAGTATATCGCAATCAATGTCAACAACACTCAATGGCATATGCGGCACAGATTGAGCCCCATCCACAAGCAAAATCGCGCCCCGGTCACGGCAGATCTCAGATATCTCTTTAACGGGAATCACATTTCCAAGAACGTTGGAGAGCTGGCTGACCGCAACTAGCTTTGTTTTTTTGTCAATTATCTTATCAAAGTCCAACTGACAAATCCGTCCCTGCTGGTCAGGATTAACGACTTCCAGTTTCACGCCTTCTTTTTTTAACCTCATCCAAGGAAGAAGATTGGAATGGTGCTCCAATAGAGTCGTAACGACTTTGTCTCCACTCTTCCATTCAAGGCCTTGAGCTACAATATTTATGGACTCGGTAGTGTTCCTGGTAAAGACCACCATGCCATTTTCTCCCGAAATGAAGCGAGCCACCTTTTGATGGGCGTTTCTATAGCGCTGGTCGGCTAGCTGGGCCATCCGGTAAACGCCTCGTCCGATATTAGCTTTGTATCCATGATAATAGTCCAAAACCGCATTGAGTACGGGTTCTGGTGTCAAGCTGGTTGAAGCACTGTCCAGATAGATTGCCTCTTTCAAGATAGGAAAATCATCTCTTATTTTAAGGATGTTCATGGCACCTCGTTCTTGCTTTCACACTTAAATTCCGTTCCAAGTCCAAGAGTAACATATTTAAATTCAAATATTCTTGCCCAAACTTTGGCCAAGAGGTCGCTGTTCACGTCTCCTGAGAAATGAAATCAGGAGCTTTCTTTTCCAGGGCTATATTTTTCTTGAGAGAAATGCAACAATTATACATTCATTTTGGCTCATTTCATTAAAGTATTCTTTTTATATACTCTCATCAATTAAATGATCGACCATTAGACATGTATTTTTATAAAATCTATGAAACAATCATGGAAGAATCTGCAAAACGATTTGATTCCTTTGTTGCAGAACATCACTTTTCTTTACATGTGATCAGAGAACAGGCCGACCTATCATCCTGAAGGCTTCTGCAGATTTCGCATATTCTGGATGTGAGGTTTTCGACCTTTTTATGGATAAGGTCATCTGCAAGCCGCCCTATAGCGTCCCTTATATCCTCCCGGAACTCAATATTGTAGCCCCTCTTCTTGGTAACATACTGAGACACAGCAGGTGGCGTTATTCCCAGCATTTGGGAGACATCTTTTTGGGATATCCCTCGTTAACCAACTCCACTGCGATAGCCGCCCTAATACTGGGCAGAACATCCCAAACTATCTCCTCACATGGCGACTTCATGGTTCCCCAAACCTTCCGGTTGCAGCCGTTAAGATGAAGATCACACTTGTTATTTAGCTGCGATAGATATACTTCTTTGCTAGAACCATATGAATATATGCCTAGTGCCACGAACTATCCGCCTATCCCCTTGGGCTGCAAATTGGGTTGGACGATTCTCGAAAAGCTTAATTCAGTTAAATGGCAGTTAAAGGTCGATGCAGCTAAAATGTAATCTTCGGTTTTTCCCGCATGAATATGCAAAGCAGGTTGCATATCGGCCTGATCTGCCCCGTAAGATGAAACACCATTCATCAAGACACAATTCACCGCTAAATCATTTATGTAAGAAAAAGATCGTTTTAGCTCGCTTCATGATGTTTACTACCTTATGGATTTTCATTTTTTGTTCGTTATCGACTTCTCTTCCCGTTGATCGCCCTGATACTGGCACCTACATCAAAGACATGCACCGGGATGGCTACGGCATCCTAACGATCCACAATAATTGGACCATGGACACAGTTGCAGTACTAACCGACAAGAAAGTGAAGCCCCTGATCGTAGTCTACTTGCGCTCCAAAGAATCAATCGAAATCACCGGCATAGAGGACGGTAATTACGGGCTTTACTTTACCATCGGAAATCTTTGGGACAAGGAAGCAGGAATGTTTAGAAGCGTTTACGGCTACTATCGTTATAATCAGCTCCTCGAATTTGAGACAGATGATGCTGGAAATGAGATAGAGTATTCCAGATTCGAGCTGGACTTATACGAAGCAGATTCCTCCAATTTCGTGCCAGATCAATTCCAATTCCCAGATATCAGATCTTGAGAAAAACAATATCCATCTTGTTCGAGCTTCAAGTCAGGATTTTTGCTTTTGACATTTTGCACTGACTGGCTGAGCATTGATTCATAACTTAGCGGATATTAGGCCATTTTGTAGCAATTAGAATGGAAACAGGAAATCTTGGAAATATTATAAAGGGGAGTAATATCTCCCGAGCCCAGACGCCCAAACATATATATAGAAAATTGCCATCCAAACTATGTTCACAATTGTGAACAAAATGCATAATCCATAATCAAAAGAGCTTTACATAAGATAGAGAAATAAAGATTAGAAAACAACTATGAAGCATCATCAGCCGCTAAAACCAAAAATAGCTCGCTCCATCTTCAGGAAACACTAAGGAGAGATGCAAAATTATCTCGGAAAAAATAACACGATCACTGTGAATTAATGCAAACTTTGTGCAAATGGCTAAAAGCAATAAAACGCAATTCATCCGACATAATCAGCCAGGAGAGATAAGAGCAATTCTCCTAGCAGTAAGCTATTAGGGATTACGTAGGGTGCTGTGTATGATTAGCGTCATTGGAGATTTGGATCGCGCAAAAAAGCTACAAAATCTCCTCAAATGTTAACGCAATATCATACCCGAATGGTCTTAGAGAGGAAAAAATGAGGGCAAAAGATATAGAAGCCACTTAGCATAGGATAATGATAGTGGGATTAAAAACGACATGCCTGTGGAGATGCGATGAAGATAGTCTTGCCTGATGGCCGAAGGAAAGAGATGGCAATAGAGAACACCAGCATTGAGGAGATCTTAAGAAAAATTGGGATCAATCCAGTTGAGGTTATTGTAGCAAAAAACGGCAAAATAGTCTCAGAAGAGGAGACCGCGGGATTTGCAGATGAGCTAAGGATAGTGAGAGTTGTTCACGGCGGCTAAAAATGATGTTTTACATCTATTGACAAAGATTATAGATAGTGATCTAAGATGCTGGAAGATGTTGAAAAATTAAGATACTCACGCCAAATCCGCTTATTCAGCGAGGCGGGGCAAGAGAAACTAAAAAGAACAAGCGTCTTCATCGCTGGTGCAGGTGGCCTGGGATCTATAATTTCTATATACATGGCAGCTGCCGGTTTTGGTAAGATCCGCATTGCTGACTGTGACAAGGTCGAGCTAAGTAATTTAAATCGGCAAATTTTGCATGGAAGTAATGACTTGGGACAAAATAAATCAGATTCCGCATTGCAGACCTTGAACAACATAAACCCAGAGGTTGAAGTAGATGCCTTAGTGGAAACGATTAACGAAGAAAATATTGACAGTCTCCTGCAAGGCACGAATCTGATAATGGACGCTATGGACAACTTCCCAACAAGATACCTATTGAACAAAGCTGCCCAGCAAATGAAGATTCCACTCTTCCATGGAGCCATCAGCGGCTGGCAAGGTCAGGCTACAACTATAATCCCAGGCAAAACGGCTTGCTTAGCCTGCATCTTCCCTCGGGCTCCACCTGCGGCAACATTTCCAGCTCTCGGCTCCACCTGCGGTGTTATCGGTTCTATCCAGGTTACAGAGGCGGTGAAGTATACATTGGGATTAGGTGATTTGCTTCAAAACAGGCTCTTGCTTTGGGATGGCTTTTCCTCCAGCATCGAGGAGGTTTCCTATGAAAAACGACCTGGTTGCCAGCATTGCATCCCATAATAGCGAATGATGGAGAGAATTGAGGATAGATCACAATTTTAACCTCTGGTCTAGGATCGACGTTAGGAGATTAAAGCCTGTAAATCATGATCTGAGATTAAGAGGTTTCAGAAATCAACGGAATAGTGAGATTAGATTTAACTCATAATGAATGATCACAACATCATGAATTTTACATCCAAGAGATGATATGATGACGGAAAGCAAAAAAGCGCTATTGGTGATGGGCTGCCCAGAAGTTCCTGTTCAGATGAGCATAGTGATATATCTCGCCCAAAAACTTCGAAAAAACGGCTATGACGTAACAGTTGCAGGGACAGACGCTGCTGTCAAGCTGCTTAGTATCTCGGATTCGGATAAATATTATGTGCAAAAAACTATCGATCTAGACGAAATCATACCGGATATCGTTGAAAAAAAGATCGACTTTGACCTCTGCTTTGCCTTCATGCACAGCGATGCAGGCATGACCTATGGGGCCACATTCAGCGCTATATCCAAGGCCAAGCTTTATGCAGTAGTATTTGGCAAAAACGCCGAGGAACTGGCGAAGACTATCGATTATCCAGCAGAAAAGATCGTTGCCAAAGCAATACATAATCCTATGCCCCTCAAAAACAAAATCGACAAGGTGGTTCTGTGAGCTGTATCGAGCAGATGAAGTATAAGCTGTACTTAGAGCGTACATCATTTAAGGATGCGCGCGATTACATCGAGAAGAACTCAGAAGAAGTCTACTACGTAGATCCGGGCTACATGATATTCAAGGATTACTACATAATCGGTGTGCCGCCAGTGGCCATGGGCGTTAGAGGAAAAGAGCTTCTTTTCACCTTTGTCAAACCTTGTCATGGCACTTTCGTAATGGGCATCGATTCGGAAGAGGAGATTGCAAGGCTCAGAGAAAAGGAGCAAAAAAAATTAATGAAATCCACGAAGAAAAGTGAACATAGTGAGAAATCTGAACCTGCCCCGTCGAACTTTAGCGAATTATGGAAGAAATAATTCCAGTTGAGATCTTGCGTAATTTGGAATATAAGTCGAGAGCTCCGCTATGATAATAAAAGTCAAACATTTGCGGGTTTCCGGGAGATCTTAGGCAGAGAGATGGAACTAGAAAGTGAAGAAAGGCTCGAACATTGCTGATTTTCTGGGTGAGCTTTCCGCTAAGCAAACAGTCGATTCAATAGATACAAGTTTCGAAATGGTTCTGGTCAGAATCAAAGAATATGTCGTGCCCATGATAAACAGGAAAAAGATTGATACACAAATGGATTTATTGACGGAATTAAACAATGGAGACGATAGGGCAATATTTCCACGGTCTCAGGAGGCTGAAAGCCTTTGATCGAAATCACCGAAGAAGACTTTTCCATCGATGAGATGGTTATGAGAGCCAAACGTGATGATACAGGCGCAATCGTTACTTTCCTCGGATCGGTTAGGAATGACGATATCGATAGAATGGAATTGGAGGCTTTCCGAGAGGTCGCTCTGGCGGAACTGGAGCTCATCCGGGTTGAAGCAATGAACCAATTCAGTCTGAAGTCCGTAGAGGTCGTTCACCGAATCGGTCGTCTCAATGTAGGTGACAACATTGTCGCCATTGTCTGCTCGGCTGGCCACCGGGATGAGGCTTTTTTGGGCTGCAGGTATATCATCGAAGAGCTGAAGAGACGGGCCCCCATATGGAAGAAAGAGATTGGAAAAAGTGGAGAACGGTGGGTAGGCCATGAGTGAGTTCGCGCTGGTATTATGCACGACTTCCTCCAACGAAGCTCGCAAAATTGCCCAAGTCCTTGTAAAAGAGAGATTGGCAGCATGTGTGAATTTAGTACCAATTAGTTCATGCTACATCTGGGAAGAGAACCTAAGTATGGATACAGAGGAGCTTATGATCATAAAGACGAAGCAGGAATTGTTTGAGCCTCTAAAAAAAAGAATTCTGGAAATGCATAGCTATAAAATACCAGAAATCATCGCGCTGCCCATTATTGCTGGCCACCAACCTTATCTTGAATGGATATCTCAATCTGTAGGTAAAGCTTTATTTTTGTAGACTATTCAACTTGAGATATGGCCCGAGATCTGACCGAGAAAGACTTATCAATCTTAAAAAAAATGGTGCCCGAATTAGCAGAGATGGAGAAACAGGGCATTGAAATCGAGTACATGAACATTTTGCCGCCTGTGGCCAATCACCATTCCAGGGGAGTACTGGAATTTGAGCAGCGTTTAAAAAGATTATCCGTTGAAGAGATGAGTTATTTAGCGGATCTGGTTATCAATGGTACAGAAAGTACTGGTTGCCTCTATCCCGAGTTTGCTGAAATTTTTTTCACTGTAGCCGGCCAAAAAATATCTAGCAAAGTGGCAGACCTGTTGCGAGAGGCCTACGAATCTGGTGGCGATTGCGGCGGATAATCCGAATTCTTTTACTCAGAAAAATCGCATGAACACAATCCAGGTTCGGACAAATTTCTAGATCTTTGGGCAAGAAGACTAACTACAATTTCTATCCAGAAGGGATGAAGAAATGACAATTTACGGGTTCATCGGAACCGGCCACTTGGGCAGCATGCTTGTCCGCAAGTTTGTAGAAACCGGCGCCATCGAAGCAGATGATATCCTTGCTAGCAATAGGACAAAAGAAAAAGTTGAAAGTCTGGCCAAAGCAACGGGCATTTGTCCTGCAAGCAATATAGTAGTGGCACAACGATCTGATTTCATCTTCCTGTGCGTCAGACCATTGGAAGTTAGGGATGTCATAAATGAACTAGGATATCTGCTCACACCTGAAAAGCTGTTGGTTTCTGTGGCAGGAGACGTATCAATCAATTCTTTGTGCACCCAATGCCAATCAAGAGTGATCCGTGCCTTTCCCAGCATGGCCAGTGAAAGGCTCAAAGGTGTGACTCTGCTGGCTTACGGAGATAACGCTACAATTATAGATAAGAACACTATTACAAACCTCTTTAACGCTATTGGGGATTCTATAAATGTTTCAGAGAAGGATTTCGATATTCTAGCCGATTTGACAAGCTGTGCCCCCGGCTACATCGCAGCATTAATGAACGAGTTTGTCCTGGCTGCAACGAGAAAGAGAGTCCCCCCAGAACTGGCCGAACGCCTGGTGAAGCAGACAATGATCGGTACAACAATGCTCCTTGGAGAGGAAAGCTTTCAAGGTCTGATAAGGAGTGTAGCAACAATTGGCGGAATCACAGAGGCAGGGATTAAAGTAATCCAAAGTGATGCATCAGAAATGTTCGATCGGTTATTCGTTGCCACGGAAGCTAGACATGATTTGGTTAAGAGAAAATTAGACCAAAAAAATAATATATATTAGCAAATTTTTATAATCTCAAAAGGGCAATTTTTATACAAAAAACTATGAGAATTGAAACGTAATTATTCAATTAAATGGGAAGAATTTTATCCTTATCGATCAGTAGAGATGCTATGATTATCGAAGTGATAATTCTGAGCACATCTCGCTTTGAGAAATTCGGTCCTGTGGAAAGTCCTATAGACGCAGATGACCTATCAGGCAAAGTGATTATTGATACAATAAACGCTCATGGATATATAGCAAGCTACAAGCTATTGCCAGACGGTATTGAGCCGGTTCGGAATGCAGTTAAACAAAGCAAAGCCGACGCTATTGTCACATGCGGAGGTACTGGGCTCACCTCCTTGGATTTAACTCTTGAAGCCATTGAGCCACTCTTTAAAAAGACGCTTCCTGGATTTGGCGAAATTTTTCGCTGGCAGAGCCTGCAAGAGGTCGGAACCAAGGCTATGCTAACCAGGGCAACCGCAGGAATTCATGATGACAAGCCGATATTCTGCTTGCCCGGATCACCTAACGCTGCCCGCCTGGGCGTCGAACTCGTTCTATCAGAGATTGAACATATCCTTAAACATATTGCGGAGTGAAGAAAAAATAATATTAATTGAATCATAATTTATTGGCCCCGCAGTAGCCTTTTATATCATTAGCACTCTATTAAGGATATAGAACTATCACGGAGAGGATGGGCCAATGGAGACAGAGATTCCAGTGCGAGACATTATGACCCGGCCAGTGATCACAGCCGATGCGGACATGGATATCTTAACCGCCGCGAAGATAATGAGCTCAGCCAATGTGGGCAGTCTGATAATAGTATCGCATTGCAAGGCAACAGGCATTCTGACCGAAAGGGATCTTGTCAAGAAGGTTATTGCCCAAGGAGTCGATCCTAGAAGCGTGCTTGTGGGTGAGATCATGAGCGCTCCGGTGGTAGCTATAGAACCAGACGCCAGCTTACGCGATGCAGCTGCTCTAATGCTTCAGACTGGAGTGAAAAGGCTCCCCGTAATATTCAACGGAAAGCTTGTCGGAATAATTACGGATACAGACCTGGTCTCAGGATCATCTCTCGGTTTGAATGAGATCCTAAGCGATCTGCTGGAGATGCACCGGGAGAGCATTCATTTTGAGCAGCCCAGAGGACTTGTGCGTGGAATATGTGAAGTTTGCGGCCAGCTCTCTGATTCCCTAGAGAGTGTAAATGGCGAGCTACTCTGCTGGAGCTGCAGGGACATAAGCAGGTAGAATTATTGCAAGAACAACAAGGGAGTTATTTATGCTAGTAGAAGATGTTTTTTCCAGGGACCCTCTTTACGTAGAGGAGTCCACTTTTCTGACCAAAGCACGCCAATTGATCAGAGACAAACATGTGCGTGGACTACCGGTCGTGGACAGCAAAAAACACGTAGTTGGGATCGTAACGACTCAGGATATGCTTCGAATGACGTCGACCAGATCTAATGTTACGGTATCCGGCTTTACAGTACAAGTTCCAAACGTGATAGAGCAGATGGAGATGCTAGACGCTGCAAGAATAATGCTTAAAGAAAAAAGTACATTGCTACCGGTGGTCGAATCCTTGGACAAACCTGTCCTGAAGGGCGTTATTACCTTACTGGATGTTTTTAAGCATATTGATCGTACCAAGATCCCGGACAAAGAGATTCGATCTATCATGAGTACCAAAGTTGTAACCGCAAGCCCGGACGATCCCCTGACCAAGGTATGGGACAAAATGGTAGATCAAGATTTTACCGGGTTGCCGGTTGTTATGGATGAAAAACCCATTGGTATGATCACCAGATTTGATATCTTAAAGAAGGGCTGGGCAAGGATCAGCAGGGAAAGCGAGACGCGACCAGTAGATTCCACGCAGATGCGCGCTGAAAAGCTGATGAGTTCGCCCTTATACTCTATAGGACCGGAGTCGAGTCTTACAAACGCTATAGATCTGATGCTAAAACATGACGTGGGCAGGATATCGGTTGTGGACGACGGAAAACTAGTGGGCATATTGGATAGGAATGACTTGATCAAAGCGACCTTGGGTGAGTGAAATGAGCAAAGGGCCAACAACAGGAAAAGAAGTGACAAGGATACCGAAGAAAAGCGATCGTCTGCCAATAGCCCCAGGTTCAGGGGACAGAGGACCTCTGCAATTCGACTCCAGACACTCCAAGCACGTTAGCGACGTTATGGGAATTGCTTCCCCGGATGTAGTAACGGTTCCACCAACAACTACAATCATGGGGGCTATAAAGACCATGACATTCTATGGATTCTCCCGACTACCCATAGCCGATGCAGGTACGAAGAGGCTGATTGGCTTTGTGACATCGGTTGACATAGTCGACTTCTTGGGCGGCGGACTGCGGCACAATCTCTTGAGTGAGAAGTACGGTGGCAATATCTTCACAGCTATAAATGCCGATATCAGGGAGATCATGAGCACAAAGCTCACCCATGCAAGCGTTAACTCCACAATGAACGACGTTCTCAAATTGATGTACGAACAGAACGTAGGAGGTCTTCCAATTGTAGATGAAGAGACTCGCATCAAGGCAATAATAACCGAAGAAGATTTCGTGCGCTTCTGCTGCGGTATTGATACCGGACTTACTGCTGAATCATTCATGAGCCCCAATGTTGTGACAGCTCCGGCGCAAACGACTATAGAAAAGATGACGAGGATGATCATTCAGAAAGGCTTCCGCCGCATGCCTATAGTGCATGACGGGGTACTCATGGGAATGGTTACTGCTTCAGATATTATGAAGTACCTTGGAAGCGGCGACGCCTTCGAAAAGGTGGTTACAGGCGATATACGAGAAGTGATGAACCAGCCAATCAAGATCTTGATCAAGAGAAGCTTGATGGCAGCAGAGAAAAAAACCGACCTCGGAACCGCTGCCAGAAAAATGATAGACAATGACATTGGCTCTTTGCCCATTATGGACAAGGGCGCACTGGTCGGGATTCTAACGGAAAGAGATTACGTAAGAGCTTTGGCGGAAAACAAGGGGATACTGCCATGATAATTAAGAAAGTCAAAGATTACATGAATGCTCCCGTATATGTTATTGAGCGAAATGAACCCATCCAGAGAGCGAGAAACCTTATGTTTAAATATGGTATAGGCAGGCTGCCCGTTTTAGAAAACGGCACGCTTGTGGGCATTGTCACTAAATACGACATTACCAATCGACTTTACCAAGCTGCTCCGGAGTGGCGCAGGCGGCCTATTGATAAGGTTCCGATCCAGGTAGTTATGACCGAAAAGCCAATCACTATCTTTCCAGAGGCCACCATGCCACAAGCTGCAGAGCTTATGATTGAAAATGACATCAGTGGATTGCCGGTGGAGCGAGAACGTGAGATTGTGGGGATGATTACATCCAGGGATATGGTAAAGTACTTCGCCGAGCAGGAGATCAAAGCAACTGTCGGCGACATGATGAGCAAAAATATCCTAAATGTGCACAGGCATCACACGATAGGTCACGTTCTGGAAGAGATGAATGTGCAAGGTGTCAGCCGTGCTCTGGTTTATGAGGATAACGCAAGTCCGGTAGGTATCATTACCCGCTCAGGTCTCACATTCTCAGAAATCATGGGGCCGAAAGATGAGATGGAGACAAAGAACATCAAGATGACCAGAAAAGAGAGCACCGCCGGAAGAAAACAGAACAGGTATGTAAAGCAGATGCCGTTCGTAGCGGAAGACATCATGGCCTCACCACTATTTACAATGAGTACTGAAACAAAAGCCATAGATGCTGCTAAGACTCTTGCTGAAAAACACATCATCGGCATGCCGGTAGTAGAGAAAAATGAAGTTGTAGGCTACTTCTCAGCAGATGAGATTATCGCCGAGATAGGGAAGTGGAAATGATGCAGGTAAAGGACATTATGACAGAGCCCATAACTATTGATAAGTCCGAGAGGCTGGGCCATGCGCTGGACCTGATGGAGAAGAATGACGTACGCAGGCTTTTGGTAACCAACAAAAATAAGATGGGCGGCATAATAACAGTAAGACAGATCGCCCGCGTTCTTGGCACTCGCAAGTCATTGGGCATGCCCGCTTCTTCTCTGCACGTTGCAGCAGCCACTATGGATGCTGTAATCAAGGTCCTGCCCGACATGAACATAGACGACGCCACGACCCTCCTGCAGAAAACCTCGGTGCTTGTGGTTGTAGATGGCGATAAGATCCTTGGCTGGGTTCGGCCTAGAGAGATACTGGCAACCGTAAACATTAGTGGAATAGCATCTGATGCTATGAGGTTTCCTCTGACCGCGAACCCAAATGATCGATTGGTTCATGCTCGACGTATGATGTTAGATAGAGATATAGGTAGATTGCCTGTGACAGAATCCGGCCGATTAGTGGGCATCATAACCGAGAGGGATATGGCTAAGTCTCTTCGTGCCTTTCGAGATATGAATGACACTGCCAGCAAGCAAAATGCCCGCATTGACAACATCCTGGTCTCAGACGTAATGACGCACGACGTAAAGTTTGTCTATGCAGATACCCCATTAGATGAGATCAAAAAAATCATTCTTACCGAGAACAGAGGCGGCCTCCCCGTTCTCAGCAGGAAAGAGGAAGTCGTGGGAATGATTACCAGGAGGTCTCTCTTAGATTATCTGGCGAGGGCCAGATGAATTTGCATAAAGTTGCAGATAGATTGGGAATTACTAAGGAAAGATTTGAAGTCCTGAAAGAGTCCGTAATTAGAGAATCAAGTTGGCCTGAACCTGGATTGCTCAGGTTTGAAAAGTCGGCATCCGGAATTGAGACGGGGACAGTAGTATTCAAGAACGGTGAGGTAGTTTATGGTTATCCCAAAATACGCCGCCCACTTGTACTCACCCCGGCAATAAATAAGCATTTTTCTGACGTTGTGGCCGTTGAAGAGAAGATGAATGGCCACAACGTGCGCATCTTATCCATAAATGGCGATATTATTGCACTCACTCGAGGCGGATTCATCTGTCCTTATTCGACGGAAGTGGCGCAGAGACTCTTGCCAGAGGACCTCTTCCAAGAGAATCCAAATCTGGTTTTATGCGGAGAGATGGTGGGCCCGGAGAATCCCTACATCCCTAAAGACGTCTATCCTACAGACACAATAGACTTCTACCTATTCGACCTGGCCAGAAGAACCAGAAGGGGACCTTGGGCGTTCGCAAGACTCATGAATTTGCAATGGAATATCGCATAAATGCGGCAACTTTTTTTGGCGAATTTTGGAAAGAAATAGCAGCAGCGAAGATCAAACAGATCGTGATAGATCTTGGCCGTCGGGGGAGAGAAGGCGTAGTTATAAAAGACCTCGAAAATAGAAAGGCACCATTAAAGTATACAAGCTCTAAAACCAATTGCAGCGACCTAGCAGCTGCTTTTCGTTATTACAATGACTACGCGCTGGACTTCTTCGTTTCCCGGGCAGTTAGAGAGGGCTTTCAATCGGTGGAATGGAAAGAAACGTCGGAAGAACGAAAAGCAAGGGCTCAAAGCCTCGGAGAGAGTGTTCTGTTTCCATTGATCGAGACAATCCAACGAAAGCAGAATGGCGAAGATATCGTACAAGAGGTTGAAATCCGAGTGAGAAGCCTGCAAACCGCTAGGGATTTTGAGTATCATCTCCGCAGGAGTGGGGTCCGCGCCATCTTCGATCAGCCCATGCCCTATGATGACGGTTATTTAGTAAGGATCACAAAGCATATTATGAGCACAAACGATAAAACTAAGGCGCTCCTGGAAGGAGAATTGTGGTGAAGCCGGGATTATGAGCGAGATAGCTGACATCGAGATGGAGGGCCACCTCATCGACTCGCAAATGATGACTCGTGTCCTTGATAAAATTATGGATATGGGTGGCGAGTTCGAGATCAAGAATTTCCAAATCGGCCAAAAAAAGAATGATATAAGCTACGTGCAGATCACAGTAACAGGCGAAGATGCAGCCCATTTGGACAGGATACTACTGGAGCTGCATGCTCTAGGGGCCAGCCTTGTGCAGATGGATGACGTCCGAACTGAAACTGCGCCAAGCGATATTGTCGTTCCTAAGGGATTTTACTCCACTACTAATCATCGAACGTATGTACGATACAATGGTGCATGGGTGGAGGTAGAGAATAATCATATGGACTGCCTTATTGTCCTTAAAAATGGTAGGGCTTTATGCACACCCATTGGTCACATTAAGAAAAATGACGAAGTTGTTATCGGTACTTCTGGAGTGAAAGTTGTACCACCCGAGAGGCCACGCGAAAAAACCTTCTTTGGATTCATGTCCAATGAGGTTTCCTCAGAAAGGCCTAGCGGGGAACTTGTCTGCCAGCTGGCTAAAGAAATTGTTAGGACAAAGATCGGTGGAGGAAAGATCGCTGTTGTCTTGGGGCCAGCGGTCGTCCATACCGGCGCAGCTCCCTCCTTGGCTAAGCTCATTCGAAATGGGTATGTTGATGTGCTCTTGGCGGGAAATGCCGTGGCGGTTCATGATATCGAACGCCAGTTATTCGGAACGAGCCTGGGAATGAATTGCTCTGGAAATGCCATCTCAGGAGGACATAGAAATCACCTCTACGCAATTAGTGAGATTATGGCCAGCGGCTCAATCCGTAACGCAATAGCGGAAGGGAAGCTTAAGGGAGGGATCATGTATGAGGCTATCAAAAAGAATATAACAGTCATCCTTGCTGGCTCCATTCGCGATGATGGACCGCTTCCAGAGGTCATAACAGATACAGCAAAAGCAAAAGATTCTATGGAAATGGCGCTGCGGGGCGTGGATATGACCATAATGCTCGGAACTATGCTCCATTCTATCGCAGTAGGCAATTTGCTTCCATCTTTTGTCAAGACTATTTGCGTTGATATCAATCCAGCAACAGTTACCAAACTCATGGACCGTGGATCAGCTCAGGCTATTGGCCTCGTAACTGATATCGGTATCTTTCTACCGCAACTAGCGGAAGAGATTGAAAAACAGAAGGCAAGTCCATAGTTAGGATCGCAAATCTTAAATTCGCCTGAAGAGGAAACTATGAGGACCACCACATGCCGCCGTGGCTTAGCCCGGTTAAAGCGGCTGATTCGTAAGAATCATCCGAAAGATCAGCAGTTCATGGGTTCGAATCCCATCGGCGGCTTATTATTTTAAGACCTATATTCCACAAAATTCGATACCTCGAGAATTCCCGCATTTTAGGAGCTGTTTATAAATCGTTTTTAAGCCGTTTATAAATCTTAAATACTCATGTTTATATACCCACAGCTTGAAAGGAACAATTTGGAGATACTTGAGTATGGAGTCCACAATAAATATAGAGAACGTGGTGGCATCTACCAAGCTGGCGGAAGAATTCGACCTGCATAAAATCGAGGCCGAGCTGGAGGGAGCTGAGTACAACAAAGAGAAGTTCCCTGGCCTCGTTTATAGGGTCAAGGCTCCTAGAGCTGCTTTTCTTATATTCACTTCTGGCAAGGTTGTATGCACCGGGGCAAAGAACGTCGAGGACGTTCGCACGGTCATAACCAACATGGCCAAAACGCTCAAGTCTATCGGTTTTGAGAAGATCGATTTGGAACCAGAGATCCACGTTCAGAACATTGTGGCCTCAGCAGACTTGAAGACCGATTTGAATCTGAATGCAATAGCCCTGGGATTAGGACTTGAAAACATTGAGTACGAGCCAGAGCAATTTCCAGGGTTAGTTTACAGGATAAAGCAGCCCAAGGTAGTTGTGCTCATATTCAGCTCAGGCAAGTTAGTAGTAACAGGCGGCAAGTCTCCAGAAGAATGTGAGGAAGGCGTGCGGATTGTCAGGATGCAGCTTGAGAATATGGGATTACTTTAAACATATTTTTATTTCTAGATGCGAATATGGACTAAACATTTTCTTAAACGGACCTAACTGGTAATTTAGAATTCATAATCGAAATTGTCCAAGGATAACTTTCTTCGATAGATCTACTAATAGGATATGTTTCAAGATTGGGGAATCGGAGGTCAAGCATGATACCTATATCCAGAATATTTGAAATTAAACTAATAAATCGAAATAGTGAAGTTCCTCCGCGCCACCAGAATATAAACAAATTATAATATAACAATATGATGAATGTTTAAAAATATTTAAGAAAGTTTAATGCTCTTTTAGCCGTTCGACAACCTCAGCCAGTCTAAGAAGTTCCTGCTTACCGCTAAGCATATCACGAAATATAAGCTTCCTTGCATCTAATTCATTCTTTCCCACGATTACAGCAAACTCTGCGCCAGCACTTGCGGCAGCTTTAATCTGCGCACTAAGGCCCCGACCCATGACATCCAAAACAACTGGCACCACCTGGCGCAACTTCAGGGCAATCTTAGCAGCCTCGATCTTGACATCAGGGGTGTAGACCAGAAAGATAGGGGACCTTCGCGTTTCAACGATTTGCACAATCTCCATGATTCTATCAAATCCGAGGCCAAATCCCGTCGAGGAAATCTCCTTACCGCCAAAGAGACTAGCCAGCTCGTATGTTCCTCCGCCGCATATCTGGCGCTGGGCGCCCAGGCCCTCCGCGTAGATCTCGAACACCGTACCAGAATAATACTCAAGACCTCTGACGATCTCAAAGTCAATTGTATGATTTACACCATAAGCATCTAGGAGATCGATAGTCTCTCGAAACATATTAAGTTCGAGCTCCGCGCCAATAGAGCGACCCTGTCGTGACGAGTTCCGGCCCGATGCCGATGACATCGTCGTCTGCTCGCCTACATTTCCAGCCTCAGAAACATCAACCGATTCAAGGTCTGAAGCAATCTCTAAGGCTTTATCCAAGGCTGCCTTTCCCTTTAGATCAATCAGCTCCAGAAGACCAAGATGAGTTTGGGTTATATCCTCCAGATAGCTTTTTAGCGCTTCGCGCTCTTTTTTATCGATCATTCTCATGACTATTGGTCTGTGCTCGGCATCAATCCTGCCAAGAATGGACCTAATTAATCCCAAGTAGCCAACATGAATATCTCCTGCCACATTGACGCTCTTTATCATTTGATCTGCCAAGGCGATGACTTCCGCCTCCGAATCGGGCTTTGCCCCACCAACTAGCTCCGCACCCATTTGCCAAAACTCTCTGAAACGCCCCCTCTGAGGACGCTCATATCGAAAACAATTGCCGAAGTAGTAAAGCCTCTGCGGTTTTGGCGAATTCTGAAGCTCGGAAACATACATGCGCATAACCGGCGCGGTCAGCTCTGGTCGCAAGGCAAGATCGCGACCACTCTTATCTTTGAAGTTATAGATCTCATCAATTACAGATTCGCCAGATTTTTTAGTAAAAAGCTCGAGATGCTCAAAAGTAGGAGTAGCTACTTCCTGGTATCCCCAGCGTACCAGGACGTCTTCCATGGCGGCTTTGGCTCTGCCTCTCTTCCAGGTTTCATCCGGAAGAAAGTCTCTGGTGCCTCTTGGTCTTGGCATAGTCATATCGCCAGAGAATAGCACAAAATACGCTTATAGTTTGTGATGAAAAATTCCAGAAAACGTGCATAAAATAGTACAGAAAAACAGATAAGAAGAATTTATACTACGCCACAATTGGATCAAGCATGAAGATTCAGTGCCATCGCTAGCCGATCTGCCCAAACATCCCACCACTTAGGTAAAACTCTTAAAATCAAATTAAATAATTTCGCTTTTTGGATATTTGGTTTTTAGTCTCAAAGAGAAACAGAGAAATTAACTATGAGAAAAAAAGTCTGGCAAAATGTTGTTACCTATGATGCCTGAAAAATTGTTGCAGCTCATTTGAGCTTTTCACCCACCTCAGGGGGACAAACAATTATCTGCACCGGCTTAATGATTATGTTAGATGTGGCGACCGCATTGCCTCCTTCCACAGTATTAATAGCGCTGACAGTAATGCCACTCACATCGATATTCATATTATTGCTCAATCGCTTTGACTTTGGACCATTTTTTTCTTCATTTTTCATGCCCCAATTTAAAGCTCCATCAACTCTTTTTTCAAAGTTATCCTCTTCCCACTTCATCACAGGCCAATTATTTCCCTCTTGATCGAGATTGGTCACACTTACATCCAGAGAATCGACAAGCCCTTTTTCTTCTAGACCCCCCTCGTATACAATATCTCTCTGCTTAATGCCGTTTATGGCTTTTAAATCAGATACCTGTGTAGCAGGATGAGAGCTGTCAAGGACTATTTTTTCTTCCGAAGGCAAAATACGAGGCATAGGATTGGAGCTATGAAGCTTCAAGCCAAAACCATATCCTAATGCTTCAGGAAGGCTAATCATTTCCTTTTCATTCCCAGGCTGCACAATATAGGGTACCGGATTATGATCCAACGATCTCGATTGCGAATCCTTGAGCTCACTTTGTAGATCAGGAAGATTAATGGAATTCTCTGAAGCTGCTCCCGTAAGCAGGATACAAAGACAAATAAAAGTGGCTCCCACCAGCATTGAGCTGGCGGGTCCTATCAATCGGTTCATATTCCATCCCTAAGTCTCTCGACCTAAAGTTATTGCTGATTGAGGACAATTTTCACATTGTTGGTTGCAGTGGCAAAGCCAAATGCATTAGCGTTCCGATCCCCAACTCTGACATTTTCCGTGTTGAACTTGATGCAGTTATCACCGCAATCAACGCAGGGACTGCATTCACCAGAGTCTTGATTCTTCTTGATCTCCAGGTTATTTGTTGCGATTGCTCTCTTAGAGAAGAGATCATCCGATCCAAATGCCCTAGCGATGTCGTTACCCACTACGACAGAGTCCATGTTGGAATCAGCGTCAAAGGGAAATCTAAAAGCGCCGCCGTTTGTCTCGAATATTCCGTCCCCAAGGATATCTACACTGTCCTTTCCAAATACTGGGTTATCTGCCAATGCGGGTGCCGCAAGAGCGACTATAGACATAGCCAGTATATAGAATAATGCTACTCTTTTGATAGTCTCACCCCATAAAACTTTTTAGGTTATCCTTAACTAATCCGCAATTATATTTATACGTTTTGGTGATTTTTTTAGGGAAATTATGAATTTATAGAAATATTCTAATTAGAAAATTTTACACAGGATATGCGATGATAATAATACGAATACTTCAACGTCCTTGAAATTGTGATTTTTGCATATCAAAGTCCATAACAATCATTTAATCAAAATTTAGGTCTCCAAAGAATTGAGATAAATCCTCATAATAAATAACGTTAAAAGGAAAAAGTCCGAAGACGAGAAAATGATGTAGAAAAGTTGCACTAAGAGATCAGCAAATATCACCAAACGTCATCAGATTCGAATTGCAAGATACGTAAAAAAGGGCTTAAGACTCCTTGATTCTTGTTTTAAAAAAAAATGATTTTTAAAAACAACGCGATTATCAAAAGCGGTTATACAAGTGAAGATTTTTTGCTCATATCCTTAGATCAGTTTATCTCTTACTGCCTGATCACAATTAATTATCTGCACCGGCTCAATTATAATATTAGAAGTGGCCACTGCGCTTCCCCCGTTTACAGTATTTATCGCGCTGACAGATATGCCACTGACATCTACGTTTAGATAATTTCTGGCACTTTTGGAAAGATCTCCTCCCAGTAAATTATCATAATCTGCATTTTCAGGAAATTCCGCGCTTTGAGAGGGATTTAATTCATCCCCCAAATCATCAACATTGGTGGCTACGCTAGATCTTTTATCTCCAGTTTCAGCCCCTATTACATCTATATCCAGAGAATTAAGCAAACTTTGATCCAAAGATCCTATTGTTTGCGAATCCCTAAACACCAGATCCCTTCTTTTTACAGAATTTATTGCTGAGACATCCTGCACCGTCGCCGATGGATGATCGTTGTCTAATAGCACCTCTTCATTCTTGGACGTCGATTTAGACATAGAACCAGTAAGAGTACTACGCATACCTATTTTTTGTCGCGAAGCCCACGGATAATAAATCGTACCATTATCGACTTTTAGTTGACCAAATTCGGTACTTTTTTGAGATTGAAGAAGATCTAAAGAGATCTCTTTGAGCGTATTGAGTTCTTCAGAACCGGTAGAATACTGCTCAGCTAACCCTGAACTTGGGAAAATAGAAATAAAGAGGACCCCCACTAACACCAAGCTAGTGGGTTTCGGCGACAACATCATTTGTCTAACCATCTCCAGGCCTTCTAGACCTGATTTTACTGCTGGTTGGTTACTATCTTGATATTGTTGGTAGCAGAGGCAAATCCAAATGCCATGGCATCTCTGTTTCCTACCTTGATGGTCTCGATGTTGACTTTGGTAGTGCAGTTATCATCGCAGCCAAGAGTGAGCTCGTTTTCGCAAAGCACACACTCCCCAGAATCTTGGTTCTTCTTGATCTCTAGGTTGTTAGTAGCTGTGGCAATGTGACCTCCTTGCCAAGGTGTGCCAAAGGACATCGCCTTATCGTTGCCTACATCCAGACTGTCAATATTCGTGTCTTGGAAAGACGGGAACCTGATTCCAGATATATCGGTTTCAAAGATCCCATCGCCTAGGATATCTACACCACCGCTGCCAGCTATACCAAAGCTGTCGTCCATGCCCTGCACAATAATTGATGTTGATAGCAAGGCCAATACCAATACCATTAATTCTCCTATTTGTTTGATAGTCTCACCCCATACATTCTATAATATAATCTACTGTTTGTGTCTTTAATATTTATAATTTTTGGTAAGAGATACTAGTTGGGATATGGATAGAGAAACATAAGCAGTTCAATATTTGCTCGTATAATTTGAATAGATAGCAGGTAAAACGAATAAACTTGCCCAAATATCTTTATTTTTATCGATTTTGCCTGGACTTCTGCTATGCCTTAGTCAAGAATACTACGAGGCTCGTTTTTTGCCTTAAATAAAAAATCCCCCAAACATTGTCGGAAAATGCAGCAATCAAATATTATTATATCAATAATGTTAAATTTAAAACAGATACGCAAAGACTGCGAAGAATGCCAAAATCGGACAGCAACGACGTCCTAATGCAAGTGTCTGCTTAGGCTATTCGATTCAAAAAAAAATCGTTCCGGCAATAATAGCCAGCAAAAGTAGCGGACCCGATTCAGGAAGGACTATCTACGCGAAGACCAATTTTCGGACCTTCATCGTGGCAAGATCCACAATAGGAACTATCGCCGGCTGGGGCTGAATATTCATCTTCTTTTGAAAATCGGTTTGGGACTGCCAGGTGCCACTATTGATCACGGCCACCCCCCTATACCTTGCTATGCCTACAGTGTGAACATGTCCGCAATGCAAGATAGCGGGCGGCCGGTTGATGACATAATGGTCCTCATGCTCAGGCGCGATGGAAACGCGACTACCGTAAATGGGTGAAAGATGCCGCCGCTTCAGCATCTCCATCATAGCCTTCTCAGGCTCGGCATAAGAGATACCAGGCAATCTTAGAACCAGATCATCTATGCTCCGACCGTGATAGATCAAAACCGACACACCGCCCAAAGTTACCCAGGCCGGATTACCGACAAATAGCCTTTCGCCATGGAAATATTTCTGCACCACTTCAGGTAGGGCAGGCTGGGGCTCTGCTTGTCGAACAATGTCATGATTGCCTGGTGAGATGATCACGCTGATGTTCGTTCTTATGCAGTTTAGCTTCTCAGCTGCTGCCTTATACTGGTCGTAAATGTCCTTTATTACAAGGTCGCCCTCTTGGCCAGGATAGATGCCTATACCATCCACCAAGTCACCTGCGATGATCAAATATTTCACCTGAGAGGCAAGTCCGGAAGGATCTTCGACATCACCATTGAGCCAATGGATAAATCTCTGCCATGCATCATCCATGAAATATTTGCTTCCTACATGAAGATCTGAGAGCAACAGAGCGCAGCCGTTTCCTTTCTCCAAAGGCTGGGTCTGGTTGGGAATATCTGGCCAGAGAAGAGACTTGACAAAGAGCCGTCCGTTGCCATCGGAGACACCCGTTACTCCTATTATCTCATCAGGTATGATGAAGCTGGACCGCTCATAGCTCTCCGATTCCTTTTGAATAATGGCCGTTATCATTCCTGTGGGATCCTCAAGCTCTATTACTCGATTACCCTTGGCAGTATTACGAATATCCATGACCATAACAATAAGAGAGACCTCTCGGCCTGAAGTACTCTTTCCCAAGGATTCGATGGGCCGGGAATTCAACCTGCGTGACAGGATTTCTCTTATTTTTGCGTATCGATCGCGAAAGTAGCTCACGAAGTCATCGTAATCACCAACGCAAGTGGAACGGCCGGTTATATCGCATTTCAATTCCGCAAGTGATTCACATGAATTGGATAAAGAGGGCAAAGATGGAGATGGATGAAAAGACTGTGAAAAAACAAGATCGTTTTGCTCAGTAGAGGGAACTCCCGCCTCATGAAGCGTTTCTTTTGACTTAACCGATTCGGCAAAAATTGATACATGAGAGGTCCTGATTACAGCCACAGATCGATCAACACTACTTATGATTTGCCTGATGAGATCATCCCTGACACCCGGATAAACGCGAATGAATTCAAGAACCTCTGGCTCAAGCTGATATCCTTTCTCTGCAAACCTTTGCACTATGTCACGACCGGCGTCGAGGCTTCCACCCATGCCTGTACGCGATATCTGCAACATCGAAAGGAGTATAAGAACGTACAAACTGATAAAGGTGGCTGATGAAGATCCAAGAATGGTTTGACAATTTACCCATCCCGAGTTTCGCAAAGGACATCATATTCGTGGTCGTTGTAGTTGGAGCCATATCGCTTATATCTCAATTAGCAGTTGGACTTTGGACACCAATGGTTGCTGTCGAATCGGGAAGCATGGTGCCAAACCTGAACATTGGTGATATAATAATAGTGCAAGGAGCGAGCCGAACCAATATCATTCCCGGGGACGAGGCGGAAAAGATCGGCTATTACGCCTTCAATAAGCCAGGGGACGTCATCCTTTACAGGCCATATGGAAAGGAAAGCATGAACCTTCTGGATCAGCTCAAGATGCTTCTGGGGATTTCCTTGGGAAATGAGAAGGCCACCCCCATAATACACCGCGCTTTGGCCTACGTTCAGCAAGGAGATCCCATGTGGAAAGATGGCCCATTGGCACCGTTTTCAGGGTATATAACCAAAGGGGATCATAATGATGTCATAGATCAGACGGCAGGCAGGATCTATGGCATGGCCAATCTATCATATGTAAAAATGCACCGCAACGAGATCCGAGATATTGGGAACAATATCTACTTAGATAAAGGCACTGGAATGGTCATTTACAAGACAGAAAACGGTACATTTGTGGGAGAAGGAATAAGTTATCTCACTCCGGTTAAGAAAGAATGGGTCATCGGAGTTGCAAGAGTGAAAATACCCGTAGTGGGCTATGTCAGGCTATTACCCAACATCATCCTAGATGAGATTCGAAAAATTATATAATTTAGGCATAAAAATATATGCAAACAAGGTTGAGAGTGTCATTGATTTTTGGCCAACACGGCCCAATGGTCCTGGTGGAAAGGCAATAGATCCATAATATCTAAAATATCAATGCCATATAGTTTTTTTATCTCTAAGTTCAAGACCTCTGAGGGCGATGCTGTTACATCAATGGAACGCGTCTTAATCATAAGCAGTAAATCGCCTCCAGACTTAAGATATCGATTTGAGTTTAAAACGGCAATCTCAGCTTGATTTTTTTGCGCGATGTCCTGATAGACAAGATCCACAGGCTCTGCCAGTGCACTATACTCCTCGGGCTTTGAGGCATCTGCAAGGATAGGAATGATATTGTCGCGTCGCTCAGCAAGACGAATGAGGTCGCGCATAGAGCGAGGCGAGAACTCAACTGCATAAATCAGGCCATCCGTCACTATATCGCTTATATGGCTCACCGTTGTGCCCGTTGCTGCACCTAGGTACAATACTTTATCATTGCTGGATATACATGGACTTTTGTTTTTGCCTTGACTCTTCAGCAAAAACGCTCCAAGCTTGGAGCGAAATGGGTCCCATAGCCTGTAGCCGTCCTGGATCCGTTCGCCATAAACGGGCACAGGATCGTTTGACTTTGTCGCAAGTCTCTTTTGCCCATCAAGTTCCAGTAGATAAACTCCTGAGAAAATTTCCGTGGAAAACATGGAATTTCTATTATCAGAGCATCTCTTTTTTTTAGAGTTCTTTCCCTAATGATGTTGTGCTAAGTTTGACATGCTTTACGCCCTTCAAAGACATCATCGTCTCAGCGGCTTTCCTCACATCCTGACCTTCACCTCGCAAGACGATTACCTCTAGGCAGTTATCGTGGTCCAAATGAACATGCAGACTGGATTGAATTATGGCGCCGAATTCATGCTGGATCTCAGTCAGGTTTTCCACTAGTCCGCGCTGGCCGTGAGAGTAGACGAGAGTGATGACGCCTACTCTTTCGCCCTGTACATCACTCATCCACTCAAAGTGGACGATATAGTTGCGTATGGCATCTCGAATGCCCTCCGAACGTGAGGAATAGCCGCGCTGCAAGATAATCTCATCGAACCTGGAGAGCAATTTTTCAGGAAGCGAAACACCAATTCTCATTAATTCTTGTTCCATATAATATCCAAAACTAAATTCAGTTGTTATTTAGTAATAAACTTAATGGAAGAAAATGTTAAGACCCGCAATCAAAGGAACCATAAAGATTTTCCATAAAGCGAGAAGAATATAGTAACCATGTCAGATATCGCGCTCATAGGCGATCGTACCTTCTTATTCGAGAAGCTTTTTTGTGATTTGGGTGTAAGCTACCAATTTCTCCAGCCAGGAATCCTTGGCAGCCCGTTTTTGCCCCAGTATAGGATGGTTATGATTCCTACGGGCTTTGCCAATCCCCAGTATTCCAAGTCCCTTCCGGCATTGCAAAGGATGAAATCGAATATAGACGAATTTATAAAAAAGGGAGGAGTACTGACGGTATTCGGGCCATTGGTGCCCGAACATGACTACGATTGGTTGCCTTTGTCCCTCAAATATATCTGCGAACTGGGGCCACAGAGTATTGCCCCTTCGGAGCACGAATGCTCCTCTCTGCTTTGCACTCAGATGCCAGAATGTGATGGGTTTCTCTTGCCCGGAAAGGGCTTTGAGACTGTCTTGAAAGATGAAAATGACAGAGCTATCCTTGTCATGGCAAAGTATGGAGAGGGACTGATTGTGGCCACCACCGTTCATGAATTTCCTGCTGCCGAATACATAAAATGGGCTCTGGGTAAAGCAAAGCTCGCCAAACTTTAAGAGGACCACATGGACGAAGAGATGCCCTTGGTCAAAAAAAGCAAACTCCGTCACGAGATAGAAGCCCTGCTGGAGAAGAAAGGACTGGTTTTGGAAGAAAGGATCTCAGTGATAGACTTAGATAGCAAAGAATCTCATTACTTCGACGAATATCATGAGGCACTTGAGTTCTTGAAAGGCAAAAAGGGAAGATGGTACATAGCTACTCCCGGCTTGAGATCAGCGAAGGATACTAAAAAAGTTTAATAGTACAATTATAATTTATTCTGTTTTTAAGTTGATTTGATTATCATAGCGATGAGATATATCACGGGCGGTATTCTGCTTTTAAAATCATTGACAAAAAAATAAAGCGATGCTAATTGCACCGCTTTACATACCCAGGGTTGGGTTGATTCCCAGGACGAATACTACTACGAAGTAGATAGCGTTCAGTACCAGTCCGAATGGTATGCCAAGCTTTGCCCACTCACCGCTGGTGATGCCCAGTTTGCCGGCAGAGATGATGTTTGGGATGTTGCCGGGGATGAGCATTCCGCCCGAAATGAGAAGACCGTAGAGAGCGGCATTGATCTGTCTTTGGCTCATGGCAGGAGAGATCTCAGCTGCAGTCAGAGTGGCATTATCCAGGATTGCGGATATCATGTTCACCCAGAAGAGAATGTAGTCTGGGATCTTGGTCAGGTACTTGAAGATCAGTATCTCCATTCCAGCGCCAAGCAAGAACAAAGCAGATACGAAGAGCCACACCTTCCCCGCCCTGATGAATACATCTCTTATGCCCCCAGCCTCTTCGCCCATGGACATGACTTCGCCCTTAGTTGCCCTCTTGCCCACGTAGAACATGCCGAATAGAGCGCAGCCTAAGACGCCCAAGAGGATCAATATCCCTAACTGGTCTGCCAGGTACCAGAAGCCAGCATTGTATGGCGGACCTTGCAATTTGGTAATGGCGATGGTGGAGAGAGGCTCCCCCAAAGGAGTAAGCACTGCGCCAAGACCAATAGCAAAACAAGCGATAACGACGAAGTTGATCTTATCTTTGCGCTGCAATGGAAGTGTATTTGCGATCTCACATAAGAACAAGGACGAAATAATGGCAGTGATAACCGAGCAAATGATACCAAGAATAAGTGTTGAGGCGAAGATAATTATCGAGACATTCATCTTCTTCACTATAGCACCCATGAATGTTTGGAATTGTTTTTGGCCATAGAAGAAGATCAAACCTGCGATTAGAACTGCAGGAACAATGCCTTTTATAATGGGCTCTTCTGCAGCTAATTTTACAAGTTCCATTGACCACTTGCTGGTTAGAGTAACTGCCAAAGCGCCCATAATAAACAGGAACGCTTCAAGATTCTTTTCTACAGGCTTAACTTTGAATGGTGCAATAAGCACGATTAATACTATAATGAACAAACCAATATCTACGGAGGAAACAACTTCTCCAAGTACAGAAACCATACGACCACCTCATTACAATGAATCCTACATCTGCCCTCCAAAGAGTGCATTTTATTGGAGGTTCGCCCTATATTAAATGTTTTTGGCCCATTATTTGGGTGATTTCTGTTGTTTTGTATTAACTGATGTTAGTTATACCATCATATATGCATTTGATATCTTGGAATTTTGGTTTATTGCTTTTTTACTTTTTTACCAAAAGAGTTAAAAACCTTTTAATCAATAAATTATTGGGTAGATCGCCAACGAGCATGCAAAAAATATCGGCTATTTCTTTCAAGGGATTCAGACCACCTCCATTGAAGGATTTGGTCACATATTGCTCATGCCCTGCGGTCTGGTCTGCCTGACTGCCTTGCGCTCGGGAAGTGGACTTATTTGGTTATCAGGTAGGCTGGCTATGCATATAGTACGGTCATTCGCTATCATGTCCAGCAAATCGAATCTGCGTGAATCAAGAGTTAAATTCGTACCATCAATGGCCATACTGTCTGCCGATCTCGTCCGTCTGCCAATATAGATCTGGGTCTAATGTTTCTAGGTATCATTTATGACAAATTATATCAGGATGGGAAGAAAAGGGGATGGATCCAAGAGACTGTGCGTGATAGCGAATCAGTCGGCCTCGCCTGGCAGTGCGGTAAAAGACCTGTGCAGATTATCCGGCATTTGGTCAGCAAAGTATTTAATGATCGCTTATATCGAGCATATAGTTGATATTGGAGGGAAAAATTGTGCAATTTGACCCATTGGACCTTGGCTTATTCGCCATAGTGCTAATAGTGCTCGTCGGACCATTCATGGTCAAGAAGATCGAGCACAACCTCGAGGTATTTCTGTTCGTTATGGGAGTACTAGCAGTAACGATATCTAGCTTCTACAACAAAGAAACTTTAGTGGAATCCCTGGGATATACAGAACATCAGGCGGAGCTTATCGGCTGGAACATGGAAATAATAATGGAAGCTATTAAAGAGCCAGTAATAAAGGGAATTGTCCCAGCGGTGCTGGTGGCAGGTCTTCTCTTCCATTATGGAAAATCTTACGTCCAAAAGGCAATGAATTCCATAACTAAAGTAGTTCCCGTTAAGATAATTGTATTCTTGATTGTTGCTATCTTGGGCTTGTCTTCAAGCGTTATAACGGCCATCATTGCCTCTTTGCTCCTGGTAGAGCTCATGAACTGCATGCCCTTTGACAGGCAAACCAAGATCAATCTGATCATCATAGCCTGTTTCTCCATTGGTTTAGGCGCAGTCCTGACACCTGTAGGGGAGCCGCTTTCCACAATAGCCATTACCAAGCTGCAAGGAGAGCCTTACAATGCGGCATTCTTTTTCCTCTTCAACCAGCTTGCCATATACATCATACCTGGCTGTCTGGCCATGGGTTTATTAGCCATGTTCTTTACTGGCAAATCTAAGCCCCTGGAATGCAAAGTAACTGAAGAAGAGGACGGCGGCCTGAGAGACGTAGTCATAAGGGCAATTAAGGTCTATGTCTTTGTCATGGCGCTCCTACTTTTGGGTGGCGGCATGAAGGTTGTGATAGACAAGTATGTCCTGGGAATATCCCCGGAGATACTCTACTGGGTGAACATGGTTTCTGCAATCCTGGATAATGCCACTCTGACTGCCGCTGAGATTAGCCCAGCCATGAGCATGGTCCAGATCCAGGCGGTTCTTATGGGCTTGCTTATCGCGGGAGGAATGCTCATTCCTGGCAACATCCCAAACATCATCTCTGCCGGCAAACTGGGCATCTCTAGCAAGGAATGGGCCAAACTGGGCGTTCCCCTGGGACTCATCTTGATGGCGATATACTTCGTGTGGATCTTCTACATACCTTTCCACATTGAGTTTCATTTCTAAATGGCGATGAGGATCTCATCGCACCCTTTTTCTAAGACTATTGCTTGTCAAACATCGCACCTACAGCTCGCTGGGTGCAGTAAACAGCCGAAGTCCAGAAAATTCATCTGCGTGTAGCCCTTCCATCTCATCGGGAGTACCTGTGTTTCAACATAGCTTAGATATTTAGTATTGTATCAGCCATCACGCTATCACCTGCTGTTCCGATATTCTCCATCGCATCAAAAATTCGCCGCCCCGACGTTCTTGACTTCTAGAAAATGCTCGAAAAAACGACTTGCCATTATGTTTTGTAGTTTGCATCACTTTGAAAATGAATATCTATGAGAAGCTCCAATAAAAATATGGACGTGGTCGCTACATATAGCACCAAATAGAAAACTAAAAATCGTTCAGCTATTTTATAACAAATAAATTTAACATAATTGACGTAAGTTTTATCTCGAAGTAGCTTTCGTCAATATTTTAAGCTGAAAACCATTGTGAGATCAGATACGAATTATGCTGTCCACTTGAGTCGGTTTCAAGACCATCCGCTGCAAGCTGCGAGGTATTCAATCAAAAAATAGACTTTTTAAATGCACTCCCTCAAGAATAAAAATTAGGAATATTTAGGGATGCCCTAATACATGGCTATCCTGGATCTCCTTAGGATAAGGACCGGCTTGTTGACTGAATTGGCCACATCATAGGCAGTGCTTCCGATTCTCCCTTTCTTTATAGCTACAGCGCCCTGCGAACTCATTGCAATAAGAGAGACGTCCTCTTTCTCCGCCATTAATCGGATCTCTTCTACAGGATGTCCGACGACGACCTTTGGTATGACTTTCATACCACTTTTTGTAAGCTCCTGGACAATCTCATCGATTTTCTTTTTTGCTTCAGCGACATTGGCATCAATTTCTTCGTCGGTTTCACCAGTTGAAACGACATTAAGCAGTACCAATTCGCCGATTCCCTGGATGCTCTTGAGGAACGACAAAGCCACTTCAGCTGGTTGAGAGAAATCCGTTGGGAAGAGTACTTTGGCAAAGACCCTGGCACAATGTTTCTCCATATCCCCATTCTCAAGCATCTTATAGCGCATGACAAGAAGATGCGTGTCCCCAAAGCGTAGCATGTTTCTCGATACACTTCCTAAAAGTACACTCTGTATCAAGCTCTTTCCACGAGCACCCATAGCTACGAGTGACACATTTTCCTCGACTGCTACCTTCTGGATGGCGCTTGCCACCTCCCCATCCAATACTGATACAGCCCTTACTTTGACATTAACCTTAGGGGAAGATACGTACTTCTTCTCCGCCATCAGAAGCTTCTCCACTTCTTTAAGCTCAGCTACAGGGTCCCACACTCTAGTTATTGGACTTCTGGATATCACATTAAGAAGAACTATTTCACTTACATCAGGTATCTCACCAGCGCACTCAATTACTTTGCGCGCATGTTTTGAAAAATCCATCGGGATCAAGACTTTCTCAAACATCTTTCTCACCTAATCCTATACACACATAGTTTGTATTTCTAATTATCTAATAGGTTATTCTGATTCCATAAAAATTAATTTAAGTGGTTACATAAACCAATAAAGAATCAATATCACTATCATTGACTTAAACATACCGAATATTTTATAGATATAAGATGCGCGAATTATAGCAAAAATTTCGAATTGCTTATTGATATAAATATTTAAATATTATTATAACTATTAATTATTGTGGATCCATTTACAATCTTTAGCTTCAACCAAGCTTATAGTAGATTATCGAAGGTGAAAGAGTCTATCGAGAAAAGGATATTTTTTGGGTATTGAACTATAATTACAAGATTTGCACGACCATTCACATAAAGATTCTATACCTATCTCTGCTGTGTTGGGTAATTAGATTTCATATCATAGATAAAATGAATATTCTTCGCGTACAATTTGTTATTTACCTATATGCTTAAAATTATACTATAAAAATTGAGCATCCTACTTACATCGCTTTGCGTTCGACGCCATGTTTTTCTCTCATCCAGTCGCCTCTGCTTGTAACCTTCATTCCAGTCGAGTCCACTGCTACAACAATGTCGTTATCGGGTGTCGGGATATTCAATTCTAGATTCGAGATTCTCTGCCATAATGTGGTGTAATCGGCTGATCTCAAACCTGGAACAAATCCACTCAAAGCCCGAAGAAATCCTTCTAGCTGCCGATAGGGCAAATGAAGAAAAGAATATGCTAAGCCGCTAAATTGGATAAACGTCTCAGGATAACGATAAGGACGACCATTCTTTCTCTTATTCATCTTTTTTAGTTCCTTATCCCAATTCTTTACAAAATCGGTACTGAGATAAAACCAGCCTCTCTTGACTAATTTCTCGTTATATTCCGGCCAGTTGCGTTTATCCAAATTTGTCATGCTTAATTATTATTTTTGTTAAGTATAAATAGTTAACCAACACTGCACCTATCTCCGGAAATCCATTCTTAGAACCTATGCTTAGGTTGATATAAAGCCGTTTTCTTATCTTAAATGTGGACTTAAAACTTAAATAAACAGCATGGACACGAAAATCGAAAGTGAATATATGTAAAAATTGCTTTCGAATAAGGATAGGAATTAGCAATGATGAGGCTGTTAACAGCATTTTAAAAAGAGAAGAACAGTATAAAATGGAAAAAGGTCAATGATAATATTACATTAAAGGAGTTGCAAAGGATCTTTCTTCCAGCTCCATAAAATCGTACCACGTAGCCCTGCATTTGCAGTCTAGCCTGTCGAACATTTGTACGTCCTGCGTAAGAGCATGCGACCGAATCGCCTCAGCTATAACAGCATCACACTTGCCACAGTTATGCGGCCCGCGCCTCGTTCCGGCAGCTACTGGATCGCAGACGATAGGTCCAGGCACTCCTTTTAGCACTTCCAGTGCAGACCAGAGCCACGGAGGTCGATATTCGCCGCGTTCCCACATGCGTTCTAGCATAGTGTTGCGCTGGACATTGCATAGATTGAGAGATAGAACATCTGCATGGCATCTTGCTGCTCGGGCAGAGTTTATAGCATCCCTTAATGCCTGCCCTTCCGTAAGAAGAGGCGGTTTTTGCAGAAGGTAAGCCTTAATCCGCCCCCCTTGTCGGCGAACAGCCTCTGAGGCGTTAACGAAGTCCTGGAAAGTGAAGCCTTTGCGGATGATATGCTCGCGTACGAGATCGTGGGAAGTCTCAAGGCCTATGGCAAACTCTGTCTGCAAGTGTGAAAGGCACACCTCGATGGTCTCAGAATTTATATACTCGGGCCTGGTTTCAATAACCAGCTTTTCGATACCCATCGCACCCAGTCGCTTCAGAATTTGATCTCTGGCGGTCACCGGCATCTCCAGCGGATCTAAGAAACTGCCGCTAGTGTAGATCTTGACCACAGAGACTTCAGGAGAACTCCGTTGCATAGCGTTCTCGAATTGCGCGATCAGATCGCTGGATGAGGCAGGAGCCCCAACGCTTGCATAACCGCACATTGTGCAACGATTCCATCTGCAGCCTACCGTTCGCATTATTATGGTGAGCGAGGCAGCCGTTCGTCCTTCTACCAGGTCCTGGGAGCGCCAAACTGTCACAGGTAGTGTTAGATCCAGCTTTTTTTCTTCTTTTGCCATTTAGATCTCCGCTTTATCTACCCAAGATACTGAAGTGCGCTTATGGCCGCTGAAGCCCCGCTTCCAACAGCAGTTGCGACCTGCATCCTTCCGCCTGTCAAATCCCCGGCAGCAAATACTCCAGGCATGCTGGTCTCCTGGTTAAGACGGTTGACCTTCACAAAACCGGCCGGTGTCATCTCCAGGCCAAAAGCCACTGCCAGATCTGCATTGGGACTCATGCCCATTTCTACAAATACTCCATCTGCCTTCAGTGACCGGGGCGTATTTCCGACCTTAAACTCGACGCTTTCTACGAACTGGTTGCCCAAAATCTCTGTAATCTCTGCACCAAATGTTGCCACATAATTGGGTAGATTCTTAATTCGTTCCAGGTAAATAGACTCTGCCGCCAGCTTCTCCCGCGGCGAGAGGAGATGGACTTTGCTGGCGATATTGGACAAGTAAAGAACGGCCCTGGCTGCGCCATTTCCATATCCAACTACTGCTACAGCCTTGTTCCTGAAGAGCGCGCCGTCGCAATGAACGCAGTAAGATACACCTCGACTTGTGAACTCCTTTTCGCCCGGCACACCAATAAGGCGATGGCCAGCGCCCATGGCCAGAATTACTGCCTTTGCCTCATACTGCCAGTTCTCCGTCTTTAAGCGGAAGAAACCCTCTAGGTTCACAACTTTCTCTACCTGCTCTGTCTGGTTCTCTGCCCCAAACTTTTTGGCTTGAGCGAGCATTCTATCAGAGAGCTCCATGCCTTGAATACCATCCGGAAAACCAGGATAGTTTTCATAGAGGCCGCCCATGGACTGCTGAGAGCTGTAAATGTTGCCCAAAACCAGCGTCTTCTTCCCGCCTCTCGCGCAGTACATTGCGGCAGTCAATCCGGCGGGGCCTGCTCCAACTATAACGACATCATGCAAGCGAATATCACCATAATAACCTCCTCTTCAATGTAGATAAAGTATGTAGCCTTCACCTTACGCCCCGGGAGCATCTGTTTACCCGCAATGTTTTTAGACTAGGAGGTAATTGGAGGGGATGCTTCCGAGAGGAAAGCGCCGATAGTGTAGCGGTTATCACTAGGCGTTGCCAACGCCTAAACTCGGGTTCGAATCCCGATCGGCGCATTAACGAAAAGTTATGGTTATTAAATAAGAAATACAATTTTTAAGACATCGTAACTCTTAACTAAACTGCAGATGGTTTTCCTGTGCCCGCCCATACTAACATTCCAACAGAAGCACTTGTTTCCCGCGCCATTGAGGCTCTCAATCAACTGGATTCATGTTGCATTTGTCCCCGCAGATGTGGCGTAAATCGTCTTCAGGATGAGCGCGGCTTCTGCCGTACGGGCAGGTTAGCCCGCGTGGCCAGCTACTCCGCTCACTATGGTGAAGAGGCTCCGCTAGTGGGCAGCAGTGGCTCTGGCACGATCTTCTTTTCAGGCTGCAATTTATCTTGCGTTTTCTGCCAAAATTACGACGTCAGCCAATTGGACCAAGGCCAAGAAGTAACAGCCCAAAATTTATCAAAAATCATGCTCGACTTACAGAAAGCAGGCTGCCACAATATCAATTTCGTCACTCCCACGCACGTTGTACCTCAGATTTTAGAGGCACTGGTTCTGGCGAGGGAGAACGGTCTCAAAGTGCCTCTGGTCTATAACAGCGGGGGCTACGACTCAGTGGAGACGCTTCGACTCTTGAACGGCATTTTCGACATCTACATGCCTGATGCCAAGTATGGCTCAGATAAATCGGCTCTGAAATATTCTGATGCCAAAAATTATACGCACATCATGAAAATGGCAATAAAAGAAATGTACAAACAGGTGGGCGACCTCACGATCGATGAGCGAGGCATCACCATGCGGGGCATTCTGGTCCGCCACCTCGTCCTGCCCGGCGAACTGGCCAGCACGGCAGAAGTTGTTCGATTCCTCGCTGAGGAGGTCTCAAGGAACACTTACCTAAACGTCATGTCCCAGTATCGGCCAGAGTACAATGCCTGCCGTTTCCCAGAGCTCGATCGGGGCATCACTTTGAAGGAATATGGTGATGCTTTACTCCTGGCCGCTCAGGCAGGCCTGACGAGAGGTCTGGCAATCCTTTAATGCCAGGCGGCCCGAATTATTATTGGATGAAGTCCTTCGAATTCCTCGAGCATACAGCCGATATCAAGTTCCGAGCCTATGGATACAGCCCGGAGGAGATGCTCTCCAACGCCGCTGCAGCTCTATTTAAATCCATGATCGATCCGGCCACGATCAATGTCCGAGAATCCTGGAAGGTGGAATTAGAAGCATCGGACCTGGAGGAGCTTTCTTATAAATGGCTCTCAGAGATCGTCTTCCTCTTCGAAACGGAGTCGGCCGTCTTCGCCACCTTTGCCGTATCGATATGGCATAACGGGACTTGGAAGCTGGAAGGCAAAATAGGAGGCGAGAGAATAGATCTGAAAAGGCATGCCTTTGAGAATGAAGTCAAAGCGGTCACATTGCATCAGTTTCAGATCAAAAAAAATGATTTATGGTGCATTCAGGTGATTTTGGACGTGTGATTCATGGTAGATATAAACAAGATCAGTGATAATATTTACGAGGCCCCCATTGGTTATCGGCCAGGCATGCGCGTGCCGGGGAGAATCTTCGTATCCCAAAAGTTGCGGGAGCTAATAGAGCCCGAGACGGTAGACCAGGTGGCAAACGTTGCCACGCTGCCAGGTATTGTAAAATACTCCATGGCCATGCCTGATGCCCACTTAGGCTATGGCTTTCCCATTGGCGGAGTAGCTGCCTTCCGAGAGGAAAGTGGTATCATCAGCCCTGGAGGCGTTGGCTTTGATATTAATTGCGGTGTGCGCCTCCTCCGGTCTACGTTGGACTCGAAGTCCGTTCAGCCTCTCATCAATACTCTAATGGATGGTCTCTTTGAAGCCGTACCATCGGGCTTAGGTTCCACAGGACGCTTGCACGTCACAGATCAACAGCTTAGAGAAGTATTCGTGTCCGGGTCCAAATGGGCAGTGGAGGAAGGCTATGGCGTTCAAGCGGATCTAAAGCACTGCGAAGAAGATGGCTGTATGAAAGGAGCTGATCCCAACCAAGTGAGCGTGAAGGCCCACAAAAGAGGACGACCTCAATTGGGAACACTCGGCAGCGGCAATCACTTCCTGGAGATACAAAGGGTGGAGGAAATCTTCGATGAGGATGTGGCCAAAAAGTTCGGTCTGTTCAAAGGACAGATAACAGTCATGATTCACTGCGGCTCAAGGGGAGCAGGCCACCAGATATGCACGGATCACCTTGAAGTCCTAAGCAAAGCGGTTAAAAGGTACAATATCGATATTCCCGACAAGCAACTTGCTTGCGCGCCCCTGGGCTCGCCTGAAGCGGATCATTACTTTGGGGCAATGGTCTCAGCTGCCAATTACGCCTGGGCTAACCGACATATCATCGCCCACTGGACTAGAGAGGTTTTCGAGAAGTATTTCCCAGACGCAAAGCTAGACCTGGTTTATGACGTGGCCCACAATGTGGCCAAGATTGAGGAGCACGATGTAGACGGCAAAAGGGAACGCCTCTATGTGCACCGCAAGGGAGCTACAAGGGCTTTTGGCCCATCTCGACCAGAAGTGCCAATGGATTACAGGAGTGTAGGCCAGCCGGTCCTCATACCAGGAAGCATGGGCACACCGTCCTACGTTCTTTGCGGCAATGATCGCGCTCTTGAGCTTACATTTGGTTCAGCCTGCCATGGTTCAGGCAGGATCATGAGCAGGAGCCAGGCCGTCAGGACGTTTACCGGGAAAAACGTGAAAGCTGCTCTGAATAAAGAAGGCATTGTTGTAAGGGCTGCGTCACCAGGCATGCTTGCCGAAGAGGCTCCCCAGGTTTACAAGTCGTCGGAGGAGGTAGTGGGCGTGGTCCATAACTTGGGAATTGCCACCAAAGTGGCCAAGCTCGTTCCGCTGGGAGTCTCTAAGGGATGAAACTCCGGGTTGTACTTGTTGAACCCATGTACGAAGGCAACGTGGGCTCTGTTGCGAGAGCTATGAAGAACTTCGGATTTCACGATCTAGTGCTCGTAAACCCATGCAAAATAGAGGATTTTGGCAAAGCTATGGCCTCTCATGCTAGCGATGTTCTTCATGTGTCCAAGAGCTACTCCACCCTGCAAGAGGCTCTGCGGGGAGCGAATCTAGTGGTTGGAACTACCGGCAAACGATTAGACGAAAATCGGCATCATCTCCGTCTTCATCTTCGTGTACCTTGTCTTACGCCTGCAACGCTGGGAGCGAAGCTACAGGGAAAAGAGGGAACTGTTGCGCTTGTACTTGGCCGAGAGGACTGCGGCTTAAATAGCGAGGAGCTTGCCATCTGCGATATGGTGGTCTCCATCCCCACCGGTGCTGAATATCCGGTTATGAACTTATCACATGCAGCAGCGATTCTTTTTTATGAGATCTCCAAATTGGCGACTGGAAATATAGAGATGGCTAGCCAAGAGAGTCTGGCTTTGCTGCAAGATAGATCGAAGACGCTTTTCCAGGAGATTGATTACCCTAAACATAAAGTAGAATATGCACTGCTTATGTTGCGCCGTATCTTGGGAAGAGCTGAACTGACGGAACGAGAAGCTCGCACTCTTTTGGGTATTATCAAGAAAATTCGCTGGAAGATTGGATGCTTAACAGAGAGCGACACTATTAAGTGAAAAAATTGGGATCATATTCTGGTACGACAAGTTTTTTTTGTTCGGCAATTTTATTTTATAGATTAGAGATGGCAGGAGGATATTATGGACTTATTCAAAATGCCCTGTATGGTGAAATCGGAGTTCTATAAGCTGATAGAGGAAGAATAATATATGTCGCATCGCCTTCAAAGGAGAGACACACACTTACATTGCGCCCTTTCTATACGTCTTTGATGGACATTTAATATATTTCTTATCCCCAAAATATGGAAAGAAGGTGCAGCACTTCGAGCAGAACTCCTTTGTTACTGTTGAGGGCGAAAAGTATTCTCCGAATCTCTCTCACTTTGCCTTTGTCGCAATCCCAGGCCAGCTCGAGCAAGAAGATAATCCCGATACAAAGATTGCTGTTAAAGAAAATGTTTTGCGAAACTAATAAAAACGAAGGAACTTTCACCAAATGTGCTCTCCGCGTTGGGACATTCACCGTATGAGCCAATTGAGTCTCTACTTGTTGAGGGGCGAAGTAGCGTTTGGAAGCTTGTGGGCGTAAAAGTCGAGAACATCATGGGTTTGAAAAATTTGAAAAGATCCTAATTACCATGATTTCCTGCAATTATGGTGTCGACCTTTCTGATATATGAATCCACATCGAACTTGGCTTTGGCTCCTTTATAGCTCATATAGCGCACTTTGCCAAAGATCGCCCTCTCCTTCCAGGCACGATCATGAACGCCGCCAATGCTCCAAGCGATCCCTGTGTAGCCGCTGGGATCTCTTCCATCTAATTCGTGCTTGTTATTGAGGTATATGGCTATTTGCAGGGCATCGTCTGGCGACGGGGTCCACTCTAAGATCTTCTTTGCCCAGTACATCCTGAGGTAGCCATGCATTTTTCCCAAGTACACCATTTCATTCTGAGCAGCATTCCACAGGTCGTCATGAGTGAGAGCTTTTTCCAATTCGATAGAAGTGTAAATATATTCTCGTCTGTCGTTTTCATGTTTTCTCAGGGATTCTTTTGCCCAATTCGGGAAACCGTGGAACGAGTCATAATTGGAGTTGTAATAGCAAAAATTATCGGACAGCTCCCGCCGCACAACCAACTCTTCCAGGAATGAGCTCGCATCCTTCAATGTGGACAGAACTTGGAGAGCTACGTGCTCTGCGGCGATATGGCCAAAATGAAGATAAGGAGAAAGATTTGACTGGCCATCACGAATCGGGTCGTTTCGCTCAAATTCATAGCGTGCGAGTTTATTCTTAAGAAAATCATGAAGGTGAGCTCTTGCGGCCCTCTCGCCTGGTTTGATCCATTTGACTTCGGAAACTGTCTCTGCTCGAGTGCTCCGTCGCAGGGCTTCCCAATCGTTTTCGATATTGCAGTCCATGGGAAAAGGATGCTTTTTCACGGGTGGAAACTCCACTAAGAACTCGGCTAAAAGTCGATTGATTTTGGGACGGAAGCTATAGGCGGCCCATTCCTTCTTAGGAGAAGCAATCCAGCAGGGAACGATGTTATGAGCATCGACTTCAAAGAATGGAAGATCAATTTGCCTTGATAGCGAAGTTTTCCAATCTCTGTTTATGCGCAAAGGCGAAAAATCGGATACCATAATGCTTGCATCATAGGATTTCAAAAATCTTGAGATCTCTTGCTCTGGATTTCCATGACGAAGGAAAAGTGGGATATTCAAATCTCGCAAATTCTGCTCTACTTCCCTGAGACCGTCAAGCATGAAATTGTACTGCCTGGTTGTTGCCTCAAGAAATTCAGGCAAAAGGCAGAAAACCACAGCTAGAGGAGAGCTTCTCTCTTTTGCCAGCCCTTGAGCATAGAGCAATGCCCAATTGTCGTTAACGCGCTGGTCACGACTCATCCAATAGATTACAGGGCCGTCTTTCTCATAACCTGTCGCAAGAATTCTTACTCTCTTTGGATTTACGGGCATAGACCTCATCTATATTTTTTTATTGGTCTAATTACTAGGATGTATTGAGAAAATGAAAAAAAGCCTATCCCTTCAGAGAAGTTCTGACCTGGTGTATACTAACCCTCGACTAATGGATTCTACACGACGCGATTCCGTTCTCTGTCGATTCGTCCGAAACCTTCAACGTCGCAGTCGACAAGGTCATCGCCTCTCTTGGCGACTCGGTGGAGTTGCTTGGCTTTGGAGAAGCACTCCACGGTGGCGAGGACATTCTAATACTGCGCAACCGGCTCTTCCAGCGCTTAGTGAAGACGCATGGCTATAGCGCCATTTGCCTTGAAAGCAGTTTCCCTCGGGCGCGCCTAGTGAAAACGACTACGTGGCCGGTCTCGGTCCGGCATCGTATGAGGCCTTGCAGGATACCGGATTCAGCCACGATTTTGGCCGATTGGACGCGAATCGAGAACTCATAGAGTGGATGAGGGCGTTCAATGCTGATCCTTCCAACGATGTCAAGCTCCAGTTCTACGGTTTCGATCGTCCTACCGAAATGACCAGTAGCGATCGTCCTGCCCATGTCCTGCATTTTGTTCTCGATTACCTCGCCTCGACTGATAGTGCCAGCAGCGAGGAGCATCCCCGACCTGAAGGTCGGGGTATTCGTGACCCTCTGCGCACCCAATGCAATAAATCTAAATACGATTATCAAATGTTTCATCCTTACGTAATTATAGTACCTGTTCAAAATTTTATAAAAATTTAAAAGCTAGAGAAACTATCCGAAAAGATTCTAGCAATCTAAGAGGAGACAAAACCGCCAGCACCCTAGGAGTACTAAATCAAAAATCAGGCCGATCTTCTGCAGCAACCGCCGCCCTGCCCCTCTAGCGTTTTGGCCGTCTTCATAGCTGCCATTGCCTCCTTTCCCCGGCCCAGACATTGCATGACTAAAGCCTTGTTGTTCCAGGCATCGATCAGAGCTCCATCGATCTTAAGCGCATGCTCATAAGCTTTGAGCGCTTCATCTCTTTCACCCGAACATTTCCCTTTTCCAGCCAGAATCCCGCGGATTCAGTTTCCTTAACTGAAGGGATCATAAGTAGGGAAAGCACGTGATTTAGAGAGAACATGAGTCGGGTTGTTCTCTCTTACGGCAAAAAGGTTTCGAGGAAAACTCGTTTAGTCCAGATGTTTGGCCTTTTTGAAAGCATCTTCGACAGCGTCACGTATGATGTACCCGCCTTTGTGCAAGACAGTATCACCTAGCTCAGTGTCTCGCTCCATCGATCCAGTGCAAGGATATGCATGATGCGCCTCGGATATCCGTTCCCTTATATCCGGCTGATCCGGCTCAAGACCCAAAAGACGTTTGGCCACAAACCATGTAGAGCCGCATGGAGCGGTCCTGATGACACTGGCTGCCAGAATATGATCCTTTCCTTCCCGACTCTTTTGCAATGTGACCTCAATTAACGGGTCCCCTATTCCTGCTTTCGTGAGGAATTCATAAATATTGGGCAGGGATGGGTCAGGACAAGACTGCAGAAGGGTTTGGCAAAAGCAGCCTCCATACCCAGCTCTTTTGCCTTTTCCTCAAGCTGCTTTCGCTGGCCCAAGGGAAGCTCGCGGGGAGATTCCGATCCGCCGATTATGCCCTTCACTCCCGCACTTTTCAGTTTAGGAAGAAGTCCGAATAGGATATCAGGATGAACATTAATCACCAGAGCAATATCCGCTTGGGGAATGTCCTTAGGCAAAAGCGGCTCAACGTCATCTATAAAATCTCCTAAAGATGCCGGATCAGGCATTTCCACCATGGCCACAATATCTTTGGCAATGCCAGGTCGCACATTGCGGCACTGGGTACATGCTTCGCCACAGGAGATACAAAAGCCAGAATAGTTTATGAGGTTGCCCACTACGCGATTTCCAAATTCACCATTGTAGAATACTACCAGTTTCAAGCCTTCACCACACTTAGAAGATGCTAGATACGAATTCATATTGTTGCCATGCTCTGCAAATAATGTTTGCGGTATTTCGGCTAGAACCGCAAAAAAAGAAAATTAATCGCCACTGTATTTACATGGCATTTGCACCACTAGTTCCTAAGAAGTTTCGTGCGGCATAAAGGAGGGCAGCAAAACCCAGGCTCATGGATATCAAAGATATCAGACCCCCTACAAAAGGTATAAGGAAGAGCACATTAAGGGTAACAAAACCTATTACGAATAGAACGATATTTCCCTGTCTGAATTTCGCTTTGTCACCAATCCATTTGCCTATGCTATAGGAGACGAAAATCCCACTGAGCATCAGAGCGGTTATAATGAGTAGAAGAGATATCAAGGCAATAGGTAAGCCTACAACTGTTATGGCCACCAGCAGCACAGCTATGAAGGAAGCAATGATCATGATGAATCCAAGAAGGGTCTTGAGAAGTGTAGAGCTTCTAGCTTCCCGATCTACTGCCATAAAGATACCGGGCATAAATTTGACCATAACCAATCCCATTATGAGGAAACCGAGAATTGAAAGAAGGCCAAAGATGTTGTAGTTCTCTCTATTAACTTGTTCATCTCTATGATCTTCGACCTTATAGAAGTCAACCCTTCCAGCAGATCCTGAATTATTGAACTGATTGGCACTTACGGTCAATGTTCCATTTATCTTTCCCGCATTAAACACACTGCCACCTGCAATAATGGCATCTCGTTCAATGATCTTACCAGGGAATATATTTACTTGCCCACCCATCGCAGCCAAATTGGTGCCGATATTGCCGCCCAAATTAATATTTCCACCCGCCACTACTACTTTTCCTCCCACGTCAGAGTTCGCATAGATCTGGCCACCGGCTGCAATTAGATCGCCTTTAATCGGCGCATTTATATTTACAGTACCACCTGCGACAATCAATGAGTCCACAGGAGCATTGATGTTCACCATGCTTCCAGCAGCGAAAACATCATCTGCCACTGGAGTATCTACGGAGACAGTCTCGCCGGAAATAGTCCGTAACGCTTGGCCGCCGGAAGATAGCAGCATGATTGTCATTAAAATGAAAATAGCAGAAAAAGATTTCATCACAATTTTTCACCAGAACAATAAGAGGCACTGTTCAAATAAATAGCTTGCTTTTCAGATATGGGCCAAAAGGGCATCCAACATTTTGCTGACCTTTAAAGGCAATGGACTTATCAACTTGCCATATTACAAAATGGTGGAGAAAATGATTAATGAAAAACTGCCTGAACTCCTCGCACCGGCCGGCTCGCCCGATGCCCTGCGAGCAGCTGTGGCTGCCGGAGCAGATGCGGTCTACCTCAGCGGCAAGAGATTCGGAGCGAGGAAATTCGCAATTAACTTCGACGGGCCTGATCTGGCAAAGGCCATAGACTTCGCACATTTGCGAAACGTAAGAGTCTACGTGACAGTGAACACGCTTGTTAGAGAAGAAGAGCTTTTCGATGTAGCCTCATACCTTCTCTGGCTTTATGAAATTGGCGTGGATGCTGTTCTTGTGCAGGACTTAGGCGTTGCCGCTCTGGCACATAAGTTGGTTCCCGAGCTCGAACTGCACGCTTCCACTCAAATGACCATTCACAACCGAGAAGGAGCAATCTTTGCGGCTCGCTTGGGCTTTAAAAGAGTAGTCCTGGCCAGAGAAGTGACAATAGACGAGATCAAGAAGATGAAAGAGGAGACGAAGAAATCTGACCTTGGTCTTGAGATATTTGTGCATGGCGCGTTATGCTATTGCTATTCGGGCCAGTGCCTTCTCTCCTCAGCCATAGGCGGCCGCAGCGGCAATAGAGGAATGTGCGCTCAACCCTGCCGAAAATCCTATGTGCTCCTGCATGGTGAGCTGGACGAATATGGCCGGCCGATTAATACCATGGCCGAACCCCTAAAAGAGAATTTTCTAATCTCCACTCGTGACTTATCAGTTTACAGACATCTCGATAAAATTGTTGGAATTCAACTGCAATCGCTGAAAATTGAAGGACGGATGAAGTCCCCGGAGTATGTCGCCATAGTAACTAGCATTTATAGAAAGGCGCTGGACAGAATTGCCAGAGGATCCTGGTCTCCTTCTCAGGAGGATGAGAGAAATCTGGCCCTGGCCTTTAACCGCGACTTCACAGAAGGGCACATCCTCGCTGCACAAGACATAATGGGCAGGCAGATGTCAGACAACAGGGGATTATTTATCGGAAGCGTGGTTTCCAGCAATACTCAAAGAGGAGAAGCGAATGTACGCCTTTCCGGGCAACTGGTCCCAAAGCCTGGTGATGGGATTGTCTTCCTGGCTCCAGGCCAGGAGATTGGCCTAATCGTACAAAGGCCTTTGCTAAAGGATGGCCTGCTCAGTCTGAAGACCAGAGAGAGAATACGTCCCGGAGCGAAGGTCTACATTACAAGTAGCACTGATCTTAACCAAAAAGCACAACAAGTAATATCTTCCGCCGAAAAAGAGATTCCAATAAATCTCCATATTACCTGGGAAAACGGAATACCTCTGGCAACAGGCCAATTGGCGAATGGCCTTCGAGTCCAGGCCAATTCAGAATCCCGAATGGAAACGGCCAAAAATCAACCTGCCACAAAGCAACAGATCGAGTCCCAAATGCGAAAAACAGGAGGAACTCCATTTGTAGTCAAGAATGTAGAGATTGACGATCCGGGTGACATTTTTATCCCAATTGGCACTCTAAACAAACTCAGGCGTGACCTCCTTAAAGCGGCAGAGGAAGCACTTTTGAGTATCCGTCGCCCCGATCAAGAGATGGTTAAATTAGCCCAAAAAAAGCTGAGCCAGATGAGTTTCGAGTCCTCAATCCAACCGAAAAGCCGTATTCCTTCTCTGGCAGTTTACGCGGATACATTGGAAACGGTTCATGGCGCAATCCTGGGAGGATGCAGGCGAGTTTATTTTGAGCCATTTATCGGACAAATCCAAGTAGACCGTTCTAAGGAGACCCTAAACCTTCTATATAAAGCAAAAGACATTTGCAGGGACGCTGAGCTGATCTGGAAATGGCCAAAGATCACCAAGGAAGAGTATCTGAGATTTGCTGAGCCGTTACTTGACAAGATTAAAGTCGACGGAGTCATGGTAGAGAATATAGGCGCCGCCGAGGCGGTCCTTGCCGCCGATCCCAATGCCAATCTCTTCGGAGGATCGGGTTTGAACGTATGGAATCACCTCACCATAGAGCAGCTCTCGCCACTCTTCCGGCTTCTTACGCTTTCACCTGAGCTATCAAGGGATCAATTAACAAAGACAATTTCCGCGTCGCAGCTTTGCAGGAATGCACCCCGGCTTGAGTTGATAGTACAAGGCAATTTAGAAGTTATGGTGGCAGAAGATTGCATACCGAGTCTTGCTAAAGGCAAAACCATACCGAATCGCTTCTGGGGTCTGCAGGACTTTAAGCATGTTTTCCCGATAAGACTGGATGACGATAGTAGAACACATGTCTTCAACTCCGCTGAGACCTGCCTCCTTGATTTCATGCCCAAGATTTTCGAGATGGGCATAGATGGAGTTGCCTTGGATGCCCGAGGCAGGACAAAAAAATATGCTAAAGAGATGACAGAGATCTACATGAAAGCGATAGATCTGACAAATTACGATAGAGAATCTCTTCAGGAAGAATTGCGCTGCCTAAAAGAAAGTATCAGACCCATGGTTCTTGGAGGCTTAACTTATGGACATTTTGTCAAGGGTCTGAAGGATGAGATCTCCTAAGTCCGCAGGAATAAAATGAAATTGATCAAACACAAAATGGCAATTTGCTAGGGCTTCATGAGGTAGTACTGACTTGGGCATCCTCTAAATTTGGGCACCGCGGCCAAAAGCTTAAAACAATGTGGAACTTGCGGGCAGCAATGATTTCCGTTATTATCTGGAAAAATTAAGGATAGTTGCCTTAAAAATCCTTGCCCGAAATGAACTGGCAGTAGCCGTAGCTAATCGGGCCCAGCTTTGTTGTCTCACAGGGAAATTCCGAACACTCGAAGCATAAGGCCACGCCTTTTCGAAAAGCACAAGTGGAAATCTGGCACATGCGATTTTCCTTTGGCTGACAGCCAGCCACTCCATTGGGACACTTTCCTTGAACCATGCGAGGGCAGGCCTCGCAGGCTATGCCGCAGACTCCAATCTTCATAAAGGACCACCTCATAAAACATAATCCACAACTATCCTGCCTATGCAGACTTTGCCCACATATTCTGCCACCTTGATGTGCTCAGGATGCTTTTGGTAACTGTAGAGGGCCTCTTTGCTCTCGAATTCGGAAGAGAGAACCAAATCATAGGCAACGCTGGCATCGCTAAAATTGACCCCCACTTCGAAGTACTTGATCTCGCCGATTTGTCCAGGAAGGTTCTCCAATTTTGATTTTATAATTTGAATGTTTTGCAATTTATTTTTGTTTTCTGCAAATTCCTTGAATTTGAACATCACGATATGCTTGATCATGCCTCGAACTCTCCTCTCCAAACATTTCAGATCAATTGCGCATTCTGCGGTGATATTCGAGTTTATAATGTTTTTCCTTTAAAGATCCAAGCGCTCTTATTACTAGGCTATATTACCTTAGCATCGCTTTGACAGATCTGACCGTCTATCTACTATGTGTAACTTCCAAACAACCGCCTTTTTTCCACACTTACCTACACCGGATACTAAATTTCTTCTGTCCAACTGACCATTCCAGCATATTATGGAATAATCTATCGACAATCATCCTGTTATCGAATTACTGAGAGCTGCAAAATCACAAAATTAGTTGTCATCAAAAGTGCGAGGCATAAAGCACATAGGATCGTACTAACCGAAAACGCCTTCGCAATAATAGACAGAAAGGGCCGATGGTGCAGCAAAAGCCCATGATTTGCCTTACGGTAACGGTAATAAATATGCTCCTGGAAACCACTATCTAAGCTTACCAATAAATCGAGCTTTAATTGCATTGTGGCTCTCTTGAATATCCGCAACAAGCTCTTTCAGCTTGGCAAGACTCTCTGCCTGCATGATCAGGAAAAAATCGTATTCTCCGAAGACATGATAGAGGTCTAATATCCCCTCTTTTCCTTTGAGAAAGCAATAAACTGATCCCACCCGACCGGGCACGACTTTTACCATAGCGATACCTACAATCATTCTATCCCCTACCACATAGCTGATTGCAGGCATTAAAGACCGAGCTTTGAGTGGAGCGAATGTGAGTCAGACTATAGCTTGTCACTATTTCTCCATCAAAGCAAATGCGCCTCGTTTCCAGAAATCTATTCAAAAGATGTTCGTTCTGGAATTCTCAACTCGTTTGTTTGTGCAAGTACATTTTACCTCAGCATCACTTTACTCAACGTCACCAAAAACAGAGCCATGAGCAGCCATCCGACCAGAGTCTCCATCACAGTCAAATATTCATAACCCTCAATTATATTCAAATTCTGAGGGCTGCGGCCCAGAAACTCCATGCTGCTGAAGTAAAGTGCATCATTTAGAGATATGCTCGCATTCTGTTGCGTCTGCTCTGTTGTGCCATCAACCTCCAGAGCATGTCCCATCCAAAAGATTCCCGTGAAGAGAAGAATGACCGCAATACTCAAGAAAACCGTATGAGCAGGACGCACTCCATAGCCACAAGCGAGCCAGACGAGACTATCAATGAACTTTGGAAAAAATCTCTTTGTCCGTGCTTGCTTTTCTTTTCGATACTGGTAATAGCAGCAATCCTCATCCTCAAACTGTTCCAGATTCCTAAAGTTCTTTGTCAGCGTTAGATAAACGGAACCGTTAAAGGGTAGATGATCCCGAATCGATCCCCAGCGAACCACTATTCGGTTGAAATTTAAATCCTTGAGATGTATGTATGAACCTTTTGTGAATGTTGCATCTGATAATCGCAACGTGTAAATCTTTGCGTTGGCGAGAGCGAAATTCTTATCAAACCTTGCCCTGCCAAAGTCTGCATCATTGAATCTAGCCCGGGAAAAGTTGGCATCAGTCCCAAAATGAGCCCTGGAAAAGTTTGCCTCTCCATGGAATTGTGCTTCAGAGAAACCGGCATCCTCATGAAAGTGGCTATTTGAGAAATTTGCAGATTTGCTAAAGACTGTGCCATCAAAATCAACCAGATGGGAGAAGGAAGCATGATTGAAGAACACATCCCCCTTGATCACTGAGTATTCAATTTTTATATTTGATTTTATAATTTTTCGTTTATTTTTATCCAATGGCAGGTCCAGCCTGTGCAGATCAAGATCTCCATAGATTATTACGTTCTCATACTCGACCGATTTGCCCTTTTCTATCTTCTCAAGGATTTCCTCGGCCTTTATCATCAGCAGGTTATCGACCATGAACGATGCAAAATATCGATAATATCGGATATCTTTTGCGGTCAGTCTTCTCAACAAATTGAGATCAAACAAAAACTTCAGATAATTTAGATATTATCTCCTGTTAGCATCTTTGCCACCCAATCCCAATCGTGTTCATAAATGTGTGCAGAAGCGCTCGTTGTCGAAATCGACCCCACCTCTACTCCAACTTCGCGGCTAACATATTCCAAAACCTTTGCTAAGCCATAGAGGTTAGCTGGGTATGCTCCGGCAAAGTCGTGGCTGCGAAAGAAGATGGAGAGATTCAAACGCCCATCGCGCAGCTTGAAGTCATCCGCGATCATACAAGGGACTTCATCTTTAATTGTATCTACAGGAGGGATCCAGGTTACTGCCGTAGCCCGGCGCGTAGCGGGAGATTCCTTGAGACGGCGTATAACTTCTCCAATCTGATCCAATGGAAGCATTCCAGGCAGGGCCCAGCCACGCAAACGCTCACCATAGGTGTACTCAAAACCAGGATTTTGCCGGCTTAAAAGCTGCTCTGCATACTCCTCCAGCCGCTCTTCGTTCCAAGAGTATTCAGCAGGTATCATCTCTAGATAAGGATTCTCTACGACAACCTGCATAGAGAGCAACTCTCGAATCCTGGTGCCCCGCTCGTCAGTGATTTCCTGGCCTTGTCGCCAGATGAGGTTAAGGCCGCGATGCCAGGCGTCAGAGATGTTTCTTGCACGAATGAACCTGCCAAGTTTTACCATGAAAATACAAGGATGCTCAAGAAGTAAAAATAGGTTATTTATGATATTTCCATAAGGATGAACAAAAATTCAGGAACTTAACCATTAACTCCAGCTTATCGAAAGCTTCGATAAAAGATTCCCAAAATTTCCTTCTATTACTGAAAGGCCTTATCTAAGTACATTAGGTCGGGTCCAAGATCTGAATAAAAGTTACATTACAATTGATGTGAGAAGCATTCATAGGAAAATATTTTATAATGGCTAACTAAACCTGACTTAAGATGGGCGACTTCGAGTGGGCACTGGTCAATACTCTGAACTCATTCTTTCTAGAGAACAACATAAAAGCCATAGCCTACCGACTCAAGCAATCGCGCTTCGCTTCCCAACTGGTTGACATACTAGTTGACTCAAGAACGCCGGAGTACTATCTGGCCATCGAGTGCAAGAGCCTGGACGCCCGCAAGACGAAATCGCTCTATTTTAAGCAACACTTCAGCTCAGCTGCGGGGTCCCATCAGATGGCAAGAGAAACGGAGTTCATCACACGTTCCGGAAGGCAGGGGATCCTGGCTGTGGAGCTGCGCCATGGTGCGGGAAAACCAAAGACGGCGTACCTCGTACCCTGGGGACAGATCTACCAAAGCTACGACGCAGGTAAAAATGGCATTACCTTGGATGAGATAGAAGATAATCCTCCTTTGGAAAGAAAAGGAGGGGCATATAAGATCTCCCGCCTGGACATTGTTCGCATATCCGGATATTATGACATTGCAACGGAAAGCGACTTGCTTGATGCTGAACTCCTTCCAGAGGATTAAAACTGAATTTACTTAAATTAACTTCAATCAAGTTTACTTGGATTAACCTTTTATCCCAGCCCGGTAGTTTCCTAAAGCCATGAAGCTTCCAGGCACAGCGACCCAAGAAGAAAATATCTTCATCGCCATTGGAAAGCTGAATATTCAGCCAGGCAATGCCTTCCTGGATGTCGGCTGCGGTTCAGGCTCAGTATCGCTGCAAGCCTCTCGCTATACAGACAAGATCTTTGGCATCGACATAAGGGCAGAGGCTGTGGAGGCCTCCAAGGCAAAAGTTCCCTCAGGCAGTTTTTTCCAAGGGAACGCTTCTCTGATCCTGCCAGATCTACCTAAAATCGACCGATGTTTCATTGGCGGCACGCGCCAGATTGATGATTTTTTTCCACTCATCCTTGAGAAGGCACAACCCGGCTGCATAATCGTTGCTAATCTCGCTAGAATAGGAATAGCATCTCATATGGTGGCGATGATGAAAGAACTAGGCATATTTCAGGAGCTCTTACAGATACACATTCTGCGGGGCTACACCCTAGCAGAAGATGTAGCGTTCAAACCTGTTAATCCGATTTTTATGGTGGTAGGAAAATGTTGATTGGCATCAGTCTGGGCCCAGGTGATCCAGAACTAATGACATTTAAAGCAGCTGCAGCCCTGAAGAAATGTGCAAAAGTGTTCGTACCAGGAGAGATGGCAGCAAATTTAGTCCAACCTTATTGTGAACCCGATATTCTGGATTTTCCCATGATCTCAGACACTAAAAGGTTAGAAAAGATTTGGAAAAGCAATGCGAATATTATAGCAAGCTTTGCGGCCACCAGATTGGCGGGGTTTGCATGCATAGGCGACGTCAATACGTTTTCCACTTTCAGCCATCTCGAAAGAGTGATCAGACAGTACCATCCCGAGATAAAGATCGAAACGATTCCGGGAGTAGGTGTCGTTCCAGCCTTAGCATCGCGCTTTTGTACCCCACTAGAGAAGTCCTTCGAGGTCTCTGATGGCTCTGCAGTGGAATCGGTCATTAGGATAAAAGCAACAAGGCCAAAAGAGCTAGCTGAAGAGCTTCGTTTGAAGGGATTCGAGGACTTTATACTGGGCACAAGACTCTGCACTGCAGAGGAGATGATAATAAGAGGAGAGATGCCAGAGAAAAGCGATTACTTCAGCGTAATGCTGGCCATGAGGCAAAGATGAAGGTCTATTTCGTAGGCGCAGGTCCAGGAGATCCCGACCTGATCACAGTGAAAGGCAAGAAGCTGCTGAAAGAGGCAGATCTTGTTATATATGCAGGCTCACTGGTCAATCCGGCACTTTTGCAGGACTTAAAAGCAGAGCTGATGAACAGCAATGGTGCATCTCTTGAAGCAACAAATGCTAAAATTATTGATGCAGCTTCCGCTGGCAAAAAAGTTGTACGACTACATAGCGGTGACCCATCACTTTACGGGGCAATTCTCGAGCAGATGAGGCCTTTGGAAGAGTTTGGAGTGGAAATTGAGGTCGTCCCAGGTGTCTCATCCCTCTTTGCCGCATCAGCCGCACTGAAAACTCAGTTAACCCTGAAAGGGGTTTCCGAATCATTGATAATTACCAGGCCGGCCGGTAACACTCTTGAAAAAGACGAACTTGCTGCGCTTAGTAGGCACCGCACAACTCTGGCTATCTTCCTGGGAATAGACAAAATACGGGACATCGTCAATTCGTTAGATAGACCGATCGATACGCCAGTGGCAGTCGTCTACCATGCCTCATGGCCAGACCAAAAAGTACTTCTTGGAACCTTGCAGGACATTGCCGAAAAAGTAGAAGCGGCAGGAATTAGCCGCAGTGCCCTCATCCTTGTTGGAAACGCCATAAAGAGGACGGGATTTCGGAGGTCTCACCTATACCGAGATCGGTAGCCGTCCTAGTTTTTCCTAGAGACAAAGAAAAGGGAGAAAAATTAGTGCAAGCTTTGGCCAAAAGCTTTCAGACAACACTGATTTTGTACAAAAAAACAGAACTAATAAAGGTCCTAGAAAGCCATGATCTGGTAGTAGCAGTTATGGCCGTTGGAATAGTAGTAAGAAGCCTTTGTAGCCACCTTAAGGATAAATGGACAGATACGCCTATTGTGGCTATCGATTCGTCGCTCTCTTGTGCGGTTCCAGTAGTAGGAGGTCACCACGGGGCAAATGAGCTTGCTCATTTCCTCGCAAAGGAATTGGGGCTTTATCCGGCCATCACCACGGCCACCGATTCCCTAGGCGTGCCCTGTTTGGAAGCAGTAGCGTCAGATATCGGTGCAGAGATGGTCAATAAAGAGTCCTCAAAGGCGATCAACCTCGCATTCCTTAAGGATGATGTTCCCATAATGAGATTGAAAGGGCCAAAAATTGTTATAGTAGACAAAAATGTTGCCGTTCTGAAAGAGAAAGGCTTGATAGTGGGCCTCGGAGCTAAAAAAGGAGTTAATTCAAAAGAGGTTCTGGAGGCAATAGATGCTGCTCTTGCTTCTATCAACAAAAAACGCGAAAATATCGGTGTTATGGCTACAGCCTGGCTAAAGATGAATGAAAATGGAATAACAGAAGCTGCTAGAATCCTCGAAAAAAAAGTTCTTTACCTTCCTAAAGAGGTTCTTAATTCTCAATCTCCTGCGACACCCTCCAGAGCAACTGACCTGGGTCTGGCAGGTGTAGCAGAACCTGCAGTATTAGCCTTGGCCACAAATCTCATTCTTCCAAAAAAAGCCTATGGGAGGGTGACTGTTGCCATCGGAGAATAGACTATCCATTGTGGGTATAGGCCCAGGGAAACAGTCCTGGCGCACCAATGCCGCAGTTGAAGCCATTAAGACTGCAGACTACGTAATTGGCCACAGGCCCTATCTGGATCTGATTCGAGACCTTCTAGAAGGAAAGAAAGTTTTCCCCAGCGGCATGGGAAAAGAGGTAGACCGAGTTAAGGTCGCAGTTGAACTCCTAGAAAAAGGATCCGTAGCCCTAGTAAGCAGCGGGGATCCTAACGTATATGGAATGGCGGGCCTTGGTCTAGAACTTGCCCCAAAAAACGCAAATGTAGAGATTGTACCGGGCATTACAGCTTTTACTGCCGCCTCCTGCCGCGCGGGTCTTGCTTTTCGCGAATGTGTTGCTGTGATAAGTCTTAGCGATTTGCTTGTGCCTTGGAAAGACATTGAGAACCGCCTGCGACTCGCGGCGGAGATGGATATGCCCATAGCGCTTTACAATCCCCGCAGTAAGAGGCGGGACTGGCAACTCATCCGCGCTTTGGAGATATGCGGCGAAAAAGATGTATTAGTAGCAAGAAACGTCGGCCGCAATGAAGAGGAGATCTTCTGGACAAGCTCCAGCATTTTGGGTGAGGATGCTCATCTTCGAGATCAAATTGATATGACGACCTTGGTCATTATCAGCGGTAAGGGCGTCTACAAAGGAGAAGCTAGCCGAGATTCGGAAATGAATATAGTAGGCATTGGCCCAGGAGACCCTAGGCATCTGACAATAGACGCAGAAAACATTTTGAGAAAATCCCAAAAAATCTATGGAGCAGACAGATATCTGAATCAGATAGGCAATCTCTCTCCAGGCGAGAAGGTTACCCATGTCGGTCCCTGTCCGGAGAAAATGGCAGCTCGATTCATAGAGGCAAGAGATGCTACCAGAAAAGGTCAGAAAGCATCCATCTTAACAGGCGGCGACCCAAGCATTTTCAGCTCTGGATGGAGGATCATGGAACAGTCGCGAGGAATTATTCCAGTAAATGTATCACCTGGAGTTAGCGCCTTCTCCTCTGTAGCCTCGAAGGCAGGAGCGCCATTAGTCAATGATTTTGCACTTCTCTCTGGGCATGAGGATGCTAGAAATCTCTCTTTGCTAGCTGCAACAGGCTTTGGAGCTGTAGCTTATAACGTCAAAGGGACTGCATTATCATCTCTCTTAGAAGAAATCGACCCCCAAAGGCCATGTGTTTTGGCTAGAGATGTAGCAAGGGAAAGGGAAGAGATAACGATCCTCACTGCCGAGGACCTATTGAAAGCAAAACCAAACGGTTTTCGGTTTACGCTTCTTGTCTCCACAGCCAATTCCCGCATTGAAAATGGTAGGATAATAGCTAGAAGAGGATATCAGACCAAATACAGCTACTAGAGAGATTAAAATGATGGAAGAATATACTGATATTGGGGCCACGACCCCTGAGGCCCTGGAAATAAGCAGAAAAAGCCGCAACCTTATAAAAGAGATGATAGGAGACAGTAGCCTTGAAGACAGAATCAAGCAGAGATGCGTCATAGCCACAGGAGATCCTGCAATTGCCGAGATTCTCAGATTCCAATATATGCCAGAAGAAGCTGGTTTGCGTGTCTTGGAGAAGGGAGACCCGATCTTTGTAGATATAAAAATGATAAAGGCCGGAGTGGTAAAGAAAGGTCATAAAAGCAAGATCCAGACTTTCATCGATCAAGGCAACGACCTGGCTATGGCCAAGGGAATAACTCGCGCCTCGGCTGGCGTCATGACTTTACAGGATAAGCTTTCTGGATCGATCGTAGTTATAGGAAATGCGCCTTCTGCTCTTCTTACTCTATGTGACTTAATCGAATCAGGCAAAGTCCTGCCAGCTCTTATCATAGGAGTTCCAGTAGGCTTTGTTAATGCCGCCGAGAGCAAAGAGCGACTGAGGAAAATTAGTATTCCATCAATATCAACAGTAGGAACGCGAGGCGGAACTCCAATTGCCGTTGCGGCTCTAAATGAGATCATTAATGCCTATGCTAGAACATGCCATTGACCCGGTCACAGGTTTTCAGATTCCTTCCTCCTGGATAGAGCTCTGTCCCGACCCTCAGGTTCGGCAAAAGATCAAAAGTGGGCGATGGGTCCTTCTCTCTAATGGCCTTCTCTTGAAACGCGGGCTTACTACAGGAACTACGGCAGCTGCTGCATGTAAGGGAGCGGTCCTATCTCTGAAAAATTCCGTAAAAAAAATTGAAATAATGACTCCTGTGGGGATCAGAGTCTGCTTGATGGTCGTTGCCAAAGATGGCTCTTGCATCGCCGTCAAAGATGGAGGTGATCACGAGTTTGACATCACAAAGGGCTTAGAGATAGTGGCTCTGGCGAGTCAGTCAGAAAAAACGACACTTGTAACTGGAAAAGGAGTTGGAAGGGTTATGGGTAAAGGACTCTCTCTGGAAATGGGAAAGCCAGCCATAAGCCCATCTGCAAGGAGACAAATCATGAACGCGATTATGGAAGGTCTGAAAGAAACCAGCCTTTCTGGAGCCAGAATCGAACTGAGTATTCCACGAGGCAGTAACCTGGCAAAAAAAACCCTCAATCCCCGCCTCGGCATAATCGACGGCATCTCCATCCTTGGTTCGACAGGCTTTGTAGAACCCTGGAATGATCACCTTGCTGAAAGTCGACTAGGCGAGATGAAAAACGCGAAAGAAATCGTAGTCACTACAGGGAGAACGGGTCTCAAGTTCAGCCGTATGCTTTTTCCAAATCATAAAGCGGTATTGATCGGCAGCAATCTCGACCAATTGGCGTTCGATAAAGATCAGGAAAGCATCCTCTGCGGGCTTCCTGCCCTTATTCTCAAATGGGCCTGGCCCGATATCCTAGAAGGTACGAATTTCAATACTGTAGCAGAAATGGTTGAAAGAAAACCCGATCATAAGAATATCTCTCTTGCCCTGGAGAAAGCCAAGAAAAAGCTACCCGACACTCGCATAGTTTTGCTTCTCAAAGACGGTAGCATTCTAAGGGAAATATAACGATATACAACACGGTGAAATTTCGCTTGCAGAGGTTAAATCAGGAACAATTTGGATCCAAACGAAGATGAGGAGAAAATTATGATAATAGTAGGAGTTGGCGCGGGCCCGAAAATGCTGACCCTGCAGGCTATATCGGCTATTGGCGAATCCAAACTTATTTACGGATCAAAGAGAGCAATCGATCTTGTCTTGGATTTCATTCCGCCTGATTGTATAGTCAGAGTCATTGAGGATTATAAAAAGCTGAGCGAGATTCCAGACGATGCCCTAATATTAAGCACAGGCGACCCTATGCTCTCTGGACTTGGGCACCTGAAGGGAAAAGTGATTCCAGGAATCTCCAGCCTGCAAGTCGCGTGCGCCCGACTAAAGATCAGTCAGCTTAAGGTAATGCCTATGACTGTTCACGGTCGTAAACTTGATGCAGAGGCCATAGCTTTCGAACTTGGAAGAGGAAAATGCATTTTTCTGCTTATTGACGATAGCACGGATATTGAGAGTCTTTGCCTTTATCTAGAAGCAAAAGGGCTTTCAAGAAAAATAGCCATGCTCTCCGACCTTGGCTATCCGGAAGAAAAAATTCTAAGGGGGAGCACGGCATCGCCACCAAGAGCTTCCGGCTTATCCTCTGCATTTATCGGGGATTTCTGAGATCTTTTCGGGTTCATTGGTAACAAACCTTGCAAGGAAGATAGCCCTGCTTGGTTGCATCTTCAACGCTCTCGAAATAAATTCTATTTTCCGGTTTGATTTTGGAAGCATAACGACAGCCAAGCCTGTGGTACTTTTTGGATGTGCCGCTGGCGATTAATCCGTCCTTATCCCCTTTTGGCAAAGATACGGATTTCTCCGAAGAAGTTTTCGTCTGAAATGCGCTGCGATTCTGCTGAATATCATTGCGAACCTGCAAATATTCGTCCTTTGATATATTCTCACTATTCAAAGCAAGTCTTTCATCAGCTTCGCTTTCCGGCTTGGATTCATTCTTTGCCAATGAATTGCTCTTGAATGTACCAAATGTATCTTTTCTCTGGGGATCTTTTTCTTCACTTACTTTTTGGGAGAATGTTTCCTGATTTGCAGCTCTTTTGATCTTTTCTTCCCTTAGTTCTTGTTCTGATATGCTTGTAATCAGCTCCTCAGGAGAAATAAAACTCACCATTGATATGGGGCTTTGCAGGGATTCTACTACCCTACACTTCCGGGTGTCATGAGCTAGCGATCCTTTGGGGCCGATGAGATCCAGAGTACAGTTATAGCTTCCCGGCATGATTCTCATGTTTTTGCATATCTCAAAGCTATGCTCTTTAGCTGGCTCAAGTTGCATTAATAGATACTTTGTATCCTCTAAAATGTGTCCATCTTTGATAAGAGTAGCGTTTATCAGAATATAAGGAATGGACGCATTTCCCAAAAACATTATTTTCCCCCGCACACGAAATAGATTGTTGCTCACTTCGGAATCAAAATCCACCTGAACGCGAGAGGGAACCACCATCGCTAGTTCATCGTCCGTCTCATGATATGATTCTTGAGCGATCTGCGGAGCTTTCTCTACGCAACCAATTATACAGAACATTGCTAAGATGAGAGGGAATAAAAGGAAAGGTATACTACACTTTATAAAAAATTTTGCGTGCAATTAGTCAACCCCTTTATTTCCAGTGGAATTCCTGGAAATTGAAATCTAAACTGATCATACTTGCCGGAATAATCACTTTTGCATCGATCGAAGAATCCTTAGAAGCCCTTCAATGCAATCCAGCTGCTTTATCAGCTCATCCAGATTCTGTTCTCCTTCAAGGCCATCCGTGAAGGCCTCCAACCTGCGCAACATTGATTCAAAGAGACGTGTTTTTATTCGGATCAATTCATCGTCTTTTAGAATACCCTTTTCGGATATTTCTTCAATAGGGCTTTTATGCAAGGATAATATTTCCTGCTCTGAAATAGTCTCCTTTGGTGCTACAGATACCAATTGTTGCTCTCCTTTAACAGAAGGTGTATCATTTGTCCCAAATGAGCAGACTGGGCAAACAATCTCACCTTTAGAGCGAAATAGCGGTGCCCCACAGTCATGATGCGTGGCCAGCATGGTGCACCCCTCTTCCAGAAGTTTTGTTACCTTCTTTAGAACTTCATCCTCATCCATGTTCATCACCTGTATTCCACATACGTTTAAATAGAACAACCATACCATCACTGAATAACTAATAGAGAAACATACCGTCATTAATCTTTTTCCTGAAAACAAAGGTGGTGATTATACGACAGCTGAGAAGGTCCTTAAGCAATGCGTTGAGGGCTTAGAACGCATTATGAATGATGACGCTGTCCCGAGGAATATAAGACGCTCCGCGGAGAGCGTTAAAGTCATCCTCTTGGACGAAAGCGTAAATGAAGCAGTTAAGGCAGCATCTGCCATGTCTATATTAGATGAGATAAGTAATGATCCTAATATCCCTCTTCATACAAGAACACTGATTTGGAATGTCGCCAGCCAACTTGAGACTATACCTGTAGCCTAAAATGGCCAGGTATCCATTAACTCTTTAGTAGCAGTTAGCTTTAAAAAAAAGCAAAAGACGAAGAACTAAACAATTTACCCCTTTTGTGATAAGAATGGTGCCTCATATTCAGAGATATTTCGGATTTAGGATCAAAGAGAGACCGTTTGGTTTCCAATGGAACACTTGTTCCTTTGCTCATTTATTGATTTAAAAAGAGACTTTTTGCTTAACTTTTTTTGAGTCGTTGTGTCAGCGTATTTCCATTCTTTGTTAGCTCAAATATTTCAGCAGATCTATCCCTCAAACATTTTACATTGTGAGAATAAATCCAAAAACGTTTTAAGCATTTTTTTGGGCAAGAATTTCCGGTCGTGCATATGTTCCACTGAAAATCGTTATTCGTTGCTCTACCTTTGAAACCATGAGATTTTGTCCACCAAATACAGGTTTTGATTTGAGCTTTCAGTTAATCAGACGCACAACTGAATTTCCTATCAATTCTTTTTTCTTTTGGATTAAATATTGGAATGCATCAGGTTCACTGCGACATAAGCCTACTAACCGGTGCAACTCCACGATAGACATACGACCATGCCCCTTCATAAAAGGACAGATCTTTTACAATCACCAAAATGCTGTATGCATACTTTACCATTTGCTGATTCATGCCGAGGGTTTATATCAAGACTTATGGCAATCAAGATGCATCAGCATTCCTATTGTATACTTTCAACTTCGGATAATAGAGCCTTGATGAAATATCAGAGCTATTCAAGAGAAAATATAAAAGTAAAGATAGCGATGTCCGGAAAACGGCTAAAGCTGCTGAACCTATTATTTTTGTCGTTTTCACGACAATTTTAAGAAGATTTAAATACTAGAAGCACCTCACCTTACAATGACTTATTTTATTTATTTAATAATCACTAAGAATCTGCTGATTTTATTTGTCCTCCATTGGAAATCATGGGGTGGGGGCCTTAGTTCCATAGGAAATAAAGGGGAGTACACCATAACTCTTAATATCTCTCAGAGCTACGAAAAGAATGTTCGAGGGGAATTATCTTGGTATCCATTTCAAGAGGATTGTTTGCTGATTTATTGGCGCAGGAAGGTATATTTCAATCCAGAGATGTTTTGCGCTCCACTTATACACCAAAAGAGCTACCTCATAGAGAAGATCAAATCAATAGTCTGGCATCAATTTTAGTTCCAGCACTGAGAGGTGAGATTCCCTCGAATGTTCTCATCTATGGAAAAACTGGTACTGGAAAGACTGCTGTAGCCAAATATGTTGGCAAAGAGCTAGAAGAAGCAAGCTTCGGAGACACGAAGTGTGCAGTCATATATATTAATTGCGAAGTCGTGGATACTCAATATAGAATATTGGCTCACCTGGCAAGGCATTTTGACAGAGATATTCCCATGACAGGATGGCCTACAGACCAAGTTTACGCAGAATTTAGAAGTGCCCTGGATGATGAAAAACAGGTAGTAGTGATAATGCTTGATGAAGTCGATAAGCTTGTCAGAAAAGGGGATGACGTCCTTTATAATCTCTCGCGTGTGAATTCTGATCTACTTCGTTCCAAAGTCAGCATTATTGGCATTTCAAACGACCTCAAATTTACGGAGTTCCTGGACCCAAGAGTGAAAAGCTCTTTGGGTGAAGATGAGATCATATTTCCGCCTTATAATGCAGAACAGATCAAAGAAATCCTCGAACAAAGAGCAAAATTGGCCTTCTGCCCCGGAGTTCTTCAAGAGAGCGTCATTCCCTTGTGTGCCGCCTTTGCGGCACAAGAACATGGAGATGCAAGAAAGGCCTTAGACCTCTTACGAATTTCAGGAGAGCTAGCGGAGAGAGCACGTTCTGCTGTTGTTGCCGAAGATCATGTTCGTTTGGCTCGCGAGAAGATCGAGCAAGATAGAGTAGAAGAAGTAATTAAGACTTTGCCAACTCAATCAAAGTTGGTGCTCTATAGCATTCTTTTGCTAGAAGAACAAGGAACGAGAAACATTACTACCAGTGCAGTTTATAACATGTATAAGCAGCTTTGTCCTCTAATTGAAACCGACTATTTAACGCATCGCAGGATAACGGATCTCATTGCTGAGCTTGATATGCTCGGCATTTTGCATACTGTCGTTGTAAGCAAAGGCCGATACGGAAGAACAAAAGAGATTACTCTGAGCGTTTATCCAGGCAAGCTCAAGGCAACCTTACAGTTGGATTATCGCTTGAAAGTGCTAAGTAATGTCAATGTTTCCCAGCAGTCTCGATTGGGTCTCTGATTGTGTATAAAAATTGTTCTGATGTTTAAACCGGACTTGGCAATTGTAAACCCCTATCAAAAGAAATATGATTCAACATATTGACAATATTATAGAGAAATAGAATGCCTTTAAAGCTTTTTTTATGCTGAGTTCTCTCAAATTATTTTATGAGTTTCTATGTATAGTGTAAAATGGAGGAATTCTGCACTTTTTAGTCATTCCTCATTATGTCTCGAGCAGCTTAACTTTTTGACGATTCTAGCACTATGCGCAATGATATTTTGACAAGGTGAAATATCGAAAAGCCGAATTGATAAAAATCCATAACATAATCCGGCTCGTAATATCAGTATAATATAACTAATGTATTTATTTTATTAAGTACATCAGGTCTCGAAATCGGTCTTACTGGTAGAACAAAAGCAGTAATAAACTTTTTAAAATAATTTTACTTCATCGAGCCAACTTCCGGAAATATAATTAGAATAATTGAGCTTGTTGGTTATAAAACAAAGAGGCCAAAAGACCTATCTTCTTTAAACTCTTGTTAAGCTTTATGAGATTGACCTGCGTTGTTTTCGTCCTATTGACAGCATTGATGATGTCAGCGCAATGCCAGCAGACAGCATCTGATTGGTTCGAAAAAGGTGTTGCTCTGTATAATCAGGGCAAGTATGAAGATGCTGTTAAGGCTTACGATGAAGCGATTTTGATCGAACCCGATCTTGCCGGCTTGCGGATAATCAAGGGGGATGCACTCTGTGGTATGGGCAAGTACGATGAAGCGATTAAAGCTTACGACGAGGCACTGAAGCTGAGTCCTGATAATCCCGATGCCTGGAACGGTAAAGGCTGGGCTTTCATCAGTCAGGGCAAGTATGATGAGGCCATTAAAGCTTACGACGAGGCATTGAAGCTGAGTCCTAACAATCCCGATGCTTGGAATGGTAGAGGTTGGGCACTCACTAGCCAGGGCAAGTACGATGATGCTGCAAAGGCCTATAATGAAGCTATCCGGCTTGACCCTAAAATTGCCTGGGCCTGGAATGGTAGAGGTTGGGCTCTCATAAGCCAGGGCAAGTACGATGACGCTGCAAAGGCTTATGATGAAGCAATCCGGCTTGATCCCAAGTTTGTTTTAGGTTGGAATGGTAAAGGTTGGGCCCTCAGCAGTCAGGGCAAGTTCAATGATGCCCTCAAGGCTTATGACGAAGCGATCCGGCTTGACCCGAAAATTGCCTTGACCTGGAATGGCAGAGGCTGGGCCCTCATCAGCCTGGGCAAGTACGGTGATGCTGCAAAGGCTTATGATGAAGCCCTCCGGCTTAATCCCAATTTCGAGTTGGCCTGGAATGGCAGAGGCTGGGCTCTCATTAGTCAGGGCAACTACGATGAGGCCATTAAAGCTTATGACGAGGCTCTCAAGCTCAATCCCGACCTTGCCTGGGCATGGAACGGTAAAGGCTGGGCTCTCATTAGTCAGGGCAACTACGATGAGGCCATTAAAGCTTATGACGAGGCCCTTAGGCTTGATTCTAGCCTGGTCCTGGCCTGGAATGGCAAAGGTTGGGCTTTGAATAGCGAAGGTAAGTACGATGAAGCCCTCAAAGCTTGTGACGAGGCCCTTAGGCTTGATCCCAATCTTGCCCTGGCCTGGATTAATAAAGGCTATGCATACAAATCGCTCGGCAAGACATCTGAGTCTGATGCCGCTTTTGCCAAAGCAAGAGAGCTGGGTTACGGTGGATAGATCTTACCCTCATCTCGCCGTTTTTTTTTAAGGACTTTTGGTGTGGAGATGCAGGTCCGTGATATCGTAACAACCTAAGGGGAATAACCATGATATGCAAATTGCTTACGCATATTTATTCTCAAATGCACCAAAATTCGCCTAATAACACCATCGCTATTTGCCTAATCCCAAATCGTCATATGCTAATAAGTCAGCTTAGGGTATGAACTGTGAGACAGTTCGGATAGGTAAACGAGGTGTAATTGAATGAATAAATTAGCGATCATATCAATAGTTCTGCTGTTTGCAGGAATTGGATTGGTGTTTGGAGCGGAAAACTGCGCAGGAAACTGCAACTGCCCTGGCGATACAGCTTGCTCGCAATCGGTATGTGGAGCGACCTGTGGGGGGTCGTGCACACTAGAGAGCTCTGCGGCATCCTCATGTGGGGCCAACTGCCCTATGGGAAGCTGCAAAAGCGTGTGCGGTTGTCAGGCTTGCTAGTGGAGCAAATTGCGCGACTTGCTGTGATACAGTGCTGATTAATAAGTTCTGAGTACAAATAATCTGTAAGAAAATCTATTCTTTTTTCGATCTATTGCCATTGCAACAAAGCTACAAGACATTTTATAAATATCTTCTTTAGCTGAATCCCAAAACCTTTGCGCTTCCAAGTTTCATATCATCATCAATTCGATTGCATATAGCTTGAATCGATAGTTTCCACCCATTTACTTGCACCATTTCTTTCCGGTCAAGTGAAAATAGCATTTGAAGCTATCAAGGAATATCTAAAAAATCATGAACATGTAAGGTCCCGCTTAATCCCTAAGTTGTTTCTTATAGTGAAACCAATGACAATGATGTAATTCTTAATTTAAACCGCTATCTCATTATCTGTAAGAAAGCGCCGAGGGTGGGATTCGAACCCACGAGTCCCGAGGGGACACAGGTTTAGCAAACCTGCGCCTTACCAGGCTAGGCTACCTCGACTTCTCCATTTGGCTTGATCTTTGGCTATTTAAACTCTGCGTTGGCAGCTGGCAGCATCAACTTATAAAAGCGATTTTCCGCGTTAGCAAGATGTATCATTTTATGCATTTGAGCAAATCTTTGCTTGTTACTATTCCCACAAGTGCTCCATCCTTAACAACGGGGAGCCTTCGAATATTTTGTTTTTGCATCAGGTCCGCAGCGTCTGCGGTGGAAGCGTCAATGTCAATCGTTATCAATGGTGCTGGGGTCATGATATCCGAGACTGATATATCCTTGGATTCTCGTCCTTTGGCAAAGACTTCGACGAAGATTCGACTAATTGTGACGATGCCAAGGCACTCTTTTAGCAATCCATCCTTAGCCACTAGCAGACAGCCTTTATTCTCACGTATCATCCGGTTCATAGCCTCCCGTACATTGACCTCTGGTTGTATAGTGACTATGGGATAGATCATGAGATCTCGAACCTTCATAACACAATCAATCCATTCTAGTTTTTTCTATATGTATTTGCATCTATTGCTAATATGTTAGTCACTACGTCAAGATAAAGCAAACGGCAATGCAATTTGAAATGCCACTCAATCACAGATACATGACTTCAGAAAAAATTAAAAGAATATATTCTTAAAGCTCTCCCCACTGAATTTCCATAGCCGCTATCGGCTGCTCCAGTCCGAAGCTCTGTAATACCAGAGGATGAAGCTCTCCAAAGCAGCCGATCCGTTGCCCTTTAACCAGAAGATCTGCACCACGGCCGGGCAAGAGTGCTCCATCTTGGGATGGAACGATCTCTGCTTCTATCATCATTTCTCTCATGACGGTATCGACGACTGATCTCATTTCTGAAAAATTGGCATTGCTATGGATAGAGGCAGCAGCTAGATGCATTTTAGTCTTTTTATCGGCTACCACATCTCCAGCTGCAAAGATCTTCTGCGGCAGGGCATGATGCTGATTTAATGCGAAAATCTCCAGAAGGCTGGAGAGCAGAGAGGTGCGCAATATGGTGTGCAGTTCACTGATGGGGTGAAGGACGCGTGTCACTCCTGTGAGCTCGATTCTGCGTCTCATCCATTCGAAATGAACTTTTTCATTGGTTAAGGTAAAAGGCATAGTCTCTAGGTAGCCTAAACCCGCCATAATTTCGCGAATCTCTCCCTTTCTTACTTCCGAATAATGTGATTGGCCAACCGTGACAGTATTGGGAAGTTTTGCCACGAGTTTTTCATAGCCAAATGCTTTAGCAGCGTCCTCGAAAATATCCCAAGAGTGCATTATGTCCGCTCGATAGGCTGGAACCTGAACTTCTACGGTTGAACCATTGGCTTGAGCTCCAAAGCGCATTCTTTGAAGACAATTAGCAAGCTCCTCCGCCGTAAGCTTGAAGCCTATGAGCTTATTGGCCTCATCTGGGTTTACTGTCCAGGCCGAAGGCTTGAGGTTCGGTGAGAGGAAATCGCCCTCACTTCTTTTCACAAGAACGCTCTCTATCTTGCCGCCTCTTTCAGCCAGAGAGGTTACAACTATATTTAAAGCCTTATAAACCATTGGATCAGTACCAGTTACATCAATAAATAGATCGTTTGTGTCGTCTGTGACACGTGTCAAATCACCATTTATTATGGGCGGGAAGGATAGCACCTGGTCTCTTGCATCTACTATCAACGGATAGCGTTCGCAGCCCTCCAGGATATGGCCATAATCTTTGCCTTTAGGGTGCTTATGCAAAATATCTACCATGGTCATTTCTTCTGCAAAATCCAGGGGCACAAACTTCCTTGTCGGGTCCGCGCCAAAATAGCGAAATGGCGGTGTAACACGTGATATATCATGCACGCCAATTGCTACCTTCCTTCGATTTCTCCCCAGGCCCCAGTGAAGGTCCTCTTGTAGGCCCATAAGCGACTCAATGGCTTCGCTTGAGAATTTTAAATCCCGCACAATTGCGCATCCAATAACAGGCCGTACTGATTTTACCGACTCTTCTACCCGGAGAACGATAGGTCCATTTTGAATAGTATATTCGACAAGGCCTGTTTTTATTCCCAGGAATCCTTGCATGGCCCTAGCCACGCCTTCTGAGCTGTAAAGATCGGGTCTATCTGGGAAGAACTCCACATCTACGTAGTCCTCTTCCGCTCTTTTTCCAATATCTGCACCCATCATGGCCAGCTTGCTCATGATAGTGTCGCGTGAGGCTCCAATCAGCCTCTCCATATCTTGGTGATAAAGTCTGACAACCGGCATGATGAATACCTCACAATTTTGTTGAAACTGGCGTTTGGCGCAGCCATTCAATATCCGACTGATAAAGTAGTCTTAAATCCTTGAGACCGAGTTTTAGCATGGCTACTCGGGAGACTCCTAGGCCCCAGGCCAATACGGGATGTTCGATTCCAAATGGCGCCGTAACCTCTTTGCGGAACACTCCGGCTCCTCCAAGTTCTACCCATCCCAGACCATCGATAAAGACTTCGGGCTCTACCGAGGGCTCAGTATAAGGGAAATAGCCCGGACGGAAGCGAACCTCTTCAAAGCCCATCTTTGAATAGAACTCTTTCAAGACGCCCAAAAGATGGCTGAAGGTAACGTCCTCATCCATGATGATGCCTTCCAGCTGCTCGAACTCCGGCGTGTGTGTTGCATCTATTGCCTCACGCCGGTAAACGCGGTCTATGCCGAACGCCTTTACCGGTGGCCGGGGATGTTCAGCGAGATACTTAATGGTGACTCCAGTGGTATGAGTGCGTAGTACTTCCTGTCTAGCTATCTCGGGTTTCCAGCAGCCGCCCCAACCGGTGGAACCAATGGCACCGCCGTTTTCATGCATCTCCTTAACATTAGCGAAGTTGGGAATCTCTGCCTTGCTATCCAAATAAAAGGTATCTTGCATTTCTCGGGCAGGGTGGTCCTGCGGCTGGAAAAGCGCGTCAAAGTTCCAGAAGCTTGATTGAATGATCGGCCCCTTGATCTCAGTGAAGCCCATTTCCAGCATGATCTCTCGCATGAAATCGATAAGCCGCTGGTAGGGGTGCTTTTTGCCGGGATAGATTTTATCGGCAGCGAGGGTGACGTCGTAGGGACGCGGACGATATTCAGAGCCTCTATATTCTAAATACAAACCATCTTCTTTTTCTTCCCACTTTCCCGTTTTTATCATATCGGAAGTGAGCTGGGGCATCTCCTGAACCAATTTAATGCCTATTTCATAAGACGCACCCTTATCTGTGATATTATATGTCCAAAATTTGCTCCTGCTAAAATCAATCAGCCCTCGACTCTTAAGAATATCTGCCAGTTCCTTTTCGATATCTAGATCTGCAATACTCTTCGGTCCATTCGACAGAATTTTTTGCAATGTCTCTTCATCTTTGCCCCTTGGGGCTGAACCCAGCGGCTTGATCTCGCCTGCCTGGATGGCCGCCCAGCCCTTCTTTCTCAGCCACCCGAGGCCAATCTTTTGGACCGGATCTTTCAGCTCGGACATGGGCTTGCCTGAGCCCAGTGACTGAAGCAGATTTCTCTCCGGAAGCCCCTCTTTGGCGTACTTTGTGCCTTCTTCGGTCAGTGAGACGATCTCTTCTATTGACTTTGTAACCTGGATTATGCCTTGCTCGCCCAAAGCATCAGCCGAGGCTCGCACCGTCTCTACTTTCATTCCCAGCTTTTCGGCAATGCTCTGAGGATCAGAATCTCCTTCAGATATCGCTTTTAGAACTTTAGCATCATTTTCCGATAACATCATATCAACCCACAGTCAGGTAGCTTAGTAAACTTATGAACAAGAGTTGCCTCTTTACCCGTAATTAAAAGAAAGAAAAGACTAAATGGCCGAAGATGCCCATAGCTAGCCTCTCCGGTTTCAGGAGCCTGATCTCGTGATTTACAAATGACATTTTGGCAGTCTTTCCAGGCACATTTTTCCGGTTAAGTTGAAGATTAATAAACCTGTCGAACATGCTTTAGAACAACGACTGTGGGGCTAAAACTAAAATAGACCTGGAGAAATTCATTTCTAATGGTTGGTATCATGAAAAAGGAAAAATAGAGTTCCTATTTTCACTTTTTCTCGGAAAACGACTCCAGCTCTTCCAGTGCCCCGATGACCCCCTGAACTGCCATCTCAAAGAAGGCCTTTCCTTTCTCAATAGTAGCTGGCCTCGGATTGCCCATTATGCCGTTGCCCATAAGGTAGCGCACATCCCTTTGGATCAAGAAGCGTGGCCTTATCGGAAAATGCTTTTCCGGCCTTCCCATAACAAGATCTTTGCGAATCACCATCATTAGCGAGGTCTCCACCTCACCCGCATGGCCATCTCCAGGCGTTTCTACGGTCTTGAAGTCAATGAGATCAAACAAAGAGACGAGGCTGACTCGAAAGTCGCGCTCTTCGACAGCCATCTGGCAAGCCTCTTCCAGGGCTGCCATGTGCAGCCCTCCGGCGTGTCCCGTCAGGATCAAAACCTTTTCAAAGCCGCTGTCGGAGAATGATAGTAACAGGTCTTTTGCATAGGCTCGCAAAGCATCATGGCCTACTGTGATTGTCCCTGGAAAGCCTCGAGTACTGCGGCAGACACCATAATGCAGTGGTGGCGCTAAAAAAACATCGTGCTTCAAGGCGGCCGCCTTTGCCACCTCCAAGGCCTGGATGGTATCCGTAAAAGTAGGAAGGTGAGGGCCATGCTCTTCTGTCGCTCCAACTGGCAAAATCACAGTCCGGGTCTGCTCGAATCCCTTTTCGATCTCGGCCCAGCTCATCTCTTCCAGGAGCTTCATATGGTTATGACAGCTCCTGAGAGGACATACTCCTCTGGCACTTTTACCTCGTAGCTTTTATCTCCAACTGAGACCTGGTAGGCACTAAGAGGTTTAGTGTCGAAGTTAGTACCGCTGGCGACTGGTCCCTCTGTTGAATAAGGAACTATTAGTGTGAACTCGCCATTGGCGTTGCTCTTAACGGACTGCTGGTAGATAAAAGGCCTGTTCTTATTAGTCATGACGGCAACAGCTGCTTTTACGATCGTTCCTGCTGGCGCATTTCCCTTTATTGCTGCGCCTGGCACGTGCTCAAAAATTTTAACGAATTTTTGGCCGTTGCTGGTCACGGGTGTCTCTGATTCATGAACCAGACGATAATGCTGCAGAGCCTCTAAGGGGAAAGCAGCATTTGTGGGACTCATGGCCGCGATTTCAGCGATATCTCCCTCATTTCGGCTCTGGTTAATGAATGCATCCAGCTCAACGCGATCCTTTGTGATCTTTGGAGCCTGGGTAAGCACAGGCACAGTGACTCCATCCTCAAGTTGCATGCCTCGATAGGCTAGGCCAATTCCCTCTTCCCCCGCGATCTCGGTTCCATCAAAAAAGTACATGCGCGCCGTCATAGTCTTGAAATATGACTCGCGCCAAATTTGGGCTGGTACCAGTTGTTCGCCTTGCTGCTGATAGACCCCTGCCATATATTTCGAGGTGGGAATTCCGCTCCAGGCAGCCATAGCATGGAATTTGCCTGTGGCCATATCTCTATCAATCATTACATATTTTGTATTCAGGTATTGTGAACGATTTTGGTCTAAGGCAGCCAAGACCTTTTCTGCAGTGCTTTCATTCTCTGCTAAGAAGAATGGTGACGATCCGGCAACTCCGGTTGTAACGCTTCCGATTCCTTGCTGGAAAGGATTTGCATTAGGGATGCGGTGACCTATGGTCTCAATGAGGTGGCCGTAATCCCACCAAGACATAATGCCATAAGCAGCATTTGGATAGGCATATTTCCCGTTAGCTGGTCGTTCGTATTTCTCGTAGAGATCCATTCCTGGGCTCGGAGTGTTGTTCTCTAGCCATGCTGTTGATGTTAGCCAGTCTGAATCGGGGCCGCCAGCATATTTGGATACTATCAAGCTGTTGCTTAGAGCCGGATAGATTAATAATCCGAATATCAAGAGAGCGGAAACCAAGATTTTCAAATTGGATGTTATGAATTTAACTGGATCTTTTCCATAGTCGATTTCATTGTCTAACTCGGAAACTCCACCTCTTTGCATAAGCCAGAAGGCTAGATATCCGGTAAGAAGCGCAGCGTTAATCTCATAGTAGTACGCGAACCTGTTTTGGGCCAGGGTCATAACCAATAACATGGACGACCAGGTAATTAGCAAGAGATCGCCTGGTTTTTGGCTTTTTATGAAACGCCATAGAATCAATACTAAGCCTGCTAAAGCCAGGAAGAAGGATGAAAGAAAGATTAGATTGCCAAAGCCCGGAAAGCTGGACAAAACGCTTCCCCAGGATAGCTCGCCTTGATAATACAACAATGGAGAAATTTCTCCTACAGTAGCTGCTCCGCCTGACTTTATCTGGAAGATGTTGAGCCCTGTGAAGAGAGGACGTGTAAACTGAGGGGCTGCCAGTGATAAGATCAAGATGCCTGATGCTATGATTCCAGCCAAAGCTCCTGGATAGTAGTAGCTGCTCAGGTCTTTCTCCCTGAAGAACTTGGATAGAACAGTGAAAATAATTACTGAAATCACGCCGAGGAGAAGAATTGTGGGCTGAAAGAGGCTATAGAGGTAATTATTGAAGCCAAGAGATGGATCCACAAAGGGCAATACCAGCAGCATGGCCACGAAAAAGCTAATAGCGCCAGTGATACTCAAGTACTCGACATTTCTTTTCTTCAAATGGTCCACAATGCTCTGTAGAGTAATAAAGAGCAATATTACGCCCTCAAAAAGGAAGCCGGATGACCATGCATCAATATAGAGGCCTAGAGATATTCCCGCTAACGCGGAATATGCGAGTGGCATTTTAAAAGAATGCCAATTTTTTTGCAGTGCAGAAATAGTCATTCCTTTTCCGGTTCTCAAAGCCAAAAGCATGAACATCATGGTCAGAGTGCTAAACAAAATCTCTGCAGCATGATGATCTGAGAATCCGAGGGTGGTGCGACTCAAGAGCTGTCCGGGAATCACGGCCACTATCAAAGCTGAGACTAGGCCGCAGCTTTTGCCGCCAATCTCCTTTCCAATGAAATAAACCGGGAATATTAGAAGAACTCCCAAAATTGCTGGCAAGAATGCGCCAACTACCTCGACCAAGTGCATACTGGGGTGACCTAGTCCAAGAATATAGGATGATATTGTGATCGCCCAGCTATTAAAGGGGCCAAAGTGCAGAGAAGTTCCATGAGGGAAATAAGTCATTGGGTCAAACCAGAGACGCTGCAGATTGATTACGGTTCCTTTAGCGAGCATCATATGGTACCATGCATCACTCTCACTACTGAAGATGACACTATTTCCTATGAATACAGCTTTCCAGGGAATGATCACGCGTATGTAAAAAGAGAATAGTGCAGCCAGTAACAAACTTAGGTACACATATAACTCGCTATTCTGCCAAATGTCGGCCTTGCTTTTTGCCTTGGCTTTATTTCCAAGGGGGACAAATGGGGCATCTTCCAGCTTGGCATCTTTGGCCAAGGCAGTTTCTTTTATCCCCTTGTCTCCCTTATCTACAGATCTCTTAGACATTAATTAGGCCAAAGACAGTTCTATCCTCATAAACGTTTTGAATCATCATAATAAAAAGAGCTAACGAATAGATGCAAAGCACATTATATATCATTTGCGCTCTATAAAAATCTTGCAGACTCTGCATATCTATTCTACAATATTTCTGCATACTATAAACTATTATATTCTATGGCTTTACGTACCCAAAGGTTAATGCTGTTTGGATATATATTTTGTTGATCAATATGGAGAAAATTCAAGAAGCAAAAGGGCTCGGCGGAATGCTGAATAGCTTTAGAGATCTTGTGGCGAATGATCATAAGATAACATTCGTCGGCTCTCCTGGTTTTTGCACGCCTTTCGCTCTATTCTTAGGATATCCGGTGAGAGACAAAGAACTAGCCTTCGTGCCCGGTCTGGATTATAAGAAAGCACGCCGGATCAATGCTACTGAATATGGATTAGAACTGGGAGAGGCGACAACGGCGGATGCTGATGTAATAGTAATCCTGGGTGGTATGGCCATGCCCAAAATAGGAGTCCAGCCGGAAGAAGCAAAGGCATTTCTGACCAAGATAAGATATAAGAAGCTCATCGGAGTTTGTTTCATGTCCATCTTCGAAAAATCGGGATGGTGTCAAACTCTGCCGTTTGATTTTGTCATGAATATGATCATTGAGGGAGATATATCCAAATAAATCCCAATGCGAGTTCGATAATCCTTCAAAAACCCTAAAGAAAAGAAAATGGGCCCGACGCGATTTGAACGCGTGACCTCACGGTTATCAGCCGTGCGCTCAACCTGGCTAAGCTACGGGCCCGATCCGCACTTTTCATTGATGATCCCATTAATAATTGTTTCCCTGCAGGGCCCGTGAATATAGCGACCTGAGCCTCATGATTGGATGCAGCGGTCATTCACAAGCGCCGGACAGCTAGCATTGTTTGACTTATTATCTAATATAGATATAAATATGTTACATTAAAGACAATAGTACTTCGATAGCCTTAAATCAATGCAGAAAGGATTTAGCAGTGATTCTTATGGACTCTCCCGAAAAAGAAAATAAAGAGGATCTGAAAGGTCTTTACGACCTGGCCATCCCCCTCAGCATGCCTGTTTCTGTAATCCGCGAGCTTGTGGAAAAGTTCGATTTGGACTTATTGAGAAGAATGGCCAAAATGGACATGACCGGTGAAGTTATGGACAGGGAGATTCTGGTGCTGCGTGGCGATCTAGAGACGGTCAAAGCAGCTGAAAAATATATGTTTGAAGCTCTCGATAGAAAGCTTGCCCAATGGGGTAATAAAGATAAAGAAGAGAAGTACAGAAAATTTTACGAAGAACAAGCTAATGAGAGAATGAAAGAGCTGAAAGAGAATCCGGAAGCAGCAAAGGAATGGGATTTAACGGCCAATCAATAAGCATATTTAGTCGATCATCACCCATTTGTTCTTTCCTTCCCATAGTTTTAGCGAGATCAATATTACTGGACTCCCTTCTAGCTCCTGATTCAATCGTTTGCCAATCCATTTCACTATCATCTCGGCCGTAGGATTAGGTAATATTTCATTTAGGCAGCGATGATCAAGATCTTGTAAAGCCCTTGCAAGTATCTTTTTAAGTTCATAGAAATCCATAACGAATCCATCTGTGCCAACCTTGCCTTCTACAATCATCTCAACTTGGTAAGTGTGTCCATGCATATTGGCGCATTTCCCCTGGTAGCCGGGAAGGCTATGGGCTGCATCAAACTCCATTATAAGGCCGAGCTTCATTCTTGGACGCGCCCCCTGCGTCGATCGATTTCATCTAATTGGTCCAGCATTTTCCTCAGAGCTGTTCTTACGGCATCGGAAAAGCTAACGAATTTCCTGCCATCGCCTACATGAGCTTGGACATCATCCACGATGTGCTGAGGAATATCCACTGTGATTTTTGGCATATAACTCCTATATGGCCGAGGGAATACTGGGGCCTTATTAATAGTTTTTCAGTGAGAATAACTCATTCGATCAATTCTGCATTTTGCATAATAGTTGCTGGTGCGCCAGCAAGTGCCACAAGTGCCTTCGCTTCCATAAAGTGAAGATTGGCAGGCACAACCATTATGTGCAAAGGCCCGCCAAAATCAAAGTCGTTTAAACTCGTGATAGCATCAGCCTTCACGGTTACTCCTTCTGCGCCCGCGCGAGCGATGCCGACACCCAGGCGGCCATCCAGGATTTTTTCTCCTGCAAAGGATTGCATCTCTAGCAAGAGCCTTGCGCCTTCATTGACTGTCATATATCTTTCATTCTGAATATCCAGGAATAACATGGTATGCAGGTTTCTCTCCAGGTTCTCTTTTAGAACTATATATGGTGTCTCTGGAACGATGCGTTTTCCCCGGGAAATGTAAGGAAAGGGGATGGTAGTAGATCTGCCGAAGCGGTAGTTCTGTAAACCAGTGAGCCCTGATATGGCGGTGACGATAGATGATGAGTGAATCACCTTGGTCTTTATGCCAAGATCCAGTGCCCTGAGCCTTAGATCAAGGTGAGTAGTAGATACCATTGGATCGCCTCCCACAAGAAAGGCCACGTTTAGGTTCACGGCTTCACTTAGCCAGGATGGATCAATCTCTATTTCGGAGCGGGATAGGAAAATGATCTTCTTCCCATACAAGTTCTCAAGTTTTTCTTTTGTTGTACCAATCAACCGGGATGTATAAAACTCGATATAGATTTTATCCGCGAGCCGAACCGCCTCTAGCCCTCGAACGGATATATCCAGCTCGTCGTATAGCCCAAGACCTATGAAAATGAGCATAACTTTTCCAAGGCATTTCGGGTTTAAAAACGCTCCTTAGTTATTGATCCATTCTTTAAAGGACAGATTTTCAAAACAGCTAAGAAGAGCATCATCCCTCGTGGAGTTCGTTGTTCGTCAGGTCTATATCTCATCCCATCGCAGAAGATAACATGATTGGTAGGGCAACTCAGGTTGTGGATTGCCGGGAGAGCATGGGGCTTGCCAAAGGCGGTGGCCTGGCCCAGAGGGGTACGCTTTCCGAGGCAATGAAACCGGATGTGATAGCTATAGCAATGTCGCCAGGTAGGCGTCACATAACCAAACCGGTTTGCGAGATGACCTATGGGCTGCGCAGGGAAGGAATCCAGACAAGCGTGCTGGTACTGGAAGCAGGAACGGGTGTTCCAGAAAGCTTTCCCCAAGCATCGCGAGGCTATGGTCCAACATTCGGGCTTAATGAAAAGGAGATCGAGCAGGTTGCGCGCCATAAGATTGCCGTTCTACATTTAGGCAACGTGCGCTCTCACGTAATATTCAAGACCAAAGAAATTCTCTCGCAGGTAGCCATCCCTGCAGTAGTCGTAGCCCAGTGCCCAATGGATATGGAGGACTTTGCCAAAGAAGGCATTAGGACTAGTTTCGTAAATCCGCCCCATCAGAAGATTGAAACAGTTGGTGAGGTAGTTGATATCGTCACAGGAATTACGCGTGGTACAACCTGCACCCGCGTCAAGCTCAACACCCTGGCCAAGGTTTTGAACAAACATCTTGCTGAGATCACCGCTCGCGAGGAGCAAGAAGCCGCAAAGGCTAAAGAAAAAATGAACTAATGGGCTTGAAGTCTTCTTCCTTTTTCCAGACGATGACCATTAATACTATTTTCGAAAACGGGTAGCCTAATGAAATTCGTAGTGGTCTTAGGCGACGGAATGGCGGACCTGCCGCTTGCATCCCTGCAAGGCAAGACTCCTTTGCAGGTGGCAAAGAAACCCAACATGGATAGTCTGGCAAAGCAAGGCCGAAATGGTCAGGCTTTGACGGTTCCGGAAGGATTTCCGCCTGGCAGTGATGTGGCCAATCTTTCTGTTATGGGTTACCAGCCTGAGAAATATTACACTGGCCGGGCACCGCTGGAGGCGGCCGCCATGGGCGTGATTTTAAGTGAAGCCGATATCGCCTTTCGCTGCAACTTTGTAACAGTTGTAGATGGCATTATGAAGGACTATAGCGCGGGGCATATCACGAGCTCCGAAGGCCGCGAGCTGATAGAAGCGCTCAAGCCTTTGATGCCAGGACAGAGGCTTTATGCGGGAGTGAGTTATCGCAACCTCTTGGTTCTTCAATCAGGTGCCAGGGCCGAATGCACTCCTCCACATGATATTTCCGATAAGCCCATTAAAGGATACCTGCCTCGCGGGCCGGATGCGAGCCTGCTCATCAAGTTGATGGAGGCGGCGAAGCCAATTTTAGCCCGGCATCCCGTGAACCTGAACCGATTAGCCGAGGGAAAAAGGCCCGCAAATGCGATCTGGCTATGGGGCCAGGGACCTATGCCGATCATGCCATCCTTTCGGGAAACGTATGGCATAAATGGTGCAATGATCTCTGCAGTGGACCTGCTTAAGGGCATTGGCGTTTATGCGGGCCTCCAGGTCATAAATGTGCCTGGGGCCACAGGAACCATTGATACTAATTATGATGGAAAGGTAGAAGCGGCTCTGCAGGCCTTGCAGCGCATGGATTTCGTCTATTTGCACATAGAGGCCCCTGATGAGGCAGGCCACGAAGGGAATCTGGACGAGAAGATCAAGGCAATTGAACTTTTCGACCAAAAAGTTGTGGGTCCTCTCCTGAAAGGATTGCGCCTTCTTGGCAAGGACTGGCGCGTGCTGCTCATGCCTGACCATGCCACTCCTGTAGCTATCAAGACGCATAGCTCGGACCCCGTGCCCTTTGTCATTATGGGCGAAGGAATTACCCCGGACGCCGTGGAGAGGTTCGACGAGGAGTCGGCGAAGAGTGGTGGATACGGTCTGGTTGACGCGACGAAGCTGATGGGGATAACGACTGAGTACAGAGAAAATGGTTCACGTTCGACCTAAAGCTGGATTTTAAGGGGCATAAAAGATCATTCTTTATCTTGAAAAATTATCCTTATGGCTATGGTTGTGTCGACATAGGTTGCATGCCTTATTTGATAATCTGGTGTCTATAGCGTATTTCGAAAATCTCTTAAGGGACAACTCCAAAACATCATTTAAATGAATCAAGAAAAGGATCCCAGATACCTCATCTACGGTGCTGGTGCGTTGGGCAGTGTCATTGGAGGTTTTCTGCAAAAAATCGGCCGCCGCGTGACTTATGCTGGTCGAGGGGAACATTTCCGGGCCATTCAGGAGAACGGTCTGAAGATCACAGGCATATGGGGTGACTATTTCATCCTGCCGGAAGAGATTGACGCCCTGCCTGCTAAGTTGTTATCCGAAAAACGGTTCTCAACGATACTTCTATGCGTCAAATCCAAAGATACGGATGTTGCCGCGAAGGAGGCAGCCGCTTTGCTGCAAGACGATGGGATTATGGTCTCCATCCAAAACGGCCTCAATAACTGGGAGACCATTGCCCGCCACGTGGGCGAAAAACGCACAGTGGGAGCACGGGTAATCTTTGGTTCTGAGATCCCTAAACCCGGTTTGGCCAGAGTTACTGTTAATGCCGATGATGTTCTTTTGGGTGAACCTTTCTCGCCCGTGAACCGGCAGCTTTTGCAGATCTTGCAAATTGATCTAAGCCTTTCTGGTATTCCCACAAGGGTTGTTAGCAAAGATGAGATCTGGGCAGCCATTTGGGGAAAAGTGCTCTACAACTCTTCCCTCAATCCTTTAGGAGCTATGCTGGAAGTGCCTTACGGTAAATTGGCAGAAAACAAAGAGACCCTAAATATAATCAAAGTAGTCTTGGAGGAGATTTTCCTCGTATGCCGGGCAAAGGGAGTAAAACTTTCCTATAGCAGTGCAGATGAGTACTATCAATATCTCTTGGAAAAGCAGCTCCCTCCAACCAGGGACCACCGGGCCAGCATGCTTCAGGATATCCTGGCCGGAAGAAAAACGGAGATTGATGCTCTGAATGGCGCCATCTCCGGGTACGCAAGGGAGCTGGGCATCCGGACTCCCTATAACGACCTTCTTACGTCTCTAATCAAGTTCAAGGAGAAACAAGAAAATCAGAGACAAAGTCGAGCCTAGAAATAGGCGTTCTTCTCTTTAGCTCCAAAAAGAAAGCTTTTTCATCCATCAGTGATAATAATTGCATGGAGTGAAATTATGGAAGGACTGGCTGATATAATCAAAACCATAACAGGCGAGATGCAAAAGTCTCTCTCAGCTCAGACAATAGTTGGGGATCCTATAACTGCGGAAGGCAAAACCATAATTCCGCTGGTGAGTGTAGGCATGGGCTTTGGTGCGGGTTCCGGTTCCGGAAAAGGACAAGAAAATCCCGTCGGTGGGGGCGGTGGAGGCGGCTTGGGAATGAAACCCGTTGCAGTGATAATAATCGACCAGCATGGCGTGAGAGTGGAGCAGATGCAGGAGGCAAAGCATTCACTTGTCGAGCATGTGGTGGAGGCGATGCCTAAGTTCCTGGAAAGCTTCTCTAAGAAGAAAGAGACACATGTGCCGATTGAGGGAGCGGAAGGAAAAACTTGATGGCGCATGAGATTTCGCATCAATTTGCGATCTTTCCTTTTTTATTGCATTTGATTATCCTAAAACCGATCAAACTAAAGATTAAGTTATACGAATTCAAAAGTTGCCAATATGAAGATACACGAATGGGATCCTGCTGATTACGAGAAGAGTTCCTCTGCCCAATACAAATGGGCTATGGAATTAATTGAAGGGCTGGACCTCAAAGGCGATGAACGTATTCTGGATATTGGATGCGGGAATGGCAAAATAACAGCCAATTTGGCCGGTCTTGTGCCAAATGGCTATGTGATCGGCATGGATCTCTCAAGGGAGATGATCAGCTTTGCCGAAAATAAGTATCCTCCAGGAGACCATCCCA
>CAVWPP010000026.1:0-17617 GCA_963756915.1 Methanotrichaceae archaeon
TTCTTTCAGAGAGAGCACCATTCCCTCAAAATCCCGGTGATTGACGCGGTGGATCTGGAGATCGATGGAGCTGTCTATCTGGCGGGAGAGGTCCCGGATGGCCTGCACTGTCATCTCGCCGCGCGTGTCCAACTCCACCTCGGGCGGATGAGGATGATCCGGTCTCCGCCCTCCATTCCGTATTTTACTATCAGGGATACGATCTGGGAGGAATCGAAGCCTGAGAGGGAGATGTAGGTTTTCATTATTCAATATTGCAGATTTAATGCATAAATGCTTTTCTGTTTCATTTAGACGGATTTAAAGATTGAAGTATGCAAAGGAATGATATTATTGCAAGCAATTGATAGGAAATAAAGGAAAGTCTTTGATTCGTTTCGTGGTTTCCGGGACCTGGGTCGTAACCATTTTTATGTTCTACCAACCGCTTTGCCGGGTGGCCGCGCGCGGTGAGACGCGGCCCGATGGCGCCCTCAATGCCGGGCAGGCTTGGTCAGCTTGCTGCGAAGGATGGACGGGATGAGGCATTTGCCCTTCGAGGCTATTTGTTATAATAATAAAAATATTCTCCCAGCGGGCCGGGATCAATCATCAGTTTGACTCGCTGAGCTGGTGTGGATCAGATATACTGTCAATCGATTTTCTGGAGATCGTAGCATGTTGGTTGCATGATCCACACCATCTGCTTTTCAAGGGATTCCGCGCGCGGAGAAACGCGCGGAGGGGAGACGGGGGCGCCCTCAACGCCGGGCAGGCTTGGATACTTTGGGGCAAGCGGTTTGATGGTTCTGGTTGGCCTCGTTGAGCCAGGTTTTTTTTAAAAGTATGGAAGGGAGGAATCAATTCTTTTGAGAGATGCTGGTATCAATCAGATACAACCTTTCTTACCCAGATATCTCCTGCAACATGTTGTAGATCAACGGAGTCTCTTCCTTAAAGAATTATCTGCTTTATCCTGCGATCAGCATAAGATTTGGTCCCAGAAACCGGTCAGGGGGATTGATAAAAATAGAGTGGATTAGATCTCGGTATATTCTTTCATGCAGATATTGGAGTGCAAAAGCTTTTAGTTGCAGAAATATGAAATTATTGCAATAGTCGACAGGTTTAAATGTGAGGGAATATAATCTGCGGATGCCGCAAAAGATCACGCTGATTCCCCGGCCGCAGGCCGCATTTGAGATTCCTTCCAGCGAGGGCTACCAGCTCTACTCGGCACTGCTGGGCGTGATGAAGGAAGCTGATCCTGCCGCGGCCAAGCACACGCACGACTCGCCTATCGGCTCCATCTCCCTGGGCCCCCTGGAGGGCAGATTCCTCTCAGGCCGGAGGGCCATGCACAAGGCGGTCGACACTGCGGAAAAATACAATCTGGCGGTGGGCATAACCGATCCAAAGGAGATTGAGATCTTCCGGGCCATAATTGCGCCGCTGGTTTTGAGGGAGGGAAATCTGGCCATGGAGAAGGGAGAGCTGCGGGTGGAGGAGCTGTCCAGCTCTACGGAGAGCTTTGAGGATCTGGTGAACTCTGCCGGGAAGATCAAAGAGCCGTGTCTTGATTTTGAGTTCAAGTCCACAACCTCGATTCAGTACAAGAATACCAAGGTCACTGAGATGTTCCCGCACCGGGCGGCGGTCTTTCACTCGCTGCTCTCCAAGTGGAATGCAGTCTGCCCGGAAGAGCTGAAGATGAGCATAGACCGGGACGATATGGCACGCTTCATGATTGAAAAGCCGCTGGCCTACGAGACGCACAGCGTAGTGGTGAACACGGTCTTCGACAAGGTCAAAGGGCACGCCAGGCCGATGATGAGGCAGGGATTCGTGGGCCGCTGCCAGTACACGTTCACGAGGGATGCGCCGGAGGGCCTGAGGAACGGGATTGTGGCCCTGGCCAGATTTGCGGAGTACAGCGGGGTGGGGAGCGCAGTCGCACGCGGGTGCGGGGCGGTGAAGGTGGGAGTGGGGGAGGCGAGGTAATGGAAAAGACATTCATGGCGAGAAAGATGGAGAAAGTCGGGCCTAACCAAAAGCAGAGGTTCACGGGCTGCGGCAGGAACGTGGCCGGGGGCACGCGCGGGCCGAGGACGGGGCGCAGGCGCGGGGGAAGGAGCGGCGAAGGCGCGAGGCGGGGGAGGTGGTGAGGTAATGATTAATATTTTAGATTCAGACGATTTGGAGGGAATATAAGCTCAGATGATCTGGAAAATATCACAGAACGAGAAGGTAGATGACTATACAGAAATAAAACGTCGTATCAAAGAGTACGTGTCAAAATGTCCTACCACATCTGTTTAAAGAATCTGCTCAATTGGACGCAAAATTTAACAAAGCTCTGAGCTTTTCCGCTCATGTAATTACAGCAGTTTTTACCGGATCAATTTTGTACGTATATGATAGGATATCGACTGAGCAACAACTCCCAAATTCTCATGACATGAGACTACTTTGCACAGCACTTACCCTTCATGATGTCAATAAATATTGGAACGAAATAACTAATTCCAGAAATCAAGGCAATTATTATAATTTAATTCAAGACTATTTTGAAACGGATCCCTTCAATATAAAAGCATACTTCCCCGAATGGGAAAGTGAGCTGGATGAGATTGTTTTTTTAGTTCAACATGCGGAGGAAAAGGATGTTTCGCAGTGTGAATCAAGATTCTTTCAGCCCAAATACGCCAGACTTCTACCATACGTAAAATTCGGGGATAAGGTCGCCAGTTTAGGTAAATCTGAATACCCATTGCAGGATATTCAAAAGCTACTGAACAGCAGTGGATACAACGTGCACATCTTGCTACTGCCTGAAATGCCGCAGCAATTACTATCTCAGATTGTATATCGAAGCGCTAAGCAATTTTTGGTCCAATCCAACGGGATTCCGCTACTCATATCTCCTCAGGGAATATTATATCTATCTTCAAATAAGATTAACATTAATGCATCGGAGTTAAAAAATTTAATCAGCAAGGAACTTGTAAGAAATACGAATGCTAAACCAACATTAAATAACAAAAAATTCGATCTATCTCCGATACTATCTATCCCACTTGATACACAGACACGTTTTAAGGTTTATGTCGGATCAGTACGAGAGAGAACTGAAGCAGGCTTGTTGAGCGTTCTTGGAAAGACAATTTACCCACCAGAAGAAGATGTCCAAGAAGCTCTAGCATGTATTTCTTATTTTATATACAATGATAAAAAAGGAAATGATTGGACAACGTTTCCCAAATTGGAGAAGGAACTAAATGATGAAAAGTTGCGAAATGAGTTAAAGAAGATAGGAGTTATCCGAGATACATTCGCGAATCAGGATGATGTAGGTGGGCAGAATTGCAAGTCATACACAGTTCATGAAATTGTTAATAATCAGAATAATTTGAAAGATACCTTGAGATTACTACACGATCCGCTCAAAAAAGTAATTTTATCTAAATTAGAGGATGAATCATCCGCTTTGGATTCAATAATCGAATTATTATGCGCTCAAAATGGGGAAATATCTACGGGCCTTGTTGAGATGAGCGTCCCAAAAGGAAATGAAGATACTTGCTTTAAATGTGGTGCAATTGCTAAGAAGGAATACAAGCCAGGAAAGCACTTCATGCAATCAGGAGGCTTCACCAAACGTGCAACCTTGAATGATCAATATAAGCGAGAATGCGACGTCTGCCAGATGGAGCATTTATTGATTGATAATTTAATACAAAAAAGTGGATTTAGAGTAACAGATGATGTTATTTTCTTCTATTTCTATTTTGATTCGATATTTGTGAATGTGGACATGTTCCACGAACAAATGAGTAAGGTGCAAATAAGCGTCCAAGGAACAAAAACAGAAAAGCTCGGCTTAACATTCCGGCTAGGCGACTTTGAGACACCGTTTCATATTGAGCCTATGGCAATCAAATTGCCACCGGGGATGCGAGAGCAATCAAGCAAAAGCACTCGCAGAGCACGAGCGATCCACACAGCCATAAAAGCTTGTTTGGACTGTGGCTGCAAATGCGTAATAACCAGTCCGTACACGCTCATGCGCATGTACAACGGGGTGTTTTACAACGAACGGCCAACAACGCTCGAAAAGACCATGAAGCTAGACAATATTGAAAATTTTAGAACTGCGAGACTTATTGATCATAGACTCGACTTCATAAACCAATTAGATGGCATGAAAGGATTGCACCGCGTGCAGAGCTTCGAACCGATCACCGTGATTCCTTTTGTAAAAAGATCCGTTGAGAATTTCGAAGCTTGGGTAAACAAAAACGGAGATTATTTAACCACATTATTTGGAGATGGGAGTATGGATATGAAAGAGCTTGCCGAAAAGGGGGTAAACCTTTTCGGAGCACATCGATTTAGTGGCTCGTATAAGCGTGTGAAAATCTTCCGGACTGCAATGGATTCATTGGTGGCGTTTAAGGCACAAAACTATCCCGAAGAAGAAGCAATACGTTTTGCCGCAGCGGAAGTCTGGAAAGACGTATTGCGCGAGCAGTATAGCCCTAAGAAAGGAAAAGACATCCCTGCAGAGTGTCTTGATTTTGTTGAAAGCATCGCAAAGTATCTGAAAGAGCATGGACTTTGGAATGTAAAGAAAATATCCCAATGGGGAAATCCATTGACGGATATTTATGAATTTGAATATATCCAAAATATAAAAAATAAGGGTGAGAAACAATGAACTGGTCTGAGCTTAAGAATAGCATACCAAACGATGGATTTGCTCAAAAATATGAAGTCTACCGGAGAGCAAGACCAACTGTAACCTTGGTGATACTGAGGACTGTCACAGATCCGATCCTTTTCAGAAGCTCGGACCCGGAGAGAGCCGAGACTCAGGAGTTCAACGGGATAATTCATGCCCAAGTAAATGGAGAGAAGTTCGTAAGCAAAGAGCGCTTAGCCGGATTGAATCTTTGCCGAGAGCTTGATGAAAATGAAAATATTATCTCAAAGGAATATACCTACAACGAACCGATAAACAGCCTTCCTAAATCTCAAACGGCAGATATGCTAACTTATGGGCTTGCGGGCACTGTTTCTGGTGCTACATTCTCACAAAAGAGTCGCGTGATCGAAGGTTACACCTACGGTTTAGAGCCCTACGATTTGATGAACCGAGAAGCACACAATGCTCTTTACGAAAGCGGCACGATGAGAGACGAATCCGGCGGACAATCCGAGAGCTTCTTCCATCCAGTAAAAGTACAGCCAGGTACTCATTTCGTCCATTTTGTCACACTGGAAGCAGGCACAAAAGAGATGTTATTATACGTAATTCATAACATTCTTGGTACAGGTAGATATGGGGCTAGGGAAACGCGAACCGGCAGGGACATGAAAAATGAGATAGTCGGCCTGATAACATCTTCGGCGGATAGCAGTCTGAGTTGCGGAGAGCTAATCCGAGATCATATTACGGAATCCAAGGACGAATTATCGCAGGCAGATCTCAAGGCAGTTATATCGACATACATAGGCAAACATAAAAGAGCAGATTGGAAAATATATCACACGGAGAACTTTGAAATAAGTGGTGGAGAAAAGAATCCGGTCTGGCTAACAAATTTAATCGATACTGGAACTCGTTTGAAAGAGGAAGACTCCGCTATCCTGAAGAGCGCCCTTGAAATTTTGCGTAACGAAGGATTGGAATCAGTTAAGAAGACTGAGAAAAAAGTAGAGAAGAAAAACGGCACCGATCAGAGCAAACTTGACGAGGGAAACGGAGTAATCTAAAACTCGATTGGTGATAGATGTGGAGATAAAAACATATCATGCTACCCTCCACTCTCCGCTTTTTTATTCAAGCTCGGAGGGTGTGTTGGTCAGTGCAGATCGCATATTGGGAAGCACAGCGCTTACTTATGCACTTGCATACACCCTTGGTCTTCTTGAAAAGCGTTACTTCCTGTATGGAGACGAGGCATTCAATCATCAGTATCATGAACTTGCCGATATCGGCTTGTTTGTGAGCGATGCAAGACCCATCGACGTAAGTTTCAAAGAAGAGACTTTTAAAAGCACAGAATACTTGTCTGAAAGAAGTCTCACCGTGACTGTACCGAGTGGAGCTGGCGGAGAGAAGGGCGATATGGGACGGTTTACAAAGACGGACCCACGTTGGATGAGTAGCGACTCTCCGGCATCTATCAAAAAAGTACGACGATACATTGGATTGGCTCCTGGAAGCACATTTGAGTTTACCGTATGGTCGAAAGAAGCACTGCCGGATGATCTCTTCTTGACTCTCGGAATCCGCAGAAGTGGAGAACTGCGAGCAAAAAAAACAAAACTCGCAAATAAAGTGCATCTGAATCTTTACATGCTGAAAGAGGTCTACGGTATTGGCGATGGATCTTCGGGAGACAAGAGACTTAATCTTATAGACGTTTACAACGCCTCTGAAAAACTTGTAAGAGGAAGCGATTCGAGAAAACAGCATCTCCTAGATGTTGACATTAATTTTTGTAATGATAAAATAATCCCACTTATACTTTGGAGGTTAAGCAAATGGTATTTGTTGATGAAGTCCATCTTCCTGTTGTTAGAGACTCCGATGAGAATCTACGTTCTTTTCAAAAAGAGTTCATCGATTGCGCAAAAAACACAAATGCCAACGTTATTCAGCTTATCGCTCCTACCGGCGCAGGCAAAACTCTCTGCTTTGAAAAGTTAATGAAAGATGAAATGAGAGTGACACATAAAACACTCCTTATTTATCCGACGAATGCCTTGATAAAAAGCCAGCTTGAACGGTTTACTAAAGACAAAAAATTTCGGGCAATAAACATATCTTCAAAAATCCTCACCAAAAAAGGGGAAGAACGGTCAAGAGAGCTTTATGGGTTGTTGTCACGCTATGATATAATACTAACCAATCCAGATATTTTCCAGGCGATTATCGGTCATATGTATAAAAACCTAACAGGGGACTTGATTCAAGCATTTTCATTTATTTGAGTATATTATCTATGACGAATTTCATACTTATCGGAGAATTTGAGTTGAGTGGTATTTTGAATCAAATCGGTCTGTTTCTCAACATGAGTTCATGTAAAGTGATTCTGAGTAGTGCAACGCCTAAAGATGAAATAATCGAACTTCTAAACCTCGCGAGAGTTGGAGCAGATCGCCACCCTCCGCAAATTGAAAAAGTTGACGCGAAGGCATGTAGCAACAATGAAGGAGTAGTCATACGACATAAGACAAAAGTAGAATTTCATCAAGGAAAAATCATTGATCATATCGAGCAGGTTGTCGAAAATCTCAAAGAAGCCGTTGGCAATATCGAAGTAAATGAACCACGAATTTTATTTATATTTGATACAGTGAAAGATAGTAATCGGTTTTATTATCGCTTATCCAGTGAGTATCCAGAATTGTATAAATATGCTGAGAAAGACAATGGATACGATACGAATAATCAAGATGGATATGCACAAGACTTTACCAAACCAATTCTCATTTCCACAAATAAAAGTGAAGTTGGACTTGATTATCCTATAAAGCTCCTTTTTATGGAAGATGGCTTCAGCATAGACTCATTTATCCAGCGTTTCGGTCGTGCTGCGCGGCGTGAGCCTGCTGACTGCTATATTTTTACAAAAAAAGAAGCCAATCCACTCTTTTCAGAAGATACGGTTACCTATGAAAAATTCCTTGAAATTATTAAGCATATTACTAAAGAGTACAATATTCAGACAAAGAAGGTGCGCACTCTCTTCACATTCAGACAAGCGCTAGCTATCAGTGACTATACAAGAGCGAGAGGAAAGGAGACCTGGAAGCATTTTTCGCTCCGGAATCCGGTTATAGTTATAAATTATGGCTCTCATTTTTCTCCATACTGAATAATCGTAATAAGGAGGACTTTATCGATAGAGATTTAGAGCGTTTAAATAGCTTTGTCACGGATATCAAGAAGGCCTGCAGAAGTCTTCGGGGTCGTTCTCTTCAGTTTCCAGTAGTATATCAGAGAGGACATGAAATTCGACGAACGATGTATGATGTTCTATCGGTTTTGAACCAAGTCCCTGCATCTGTGAGGAAAACAAAAGACGGCTTAGAAATAGTGGAAGAAAAAAGTGATGCTTCAGGCCCATTTATCCAGGCAATGACCGATATCATATCTTCCTGCGCCGATTAATTATCAGAAGCGCAACGAACAATTCAGGGATGAGATAGATATCATAGCCAGGAATGCACTAGATGTTTTTCCAGAGAAGCAGCAAAAGTTCCTGCTTTTCTGCATTCATTCGTTATGCAATTCTGTTGAGGCCGATCGGGTTGTCTCACCTGACGAGGTAATCCTCTGGAACAACAAAGTAATACCCTTAACCAATGACGCGATGGAGTTCGACGATGACTGAACACGAACTCCCCCTCGTCAACACCTCCGACCTCAACCAGTACCTCTACTGCCCCCGTCGGCTCTACTACCTGATGTTCTACCACACCCAGGGCCTGAACTTCGTCCTGGCCGATGGCCGCTCGAAGCACGCTCACCAGAGCCGCCGGGGCCAGTGGTACCGGGAGATGTACCTGAGGTCGGAGAAGCTCCACCTGCACGGCAAGATCGACCTCCTGGAAGGAAAGACCAAGCTAACGCCGGTGGAGCGCAAGCATGGAACCTCTTATCACGACAACGACGAGGTCCAGCTCGCCGCCTACTGCATGCTCCTGGAGGACTACCTGGACGAGCCCGTGCGCATGGGCTACCTCTACCTCTTCGGCACCAATGAGCGCTATGCTATTACTATTACCGACTGGCACAGAAATAAGGTTCTGGAGGTTGTGCAGGCCATCCGCAACATGAGCCTGGACAAGATCCCCGACTTTGCCGATAACCCCAAAAAGTGCGAGAAGTGCAGCACAGCGGCAGTACTGCCTGCCCGAGGAGACGAGAATGCTGGAAGAGGAGAGTGCAAGAAGAGAGCAATGCAGGAAGGATGAGCAGACAAAAAATGAGTGAGGAAAATAGCAAATTGACAGATAAGGAGAATTAGCAATGGAATGCAAATATATAAAATCGCAGGCATACGACAGACAGTTTCTACTGGACAATATGATGGGACCCAATGCCATTGAAGATACTGGAGGAATTGACGCAACTGCCGTGGATGCTGGAGCTGAAACCGGATATGCGGGTTTTGGATCTGGGCTGTGGCAGGGGACTTACCTCTATTTTTCTCGCCAGAGAGTTTGGCGTGCAGGTGTTTGCCACTGACCTGTGGATTACTGCATCTGAAAACTTTGCCCGCTTCAAAGAGGCGGGCCTCGAGAATAGGATCATTCCGATCCATGCCGATGTAGCAGATCTGCCCTATGCAGATGAATATTTCGACGCCATCATAAGCATCGATGCCTACCACTACTTCGGCAGAGATGAAGGCTTTGTGGATAAAAAAATGGCGCCGCTGTTGAAGAAGGGAGGAAAGCTGGCAATCGCGGTGCCCGGCCTGGTAAAAGATATCCATGATAACATTCCTCAAGAGATGCTCCTATCGTGGAATGCAGAGGCCATCGAAACCCTGCACAGCCCTGAATGGTGGAGGAAGATCCTGTCGAAGTCAGAGCGAATGGAACTTCAGGCTGCGGGGGAGCTGGAATGCTATTCTGAATGCTGGAACGACTGGCTGCAGTGCGACAATGAGTATGCCGTCGGCGACCGAAAGGCCATGGAGAATGGGGCAGGCAAGTACATGGATCTGGTTTACATGATTGCCGCTAAGAAGTGATGCTCCTGATGAATGTAGGAGAGGAGCGAGAAGCATGAGCAAAGCCAGTGAAGGCATCTTCGACGACAGCGTGGTTTACGTGACCAAGCAGGGCTCCCAGGTGGGCGTGGACGGAGGCAGGATCACCAGTCTACATGAAGGGCGAGGGGGAGATCGCCTCCTTTCCCATGGGCCAGGTGGACACCATCAACATCTTCGGCAACATCAACTTCACCACGCCCTTTGTGGCGCGGGCCAATGAGCACGGCATAGTGCTCAACTACTTCACCCAGAACGGCCGCTACCGGGGCAGCTTCGTGCCGGAGAAAAACACCATCGCCGAGGTGCGCCGCTGCCAGTATGCCCTATCCGAGAAGGAGGGCCTTAAAATCGCCAAAGAGATCATCCGGGGCAAGATCAGGAACTCGCGCACCCTGCTCAACCGCAAGGATGTGCCGGACAACGGCCGGCTGGCGGAGCTGGAGGAGGAGACGGCCAAAGCGCGGGACCTGGACAATCTGCGGGGCATGGAGGGCGAGGCGGCAGAGACCTATTTCGGCCTCTTGAACGGCTGCCTGGCAGACGGCTGGACCTTCGAGCGCCGAACGCGAAGGCCCCCTGAGGATCACATCAACGCCCTTCTCTCCCTCACCTACAGCATGATGAAAAATGAGGTTCTGAGCGCTCTGCGCCAGTATAACCTCGATCCATTCCTGGGAATTCTGCACGCAGACAGGCATGGACGACCTGCCCTGGCGCTGGACCTGCTGGAGGAGTTCCGGCCCATCTTCTGCGATGCCTTTGCTCTTCGGCTGATCAACAAGGGCATGCTCAAGCATGAGGACTTCGGGGCTGACAACCACCTCAAGGACTATGCCTTCAAGATCTACCTGGAGAAGTTCGACGACTATATGCAGGAGGAGTTCAGCCATCCCAGATTCGAGTACACCGTATCGCGCCGAAAGGCGGTGCGGATGCAGTCGATTTTGCTGAGAAAAGCGATAATAGGAGAGCTGAAGCAATATTTTCCGCTGGAGTTCAAGAGATGAGGCTGGCAATCACTTACGATATCAGCGATAATCGCACCCGCACCAGGGTCTTCAAGATCCTGGAGAGCTACGGGGCCTGGAAGCAGTACAGCGTCTTCGAGGTGGAGATCACGGATATTCAGCGCCTGCAGATGGAAGACGATATAAAGGCAGAGATTGAAGCAGGTGATAAAGTGCGCATCTACGAGCTTTGCGAGCGCTGCGTGGCTGCCATTACCGATCTTGGGGAGAAGACTCCTGAGAAGAAGTCGAATGTGATCTAGTTCTTCATGGACCTTTATAAAGACCTGGTACGCAAGAGGTCCATTATTTCAGGTGCGATTTTCGGGGTTTTAGAAAGGATTTTAAGGCAAAAGGACCATTTTGAACCCGCCGTCGCAACGAGCCAGAAAACCCGACAGGGATTGAAACAAGATATTGGCCGCGATCACGCCAGGCAGGATAGCTAGTCGCAACGAGCCAGAAAACCCGCCAGGGATTGAAACTACTGCAATTAAGTCACCCTTAGAAGAGCTGCATCTTACAGTCGCAACGAGCCAGAAAACCCGACAGGGATTGAAACTATCTGACGCTTCTGACATTCCGCGACCTCGCATTGATCGCAACGAGCCAGAAAACCCGACAGGGATTGAAACTTGATTACCCCGGTCATCTCATAGCCACGTGATATCGCAGTCGCAACGAGCCAGAAAACCCGACAGGGATTGAAACAGATTCGTCAGGCTTTGCAGCCTCGGATGCAATGTAAGTCGCAACGAGCCAGAAAACCCGACAGGGATTGAAACAAGTTATGCCATTCATACCGATCTGTACCGATGCCATAGTCGCAACGAGCCAGAAAACCCGACAGGGATTGAAACTCTGGCAGGTTCAAGCGGCTCGGCTTCGATAGATTTCGTAGTCGCAACGAGCCAGAAAACCCGACAGGGATTGAAACACATGGCATAAACCATGCGAGGATAGCAGCCTTCGGAAGTCGCAACGAGCCAGAAAACCCGACAGGGATTGAAACTCTGCATCGACTCGCTGATCAACGTATCCCGCCCTCGGTATCGCAACGAGCTAGAAAACCCGACAGGGATTGAAACGCGTATAACATGTGCCTTTGATCGTATCTAGTCCTCTTGCATCGCAACGAGCCAGAAAACCCGACAGGGATTGAAACTTATGAATAGGAACCAGAACATTAAGCAATGCAAACCGTCGCAACGAGCCAGAAAACCCGACAGGGATTGAAACAGACAGTTGGGACACTGAACGCCGACACCATCCCGAATCGCAACGAGCTAGAAAACCCGACAGGGATTGAAACACTGATTAGTACTAGCGGGACTTCCTGGTACAGTAGATCGCAACGAGCCAGAAAACCCGACAGGGATTGAAACTACTCTGTCCCATGGTCCCCTCTTGGCGGCTACGTACCATCGCAACGAGCTAGAAAACCCGACAGGGATTGAAACGAAATCATACCAAAAGCGTATAGATCGTGAGAGCTATAGATCGCAACGAGCTAGAAAACCCGACAGGGATTGAAACTCTCTCAGTAGGACACATGCGAACTATGATCACTGGATCGCAACGAGCTAGAAAACCCGACAGGGATTGAAACCATCCTGGAGGGAACCATGGCCTCAAAGATGCGAAATCGCAACGAGCTTGAAAACCCGACAGGGATTGAAACCTTGTATATTGGATCTCGCAAATTAAACAAGTTCATCGCAACGAGCTTGAAAACCCGACAGGGATTGAAACTTTGGCGACACGTTGACTAGCTCTGATCAGGCCTGATCGCAACGAGCTTGAAAACCCGACAGGGATTGAAACATATTGCTAGGGTCGCGGGCGGTTGGAAAGGATAATATCGCAACGAGCTTGAAAACCCGACAGGGATTGAAACTTCGAGAAATTGTATGGAATCAAGTATAGTTTATGAAATCGCAACGAGCTTGAAAACCCGACAGGGATTGAAACCAATTGTCTGCCGAAGTTAAGTGCCCTGTAGACACCATCGCAACGAGCTTGAAAACCCGACAGGGATTGAAACTCAGCTCGAAACATTGCGAAACGATTCAAGGTCGGTGTATCGCAACGAGCTTGAAAACCCGACAGGGATTGAAACCAATTGTCTGCCGAAGTTAAGTGCCCTGTAGACACCATCGCAACGAGCTTGAAAACCCGACAGGGATTGAAACTCAGCTCGAAACACTGCTGAAACAGATTCAAGGTCGGTGTATCGCAACGAGCTTGAAAACCCGACAGGGATTGAAACCCTTCAGCTGCGTAGGTATGAGATGGATTCTGGTTACATCGCAACGAGCTTGAAAATCCTGAAATGGCAAACCTCGACCTAGCTCTCATTAATATTTCCTGCGGATCGCTCCTTGGTATGCGAGAATCAGAACGAATAGCCATATCGCTCCGATGATATAGCTACCCGCAACATCGCTCGCCCAATGGGCGCCAAGAAATACACGAGATGGTCCGATTAGAACGATCAATGCAACGCAAATGGTGATAACGATCACACGCACGCGCCCAGCAAAATGCATCCAGGCGAGATAGGCGAAGAACCCAAAAAAGACGACAAAAAATAGGACATGCCCGCTTGGATAACTATATTCGTTGATGCTCTGTATGAGTCCAGTCGCATTTTGAGTTAATGGGAATGGACGCGTTCTCTGAATGAGATCTTTAAGGACAAAAGTCAGCAGTACGCTGCTGGTTGTTGCAAGCATAAAGATCGCCTCTAGCCATTTGTGCCGTAATGCAAAGGTCACCATAGCAATTGCTGTCAATGCCACAGCAAACGCCTGGTCGCCTAGATCGCTAACCCCCTTCATTAGCCTGTCGAAAAGTGGACTCGCTTGCTCTTGCAACTCCTCGTAGGACTTCAGGTCGAAGGGCAAGACCGGGAACCTGGCTGCTGCATACGAGAGCAATATGGCAAATGCAAGCATTATCACAAATACGATTGCGATCTTTCTATTCACTGCATTTCCTTCGTAGGCTCGCACTTATTATTCTATTGGCCACCTTTTTTGGACCCCCAGAAGGTTAAGGTGCAGCCGGCGGCTTTCAAGGCACCCTCCAGGGCCATTTATCTCCATGACCACAGTTTTCAATAAGGAACACTATCTCGTCCAATCGCCCGGGTGCCTCTGGATCTCCAACGGCGCCGCTGGATTTTGGGCAAATTTCGGATTCTATTTTCGCATTTAAGGAGCTTGGTTCGAAGAGACTATCTTCGATCTTTGCTACATACTCTTTGCCAAATGACCAGATGTCTTCTTTTACTAGCTCAGGATTTTTCAGGGTGCTCCTTACGTCCTCCAGATAATCCTCCTCGTAATCTTGTTCTCGTGCGACACCAGTCCAATTGATTGGGTTCTTCCTTGCCTCGGCAGGGTCGGCGGGCAGTCTAGGAGGCCTTATATCTACCGCTGCTTTGGTTTTGCCTTCGACTATGACAGGCTTTATCTGTTTATCGGCATTCCACCAAGGATCAGGTATCAAGTACGAGTTCTTTGTTTTGACTGCATTCTCAAAGGCATCGAAGAATTGCATTCCCCATCCGCCATTCGGATCATTGAAATTGATCTGACTTGGCCAGGCAATGTCCGGAAAGAGGACACGCCAAAGCCTGCGATAATGCTTTAAGACCAAGTCCTCATCTAAAACAGCACAATCGAGTTCGGTATCGCAGGTGAACGATCTGCGGTTCATGTTTCCAGAACCACATACAAACAGACTGCGATCATACAGCTGAACTTTCGCATGGCAGTAAATGCCACCTGGAATTCGAGAAGGGTGCCAGAGGTTATATACGCCTACGCGCTCGAATTTGCCGGAACCGAGCATAAGGCCAGCAGTTAAATCGTTGAGGGCCAGCTTCCTCGCATGGTGCACTTCATGTGGATGATTATCCGCATAGGGTGGAAGCACTAAAATAACGCAAAGCTTCTTTTTCTTGTCGTTCTTAATCTGGTGGTTAAGCAATCTGGCGAGGGGCCTGCTAAAGAAGTATTGGTCGAAGATCCAGATCAATTCGTCCGCTGCCTGACACGCATTAGCTATCCCCGCCATGATTGTAAACTCGCCTCTTATAAATGGAGGCCTCTTGCGTTCCATTCGCAAGGGAATCGTACGCCACATTTGTACCAGAGACGAGCCCCCCTGCACAAGATCAACTTCCTTTGGCTCATCCAATCTTTTTATGTCGTCATCCTTAATGGCCGTCTTTGAGCTGAAGATAACCTGATTATTTTTAATGTGTAAACTGCCCCAGAATCCAGTCTCGTGCACGTTTCCCGAGTCTTGCCATCTTTCACAGAACTGCTCCTCTAGAGTCTTTATGATTGGTCCCTGAAGCCGAAGGTGCTGATCGTGCCAGATTTGATGATCATCCCCATAGACTTCTTTCGGCAGATCAGGATCCGGGTGCAAGGGCTTTGATACGTCTCTTAATGCCTCATAAATTGTATCTAGGCTCTTCGGCCAGCGATGAGTCTTGTCTTGGACATCGAAAACATGAGGTACGTTTTTCCCTGATTGCCAGTCTCCCCCTAAAAATTGAGGCGGATTTGATTCCATAAGAACGAGCAGATCGTCTAACGTAGCCTTCGGATCATATATGTAGCGATGCGACTCGTCTGGTGTGTCTCTTCTGGTGAAGGCTAGATCTACCCCGCCGCAATAAGCTACATTTACGTCGCCCACGCGAATTACCATCATCTTTTGGTGGTGGGTAGAAGTTAATGGAGACGCTACCCTCATGTCCAGAGCTACTATGCCACGATCTTTGGCGCTGGGATCATTCTTGCTCAGCCTTTCGCATTCCTTGCTTACAACTTCAGCTATGTAAACGTGATCGCTTATATGCGGTCCGAGCCCTACAATTACAGACGCACTTATCGGCAACCACAATAGTATCCTAACATTGATCCCGGCCTGCATTAGACGCAGGATAAATCCTAGTACGGTCTGATCTTTTTTTGCAGAATCTCTCTCATTCCAGGGGCGATTTTGGACTATCCAAGGATTATCATCGGACAGGTCTCTCAAGGGATCAAGTCGAAAATCGGCGATATATACGTACCCTTTCTTGCCTTGTTGGGCCTCGGAGATTGCAGCTTCTAGGGATTCCCTCATCGCGGACAATGCCTCATATCCGCCAATCAAAGGGATTACCTTGCAGTTTTCATCCCACGGCTTGTAATTACCCAGCCTTTTGGCCATGTAAGTATCATCTCCCCAGGGACGCCCCTCTCCGTTTGGTGAAAACTTCAGGAACCATTTGTTCGGATCAGCTACCATAACTAACCACAGTCCTTTTTATTCTGATGCAAAGGTAATGCTATTTGACTTTTCGATTGGGATAGATTTCTGGTTATTGTATTCATTCCTACTTTAAACCTATTCACTCCAGAAAAAACCTTGATTTCATAGTTCAAACTACAAAGCTCTGAGATTTGGACAGGAGATGCTAGGTTTCCGACAATATTTCAGCTAATCAGATTTCGTCTTACGAATTATTAGCCTTACATTCTTCTGATTTTCCGTTAGATTCCAGGCAAGTGCTCGATTCAGTATTCATTTGAGGACATGGTTCGATGTTGCTATCTCTCACATATTCCGTATTGTCTTCCCTTGACATCATTAATTCTGTTTTAAGGTAACTTTGCATCAGGCATAGATGAAGCTGGTGATTCTGCTTCAAAGGTTACTTTTCGAAAGTATACCATCGTCCTATAAGCAGCCAGTATAAATCCGTAGACAGCGGGCCCAACTATCACTCCCACTATTCCGATGACAAAGACCGGCGCAGTAAATGCCATGAGGGTGATGAGGGGATGGATTGAAGCGCTCGCTGATGCTAGGCGAGGAAGAATAAAGTTATTAGGGATTACTGTGAGGAAGATTACTCCGAAGGCCAATAGGGCTAGGCCTGTTGTATAGTCTTGAGTCAGCAGATAGTAAAGGGCAATCGGCCCGAAGATCATTTCTGGTCCTATCAATGGAACCAGGGCGACTACAGCTATTATCATGCCCCAAAGTAAAGGATAGGGTATGCCGAGCACGAGGAACCCTATTGCTCCTATGATCCCGATAAGTAGAGAGGTGAGAAAAAATACCCGGAAAAGGCTCTTATAGATGAGGTTCAGTTCCAGAAGAAAATGTGTGCTTACTTCTTTTTCAGAAAGTAGCCCTACAAATTCATTTATTATCCGTCTACCATCAACAAGGAAGTAATAGGTGAAGAATATTGCCAGCAGAAACTGAGTAAAGTATATGGGTAGGTTTGAGGCGAAGCTTATGATATTGTCCTGTAAAACTGGTTGGACCATTAAAATGAGGGCTGTGGGAATGTCGCCTATCCCCTTCACATAATTTGCAGCCAAAGCTGGCAGGTACATCTCAGAAAGGCTATTAATGGCGCCAGAAAAATTGGATGCCTGTATTTGAAGATAGGCTACGCCACCTAAGCCCAGTAAATTCGACATCTCCGTTATGAGTGCATCGGCTGCCGCAAAGATGACAAATATTAGTATAAAAAATATTATTAATATGGAAGCAAAAGCTGATGCCCGACGATGGTGACCGACGTGCCTGGAGAAATACATGAAGACTGGATCCAAAATATATGCCAGAAGAAAGCTCAAAAGAATAGTTGATATAAAATCTTTGCTAAGATATATTGCAAAAATAATTAAAACAAAGATAATAGCTGCAAAGATAATGTAAAATCTGCGGCGTTGATACATGCCATATATTAACTGTTCAATTCTAGATATATCTTCTGTCTAAAGAGGATTCCTGTAAACCTACCTTTTCTGC
>CAVWPP010000027.1:0-26688 GCA_963756915.1 Methanotrichaceae archaeon
GATATTAGTTTTTATCAAAATAGAGTGGCAAGAAATCAAGCTGTCTACTCACGAGAGTTCTTGATGCTTCATACAAGTAACGAAATGGATGGCTGATCGGAGAAGATAAAGGAGGTTGAAACAAAAAGCTGGCAAATCCTATCAGCGATGTCGATCTGAGCCTTTCTCTTGCAGTTGTGAAACCGTCAGGGAATCTCAAACAGTTGTCTTCGATTCCCGTCACACCATACCAACTACCCTTTATAGCTCGTCACTTCACTCAGCTCGCAATGCCTCGATAGGATCAAGCTTTGCCGCTTTGTTGGCAGGATAGACTCCAGCGATCGTGGTCGTGAGCACGCCGAAGAGCAACCCAAGTGCGATAGATTGAGGTGTTATGGCCGAGGGCAGCCCAGCCAGCGATCCTATCAGGTAAGAAACAAGCACCCCCATGACGATGCCGATAATGCTGCTCACAACCCCTAAAACACCGGCCTCCAGCAAATACTGTTCTCTGATATCCTTCACGGTCGCGCCGAGGGCCTTCAAGACGCCGATTTCTCGAATTCTCTCTTTCACGGTGAGCATCATAACATTGGCGATGCCGATTCCTCCCACAACCAGTGATATGGCTCCAATTCCCGCCAGAGCATATTTGATCATGGAGAGGATGCTCATAAGCGAGGAGAGCATGTCCCGTGCCGTGGTGGCATCATAGGCCTCGTTCTTGTGATATCTCTTAAGATCGTTCTTGATCTTCTCAATTATGCTCTCAACCTGCTCCGGATCGTTGACTGTTACCTGGAATGTGCCGTAATAGTAATTGTCTTCGCCAATAAGCTCCTTCATGGCCTTGTGGGTGATGTACATCTTGTTGTTCTGATCCTGGCCAGGGCCGCCAAAGGACGACTGCTCCTCTTCCTTCAGCACTCCCACAACTTTGAAGTCCATATAACGATCTTTGTGAAACAATCGAATCTTGTTTCCGGGAGTGATCTTCATCCTGAAAAGATCCTGCGAGGTTTTGCTTCCTATTACGATCGATTTGTAATCTGAACCCGACAGGAACCTGCCTTGAGCTACTTTGCCCTTGAGGGTCGCCTCTTTGTCAGGATCAACTCCGGTGACGCTGGCGGAGGCATTTTTATCGCGGAATGCTATCACCACATTGGTCGGAAGTCTGTGGTGCAACATTCTTGACCCCCACGACGTTCTCCAGGACCTTGATGTCCTTGTCTGTGAACTTGGCCGGCTCCTGCGGATTCCGGCTTCGCCTGATTGTTCCCTCCAAAATGGAAAGAGCCCGGTACCACCTGTATCAAGTCCAGGTTGAACGTACTGAACTGCGATGATACGCCGGAGTAGAGGCCCTCTCCTACAGACAGCATAACCACTATGGCCATCACGCCAATTATTATCCCGAGGGATGACATGAGGGTCTTGAAGCGGTCGGCCCGAAAGCCTACGGCAATGAACTCAAGCATATCAGGTAGCTTCATCTATTTCTCCCGGGCTTATGAAGATCCTTTCCCATCGCCTTTCCCGTTAGTAACCAGCTTGCTGAGCTTTCTTCTTACGCCAGTATAGATAACCGCCTGCAGCAATCAATATCAACGCTCCACCGCCTAAATACAGAAGATAACTGTTCTGGTTTGTGTTATCCTTTGGCGGAGTATAGCTGGCGACATAATCTCCTGACTCATGCCATGTATCGCCGTTCTTGAATTTCGCCACGAAGCTGAGGTTTGTGGGACTTGTGATCGGCCGGGAAGAATCTTTGGACTCTAAGCTAAAGCTGATGGTGAATACCTCATCCGGATCCATTGTTCCTATGTAGTATTCATCAGGCGAGAATATGATTCCTGGGCAGAAGGCGAGATGGTCACTGCATTGAGCGTGTTTTCTCTTGGATTGGCTACGTTCAGGTTAAATGTCGATGTGGCCGTTTCTGCACGGGCCATGCCGACAGATGCCTTGTCCACTTTTACTGGAATCTCGCGGTTGATGGTGATAATATCGTATCCTCCCACGTACCTGGAAACCGATGAGGTAGGTACCGCTAGTTATATTCTCAGAGGCCTTGATCTTGTAGTAGATAGTGATCTTATCGTTCGGTCCTATCATGCCCATATATTGCTGTAGTCGTCACTGATGACTTTTAGTTCAGGCGTACCTTAACAAACTCGTCTTGTTGATGGGCGTAGATAGAATGGCACTTTGGGCGGTGCTGCCCGCTCCGGCATCTTTGCCTACGCCATAGGATGCTGCCCCATTCTCTAGCTCAATGGCCAGCAACGCCTCGTCGCCAGGCATGAGCACGGCAGGTGTTAATCGTGTATTGAATGTTGACGGGCATGCGATACTCATAAGCTTCTGCTGAGCCCATTATCAGCATGAGCAGGATGAAAATCTTAAGAACTCTATTCATTATGCATTCTCCAGGATGCGTCCGTCTCTGAGTCGAATGACGCGACTGCAATTCTCGGTAATCTCTGGGATTATGGGTGACCATGATGATGGTTCGTCCATCTTGGTTCAGTTTGCTTAGGATGTTCATGACCTCATTGCTGTTCTTCAGGTCCAGGTTGCCGGTTGGCTCATCAGCAATTATGATCCCAGGATCGTTAGCCAGAGCTCTGGCTATTGCTACCCTCTGTCGCTCACCGCCGGAGATTTTCAGGGGGCTGAAATCTGCCCGGTGGGCAATGTTTACCGCATCGAGCAATTTCATAGATCGAGCCTTTACGCTGCTCGCGCGGAACTTCGGAAAGGATCATGGGCATCTCCACGTTCTTATAGACTGATATTCGGCCGATGAGGTTGAAGGTCTGAAAGATGAAACCCAATTCCACCCTTCTTATGCGAGCCAGCTCGTCATCTGAGGCCTGGCTGATGTCCTGGCCAAAAAGCATAAACCTGCCGCTTGTAGAACGGTCCAGGCAGCCTATGATATTCAGGAGCGTGGACTTGCCGCTGCCGGAAGGGCCCATGAGGGCTATGAACTCGCCTGCTTCAATCTTGAGGTTTATGCCCTTCAATACGGCATACTCATTATCTCCGATGCGATAATTCTTATGGATTTCTTGTAGCTCTATCACATTTGATATGGTGTTCACCTTCGTTTGGCCTTACTGATTATCAGAAGTAATGCAGCAATTCATCTCTAGACGCTGTTGCAGCTAAGATGGCCAAGGCGATATTTCTAGTTTCCGCCAAATTATAGTACCGTAATGGTCTACTCATTCAACCTCATGAAGCTCAATTTTTTTGCCAGCTTCTTTAGGATTATAGTTCCATCGCCAAGCTGGTCTATGGCCAGCATATCACCCTCATTTAGGTCCAACTTATATCTAATCCCCAAAGGAAGCAGTACTCTCCCATTTGAATCCATTTCGATAATTGACATCTGATTTAACCTCTAGATTGCGATTGTTGCGCCCACAGGATATCCCGCTTCCCAAAGGCTATCAGGTCCCTGCAAGAACCAGCTACTGCATACAGTGATTGGAACGATATATAAAAAAGGTACCGAACGAACGATAAACCAAATTTGAGAAAACTTCTGATGAATCAGCTGATTTTCGTTCATTTTAGGCTGAAAACCCCATAAATAGTTCCGTTTAGAATTTGCCTTCTTTTCATAAACGACAGGATTTTGAGCATATGTCTAAATCTTCTCCGATGGCCCAAACATCCGAATGGCAGGAGAATTTTTGCTGTAGCACAATAATAGGCTGTCTATTGTTGCTGCTTTTTCAGTAAATTGATCTCACCATCAGTCAATAAAGTGTGATGATAAAAAATGCTTTCTATCGCTTAGGTCTCTCGAGTCGTTTGTTTGGTTCCATGCAAATGCGATCGGCGAGATTGGCCGCTGATTCGAAAGAACACACAAAACAGGCGAACACGTGAGTTGGAAGATATCAATCGAATCTTAAGGCAGAATAAACCGTTTTAAGATGAATTATATGACCTACACTACCATTATCTCCTCTTTTAAGGCAATCCTGCACATCATTGATATTAGAAAACAGTTGAATATCGAAAAAATAGACATATTGAAGTAATAGAACAATTGAAATGGTTTTTATCAAAAAAGAAACATTTAAAAGCGTTTTACCTATCTTACTTTTCATCGTTCGTTCGGTCATACCCTTTTCTATCGTTCAGGACACGAGGTAGTTGTCATAGGACGGCCTAGAAAGCGCCGTTCGCAAAAAAAAAGAAAAATGCGAGGTATAAGTTATGAAAACGAGATATGAATTAATTCTGGCGGCAATGGCCGCAATCTGCCTTCTGGTGGCACCAGCCTTCTCAATGCCATCCGGAAATGGTGCATGTAGCGATGGAATGAAAGGGAATTCTATGGGATGCGGCATGGATAGAGGGATGATGGGTGGAGACGCCTCCATGTGTCAAGGTGCCAATGGAATGGGCCATGACATGATCGGTCCCTTCCTGCTGATGGACAACCTGACTGAGGAACAACTGAATAATATGACCCTGGGTGAGCTGAAGGAACTGAAGAAGGAAAAGATGGCAGAGCTAAATAACATGACCCTTGGCGAGATAAAGGAGCTGCAGCAGAAGAAGATGGAGGAGCGGATGGAGAAGCTAAACAATACAACCATCGGCGAGCTGAAGGAACAAGGTGGAATGAGAGGGAACCATATGGGAATGGGACCCGAAATGGGAATGATGGATGGACACCAAATGAAAAACGCTGCAGAAATGAAGCGCTAAATCTCGATCGCTGAATCACAAAATGAAATATAATCCCACGAGTAAGAGTTTGTGGCCGAGCCCTCAAAAGGGCTTGCCCTCTTATTCATGTTTAAATCCTTGGTGAGAAATCTTACTATTCGATCAAGATCAACAGAAAAAATGCTCAGCCTTTGGCTTGTTGTTTAAGTTTCAGCAAAGCGGTGGGGGTTACAAAAAATGGTTTTAGGATTTACAATGATAAAAGTATTGCGTGGCCAAGAGGATGAAGCTTATCTTGCCCTCAAGAATACAAACGGCATGAAAGAAGTGTACCGTATCTTGGGAGAGTACTCTCTTTTTGTTATAATGCAAGCGGAAAACAATATCATGTTGCATCGCTTAATCGACGAAATCAAAAACGTCTCCAGTGTGCTATCAATTTGGCATGTTCTGGTTTCGCACAAAGATATCCCGTCAAATGCAAAGATGAATTACGGAGCGAAAAGAATGGAAGAATCCATGAGCCCGCTGGCAGAGATCTTGATATCATGCAGCAAGCACGCTTGAACGCCAGTCAAAATCTGTCGTGGATTTACCCTTTTTCCGGAAATCCTATTGGATCTATGGATTTTCTATCTAGAATCGCTCTATAGATTTGATGAATTCGTAGAAATCGTCCATGTGTTCCTTCAGAATCGTGTAAGCTACAATGTCATCAATCTTGCCGTATCTATGGACGACTATGTTTCTGAAACCCTTCATCTTTCGGATCTCATTTCCCATCTTTTGCGTTAGAATCCCTTTATTTACAAGGCTTTCGATAATATTCTCTTCACATTCAGGCATGCTAAGGCGTAGATCTGAATTAATTATTGAGCATATATCAATTATATTCTCAATGGCGAATTCCATTCTCTTATAGATTCCATCCTTGACCAACCCGAGTTCGGAAAAATCTTCAAAACTTTGAGGGAGGTGTCTCTCCACAAGGTTTACGCTTTCCTCGATGTCAATTAGCTTTGATCGAATCTGCTCAATCCTCAGTTCTCTTTTTCTCATCAATTAAAAACCCCTGAGTCATGCGATAGGTTCTATTCCGAGGTAATCATAGTATATCCGCTTAAAGGACTCAAACTCCTTAATGGTTTCATAAGCTTTGTCGTACATAAAAGACAGATCATCCGAGTAAAGGATCTTGCCTTTTAAGACTTGCATGCGCAATGGAAGAGGAAGCTGCTGGAAGATCTTGATATCATAGATGTCGTCAAAAAGCTCTGATAAGACCTTGAGCCGGAATTCGGATGCATCAACATCATCGTAGTATACACTAATATCGATGTCTGAATCCTCTTTCATCCTCTCTTCGCTGGCAGAGCCGTAGAGGATGATGAATCGAACTTTGGGGCCGCCTAGGGACTTGATCTTCTGGACGGCTCGATCAATTTTGTCGGATAGGTCGGCGTGTTATAAGGGATCCCCTGCATGCTCGGCAATATTATTTGGATTTAGGGCACTCTGAGGGGAAAAGGTTTTCTGAAAAGTGAATTTGCGAAATCGATTATCCTTTTGGGCTTCAAGGGTCGATCTTGGCGTATCGCTTCGAGCAAGATTTGGGCTCATGCATAGGCAGAGACGTTTTCTTTTCAAGTGAATACCCCGCCACAAGCTGCAGGGTATTCGAATAAAATCAAACTGCGTGCGGCCACCCCACCCTAAAGGATGGGGTATGCTTCGGGCCGCACGCCCTCACGTCCGGTTTTCTGGAATCCAGAAATCATCGAGTCTTCGTTGCCTAAGATCACCTTGATCTGTGCAATTGAAACTCTACTTTCGATTTTTCCCGAGAATCCTTGTTTATCGATCTAAGAAAGCATAGACAAAGTGCGAGGGTTCACTTCATCCCCGACCTGAAGGTCGGGGTATTCGTGACCCTCCGCGCTCCCGATGTAATAAAAATTTGGTGCCTCGTAAGCCGAGGCACTGATGCTGAATAGGTTGTTCTAGTTCATTGACTAGACCAGGGGCGCGTAGCCAGTCAATTCCAAGTATCCCTTGCCAATTTGCTCGCCGTTGAGATTCCCAGCTCGGACCCGCACTATGCCTTCCCAATAATTGATCGGACTGCCGGCGACATCCATGGCCTGCTCATCAAAGTATGGTTCCAAGGCGAACTTGCCCACAGGAGTGTGCCAAGATCCAATCCAGAGGATACCTAGTTCCACGCTGATCTGATTTCCACCACCGGACTGCTGTAAAATTAGCGGCATTTTCTCCGTGCCACCATGTTACATTACCTTCTGAGTCCATGTATGTCAAACGGCGTTGACTCAGTATGTCGTTCGAAAATTGATCTTTCAGGTTATACAGCATGACATAGCTGCCGTTATCAAGACGCAAGCTAAACCAGTCCCAGGCGGGAAAGCATTTTCCAAATCCACCCCATTGATGATCAAACCAGCTATCTCCACTGACATTGATCTTTCGTCCATCTATGGTCAGAGTTCCGGTAGTGTTCATCGCAGGATGTCGAATAGTAATACGACTTCCCGGCCATATCTTCCGAACCTATGCCAAGACAAACACCCTGGTCATTTATGCCAGTTGGCGTTTGCAGGTAATAATCCGCCTTATCATTGGCTAGGGTCAAATTTATGGATATGTTCTGCTCGTTTCCGCTGCCCTTAGATACGTTTCCTTGGGTTACAATGTTCCAAGTATCTAAGTCCTTCCAGTAGGTTAAGGTCGTTTGATTATCGCTATAACGCCAATAAGTCCCCATATTATTATCGGTGCCATTGGTGATATTTGCTTGGTCCGGGAGAGTGGAGTAACCATAGGACGGGTGCTCGCTGTTATAGACATTGCTAACCGCTACATGATTAGAATAACCAATCAATCCCGGCAGTATGTTCATTTGAAAGAGCGTATACTGGATTCCGTACAGGTCCCCAGTCTCTAGATCTTTCAATGATCCAGTCCAGTATAACCATTCAATGAAAAGGCTCGTATTATTCACAATCGCTTGAGGCTGGTGCAAGACCTGATCGACAGGAAAATTGAACACCTCTTCGGCCTTGCTCGTATGATTTTCAAATGATAGATTGTTGATCTGATTTACATCAGTTAATGCCCCTATGTTTACAGATGCTGCTGGAACCAAGATCAACATCATGCAACTCATGACTAGATGTGTTAGCGACAAATAGGATTTTCTACTCTTAGATTTCATTTTCATGCTCTCCTGGATTGAGTATTCAACAGACCTGCTATTAAGTATTTTGGAGATACTCACAATTAAATTCTATAATAATAACAACATAGTGTTTATGCTCAGGACAGAATTTATATCGTTCTTTAGCTGAGATTTATTCCAGTTTACATGGACCATAGCCGTCTTCATTGCACTCACCCAGATGCGCAGTAAATTATTTCTGCATCTTTTCGAGTGAGGGAAGGCTTGACGAACTATTATTCATTGAATCATATACTCACGAATTTAGATATCCCTTTACCACACCTTCAGATCGATCCCCTCTATCCTCACCCGATCCCCTTCAGAGTGCACAATCACCCCGGAGTGCACCTTTGCATCATAGCAGTGCTTCGGCAGAAAGCGCACCGTCTCGCCCACCTCCGGCCTCTTGCCCCTGCTTATCACGCCCTCGAAGGCTGCAACCATGCAGATGCCGATATCTTCCGGAGAAGGCAATCCCTGTAGCAGATGGACCGGCCCGACCAAATGAACCGTGGCAATTCCCTTTTCGTACTTGAGAACCCTGGCAAAATGGGTAATTGGGCAGCCCAGCGGCCGGTAGCGGAAGATATCGCCCTCTTTGAGATGTGCTTCGGGGTTGAAAGATCATTCCCGACAGGAGGGCTCGCCGGGCAGCGGAGCCAGAGCAAAGTCCGCCCGCAGACCATCCAGGACGCCGATGATCTACTCAGTCATTTCCGAAGATTTCAAAATAGTTCACCATTTTGGGCAGCAATGAAAAGAAACCCGCATCTTCGTATTGCACAACGGTTTCGAAACTTATCAAGTTCGCCCATATGAAGCTGCTAATAAGTCCGTCCTCATCTTAGTCAAAGAAACTGATCAGACTATTGGATCTATGACTTCAATTTTATCTATCCGCTTAAAGGCCCTATCATGTGTCATTAGCTTCTTGATACCAAGTACTTCCATGGCAGCCAAGATAGTAGCATCTCGCCCGCCTATCCCAGTTTGCGAGAACTTTGCAAGAAGTTCAATTGACTTTTTAGCCAGATATTGGTCGAAGTCAACAACTTCCATGGGGAATGAAAGGAATACATCCATTTTCATCTTTCCCTGAGCCCCTAGGTTCTTGATAAGGTAATGGGCTACCTCCATCTCCACCACTGTGTTTATAGCCACACTCCCTTCCAGTGTGTGCTCTAATTTCTCTGAAACGATATCATGCTCCTGGGAGGAACGGTCAAAGTAATAGCACCAGATGTTGGAGTCTATGAAGATCAGGCTTTCCATATTCTCTTTACCTCAAGAGGATTGATCTTCGAGGTCTCCACGCAGCCTTTCAATTCTCTCTTGAACTCGGATTTGCCATTTATTGGTCTGATTATCACTTTTCCTTCTTCAAGCCTTACTTCCACTTCATCGCCATCTTTCAGCCCAGCTTTTTGTATGATGGTCTGAGGAATCGGGAGTTTGCCATCTTCGAATTTTGCCTTAATCACACATGCACCCCAGCTAGCTATATGTGCATCCTCTTAATTAAATCTCTCTGGAAACGGACAGCTGCTGGAAGAAAGGACTCTCGTGCACATGCGGATACGCTGCACGGACATGCAACAAGGGATTCTATTGGATTATTTGTATTATATTTAATTCTTAGCTACCACACCTTCAGATCGATCCCCTCGATCCTCACCCGGTTCCCCTCGGAGTGCACAATCACCCCGGAGTGCACCTTTTGCATCATGCAGTGCTCGGGCAGAAAGCGCACCGTTTCGCCCACCTCCGGCCTCTTGCCCCTGCTTATCACTCCCTCGAAGGCTGCAACCATGCGATGCCGATGTCCTCTGGCGCAGGCAATCCCTGCAGCAGGTGGACCGGCCCGACCAAATGAACAGTAGCAATTCCCTTTTCGTACTTGAGAACCCTGGCAAAATGAGTGATTGGGCAGCCCAACGGCCGGTATCGGAAGATGTCGCCCTCTTTGAGATGTGCTTCGGGATTGAATGGATGCAGGTCCTCCCGGCAGGAGGGCTCGCCCGGCAATGGAGCCAGAGCGAAGTCCGCCCGCAGACCATCCAGGACGCCGATGATCTCCTCATCTTTTCCGAGGTTGCCAGCAGCTCTGCAATCTGCTCGGCACGACCCTGGAATCGTTCCTGCTTCAGAATGGTGCACCTGTCAAGATCTGCCACGTCCACAAGCGCTGCCGCAAACTCCCGGCAGCTTCCTAGACCGCACTCCCCGCAATTGTAGCCCGGCAAGAGCTTTTCAATCTGTTTCATGCTTTATCCTATCCTCACTCGCCGGTATATTCCATGAATCCATCCAAATGGCGCAACACGCCCCGGTGATGCTCCTTGGAGACACGAAGCTCGCCGGTGCATAGCGTGCAGATGGCCAGAGGCGGGTTATGTCGCAGCACCATCTCGCCAGAGATGTCGGGCCAGCTTCGGATCAGCTCTGCGAGTCTCCGCCGAACCCTTGCCGGAAAGCCCATTGGCTTCGATTATCCTGCACCCCGGATTTGCCTCTAAGATGCGCTCCCGGAAAGACCTCTCGCTCCGCCTGGGATACGAGATCACCCTTGGTCATCACTGCTACGTCTGCTGTTGTTAGCAGCGGTCCAACTTTCAAGGGGCTGTTGGGACCTGTGGTTACATCTATGACGCAAATGGCCAGGGCTTTATCGGGATAAGGAGCACAACGCAAGCAAAGGCCGGCAGTCTCGTTAAGCAGAATGTCCGATCCTTGGGCTTTCGTCCACTCCAGCATTTCATCAAAGTTGTAGATGGCATAGTGGTCGGGGCACATATCTTTGGAGAGCCCCACTGCCACGGGCACCTCCAGCCTCTTGAATCGGGCATCGTCCTCGGTCCACATGCAGTCTATCTTTACCAGAGCTGGTTTCTGGCCCGCTCTCAGAAGGTCCTTGACGGCATGCATGAGCACTGAAGTCTTGCCCGAGCCGGGCGTTCCGGCCACAACCACCATCTTCAAGCTACCATCTCGCCCTGCCGAATGGTCTCTCGCAGAACTGCTGAGCCAGCCGTCCACGCGCTCTATGTCCCTAAAGATTCTAGTGCTCCTCAGTGCTGGTGCTGATTACTCTTGGTCATGCCTCCATTCTTCATCACGATCCTACGGGTGGCCATGAGAGCCAGCATGGGGTCATGAGTTACTACAATTACGATCTTGCCTTCGCCGGCCAATAGGTGCAAAGCATCTTGCTTCTTTATACCTGCATTTTCAATCTCGTCGATGAGCACAATTGGCGAATCACTGATGACGGCGATGTCTGCAGCCATTAGAGCGCGTGACTGTCCGCCGCTAAGGATGGTGAGCTGATGATTGGGAGTTTATCGGCTCACCTGTCAGTGTATTTGCAAGCAAAACGACTTTTTCGGCGAGATTCGGGTTCTTTGCCTCGAGATTTGGCATGCATCTTCAGGAACTCTCCTACAGACATGTCTGCCAGGAAATGCATGTTCTGGGAAAGCTGGGCTACAAGCTTCTTTCTGGGATCGCTGCGCAGCTCTTGCTTCTGGAAAAGAGCCATTAATCAATATCTTGCGGCCGGAAGGGGTGTCTCCAAGCGCAAATTGTTCAATGTCGGCAATTAGGGTGCTCTTGCCAGAGCCGGTCGGCCCTACTATCCCCATTATCTCCCCTCGTTTTATTTCGATCTCGTTGATGTAATCGGGCACTCCATCCTTGTCCACTCCGCCCAAAATCGTCAGAGTTAGAGGTTTTGAATCTTGTTCTGATATCTGATTCATACCAGGGTTCACCGATTCAGTTGTAGCCCGTTCAGCATTTGGTCCATCGTATTCATCATGATCTGCTCTCCAGAAATTGCATTGCGTCCTCCCACCGGGAGACGGTGATATCTGGCTTTAATGTGTACAGTGCAAAATCCTCTTTTAGACGGGATATGCCGCCACCTGTAATGTTAAGGAGAATCGTATCATTGGGCGAAACTATGCCGCTTATTACGGCCTTTTCCAGAGCAGCCACTGCTACTGCCGGCGCATTAAGGATATCGATCTCTTCCGACTGCTCAAAGAGATTTTTAGCGAGAGCTGCTTCTTCATTAGTTATGCCGTAAACTTCGCCATTAGTGGCTTCTAAGGCGTCCTTTACGCCACCAGGAATGCTAAAAGGTGGTCGCCGGTTAAAGAGCACGTCGTCGAACATCTCGACTGTGAAGGGATCCGGCTCTTTTTGCTTCCAGGCATTGTAAATGGGAGCGTTGGGAAGGTTCTGAGCCAAATGGAGGCGGGAAAGGTTTGACCCAAAGCGGCCATCCTCTTTCAGACGAAGGCCGGCCTCCCAGGCGGATATGCCGCCAGTGCCGCTGCCTACGGCTTGGAAGTAGTGCCTCGGGATCTTGCCGATCTTCGTAGTAGCATCGAGCATAACCGTGCCCATTCCGTCCCGGCGGGCGATGTTCCTGGCTCCGCCCTCCGGCACGTAGCCTTTTTGGGCTTGAATTTTTTCAGCCACGGTTATAGCATCATAGTAGTCACCCTTTACGCTTACAAGAGTAATTAACCCGGGCTTTGTAACCGTCCAAATCCTGGGAAGTGCCTTTTGTGGCACAAAGAGGACTATTGGCTGGCCTGTTTGCGATGCGCCTTCTGCAAAAGCGCGGGCTGTGTTTCCGGCTGATGCCACAACCAGTGTCTTTTTTTCGCCTTGCTCTTCGATTCTTTGCAGTGTGGGCGCAGCTTCCAGGTCCTTGAAGCTGCATGTTAACATTCGGGCATTTTGCTCTGGCCAGTAGCCGGAAAAGCTAATGTAAAGGTTTTTTAAGCCCAAGGCCGTCGCCAGGCCCTGACTTTTATAAGTTATCGACCCCATACCGGTTTTTGCATTGTATCCTGATACTGGAAGCCAGTCTATGAATCGCCATATTCCGGGAAGATTCTTTTGATCCAGGTGCTTGGACTCGTAGTCAGCGCGGAGTAGCGAATTGTCATTCGGGCAGCTTAAGGAATAAATTGGCTGCACTGATCCGTCGCTCACGCATCTGACCTGATATTTTCCCATGAAGATTGCATCTCCAATTGGAGAATATAATGTTTTCTATTTTGGGACAAAACATGTCCTATTTGTGAAAATTATTCATATTGATAGGACTATTGTAACAATGGATGAGGGCGATTGATATTAACACTTTGCTTCAGAGGGTATTCGTGGACCCAAAAGTAGAAATATTCTTAGATCATTACCCAATAGTATGCCTAACGTCGAGAGAGTTATGAGGGCTGCCTTCCAGTCGGATGAGAACCTGCGCGATGCATTGAAAGAGGTCCTCGGAGAGATGGGTCTTTCAGCCCGGGAGTTCTCCAAGACATCAGGAATTCCGCAAAGCACTCTCTACAAAATTCTCTCTGGCCATCGGGAGCCTAATATCACAACACTGCGCCAGATAGTCAAGACTATCCGTCAGATCGAAGGATCAGAGGGCAACTTCATAGCTATAATCGCGGCGAGACCTGTCCTGGATAAGATCAGCGAGAAAAAGATGAAGATCGGGGATAAGATGCTGACTTTGCGCGAATATTCGGCTACAACCATCGAGGAGGCGATAATTGCTGCCATCAGAGCCGAGAGAGACGGTGCATCCGCGCTTGTATGCGCACCTATCGTCAGTCCAACTGTAGAAAGGATTCTCTCAATTCCCGTAGCAACAATAATCCCTAGCGATAGCGTCATCAGAGCTATTGAAGTTGCAGCCAGAAAGATAGAATAGATCTTCAAATAAATTGTTTTATAGGCAAATCATCCAAAGCTCAAAAATCATATGGGGCGAATCAAATGGTATATGGTAGAATGAGTTGGCTGGTTTTATTGGTTTTTACTACTGCAAGAAAGATCACAAGTCAGGAGGGATACTTATGAGCATTAAATTTATGGTAGCCATACTATTTTTAACGTCCATTCTAATAGCAACATGCAGTGCACAAAACACCGTCGCATATCAGAGCGTAAGCGGTGAATTTGCCAAGAACTGGATTAACAGCTTCAGAGCCCAAAATCCTGAATTAATGAGCAACGATAATGGAACCGATTTGTGGAGCTGGGGGATGGCACCAAAAGGCAGCAAAATTGTGGATGGAAAGCTTATAACCGATCCGTTCTATCTCAGGCCGTTGCTGAATTATTCCAGCGACTGGATGGGAAATGCCTATACCGATCCGAGCACTGGAATGCCTGTGGAAACTTACCTGGACCCATTCACTGGGAAAAAGACCTACGTCTATCTTAATCCGAATAATGGCAATCCTCTGTTTACATACTCTTCGTATATCGATCCCAAAACAGGAAAGATCGTTTATGCCTACGTAGATCCATTGACTGGAAAAACTGTATATACCGGCATCCAGCCAATTGACATCGTGAATACGCTATCTGGCGGATAGGCAGGATATAATCTGGCATCAAGCCATGGACTTTCTGGAAAAGAAGAAATGGAAAAGAAATGAACCCGAGAAACCATAATGGAATCCGAAGAAGAAAGATGCACAAAAGGATCGCCTGAGGCACGCGAAAGCCTTTTATCGCACTCCTGCTTTTGGTAGGATGTGGGGTTTAGTATGAAGACTGCATTTGCAGTTGTTCTGTTTGCAGCATGCCTTCTGATGGGCTGCTATGCTCAAAACACAAGCCACTTCCAGAGCGTGGGAGGGGATTACGGCAAAAGTTTGATCGGCAGCCTTAAAACCAATACAACTGTGCAAAACGAGGAGAATAATAATGCCGGGAACCTCTGGAGTTGGGGAAGCGTTCCAAAGGGAAGCCTTGTTGTAGATAATATTCTTATATCCGATCCTCGATACTCAGCAAAAACTCTTAAGGTTGCCAATAATTGGCTGGGAGATTCTTTTGTTGATCCATACGGCGATACGCCAGCCTATACTTACACAGATCCCGATACCGGCCAGCCCGTCGTAACTTACGTCGATCCGAACACCGGACAGTCTTACTATACATACATTGAGCCTAAAACGGGAAAGACAGTATATGTCTATTTCAATCCCGTTACTGGTGCGCCGACCCATGTCGGTTTTTCGCCTATTGCGGGAATGGGGGCGGTAACTAATGACTTTTCTTTGCCGCCCATCTTCTCATCCAATAACGCATGGTCTTCGAGTGCGTAATCCTGGCAAAAGGGCAATTCGAAAAGATGCCTGTAGCCACCAATATCCATGCAAAAGCCTTTTATTGCTCTTTTGCATTATCATTGGGTTGTGGGGTTAGTATGAAAACTGCATTTGCAGTGGCGGTATTACTTGTAGCATGCCTTTTGTCGAGCTGTTATGCTCAAAGCACAAGCCGCTTCCAGGGTGTGGGAGGAGATTTTGGCAAAAGTGTAATTGGCAGCTTTAAAGCCAATAGTACTCAGCAAAATGCCGAAAGCAATGCCAATGACCTCTGGAACTGGGGAAGCGCTCCAAAAGGGAGCTTGATCAAGAACGGCAAACTGGTAACTGATCCGTTTTACATTTGGCAGTCGCTCAACTATACCGACGGTTGGATCGGAGATATTGGGGTAGACCCCTATACAGGAAATCCTATCTATGCTTACGAAGATCCCTATACAGGAGAAATCAAATATTTCTATGTGGATCCGTATACAGGGAGACCGGTATATATTGATAGAGGTCAAACCAGCGACGTCCCACAATATGGAAGCGTTTCTCCCTTCTATGCCTCCAATGACTGGTGGGGAAGCTATGCGCTGCCGCCTGTATTCAATTCGAATGATCCCTGGAGCTGAAGGCTCCAAAAGCTTATGGAAAAACAAATAAAATAATGGAGGAGAACCTATGAAGTCCATAAAGGTATTTGTAATCTTGACATTGTTGTCGCTGTCGGCAATTCCTGCTCTGGCAGCACTTACTGATTACCAGCAAGGTGTATCTAACGGCCTTGCTGCAGGAATGAGGGTGGGAAAGCTCTTAGGGGCTGCACCCTTTGATCCAAATCTGGCGCAACAATATAATAGCCAGGTGGATGCATTCAACCAGGGACTGGCCATAGTATTCGGGAATAACCAGACCGCCATTAACATGTTCTGGATGAAGCCTTACGGGGCCGCGGCCGCAGCAGCAGCAACAATCAACCAGAAACCAGTCCATTCTATTGATGGTAGCTGGAACAATACCTCCCGGGTCTTAGGCGATCAGGATGAAGGCAAGAGAGTCTATGACATGCCGGCCTCATCTTATTACACCTGGGTCGGTTCTGTGCCTTCTAGCGTACCTAGTTACGTAAGAGATATTGGGAACTTAGGTGGAGTGTAGTAGCCTCTATCGTTCTATTTTTCTTTTTCGTGATCTTCAAAATAAACGCTAACTAATTATGTAATCACATCATATTAGACAATGGTAAATAGGATGAATATATACATTAATTGTTGGAGAGTAAACGAAATAGGTGGCTCATAATGAATATAATAATTGCGGCCATATTGATTTTATGCATGGCGGATCTGGCGGTGGCAGATATGAATATCACCCAAGAGGAAAATGGAGCATATCTGATAGTTGCAACTCATCCTGTTAAGCCACTTGTTATAATCGATCCGCCACAGGGAAATAGCACAGTCAAAAAAATATATGATGATGCAAATGTAATTGTAGAGACTGTAAAGATACAAAACAGGACTGGTATGGATGTTCGTGCAATAGCAGGTGAGTCGGATAGCAATGTGACTTATCTCAGAATTTATAAGCTTATCACCCAAACTCAATGGGATTATCCGCAGATCTTTGTCCTGTATGCCAATGGCTACGCTCAGATCAATCCTCAACCCCCCATAGGCTTGAAAAGCGTAAAATTTGGGCCTCCGCTAGCCTTAGGTCCCGAAGATAACGTCGGTAGTTATAGATCCACCGAGCCTATCTATGGATATTCTTTATGAAGATAAAACGGAAGCGAACGCTAAAATTACTAAATTGGATCGCATGCAGAATATAGTCGAATACACTAAAAGATAAAGGATGTTGCTTGAAATGTGCCATTTTTGTTGTATATTTCGAGTTAATTGGATTTTTTCTCAAATAATGTAATGAACACGTACGCGCACTCCAGCTTCTCCAAGCTGTAACATACGATCCATAGCTTTTGGGAGGATCTTACCAATTGCACATGTCTAGATATTTGAAGAAAACCTGAAAAGTGCCCTCTCTTTAATTGGGCACTAACCTATATATTTTTGAAACACATAAGTTATTAATGAATTTTTATGGAAGATGGTGATGATGAGCAAAGACCTTGATAGCCTCCTATCCGAATTGAAGACAGTTCACGAAGACCTGCGGCTGATCCCCACAGAGATAGTAGTTGTGGCCGATTGGGTACGGCTGAAATGCAGGTATGGCTGCAATGCATATGGAAAGCATCTCTGCTGCCCTCCTTTCACCCCAACTCCAGATGAGACAAGAACCGTCCTTTCCGAGTACCGTCATGCTGTACTGGCCAGATTCGAGGCCAAGTCCGACCAAAAGTTTCCGTCCAAACATGCCAGCCGAGGCCTCGGCAATTCCGTGGCCAAGATGCATAAAACCGTCGCCGAGCTGGAAAAAACGGCTTTCCTAGCAGGCTATTACAAAGCCTTCGGATTGAACGCCATGCCTTGTGTCTTCTGCGAGACCTGTGTCATCGAGGAGATGCAAGAAAAAAGCCAGGCCGTCTTCGATCTGGATAGCGTGAAATGCAAGAATAAGGAGATCATGCGCCCCTCTATGGAGGCCTGCGGAATTGATGTCTTTAAGACTCTGCAAAATGCCGGCTACACGCCACGGGTTCTCAAGGATTGCTGAGAAATGGTAGAACTGTTGGGCTGATTCTGTGGACTAGGCCTATTCATCTTTTGCCAAAATTCATTTTTTTTGCCAGATCCCTTGATCATAGGACAGAAACGATAGCTAAGATCGCGAGACAATAACTCGTAAGATAAGGGCTAATATACCATCAGTTATCTATTAATGGCTGATGCATTGGGAGTTAGTCGGCTCAAGTGCTGCTCATTTTAACCATGTTCGGGTTCGTGCCCCAGATCCTTAAGATCTACCATTCCAAGTCAGTCAAAGATGTCAGCTTTCTTATGCTCTTGCAGTTCTCTGCTTGGCATGTTACTCTGGCTGCTCTATGGAATACATATCCAGGATAATATCCTCATAGTCTCCAATGCAGTGTCGTTTTCAACTCTTATAGTGGCCATAGGATTTTACTTGAAGTACAGAAAAAATAACCAAAATATTTGAGTAGCAAATGAGACTGCTTGGTCGCCATATTAAGAGCTCATTAGGTTAGGACGAATGCAAAAGCCTTATCTGCAGAGATGACTAAGTTCTAACCTTCCATGGGGATTTTCGTTTGAAGGAAGAATTTGAAAGGATGCCTTTCGATGAAAAGGTATCTTATCTGGTGGAAAACTACAAAAATCTGCCCGATGAACTGACCGCAGAAGGAGTGAAGATACTCGCTACTGCCGGTGAGACGGAGTTTGCCGTAGTCCTGGCCAGAGACAAAGGATTGATCGATGAGGCCATAGCGATCCTGGTTGACACGGGAGATTACCTATGGGCAGCCTTGATTGCCAAGAACGCCGGCCGAGCAGGAAGAATCGGAGAATCTCTACAGAGAAGGCCTGGAATACTACGTTGAAATGGAAATGTTCGGTCGAGCAATCTCTGCGGCGACTGCTCTCATGCTCCCGCCGATCAAGTCGATGCCCTCTTTCAAGGGGCATTGAGGTAGAGAGTAGAGGCATGGATCTTAGCCAACGACCAAGAACTGATCGACTGCGCCATGGAATCCCTGGAAATTGCCCTTATCGGCAGAGATGATGAGCTCTCTAAACAGGTCATGGCGGCCATTAATGATGAGCATGATAAGAGGATAATGAGACAAGAAAATGGAAGAACATGAATCAGAAATCAGAAGGTTAAGAGCCTAAAATCCGAGCAATCAAATTATAGGCAGATCTATGGCTAATCGTCCATCTTTTCGTTTCGACTTCTTCTAAAAGTTTTCGAGCGGATGGCCGGGAACTTGTCACCCTATCTATTTTGCGAAAACTGTTTACTCGTCTCTGAGCCTGATATCGAGATGCCATCAGGTCTTCTGCCACAATTGTATTCTCGAAGATTGACTTTGCTTCTTTAAGGAGGATGGATGTATCCTCTGAGTAGCGAGAGCTTATGTGGGTCAGAACGAGCTGCTGAACATCGGCCTTTCTCGCCACCTCTGCCGCTTCTTTGGCAGTGCTGTGCTGAGTCTCCTTAGCCCAGTCAGCCATGTCATCCGCCAGAGCGCAGTCATGGATGAGAAGGTCTGCGCCAAAGCTGGCGACTTCCACGGATCTGCAGGGTCTCGTATCACCAGTGTATACGATTTTTCTGCCTGGCCTGGCAGGGCCCATGACCTCATGGGGTCGAACAATTTTGCCATTTGCCTCTATCTCCTGGCCGTGCTGAAGCTTTCCGAAGAGCGGCCCGGGTGGTATGCCTAACGAAATCGCAGCATCTCGATCGAATCTGCCCAAGCGCATGTCTTCCTTCAGACAATAACCAAGGCTAGGCACACTGTGGTTGGTTTCTATCGCCTCCACCTGGTAGCCATCCATCTTCAAAACATCTCCCGGCCCCATTTCAACAGCTTTGACGTCAGAAGTTTCGCGAGAAGTAGCAGACGGCTTTAAAGGTCTCCAACAGGTGTTTGGTATGTATTGGACCGGCTATGATCAAGGGCTTATCTCGGCCCTGAAAGGCCATGGTTTCCAGGAGGCCGGGAATTCCCAGGATGTGGTCCGCATGAAGGTGAGAGAGAAAGATATAGTTGAGGCGCATCATACCCGTCCTGGCACGCATCATTTGCCTTTGCGTGCCTTCACCACAATCGAAGAGTATCATCTCACCCTCGCGGTTGATTAGAATGGCCGACGGATTTCTCTCTGGAGTGGGCAGTGATCCGGCTGTTCCAAGGAAGGTCACATTGAGCATTTTTGGCCTCGTTACGATTCTCGGGAGGAGGATAACTTCACCCCATATCATCTTTTGCATCGGTTGATAGTGACCTGCAAGTTCTTGGCAAGGTGGCCGAGTATTGATGTGGTCTTCTACCTGGACCCAGGCGATGCAGCTCTTCCGCATCTTTGCATAACGAGAAGCTTATTCACGAAACAGAGAAATCAATCACTGGCATATCGGTCTGAAAGATTTATCATGTAGCGCCTTAGTAGATATATTCGCATAAAGTCAAATTGCGGCGTGGCATCCCGCAGAGAGCTGCGGGGTATTCAGAATAATAAAGTGGGAATAGATGAACTCTAAATCGGAGGCATGAGTTGAAGATAGCTGTGGACATTGATGGGGTGCTGGCTGATCAGGTTGGTGCCGTCCTTAAAGTAATTGAAAAAGAATATGGTAAAAGGTATTCTAAGAAAGATATTGATCGTGCACACTGGAGCTTTGCAGGGGTGGAACTATGGTCGGAGATAGCCAGGTTATTGGCCGACTCAGAATATGTACTGGGAGTACCTTTGATAGAAGGTTCGCAAAATGCCATAAAACAGATTACTGGGCACGATGTGTTTGTGGTGACAGCCAGGCGACCTAATGCAGAAGAGGCCACCAAGCAATGGCTGAGCGCCCATTTTCCATGCCTGACGCAATATTACCATGCAAAGACTGGCACTAAGCAGAACATACCCTCTGACGTGTTGATTGATGATCTCGACATGAACATTGTGGAATTTGTTAAAAGCGATCCTAGCCGACGTGGAATTCTATTCGTGCATCCATGGAGCATAAATGATACAGATATCGAAAATTACTCAAATCAAATATATTATTGCCCGGAGTGGCAAAGTGTTGTGAGGGCTATAAATGATATTGATCGAACGAGCTGAAGATAATTCCCCATTTAGAAACCAATTCAAAGGTATGAAGGGGGCTTAAGAGCCTTCGAGTGTGAAAATTTGGGGGGGGGGCGAACTTATCGGAGGCTCCAATACATTAATGGTATTTTAAACTATTTAAGTTTAATTAAATGTGCATCGACGCATTATTGGTCAAAAATAGTCATCATAGTAATATCGCTAATCTCGATATTCTTGATAGTAATAAATGCTAAAGAGAGTACTCTCATTGGTCGATCAGTTGCTCTTCATTAGTTGGGACCCTCATAGACGTTTTTATCCTGCAAGAATCTACCGCGTTAGTATGGAGTGTGAGAGTTCTTGCTTTGCTTCTTCGGCCATATCAGGAGACTGCCATGATTTAACAAGCCTATACCTAGCCGTGGCTGGATCGTTCGCCATCTGGCGTTTACTATTTAAAGTAATGGAACGAGTATATGGTGGTGTATTAAATGAAAGTAACCTATACAGACAAGAGTGGGAAAAAAGTAGAACAGACTTTCGGTACCGAGGATGAAGGCAAGAAGTTGAAGGAGAAACTCAAAACTCAGGGCATTACAGACGCAAAATGGGAGTGGTAGGTGCCAACGCCCGAAGCCGGGTCCTGTAAAACAGACGATTCTCTTTTTTTGCTGATTATCTCTATTTTGGCCTCGAACCACCGTCGAAAACACTCCACGAGCTTGGCGGCGACGGGAACATGCTTCGCCTGCTTGCAACGGGGTCCGCCACCGCAATGTTTGACTTTTCCGGAAAGTTCGGATTAACATGATTGCCCTCAGGACGCGCCACGAAAGAGCAGGTTTTTTGGGCCAGCAGTTCTTTGTCTTATGCTTTAAGAGCTTCATGATGGCTTGAACCTGGAAAAAAGATTGCCTTTGACTTGCCCACATTCTCTATAAGCATCTGTGACCCAAACGATTGTGAGCAACGAACTCGCCCAAGAGTGAATCAGACCCGTCGCTATTTTATATGTGAAGCAAAATGATGTAGATACACCCCAGACAATAGAGCTGCCAATGGTGTCACATTCCAAAATATTTATATAAAAATCTGAGATGAGACCACAAAATTGTGATCTCAATCTCGCCTTTAGGAATTTTTGCTTCATGGCCTTTTGGTCTTTCACATCGGCCCGAGAGGTGCTACGACCTTTTTGTAGACCTCGTTCAATACCTGGGCAAGTGCGGTGTAGATCGGCAGAGAAACCGCAGATGATGCCCTCATAGCCTGCCAGTGTGCCGATCGCAGCGCTGCCGGGTAGTCACGAATCGCCAGCAGGAAGAACAGAACGGTCAACGAGAGGAAAACGAACTGCAGCGCTCTGTTGAGCCGCAATGTTCCGATGAACATGACGAAGGTGAAAAGCCCCCACATGAAAAAGTAGGCCGCAAAGGCAGGCTTTGAGGTGGCTTCGCCAAGTCCTAACTTGGGCATGAGTATCAAGCCCACCAGGGTGAGCCAGAAGAGACCGTAGGATGTGAAGGCTGTAGTTCCAAAGGTGTTGTTTTTTTTCCATTCCATTATTCCTGCAATGATCTGGGCGAGGCCGCCGTAGAATATTCCCATGGCCAGAATCATTGTATTTAGTTCATAGTATCCGGCATTGTGAATATTCAGCAGCACGGTCGTCATTCCGAAGCCTAGTAGGCCCAGAGGCGCTGGGTTGGCAGTCGTATCCTTGAGGCTTAAGATGTCAATGGTTTGCTTCTTTACGTCCTGTAAAGTCATTAATTCCCTCCTAGACTCCCACCTAGCAGGTAATGAGTATTAATTTGTTACCCTTAAAATATAAATTAATAATAGTGTAATATGGATAATTCTTGATTGAAATAGAGATCTTTTTATCATATTAATTTGTTATAATCATACAATATGAAAAGTGAAAAATAAGGGCCTAAAATAGTGGAGTCTCAACTCCGGTGCCGTTAAATATTTGAATCGTCGCCTCTTGCCCTTTATGTAATTAGTGCCCGGAAAGAGAAATTTTCTCGAGCTCATGTTTTTTTGCAGTCAATTGTGATCTCGAAAGCGATACAGATTTCTATGCCTCCGTGATCTTCACTTCTACGCCCATCCTTTGCATATCCTTCACGAAGGGTTCAGGGTCAACTGCATGCCCCATAACATTAAGGCCGGGCTTTATCTTGTTCTCCAGGTACTGCCGCACACAGGCCACCACAGGCGCGGCAGTTATGTAATAGGCGTCACTGTGCTTAACCCTGATCGTCACCTCTTTTGGCCCAGCCTCGCTTCTTCCGGTCGCCTTCATGAGAAGCACCACTTCCTCTTCAGCAGGCGAAAACTTCTCCAGACCAGTGATCATCAAGCTTGCTATAATCTCTCTTCCCAAGCCCTTGCGCACCCTTCCTAAGAGATAAGCTGACGGAATCACCAGATAATCCACAAACCAGTTCATTCCTGCCGCGTAAATGCCTAGTTCCTCGAGCCCCATCATCTTTGGCAAAGCCCACATCTCTTCCAAGTTCATAGGATAGCACTGTTTTTTTGCGAACTGACCACCAAAATCAAATGTCACAACGTCTGATAAGCCGGCCTTCTTCCACCCACCATCTCGATATATATCTGCTTTGAAGTCAGACAGTGAATCGATGAATTCGTTTATAGCGCCACCTTTTTCGAAGCGGGTATTCATGGCTATACCCACGCGAGCCTTTTCGTATCTGGTAAAATGATCTCTTGCTAGACGTATCAAGACAGAAGGAAGTCCTGGACTAAATCCGGCTTGGGTTATGAAGCAGCTTCCTTTTTCCCCTATCAGTCCTGCCATTTTCTTCAAGATTTTGATGTTTTTCTGAGGATAATGAATATCAAGATAATCAATGCCCGCATGTAGAGCTGCTCCTGCTACTTGATCCACATAGTCGATTGTCGTGGCCGCGGATATCAATAAGTCAACACCCTCCAAGGCCTTTGCCAAAGTCTCGGGACGAGATGCATCGGCAAAGACGCCCGAGATTCTGCCGGGAAATTCGATATTCAAGGTTTTAGAAAGGTCCAGAGCCTTGGCCTTATTCCTGCCGGCGATTATCACATCGCAACCTGTTTCTTGCAATAGAAGACGGGATATGTTGCTACCAGCACCGCCGTAGCCCCCCAGCACTAGAATGTTTATCTTCTGCAATTTATGACCCTCTTGAAGTATGGTGTGCCTCTGAATAATATATTCGACGGGATGGAACGGATGCTCCCGTATCTACTATCGGATCAATATTTAGAATAGAATTCCAGGATAAAAATCCCCCAAAATAAGATATGACATCTATCATGTTTAGGATGATAATTAATTTAATATTATCAGAAGACAAGCTTAAAAGCAAAATGTTTTGACAAGCAGAGTAGAAAAAGGAATCGATTAATAATAAATTCTTTTCGAATAATGAATAATAATGCGAAAGCCAACGCATATGAGTGCGATGAGCAGATAATTTTATTTTATTATATTATTTCATAGTTTTCCTTTATCATTTTGCTTTCAAAAACGGAAATTATTAACATTTACATGAAATTCTTAACGGCATATACAGTAAAATTTATATAGTATAGGCGATAAGTTAGATATTGGATCCGGGATTAAGTAAATGATTTTTTGGTCATACATCCCCTCAAGATGAATGACCCGGATCCTCCCTCGAAATATTCGCAAATGATCTTTCCACCTAAAAAGCCCTATGATTCTCTTGGAATAAATTCATTTATATCCAAGGAAGCTCTCGATAATTAGAGAGATTGATAGACAATGATCGAGATTGAAACCAAAAAATCAGTGGACGTTGTGGATATCACAACTCTTGTTGAAGAGTCCCTGCAAGACGGCAGAATAGAAAATGGGATCTGCCTTGTTTACACCCTTCATACGACAACTGGATTGGCTGTAAACGAATTTGATGAAGCTCTTGTAAAGGATATATTGGATCTCTTAGAGCGCCTGGTGCCGGAAGGTGCAGATTACCGCCATAATAGTTTCCGTTCTGATGGCAATGCAGATGCTCATCTGCGAGCGACATTGCTCGGAAATAGTGTCGTGATTCCTGTTGAACAGAAGAAGCTGATCATGGGAACATGGCAGAGGATACTTTTCTTCGAACTGGACGGCCCACGAAGGCGCAGTATTTGTGTAAAAGTCGCAAATTAAGATTGAAATTTATGTAATAAACTAAATAAATATGCAGCTTCGTGTTGTCCCTGGAATTGCCTGCACTCAATAATTGCCTGCATTTGATCCATGGAACAAATAAACTTAGGCCAATTGAAGCATTATACTCCAGCTGCTGTGCGCTGAAAACGCTACTAGGAGCGACCGCAGGATGTGGACCGGATATCGTTTATATCCAGTCGATACTACCCAAGAAGCCGATCTGCAGCCGAACAGATCTCAAGAAGGTTGAAAGAAAGTAAGGAAAATATAAAATATGACTGTGTCAAATGTTATATCCCTAGAGATGACTGGCTTTGGGTTGCTTTGAGGACTTAATGGAGTTTCTGGATGAGGTAGATAAGGTCAAGAGAAAGAACCGAAAGAATGAGAAGAAAGCATCAAAGTACCGCTCAGATCAAGAGTTCCACGCTCAAGATACTATCAAATAATATACATATTCTTCGACGCTTTCTACATATGACGAGATAATTCTTCAGATGGATTTTTCCCAGCCTTGCCCAAAGTCGATTAGAGGCCTCACTTCAGTGACCTCGAACGTAGCCAAGCACCTTGATCATATCTGCGGCTTGCTCACCGACAATCTTGGCGACTTGGCTCTTGTACATGTCTAATTGCACTCCTGATGTGACGTACTCTTTCATCTTGAGATAAACTCGGATTCCTTTCCAATCAAGGATTCCCTCTCCAGGCTCCATTATCATGAACATGGCATTTGGATTCTCTTGAAGGTTGGCAAAGGTGCGCCCATTGGCAAGTGCCACTATAACCGTCTCCTCATCGACCATCTGAGGAGAGCCGTAAACAGCAGAATCTACCTTTCCGTCCTTACTCGATGTGCTAATGACGCCAAGCCTCGGCTGCTTGTTGAAATACTCTATCAATTTTTCCGCCATACTATGCCTCTTTTTCAAGCCCATTATGCAATATCCTATTAAAGAGAAGCGGGCTCTAATCTGTCGAATGGTATGGAGATTGGAATATGGTGAGAGACATTTAGATGGGAAGTAGATACTGAAAAGAGATGAGTCGAAGTTCGATACCACGTATCACAGGAAGCTACTGGAGAAGGCTTAAGAGGAGTCGACGTTTCGTGTTTAGGCAAGAATATCCTCAGCGCTTTAGAGATGCTGGCAGGTGCCCCCAACAGCCATCTCAATTTGCAGCGCTACAAGATTTCCTTCATTTGCGGCAATTCCTCGCATCCTCAGCCGGCTGGATCGCAACGCTGACGAAGGAATGTAAATATCAATTCAATAGTTGCCTTTGAAAATATTAATCCCGCTATTTTTGCCGTCGTCAAAAAACATTGTAAGTGTGTTCATCCAGGAAAATAGGATCGAGTGTAGTAAATAAGAGACAGGCAAATTTGCCAGGCGACTTAGGTTCCAAGGAGTACCGACCAGTGCCGAAGGTCGGTTATATAATCTTGGATTTCATTTTTTTCGCATGAGGGTATAAGGAGAGGCAGTTTCCGGTTCACGTGGGAGAATCATAATCTTGTCATGTGAAAGGCAGCCGATGAAGAGCAAACTAGAAAAGAGACTGTTAGACTTGGAGAGACAGTGGCGAACCCATCAAATTCAAACTTGTCAATATATGAGGAGCCAGATCCTAAGACTCGATTTTGCCCAGTAATGGAAATATTTAATTATGTTGTTGAGTTAATTGCCTTAGAAT
>CAVWPP010000028.1:0-11455 GCA_963756915.1 Methanotrichaceae archaeon
CGCCGCGAAACGTCGACCGGCAACGGCAAGAGTTTTGGCGTTATACAATCACTTCTCAAAATTAGGGACGTATGCTGTGAGAAATGCCACTAAAGACAATCTAAGAAATGCTCCTCATAGTTTGGAAAATATTTCGATACAATACCACTGAAATTTAAGAAATTGTAATATTTGGCAAAAGCGCATATGACTACGACATGTCCTCTTTCGTGGCGTAAGTCCGTATCAAACCGCCGCAAAGAGCGATAATCCTTTCAAAAAATCTCAATGACCGACCACCGAATGGACCAACCTCGAATCCCATCATTGTGATATTGACCGCAACCCAGCCCTCATCGAAGCGAGGAATTATCCATAATACTTCGTCTGCATCAACAAGCCGTTCCAAGATACAAAAGGTTCTTATTCATAGCGTCCAGAAGTTGAATTGTTCCTTATCCATACGCACTAACGGGAAGGTTTGGGTCTCCAACAAATACCAGAGCCACCTTCTCGAAAATGTTGATAGGCCATCCTTGTCCTAAGTGCCAATAAATAGTTCTTCATGTATTCTCGCTTCAAGGATGGCCTCCTCTTCATAACTTTGAAATTAATATTTAAGCACATCTCTTATGAGCCTATTGATATCAACGTCAGTTACATAGGAATTTTCTTGCCTAAATCCACGATAGGTCACTGCGAAGTCGTTTAACAGTCTCTTGGTTCTCTTCAATAATGATCGATCGTATACCGAGCTTCTCTTTTTTCAAAAACCATATCAAGCTTTCTGATCGACACCTGCTCCAACACGGTACCAAATCCCAATCTAGCTTCGTGCCTGTTTTCAATTCCTTATATAACAAATCGGTTGAATTCGATGAATAAATCGTCAATTTGTTTAGCATCAATGAGCGATTGAAGGTAGTTTGCTTCGCCTATCTCTCTCAGTTCGGAGAGGTATAATGGAGATATAGGCCAATCTTCCTCGTTAATATGGTGAAAGTTCTCTCCAGCTCTCTCATAAGGTCTTCCGCACATCTGGGTTCCTGGCCCAATAGGAGAAAATATCCTCGAGGCCAGATAACTCGTAATACATCTACATAGATCTCAGCGAGTCCGCCGGAGATCGGCATCTGACCGCGTCGGCCACGTCCCGAACAACAAAGAGGAGATGTTTTTGTTCCAGGATCCATAGAACTTTCTGTATCGAACTAAGAAGATCTGACTGGTTCCAGCCGTATGCACCTGCCAGGCTGGGATTCGGCGGAAAACATCTTCAAGTAAGGCAGGCTCCTACTTCAAGACATATGCTTGTTTGGGCTGTGTCCAGGTATAGGATAGATCTCAAGCTGATCGTCTTCGCCCAAATATCGTCTGGCTATTCAGATTCGGAGTCATCGGGATCTTTTGCGATCTGGCGAAGCACAAGCAAAGTGCACCTTTCGAGCATAATTCCTGTTCTCTCGGCAATTATGTCCTGATTTGAAGAAGCCTGATATCGACTGAAACCTTAAATAGCTCTTTTCCTAGCAAACCAGCAAGTGTTGGGTCTTGCGCCTCCAGAGCCTGGGCTCCTCGACTCCTTGCACAGCCACTAGAATGTTGCCAAGCTCCGATTGTTCTCGACAGCACTTCAGCTGAAAACAATGATCAAGGTGTGTATGAGTTAGGTATATCACTACGGCCTCGATTTTTCTCATTCAATGCAATTATTATCTTGGAGAGAAGGTCAAATTGGTCATCTAGAGCACCTGGATCAATGAGAGCGATCTGATCTTCACCGGAGAGAGAACATAAGAATTAGATGACATGAGGTCTATCTTCCGAATATAAGGGAAAAAATCTGTTCTCTTTGTTCCCGGCACCGGTTGCAGGACGTTCGATTCCACCATAATGATCTTCTTAGCTCAAATCAATAATTACATATGTTAGCTATTCTCCATATTTAACAGTTACGTTTAATAACCTTAGAGAACACTACTCAGATATGTAAGGGCTCCTGCAACGTCACTGCAGTCTACCTGGTAATTCCATCACCAATCTTACATATCCCGATCCAAACATATTACGAAAGGAATAAATTATGAATATGCGCAATAAGACGTTTGATGGTTGTAGGATCATTGCTCGTCTGCCTTATACTAATTTTGTATGTGACGGCCCAAATAGAATTGATGATCAGTTTTGCGGATTTAGAGGAGCGCAATATCCAAAAGGACATAGAAAGGGCTCGGAACGCCATTTCAAATGATCTGACTAATTTAGGTGATCTAGCGAACTATTGGGCGGCTCGAAATGACATCTATGCCTTCATGACTTCAGAAGATCTGGGATTCATCGATTATAATCTAGCCAGCGATAACCTCACCAATGAGAGCTTGTATGACATGGAGATCAATCTCATATTATTCATGGATTCCTATGGCCAGATAACCTTCAGCAGGTACTTAAATATTAGCGGCAAAGGGGAAAAGATCCCGCAAAACCTAATCGAACAATTATCTCTATATGGTTTTTGTCCGGGATGTCTCGACAAACAAAGCAAATCTTCGGGCATAATTCTGTTATCAGACCAACCAATGTTGATAGTCACACGGCCCATAACTAATAGCACACGAACTGCCCCTTCTATGGGCAGAGTAGTACTGGGACGTTATTTGACTCGAGAAGAGGTCAGCAGATTGTCTGATGTCACCCAGTTGAATCTTACCATTTATCCAATGAACGACGATCACATGTCAGCTGATTTAAAACAGGTCAGGCCCCTTTTATCGTACGATTCACCAATATTAATTAAATCATTTGACAAAGATAATATTTCCGGATACGCTCTATTGATGGATATCTATGGCAACCCTCTTTTGATTCTGAAGGTCGACGGTTTTAGAGAGATTTATAGACAAGGAGCAAGAAGTGTACAGAATTTTATAATTATATTTTCAGCGGCAGGACTTCTTTTCTTAATCATGACATTGTTATATCTGGACAGGTCCGTTCTTTCCCGGCTAATCAATCTCACTGCAGATGTTACCGGCATAAGTCTAGCCCCCAACATCTCCGCCCGCTTGAGAGTGCAAGGAAAAGACGAGCTGACTTACCTCGCCGTTTCCATAAATGATATGCTTAATGCCTTGGAACGTGCTCATGCAGAATTGGTTAAAAGCGAGAAACGTTATAAAGCAGTTGTTGAAGACCAGCCTGATTTGATTTGCAGATATCTCTCCGATAATACTATTACCTTCGTTAATGAAGCATTCTGTAATTTCTTTTCCGTGGACCAGGAAGAAGCCATGGGCAACAAAATCGAACAAATTGCCTCAGATAAACAGATAAAATCTTCAAAACAACTGAAAAACAAAATATGTGCCGACCACCCTGTGATCACTTATGAAAGTCAATCCGGCGGACCATGGGACGCTCGTTGGCTTTTGTGGACTAGTCGCGGTATATTCGATGAATCCAAAGAATTAATTGAGATCCAATCTGTGGGCAAGGAAATTACTGAGCTTAAGGCTGCAGAGGAGGCCTTAAAAGAGAGCGAAGATCGATACCGTCAGCTGGTCGATTTGGCCCCGGTTGGAATCGTCCTGCATAGTGCAGATAGGATTGCCTACATAAACAAAGCTGGAACAAGGTTCATTGGAGCTTCAAGCCCTGATGAGATCTTAGGAAAACCAATCCTGGACTTTGTTCATCCAGATTACCGCCAAATTGTAATAGAGCGGGTGAAACGGGCTACGAAGGAGACGCAGGCCAGTCCTATGATAGAGGAGAAGTTCCTCCGCCTAGATGGAAGAGCAATAGATGTAGAAGTGGCTGCTTTGCCTTTCGGTCCCTATAAAGGCGAGCAAGCAGTTCAGGTGATCTTCAGGGACATTTCTGAGCGCAAAAAGGCCGAAGAGGCGCGCCAAGAGAGCGAGGAACGCTACCGTCTGATCTCGGAAAACATGACGGATATGATTCACCTTCATACTCCCGATCCAGATTTGCGTTATGTATACGTGTCGCCCTCGATCAAAATTTCTGGATACGATCCCTCAGGAACTCATCGGCAAATCGCCGTTCGATATTTTCATTCTACCGGAGGATGCTGAAATTGTTAGACAATCTTTTAGTAGGATGATCGAAAGTAAGGGCAGGGTGGTAAGTGAATATAGGGTCCGGATAAGAGATGGGTCAATGACATGGGTTGAGACCTCGGGAAATCCCATCCTCGACCTCAGAGGCAACGTGGTTTTAATCATATGCTCTTCCAGAGATGTCTCCCAACGTAAGCAGGCAGAGGAAGCACTGAGGAGGTCTCAGCAGCTCACATCCGACATTATCAGTTTCCTGCCGGACGCCATCATGGCAATAGATCTGGACGGCAAAGTGATAATTTGGAATCGGGCCATGGAGATCCTCACGGGAGTTAAGGCTGAAGAGATGTTAGGTAAGGGCAACTATGAGCATTCTCTGCCCTTCTATGAATACAGGCGGCCAATCCTGGTCGATATGGTGTTGAAGCCATACGAGGGCTACGAAGCCGAGTACTTCAGCTTTCAGAGAGAGGGGACTGCAGTAGTAGGCGAGGTTTTTATTTCCACCTTTGGTCGCCATGGGTCGTATCTATTGGCGAAGGCTACAGCGCTTTGCGACAATAATCGGCAGAATAGTTGGCGCGATAGAATCTATACGCGATATGACCGAACGCAGGCAAATAGAGCAGACTTTGGAGACGACGCGGGTTGAGCTACATGTTGCTGCAGATATTCAGAAGAGCTTCATCCCCAAGAAAGACGCCGGTTATCCCGCATTTCGAGGTAGCGGCCATGACTATCCCGGCGAGAGAAGTAGGAGGAGACTTCTATGATTTCATATCCTTGCCGGAAGGCAAGTATGGACTGGTAATCGCGGATGTTGCAGGAAAGAGCATCCCAGCAGCCCTGTTTATGGCACTTTCCAGGATGATTATCCGAGTCAGTGCTACACATCAATCCGAGGCATCTGAAGTGCTCAAAAATGCTAATAATATGATTGCATTGGATGCGACAGCAGGTATGTTCGTTACCTTATTATATGGGGTTTTAGATGGAGAAGCTCTTACCCTTAACTATGCCAATGCTGGCCATCCAACTCCTTTACTCTTTAGATCTGAAAATTGCAATTATGAAGAAGAGGCTGCTACAGGCATTGCTTTAGGAGCAAAAGAGGGTATAGCCTATGAGCAACGCACCATCAAGTTCTCTCCTGGAGACATGGCAGTCTTCTACACTGATGGAGTCACGGAGGCAATGAATCTTGAGGGAGAGCTATACGGACTTGTCCGGCTAAATAATACCATCAGCAAGTTCTGCCAATCATCGGCAGAGGAAATCATCGGCAAAATACTCAAAGAGATTGCTGATTTTAGTGAGAGTCAAGAGCAAAATGACGATATCACATTGATGGTACTAAAAGCCCGTGAATCATATCGAAAAGCATTCTGAAATTATGGTCGCTGCGTCTCAAGATGAAATACCAAAGATCACAGCATACCTAGATAAGGTCATGTCTCAGGGCTATTTTGGCAAAAAAGAGATACTCGAGGTACAGCTGGCTGTGGAGGAAGCCTGCATTAACATAATTCGTCATGGATATCGTGGTGCTGAGGGGACAATCCTTGTCATGAACGACTTTGAGGATGATGATTTAAAGGTAACAATAGAAGATAGGGCTCGACGTTTCGATCCCACTCAATTTGAAAAGCCTACTTTTGTCGATAATGTGGATGAGCGACCTCTAGGCGGATTGGGCATCCATCTTCTCAAGTCCCTGGTTGACGAATCGAGATACGAGTACCAAGAAGGGGAAAAATAGATTGATCTTAATAAAAAATTCAAGAAAAAAAATTCTCGCTCCAGACTTGAAGTTTGATGTTAACACGACCAAGAAATGAAAGAGAAAATGCGTTATCGACCTCAGAAAAGAAGAACTATTAATCTGATTATATATCGGATGTGAAAATAGATGGAGATATGGGAAAAGATATTAGGAGATATCTACGTCATCGGTATCTCTGGACGAATGGATTCCATCAACTCCAAGGATATAGAGGCTAGATTGGATAGCCTGATAAATCACGAGAGAGCCAAGATAATCATTAATTTAGCCGAAGTTGATTATATTAGCAGCGTGGGACTTCGGATATTGCTGGCAGCTCTCAAGAAGCAAAAAGAGAAACAAGGAACTATAAAAATCGTCTCTTTACAGCCTTTTGTTAGAGATATCTTCAAGATGACAGGGTTCGACAAGATCTTTTCCATCTATTCTAAAGAAGAAGATGCTATAGAAAGGTATGCTTAAGTAAAATGAGCAATTTGACGTCCACAATTAATTTCGAAGCTAAGTAATTGACTTTGAGGTATCTAGTCGTGAAGATAATGGTGAAGGAAATCGAAAATATCACCGTAATGGCGATATCAGGAAGAATTGATTCGATATCATCAGATGATTTGGAGACAGCTATGAAAAAGTCGTTGGACATGAATTCCAAGATCATCATAGATCTAGAAGATACCGAATATGTAAGTAGTTCGGGTTTGCGTGTTCTTTTGGCAGGCTTGAAATCGCTTAAGACAAAGAATGGATATATGATTTTGATATCGCTTCAGCCCGTTGTTAGGGATGTATTTGAGATAACCGGGCTTGCAAGACTGTTCTCTATACACAACAATTTGGATGATGCAATTAATAGCATGCAACCGAAGCGATAAGGCATCGATTTAACCCTTTCTATTTATCATGAGATGCGAATAAGAAAATATTTTGAGCCAATTGCATTTGCTATCCTATTTCGCTTTATCGTAAAAACTGGTGTCGAAAAGCTCTTCTTCGGTCAGTTCCTTTTCAGTGAAGTTCATCTGGAAGTCGATTTTGGCATACTCCAGCGTGGATGAGATCTGTAAATACGGATCGCTGATCCATTTGCCATCCCAGGTTCTTATAGAAGACTCAACCATCTTCAGGTCTTGGCCTGTATGGTTAGAATAGATTTTCGCAGCTTCTTCTGGGTGAGCGTTTACGTAGTCGGTCGCCTTAATGTGAGTTTTGATGATCTGTTCCACCAGATCAGGATGTGCCCGGATCAATTTGCCGCTAACAATAAGGCTACAACAGGCATGGTCTGGCCACATTTCTCCCGAGGAGACGGCGGCCTTTCCTTTATCTGCTATCTGGATTATAGTTGGAGACGGATGAGGCAGAAAAACTCCATCCACTTTTCCTGCTTCTATGGCCGTTACTGCGTCTCCAGGACCCATGGGCAAGATTTTTATGCTGGAGATTTCCACCCCATTTTCCTGCAGCCATTTCTTCATAACCATATCCTGAATCGATCCAGGGGGAAATGTGGCGATTCTTAATCCGATTAAAGACTGAGGACCGCCATAGGGTACACCAGGTCTTATGACAAGGTCTGAGCCGTTAATGTTCACTGCGGCTACAATCTTAGCATCCAGACCTTGGGATATGGCAGTTATGGGTGGAGAAGTCCCTACGTAGGCGATATCCAGTTCAGCTGCAACCATGGCCTGCATCTCCGGTGGTCCGGAAGGGTATCCATACTCTCGAATCTCCTTTACTCCGAATGGCTTCAGATCTTCCAACCACCAGCCTTTGTCCGATGCAACCATTTCCGCCATTTGATGGGTGCTAGGCTGGTAACCTATGCGCAAAGTGGTTATATTCTCGGGATTCGTATCTGGTGAGAAGATGCAACCTATAGACATCAGCGCAACAGATAAAATCAGCCCAAAAAAGATCAGTTTTTTCAACTGAAATCACCACTTTTTCTAATAATTATTAATGCACATTGTTCCCATAAATTCTTTTCCAGCCAAAAGGAAACGGCAGTGTACCTCTATTAGTTTAAGTCTTGACTGCTGAACGATTTTGAGATCCATGCCGAAAAACGAACTCTAAAGAAAATAGACCAAAAGGTTGAGCTCAATATTATTTTGCACCTTACGGAAAGTGCATCCTGGTCCCTCCAGCAATGGCTGTAAAAGATAACATCTCGAAGGATTGAGCCATCTATCGGAAGGTAATAATCGGAGTAGCAGTGACCTCTTGAGATATTGAATATTGGATGATACGCAAAAAGAATGGTTCAAAAACAACAAAGTTCGTTCGCGTTCAGCCGAGTGCAGAGGCCCATAGAAGGCTTACGGGCACCGGCAGCTTGTGACGGGCGGAAGTCCTTCGCAACATCCCGCGGCTTGCAACCTGAAACTTTTTGCTGAACTACAAGAAAGGGCTCTTAAACATAGCTAACTAAACCGATGATCGCCCAATGTTCTAGGGCGCTCTCGAAGATCTCCAGCCCAATCTCCATCTCGTCCTGGAAATTATGAGAGGAGGCACGAAGCGGATGATTACATCGGGTGCGCTGAGGGTCACGAATACACCGACCTTCAGTCGGGGATGAAGTGAACCCTTGCCCTTTTTCTATGTTTTCTTAGATCGATAAACAAGGATTCTCGGGAAAAATCGAACGCAGAGTTTCAATTGCAGGGATCAAGATGATCTTAGGCAACAAAGGATCGGCTATTTCTGGATTCTTTAAACCCATCCCGGAGAGTGCCTCTGTGGCGTTAGCCTCGCCGTGGTTCAGGAAAACGGTCTCAGGGAATCTCTTGAAAGCATGCAGCCATTCCAGGACCTCGCTGCGACCGGCAGGGCTGAGAATGGCGTCGCGACTCAATTTGCCCGAACATCACCGCCTGTCCTTTACCCGGCCGTGGGCTGCGCTGCACGCAGTTCCTTCCGCCTGATAGTCGATGAAGAATGGTGCTATCCCTGCGCCCAAGGTTCTGGATCAGGGTGCGGAACTCTGCCTCCCGTGGCCAATTCCGCTGGCCGAAATAATGATAGTGATTCTGGATCAATTAAGGCCTACGATCGTCCTGGATCAGGTGTAGCAGGCCCGGGGACTCATGGGCTGTCTCCGCTTCACATGGAAAGCGTCTCGGAGTCGAAGCACTCCGGATGGCGGCTGTAGATATCTCTCGCCCAGATGGCCTTGGACTGTCCTCGTAAGCTTTTACCCCTTTCGGCGCTGCCCGTTTCTACAAAGGGATGGAGCACATCAGGGATCTCCTGGGTACGCCCCACTGCAAAGGGGATGACGACATTGCCGCCCCGCTCCAGTGTCTCCAGCACTATTTCCAGAAGCTTCTTTCCCCGTGTGGACATATCATCATGGTCCTTATTGCCGTATGTGGATTCGAGCACCAGCCAGTCGGCTTCGTAAAGCGTCTCAGGGTCTCTCAGAATGGGAACTCTGATCCGCGGAAGGTTCATTGGTGAGAATCTCTCTTGCCGCCAAGGGTTAGTTCGATCATCGCCGAGCCCAGTATGTGGCCAGCATCCGGAAATTGACAGCGATCCCCCAATCGAACTTCTTACCAAAGCCACAGCATAGTAATCGGGCTCAAAGGCGGAAAGTGGTCTTGTGCTGCAAAACGGGGGCCGGGTGGCTTCATGATATCTGCTCGATGGCGGCTCTCTTTAACATAGCTTGCCGCGGCCTTGAGGGTTTCACCTGTATCGTTACGTCATCGACGATCAAAGACCTTCAGGCCAAGGCACGCTAACTGCTAGAGGGAACCTCCTTACCAGCACGGTATCTCGCTGTGGTCGATATGGGCTGATGCCCAGCCTAGTTTTATGAGTCAACCAGGTGAGCATCGAAATCGGACCGGATCTTCATGCTTCGCTGCCCGAGAGCCCTCATCGATGCCGATTCGAGATCCATTAGCCTCGAGGATTGTATGCGCCGTTAGCGAGCGGCTCCGTGGAACTCCAGCTTCAAATAAAAAGGCTTCGTCCCAGGTTACGAGTTGGCAAGGAAAGGATTCACTGTTCATAATAATTAGAGTAATGAGCGAGAATTAAAGACTGTCGAATCATAATACCTTTTTGAAAATGGCAAGATCCGCATTCCTTTTGGCAACACAATTGAAAAAGGTTATCGCAGCTATGTAGAATGAAGTAGAAGAGAAAGATGCTCTGAAAATGGCTTCGGGATTTGATTGGTAGGTTGATCAGAAAGTCATCTCGATGTAACAAGCTAGGTCTGGTTTGCATGCGACTTTTTTTGCGCTTACTATTTTTTTGCGCTACTAATCTCTAATTATGATCTCACCTGCTAATACCATTGCTCAGCTCAGTTTCAAGTCTGATGCAATTCCCCTTCCAGCCAGTATTCCTGTTGCGGCAGCTGTTACTATTCCTCTTGACAGACCGGCACCATCTCCAGCCACATAAAGTCCCCGTATGGATGTCTGGAGGCTGCTATCTACCACCTCAACCTCCCTGGCGTAGAACTTAATCTCAGGAGCATATAGGAGTGTGGAGTCGGCATTGACTCCTGGCACGATTTGATTTAGGATCTCCAGACCCTCGATAATGTCCATCACAATTCTATGAGGCAGGGCCATAGATATATCCCCGGGAGTGACATCTTTAAGGGTATTCTCCACCGTGTTCCTGGCTATTCTCTCTTCCGTAGATCTCCTACCTCTGTGTAAGTCACCAAGCCTCTGGATGACTGGCCTTCGTCCCCCAATAGTGGTGACCAGCTTGGCTATGGACATTCCATACGCGGTAGTGTTTTCAACTGGTCAGTCAACTCCAGCCTAACGAGAAAGGCGAAGTTTGTGTTCTCTGATTTCTGATTAGTCATGGAATGGCCGTTGGTGGCTATAAAATCTGGATATTCCTCTTTGACTACGAATCCACCCGGATTGGTACAGAAAGTCCTGACGAAATCGTCGTATCTACGGGTGACTATGTGAAATTTGGGATCTCTATTGATTCGAGTGATAGGGTCCATTATTATAGAGGGTACTTCGACTCTGACTCCAACGTCCAGAGGCCCAAACCTGGCCTTAATGGCATGTCTGTCTAGAAGAATGCCGATCCATTGAGCCCCAACTCGGCCTAGGGCCAGCAGGGTTTTACTAGCCTTTATTTGAGTGCCATCGGACAGATTGACTCCACAGCATCTGTCGCCTTCTATTATAAGATCTTCGACCCTGGAGTTTAGCCGAAACTGGATACCCTTTTGCTCCAGGTCTCTCTTGAATTTGGCTATGATCTTCGGCGTTCTATCTGAACCCATATGACGCTGTCTTATGGGAATGAAACGCGCACCAGCTGCGGCCGCTTTCCGCTTGAGCATTTCTGCATCATCTTCGGATGGTTCAATTATCTGGTTTGGAGCGCCGTATCTGAGAAATGCAGAGTCGACCTCGTTGACCAGATCCCATGCTTTGTCTCCTGCAATATGCTTGAGGTCGCCGCCTATGGTTGGATGGAGGTTAAGAAGGCCGTCCGAGTAAGCACCAGCTCCACCTACACCGCACATTATATGGCAAGGATCGCAATGGAGGCAGTGACCTCTATCCTTCATGGGGCAGACGCGATCTGGTATATCCTTTCCCTGATCTATCAC
>CAVWPP010000029.1:0-77544 GCA_963756915.1 Methanotrichaceae archaeon
TCGGCCAGCTCTTTTAAGGTGAGTGTCCTTCCTGCAGCAAAAAGGGCAGCTTCAATTACAGACTTTGAATCTGAAACTTGAGAAATGTACTCTTCCATCATACACCGCCGTTCACTAGCGATCATCTTTTGGGGGCAAAGAGAGAGGTATAGTGTGAATATTGACTTAAGATATATGTTCCCTTGATCTATTTGCACCCATCCTCTAATAGATCGATTAGCTCATCTGTAGTATACTTGGACATTATATTTAGCAATTTATCGGTCTGCCGATAAAAGTGCCTGATATTGGCAACCTTATCCAGAATGGATTCCGAGATTGTACCACTATTTCTTATGTCCCTCTCTGTATTATCCAAGGCCACCATGACGAGTTGGACCTCGCTCCTTATGTTCACAAGCATAGCTTCTCTTAAAGAGTCGGGATCGGTTATAGGAATAAAATGATATCTTTTATCCCCCGGTATAACTACCCTCTTGGCAAAACCCATATCCTCTAACAGATTCATACTGGTACTGACCGTGGATTTGCTGTAGCCCGTATCTTCCACAAGCTGGTCCATTGACATAGGTTCTTCGGCAAGAAAGAGCGTTCCCCGCAAAACTCCAACCGCATCACACCAGCCTTTTTTGTTGGCCGTCTTTACACAAGCATCTACAATATACCTTTTGAGGTTCCTCCTTTCATCCAGATTCATCACATAAACAAATGACCATAAATTTTAAGTACTTTTCGCATGTTTCGTATTTCCTGTAAATTCCAAACAATACTAAGGGGAAGCAATGAAGGGTGCAGAAAAGCTGGGCGCATGGATTGCAGGTAATCCGATAATAATAATAGCAGCTGCAATCCTTCTGACGATTGTATCACTACACTACGCCCAACAAATTGAGATGCAAGGGATGACAACAGAAAGTATGGTTGGCAAGGATTCTCCGCTATACCAGCTTTACGATCATCTTTACGTTGAAAAGTTCGGAACTGAGTCCATCTCCATCCTGGTGGAAGCAAATGACGTAACCAGGCCAGAAATTCTGAAAGCAATATTAAGGCTATCAGATAAAATGAAAGATGCCCCTGATGTAATTGGCGTCCAGAGCATAGCTAATATTGTTGCAGATGGAGAATATCGCTTAAATGGTGTTCGAGAGATCCCAATAAACGAGGAAATCGATGAAATATTAGCCAGCCCGGAAAATATTCTTGCAGTAAAAGGCATGATGCCGGATAAAACACATACAATATTCTCCATTGAAATGCCGGTTACTTTATCTGAAAAGCAGCTGGGAGAGCTCTATACAGAAACTCGAGGTCAAGTAAACATTGCAGATTTTCCACCAGATGTGGTTGTTACTGTTACCGGCCATCCTGCACTTATGATGTCGATAACATCAGAAATGGCCAAGAGTAACGGCCCCATTCTCGCCCTGGCGGGACTGCTGATGGTTGTAGCACTGTTCCTCACTTTTCGGCATGTTAAATGGCCGCTCCTCCCTATACCGATAGTTTTCCTGGGAATAATATGGACTTTCGGTGCCATGGGTTACCTGCATATACCCTTTACCATGGTCTCAATGTCTGCGTTTCCCGTACTCGTGGGCATTGGCATAGATTATGCCATTCAGTTCCATAATAGAATCGACGAAGAATTCGCTAAAGGAGAGAATCCGATCAATGCAGTCATAGAGACGGTTAGTCACGTCTCAATACCTGTCATGATTGCTCTTATCATAACAGCTATGGGATTCGTCTCTCTTTTGACATCATCTGTGCCAATGACCAGGGACTTTGGGCTCACATGCCTTATCGGTCTCTTTCTTTGTTATCTCTCAGCGCTCTTTGTCGGCGTAACCCTACTGTTTATTGTTGAAAGGAGAAGAACGCCTGAAAAGAAGACCATGGAAGCAAAAGCGATCAATAATGTGCCGAAAGAGACTGCTATTGGCATCGGCCTGGAAAAGACTACTAACTTCTGCATTCAAAAATGGAATTTGGTGCTTGCCGCAGCTCTCCTCTTGTCTCTGGTCGGGGTATATGCCGACACCCTGGTTCTAGTCGATACTGATTTCAAGAATTATATCCCGCAGGATCTCCCGCCATTAGTTGACTTCAAACATATGACCGATATATTTGGCGGAACCGATTCCATTAAGCTCCTTATCCAGGCGGATGATGTCACTGATCCCAAGACATTAAAATGGATGGATGAATTCAGCTCCTATCTTATGGACTCCAGAAATCAGATTTATGGGGCCACGAGCATCGCCAGCTTTGTGAAGCAGGCAAATAATGGAGATATGCCATTAGACCAAACCACTACAAGGAGTTTGATCGATGGATTGCCGAGCTCATTAAAGAGTCGGTATCTGGATGGCCATGACACTGCCATCATCGATCTCAATGTTGGTCAAACAATCTCGCAATTAGGTGCCGAAGGAACAAGTCGCCTTATTAACGAGATCGACAAGGACATTGCCTGGCATCCACCTCCGCCCGGAATATCGGTTAGAGAGACAGGAGATCCCGTTGTAATGACCACCGTCATAGCGGCTCTAACCACAGGTAGGTCAGAGATGACGCTTCTTGGATTGGTCTTGATCTTTGTATTGCTCCTTGCCATCTACAGGGATCTGATAAAGGCTCTGCTGCCTGTATTACCTATGCTGGTCGTGATAGGCTGGATGGGGGGAGTAATGTATGTAACAGACATGAAGTACACGCCTCTCACAGCAACATTGGGGGCACTCATTCTCGGCGTAGGATCAGAATATGCGATTCTGATGATGGAGCGATTCTACGAAGAGCTGGGCAAAATCGGGGACCCTATGGAATCGCTCCGGATCGCTACAAGCCGTATTGGCTCTGCGCTTATTGCCTCAGGTCTGACAACCGTGTTTGGTTTCGGGGCACTCATAGCATCGCCATTTCTAATAACAAATAATTTCGGGCTGATTACTGTATTGGCAGTGGTCTTCGCCCTGTTCACAACCTTCACTGTCTTTGTGGTGCTGATGTTCCGCATGGAGATAAGACGTGAAGTTCTCGAAAACGCAAATAGGGAGCTAAAAAAAGCCCTCCAGCTTATTAGCGAAAAAGGAGGATGGATATGAAGATTAAACTAGCATTGTTTTGCCTTTGTCTCATGAGCATGGTGTCCTCTGTTTCAGCTCAAAATACTTACATACCTTTTGAGCTGGGAGGAGACAACTACTATACGATGTACGGCAGCCCGGAAATGTCAGCCAGCATTCCCGGAACAGACGAGTTCCAACGCGGAGATACTATCAATCTCTTTGTTGACTTGACCAACTATGGGCGAATACTGGGATTCAAGGAAGATCTGACTCCCCAGAATCCTAAAGAGTTCGCTCTGGCCAACGCCGAGCTACAAGAGGAGTACAAGAAGCCTACCGCGTTAGGCGTCACAGCAAATCTAAGATCCAATAGTCGGCAGATCGATGTGAAATCTGGTGATCAGGTTGTTAAATCCCTAAAGTCTGGAGACAAGACAGAATCACCTTTGAAGTTTACGATTAAGATAGCAGAACATGCTCCTGCAGGAAAATATCCCCTGGATCTAAGTCTCTCATACGACTACCAGGAAAACGTCCGGGTCTACGCCTCAGAGCTTGTCACGAGTGGAAGCTCTCCTACTCTGGCAAACTATCGGATTTCATATATTTACAATAAGGCCAATCAGACTGTGCCAATTTTCGTAACAGTTAAAAAGCAAGCCGACTTTGAGATAACCAATACATCAGGAACACTCTCTGCAGGGGATAAGAAATCGCCCATCAAAGTTATGTATAAGAACATTGGCGAAGACCCCGTCAAAGATGCTGTTGCGAGGCTCTCTATTTTCAAGCCGTTCTCCTCAACTGATGATCAGGCATTCATCGGAACATTGCAGCCGGGAGAAGAGAAGACGGTAGTCTTTCAGATGGATGTAGATTCCGACGCCACCCCTAAAGAATATGGAATAAACAGTGAGATCAAGTACACAGATGTCAACGGCGATACTGTAATATCACAGAGTATGAAGATTCCGGTATTGGTAAAAGCTGCCTCTGCATCTCTGCTCCTGCCGGCATTTGTTGTTCTGATTATCGTGGCAGCGGCCGGTTGGTATCTATACAGAAAGAAACAGAAAAAACCATGAGCTTTTCTGTTTTATCCACCTCCAATTATAGCCTCAATAGCGAATGATTCCGTGGGGGAAAAAATGCAAAAAGTTAAGCCGTCAAGATGGATGGATAGATTCTATGCCTGGTTTATAGACATTCTTCTCGTAAGCCTTCTTTGGTACTTTATTGCATATGCCTTTAATATCTCCCCCCAAAGTCTGAAGGGTCTTGGTTATGAGAGCATCCTTATGTTTGTCTACTGGACGGCTTTAGAAGGTTATAGAGGCCAGTCTTTAGGAAAGATGGTTTTGAATTTGGCGGTAATAGGCATGGCAGGCGAGCCGATAGGCTTTAAAAATGCAGCCATTGAGAGTTTTGGAAAAGCGTTTCTCCTTCCTCTTGATTGCCTGATAGGTTGGCTGGCATTTACCAAGAGCGGCCAGCGTCTGTTTAATCGTTTTTCCGATTCAGTTGTAGCTGATTTTGATGAACAAGAAATATGCAGCATGCGAATCTAATAAAATTCACGACCAAATTGTATTCGCTTTCTGGCCTTCACTATTGCTGCACGTTCTAAAAAAAAGGAGAAAATTAGCAATTTGAAAGCCTATGCATCAGGCGCGAACGACATCTTTTTGCTATTTTGAATGGAAAACAAAATTCGGAAATATGTCTTCGGTGAAACAGAAACCAAATTCGCTAAAGATAAACATATTTGTTTTTTGATTTTAGCCAGAGATTCAACCCCTGTGCGAGATCTTTTTTATTTGCAAAAGTCGCGACTTATTGATGACGTTTTACAAATAGATCTCCATAAATCTCCTCTTGCTCCAGCCAGACCTGCTTTCTATTGGCCAAGAAAAGGAGAGAAACGTAATTCGTGACCCCATCCTCGCCTTTGCTATTTCTTCTGTTTATATCTTGGAATGAGATCGTTTCATTGCTCATGAACATATCATCGAGTATTGGACCTAACGATTTTATGCGGTCTTCGATTCCTTCGTCATGAGATAGGTCAATAACTTTCTCGTCCGTATCGGGCCATCGATCTCTCATGGCTTTCCGGCGGCCCACCATCTCCGCCTTCTTTAGCTCGGAGATGAGCTCATCCAGGGTTACAGGTCGCTTGGCATGCCTTCTTACAGGAGGCCTTGGGAGTATCGTAACCTCTTTTTCCAGCGCCGGTTCAAAATCTTCGATTTCCTGTTCTGGCTCCTCCTCTTGTTGCTCCTCCATCGAGTCAGACTTCAGACGCAGGAGGATGCTTGCGTACAGTAGAGTTCTCGCCGGTATTCTTAGATCACGTTTCTCAAGCGAATCGATATATTTTAAGAACTTCTCAGTTGCTCGGGCGATATCGATATCCCAGGGGTCTATCTCACCACGACGGGCAAGCTCTACTAATACTTCCGCTGGCTCGCCGAATTCAAACTCTTCCGGGTTTTTTCCGGAATCTGGGATTGATGAATCGTTAGTCATTTGTCGCCTCAACTGGTACAAATGCCTGTAACACTCGACAAATTATTTTCCTGCATAGTCACGCCAAGGGTATACTTCGACTGCAGAATCATTGGCTTTCTCAAGGATACAACAATAAACTGGGCCTTTCCAGAAATTTTCTTTATCAATTTGGCTACTCGTTCTACATTAGCTCCATCCAAGAACATGTCAATCTCGTCCATCGCGTAGAATGGCGCAGGCCGGAACATTTGAATGGAAAAGATAAAGGAAAGAGCAGTCAGGCTCTTCTCTCCGCCTGACATGGCTTCCAGCCGATGGAAGGGTTTGCCGGCAGGTTTTGCCTTTATGGTCATGCCACCGGCCAATGGATCATCTGGATTTTCCAGTATCAATTCGCCGTCGCCGTTGGAAAGCTCCTGGAAGATCTGCTTAAAGTTCTTGTTAATCTCATGAAAGCTAGCGAAGAAGGCTTCTTTCTTCATCTGGTCATATTTCTCCAACTTTCCAATAATTGACTCACGCTCATCGCTAAGCGTCTTGCGCCTCAACGAAAGGAAATCGTGACGTGTCAAAACGTGGTCATATTCATCGATGGCCAGCATATTCACAGGCTCAAGATCTCTCATGGCTTCTTCTAAGGCTCTGATCTTCTCTGCTACCGTTTCGCTTTGGGGTGGCTCCTGAGCAGAATCAACACCGTAAGCTTCAATCTCAGAGCGAAGGACATTTACTTTAGACTGAATTGCATCTTTGGCAGCTGTTGCGGCCATCGTGCGAGCTTCAATTCTGTCTCTTTCCCGCTCCAATTGATCGATTTCTCGCTGCATGGCGAGAGTATTTTCCAGTAACTCTCCTCTTTCTCCTTTCATGCCATGCAGTTCGACTTCAATCTCGGCTTCACGTGCCTGGCTGAGATTAAGCTGCAATTCCAATGCTTGAATTTGCGCGGCAGCGGCATCTTTTCGCTGCAGCGACTCAGCCTTCTGGGCGTCCAGAGAAAGCCTACGGGCACCAAGCTCTTTTAGCCTCTCTTGATCGCTCTCTTCTCGAATCTTGTCTCTTAAAATCTCGGCATCGATTTCGGTTAACCTATCCTTCAACCGTTTGATTTCTGAATGTGCTGCATCAGCTTTTTTATTCAGCAGAGGAATCTCGGAGCCTTTTAGATCGGCCTCGATTTCGTCGATCTTCTGCTGCTCTATTGCCAAAATCTCTTCCGACTTCTTGATCTCCACTTCCAAGAGGTTGAGCTGCTCTTTGAAGTTCAAGCAGTCGTTTTCCATCTGTACGAGCCTCTCCCTTCTCTCGAAGATGGACTTCTCCAAGCGGGGCTTATTAGCAGCAATTTCATCGAGCTGAAATGTTTTCTTGGATATGGCCTTGTTCAGCTCTTCCACATCTCGAGAAAGGTGGGATATCTCTTCTTCTATCCTATCCAAGCGATCTATTCTTGAGGTACGTTCGCTTTCGGCCGATGCGATCTTCTCGGAAAACTCCAATAGTTTCTTGCTCTCTTCGGCAGCGAACTTCATCTTGGAACGGTAGTGGCCGCCGGTCATGGCTCCGGACTTTTCGACCAGATCTCCCTCCAAGGTTACCATACGATATTTGCCCATAAGCGGTCTTGCATAAGAGAGATTTTCCATGACCAGGGTATCCCGAAAAACATACCAGAAAGCGGGCAAGAATTTAGGGTCGAAGTCGACCAGATTCAGAGCATAATCGACTACTCCGGAATGATTCGGCTTGGCAGAGATTCTACCGTTATCAAGCTTATTAAGGGGAAGAAAGGTAGCTCTGCCTATCTGCGATCTCTTGAGGTATTCAATGGCGTTAGATGCATCTTCATCGCTCACAGCCACAATGCTCTGCAGGCGAGCTCCCGCAGCCACCTCAAGAGCCGCCGAATAGCGCCCATCCTACTTTGCCAAGTTCCGCAATGGTTCCATGCAGGCCCTGTAACAGATCTCTTTTTATGGCGGACCTAACGGCCTCTACCGCGCGGCTATAACCGCTTTTATCCTCAGCGGCTCTTAAGCGGCCGTCGACAAGAGCGAACTCGCTTTGCAGCCGCTGCAAATTCCTTTCAGCTTCAGAGATATCCCGACGTAACCGCAGACGGCCGGCATCCAGGTCATCTCTATCCTTTTCCATCTCCATAGCTTTGCCGTTTAAAGCTGCCAGCTCTCCTTTAAGCTGCTCTGCCTCGTGATTTGCGCCAGCTTGAGCATCAAGGGCTTCTTTTATTTGAATGGAGAGCTCTTCCTTCTCCAGACCGCTTCGCCTTACTGTGTCCAGAAGACGGTCCCTCTCTCGGACCAGATCTCCTAGCTTCGCCTTTGCCCCCTCACGCAGTTGCCTTGCTCCGGCAAGATCGTCTCTTAGAAAAGAGAATTTGGCATCCGCCTTGGAAAGGCTTTCCTGAGCCGCAGAGAGCGCCGCCATCTGGTCGTCTAATTCACCTCGCAGGCTAGCTCCTCGCAGGCTGATGTCTCTCACTTTTTCAGATATCTCCAGCAGATCCTGAGAAAGATTGTTTACCTGGATGAAGCACGACTTGTTTTGCTGATCAATATCTTCAACGGCCTTTTCGGCCATCTCTTTGCGGCTGACTTCGCGAGCTATCTCTCCTTTTAGCTCCTCAACCTTGCGCTTCACCTGGATCTGCTCGTCTTCTCCTTTATGTGTGATCTCGGAACTTAAGGATTGCAGTTTTTCATCGAGGAAAGCTAGTTTCGATTTCTGGTCAGTCGATTTTTGCTGAGGCCTTCATTCTTAGCCTTGTACATATCGATCTCTTCATCAAGTTTGGAGAGCTCTATAGATGCTTCTTTTAATCTAGCCAAGAGCAGAAAAGCTTCCTGTCTCTTTAGCTCCTCGCGGTGTGCCCGGTAGGAGTGAGCCCTATCTCTCTCCTCTTTTAATTTAGCAAGCTGAGAAGCCACTTCTTCTAGGATCACGTCGACCCGGGCAATTCGCTCTCGAACCACATCCAGCTCTTCCATGGCCTTTTTCTTCTTCTCGTCGAACTCAGCGACACCCGCAATCTCGTCCAATATCTTGCGGCGCTCCACTGGCGTCATCTCAATGATTCGAGTCACATCACCCTGCATGACGATGTTGTAGCTTTCTGGGGTTATGCCTGCCTTGGCGAGCAGGTCCAGCAGCTCGGCCTGGCCGCAGGTTTTTCCATTAAAATAGTAAGAAGAGGCGTACTTATCGTTGTTGACCTTGATCTTTCTCGATACTTCTATGATGTCCTGGTCTAGGGGAAATAGACGGGTAGAATTGTCCAGTCGGACAGTTACCTGGGCAAAGTCCGGATTCTTGCCATTCTCTCCGCGGTAGATGAGATCTGGGAGCCTCTCCGCGCGCATGGCCCGTGAGCTGGAAAGGCAAAGAGCAAAAAGAAGCGCATCGACGATATTCGATTTGCCGCTACCGTTTGGTCCAGTTACTGTCACAAAATCGTTTTTCAGAGGTACCCTGATGCTTTTGCCAAACGATTTGAAATTCTTGAGTTCTACCTCTTTGATATACAAAGGTTACCTCCGCAGCACCATTTTCCTGGGATCTCTTTTGCCGAATTGATTGTTATCTCTTTAGCACTTTTGGGCTACATTATGTTTTCAATCTTTGTCTATTTCTTCGAAGCGTGTGGAGATTTTCTTTTGCTGCTATCCACACGATTCCAAAGATGAATGCTAATTATGGATCGCCCAATTCATGGTTACCGCTAGTACATTTATCCAATACTTTAACTTAAGCATGTATTCAAGGATGTATATATTGTTTTCCTACTAGCAATCTGTTTTTCAAACGTAAATATTTGATTTTATTATAAATATTTTTTGATATCAATTGAGTCCTAAGGAATGTTTCAAGGATAACGAAATCCATTGCAGTAATCGGTGGCTCAATAAGCTCCCTACTCCAAAATCTATTTACCCTCTGGCCAAGCCCAATTCTTCCATGGAGATACTTGCCGACGTCGGAGGAAGGCCGGGCCTGGACTGCAAGGGCTTTTGCAGCTACTGCTACTTCAAAGGAGTAAAAGGGGTGCAGCCCTTCGGCTGCAAGTACTGCATGCCCTTTCAGAAGGGCTGTGACTACTGCTCTCGCGCCATTGTGGAGGGCTATCCAGGCTTCAAGCCGCTCGAATGCCGTACTTATTCGAGGTGGCCCAGAAGTGCATGGGCGAGCATACCCGACAAGGTAACAATCAGCGGCGGCGGTGATCTGAGCTGCTACCCCGACCTGTTGCCTCTGGCCAGGATGGTGGGTCAGGGGATGGTGCCCATAAGCCTGGGCTATACCAGCGGCAAGGGCTTTCAACAGGGCAGATGAGGCCAGGACGCTGGTAAAAGAGGGCGTGAATGAGGTCTCCTTCACCGTCTTCTCCACAAATCCAGAGCTTCGGCGCAAGTATATGGGCGACAAATCTCCAGAGATCGCTCTTGCCAACCTCAAGATCTTTTGTGAGAGCTGCGACGTCTACTGCGCAGCCGTGCTCATCCCGGGAGTGAATGACGGCGCAGAGCTGGAGAAGACCTGCAGCGACCTGAAGGAGATGGGGGCAAAAGGGCTCATCCTCATGAGGTTCGCCAATTCTCGCGAGCAGGGCTTGATCCTGGGAAATGAGCCCATCATTCCCGGCATGGTTCCCCACACCGTGGAAGAGTTCCGCAGGATTGTCACGGAGACTGCATCACAGCATAGCTTCCGGGTAACGGGAACCCCTCTCTGGGATCCCGTCACCGGTGCACCCTTTGCTCTGGCCGGCCATCCGGAAGCGATCTCGCGCCTGCCGGCGCTGCGAAGAGGCGCCACAGTCGTCACCAGCAGCGTGGCCGCGCCGCTCCTCCGTTCCATCTTCAAGCATATGGGCGAAATGGGCGAAAAAGTGAATGTAGTGGCGGTGAACAAAGACGTGGGCTGCCTGATAACCATAGAGGACTTCAAGAATCTTGATCTCACAGGGGTTAATGGGCACAGTCATCATTCCGGGCCGCACCCTGGCCCACGAGAAGGAGATAAAGAGAGCTCTGAGCCGGGATGGACAGGATCGAATAGTAGTGCGGGGCCCGGACAGGCTCACAGTGGACGGAGAGATGAGCATCTCCATGAAGACAGAGGAGGTCCTGGATCTGGAGATTGAGGCATTCGGAGAGTTGATCGAGGCCATCAATGCTCTGGGCGTCTGATTCTCAATTTTAATTTTATGATTATTATCAAATTTAATGGAAACCCATTAATACTTTAGAGAAGCCCCCAAAAATGATGAAACAAAAAAGGCCATTTCACGTCATGATCATCCCCACCCTCGGCTGTCCTTCCAAATGCAGCTATTGCTGGAGTTCGGAGGTGAATTCACCCATAATGAGCATCGAGACCGTTCAAGATGTGGTGGAGTGGCTCAGGGATTTCAGGGATGATCCGGTCACATTCACGTTTCATGGAGGCGAGCCGCTCCTTGCGGGTGCCGAATTTCTACCGGAAGGCTCTGCCCATGCTCACCCAGGAGTTAGCGCACCTCAGACCCGAACTTTGCCCTCCAGACGAATCTCTGGAAGATGACACCGGAACTGGCAGAGGTCCTGGCAGAGCATAAGATTCCCATAGGCTCGAGCCTTGACGGCCCGCAAGAGCTCAATGACCTGCAAAGGTCGGAGGGCTACTACGAAAAGACACTGGCAGGCTACGAATTGGCCAAAGAGCACGGCCTGCAGGTCCAGTTCATCTGCACCTTCACCTCTTATTCGGTTCAATTCAAAGAAGAAATATTCAATTACTTCCTGGAGAACGGCTTGACGCTCAAGCTCCATCCGGCTTTGCCATCGCTGCGCAGCGACGATCCCGACAAATGGGCGCTCTCGCCCGAGGCGTACGGCGAGCTGCTGGTCTATCTGCTGGACAAGTACCTGGAAAACATGGACCAGATTGAGGTTCGGAATATCAACGACTACTGCAGATGCGTATTCACCGGCAGGGGCACCGTCTGCACCTTCGTGGACTGCATGGAGAATACCTTCGCAGTGGGCCCGGATGGGAGCATCTATCCGTGCTACCGTTTTGTAGGCATGCCGGAGTATGTCATGGGCAATGTCCGTGATCATCCCAGCCAGAGGATCTGGCCGCCTCGGCTGCCGGCCAGCGCATGCGCCAGTTTAAGGAGTATGTGGACCGGGAATGCAAGGGCTGCAAACACATTCGCTACTGCAGGGGCGGCTGTCCCTACAATGCCATCGCACCCACTAATGGCGAGATAAAGGGCGTCGATCCCCATTGTATTGCCTACCAGAGGATATTCGACGAGATCTCTGATCGGTTTAATAAGGAGATGATGGGGTCCTTTGGACTTGGCACGACTTGTCCGTCTGAGCTGCCTCGTATGAATGAAAGGCCGGGGATTATGTCTTTGATGCAAAGGCTAATAGCGAAATAATTTATATGTTCGTAACTATATCTTTAACCCAATGCATATGAAACATTGAGGCAAAATTAGATGCTCAAGATTACTCCATATTTAGGCATAATCGTTATAATCATATCGATAGGCGGCATATTTTATCCAAAGTTAGGATATTTTATCTTGCTTGTTTTTGCCACTCTGATGATCGTTGCACCATTTCGGGGAAGATGGTTCTGTGGCAATCTCTGTCCTAGAGGGAGCTTCGTTGATTTCTGGCTGGGTCAGGTTAGCCGAAAGGTTAAAATTCCAGAATTTATGCGAAAAATGTGGTTTCGATTTCCAGTCTTTATTGCTCTTATGGGATTCATGATATTTAGGATTGTGCAGACCGAGGGAGTTGTGGATAAAGTGGGAATGGTTTTCGTAACTCTTTGTATACTCACAACTTCTGCAGCAATTCTTTTTGGCGTGGCAATTGCCCCGAGGGCCTGGTGCTCATTCTGCCCCATGGGTACGCTGCAAAGAACCCTTGGAGGGAGCAAATACCAGTTAAAGGTAGATAGAGAGAAGTGCATTGATTGTGGCAAATGCCAAAAAATATGCCCCATGCAACTTCCAGTAAACGAGATCCTGGATAAGCCAGATTGCATAAAATGCGGCCGCTGTGTAGAAGTCTGCCCAAAAGAGGCGTTAAGTTTTTAGTAGTTCTCTTTTTAAGTATTCTCTTGAAAAGCCAAAAAAAGAAACTGGTCTTGAATTTAATCGGGTATCTATTTCCTTATTCCTAGCATTATATATGCAACTGCGATGAAACCCGTCATGAAAAAGACAGCCTCGAATCCTGGCTGTGTCTTTTCTGCAGAGGGGACAGACTCCTTTGCTGCTTGACTTGCTTTTGACTCGATTCCCTGTCCAGTTCCCTGAGCCGCCTCTTTAACCTCGGGATTTGCCAGACCGGTCCCAGGCTCATGAATTCCTGGTGTAGATGTTGGAGCATTGGACTCATTAGTTGATTGTAGGCCTTGGCCTGTTCCCTGAGCAGCCTCCTTGGTTTCTGGATTTGCTAGTCCTGTGCCTGGATCATGTATGCCCTGAGGACCGGCAGCAAACGATGCTGATATGACCATTATTAAGATCATAGTAGCTAGGATTATTCTTTTGATCATGGAAATTGCCTCCACATTTCTGCCTAATTCGTGCAGATAATTATTTAAATATTTCCGAAACTAATTTGCAATTTGAGGCCCTGGATTTTTTACTAGATCCATAAGTCATGCGCCACATTTCTTACTCTAATATCATTGACCTTCATCAAAAGATCTGCAGGAATCTGCTCCTCTGCACTTGAAGCATATTAAAGAATTGCTACGAATCGTGGCAGTATGATAGGCAACTGCCGTACTTTGCAAAAGAGTAAAACTAGCGGTGGAGCACCCCGCAGCAGAGCTGACGGGCATGCGAGGCGCCGTCGCATTAAAGATCGGACCATGTTAGCGGATCTTATCCCTTAGTTAGATACGGATGCCCTTTATCCCCGCTACAGAACAGCGGGGTATTCGAATAAATAAAACTCCGATTTCCCAATAGAATTTCGTTTCGGAATAATGATATAAATTGCAGGACATCTCAATGTATCGTTATGGGAGGGACATGTCTAGGAACACAAAAATAGTCCAAGAACCAACTGAAATTGTTAAAAACACTAATTCTTGTTCCGGATGCGGTTCCGAAATTAATTGTATAGCAAACGCAGAAATGTGTCCTAATGATAGCGCGGAGCAACCTGGAATATCTCAGAACTCATCTTCATCAGACGTAATAAATAAAGATCCGATTGCTGATGGACTATTAAGATTATGTGCTATCATAGATGGAACTTGGGATAATATTCTAGTATCGATTCAGTCAATATCATTTTTGAGAGAAGTTGCATTATATATTGATTGTACCATTCTTGCGATCTGGAAGAATAAAAAACAGCCAGAAACAAAAGAGATTGCTAAGTCATGTTCTAGATGCGGTTTTAAAATTGATGCAAAAGATGAAATCTGACCAAAATGTGGCATGAGACAAGGAAATATTAGACTTAATGAATTTTAATTATTTGAGGCTATCTCCCGAGACTATGGAAGCCTAAGAAATGAAATATTCTCCAGACGAATTGAGAGTCAAACATCCCACCCCACCACGTGCTGAAGTATTCAATCTAAAATAAAAAATGAGCATTTCTCTTTAAACAGCTCCTTTGGATTGCTTCCTTTTTCACCTTCCTATGCCTTCTTGCCCAGAGTATTCATGCCGAGCATCGAATAGAGCGGACAGGACCCGATAACCCCGGTAACGAGAAGGATGAGTCCTATAAGGCCAACGAGGTACGACCACGGTCTCCTGTAACCATATTCAAGTAGAGGATTATCAAGATAGCGTCACGTTTACCAGAGCAGCATGAAGCGCATCAGGAAAATCATAATTGGCGGTGGGATTGATCACAAACAATCCTTCAACCGCCAATGAATCTTTGAGCCAATTCTCGGGTTTAACTCGTTGCCAAATAGACCTTAACGTAGCTCGCTTTTAGATCTGCTGCTTTGGCTGGTAGATCCACAGCGTTGTTCTCTTTAGCCAAACTCATTACATCATCCAGGTTCGCTCTTATGGCCTTGATTCCAGGCTCGCTGCTAATTGCCTCTACTGCTCGCAATTTTTCGTCCGCCTTGGGGTATGCCTCTAGTACCTTCGAAGCATCCTTATTATCGGCAGCATCGAATACCAGCTCCATGGCATCATGGAAATCCACTAATGCCACGCTGAGCGGCAGTAAACCGTTGCGATTCAGGATCATCTGGAAGATTGGCCTGACTTCTTCAAGCTTCTTGTGAGCATCGGTTAGGTTGCCGGTATAAACTTCATCCTTTACGCCTGAAATGATGGCCGAGACGTTCATCAGATCTCCTGAAAACTGTTTATCGGATTTGATTACGGAGGGACGATAATCTTTATACTTCTCCTGGAAAACTGTCAACGCATCAGTCAGATTAGCATAATAATTAATGGACTCGTTCCGGCTTCCCTGCCCAGTGGCAAAGAGCGTTTCTTTGTAGGGATTATTGATACTATTGAAGTCCTCCAAAAAGAGGCTGTCATTTGCGGCCTGGCTTCGATCGGCTCCCTGGGTGGCTTCTTTAGTTTCAGAATTTGTCAGTCCACTGCCCGTCTCATTTATGCCCTGACGATCTATTGCAGGCGATACAGATATTGCCAGCATCAAGACCAACGTAGCTAGGATTAGTTTATTAATCATAGAATTGTCTCCATATTTGTTTCTTCTTTGTGCGCAACATTATTAAATATTTCGAGAATGATTCAGACATCCAAAATTACCAAGTAATACAATTGCATATGACGATAAATAGGGACGGATAAAACAGAACTATCTTTTATCGTTTAGAACAATTACGATAAACCAGACTCAAATAAGTCCCACGCCCGTGGTTAGGAATGCTTCTAGGTAAATGCCTGTAGCTCTAGAGAAGGATATGCCTCCATCAGATTTAAGTTACAGCCACAATAGCATGAATATATGCACAGGCTGGACATCTCCATCGATTTGATTTTACTGTCTATTCTCTTCATTCCGATCACCGTCGGCATGGCATTCAGCCAGGATGGTCCAGATGATAGCGAAGTACTAAATCAGCTCATCCTAAATGTATATATCGACGATGGAGGCAGGGCCTTGATCAATGGTTACGTAGATGATCCAGGGTCCTTGGCATTTTTGAACTCCTCAGAAGTATACGTATGAGGACGATAGCAGACAGCTATATGCCATCACTAGTGCCCTCACCTCAAAATCCAGAGATAATTGGACAGTGAGCTTTGAATCAGTAGGGAGCTATGACGAGTATCAGATCATGCTCTATCTCCCGGCGAATGCAAAGCTGAGACAGGTAGATTGCTCTTTAGGGCTCGATTATCTAGTCTCCGCAGCCAATGAATCGGTCATCGCAGAAGTCCAGGGATCATGATATCACAGACCCTGCTGTTAATATTGAATATCTTCTCCCGCTTGCCGAAGTGCCTAGAGCAGAGAGCGGATATAGTCACCGGTGCTGATGTTGGATACTCGTATACGACAATAGCCCTGTTTATTTTACTGGCTGCAGGCTCTGGCCTCCTGATCTTTATGCGGAGGTCTAGGTCTGCATCTATGAAGCCTGCAGGACGCCTCGAGCCTCATGAGCATACAGTAGCCGCTACGGCATCAAACCCAAAACAATCGGATTTGCCTGCCCAAATCAAGCAGCACATCGATGCTGACCCTCTGGCTATACCCTTGAATGAAGATATAGAAGGCAGTTCAATGAATATCGAAACCCTCAGAGGCTTCTGTGCTAGATGAAAAGCGCAGAGCAGACATCGAACTGACCAGCGAGATTTCCGCAGTGATGGATACGCTGACGGATAAAGAGCAGTCCATCTTGAGGGCTCTGTTGCAGCGCGGAGGGACGATGACCCAGACAGAGATCAGATATGAGGTGGATATCTCCAAATCGTCTCTTTCAGGAATTTTAACCTCGATGGAGAAGCGCAAAATAATAACCAAAAAAGAAAAAGGCAGAACGAACGTTATAGAATTATCAGAGCGATTTTTGAACACTCAAGAACGATCTTAGGCGTTGCTGCGAGGGCTGCAATCCGACCCTCGTTCGGCTTGGGTTTTTTGTATCGTTCGATGCTATGGGTGATTTGAGGATGGCTCCAAAAGTCATCCCAAATTGGAGGTTTGTACAAAATGAAGTACGTAACTATATTGTTTGCTCTGGCAGTTGCTTGCCTTCTGGCGGTTCCTGCCCTGGCAGCACAGAATGGAAATGGACATGCAGGAGATTGTGGCCAGGGCTCAGGAAATTGCGGTCAGTGCCCAGAAGATTGTGGCCAGGGCATCGGAGTAAAGGCTCAAGGAGCCCAAAATCAAAATGCAGGTTGCCAGGGAACCGGCGCCTGTGATGGCACAGGACCAAAGAGAGATGGAAGCTGCAAAGCCTAAACATCAATAGGATGTCAAAAAGGGGCGAATGCCCCCTGACAATCTATAACAACCTATATTACCTGGTAGGACGCGAGATTATGGAGATGAAGCGGACATTGTGCCAGGAATTTGTCTCTTTTTATCTGGCAATTTTTTTACTTGTAATCAGCGGCTCTGGCACATCATCACAGTTTGTGGATGCAACAGATAGCCTCTCTATCGGCGATTCCAGTGATGCCAATCCTGCAGATGCTCCTGCGATATCCAATGGCAGCGGTGACGAGACTGTCAATGTCGTGGTCCAAAATTGGCGAGGATTTGCGACTAAAGGCGACGAATCCTATCCTATCAGGCTAAATGTGGAAACCATCAGAACAGTGGATCCAGATGAAGCGAGGAGGCTCCTCGCGTCAAACATAAGCCTCGAGGCGATGATATCCCAGACGAGAGTTGAAACCGGTGATACGATCCTGAGAGGGAACATAAGGCTCAACAATGATAGCTATCGGCTGACAGATATCAAATTGACATCTTCAGGCAATAAATCGACTCTGGAAGCAAGCGTGGCCAGTCAAAGGTCCAGATCAGGCTCAGGAGATACAGCATCTACCGTGGGGCATGCAGTTGTGACCATATCGGCAGTAGATTGTATTGAGGCAGTGGAGGGCTATATGGTCATCGACGATTCCAAGTATAACGGCACTTACAGTTTATTACTGAATGAGTGCCTCGGTCGAGGTCCCAGGGCGGGTATGCCAGGCTGGAGAGGCGGCCGAGATCCATGGTAAAGAAAGCTTTTTACATTTGAAAGAACCCCAGGTGCGCTCTTCTAAATTCTGTCCTTCCTGGATATCAGTGGGAAAGGAGTGATGGTGATCGCTTCAACGATCAAATAGCCTGGCAAAATTGAATGGTAATTTTTAATATTTTAAGCAAGATAAGAAAATTATCCTATCAGGCATGGAGCCTCGACAGTAGAGTACCTGTAGGGGATCTCTAGGACCGATTGAGGCATGCATCTCTAGCTACAACTGATATTTGCTTCAAGGCCAGGCTAGGCGTACTTAAGGTCTGCGTTATCTGATAGGTCATTTCAAGACCATTTCCCTACTCGCAAGAAGTCAATTAGCAGGTAGCGGTTATGGTGCTCATCGATAGATATGGCTTAGAAGATCCCACCGCAAAAGAGGCAGGCAAGTTAAGCAATGCCACCCTTCAAAAAAACCTATAACGAGCGGATCATTAAGGGGAAGACTTCATTAAAGGATGCTTTGGAGGCAGGTGCAGAAATAGAGGAGATAGACATACTCGACCAGGAGAAGCACATAACTCAAACAGAAAATACGGATATAACAGGTCTATGAAAACCTGATGAAGGGTTTGAGAAAATCACCTGCAGGCTTTCGTTTCAAATTTAGACCCGGCATGGTTAGGCTTATACGCCAACGTATGTAAGCCAGGAGGAATACGACAACATAATAAATAGTAAAAATTAAGTATGTCTTTATTACTTTGTTTAAAATTACTCCAATGGCTTCTCACAACGTCCTAATATCGCGCGTTCAACCTCATCACCGCGTATGAGCTGTATATATGGAAATAATTCTTAGCCTAGATTTTGAATGATTTGCTCATTATAATGGAGAACGCATCCAAAACAGAACTAATAGAGCTCTACGAACATTGTCGGACATTATTATCGTTTTTTGTCGAGAACTGAACGCTTGGAATTATCCACCAGCCTCCTTGTTCTGTAAATTAGTCGAGGTTCGTTCGGTTCTGCATTTAACTATCGTTCCGGCAGAGGTTTGGTTGCAAGCAGCAAATATGAGCTGCTCAAAATTGGAGGTTAAGAAACATGAAGTATACACGATTGCTGGCTGCCTTGGGAGTATTATGTCTTCTTGCAGCACCAGTTCTTTCGGCACAGGCCGGGAATGGAGCCTCGAATAGTAGGAGATCAAGGCAATAACTGCAATTTAAACTGTAAGGAAAATGGGCCGTGTGCAGGGGCAGGTTGTCCTCAGAATTGTAACGAGAATGGATGCCAGAATGGAAATGCCTGCAAATTAGGGCAACAGGATGGTACAGGAAATCAGAACGGAAATGGTCAGAACGGAAACCAACAGGGTGCACAGGATGGAACTGGTCCCAAGAGGGATGGAAGCGGCGGTAACTGCAAGCGATGAGGGCATCCTTGCCTAAAAGCAACCCGCATTGAATAGAAGGTTAAGGGTGGCGAAAATTTCAGAATAAAGAGCCACCCTAACGGCTTCAATCCGGCATGATATGCAGACACCACCCTGCGGTGGCCTACGTGACAGATAAAACCTATGAATCTATTTATGATTAGAATGAAACGACTAAAGATTGCGATTTTTCATAACTTTCCAACACAATTTATATCTGCTTCTTAGACCTTATCCATTTGGAACATCTAGATAGATTGAAAAATATGAATTTTGAGATATAATTTCGGCGACAACTTATTAGAGGTTCGTGACAAAGAAATGAAGATGTTAGAAAAAGGAGAGAAACGGCACGAACATCACGGCAGGTCGAGTAAGGGTTTTCTGAACTCGGAGAAGACACTGGAAGATATCGGAATAGACAAGGGTGACAGATTCCTGGATCTAGGTGCAGGCGAAGGATATTTTTCTATCGCAGCCTCGCAGTCTGTCGGAAAGGACGGCCGAGTTTATGCCTTTGATGTCGATAAGGATTCTATTGCTCGATTAATAAAAGAGATTGCCGAGGAGAAATTGACCAACATCGAGGCATCCGTTGCAGACATCTCTCAAAAGATTCCTCTTGCCGACGAAAGCGTGAACCTGGCTTTTATGTCCAATGTGCTCCATGGATTGGTGGCCAACAACGAGGCTGATGGAACTCTTAAGGAAGTTGCAAGAGTAACTGCACATAAAGGAAGGCTAGCAATAGTGGAATTCAAGAAGCAAGAATCATCCATGGGGCCACCTCTTTCCATAAGACTCAGTCCTGAGGATGTAGAAGCTCTGGTCAAAAGATATGACTTCTCAAAAGAACAAGTCTTAGAAGCAGGACCGCATCATTACAGCATAATTTTCAGGAAAGGATGAACCAAAAAGACATAAGGGCTATGCTAAATCTTCAATGTGCCAAATGAATCTATGGACAGATACAATGCATAAATGGGAGAAAAAATGGGCCGAGAAGTTATATCCAAAATCCAACTAACGGGAATGAACAGTCCTTGATATCGGATGCGGAGACGGAAAGATCACTGCATATATTGCTTCTCTTGTGTCTGAAGGATCGGTTATTGGTATCGATAACTCGGCAGAAATGATAAGCTTTGCTAGTGGTCCAGCCTGGAGTTGACGGTCTGGTATCCTGGATTGGAAGTACATGGTTGCCGTAAATTGAAAGGATACCAGATGGACTTTGATATGATTTTATCTATGATATAGTTGGAGGCTACATATCAGGGTCATCCGCGGAATAGTTATGGTCAATTCTGTGTTAGAATGAAGTCGAGGCTAAAAAAAGTCTAATATTGCTCAATTGCGTATCCACAAAAGAGAGAAGTAATCCTATCACGTATTATCACCAAATTTAATATGGCATAGTGCCATAAGTATCTAAAAAGAAAGATATCCGAGATTTGAGGAGGTGGTTCGAAGTGACAGAACAAAAATCCAACGCAGATAAGTTCACAGAAGCTGTAGGTGAAGGAGTAGACTCCGCCTTCAAGAAACTAGCATCAGAGATACTGAAAGAAGGTGCGCTGTCCGCGAAAGATAAAGCACTCATCGCATTGGCATGCGCCGTTGCAGTTAAATGTGATTATTGCGTCAAGGTGCACAAAGAACGCGCTCTGATGGCTGGCGCCAAAAAAGACGAAATTCTTGAAGCTGCTGCAGTAGCAGGATTAGTACGCATGGGCTCTGGGTTCAATACTGCCTCATTCGTTCTGGATGATTAGGAGCTTCGAGCATGTCCAAATTGCATAAGGTGTCAAAGCTGCGGCAGAGAAGTCCACGATGATGAATTTTTATTTCCGGGGGCAAAACGTTGTGTGAAGATTGCTAAATAGATGCAGGTTCCCTGGATCAGAGTCTGCGACCCATGGGGGTGAAAGATCGAAACTTGTGTTCCGGGAGGATCACGGACTAACCGGAACTAAATGGACTAACCGATCTGCAGAAAGAGATCTATGAATATATCAAATCCAAAGGCAAAGCCACCCGCATGGAGCTGGCTGAAAAGTTTATGTTGTCATATCTAGTTGACCTGGAGAACCAGTTTGCTATCATGAGGCACTGCCAGCTCTTGAAGGGCAAGAAAGAAGGTGACGAAGTTTACCTGGTTCCCTGGTAATAGCCTATCATTTTAGATCCAGGATTGTAGACGCTAATAGCTCATATCATTGGAGTTGCGTAGCAGAAGATCACGTGGGCTTTGATATAGGGCATGAGAGTGCTAAAATGATCCTGTTAATTCAAGAACATGGTGCAAAGCCTATTCATGAGGCTAAAACGTTTGGGAGCCGCTGAAAACGATGATGTTGCACGAAGATTGAAATGTGCAAAATCTATTAGAACACGATGGTGAACAAAATTTTGAAGCTTAATCGCATCCTTGTTAAGATTAATAGGATTAGCGGCTGGCTAATGCTGATCTTCATGGTCCTATACATGATTTCAGGTTATGCCTGGGTTAACCGTATCATAATGTCAACTACCCAGGCAAAGTATCTGCACACTGTTCTAGATATTTATATGATGCCCATATTTCTAGCTCATGTTTTGATTAGCACTAAGTTCACACTTAAAAGACACGGAATTCATTATGACAATCTGGTTAATCTAATCTTATTATCAATAGGGTTCGTATCCTATGTTTTAGTGCTCATGATACGATAGATTTGGCTCGTGGTGGTAATTCGGTTTATTTTTTAGTGTATTCGACGAATATATCTTCCCATGTAAACTATATCGCATTGAGGCTCACAAATTTTTGACATAAGGATACTAATAATGCGAAGTTCTCTTATAATCTCTTTTCAGTTCTTCTTCGACACTATCCAGCTAATTCTAGTGAGAACACCTATGCTCTTCGAGCATTTCTGTTTTTTTCGTTCCTGCTCAGGATTCTCCGTTCTCCACAGCAACAACAGTGCATATCATGCGATACCCTAGTGTCAATAGCGAAAAATCAGTAGCCCCCTATGAGATAAATTTGGGCGAATACGATGGGCAAAGCCATGGTGATGAGCGAAGTCCTCCCGAACATGAACGTAAAGGATGGCTCTACTGGGCCAATGAGATCGACTAGGCGGGCCCCATTCTGACCGATGTAATAAAAAAAGATACACGTCAGATAGCTAGAACGCTCTGGGTGGCCGGTATCATTTGAATCTTGAACCCATAAATTTTTTGTTATTTTTGCCATTTGCCAACCGAAAGCAGTTTTAGTTTCAAATTTTACTACGTTACCCCCACATACCATTCTGGTATACTCTCATGGATGATTTGGTTTTTGCATAATTCAGAGTTTCAGACCAGTTCTTTTGAAATGGCTCCCACCGCATCCCAGCTAAAGAGTTCAATCTGAATTCTGAATAATAAGGCTCCGGGTTAAATGGATATACTCCAAAAGGCCCTGGATAAATGCCAGGCCTGAACTGATAAGGCTGCGAGTAATCTCTGAAGAACGCTGCACCAAAATAGGGGTAGTACATCTGTTCCCAGCTCTGCTGTTGTGATCCGAATGGATTTGAGGAAAAGATCGGATCCGTGAAGTACTGAGCTATATCGCTACCATCCGATCTACCGACATATCCCCCTTCGAGCCAGTCCTGTCCACATGCAATGCCAATTAGCAAGCATGCTACGAGCGCTGTCATACACAGCAAAATCTCATGATATCTCATTTTCTGTCGTCTCCTCTTCACATAGACTGTGATCTTAAGATTATCTAGGTAATTTGTTCTCAGAATTTTCTTTGCATTTTGAACTGATATGTTCTGTTTTTGTACCCAAAAAAGTGTTAAACTATTGTACTATATTTATATAGAGACGCCTTGCATGCCCAACGAAAGGCAGAGCCACCGCAACTTAACCAATTTTGGTGGTGACGCATTCTAGGAAATTGTATGTACGGCGTCGTTGACCCTTGCTAAGCCTGGGCAAACACATCCACAATGACCACATTGCTGGGCTGGCTGTTTACCACAAAGTAGAGCATATGTCTTCCAACCTGGTCGGCTTTGAAGTTCATGGTGTTATAACCCTGGTTGAACTGATATGTCTTGTACTTCGGACTGGTTGTGTCGGTCTGGATCGTCTCATAGAAGCCTGCTGGTCCTTCAACAGGTGCGTAGGCGATTAGCTGCAGCCAGGTCCCAACGGGGCTTACCACATATTGTGTCCAGTTTGTTGCTCCCTGGATCCAGAGGTCGTTGGTCTTGGATGGCACAATGGCTGCATACTGGGAGTATGGCAATCCTACACCTGCACCGTAGAACACACTGGAAGGTGCTTTCTGCGTTATATCGAACTTGGTAGGATTGCTTATTATCCCACCCACGACAGGCGTACCGGTGGTTGTATAATACTCTTGATAGGGCGAGAACGTGGTGTCGGCGAACCGGTTGCTTATAAAAGGTAAGATCCGTGCTGTACCAGGGAAAGTTGGAGACTGGCGCATCGAGCCAGCGCAACATGCCTGCTATCCCTGGGTCCACTATCGAACGGTCAGGACTTCTAACATATCCGCCTTCCAGCCAGTCTGTCGGGTACTTTTGGCCCATGTTGGGACTAAGATAATCTCCGCTAGATCCCATTGAGCTGCCACTGCCACTTGGCCCATGTTGGGGCTAATCCAATCTCCGCCAGATCCCATTGAGCTGCCGCTGGAACCTGCGCCTAGAGGGTCCTGTGCAAATGCCTGAAATGTAAGGCAGACGAGCGCCGTCATACACAGCCAAATTTTGCTATATTTCATATAGAAACCTCTTTACCCTTGTGATCTCTTTGAAGCATTTTATTTCCTAAAAGAGATATGCGAGATCGATAGCATTGAGTCTCGATTACCGAGATGCTACCTACCACTATGTCAATCTCAGTGATGCATTACCTCTAAGACATTGTATGTTCTATTGGCGTCGTTGACCCTGCTTGGCCTGGGCTAACACATCCACAATGACCACATTGCTGGGCTGGCTGTTTACCACAAAGTAGAGCATATGTCTTCCAACCTCGTCGGCTTTGAAGTTCATGGTGTTATAACCCTGGTTGAACTGATAAGTCTTGTACTTCGAACTGGTTGTGTCGGTCTGGATCGTCTCATAGAAGCCTGCCGGTCCTTCAACGGGTGCGTAGGCGATTAGCTGCAGCCAGGTTCCAACGGGGCTTATCACATATTGTGTCCAGTTTGTTGCTCCCTGGATCCAGAGGTCGTTGGTCTTGGACGGCACTATGGATGCGTACTGGGTGAATGGCAACCCTACACCGGCACCGTAGAACACACTGGAAGGTGTTTTCTGCGTTATATCGAACTTGGTAGGATTGCTTATTATCCCACCCACTACAGGCGCACCGGTGGTTGCATAATACTCCGTGAAGGGCGAGAACGTGGTGTCGGGAACCGCTTGCTTATAAAAGGTAAGATCCGCGCTGTACCAGGGTAAGTTGGAGACTGGCGCATCGAGCCACTGCAACATGCTAGCTATCCCTGGGTCCGTCATCGAACGGTCATGACTTCTAACATATCCGCCTTCCAGAGAGTCTGCTCCACATGCAATACCAATTAGCAAGCATACAGCGAGCGCCGACATATACAACAAAATTTTGCGATATTTCATTTTTTCGATTCTCCTTTTGCGATTTTATATCTAATAAGATGCATTCAGATAAAAGCATTTTGGTACCATAACATAGAAGTATCATAACACGTGTGAATATAACGTATCAATAAATTCAAGTGCGAACTCGTAATTACAGTACTTGTTCAGGACAATGGCACTAATTTTATAAAATTATTGAATTGGGTCTATCCTTCAATCCACTCAAATCTCGAATCTTCGATCTTATTGAAATTCTTGATGATCACTACCCGTTTCGTTCCTCTTCAGCTTAGCCACCGTCATCTTCTCACAAGATGGAGATGATAACCCTACCATTAACAATACCTTATAGACTTTTTACCATAATTAGTCTCTTCTAAACCGACTATTGCCACGTCAGGGGAAAAATAAGAGGTTCTTAATCGTTTCTCCTCAGAGCTACGAAGGTCACTGCCAGCAGCCCGAATATTGAAAGTATTACCTCAAAACCAGGAGTCGTGCTGGTCGTAGTTGTTGATTTAGTCGTGCTTGTAGGCTCGGTGGCAGGAGTTGTGCTAGTCGTAGTTGTCGTTGATTTTTCATCATCGTGACCGGAGGCCGAGCTAGTCGTAGTCGCAGTTGATTTGGTAGCATCAGGGCTAGGAGTAGTTCCAGTCGCAGTTGTAGTCGGTTTAGTTACATCCTTAGTGACCGGTTGATCTAGCCACTGCACCATCCCGTTCAACCCCTCATCAGGATTTGTACGGCTGGACCCTTGGCCCATGTTGGGGCTAAGATAATCTCCGCTAGATCCCATTGTGCTGCCACTGGAACTTGCGCCGAGAGGGTCCTGCGCGCATGCCTGAAACGATAGGCAGATGAGCGCCGTCATACACAGCCAAAATTTGCTAGATTTCATTTCATCACCTACTATTTATTAGGGAATAATAATCGCTGCCCAATTATCATCTAATGCTTATGATCTTTGCAGGCATTATCTAAGTCCGTTCTGGTCAGCATATTTTCTCGCCAGCTTCGATCGCACCCTTCACTATCCCGACTGCTCCCACAAATACGTCAACGCACGCTTGGTTAAACGCCAAGAACGCCTTGGACCTAGGCCCCACTTTCATCACCTGTACACCTTCAACAAACATGGTCTCATGTGGGCAAACCGCTTTCGCCCATATGCTCGCTCACATTAGTCAGAACCTTTATCGCTCCTACATACAGATCGACCATTATAAATGCGAGAGGCCTGCTAAAAGTGCAAATGGGCACCGTCAAAACCTGGGATCGAGGGAAGCTTCAAGGCCTGATGTTCCTGCAGTAGCACATCCCCAATCAAGAGCCTTACTAAATTTCATAATCCGCATATTCATATCCAGAATTCCTCAAACGGCTATCTTTGACTGCACAACTTGCCCGACAAATACCGCAGTCAATAACGAAAGAGAAATTAATCTTATATGCGATGTTATATCAAAAAATTCGTATATAAAAGACTTCGCAGAACAACCACCGGCAGGGACAGAAACCCAAGCATATCATGAAAAAGCCTCAAAAAGGCTCATTTATTGTTCGAGGCATTCTCACACTTTGCCTCCAGCAGACTAATGATTGGCCACAATATCTTATTTGTTAAAGCTTACCTAATATTCCCCGTGCTCCTGAAAGGGGCTGCACATCTCAGGCTCGTTCGCGCCTATGGCTCTTAATTTTCGTAGAATAGATTATTGACCACAGTTATTAGCACTAATTAGAAAATCTGATATGTTCAGAGGAACAACATAACCAGACGGTGTTGCAATATGAAGCCAATTCTTGTCGCTTTGTTGTTAGGTTTGTTGTTCTTGTTCTCCGGCTGCATCCAGCCCAAAGAAGCCCCGGTCGTGGCAGAGAAGATGGTCACAGAAGAATGGAAGCCTGATGGTGTAATTGGAAGGGATGAATATTCTCGCAGCATGGTTCTCCAGGGCCCGGCAAGGCAGGGGTATACTGGAGGCGAAATGGAAATATCCTGGAAAAATGATCGGGAATATCTTTACATGGCACTTAATTCATCTGCCAATGGCTGGCTGTCATTGGGCTTTGAGCCATTGGAATGGATGAAAAATGCGGATATCGTCCTGGCCTCAATACAGGATAAGGCAATTGTTCTAGACGAATATTGTACAGGAAATTATGGCCCGCATATCGAGGATACGTTATTGGGTGGCACAAATGATATAACAGAATATGCAGGCAGAAGAGATTTAGGTCATACTGTTATCGAGTTTAAGAGAAAACTAAATACGGGAGACCGGTTCGATAAGGCCTTTGTTCCTGGACAGGCGATCTCCATAATCTGGGCACTTTCCCAAAACCCCGAAATAAGTCAAAAGCATAATACGGCATACGGCGAAGGTATTTTAACTCTGACTGCGGAGCCGACGATGTCATCTGCTGCTAGAGTCCTCAGCGAGCGCGAGAAAGAAGGATTGTCCTTTATCTGGGAGGAGGAGAAGTTAGCTCGAGATATCTATATGGCGTTCTATGATAAAAACAATCTTAATATATTCAAAAATCTGATGGAATCTGAAAAGAATCACATGGATCAGGCCAAGGGTATGATTGACAAATACGGTTTGCAGCTCCCAGAAAAAGATGAAGTGGGAGTCTTTGAAAATAAGACTCTTGAGGACATTTATAGTCAGCTGTTGGCCGATGGACAAAAATCAGATATTGAAGCGCTGAAAGCTGCTGCTACCTATGAAGAGATCAGCATAAGAGACCTAGAAAAGGAAATATCGGCAAGCAAAATGGAAGATATAAGAATCGTCTACCAGGGACTTCTAGCTGGTTCTCGAAAGCATTTGCGTTCATATGTAAGCAATCTGCAGGACTTGGGGATAAAATATACACCCCAGATCCTTAGTAAAGACGAGTATAACGAGATATTGCTAGCATAATCGAACGCAATTTCCCCATATGGGAGCTTTTGAGCTCCCCTTTATTTGCCATTATGCATATCCTTTAGAAAGAATGGAGCGAATAGTCCAACCAGAACGCGTAATACAACTTACTACTTTTGCAGAGACCATAAAGTTGTAAGGCCAAAAGATAGCGTTCCAGGCCCAATGAATAGCGTTTTACGAAACCGCATAAACAATAAAACGATCATGTAAAATTTATATAATGAAATATTTAATCATTACTGGTTTAGAATTCTGATATTTCCGAGATAAAAGAACTCTTTTGGAAATAACCATTGGTCTCGGTATAAGAGTCACATATACATTATTAACACACGCAAAAAAAAAGAAAATAGTTGTAGATCTCTCGATCTACACTGCGGGCATGACCAGGGATCTCTCGCCAGCAGCGCGGAACTCGCGCGCGCCGCCCTTGCCAAAGGCATCGCGGACATCGGCCCAGTTGAAGACCAGTGCCGGATTGGCGAAGCATACCTTGATCAATGGGTTGCAGGCGAAGGCATCCATGCGGCCGGCATGTGCGGCGCTGGAGATACCTGCGTACTCGCCCTGGTGACCTACGTTCATTGCGTAGTTCGGGTAGTTGGCGCCTCTCAGCTCGAGTGGGTTGCCCTCATCGGACTGATAGGAGAAGACGTTGGTTGGACCGCATTGATCCTGCAGGTCGTAGCCGAAGAAGCCCAACCTGCCCCAGCCTTCCTTATGCAGGAGCATGGAGAGGTACCAGCCAGCGAGACCGACCTGGCTGTGTCCGGAAGCGATAGCCGATGTGATACCGGATGCGGCTGCCAGGACTGAAGCCCTCTGGGATCCACCGAAGTGATCCTCAAGCAGGGTCGGGTACTCCTCATACTGCTCCATACCGTAGGCGTTGACCTCAGTGGCCAGTTCCTTGGCTGTGTCAAGGACCTTGGGGGCCTTGGCAAATCCACCGAACTTGTCTGAGGCAAAGTCTACACCGTAGTAGCAGAAGTCATCCAAGACATCGTTGGTGTAAGCCGCAGTGGCGTACTGGGTGAAACCGACACCACCGGACATGTAGCTTCCCAGCCAGATCTGATCATAGAGTGCAGCGCCTGCGGCAACTACGTTCAGGGATACCTTGACGGGGTCAGCTGCAGCCACACGGGAAGTCTGGATCATATCTGCCAGGAATCCGAAGGACAATCCGCCGGGGTTGTTGGGTCCGCGGGCGCGCCTTGCGGGCAGCATCTCGGACATCTGCAGAACTGCAGCGTGCTTGGCGGCATAAGCCAGGTCAGCCACAGCGGCCTCACCAGCGCACATGTTGTAAGCGTCGATGAAGGTCATACATAGCTGCATGGCGCTCCACCTGGATGTGGTGCCACCGTCGCAGGACCTGACAACGATTGTCGGGACGTGGATGGCCTGCCAGGTTGTCTTGCCTACTGCGGCCTTTATGGCCTCAGCCTGCTCAGCGGGGAAGAGCTTGTTGATGTCGATAACGTATTGAGAATCGATCTCGTCTGCAAGGGCATCGTCGCCTGTGAAGACACGAACGTTGCAGTCATCGACAAGGCCGGGGTGAGTCTCGACCATGTGCTCCTGAACCACGGCTGCGCCGGGCATGGCATGGTTGAGGATCTCGAGGTAATTGTTGATGGTCTCGGGTGTGACTTCCTTGCCGAGCCTCTTCTGCAATACCTCATGAGCCATATCCAGACCTACAACGATGGTCCTGCGGATATCATCCCACATCTGCTGGATGGCTGGGTTGTTGACGAAATGCAGATCGTCGCCCTCTACTACATACTCAGTTCCGGAGAGCTTGTAGGGTACGAGCTGCCTCTGTCCCAGGGGTATTCCGCCAGCGTGAACATAGGGGTTGTAGAAGGAGATGCCACGCTTGCCCGCGAGCTTTGCGGAGTACTCCATGAACTCTCTCTTACGGGCGTTTTGCTCAGGGCCAAGTCTCAAATTTGTAGTCTTTTGGGCTTGGAGATTATCTTCCTTAAATCCCGCTGCTCCGAGCAACTTCTTTTCAGTTGCGAACTTCTTGTCAAGAGCCTTTATGAATAGCTTCTTTTTAGCTGCCATTTGTATCACCCACCTTTTACTCCGGCCTGAATCCCCACTTGCTGCGCAGCTCCCACATATGGTGCAGAGCTTCAACGGCCTCGTCGTACTTCCTGGCACCAGTCTTTCCATGCATGGAAACACCGTCTACCCTGAAGATAGTGGTTCTCTTCTTGGCCTCTGCCTCGGTCATGGGCTTGCCCAGGTTGATCTTCTTATCCAATGGGATTCCGACCTGGTCCTTGACTGCATAGACATTTCCGTCCTTGCCCATCTCTGTCCTGGCCAGCATATCGAACTGCATGCCGTTCTCTTCCAGTCTCAGAGAGTGGCCATGCACAGTGCAGCCCCTCATGGAACAGAGGGCGACATCAGTCATCTCACTATCATACTGCTTCTTGGTATAGGCTTCAATATCTCTCTCCCTGGCCTCGATGATCTGCCTTCCGGACAGAGTGCCTGGGTCGCAGCCTTTGCAGTTAATGGCTCCCCAATAGGATCTCCAGTATGGGATGGACGGAGCAAAGTACATGGAGTCGGTCCACTGGGAGTATCTTACACGGTCACCAGCAGCAGCGCCTGCTGTTGGAGCGACTATTTGCCTCACGGGACAGTCGGGCTCGCCCATCTCTTTGAGGGGTGGGTGAGTGCTTGAGTAATCGGCTCCTGGTGCCCTGTGGCCCATGATTGCCACTACATCTGCCTCAGGTATATCTCTGAGCTTATCGAGGTTTCCGGACATGTGCTTTCTTCTGTTGATGCCAACAGAGGTGCTTCCGGGATAATATTGTGGTGTGTATGCCATATTTATCTCTCCTCATCGTTAATAGTCACTTTTTCTTCAGACAACATAGCCAATCTATTCTTTTTGGCCTTTGGATCGATTAGCCCCAAAATTCGTGAATCCTCCACTTTGCCGCCATATTTAGCGTAATCAGTGATGGTCGGACGATCGTGGAAGAATTTACCACGGGTTAAGTTGAAGGAGAAAGGAAGCGCTCGCTTACACGCCGCCTTTAGCCCATCGAGGTATTTTATACTCTCAAGCTCCAGCCTGACTCTCCCGACTTTAACACTTAGCTCGAAAGCCTGCCCAGCCACCTCTATGAAGAGATCTTTATTCTCCTCGATAGGAGCGCCCCTTCCGGGTCCATAAGGTACGGATCTTGGAAGGTTAGGGCCATGGATCATTATCCTTCTTAAGCCCCCATTTCCATAGATCTCGTTTAGCAGCTTCTGAGCCGTAGCTGGCATGAGATATCTGCTTGGGACTATTTCAACCTGTATCGATTCCGTGTCTGTTTCAGTGACCATTTCTTCCGCCTATTTATACAGCCTCCGCAACCGATACAATCGGCTCACGGAATTCCTTAATCTCGCCGTATATGGCACCGACTAGTCCAGATGTCATCTCAGGTGTGAACATCTGAGTTCCAGCATCCAGTGCGACTGCTGCAGCCACGCAAGGAATGGCAAATCCTCTGGAATGCCTGGTTACAACGTGGTTGCCGTTGAAGACACCGGGGCCGCCGCCGCCGTAGATGGAGTGGCTGAAGAACGAGAATCCGACGGCCGTTCCCATAACCCTTCCAAAGTCGCATCCTGGCAGGGCGGTTTCCTTCTCAATGATATCGTTGAAGTACAGCAGTGTCGAGGACACAGCCTGCGCGCCCCTCAGGGAGCCGCAGTTAACCATTGTGGCAGCCAGTACGCCAGCAGCGCAGTAGGCATTCCACTTGGATACATCGTTGGCCTCGTACAGGACGTAGCCAGAGGGCAGCTTCTTGCCAGCTTTGATGACCTTATCCTCAAGAGCTGCGGCAACTGTGCTCTGAACTACTGTGCCTATTGTGCCGGTCTTGCCGTTTGCCTTGACACAATTATAAACCATGTTATTGGCGTTCAAGCCCTGGTATGCCATGCCCAAGAGCTGGTGCCTCTCGAATATTCCCATGGCATTGCCCATCTCGAACTCGCCGATTTGCTCGTAGATAGAAGCTAGAGCTGCGGAGTTCATGGCGTTCCTCTTGGTGATGACGGCAAGGTGGTTGGCCATGACGTTCCTGAGAGCGAAGCCCAGACCCTCATCGTTCTGGGGGATGTTGAGAACAGATGCAACGTTTCCGCCGGACATACCTACTGTCTGCGGGTACTCGCCCCAGACGGAGGCATGGACCATTGGAGCCTCAACTATACCAGCCTTGAACTGCGATATGAGCGCTTCAGTTGTAGCTGCGGCAGTTGCGGTCAATCCGACCACGAATTCAGAAGCTGCATTGATCCTCATTGTGGGGATCTGGACAAGCAGCTGCTTTCCGCCACCAAGTACTTTAACGACGGTGTCGTCGCCTGCTGCGACCTGCAAGAGTGCCTTGATCTTATCAGCAAGGGCGCCTGCGTTGGCAACTACATCATAGTTGAGCTCGCGTCCCTTGATCTGCCTTCGGCCTCCAGCTACCTTTCCAGTCTTCAAGGCGCCTTCGACACCAGCCAGATTGACTGCAACTGTTCGCTTTGTGAGAGAAATGAGTCTCTGCATGGCCGCGTTCTTAAGAGGGCTGACTGCGCTCAGCTCGACGTCGCTCTTTAAAAGAACTCCGCGGTCGCTATATAGGTCTATCTTGTCAGACACGTTCTTTATCCTCCTTTACCTTTTTAGCAGAAATAAATGCAACGATGGTTGATGCCGAAGCGATGATATGAAAGCCCAAGCTAAAAGGTATCATACCCAGCACACCACAATTCGTTACAATCTTCCGCTGCGGTTCCTAAAGCGCCAAAGCTACTTAAAGTTTTTGCGTGATATTATTATAACTATCTATATTATAAGAATCTGTTACCTCTTTGACCATATAATGCAAACAATTTTTAAAATGTATTATATTCTAATTCTTTTCTATAATTGTGCAATTCTATGCATTTAGGACTTTAGTCCACCCATAACCGTCCGGTCGCACCAACCACAATATATGCTAACGCGATGATAGGTAATAACCTTTATAATAGGAAAATTTTATTTCTGGTAATCAATATATATGTGAAGCATTCTTTTAAAACATAAAAAGTTTATATTAACTATTATTATCATATGTGGCCTTTTGCGTGATGTATTGCCCGTCCAATACGTTTTATTGCTATTTATCTCAAATATGGACTATCAAAATTTATCTATTAATCATGCTAGTTAAAAATTTCGCTAAAAGTTATAAATAACTAAAGTTATAGAATACCCTCAATGCTTATGCCAATTATTGGATATTCCTGGCTCTGGATTGACATGACAATATTTTAGCTGGATTTTCCGTCTTTTAAAAATTCACAAAAAAGATATATCGCTTAAAAATTGCCCATAATTAGAAAAAGCTCCGTGCGACTGCCCTTTGAATTATTCTCACTTTATTAGCATTCTCGCGTTCAATCATAAAATTGTCTTGCGAAAAACTTAAATCAACTGCAGGATTTGGCTGTGAAGAATGCATCTCATAATTACGGAGAAGCACGATGCGGCAAAGAGGATAGCCGAGATCTTAGCTGGGAGCAAACCTCATTCCAAGCGAGTGGCAGGCGTCGAAGCATTTCACTTCGACGACAAAGTCGTTCTGGGACTAAGTGGTCATATCGTAGGAGTTGATTATCCACCAGGTTTTAACAATTGGCAGAAGGTTGATTGTAAAGATCTGATCCGGGCCGAGATTGTTGTTCGGCCCGTACAAGAGAAGATAATATCCGCCCTGCGACAGTTGGGAAAAGAAGCTTCTCATATTACGATAGCTACGGATTACGATAGAGAGGGTGAACTCATTGGTGTCGAGGCTCTGAAGATCGTCCAGGAAGTCCATCCGAGTCTGAAGGCCGACAGGGTCAGGTACAGCGCCATAGTTAAAGATGAGATTCTTAAGGCATTCCAGAGTTCTGGAAAAGTGGACTTTGATTTGGCCGCCTCGGGTGAGGCCCGCCAAGTCATCGATCTTGTATGGGGTGCGGCCCTGACTAGGTATATTTCGCTGACATCAGGAAGACTAGGCAAGGAATTCCTCTCTGTAGGACGGGTCCAATCCCCTACCTTGGCACTCATTGTCGATCGAGAAAGAGAGATTCAGGCATTTCAATCACAGCCTTACTGGGAGATTTTTGCAGATTTAGAAAAGGAGCTTCGCGTTTTGCATGCCAAAGGCCGTATTTGGGACGAGACCGAAGCAAAAGGGATAATTGCCAATATGGGGCCGGAAGGCATAGTTCGCTCCATTGAGACCAAGCCCAGAATCGAAAAACCACCTGCTCCTTTCGACACAACCAGCTTTATCTCGGCTGCCAGCGGATTAGGCTTTTCTGCAGCAAACGCTATGCGCATAGCCGAATGGCTCTATGTCAATGGATTCATATCTTATCCGAGAACCGACAATACTGTTTATCCGCCTTCCATAGATCTGCGCGCCCTGACCGGCCTTTTTACCAAAGGTGCTTTTGCAGAAGAAGCCCGAAGGTTGCTCAAAGGAAAGATGGTCCCGACTCGTGGTAAGCGGTCAACTACAGACCACCCGCCTATCTATCCAACCAGTGTGGTTGAAAAAAGTGTTCTCAAGGAGGAGCAATGGCGAATTTATGAGCTGGTAGTTCGTCGCTTTTTTGCCACGTTGGCTGAACAGTGCGTTTGGGATGCTACGAGCCTTAAAGTTGATATTGGCTCTGAGCCTTTCCGGACCAGCGGAGCAAGGCTCGTCGAGCCTGGCTGGAGATATTATTATCCCTATGGCAAAGCAGAAGAGCATCTATTGCCAATGCTGCAAGAAGGCGAGCATCTGAAGGTTTTGGGTCACGGCATTGAGGCTAAGGAGACACAGCCACCGGGCCGCTATGGCCAGGGTAAACTCATCAAACTCATGGACGAACTGGGCCTAGGAACGAAATCCACCAGGCATGACATAATTAGCAAGCTATATGCCCGCGCTTACGTACAAGGCAATCCCATGCGTCCAACCAACACGGCCTATGCTGTGGTGGATACCCTGCAAAAGCATGCTCCTGCAATAACCAAGCCGGAGATGACACAGACTCTGGAAAAGGACATGATTCAGATCTCCGAGAAAAGAATAAAGGAAGATGAGGTTATCGAGGAATCGAGGGTCATGCTGACTTCTGTGTTCGATGAGCTTGTTCAAAATCAAACCGCCATCGGTCAGTCACTCAAGGATGGCTTGCGGACCGATAAGATTGTAGGTACCTGTGAGAAGTGCGGCTCTGACCTCATTATTCGGCGTGGCCATCGTGGGTCGCGCTTCATCGGATGTTCAGGATATCCTGATTGCAGGTTCACGCTGCCGCTTCCCAGGTTTGGTACCGTTGTTGTAACGGATAAGCGATGTGATACGCATAATATGAACCACATTCGCATTATCAATAAAGGAAAAAGGCCCTGGGATCTGGGCTGTCCGCATTGCAATTTTCTGGAATGGCAGGCGAAAAAAAGCCAAGAAAAGATTGAGCCACCAAGCAAAGATGCGACAGTAAATAAAGAGACAAAAAAAGCTGTCAAAACTCTGAAAAGAACTAAACCAGAGGCAAAAACAAAGGGAGATGGCCTAGTAGGCGTACCAGGTATAGGCCCCAAGACGCGAGATAAGTTAGCCTCAGCAGGCGTTAAGACCAATCAGGACCTACTCGGTGCCAAAGCAAGAGTTCTGGCAGAGAAAACTGGCCTAAGCGAGAAAAAGATCTTGGCCTGGAAAAGCGCAGCCAAAGCCTTAAGCTGAGGCTCCATCTCCCAAAATTTGCCGCGTATGCACGGGCTCAGCCATTTTCATTTTGGGTCAATTGATACATTCTGAATCGATTCGAACCATAAAAAGCGTAGGATTTACCAGTAGGCATTCTTTAGCGTCTGCTCCGAAGGTACATGATTTTAGGGAAACAATGGCTTTCTAAAATTGAGAAAATCTTAAATCACATTTAGTTGAATAATTCTTCTACAAAAAGGGTCATCATTTGCCAGCATGGGCCTGGCCGGATTTGAACCGGCGGCCACTCGGTTATGAGCCGAGCGCTCTAACCGGACTAAGCTACAGGCCCAAATTGAAATGCGCCGCCAACAGGGCTCGAACCTGTGACATTCTGGTTACTGCTCCATTACTAGCAATTAACAGCCAGACACTCTACCAACTGAGTTATGGCGGCTCGAACCCAAACCTAGATGCACAATGATTTAAGCCTTTTGATAAGATAGTGGTCCATATGCGCGTACTCAAGAAGAATTTGCGCGGCGACGAAGGTGAAATAGCCCTGCTTCCCGAGTCCTTAGATGACCTGTGGCATCTGCAACATATCGTGGCGCGGGGGGATCTCGTCTTTGCCTTGACTCACAGGAAGGTGCCTGCCATAGCAGATAAAATGCGGCCCGAGAAAATGGAACGAAAGACGGTGCGCCTGGGCATCAAAGTTGAGGATATCGAGTTTCATATCTACTCCAATTGGCTGAGGTTGCATGGTGTAATAAAATCCGGTATGGACATTGGGGCTTATCATACTCTGAATATTGAAGTTGGGACCGATCTCTCTATTCTCAAATATCATTGGAGGCAGGACATTTTGCAGCGCATTGATGATGCGGTGGCCGAATCAAATCGGCCGCGGGTCGTTTTGGCGCTGGTGGAAGAGGGCGAGGCCACAATAGGCGTTCTGCGCCAGTTTGGAGTGCAGACGGCTGCCGAGCTAAGAATGGGTAGCGGCAAAAGCGGTGGCGAGGACCATAGGGCCTTATTCTTTAGGGATGTAGCCCAGGCAATAAATCAGGCAGCAGGAGAAAGCGCGAACGTAATCCTGGCAGGTCCCGGATTTGCCAAAGAGGATTTAAAAAAGCTGATCGACTCCAACAATCCGGAATTGGCCAAGCGAATTTTCATGGACGACGCATCCTCCATAGGGCGTTCCGGATTCCAGGAGGTTTTGCGCCGAGGTGCAGTCAAGAGCCTTCTTGAGTCTAGCCGCATCGCTTTGGAGGCTAAGCTCATTGAAGAGCTTTTCCGAAATATCGCCACCGAAGGGCGGGCAGCCTATGGGCAAAAAGAAGTGGCTGATGCCGTGAACTACGGCGCAGTCGAGCAACTGCTAGTCCTGGATGAGCTGGCTCGGCGCGGGAGAGTAGATGATATCATGCGCGAAGTAAGCAATGCACGGGGGAAAGTGGTGATCTTCAGCTCCGAGTTTGAACCAGGAGAAAGATTGCGCTCGTTAGGTGGTGTGGCGGCATTGCTAAGGTTCAAGATCTCTTCAAATCCCAATGGATCAAGGTCTTGACAATTGTCTATTTGAGTTAAGTGGAGAAGCACATGAATCAATGCACCAAGTGCCATGAAAAGGCCATTATCTATCAGAAGTATTCAGGAATGCACTTATGTCGGTCTCATTTTGAGGAGGACGTACACCGCAAAGTACGAGAGAGCCTGCGACAGACAAAACTATTTGGTCGTTCTGCTCGTATAGCGTTTGGCCTACGCGGAGGAAAAGATAGCCTGACGCTCCTTTATATCCTTAAGAATCTCTTGGGCAAGAGAAAGGATATGGATTTTTGCGCCATCATTATTGAAGAGGAAGGGTGTGGCAGCCTTTTGAAGGAGAAGGCAAAAAAGCTCGCTGACAATTTGGATATTTCTTATGTCGTCAAAACGATTCGCTCGTCCGGTAGAGAAATATCAACGGGTGGGTCAATATCGCCTGACGTCTCTTCAGCCCAAAAGATGGAGCGGCTTAAGAATGCTGCTCAGGAGATTGGTGCGGACATTATTGCCACTGGCCATAACTTAGATGATGAGGCTTTTTCTGTCTTTATGAATTATCTACAAGGAGATATCGAGCGCCTTCTTCAGTTCCCTGTATCCGCTGCTGTTCGGGGCCAAATTTCTCTGGATAAAGCCCCTGCAGCGTATTCCTGATAAAGAGATCCGGCTTTATGCTATCATGCACGGCCTTTATTCTCCTAAATCGGATGAAAATCCAATTTCGGAAACGGTGGAAACCGATATGAAGCGGTATCTGAACGGTTTTGATTCTCGGCATCCGGGAACCAAGTATTCTTTACTGGCAGGACGAGAGAAGATTTTTATTATGCAGGACAAGTCCCTATTTGGGGCAAAGCCTTTATGTGAGGATACAAAATAAGCCAACCTTAGGCCTCGGTAGCTCAGCTGGTCCAGAGCCATTGACTTGTAATCAATAGGTCGCGTGTTCGAATCACGCTCGGGGCTTTTCTTACATAAGGTAATTATGCCAAAAGCTCGGATTCCCAAGCTAAGTGCCGTGTACAACAACTATTATGATCAGATATTGTAGATTATTCTATCTGATCTATTTTAACTAATTTATTTTGAGAAAAGCACTATAATTTTTGGGAAAAATGCATTGGATTTGTTGCTATCTTTGAATATTTTTATGGAAGATCGAGAGGGCGATTTCACCACATCATGCAACAAAATCCTAAATTCAGTAAATAATATTCGAGATGCCAAAATCCTAATCAGGCTCTCTTAATCTTCTTCATATCCAGACGTGTTTTGCACCTGGGGCAGGCCTTAGGTTTATTCACCCTTGTTTCCCATCCATAATGACATTTTGGACATTTCATCTGTTTCATATTAATACAGTTGTAATAAGAGTATTAATAACTTTCCATAGCTATGAATATCTATACTACTCTCACAAGCGCAAAGCCTATAATTGAATGAAGGCCGTAAATACAGAACTTCATGAATGAGATTTTGGAGATCCTTTCTGAAAACGCCAAGGCAACACCATCCGAGATCGCGGCACTGTTAGGCAGATCAAAAGAGGATGTAGCCAGAGAGATTCAGGATCTTGAGGATTCGGGCGTCATAAGAAAGTACATCACTCTAATAAACTGGGAGAAGCTCGACAAGAGCGTTGTCTTTGCCGTTCTGGAGCTGAAAGTGGCTCTGCAACGCAAGACGGGCTATGATGCAGTGGCCGAGAGGATCGCCAGGTTCTCTGAAGTCGAGTCTGTTCGCCTCATTTCCGGCGATCATGATCTCTCGATTACCGTACGGGGAGACTCGATGAAGGACATCGCCTATTTCGTGGCCGAGAAAGATAGCCCCCTTAGAAGGGGTTCAATCCACTTGTACGCACTTTATTTTAAAGAGCTACAAGGAGCATGGCGCTATTCTGACAGAGAAACCAAAACCTAAAAGGCTGGTGGTTACTCCATGAAGCAAAGTCTCAAAAATATTTCTTCATGGAACGCAAATCGACACCTTAATCAAATGGTTAAAGACATGCCGCCTTCAGGGATTCGCAAGTTCTTCGATCTGGTCAGCGAGATGGAGGGGGCAATCTCCTTAGGTGTTGGAGAGCCAGATTTCGTTACGCCCTGGCATGTGCGCGAGGCCTGTATCTACTCATTAGAGTCAGGAAATACCCATTATACCTCCAACAAAGGAATGCCGGAATTGAGAGAAGCCGTCTGCGATCAGATCAAGAAAGAGATGGAGCTGGACTACGATCCGGCTGAAGAGATCCTAATCACTACCGGCGTGAGCGAAGCTGTAGACCTGGCCTTTCGTGCCACGCTCAATCCGGGTGATGAGGTCATTGTTCCTGAGCCGTGCTATGTGGCTTATGCCCCGGACATAATATTGGCGGGAGGAGTGCCAAAGATGGTCCCCACGAGGCCGGTGGATGAATTCCGAGTGCAACCGGAGATCATAGCCTCGGCAATAACCGATAAGACGAGATGTTTGCTCCTCAGCTATCCTAACAATCCCACAGGTGCGATAATGACTCGAAATGATTTGGAGGATCTTGCCGATTTGGTAGTAGAAAATGATCTGTTGGTTGTTTCGGATGAGGTCTATGCCGAGCTGAGCTATTCTGGTAACCATGCAAGCTTTGGCCAACTCGAGGGGATGAAGGAAAGGACCGTTATCCTTAACGGCTTAAGCAAGTCACACGCCATGACCGGCTGGCGCATAGGCTATGTATTGGGAAATGAAGCTCTCGTAGGTGCAATGACCAAGATTCACCAGTACACAATGCTTTGCGCGCCCACGATGGCCCAGGTGGCGGCATTGGAAGCACTGCATAAAGGCAGAGAAGAGATGCTGCATATGAAACATGAATATGACCTGCGGCGGAGACTATTTGTGTCAGGGCTCAACCGTATCGGGCTTAATTGTTTCGAGCCGAGGGGCGCTTTCTATGCGTTTCCATCTATCCAAGGATGGAACCTTTCCTCAGAGGAATTTGCCGAAAAGCTGCTGAGGGAGCAAAAGGTGGCAGTTGTGCCGGGGTGTGTCTTTGGGCCAAGCGGCGAGGGTTTCTTGCGGTGCAGCTATGCCACCTCTCGCGAGGAGCTTATAGAGGCATTGGACCGAATGGAGACATTCATTGGTGGTCTGTGAACTATGCTCAAAGCCAATCTAAGATCCGAACAGACAGATAGGTTATTAGTCGGCCTAGCTTCCATAGGGCTATCGCCCAACACCTGGACGCTGCTCTCGCTTCTTCCAGCTATTGCAGGAATGATAGCACTGGCCATGCACCATCTGGCGGTGGGGCTTGTCTTCTTCGCGCTCTCCGGATTCATTGATATGGTAGATGGATCGGTAGCTCGAGCTACAGGCCAGGCGAGCCTAAAAGGAGCCTATGTCGATGGCGTAGTGGATAGGTACGTGGAACTATTCACGTGCCTCGGTCTGCTTTTTTACTTGGGTCGAATCGAGTTTCTGTATTTGCCAAGTGAAGCATGGTTTATGTTCCTGATTTTTGGATCAATCATGACCAGCTTTGTAAGGGCATATGCAGATCACCGTGGACTTGTGAAGGACCCGGGAGAGCTGAAAAAGATGGGGGGATTCCTGGAGAGATTAGAACGACTTATGTTGCTCTACATAGGAATGTTTCTGGGGCTTTTTGATTCGAGGCTGCTAATGATAGTACTGGCGATAACAGCCGTTTTAGCAAATGCAACGGTGCTGCAAAGGATCTGGTTTGTTGCGAAAAAAACGCATTATCCCTGAGTTCACATTTTTTCGCAGCAACGAAAAAATTGCTTGTTCATTGTGTCATTTAGAGCGAACCGATATTCTCCTACGTTTTCGATAGTTAAGCAGAACCCCTAAGATATTAGCCAAACTATCGGACCATATCATGCGATCTTAAGGACTTTTCGTCGTTAAATTTTGCATTAGAAAAAGGGAGGAACTAAGCCAGCTTGCTTTTCACCTTAGCATAGAAGCCATCTCTTGACACTTTCACAAATCTGGCTGGTGTCTTGGCCTTGCTTATAACCAAAGCGTCTTTAACCGATATTGTAGTCGTGCTCTGGCCATCGACAACCACAAGCGCCTCTTTCTCAGGCAGCTTGAGCTTGACCTCAATGACGCTCCCTCCGGGAATCACCCATGGCCTGGAAGATAGCTTGAATGGTGCCACCGGGACAAGTACAATGGCGTCAACTCGCGGATCGACGATAGGACCGCCAGCAGACATGGCATAGGCGGTAGAGCCTGTGGACGTGGCTATGATGACGCCGTCCGCCCGAAAATCCTCCATGATGAAACCATCTACCATTATCACGAACTCTATCATCTTAGCAGGACTTGCAGTAAGGACGGCAACTTCGTTAATGGCTGGCGGTAAACAGATCCCATTTAATAGAATTTTAAGCCGGGATCGACAATCCACTTCAAAACCGGTGATCAAATGCTCCAGGGTCTCAAAAGCGTCTTTGGGCTCGACGTCAACGAGAAAGCCCAGCGTGCCCATGTTGATGCCCAAAATTGGCACTGGATCTGCCATCTTGCGAATTGTGCGAAGAATTGTGCCGTCTCCCCCCACAGATACTATAAAGTCGACATCAAGTCGTTCCATCTCCTCGACGGACGTTCCTTCGCATCCGATCTTCAGAGCAATATCCTGGTCTACGAATACTTCGACTCCAGTTTTAGCCGACTTCAGATGGCAAATGAGACTTTCCACTAAACGCACAGATTCTGTTTCATGCCGGGAGACAAAGCCGATTTTAATGATTACCACCGCCAATCAGATGCAGTAAATCCCTATGACATATCCCATTCGAGCCGATCAAAAACGTTCTTTGCCACATTTTCCTATCCAGATGAAGCTCATTACCATCTGCATCGGTGATAAGGCCGCCCGCTTCTTCAAGGACGAGTTTTCCTGCCGCGACGTCCACAGCCCGAAGCATACCCCGCAAGTCTATGAAAGCATCCAGCTTTCCAGAAGCCACCAAGGCCATCTCAAGGGAAGTGCTGCCCAAAGTCCGAATTCGTCGCACTTTGTCGCCTATTTCTACAATCCTAGCTGTATTGGGCCTCATGGTGTAGGCGCAGATACTGAAATCCTTAAGATCTTGGGTTCCAGAGACACGAAGGCGTTCTCCAAAGCTAGAATACGCTCCTCTTCCCAGCTCAGCATAATAACTGCAATTTCGAGCCAGGTCGCAAATATAGCCAAATTCGATGTCGTCATTGCTCAAAAAAAAAGAAACCGAGTAAAAAGGGATGCCTTTGACAGCGTTGAAGGTTCCATCCAGGGGATCGAGATGAAGGAAATAGTCGGGCTTTTCTCCGATCAGGACCTCTCCGATCTCTTCGCTCAGAACCCTAAATCCGAGTCCAGATGCTGAAAGATGGACAAGGATGGCCTCTTCCGCCGCCCGGTCGATGCTTTTAGTTGGTGTGCCGTCCGCGCCCATCTTCACCATTTGGCCACTTCTGGCAGTCCCTATCATATCGTGAATGGCATAGGTCACGGCCTTTGTCGCGGCGTCGCACAATTCTTTCAGGACCTTTCCGTTTGATGAAAGTTGCTCGCTCATCCCTATAATAAGGGGTAGCTTACTATAAAAGTATCTCATTTCAGGAATAGAAACAGTGGAAGACTTGAACGGTTAGATTTATAAATGCTAATTTGTTGCAGCTATCTCGTAACATTTTAGGAGGGATTTATTGATCATCGGTTTGCCCACTGATACGTTTATCGGAGTAATTATTGTACCTACAGCGATCTCATTGCTGCTTTTGCTCTGGGCCTTGAGGTGGTGATAGTCATGGATTTTATTGGAACAATTATTATAATTTTGTACTTCATCGGACTCATCGCAATTGGAGCTTTGGCTTCAAAGAAGATCAAAAATTCCGAGGATTTCCTTGTGGCAGGAAGAAACCTTGGTTTTTGGACCTTTACTCTCCTTATTGTGGCCAGCATTTGCAGCGGCATGACCATCTTGGGAGTTGCAGGTCTTGGATATGCTACCGGCTGGCCCAGCATCTGGGAGCAGATCTTTGTGCCACTTTCAGCTGCAGTATGCATACTGTTTTTCGGAACCAAGATTCATGCTGTTGCTTCCAAAACAGGTTATGTGACTGTCCAAGACTATTTCGCTCACAGGTTCTATAGCCCAAGAGGCATTCGCGGCACGTCGGCCATCATTGGTGTTCTCATCTCTTTGATCTATCTTGTCGGACAGTATATCTCCATCAGCATGGTCTTGTCATGGCTGTTCAAGATACCATATCAATGGGCTCTAGTGATCGGCGCGGTCATCGTCATGGGCTATACCATCCTTGGCGGGCTATACGCAATAGGAACCGCCTCTCTGATTCAAGGGATATTGATATTGGTAGGAGTGCTCCTCGTGGGTCCGTTCGTAATTACGGCAGCAGGCGGCATTACGCATGTTAACACTGTACTGGCGGGAATGGATGTAAATATGACTCACCTCTGGTACCCCCAGATGCATCCGCCTTATGCCAAGTACGCCTTTTTAACGCCGGAATACCTTTTATCGTTCTTTTTCATGCTCACACTTGGCCTGGCGGCAGCTCCTCATGTAGTAAATAATGTCATGGCAGCCAGAGATGTCAAATACTTCAAATGGTCACCTCTTGCGGCATTCGTCATCTATGCGGTTATAATGTACATATGCAAGATCACGGGCTATGCAGCCAGGTCCATGGTCCAGGAGGGATTGATTACTCTGCCCACAGGTGTTTCCAATCCACCAGATTACTCATTTATCGTCGCTTCCGAGTACGTATTCCCAGCAGTCTTCGCGCCTATAGTGGCAGTAATCGTACTATCTGCTGTGATGTCCACTACGGATAGACTGATGCTGACCATAGGGAGCTATGTGAGCTGGGATGTCTACAGGCAGTTCATCAACAAAGATGCGTCTGAGAAATCAATCACGCTCTTGAGCCGCGCTGCCATACTAGTCTCGACAATCCTGACCCTGTGGCTAGCCTGGTCCAACCCACCTGAGCTCCTTGCCTGGCTAATATGGATGGCCATAGGCGTGATGTTGGCCTGCTTTGTGACTCCGCTGTTTGCCGGGCTCTACTGGCGCCGGGCTACGCGTGAAGGAGCACTTGCGTCCATGATCGTGGGGCTGGTAGGAGCTTTCGTCTTCAGCTATTATGCCAAATTCGTCGCCCCCATGCCCATGCATCCCAGCATTTACGGATTTGCATTATCCGTAGCTGCCATGGTTCTCGTCAGCCTAGTGACAAAGAAGCCATCTGAGAAAGTGCTGGACGAAACGAATACAGGCATGTATATCAGAGACAGAAGCGCCAACGCCAAGAAGCTTGGCTAGGTTACGAGATCTTGCTCTGCTTGGCCTGCTTTCAAGCAGGCTAAGCGATAAGATCTAATATAACGAGTTGATAGTGAAAAGGCAGGGCCCGTGGTCTAGCTGGTTATGACATCGCCCTTACACGGCGGGGATCACGCGTTCGAATCGCGTCGGGCCCATTCATCTTTTTTTTAAAATTAGAATAAGAACAGAGAGATGATCCCAGCGAAAACAGTAGGCAAAAAGACGGCCGCGATCTTGTTGCCAAATTCTCTTGTACCAAGCACATAAGCTATGCACAGCTTAACCAGGGTGTTCGTTATAGCGGCTATAGTGATGGAGACTACTGCAACATTCGGACCTAGGGTCGACTTGGCCAATGTGGATAATGTGAGGGTTATGGCATCGACATCAGCCAGTCCGGAAACTATGCTGGCTGCATAAATTCCCGCATCGCCGAAATAGATACTGGCAAGCTTTGAAATGAGGAGCACAAACGCAAAGAACGCACCGAATGATATGGCAGGAATGATGCGAAAGGGGTCTTTTACTTTTACATCCTTTCCTATCTTGTCATCTCTTCTTAAAAGCAAATAAGCTAGAATTACGCCTACAACCGTCATGATCAATAGGTGCGGCAAGAGGGCAAGAAACAAGTCTTTGTTTGCCACTAGTACAATAAAAAGCATTCTTGGAAACATGGTGCAGCTCGCGATGGCTGTAGCGAAGACTGCAGAGGATAGTATCTCCTTATTTTCTTTCACCTCAGATGCCATCGCAGAAGCAACAGCTGTGCTCGACACGAGTCCGCCAAGGATGCCCGTAAGGCTTAGGCCGCGCTCCGTCCCTAAGATACGGATCAAAATGTAACCTACATAGCCTATCAGGCTGACCAATACTACTAAGAGCCAGATTTGCCGGGGGTTGAATACACCCCATGGGCCCAATGGTGTTTCTGGCAGCAGCGGGTATATTACCAGGGCAATTATTCCCATCTTAAGAGTATCCAGCAGATCGGTCTCGCTTAGGGTTTCTACGTAGCGATGAGTAACCGTTTTAGTGGCCAGAACCCAGGTTGTGATGATGGCCAACGCCACCGATAAAGGCGTGCTTTCCGGAAAACTGGTGAGCATTCCTAGAGTGAAGGTAACAACTGCCGCAACAGCTGCTGTGAAATCGATCCGTCCCTGCGCGCTGATTGAAGAAGCATATCCTACGCTCACAAAAATGATGAACGCTGCCAGAGAAACGACTGCAAAGTTTGGGCCATAGTGCCCAGCCAGGGTAGCGGATAAGGCTCCTAAGAGAGAGATCAAGATAAAGGTACGCAGGCCCGCTACGCCCCGGGTTTTATCCTCAATAAGTCTCCTCTGGCGTTCTATCCCGATAAGAGCGCCAATAACAAGAGCTACGAGAAAGGGATAGATTTCAGCAAAGTCCATTCGTCCTTTCCTCGTCCTCCTTTGTTAAATAATTTAGTGGCCAAATATCTGGCTAGCCTTAATAGCATGGTGCGCAACTTTAGGAAGCGTGATGGAGAAGGAAAAGACCATTTTATGCATCAGAATTCTGGAAGAGCTTTATGGAGTGCCAAAAGTGGAACCGATAGATCCCGTGGACCTCCTGGTCATGACCATCCTCTCTCAAAATACGAGCGATACGAATAGCTTGCGGGCTTTTGGTCAGTTGAAGTCTGCATATGACGATTATGAGGAGATCCTATCTGCAACGGAAGAGGATATAGCAGAGGAGATCCGAGCGGGGGGTCTTGCCAAGATCAAGGCCAAGCGGATTAAGGAAACGCTTCAAAAGATCAAGACCAATGCGGGCGCTATCACTCTTGGCTTTCTGGCAGAGCTTGATAAAGATAAGGCCAGGGAATATCTGCTGTCTCTTCCCGGCGTCGGACCTAAGACCGCGGCTGTAGTTCTACTTTTTGCTTTTGGCCGCCCATTTATGCCCGTGGACACTCATGTCTACCGTGTCTCACGGCGCCTCGGCATTGTGGCAAAGGAGGCCAGTATTGAAAGGGCAGAGAGCATCTTAGAGGAGAATGTGCCGCCTGAAAAATATATCTCACTGCATCTGAACCTGCTAAAACACGGCAGGCTTATTTGCAGGGCGCGCGGGCCCAGGCATGAGGAGTGTGGTTTGCGACACTATTGCGATTGCTATTTGCGAGGCACAAACCTTAAATGATATTAACAACTACCCCCATTCCGCGCTCCTGTAGTGTAGCTCGGCCAATCATGAAGGACTCTCACTCCTTCGACTCGGGTTCAAATCCCGACGGGAGCATATAAATACTGAGTAAACCATTATTGTTTTAGACAACAATATTATATTATTGTCATTCAGTTCTCGCCAAACGAATGACTCAAGGAGAAGCGAGAGTCTTACAAGGGTTTTTCTGGCTTTTCTTTGCAAGTTCTTCCTTGATTATTCTTTTTGCACCCTCTTCAAAGAGGTGATACATATTCCTATATGCCCCAGATTCAACAATCTCTTTTGCCGCTTGATATGTGTTTTCATCCACGCTCAGGCCGAATTTTTTTACTGGCATGAATCAATATATCTCTTTGAAGAATAAAATAAAATAGTCTAAATGGCAAAGCTTGTCGAATCTCCTAATGCCCGTATTGGGTACAGATTCTATGCAATTCTTCTAATGCTTTGATATAGATGTTATTAACTGTTGGAATCGGTAAGACGGTCGGCGTGCCGATAAAAGGTGGTTCTGCGCATACGATATCGATTGGCCTGTTGGGATCCTGTTTCTTTGCAACTGGGTATCTTCCGCCCCATAGCACAATCTTATCGAGATATTGAAGCACCTTTTTCTCATCCTCGGTAAAAAGATCTTCTCTGATGATCGTTGCTTTGAACAACGTGAGGAATCCATGCTTATCGATGCTCCATGGTCCTCCATTATCTCTATTAATGGCTCGGAAATCCCCGAAATCAATTTTACCATCGAAATTGGGATCAGTTATTCCAGTTCCACATACGATGATACCTTTAATTAGGTTCTCTACGGCATAGCCCATCAGAAGCATATAGGGACAGTATAAGTCAAGATCCGGTGGTAGTGTTTCAAGATCTAATATAGTTCCGTGAGCGATAGCGCGTGAACGTTGCTCATCCAACTGCTGATAAGCTGCTTGATAGTCAACAAGTAGGTTATCCGCTGATCTTTTTAGCATCTCGGCCGCAGAGAGCCAAGATCCGCCGCGTTGCCAGATCGGGCGAAAAAGCCGGTGTGTCATATAGGTTTCTCCTTAGATTCAGGTTATTGAACTTGTGTGCTATTAAAAGTACTTATGGGAGTCTGGCCGCTGCGTGTACATTTATTCATCAAGGCCGAAGATTCTAGATTATTGGGCATTACAGAAATTATAATTAAGAAAAAATTGAACAATATTGAGGGACAAAAAGAGGATGAGATTCCTGCGAGTTATATTTATGCGGCTATCCATCTGGGAGAAAAGAGAGTTAACTAATTAATCCTAGCGTCGTGCGAAAGACATATCAACTCTTATCAGGTCGGTGACATTCTTTCTGAAATATGCAATCCTCTCACTTAATGCTCTCTCTATATCTCGTTGGTTACCGCCATAATCAATTTCCCCGCCCATTACTATAATGTGACTCTTCCAGGTACCATAATGATATGTGGGACCACGTGGAGTGAAAATGCTTAGATGATCATGAGGGTGTATTACTTCTCCATTCGCTCCTTTTGCAACTATGTATTCTGTTGACTCACGTAGATCCTTTGGTGGGCGATTCCGCCTGTTCTCACATAGTCTTCCGTTGATGAATATTTCGATATTTGGCATAGGATTAGGTCCTCCGGTCATTAGATATTGAACTAACACATGCAATTTGCCTTTCTCCTCTGAAAATAGCCTTCTGCTTTCTTCACTGAATATCCCTAATTTTCCTGGATCTACACGTTCACATTTAACTTCTATCTGCTGATCCGTCCAACTACGTACCGCCTTAATACGTTTCAGAAAGACATCTCTTAATATTATGGGATCGATACGGTTATCTAAAATTTCTTCATACGGTATTTCCCCCGTAAACGATTTCTGGACACCTTGATATTCAAATTTTATACTGGGGCCAGGTGCAAATATCCCAATTGTATTAGGAAGATCTAAATAGCTGCCTGTTGGTCGATTTTCGGGTTCTTCCACCGAATTGGCTCTGGTCAACAACCGATTTGCTTCTTTAGCTGTATATTTCTTGAATCTGCCATTTCTGTATTCATCTATCTCTATTTCAATGAAAGAATCCGGAACTAGCATTCGTATTTTAACTATCATTCATTATTCCTCCACGATGATCATCCCTCTATAGCAATCATACTAATTAAGCATTATATACCCAGTGTAAATCGAATGGTCTGGCCACCTCTACTTATTTAAAAAAACGAACGCGATAGTAGATCCTACCAAGAGCTAAAACCCTTCCTTGCTTCATCCTTGTTCCGGCCATGACCCGAGTCCTTCAGAAGAGCGTTCTTATAGGATCGGGCTACTCATCAGGCTTCTTCTTTTGCTGCACCTGGAAAAGGATCACAGGGCCGCTGCCCACCCTATGGCCTTGTCGAATGCATTCGGGGTGCTGAAATGACATCCACCTTATCAGGCCGACCTCTTCCAGGATCCTTTGCGCCGTCTCAAGATGCTCCTCGTCGCTGGGAAGGGTCCTTTTCGGCTGCTGCAATGATTCACTAAGCCAGCCTCTTCTATGGAGTTGGGGGTGGCAGGGAGATCCTGGCTGAGGTCTTCGGGTCTGGCTGTCGGAAGGTTGATGAGAGGATCCGATATCCCTAGACAGCTTCGTAAGAATAGGGCATTAGGTCTCCCAACAGCTTTATGAATCAAGTTATAATTTCTAGAAGGAGGCTTGAATTATGGAATTCCTTGACATTATGAGCATCTCACACCGCTATATGGAGATACTAAACCCTTCCACGCCTGAAAAGATCATCAAACTTGGCAAATTACTCAAATTGAAAAAAGGAAACCGGGTCATTGACTTCGGTTGTGGTTGTGCCGGACCCCTTTCTCTTTGGGCTGAGGAATTCGGTATTACTGGTATTGGAATAGATATATCCGAGGATTTCTGCAACAGGGCTAGGCAAAAACTGGCTTCGAAAGGTTTATCGGACCGAATTGAAATCGTTTGCTCCAATGGGGCGGATTACATATTCGAAGAAGGGGTTTTCGATGCCGCAACATGTATTGGGTCAACGTTTATTTTTGGCGGCTGCCAGCAGACACTCCGAGTACTGAAGCGAGCTGTTCATCAGAATGGACGCCTTGGTATCGGTGAAACCCACTGGCTTAGCAATCAGGTACATCCGGTATACGCCCAAAAACAGACAACTACCCATACAGAAACGGAACTAACACAATTTGCCCGGGATGAAGGCTTTGAACTCGAATACATCATTCGTGCCAGCTACGACGACTGGGACAGGTACATTTCGGATGGTTGGTATGGACTGATACGTTGGCTCGAAGAAAATCCCACCCACACGGACTATGAACAGGTATTCAAGCATTTCCGTACTGACCAGGATGATTATTTACAGTTCCAACGCCAATATATGGGTTGGGCCATGTATTGCCTCGCTCCCATGAAATCTCGTTGACATGTAGTCATCTATGAAAGTATTTTTTATTGACACTAGCGATTTTTTTGGCAACATCATCTACGCCCTCCCGAACCTCCGCTGCAGTAGGTTCGGATGGCTGCAATGCATGTTCTCCGGCAAGTATCATTGCAATAGAAGAACTGGCCGCAGAAAGCGAAATATTGAACAACGGTTCTACGGCCATGGCCCAGGAGTTGACCGAAAGAGCTTCTCGACCTCTGATTTCCGAAAAAGACCTAGATGTCCGGCACAAGGCAATGGAACAGATTGTCAAAGTGGTGCTGCACTACACTCCTGCAATGGCCTATGGATCTCAGGTAGGATTGCAGCCCAAAACAACTGTGTCACTTTGGCATAGTTGTTTTGCGCCAGGGAAAAAGAGATTAGAGGGCTGTAGCCCTGCTGATCGCCTGCTTGAACTCGTTCGGGGGCTGGAATGATATCCACACTTTGCCTGAAGTGGCCTCTTTCAGGATCGCCTGAACCTTCTCATGATGCATCTCTGCAATCGGAAGCTCCTTCTCAGCTGCATCGATAATAGGCTGATACTTAGCAACCTCACGGGCTACCCGGGGATGATTCTTGATGGTCTCCGGCGTGCAGATCGAGCCTTCTGTAGAGGCCAACCATGTCCCCGAAGTGGTTCTTATGATATTTCGGCCCTGCTCGATCTGACCGAGAAGCGACTTCTTCCATACTTGAAGGGAGAAAAGCGAAGGCTCGAGTTCTGGATTGCTGGCCAGGGCCTCGTTGTATGCAGCGTCAAATTTGTCTAATACCTCCTCATTATGGGCCGCCTTCTTCCTCAGCTCATCAGCCTGCTTATGGAGACTAGTCAGGCGGTCCTTCACCAAGACTTCAAGCTTACCTGGCAGAACCGCGCAACAATCAAGGCTTTGCCCTGAGCAGTTCCCGGACTGCCTGGATGCTGGCCACAATCCGAACCACAGGGTCACGTTTCATTTCATTTGCATCGGCAACAAAAATCACCGGCTCTTATGGCGTTGAGGATATCATTGGCATGAGTCCTGCAATCACTCGGCATGGATGCGCCTCCCTGCTCTGCTTCGAAGCCTGATTTTTTTTGCCATTAAAGAAAACGATTTCGGCGTCGGATGCACTCACTTATCATCAAGTAATTTTAGTTGGTGCATAGCTAATTATCGATTTTTTATTTATGAAATGTTTTGAGTCAAACTGCGGAGGCGCACCCCACAGCAAGCTGCGGGGTATTCGAATAAAATAAACGCTATATTTTAAAACTTTTACTCAGTAGAATTTAATTCTATTCCAGACGGGAGCATTATTTTAATGCATGTTTCAATTTATAAAATTAGCACTCGTTTTTATCATGGATCAAAGATTCAGGTCAAATGATAAATTGAGTCTGGCTTTTGCTGAAGGGAAAGCGCTTCTAGGGAAAATCCTCTAACATGATATACATATACATCGGGCGCGAGTCCGTTAAAAATAATATAAAAATATGTGAAATAGATTAAAATTTGCCTAAAAAATCGGTGATGTCGAAATAAATGGTTAGCGTCCTAGAGTCTGATAAGGTTATGTCCAAAGCATCGTAATACATACCATCTTCATTCATCAGGGATTGCTGATCAAGGTTCCAATCGGTGCCCCTAATGCCAAACCTCTTTTCAAGGTAGTAATACTCCGCATCAACTCCTTCCAAATCCGTTTGCGCATTGCGAATGATTATGGCATCATCGATAGATTCGCCGTTGTTATTGCTGAAGGTTATGTAGCTCTTATAGGTTAGGTTCTCTGAAGAATCCCACTCCGAAAGCTCCTTTTCTTCAGAGGATTCATCATCATCATCGGTGATAGTGATGGAATATGGAGTGCCGTAATCGCTAATAATACCCTGAAGTTCGCCATGGTCCAACGGTTCGTAGTCTACTTGAAGGGTTTCGAGGAGATTCCTTGTTCCCTCGTCCCAGGGAAAGTTGGAGAACACAACGACATAAAACGCTATTCCATAGGCTCCCAAGTACTCTGGATAGGAAGCCATGAAAACAGGCAGACCATCGGCACGAGGGGCCACCCCAAAGATGGCCATCTGGTCGTCTATTGTCCTCTTGTACAGGCTCACATCAGTATCGTTGATCCCGCCTTGGACCAAGAGATCCAAGACATTTTCCTTAGCTATATCCATATCCGCGGCACTGGCCTCATAACCAATAATGACGGCAGAGTTGTTCTCGGCTTGCGATTTTTGCATAAAATCTCGAATCTTTTTCTGTGATGTTCGTAGTGTGAAGCCCTGCATCTTCCAGGTCAAATGCTACATTGTATTGACCGATTGACAACGACTCCTGCTCCGCGGATGCTATCGAGCCCAGAAGGAGCAGGACTAGAATTAGCCATATTTTCATACCAATTTCCTCCATTAGCGCCAAAGAAGCATGCTAACTATTGACTATGTAAATATAGATTTTTTGAAGGGATCATTTCGACCACATCATAGCAGTCGATCTGATGAATTCTCCAAAAGCTTTTTCGTGTGAGATACAGGTACATCCACAAGTTTCTGGAGGGCAAAAGAGTTGGAGGCACAGGCACCCGCAAAGATCATCGAGCTGATCGATAAATTTGATCGTGACCAGGATATCTATCGATCCAGCCAGTACAATGAAACTGAGCTTAGAACCGAATTCATCAATCCCTTTTTTGAGGCGTTGGGGTGGGACGTTTACCATAAACAGGAGTGCCGTGCAGATAAAAGAGAAGTTAAAGAAGAAGATGCGATCGAAGTCGAAGGCAAGATCAAGAATCCTGACTACAGCTTCCGGTTATTCGATAAGAGAAAATTCTTCGTTGAAGTCAAAAGGCCTTCCATAAATATCGAATCAGGCGTCTATCCTGCGTTCCAGATAAGGCGTTACGCCTGGTCTGCGGACCTGGCCATATCCATCCTCACGGACTTTGAGGAGTTTTCGGTCTACTATTGTCGGGCCCGGCCATCCAAGGATGATAAACCCACGAAATCGCAGACTCTTGTACTTTCGATATGATCAATATGCCGAAAAGTGGCCGGAGATCGTCTGCCCTGTTCTCCAGAGATGCTGTACTAAACGGGTCGCTTGATAAATATATGGAATCGCTGCCACAAAAACGGGGCGACAAAAGAGTAGATGCTGCGCTGCTAGATGATATCTCAGAATGGCGGGAGATGCTGGCAAAGAACATCGCCCTACGTAATCCCGAACTGGACACGAGTGAACTCAACTATTCCGTTCAGGCGATCATAGATCGTATCATATTCCTGCGTATCTGCGAAGACCGGGGCATTGAACGGTATATGCGCCTCAAGGATTTGCTTAGTGGTGAGAGGGTATACTCGCGCCTGGGCGAGCTGTTCATGCAGGCGGATGAACGCTACAACTCAGGGATCTTCCACTTCAACAAGGAACAAGGCAGAGAAAATCCGGATACCATCACTCCTAAACTGAACATCGATGATAAAACGCTAAAGGACATTATCAAGCGCCTCTATTTCCCGGATAGCCCTTACGAGTTCTCGGTATTGCCGGCGGAGATCCTGGGACAGATCTATGAGCAGTTCCTTGGCAAAGTTATCCGACTCACGCCTGAGCATCAGGGCTCTGGTTGAGGATAAGCCCGAGGTGAAGAAGGCGGGCGGGGTCAAGTACACGCCAGCCTACATCGTCGAATACATTGTGCAAAATACTCTTGCACCTCTGCTGGAAGGAAAAACACCGCAGGAGGCCTCGAGCCTCCGGGTTTTAGATCCAGCCTGCGGTTCGGGCTCTTTTCTGATCGTGGCCTACCAGCATCTTTTGGACTGGCATAAGGACTGGTACATCGAGATGCTTGTGCCCTTGCTGGATAGCGGCCAGAAATCCAACTCATCAGACGTGAAAAGGCTGCTGCCCGACGGCTCCCGCCCAAAAGGGCAAGAAGGGCAGACGAGAGCTGGAGCTGCCCATCTACCCCGGTCGTGGTAACGAGTGGAAGCTGACCACAGCAGAGCGAAAGCGAATTCTGCTAAACAACATCTACGGCGTGGACATCGACCGCCAGGCCGTGGAGGTGACAAAGCTCTCTCTTTTGCTGAAGGTGCTGGAAGGCGAGAACGAAGAGACGATCTCAAAACAGCTCAAGCTCTTCCAGGAGAGGGCGCTGCCCGATTTGAGCAACAACATCAAGTGCGGAAATTCGCTGATCGGCTGGGACATCCTGAAGGATAATCCCGGCTTGAGGCAGGAGGAGATCGATAGGATCAATCCATTCGACTGGGAGACGGAGTTTCCGGAGATCTTCCAGAAGGGCGGATTCGATGTGGTGATAGGAAATCCGCCGTATGGCGCGCTTTTATCACCTGAAGTGGAAGATTATCTGATCAAGAGTTATCGTTTGCAGAACTACCAACTAGACACATACTTTCTATTCATCGAGAAGGGCATGTCTCTATTAAAAAGCAATGGAATTTTTGGGATGATCATACCAAACACATGGCTTTTAAATTTGCAGACTGATCGAATCAGAGAGTATCTTTTCAATCATACAGAAATTAAAGAGATAATTCACTATCGGTACTCGGTATTCAACAAAGTTACAGTTGATACCGAGATAACCATTATCAAACGAGCTGATCCACATTATGACCACCAGGTGAAGATCACAGTTGTTGATAAGAATCGGTCAGATAAATATAAAATTTTCCAGAGAAAATGGCGAGACGGTGAAGGAAGGCCAGTAAATATCATGGAAAAACCTGAGTGGAAATCATTATCGGACAAGTTGAAAAGTTTCTGCATATTAAACAACATTTGTAAAATCACTCAAGGCTGTAAACCGTTCCAGGTAGGCAAAGGAAAACCTCCACAAACAAAAAAAATTCTAGAAGAGAAACCTTTTGTTTCAAATGTACCCTTGAATCCTACATTTCGCCCTTTACTCCGAGGAAGTTTGATTCAAAAATATCAGATATTATGGGATAATAATTACTGGATCAGTTTTGGAGATTGGTTAGCAGAACCCCGGTACTCAGCTGACTACGATGCTTACAGAGAAAATTATTATTCGCCAAACAGGCGATTCACTTGTAGCCGCCTTGGACGACCATCAATTCGTTGCTAGAGATAATTTATATACAATTGTACGTGGCCACGAAGATACGGATCTGAAGTACGTGCTCGGAATCATAAACTCTCGATTACTTAATTGGTACTACCAGAATATTCTTAATCCCGAAAAAGGCGAGGCACTAGCACAAGTAAAGCGTGGGCATATTGCTCAATTGCCTATTGCGCTCAACGATTCAGTAAATCCCTCAGAGAAAGTCCGTCACGATCGAATGGTTGCCCTGGTTGAACAGATGCTCGCCCTCCATAAGCAGCTCCCAGAGGCCCGCACGCCCCACGAGCAGACCGCCATGCAGCGCCAGATCGAGGCCACCGACCGCCAAATAGACGCCCTGGTCTACGAGCTATACGGACTGACGGAAGACGAGATCAGGATTGTGGAGACAGAGAGCAAGTAAAATCCATTGACAAAAAACTATATACATTTCCAAAACAACTACCCGGATAGAGGAAACCGACGTGGCCGAAGATGTAGTTGGGCAAATTTACGACCCGGATAAGAATCAGTTGCCTTATGGCGGTGCAGTGGATATCAATGGCAAGATAGTCTGGGCTGTAACCGAAGAGGAAGACAAGGCGACGAAAGAAAGGATAAAAAAAGCATTTGGCAAAAAATGATTCATGTTGCCACCGATTCAGATATTTTCTTTTATTCAATAAGCGTTGATAAGAGAGACAGAAAAACGCAACTTGCCTCTGGCCTGCTGGATCACGTAGACAATCATCCCGGACTAGAGCTTTGTGTCCCATTTTCCGTGCTGGCCGAAACTGTTTCAAAAGAGTCTGATCCGCGAAAAAGAAGGAAACGATCCCCACAAAATGGATATGATCGCCTCTTTGATTGAGCTGTGGAGGAGATTGGATATAAGGTTCCTTCCGCCCACAAATAGAGTCGCTGAGATCTGCTGGTATCTAGTGGAAGAAAGCAAAGATCGATTGCAGCCAACAGATCGAACACATCTCGGTTATGCTCTGGCTTACAATATGGATTACCTCATAACTACTGATAAAATCTTATTGCATTATCAGGTTCCAGAGGACTTTCAACTAAAAGTTGTCTCATTAAAGGACGCCCGGGAAACCTTAGGTCTATGATCCGTTTTTAGGAGAACTCCTGAGTTTCTGCCGGCATAGTCGACACACGGCATCCATCCCAGGATGTAGCCCGCCACCGTTCGCATGGTCGCCCTTGTGGAGCAGATGCTCTCTCATCATAAGCAGCTCCCAGAAGCCCGCACGCCTCACGAGCAGACCGCCCATCCAGCCCAGATCGAGGCCACAGACCGAGAGAGCGAGCGGCCAGATCTTGCTAGCTGAACGGGCTAACGGAAGACTATATCAGGATCGTAGAGGGAAAAGCCCAGGCGATCAAGCATATAAATACCAAAAACAACAAGTATTCGGATAATATGGTGTGCTCAGCCCGGATCGAGATTTTTTAGATCCAAGCGATGAAAGTCCCCAAAAATTCCAGAATCTCAGGAACTGCCATAACCGTAGGGATAATTCGGATCGTATCCGGGATAATTATTCCAGGGATCATAGCTTGATTTCTCATTAGAAGAGAGAATGCTATTGAGATTATATCCAGGATAGTCCGTGGCATACCCTGTGGCAAATCCCGTAGAATATCTGCTCAGATTTTGGAGATTATTTTGCCCATAAGGAGATCCAATATTACCATATCCCATATTAAATCGTGAAGTATAATAGTCCGACGGGTAGTTAAGCGTTTCATTGGCCACTGTGAATCCTCTTGGTGCTCCACCCCAACTCCAAAGATTGCTATTGGTTCTCATGGATGAACTATCACTAGGCGCAGTCCCGATCGGGGCATTTGATACGATTCCTATAGGCAAATGAAAAGGCTGATTAGACTCGGAATCTGAGGTTGAGTTATTCTCGTATTGCCATACGACTCCAGTTCCGGACAAACACACTACGATGACTACGGTGAACAATGCCGAAATAATTCTATGTCTGCATGATTTAACAGTGCGCATTATATGGTCACACCGCACTTATTATGTCCATAGCATAAATATATGTGGTAACAGGTTTTAGAAACTGACAAAAAAACCGATCTGCAAAGTCCAAAGGTCAAGACCATTTCGGTCAGCAGATAGATATTAGTATGGAATGAATTCACCGAATCATTTCTGCTTAGAATTTTCAAAGAATATCTGTTATATATTGTAGCGGTGTAAGATATCCTATTATCGGCAAACACGGCACCCAAATTATAAAATTTAGTGAATCATATTTGGCGAATCCCTAATCGTCGCCTTTTTCAAGTTCATTAACTGTTACATCGTTTATTATAGAATTTATGTAGTCAAGATTTTCCAGCAACTTTATTCCTGTGGTTGTCGTTTTGTATACTCTTTCTTCTTTCTCAAGATACCTGCGCTTGATCAGCCAATCAAGATATATTCCAGCATTTTTAAAATTAAGATTTACCTGATATACGATTCTCGTCTTGCTCGATCCATCTGCTTTACACAAGTTAAGAATACTACCAAGTATCTCCAGCTTATTTCGTCGTGACATTCTTAGACCTCAGGAACATCGGCCTACAGTCCTCATATTATCATGAACACTGATAAAACTTTCGTAATTTTGATTCTCTGTATTTTTGGACATAAAGAACTATTTTTATATCAAGATTAGTAGTAATTTGAAATATTTTTGAACAATTGCAATCTGTTTTCTTTTCCAAAAACGCTTGAGATTTTGTTAATCTTTATGCAAACAATTGTAGAATCGAAGAGATATCGGATTTAAATAGGAGAATTGGCTCTCGCGACCGACAATAATGTTTTGAAAAATTTCCCATAAATATTTGCCGAAAAATCCAAGATGGTTATTTGGTAACCTGGATTTTCAGTCTACTGATACATTTTCGCCATTATATACTAAAAGACATTTGCCCAGCTATCATGAATTGGTCTTGATCTCTGAACTAAATAAATACATCGTCCAAGAACGGAAAATCTACGGAAGACCTGGACACTAATTTTGCAGAAGACATAAAGTTCAATAGTTCTCAGAACCTCATTCGAACCATGATAATCATTTATGCAAAGTCTCGACTATAAATGAATCCAGATCTGCTGCGGCCTTTCTTATCTCCTTATTGTTTTGTCGGGTCAATTTAGCCAGGTCCCTGCGCAAAGGTCCGAGGTGATAAGCAACGTTCTGATCATCGATTGAAGTTGCCATTGTCGCTATCTGGTTGAGCCTCTCCAGCTTTTGCCAATCTACCCCCGGCTTTTTTAGCATGTCAGATAGCCCCTGCAGAGCCTCTGCCACTATTTTGCCCCGGTTAGTCAGCTTCAAGTATCGGATTCGTCCTTCTGGCCACGACTCAATGAGTCCTTGCGTCTCAAGCTCGGAAAGGATACTGGAGGTATGGGGAAATGTAGAGTCTATACGCTTGGCGATACGCGCCGCGTATGCTGGCTCCATTTCCCTAACCGCCAAAATTGCTTGAACTGGCTTTTCCTTGAAGAAAAGCCGTTGCAAAGGTTCGTTCATAGCCAAATTATATTCGGTTAGGCTTGCGAGATAGCTTTTATCTGTTGCGGGCTTATTGGCTCAACCTTTAAAGCCTCCGCGGGCACTGCCGTGTCCACTACTTCATCGAAGCCGTAATAGAGATCATTTGTTTCTATGGTAACCAAAATTGTCCCGAGCTTCTTTGGTTCGTCGAACATCTTCATCTGGCCGGTTTCTTGGTCTAGACCACTAATGATTTCCGGAGTCATCTGGAAGCTCAAAGTGCTCTGGTACTTTAGAGGGAGATAGGACGTCTTGGAGATCCATACTAGTTTCTCCATTGAATTCGTCTTATTTAGCTCCGTATAATTTATAGACGGCAAGAACAATGGATACTGGGTTAGCTTAGCAGCAATCCCAAATGCGGTATTGTAGAGATTCTCGTAATCTGCTTTTCCGGCTACAATCTTCAGTTTATAGGCGTCTTCTCCATCGATTCTATCCGAGCCGGCATCTTCTAGCTGCGATTGGCTAATCGTTAGGGTAACGGTTCTTATCTGATTGTTGTTGCCTTCACCCCAGATCTCTCCTGCTGACCTTGGATCCAGGAGATGAGTCCAATTGCCCGATTCGTCCTTTACGTAGGTTGAGTTTCCAATCTGGTAAACATTTGCGTTCGTAATGCCGGTGCTATCAGCCTTTCCGGGTAGCTTTGCTAGGCTTTTCGTTGAGCCGCTCGCTTTGGCTTTTTGGCCAGATAAATCCACATATGCAACCGTTTCAATGCTCTCCTGAATGGTTGTCGCATTTTCGGGTGTGGCATTTGCTCCTAGAGCATTGAGCAACATCGTCTGAGTCATTGAGCTTTTCAGGCTAAAACTACTCAGATTTTCTGCTGATTCTATGGATAAAAGCTTGAGTTCATCAGGATTTTTAATATCTTTGCTAGGGCTCTTTTCCGTGCAACCGGAGATTGCAACTGCAATCAATACAAGAACAATCATTATTCTCTTCATATTAACCATTTCCAAATACTTCCATAGGGGTTGGTCACATTCCTTCTTTTCCCTTAAAATGAAGGATTAAACGCCAAATCCTCAAATTATCATCTTTTTTGGCAGTTTTTGGCAAGTTTTTAATACTGTTTGGCGGGCTTGAATGTCTCCCCCGTGATCATCTCGAAGAGTTTTATATAGATTTTGCTCGTCTCTTCTATTATACGTGGAGGCAGAGCTGGTATAGGCGGCTCCTCTCGCCCCGCATCTCTGGCCATGTAGAGCTTCTCTTTATAGCCTGTCTGACGGTAATACTGGCGGACATACTCTTTGCTCAGATCTACAAACTCGCCTCTTTCGTAGCTGGCCTTGTCCCAGAAACGGTCTTCATCTGCAGTCCCATATACATCTACGACCATTATCTGCCTGTTTTCGTCGAAGGCCAGCTCTTTCTTGCCATCTGCATGGATCAGACCACGAGAAGAGACATTCCTGCCAATATCTTCATCGATCCTGAGAACAACATCCTTCGCATCGTCAAATTCTTGGGGGGATAGACCTGATATCTGCAATGCGTCTTTTTTCTCAAGCAGACGATCTGTCTTCTCGAGTTTCGTGGAGACCTCTAAGAACGGTTCAGCAAGAGGCTCTCCATAAGCGACTTTATGGCCAGAAGGAAAGCCTAATGCTTCTACGGGTATCTTTCCCTCTTTCACCCGGTCGTAGAGGGATCCTGCTACATACCAGCGACAAATGAACTCCAGGGGTATGAGGTAATTTTTGGATTGTCTGGTGATCTGACTTGGCTGGAGAATGTCCACTTTTTTGCAGTACATGCCATTTGGCGGTATATACTCAAGAAAATGGGTCTTAATGCCCATATTTCTGGCACGAGTAAACCAGTAAACGCCCTCCCTGCTAAGGGTCTCACCTTTAAATGGAATTAGGCTAGGAATGACCTTGTCAAAGACCGAAATATTGTCTGTAAACTGAAACTCCAGGCGATCGCCCAGATCGTAGGCTTCCTTGACCTTGCCCTTTATCAAAAGCTTGCGTTCCATCAAAGCCATCTCCTTTCGGAAAGGTGATAACTCTTTTGCTTTTGCTGCCAGACAGAACTTAATGTTTAACTAGAAAATTATTGGCCTGTTGGATTTTTTGGGAAAAAAGGAGGATAAAAAGAGAGTTTACTCGAAATCCTCTCCGCCCATACCACCCATGCCGCCAGGCATTCCGCCTGCGCCACCTGGCATGCCGCCCGGTCCACCGGACTTGGAGGCGATGACGTCATCGATCCTTAGGATCATGACTGCTGCCTCCGCGGCAGAATTGATCGCCTGGGTCTTTACCCGTAGGGGTTCTACTACGCCCAGCTTCAGCATATCAACGGGCTCGCCGGTGTCCATATCCAGGCCAGCGCTCTTAACGCCCTTCTCATGCTGGCTGCGCAGTGCAACCAGAGAATCGATCTGATCCAGACCTGCATTCTCAGCCAGAGTCTTGGGTATGACTTCCATAGAGTCGGCGAATGCCTCAATGGCCAGCTGCTCGCGACCTCCCACAGTTGCAGCATATTCTCTGAGGCGCAGAGCAAGCTCTACTTCAGGAGCGCCGCCACCGGGAACGAGCATCTTGTCTTCCACAACGACGCCAACGACGCGTAGCGCATCTTCCATGGCCCGATTCAGCTCATCGACTACGTGCTCCGTTCCGCCTCGCAAAATGATGGACACTGACTTCGGGTTCTTGCACTCTTCGACGAAGGTCATCTTCTCATCACCGATCTTTCTTTCCTCGACCAGACCCGCATTGCCCAGGTCTTTCTCAGTCAGATCATGGATGCTGGTGACAACCCTCCCGCTGGTAGCACGTGCCAACTTCTCCATGTCACTCTTCTTGACGCGGCGCACGGTGTAGATGCCGGCCTTGGCCAGGAAGTGCTGAGCCAAGTCATCTATGCCCTTTTGGCAGAAAACAACATTAGCACCAGTTGCGATGATGCTATCTACCATGCCTTTGAGCATGGATTCTTCCTGGTCCAGGAAGGCTTGCAGTTGATCAGGTGATGTGATCTCGATCTTGGCATCAACTTCAGTCTTTTCGATTTCGATAGCAGCATTGAGCAGTGCGATCTTTGCCCCTGTAACCTTCTTTGGCATATTGGGGTGAAGTCTGTCCTTGTCAATCACCATGCCGTGTACAAGTTCTGAATCAGTTATGCCGCCGCCAACTTTCTTCTCTACAGTGATGTTGTCGGTATCTACGGACCCATCTTCATCAACTACTGCCTTAACCGCCTCTACTGCCAAGGTGGCCAACTCATCCCGAGCCGTGCCGGAGCCCTTGCCGGTCATTGCAGTTATGGCGATCTTCTTTAAGAGTTCTGCACTCTTGACAGATACTTCTACGCCAATAGTCTTCAGGATCTCAAGGGATTTATCTGCTGCTGCCCTGTAGCCTGCGGCTATTACTGTGGGGTGGATCTCCTGATCCAGCAACCCTTCAGCCTGCTTGAGAAGCTCTCCCGCAAGAACTACAGCGGTTGTGGTGCCATCTCCGACCTCAGCATCCTGGGTTTTGGCTATTTCCACCATCATCTTGGCGGCAGGATGTTCGATGTCCATCTCTTTAAGAATAGTAACGCCATCGTTGGTTATCACTACGTCACCGAGATTATCGACTAGCATCTTGTCCATGCCCTTGGGGCCAAGAGTGGTTCTGACGGAGGCTGCTACGGCCTTGGCGGCCATGATATTCGACCTCTGTGCTTCGCGGCCTGCCGTTCTCTGGCTGCCTTCTTTAAGAATAAGTACTGGTGTTCCACCAAATTGTCCTGCTGCCATTCTATTTACCTCCAATGATATAGGATCAAAGTGAGATATCGGGTGTTTGAACTTCTATATGAAGGTTACGATATTGGGTACTGTTGAATCTTAGGGTGTTCGTTTGTGGTGGTGCAGATATGGTGGTCAGTGCCTGGAAAGTTTACGTGGAGTAACACGAATCAATGTCTTAAATAATAAAAATTTTAGATTTAGACAAAATCGGTTAGTCGAACTTGCCCTCTCTTTTTAATAGATCCCGACACACTTCTCAAATTCTCTTTGAGAACATCAAGTCGTTGGTCTTGAATGATCTTTGCAAAAGTTGAAACCATTTCGGGAGGGTCGTTTATATCCCCACTTCTAAGAGCATTAAGATAGGTATCTCTATTATCTGCCAAGAACAATAATCTCGGATATTTTTTCCTCATTAGCATATAATTAAAAATTTCTCTTCCAACCCGACCATTCCCATTTGTAAAGGGGTGGATCGTTTCGAACTTGTGATGGAATAGTACAGCCTCCTCGAATGGATGATATCCTATATCGACTCTGCTATAATAATTTAAAATCAGATTTGCTAGTTCCGACTCTATCAACTCCGAAGGACACACTCGAAAGTCGCATCCTCTAATTCCTATATCATCAGTTCTTCTAAATGACCCCGCCGAGTCATCGTCTATATTATACATTATCAATGCGTGTAAATGTCTTATAAAATCCAATGTGGTTTTCCCACGATACTTATTTCGATAAACGATAACATTTTTGAAATTCTGAACTTCATTTGTTTCTCTAAGACTTTTATCCTTTGGTTGGATACCCCGCAAGAGCAAATCGGTTGCTTCATGGAGCGACATAGTATTCCCTTCGATGAAAGTAGTGCCTTGTATATATTTTAATTCAAAATTTTTCTCATATACCTCTAATTCATTTGTGGTCATCAAATCCCGAAGAGATTCATATACAAAACGTATTTCTTCAAGAAATCCTATTTGATGCCGCGTTAAATAATCTGACTTGTATGTAGGACTACTTAATTCGGCTTTTTTGAGCGCCGCCTTGAATTCTATCTCAAATGCAAATTTCTCACGATATGATTGAATGTCGGTAGCCGATGGCGGAGCATTTCCACTCCCTATATACTTTTTAATTTTCGTGCGTCGATCTTTAAATACAACGTCCTTTGCGAGGAAATATTGTGGTCTTCTGTTTCTAGGATAATTGACTTCGACTCTATATGGCACTCTTCCCATATAGTTCTCTTATGACGGGATGATGTTTATGAATCTTTCCCAAAAAAAGTCGTCCTGCCACACGGCGCATTCGCCTTTCTATGCACTATCAGCTTTTTTGATTAGCTTCATCCATTTATTTTCTCCCTTAATCCCCACTCCTGCCGCCTCTGCTGGCGTCTTTCCATCAAGCCCGCTATGCGGCCTAATGAAGTTATAGTAAATCTGGTTCATAGGGATAATTGGCGTATCTTCTACCTTTATGCCTCTCATCACCTTCTCTCTTTCCCTGATGCTGCCATGCATCCTTTCAAGCACATTATTCAAGCTCTCCTGCTAAGCAACATCAGCGATATGTTGACATGACTGGTGATGATCGTAAAATTCGCTGTTAAAGGCTTTCTTGTAGGTCTCAATTCATCTGTTACCATAAGTCTAGGCTTTTTATTACCCACCTTCTTGGACTCCTTAAAAGCTTTCTTCGCATCCTCGATTTCACGAGTCTTGGTTACTATGCTAACGAGATGGAATCTGGTCTTTTCATCCATGACATTCCAGAGCCAATGACATTCGCCACCAATCTTAACCTTCATCTCATCAGTATGCTAGATATCACCCGGCATAAAAAGCAAATCCGGGATGGACTTTATGCCTGATATGAACATGCCAGAATTGGCGGTATTATCCTCAAAAATTTCTAGGAACGGGAAGCCAACAAATGATTAGGAGGACAAACGTCCTGTGCCGCCTTCTCCTGCCGGATCATATAGTACAAGACCAATAGAACGCAAATATTCCCAGCCAACCCCAGCAAGGCGAGGAACTGGGCCTCGTAAAACAGGAAGACCTGCACCAAGAATATCTGCACCAGGACAGCGTTTTTAAATTGGGTGTAGGCCTCCAGCCGGCTGCTTCGCATCTTCATGACTGCGAAGATTACAAAGGCAGCAGCCATTGTGGCCGAAACAAGACCTGCCAGATCAAAAAAAGAGAGAGTCGGAAAGATAATATGCAGATCAACTCCCCAGTGAAGCTTGGCATAGAGCAAAAAGAAGTCCAGCCCCAATGCGAATAACGACTGCAGAACAAAAAAGGATATCACTGCCTTAACGAACCAATTCTTCTGCATGAGCCTTCGAAAATACCTTCTGATACGATACTTGGTCGCAGTATAGACGTCAGCTTTTGGAACCGGTACGGATTCCGTTGCATAGAGCAGCTCTCGGAGGGCCCGGGTTACAGGAGACGATGGTGAGCACTCTTTGAGCAAGTCCAAGGCCCTCCTTCTCTCTCGGTGGTCTAGATCCTCCAAAACCACCTCCTTCGCCAGCTCCATAGCATTAATGAGCTTCTCTTTCTCTGAAAACAATGGCCTGCGCACTATAGCCTCGATGCCCAAGTAGAGCAAAACGAACGTAATGTAGATCAGGGCTGCTGTGGGCCGATAGAAATAGTCATTGTCGCCCGTAACGAACTTGCCTAATTCATCTATGAATGCCCCAAAGCCAAAGCCTCCAATGGCAGACGTCAAGTAATAGGCCGCCTTATTAATGTAGCTTAGAGAAATGACCAGGGCAACCATCATTAGTAGGCCACCCAACAACACATGTGCAATATGCAGGTCGCCGGGGCTGAATGATGGATAACCAGTTAAAGCCAGAAAAAAGCGAATGCCCAATACGGAAGCCACCGCAGTCACGAAGAACACCTCTAAGAGGTTTTCTCCCTCCAGGCTGCGCACAAAGTGTCGGTTGAAAAGCTTCATCTTCCGGGCCTCTTTTCGATAATTGATATGCAGTTACTCTTGTGCGGATTTCTTTTTTGGAACTAAAATATATACAAAAATATACAAAATTTTTGTTCAGACATCTTCAACAGGGTAATAATATTCTCCCTGATCCTTTTGCATCCTGTCCAAACGGGATTCCGGTTTATTGACTCTGGGCCGCCGTGTCTCTTCGTCGCGCCGGAAGGTTATGTTCAGTTCTTTGAGAAATGCATTCATTCCCTCGCGCATTTCAAGAGGTGTGTGAGCTATTCCCAGTATTCCGGGCTTTCCTTCAAATACCATTAAACGCTCAGAGAGGAGATCGATAAGGTAAATGTCATGATCAACGACAAGAATCGTTTTCTCAGATGATTCCGCAAAACGTCTCATGACTTTGGCCGCCATCATCCTCTGCTCCACATCCAAATGAGCTGACGGTTCGTCGAATAGATACAAATCCGCATCTCGGCTCAAGCAGGCTGTAATGGCTACGCGCTGCAGTTCGCCTCCCGATAGCTCTGTTAAAACCTGATCCATGAGCGGTTCGAGGCCCATGGGCTTCAAGATCTCCGACTGATAATAACTGCTATCGAATCTATTCGTCATGCTGCGCAACCATCCCTGAACGGTCACATCGGAGTCCGCCTTGAGGTACTGGGGTTTATAAGAGATCTTAAGCTGGTTGCTAAAACTTCCGGAACTGGGCTTCTCTACTCCTGCCAGGATCTTAATGTATGTACTCTTTCCAATTCCATTGGGTCCCAGTATGCCCACTACCTCGCCCCGTCTAATAATACCTGGCTCAGCCTTGAGGCAAAAGGATGAATATTGAACAGCAAATGCCTCGTAAGCGATAAGCGCAGGAATCTCCTTTTCAATCCTCGGTGCATGCACCTCGAAGCTGATTGCCGTCTCTCGGAACCGCACATTTTCTTCGGGCAGATTGCCACGTAGGTACTGGTTGATGCCTACTCGTACTCCTTTGGGACGAGTTATGACTCCGTAGGCTCCAGGTGCACCGTAGATAAGATGAACGTTTTCCGCCAGAAGATCCAGCAAAGCTAAGTCGTGTTCCACCACCATGACCGCCTTATCGCTAGCCAGGGTCTGCAAGATGCGTGCGACATTAATGCGCTGGTAGATGTCGAGATATGGGCTAATTTCATCGAAAAAATAAAAGTCTGCATCTCGCGCTGCAGTGGCCGCGATAGCTACTCGCTGCAGTTCGCCTCCGCTTAGGCTCGATATTTCTCGGTCAACGAGGGCAATCAGGCCTAGCCTCTCAATCAGATCCCAAAGTGCACCCCTCTCATCCGTCTTCTCCAACAGGCCGCGAACCGGCCCAGAATAGCTTTTTGGTATGCGGTCCACGTACTGGGGCTTATAAGAGGTTTTAATCCCCTTATTAGCTACTTTTTTCAGGTAATCTCCAATTGCAGAGCCTGCGAAACGCTGCAGAACATCATCCCAGGAAGCATTCTTTCCGAGGTTTGGCCTGAGGATGCCAGACAGTATAGAAACGGCTGTGCTTTTTCCTATTCCGTTGGGACCCAGGAGACCGGTTACCCTGCCGCTTACGGGAACTGGCAAACCATAAAGCGCAAATCCGTTCTGTCCGTATCTGTGAACAGGGTCCTCCATCTCTTCGGGCAAATTGGTGATGGTAATCGCTCCAAAGGGACATTTTCGGACACATATACCACAGCCAACGCATAGGTTCTCTGTTATCAAAGGCTTGCTGTCAACAAATACAATGGTCTCGTCACCCGTGCGTACAGGAGGGCAGAAATACTCGCACTCTTTTGAGCACTTTCTAGGCTGGCAGCGGTCACGATTGATTATGGCTATCCTCATAGCACTACCTCAGTTAAGAAGAATCGTCCATGTGACCAGCCAGAGATCAACTGCCATGAACTCCACATAAAACCAATCTTTAGTCTTAAAGCCTGCTGCATCTATTTTCATAAAAGAGTAAGTGAACTTTTGTATTATGTATGTAACAAGAATTACTACTATAATTACAAAATGCCATGGCAGAAGGCTGATCGCATCTGCGCCATAGTAGCAGGCAAATCCTGCTAGAACTCCCAATGCCGCAGGATAAACGGTCTTCTTTATTCCATCGATACGATCCTTCCTGCGTTCGGCTGCGCTTTTGGGTTTAACTTTTAGCGGTGCTTTAGCGACACGAGGCTCCTTTGTTCCTTGAGCCGCAAGTTCTTGACTTTCTTTGTTGCCAGAAGTCTTACCTTTCTTAACCATCTCCCCCAAGGATTGCATTATACGATAATAGCGTTTTGGTCCGGGAAAAGTCCAAGTAGTATAACTTTCATGAGCTTTTGCATGTGTATGTCGTAGCGGATGCCTCGGTATTCATCTGGGGCAAAAGGCCCGAAGGAGAGCTGATCACTACTCCGGCCGTGGAAGCGGAGCTCAAAGATATAAGGACCAAATCTCTGCTTCATATCTTCGAAGCCCGCGTGGAAGGCCCCACCATCCAGGCACTAAAAAAAGTGCAAGAAGCTGCTTTGGAGACTGGCGACATCAGGGTTTTATCTCCTGCCGATTTGGAGGTCCTGGCTAAGGCCCTTGAATACAGAGCAGTTCTCGCTACAGATGACTACGCTTTGCAGAACGTCGCGCTTCACCTCGGCCTCGAAATCGAGCCTGTCGGACAGCCTAAGATAAAAAGAGAGTTAAAACATGTCCAAAAATGCCAGGGCTGCGGCAGACGCTTTGAGGGAGAAGCATGCCCTGATTGCGGAACTCCTGCCAAAAGAAAAAAAAGGTGCATAAGATGAAGAATATTGAATCTCTAATAAAGAAAGCGACTGAATTGAAAACAAAGGGGCTGGTGGAGGGCCAGATAGCGGAAGAACTGAATGTATCCATCGAAACTGTGACCTGGCTACTCACGCATGTCGAGAAAACTAGCACCACCCCAGGTCCAAAGGATATCTCTGTGAACTGGTCGATGATAGGCAAGAGCGCCTTCAGGCTTGGCCACATCTCTCAGGCCCTTTCGGATCTTCTTTATGAGACTCTGGACGCCAATGAAAGCGGTGTGGATGTAATCGTTGGCATCGCAATGAGCGGATTACCTCTGGCAACAATGGTGGCCAATGATCTGTCTTCGGAGCAGGCGGTCTATACACCCAGCAAGCAAATGCTCACTAATGAAGCGAACAGCAAAGCTCGAGGAAATCTGAGCGCCAATTTCTCGGATGTCAGGGGCAAGGAATGCATAATAATCGATGATGTGGTGACTACTGGCCAGACTCTTTTGGAAACCGTCGAGTATCTGGAAGAGAACGGAGCAAAAATTAATGCTATTGCCGTTCTTATTGATAAGAAAGGTGTGGACCAAATTGCCGGAGTTCCTGTGGTCTCACTGCTGAAAGTGATAAGAGTAGGTTAGATAAGAATGGCCAGCAATTGGCCGTTCTCAAATCATCTTACCTTATAGCCTCCTCGTCGTCATTCTTTTTTACGAGACAAAATTGTGTTTGATCCGATCTTTCTAGAAAGCCTTTTAGCAAACCTGTCTCATCTCCCGCTCTAAAAGCTGATTGACCATGTTCTCCGAGGATGAATATCGATTGGACTTCTTTGTGGATGAGGGCTTCCAACGAAAGAAGTGCGAGAAATGCGGCAAGTTCTTTTGGACCAGAGATGGAGCCAGAAAGAGTTGTGGAGATCCGCCCTGCGATCCTTACACCTTTATTGGCTCACCCATATTCAAGCGCGAGCACAGCCTAAATGAGATGCGAGAGCATTACCTCAGCTTCTTCCAAGGAAGAGGACATACGCGCATTACGAGGTATCCGGTAGTTGCCCGTTGGAGAGATGATATTTACCTCACTATCGCATCCATTGCCGACTTCCAGCCCTTTGTTACCTCCGGCCAAGTTCCCCCACCTGCGAACCCCTTAACAATCAGTCAGCCTTGCATCCGGCTGGATGATCTGGATTCGGTTGGTCGCAGTGGACGGCATCTCACAACATTCGAAATGATGGCTCACCATGTCTTTAACACTCGCGAGAAGGAGTATTACTGGAAAGATCAGACGGTCCAGTTATGCGACGATCTTCTTTTGGGCCTTGGTTGCGATCCCCTAGCGGTTACCTATAAAGAAAACCCTTGGGCAGGTGGCGGAAACGCAGGTCCAAGTGTGGAAGTAATGGTTGGTGGCTTGGAGCTGGCCACTCTGGTTTTTATGGACCTTAAAGCGGTGCCCGGCGGACCCATTGAGATTAAGGGCGAATCGTATGAGAAGATGAACAATTATATTGTGGATACCGGCTACGGCCTGGAGAGATTCGTTTGGGCGTCAACGGGCAGCCCAACCATTTACGATGCTATTTTCCCAGATCTTGTCAGAAAAGTAGCTGATCTGGCGAATGTGGAACATAATCTGCAAGATCCTGACTATGCCGAGATATTCGCCCAGAACGCAAAACTCGCGGGAATGGTCGACTTGGATGAATTTTCCATGAAAGACTTGCGGGCCAGGATTGCAAGCAGCATAGGCATTTCACCTGAAAAGCTAGAAACGACTATCGAACCTATGGAGCGCGTCTATGCCGTAGTGGATCATACTCGTTGCCTGGCTTACATGCTAAGCGATGGAATAATTCCGTCCAACGTTAAGGCCGGATACCTTGCTCGTCTCGTCATTCGCAGAACCTTGAGGCTGATGAAAGAGCTGGGACTTGGCTTGCCATTGTCTGATCTGGTAGAGATGCAGGTCTCTCGCCTGGATTATTCAGATTGGAAGGACCGGTTCGTCACCATTAAGGAGATCTTGGATCAGGAGGAGCAAAAATACGCTGAGACGCTTGGAAAGGGCAGGCGTTTAGTTAAGAAAACCGCGGAGCACTATAAAATTAAGAGCCAGCCTATTCCACTGCAGGAGATGATATCTCTCTACGATACTCATGGCATTCCTCCGGAGATCACCAGAGAATCGGCCAAGGATTTAGGAGTCGCAGTGGAGCTGCCAGACAATTTCTATTCGCTAGTGGCAAAAACGCATATTCGAGCCGAGAAAGAAGATGAGATTAAGATCGTCATACCGGGCAAGACGGAGCTCATGTTCTACGAACATCCTTTCGAACAGGTCTTCGAGGCGGAAATCCTAGGCGAAGTGGATGGCTCTGTGATACTGGATCGCACCTTGCTTTATCCAGAAGGTGGAGGCCAGCCAGCGGATCACGGCACTCTGGAAAAGGCTGGCCAGATCTTCCGCGTGGTAGATGTGCAAAAGTCCGGGGACGTTGTACTGCATAAGCTGGAAAAGCTGGATGGTCTGAAAAAGGGCGACCGGGTCACAGGCAAAGTAGATATGCATCGACGTTTAGCACACGCCCGCCATCATACAGCTACTCATCTGGTGCACGACTCGGCGAAACGAATCTTAGGAAAACACATTTGGCAGGCAGGCGCACAAAAAAGCGAGGATCGAGCACGTCTGGATATCTCTCACTACAAACGCATCTCGGTAGAGGATATGAAGGCTATCGAGCTGGAAGCAAACAGGCGCGTTATGGAGCTGACCCCCGTGGACACGAAGTTCATGCCTCGCACCGAGGCGGAGAAGCTATTCGGATTTGAACTCTATCAAGGTGGAGTGCCGCCCGGAACGCAGATTCGCGTGGTGCGTGTAGGCTCGGATATCGAAGCTTGTGCGGGAACGCATGTCACCAATACTGGCATGATAGGATCTATCAAGATTTTACGCACGGAACGAATTCAGGACGGCGTGGAGAGGATAGAATTTGCCGCAGGAGAAGCGGCTGTGCGGGCTATGCAAGAAAGAGACAAATTGCTTTCAGATGCCTCTGATACGCTCCACGTTCCAATAGAACAACTGCCCAAAACAGCTGCCAGGTTCTTCGAAGAGTGGAAAGACCAGAAGAAGGAGATAGAACGATTGAATGAGTCGCTAGCTAAAACACGCGTTAAAGAAATAACTAAAGGAATATTTGAATATGGTATAGAGGTGAGGCATTCAAAGATATTTGAAGCCACTATGGAAGAGTTGCTTAAAGTTGCTGCACAAATTGCGGCGACAGATCTAATTGCAATTCTAGGAAACGATCGCGGAAACGTTGTCGTGGCTGTTGGTAAAACTGGCTTAGAAAAAGGCCTCAAAGCCGGAAATATTATAGTTTCCCCTGCAAAATATCTTGGCGGCGGTGGTGGAGGTACGCTAGACCTCGCACAGGGTGGCGGTCCTCTTGTAGAAAACATGGATGATGCTATTGAAATTGGACTTGGTGCTATATTGTTAGAATTAGCTTCAAAAGAGGATGTAGACCATTTTAAAAAACAGTGGGATCTGAGAGCATCGAATCCATTGGTAGTAAAGGTATTGATCTCTTAATTTCGAAACTTAACGATGATGATCCTCATGCACGTGTTGTAGCAATAGAATTGCTAGGAAAACTTGGAGATGAAAAGGCGATTTTGCCTCTTTATAACATTGCTCAACGAGATACTATAACGATGGTTCGTGGATGCGCCAAATGCATTCTAATGACGATATTTGGAAAAAATATTAGACACAAAGACTAGCAAACTAATGGCTGCCACTTGGCAAGTCGGACTTCCAGAAATCAGTGCTGCAACCAAAGTCCTGGTGGGTGGGGAAAATCCGGAAATAGGGCCTGAACGCGGAGGGCCGAACGTCGAAAAAAGCTGGACGAAGCACTTGATGCAGGAAGAGAGGCATGAGGGGCAGAACTTAGGCACGTCGCCTAGCGTTTTTTTTTGATCCATCTGCTAGAATTATGGATGCTGGGCGGCACTATTATCTACTCATCTCTTTTTATCCTATTGATAATAGAGATATGGAATTGGAGAAACAGTACGCTGATAAAGAGAGGTATGTCTTGAATACGGACAGCAAAAAGATATATACAATAATTGGCGGAATAATCGGATCTTCAATAACCATATCAATAATATTACTAATTTTTAATCGCGATCCTAATAGCATGAGTGCATATGGCGCTTATGCTGGTGCTTTGGCCAATCTTCTTCTTGCTCTTGTAACATGGATGTATTTGGGTGAAGTACATGGACAAGTTAAGATTATGGCACAAGATGGCATAAATGATCAAAAAAAAGTAAATTATGAGTATCTCTCTAACCAAATGATACAGTTAATAGCTCCCTTATATTTCAACAAAAATAATGATGTGTATTTTGGAATGACAGGCCGCAGGCTTAACAGAATCAATGAATATGATCCTAATGCTATGGCATATTTTAGATTCTGGGACCATATCATGGGGTGCATGCATATGGCCATTCCTTCACTTTCATTTGCTTTGGAAGAATACTTCGATGCCAAGGAATCGTATTGGATCACAAGAGATAATCATTTATCCGATTTTGATTACACCTCAGAAGGTGAAAGACTAAAGAAAAAATTTGAGGATAAAGAGAAGCGCATTATCCCTTGAAATCGATAGTAGCCTATAGAATCCTTAAAGATGAAGTTAGGATTGCCAAAGAAAATTTATATCCACCAAAAACATGACCTGACATTGCCAAATGGATGATCTACGAGGCTTATTGGAGTATCTTTCCTAATCCATTAGAGGACAAGAACAGAACTACCACAAATTCCGCACCTGTGTAATTTCTCTCAATTTTCCGCCAAATTTGAGCTTGACCTATGGCAAAAATGGCATTCTTCGAATGTCCAAGAGAGCGACACAATCCCCTCTTTTGATCTGTCCTCACATTTATATCAACAGAGCATCCAATAGAGCCCTTGTGAACAACGAAGATCTGCTGGAAAGGATAAGCATAGATCCCAATGTGATGGTGGGAAAACCAGTCATTAGAGGTACAAGGCTCACAGTAGAGTATATTTTAGGGCTTCTTGCGCATGGCGTTTCAATGGATGAAATTTTGAAGGAATATCCTGGACTGGAGAAGGACGACATCTACGGATGTCTTCTTTTTGCCTCGAAAACCCTGGAAGATGCCTCTTTCGTTCCATTGAAGGCAGAGGCCAGTTGATGCGTTTTCTGGTTGACGAGTGTGTGGGCCCTTCCGTTGTGCGTTGGCTGCGCGAGAACAATCATGATGCGACCTCCGCTTATGAGGATTGCAGGGGATGGTCGGACGAAAGCATACTTGAGAAGGCTTATTCTGAAGGTCGCATAGTGGTAACTATTGATAAGGACTTTGGAGAGATGGTATTTCGAAGGAAATTGCAGAATTGCGGTGTGATTTTGCTGCGCAGCAGATTTAGCAGCCCATCGAAAAAGATCTCAATGATGCAGAAGATTCTTTCGGTCCCGGAAGAAGATATCTCTGGACGCTTTGTCGTCATTACGGAGACAGCAATCCGTATCGTTGGAATAGTAAAAAAATCGGATTAGATGAATCACACCTGCTTTGGAGAGACGAATGAGTGATTGGAGTTGCAGACCACATTTAACAAGGCTGGTCCATCTCAGTTCCTCGGTCTTGTAATGCCGCTCGATCTTTCTCTTGCCGAGCCCTTCAAAGAAAATATTTTTTAGATATCTATAAAATTTTCGAGCTTGGACGATAAGTTAGCATATAACAACTTCAGCTCTTAAAGAAGATCGTGAGAAATTGTTCCGCCAAACGAACGACTACCATATGCAAAACAGTTCGGATGGAGATACTTACAAAAATGCATGATAAGTATTAGCCTTTCGTAAAAGAACCAAATTCTCAAAAATCATAAACCAAAAGTATCTCTAGAATGCCATCTCATCCATATCGATGCCCTAGCCGGGGAAACTGTCTCGCTCGTTAATTCACTTTGCAGCAAATCGCCTTTGAAATTTTGTGGAAAGCCAAAGTTATCTTTAAGTGCAGGTAGTCTTACAGTGCGAGCGAGTTTATCTAGCCAATTACCAGAGGAAGACTGTTATGAAAAAGGAGAACCAAATAAAGATTGAGATCATTAAATCGTGGGAACCGAATGCTATAGTAGATCTCTATCGCTCTGGAGGCTGGTGGAAAGAGGGTATGGATCCAGCTCGGCTGTCAGAATTAATTAAGAGAAGCTTGCTTTTTGCCGTGGCGATCGATATTTCCACAGGCAAAGCGATAGGCATGGGCCGCGTGATCTCTGACGGAATCGCAGATGCATACATCCAGGATTTGGTCGTCCTCAAAGAATGGAATGAAATGGGTGTGGGAAAAATGATATTATCATTACTGCTGGAAGAGTGTCAATCTCGCGAGATTGCCTGGATAGGTCTGATTGCACAGCCCGGCACAGATAAATTCTATCAATCTTCCGGTTTTTCACCTATGAAAGGGCATGTGCCTATGCTGTTTTCCCCGGAGACTAAAAAATGTTGAGTGCATCTGATTTCAACCCGGTCTCGCTTCAAGACAAGGACTTTTTCAAACGACACTATGAGCGTTTCCCACAGGTACATAGTGATAATACATTTACAAACATGATTTGCTGGAATCCTTATGCCAATTACAGGTTTGCTTATGTAAATGGATGCGTTGTGCTTTCCAGCACTATCGAGAAAATCACACGCTACCGTCCACCAATTGGACTCAGAGATCCTCAGCTTCTTGCCGATCTCCTTGAGCTTGCCACTGAGAGTAAAGACAATTACCCGCTTGTGATCCTCGATTCGGAAACAAAAGACTGGATCCTGCAACTATATCCAGATCTCAAGCTCGATACAGAGCGTAAGTACTTTGATTATGTCTACCTTGCCAAAAATCTGGCTGAGTTGCCCGGAAAGAATTATCTCACAATCAGGCATCAATTGAATAAGTTTCAGCGCACATGTTCGCCGCAAATCGAGCCGATTAGCACAGAGAACATACGCGAAATACTGGAATTTCTGGATCAATGGTGCATCTGGAAAGATTGCGATTCTGACCCGATTCTTGCAAGTGAAAAGGAAGCAATTCTATTTGCCATTTCCCACTATCAAAAACTGGAGTTATCAGGCCTTGCCATCAGGGCTAATGGCAAGATCGGAGCCATATCGCTATTTGAGGGCTTAAATAAGGATACTGCACTTGTGCATTTTGAAAAAGGCCTTCCGGATTGCAAAGGAATTTATAGGGCAATAAATGCGGAAACTGCAAAGATCCTGGCCAATGAATACGTCTTCATCAATCGAGAGAGCGATATGGGAGTAGAAGGAATCCGCGAGGCAAAGATGCGCTACCATCCGCACCATATGGTAGAAGTACATCTCGTAAAAAGAGAGGAGCTAGAAAGAATAGTCTAATCAGCTTTTTAGCGAAATGAAATTACTCAGTGAAACGTGGTTATGGTCATTGGCTGTAATTGTACGGGGTAAGGAATTTGCGTCTCTCTGAGTCGTTGGCGCAAATCTCATCTCGGCAATTTCCGCGTCGTCCTCTTTAGGCTTTCACAAACACTCCCGCAAAATAAAGAGTTAGAAATGATGCTTCACAATAGTCGAATTTCTCTGGCTATATGCTATTCGCCATGCAAAGCCATATTTTTTGCACTCTATTGATTGACTATTGGTATTGAACTTTTTGGCGGCGTCCAGAATAACTGGAGCGCAAGCTCATATTTGGGTCCCTGGAAATAATCTACTTCAATCGAATGCTGGCCTTTAGTAAGGGTAACATTGCCCGAGACACTCTTTTCTGGGTGCTTCCCATCATTATCAATAACGTTCTTTCCATCCACAAGTAGTTTTGATCCATCATCTGATACCAGCCTAAAGCCATAATCCCCAGAAGTATTGGCATTGAATGAACCTGTAAATTTTATGGCAAACCACTCTAATACGAATCCCTTGGGAATACCCAAAAACCCGGCGCTCATTGGTTGCTTTGGAACATCCAGAACCTTTGTTGATATACTTAGGTTTGGAGTCATGTTAGAGAAGTCCGGTAGGAACGACGTATTAAATGGCAAACGATAGATATCTCCTCGTAGATAGGTTGAATCCGAACCGACCGAACCGAACAGATATTCATTTCCTTGGCCCATTGCTGATATGCAAAGAAGAGCATTCAATGCAATCAAAATGAAAACAACTTTGCTTCTGGTAAGATACTCAGGCATGTATGCATGGTTTGTATGATTAACGCAAATACTTTTCTATTCTTCAATAATAGCTATTGAAGATGCCATCCTTATGCGAATTGATATATCTGATATTGGAAATTTAATTATCACACAGAGATGATTTGATAATTTCAAGGTTAATATCAAAATTGTCGATAATACATTCTCCGTTCTCTTCCTTTTTGGAAAACCTTTATCTTCTAGAAGCTGATTTCACCTCTAGATCCGGAATGTGACCATTGGTCGAACCGGTATAGGTGAAAAGAAATGAAGTCTTTTTACAAATATATCAGTGACGCCTGGTCCTCTCCCAGAGAGGGCTATGTGGGCGCACTGAGGCAGGACAGGCTTAAAGCCTGGCGCCAGGATAGCACAGTGCAGAGAATCGAGAGGCCGACTCGTCTGGATAGGGCACGGCAATTGGGCTACAAAGCCAAGCAGGGCATTATCGTGGCGCGAGTGAAGGTGAGGCGAGGCGGAAGACGCAAGTCTCGTTACGAGAGGAATAGAAAGACCAGTAAGATGGGTGTTAACACCATTACTATGGCCAAGTCCATCCAGCGCATTGCAGAGGAGCGGGCTGGCAGAAGATATCGTAATATGGAAGTTCTCAACTCCTATTGGGTGGCTGAAGATGGAAAGCATAAGTGGTATGAAGTTATTCTAATCGACCCATGCGCACCATCAATCATGAACGATAAAGACCTTAATTGGGTTACGGATGATGTCCACCGAGGCAGAGCAGTGCGTGGTAAAACTAGTGCTGGCCGCAAAGGCAGAGGCTTGAGGAGAAAAGGCTTTGGCACTGAGAAAACCCGGCCGGGCATAAGGGCTCATGATGGCAAAGGTAAGTAAGTGATTGATAAGATTTCTTTCCGAGCCTTTGTAGCAGCAACAG
>CAVWPP010000030.1:0-10497 GCA_963756915.1 Methanotrichaceae archaeon
TGGTAAGAAAATATTAATAATAGAATTTATCAAATAAGCAGAATAGATCCAAAGCTCCTCTTGGCAAATCTTCGATTGAGCTTTGGATTTTTGCTCTGCCTTATGCAGCTGAATTTATTCTATTCTCTTGAACAGCTTGCCATCTGCTCCGCATACCGAACAGACGCCAGGAGCTTCCCGCTCGACTGTGTTCCCACAATAGGGGCAGACGTAGTAGGGGAATGTCTCCTTGGTGGCTCCAAGATCGCCAAGAAGCTTGTTATAAAGATGGGAATGAATCTTCTCCACCTCATTGGCGTAGAAGAAGGACATCTCAGCATCTTTTTTGCCTTCTGCCTTGGCGGTCTGAATCATTTCGGGATACATCTTCTCCCATTCTTCGTCCTCGCCGGATATTGCTGCCTGGATGTTTTCCTTAGTGGACTTGATAGCTTTTAAGGCCCTCAAATGGTTATTGGCGTGAACCTCTTCTGCCGCAGCTGCAGCCCGGAATAGCTTGGCAGCCTGGGCGAAGCCTTCCTTATCGGCCTTATCCGCAAAGGCTGTGTATTTTCGATTGGCTTGGGCCTCCCCAGCAAATGCCTCTTTCAGGAACTTTTCTGTGTTGGACAAAATCAAAACCTCCTCTATTGTTCACCTATCTTTCCCTTTATTTATCTTGCTGACATCCTGGGATCAAAGCCTGATGTTTAGTAGCCCTCCGCCCATACAACTCGCAAGATTTGGGCAATCGATCTTGCCCCATGGACTAGATCTGGGCTGAAAATGTCTTTACAGTGGCGAGTGTGGACCTGGATGCTGTTAACAGTAATGAAACCATCTCACCCGCCAATGGACAAACAAAATCAACTAAATAAAGTGGCTTCTGGTCTAAATCCCTCAGTAAATCTCATCCCCTAAGCCAAAAAAAATTCTTCACAAAAATTATGTTAGAAAAAATATATCGCAAGCTATTTCTGTTATTTTATTCATCTCAGATCGCAGGCCATTTTGGCATATTGATATCGGTATACCAGAAGGTACCATACCAGGCATCTACTCCCAGATGCAACTTGTCCCAGGGGTGGTCTTTCTGTTCGGATACTTGTTTGCATTTCTGGTCAGATTCGCATCTAAAAATAGGAACACGGTACTCGCACCAATTTTTGACCATCTCTTTAGGGAGAGAGATCGTCGTATTATTTGCAGTGCTCCCGATGATCTCAAGCTCCAATTTTTCCGCCCCAGATGCGGTAATCTTGGTATTATCTGTACTGCTTCCGACAATGTCCACAACTACTGATCCCGCGCCTGCAATAGCAGATGCGCTGGATATCAATAGCATCAACACTATGGCCGATTTCATCGATAACCTCAACTCCATTCCCCTCCAGCTAATTTTCATATTTAACATAGTTTTTTTATATACTGAAAGTAGAAAAATCTTTCGGCCTGACTGTAGATATTCATTCATAGTGTATATTTAAATTAAAAAAGCATCAAGCGGAGAGATTTGCAAAAATAAAATTTTTGATAGAATAAAAAAAGAATATTCCAGTAATTCTATTCTAGATTTGAAGTCTCTATATGCAGGCAATTTTCTGCTGACGAATAGCCTACATCCTTCCCAAGTTGGTTACATCAGATCCAACTGCGGAGTGTATTTGATTCCTATTGATGAACTGCCGGTTGTACCTGGTCGGAATATAGGAACTCCAGGGATAGCATAGAGACCTCCGGAAGTCATCCCAAGGTGTGGCATAACATTTTTTCCCACCGCAAGGTTCGCAGCCGTCGCAATCGATAGAGCAGGTCTTATTGACTTCATCATTCGGGTAACCGATCTGAATATTTGTGGCTGTGCTTCCGATGATATCTACCTCAACCGGCATGCCGTCGGGTGTGGTGATCGTAGTATTGTTCACGGAACTACCCAGGATATCCAAGCCCACTGACTCATCGCTAAATGCACAAGATGCGGCAGATGCCCATAAGATCAACATGGTGATCAAAACAATGTGCTTTCTCAACCTTTCGCCCCCTAATTATTATTGAGTCTATTAAAATGTCTTGGAAGTAGAAAAACCTTTTGCAGCTTCGAAACCTGGCACAAACAATTTAAATCTACTCAGAGGTCTTTCAAGAACCATGAAGCTCATTTATGTAGCAGGCAAGGGAGGCGTAGGAAAGAGCGTATGCTCCGCAGCTACGGGCATTTGGACATCTGGCCGGGGTTTTGACACATTGGCCTTTTCTATGGACCCCGCTCATTCCCTATCAGACATCTTTGATATCGATATCGGAGGCCAGCCAAAGAGGATTAGTGATCACCTATTTGCTTACGAGCCCGACCTCGTAGAAGAGGCGCGGGGCTTCTTTCGCAGGTACAAGAACATCCTTACGGCCCTCTTCGGTCTCTTCGAGGTTGAGGTCAGGCCTGAGGACTTTGGGATGATGCCTGGTGTCTCCGAGCTCATCTTCATGGACAGGTTGAACGACATTTACGTAGAAAAAAAATACGATTTCGTGGTCATAGACTCAGCGCCAACCGCAATGGTCCTGCCTTTGTTGCAGCTTCCATCCATCACAACCGGTTTTGTCACCAAAGTCCTTGGAATGAGAAACAAATGGATTGGTGTCTTGAATCTGCTCGAATCAGGTTTTGGCGATTCCATACTTAAAGAGGTGAGGACTATGCGAGTCAAGGCGGAGACCATGAGAAATGCCCTCCTCGACCCAATGACCGCTAGCATAACTGTGGTGACAATACCCGAGAAAGCAGCCGTGGAGGAGAGCCGGCGGCTCATTGAAACTGTGGAGTCACACGGAGTCCGAGTTAACTCGATCATAATCAACCATGTGATGAATGAATGCGATTGCCGTTTTTGCTCGGGAAAGACCGCATCTCAAACCTCTTACATCCAGGAGCTTCGGACCATGTATTCGAATAAGCGGATTGCCATGCTGCCTGATTATGGCGGAGAGGTGAAAGGAATTGGATTGGAAGAGGTGGCAAAGGATCTTTATGGATCTGGCCAGATTGAGGTATGATTTCTGCAATTTTGAGGATTAGTGCGGAAGCTTGATGGCCCGTGCAGAGATTTTGAGGTATGTACTGCCCCGGTCGCGACGGTGTGGACTATTTGGTTCATGCGATCCATTTTTTTTTGGTCTAGAAGGGCAACACCTTTTCAGAAAAGATCGCTTCGAAGCAATTGTCGAATAAGTTCTTAATAGTCAATCCCCAATAAGCAAAACTAATGGTCCCTACATGAACTCACTTAATATCGAAGGCGTCTGGAATCTCTTGCAGCCTATCCGAACGGATATGGAATTGGTGCAATTAGGCAATGCAGTTAGAGGGACATACCAAAACTCTGAAGTCAAAGGTACTATTGAGGGAACTCTCACTAAGGAAGGAGTGAATAATATTCTGGCAGGGAAATGGGCGGATCAATTGGGTGCAGGAGACTTCAAGGTGACTGTCGGCTACCTCAATTCGCAGACAGTAGTTGCCAAGTCAGGAAGAATGTGTTTTTATGGGAATTGGAAGCATTCTAAAAGTGAAGTCTGGGATGGAATATTCGAAGGAGTTAAACGATAAGAGATCCTTCAAGAACGACCAACTGGCATGAACGAGTGAACTCTCTTTTGGCGTTCGAATATTTAGATTAGAAATAAGGAAATACCAGGCCCAGACCCTCCGAATGAGTCGGGAAGGATTTCCGGAGCATATCATGCCTGATATAGACGTTACTTGTACCAATCCAGGCTCTCATCCACATATCTTATAAATGATACGAAGAAGTCTATTGCATCTTGATTCATATCGGTCATTGAGATCATCTTTTCTGCCTCGAGTGCATGCATTCTGGAAATCGACTTTGCTCTATCGAGAGCGCCACAATCCCTAATAAGGGCCTGCACATATTCGATATCTGTATTTGCCATCATTCTCTCTTTTGCCATAATTTTGGCTAGCTGTTTATCCTTTTCCAATGCTAGAATGACATGAAGAGGTTTTTTCCTCTTGCCAATATCTCCACAGGGAACTCTTCCGTACTGCTCTTCAGAAGCGAACGTATCTATAATATCATCCTGAATATCGAAAGCATATCCAATATGCTTGGCAGCACCTTCGAGCAGTTCCATGTCCTTCATGGACGCAGTTGCCAACAAAGCCCCTGTGAGCATTGATGCCTTGAATAGTGATGCTGCTCTTCTGCTCGCCATAACCTCCCATTCGTCGGTGTCAGGTTCTTTGTATTCAAAGAGCATATCAAGAATCTGGCTCTCATTTACAGCTTTGTACTCCGTTGCTAATAGTCTAAGAACATCCAGGAGCATTTTCTGGTCAAAACCAGATTCCAAAACCGACTCGAGGGCTTTGGCATAGAGTATATTTCCTGCGAACAATGCCGAGCCGACACCAAACCTATCATCAAATCCTTTGCCTAGTGTTTTGTGCAGCGTATCGCCGCCTCTCCTTTGCTCCTCAGCATCCACTATATCATCATGTATGAGAATGCTGTGCCGGTACAGTTCCATTGCGGAGCATACTTTGACTATCCTATCATCTATTTGATCGGTATAACCTCCATAGACTATTAGTGTGCTACAAGCACCCAGCCTCCTTCCGCTCCGGAGCACAAATTCCCTTGTTGCATCGTAGATATCTCCCAGGAAGGGATGGTACTCTTGGCCGCTCCTTGCCATTTTGTCCAACTGGCTCTTGAGGTTCTTCTCGATGATTGCACCATAATTGTCAAGCAGTTCTATGTAGTCCATCGATCTATCTCCAGAAGTCAATTATTGGATTCTTCTACATCTGCATTTCGCATCTACCCGTTCTCGCTTGCTCCCGCCCGCAATGGTAGCATGCAATTCAACAATTCATCCCTTCAAGAAAGCTAGTTTTGGTGCATCAACTTCCCGGAGATGCCGACCTATGGGGCTCCGGCTTCCAACGATTGAGCATCTGCCGCGGATACAAGAGGAACAGATTTTTCGGTTGAATAATATGATCTTTAAAATGAGAAAAGAAAAAATAAAATAACAAAACGACATTAGAGAAATTGGGGGACTATGGCAACCAAAAAGGAAGAAATGAGGATCAAGATAATTAAAGATGGTCCATATCGGGTCGCTGGTGGATTACCATTATATGAACAAGTGATAGTAACTGATGAGGCGGGCCACACCCGGGAATTAATCGATAAAAAAGAATACCCTCGGCAGGAGACATATGCCCTATGCCGTTGCGGGGCATCTAAAAATAAACCCTTTTGTGATGGAACCCATCGGGAGATCGGTTTCGATGGCAGTGAAACAGCCAGCAAAAAATCCTACTTAGAAAAAGCGGAGATATTTGATGGTCCTGAACTAAAACTAACCGATGCTCATGAATTTTGCGACCACTCACGTTTCTGTCTACGTGCAGGTGGGATAAGGAATCTCATACAAAAAACAGAAGATCCAGAAGCGCAACAAACTGCCATTGAAGAGGCCATGATCTGCCCCTCAGGACGTCTGGTGCTGTGGGATAAGAAAACCGGCAAATGCTTTGAGAAGGAATTTGAACCATCTCTGGTGCTGGTACACGACAAAGAAAAAGGCTGTGAAGGCCCCATCTGGGTTCGGGGCGGTGTTCCTATTGAATCCGCTGATGGCAGTATGTATGAATCCCGCAACAGGGTAACCCTCTGCCGTTGTGGAAAGTCTGAGAACAAGCCCTATTGTGACGGCAGCCACTGGATGAATAGCCAAGAGAAGCTCGAGTTCCGGAAGAAATGGGGTCTGGGGATAATTTGAATCAGTTGCCACCGCCATGCGACGGGGACGTACATCTTCATCGCAAGAACTGGTGCGGTATTTCATTTTTCTTGGTGGCTAATCGAATCGCATTGATCTTTATAATGTTGGATGATGCGCATGATTTCGGTCCAGTGGCTGATGGACTTTTGGATGAAAACAGAAAGCAGCGTGGCTCAGTTTTTTGTAAAGTGTCACTGGCAACTGTGTATGCATCCTAAGGTTACTCGCGCATGTCTCTTGCCGTGACTAGTTCCAATCTCGCAATCCGTACAAGCAATTCATTTCAAAAAAGATGAAGCATATTCAAACGGGTGATATTATAAAATCCACTCATTATCGCTGTGATCCTCCGTCAGATGCATTTTTAATTCTTCATTCGAATCGAATATCATGCGACAGAGCTTGCATTTGAACTTGCCCTCTCTCTTAGATCCGGTGTCTAGCATATTAACACCTTCGAATAGCGATCTTATCATATTAGTCCTCATTAATTAGTTTTTCGTTAGATATTTGGTGGCGTACGTGGTCTACTGAAAAGCGCTAGCAAGTAACGCAAGGGATGTCTACTGCCAAAATGATCCCCTGCATTCGATTATCGTGATGGTTTTCAGTGACCTTCACCCACGACCAGATATTTCCTAAAGCCTCTTTTTGCAGAATTCTGCAAACGCAATCCTGATGCTCTCATGACTACACCATGTTGAACATACTCGATCGACCTAAATACTTTGGAACTCTATAAAATAGTAAACAGATTGGGGAAGTGGTTAGTATCGCTATGAAATATCAGTGCACCGTCTGCGGCTACGTTTACGATCCCAATAAGGGAGAGCCGGACTCCGGAATTGCTCCTCAAACGCCGTTCGAAGATCTGCCTGAAACCTGGGTATGCCCGCAATGCGGCGCCGCGAAGGACGATTTTAGACAGCTGCCATAAGAATGGAGGAAAAAAAATGCTAGTAAGAGAGATCAAACCCAACGTTCATTGGGTGGGAGCAATTGACTGGGACCGCAGGCTCTTTGATGCCCTCATTCCACTGCCCGATGGAACCAGCTACAACTCTTATCTGATCAGGGGTAGCGAGAAGATCGCGCTCATTGATGCCGTGGACACAACCATGGCAGACGTACTGATAAACAACCTGAGGACCCTTGGCATAAAGAAGATCGACTACATCGTCGCCCAGCATGCCGAGCAGGACCACTCTGGAAGCATCAAAAGTCTCGTCGAGCTTTACCCTGAAGCTAAAGTGATCGGCTCAGCCAAATGCCTGAATCTGCTTATGGATTTTGACTTAATAAGCAAAGACAAAGTTCAAGAAGTAAAAGACGGCGAGAAGATCACTCTTGGTGACAAGAGCCTTCAGTTCATTCATGCTCCCTGGGTGCACTGGCCGGACACGATATTCACATATCTCGCCGAAAATCGGATCCTTTTCACCTGTGATTTTTTGGGATCGCACCTTGCCACAAGCGACCTTTACGTCGTGGACGAAGAGGCTGTCTACGAGTCTGCTAAGAGGTATTATGCCGAGATCATGATGCCTTTCCGGCAGAATATCTTGAAGCATTTAGCAAGAGTTAAAGATCTGCAGATAGATGTCATCGCCACCAGCCACGGTCCTGTTTACAACAATCCCCAGTTCATATTGAGCGCATATCTCGATTGGGCCTCGGACGAGGTGAAGAACCAGGTGGTTTTGCCTTATGTCTCCATGCATGGATCTACCAGGATTATGGTAGACTATTTTGTAGATGCATTGATTATGCGGGGCATCACAGTGAAGCGTTTTGACCTCACTGACTACGATATAGGTGAGCTTGCCAAGGCCCTTGTAGATGCGGCCACCGTGGTAGTAGGCTCACCCACAATTCTTGCGGGAGCTCATCCTCTGGCGCTTTATGGCGTCATTTTGGCCAATGCGCTGCGGCCCAAGACCAGGTTTGCATCCATTATCGGCTCTTTTGGTTGGGGGGGCAAGATGCTGGAGCAGATCACCGTCGCATTGCCCAATCTAAAGTTGCAGTTCTTCGATCCAGTTGTGTCCAAAGGACATCCCAAAGAGGCTGATTTTCGAGCCCTAGACCGGCTAGCAGACGAGATTTTGGCCAAGCATCAGGAACTGAAGATTGCTTAGGGCAAGACCCTGCAACCTATTTGGAGGAAATAGAAATGTTGGAACAAAAGTTGGCATATTGTGGGATTAACTGCGAAGAATGCCCTGTATTCATTGCAACAGTCAATAATGATAATGAATTGAGGGAAAAAACCGCCCAAGAATGGTCTGATGTCTACAAAGATTATCTTGCAATGCTTGGAATGAATGGCCTAAAGCCGGAAGATATGAACTGCAGAGGATGCTGGTCAGAAAGAGACCGGTTCATGGGATCCATGAGCTGCCCGATGAGAAAATGCAGTCAAGAAAGAGATCTAACCACATGTGCTGGCTGCAACGACTATGAAATCTGCGACATGCTGAAGGGTTTCTATAGCACTATCCTTCACCATCAGGCCAAAGAAAACCTTGACAGAATTCGAATGAAACGGTGACGGATGTACGACTTTCTGCCAGAGTTCCACCAAGAGCTTGCTTTAAGTTGATTTGCGTGTATCTGGTTACTGGCTATGATTGCTGAGTCTCATCTGATCTATGTGCTCGTGCTGCTGGTCACAGGCATGTTTGTGGGATTTGCCTGCGGCCTACTTGGAGTTGGGGGCGGCTTCATAATGGTGCCAGTGCAGATCTGGGCCCTTACCTCTACAGGCATCGAGCCAACTTTGGCCACCAGGATCGCCTTTGGAACCTCCTTAGCAGTGGTTTTACCCACTGCCCTTTTCGGTTGCCATGGCCATAGTTGCCGAGGAGTTGTACTGTGGCGACCGGGAATTGCTTTGGGACTTTCGGGTCTAATGGGCGGGTTTTTGGGAGGGACAGTTGCCTCGCACATGCCGGGAGATCTGCTTAAGACTATCTTTGGAATAGTGGTGTTGTTGGGGGCCCTGAGAATGATCTTCGCGGGGGAGATCCTAGACAGGGAGACTCTGTGGAGAGATGTACCAAAAGGAAGCCTTCCAAAATACTTCTTCTGGGGACTTTCCGTTGGAGCAGTCTCCGGCTTATGCGGTGTTGGCGGAGGCGTAATCCTTATCCCAATCATGATCGTTGTTTTGGGTTTCAGTATGCTTCAGGCTATAGGGACCGCTTCTATTACAATTGCTTTCAACGCAGCAGGCGGAGTCCTGGCTTATGCCATAAATGGATGGGGCGTGGCCGGACGTCCTACGTACTCTCTAGGCTACATCGATCTTTTGCAGTTCGCTCTGCTGGCAGGGACCAGCATCTTAACTGCTTCGTTCGGCGTTTCGGCCGCCCATAGGCTGCCAGCTGAAAAGATTAAATATATATTTATAATTTTGATGATGTACATCGGACTTCAAATGATTGGTGTATTTGCCTGGATCGGATTTTAGTCGTATTGATCTAAAGAAAACTAATGGTGTCCGATCTCTCTCTCTCACAAACGGCTAAATATTGCTGGGGGCTAAGGGATATTGATGGATTCCCAAGGGGAGACAAAAACCTTAGGAGTAGAGCAGCTGATGGACCTCTACACTCCCGTAAAAGAGCAAATTGAGGCCCGTCTCATGGATTTTCGGAATATCTGGGAGACGGCTGGCGAAGAAGAACTCTTCCGAGAGCTGGTCTTTTGTCTACTCACGCCCCAGTCCAAGGCCAAGACCTGCTGGAAGGCTGTGCAGAGGCTCACCAGAAAGGACATGATCGCAAAAGGGGAACCTGGCCAGGTGCTAGAGGAGCTGGCAGGCGTCAGGTTCAGCAATAGAAAAGCGGTGTATATTTGCCTGGCCCGGAATACATTTTGTGAAAAAACCATGAGAGCCACGTTGGGAGGATTTGCAGGTCCCGTTGCTGCTCGGGAGTGGCTGGTAGAAAATATCAAGGGTTTCGGGTACAAGGAAGCCAGCCATTTCTTGAGAAATATTGGCCTTGGGGAGGAGCTGGCAATTCTCGACAGACATATCCTCAAGAACCTGGTGCTTCTGGGCGTTATCGAGGAAGTTCCTAATTCGCCTACAAAAAGGATCTACCTCGAAATCGAGAAGAAGATGACAGCGTTCTCGAGAGATGCAGGAATCCCCATGGGCCACCTCGACCTTCTGCTCTGGTATAAGGAGGCTGGGGAAGTGTTCAAATGAGAGCGATTATTGACCTTTGAGCCAAGGTCTTCGCATCTTTCCGAGTGTAACCAACATATGGATCCGGAAGTCATTTCGCGAGATCGAGGGATTAATGGCAGTGGCAATAAGCTGCCTATGGCTATTGGGATATAATTGTCGCGAGGCTGGACTGTATCTCAGTAAATTTTCCCATGAAAATCACTCAATAGACATTGATTTCATCTTCCATGCATGAGTCAACGAATCGTGGGGGGTTTTATATGGAAATTCGAGATCGCTCGGATTAATTAATTCGTTCGTATGTGTTTAGCCGCTCTTAATCCTCATCAGTAAACTGATTTTGTGATAACCTGCAGGGCCACTTGTGAATGGTCAATTTTGGGCAACAACGGCAATAGCTATTGTTTCTAGATTTAGGTTAAATTTATTGATTGCCGCCTTCATCGATGAAACCATGATCATGAGACCGAGCAATGGGAGCTAGCATGCACATTTTTTCGAAGGCG
>CAVWPP010000031.1:0-12048 GCA_963756915.1 Methanotrichaceae archaeon
TGAATTCTATTTTATATTCATCATTTATGACCATCACTAACAATGCGATTGCGCCAAAATAGTTCACATCTTGTACTATAATTCTCAATATGTGCCATAAAGAGCTTATACAAATGTGCCAATTGCCTTTGTAGTGAACCACAAAGGAGAATCGGAGGCAATTACTCAAAGATGAAATTTAAAGTTAAAAAAATTCATCACCGTTTGGATTTCATGGATATGACGACAATATATGAGCAGTTTGATCAGTATCAATCAACTTATATGGTTTTCGAAGGAGGTTTCCCAGAATGCATTCATTGTCAATTAATGAAATAGAGAATTTTACATCAAATCGTGGAGTGAACAAGGAATATGTTGAAGATTTCTTGGACACTGTCGGGCAGGCTGGCACAGAAGATGGTGCTTTACTGAACCTATACTACGATGCACGTCTTTACAACTGGAATATTTCGACGGTAAGGGCCATAGAAGCAGGCATAAAGTCAGCTTATGCAAAAGAGGCAGAGAATGCACAAGCCGTTGAAAAAGAAATCCTAACGCCTCTTCCCGGTGGTCATTATTCGCTTTGGCCACAACGCGATCGATAAAAACAGCGGAACGCATCCACTGTTGGTGGCCACCTATTTTTCAAATATAATGGGCGATGATATCTATGTGGCAAATCCTACAAGGCTCCAAAAAAAGGCATTGAAAGCGAGACTTGCGCCCTGAGGAACTCATGCGTACTGCGTCCAACTTGCTGCAAAGTAGCGAATTTTTAGCTGCGGGAGGTTTTGGTCACAATTCTGTAGCTCATCCACAGTGGACACCGAGGATAATTGATAAAGCGGATAGATGGCGAGCAGAAAGTCCAAGAAGTATGGGGCAGATCAAGCTGGCAGAGGAAATACAGCACAAAAGCGGGCTATTGCTTTCGAGAAAGGGAGAACTTCGCATGAAACCAGAATGATAAAGATCCAAAAAATGATGGCATCATCAAAACATCACCTGCATCTCTGCCGAAAGAGAGCGCACCCCATGAAAATGACAGAAAGAAGTCCTTCTACATCGTGGGAATGGGCGGGTCGGCCGGCTCTCTGGAGGCTTTTGAGCAATTCCTCCAAAACATGCCAGATGATACCGGACTGGCTTTTGTGATCGTGTCCCATCTCGACCCAACTCACAAAGGCATCTTGCCAGAGCTGCTCGCGCGCGTCACGACCATGAAGGTCCTTCAGGCGAAGGACGGGATGAAAGTTCAACCAAACCATGTCTACGTGATCCCGCCAAACAAGGATATGTCCATCCTGCACGGAACCCTCCAGCTGCTGGAGCCCTCCATGCCGAGGGGATTTCGGGTGCCCATCGATTTCTTTTTCAAGCACCTGGCCGATGACCAGGGAGCGAATAGCATATGCATCATTTTCTCCGGAATGGGAACGGACGGCACCCTTGGGTTGAAAGCCATCAAAGAGAAGCTGGGTATGGCGATGGCGCAGGACGTAAGTTCGGCCAAGTACGACGGAATGCCCCAGAGCGCCATCAATACCGGTCTCATCGATTATGTGGCACCGGCAAACGAACTGCCTGCAAAGCTGCTTGGATATGTGAATCACGTCTACAAGATGACCGGAGAGCTGCCTCCTGCCGAGAAGAAAACCACTGGCGCATTGCAAAAGATATTCGTCCTTATCCGGGCTCAAACCGGAAACGACTTCAGCCTCTACAAGAAGAGCACAATTCTCCGCCGAATTGAAAGGCGGATGAACGTTCATCAAATTAATAATATAACTCAGTACGTCCGCTACCTTCAGGAGAATTCACGTGAGATCGATCTGCTTTTCAAAGAGCTTCTGATCGGCGTGACCAGCTTTTTCAGGGAACCGGATGCTTTTGTTGTCCTGAAAGAGAAGGTCATTTCAGAGCTTCTCAAGACCAAGAAGGTGGGAGACACCATCCGCGTCTGGGTGGTCGGCTGCTCCACCGGCGAGGAGGCGTATTCCATCGCCATCGCTCTCAGAGAGTGCCTGGATGATCTGTTGCCTAGAGGCAATTTCAAGATCCAGATCTATGCGACGGACATAGCCAAAGATGCCATCGACTTTGCTCGCCAGGGTACTTACCCTGCAACAATCGTCGCAGATGTGTCACAGGAGCGTCTGCAACGATTTTTTACAGAAGAGGACAATCATTATCGCATAAAGAAAGAGATCAGGGATTTAATCATCTTTGCGCAGCAGAACGTTCTCATCGACCCGCCGTTCACCAATCTGGACCTGCTCAGCTGCCGAAACCTTCTCATTTATCTGAACTCCGAGACGCAAAAGAAGCTCCTGCCACTCTTCCACTACTCCCTGAATCCGGAAGGATTTCTCTTCATCGGCTCTTCCGAGTCCATAGGAGTCTACACCGATCTCTTCTCTCCGCTGGACAACAAATGGAAGGTCTTCAAGCGCAGGGAGACCCTCATCGCCCGCAAAGGACTGGTCGAATTCCCTACCTCGCGGCTGCCTTTTGAAGTCCGCAGGCAAGGCATGGTAAGTTCACCAAAAATTTCCGATGCCAGCGTCATCGAGATAGCCCAGACGTTCATCCTCCAGACCATCGCACCTCCTGTGGTGCTAATCAATGACAAGGGAGACATCCTTTACCTCACCAGGCGTACCGGGAAATACCTGGAACCGCCTGTCGGAAAAGCGAATTTGAACATCTATGCCATGGCGCGTGAGGGCCTGAGGTCTGAGCTGGGAATGCTCATCCGTAAAGTGATGACCGAGAAGACGAAGACAACCATTAAGGGCCTGCGGATCAAGACGAACGGGTCCGAGCAGGTGGTCAACCTCACGGTCAGTCCTTTCGAGGAGCCAGAGGTGATGCGCGGGCTCATGATGGTCCTGTTTGAGGACGTGGAAATGCCCGCAGAGATGCTCGCAGAGGAGGCCCATTCCTCCAAGAAAAAATTAAGATCTTCTTCCAGGCTGGAGGCCATCAACGGCAAGCTCGAGATGGAGCTGCAATCCACGAAGGAACACCTTCAGAGTGTCGTTGAAGAGATGGAGACCTCCCAGGAAGAGCTGAAATCCGCGAACGAGGAGCTGCAATCGACCAACGAAGAGATGCAGAGCATCAATGAGGAGATGATAACCTCAAAAGAGGAGCTGCAATCCCTCAACGAGGAGCTGATAACCCTCAATGCTGAGCTGCTGTCCAAGAATGATGAGCTGTTCAATACCAACAACGATATGAAAAACCTCCTCGACAGCATGCAAATTCCGACCATATTTCTGGATAACAACCTGAAAATCAAACGGTTCACGCCTTATGCGACGAAGATCGCTAACCTCATCCAGAGCGACGTAGGGCGTCCGATCACAGATATCGTAACCAACCTTGAGTACAAAGATCTGATCCAAGATGTGAAGGATGTTCTGCAGACGCTGGTGTTCAAGGAAACTCAGGTGCAGACCAGGGATGGGACCTGGTACCTGATGCGCATCATCCCCTATCGAACGGCTAATAACATCATCGATGGCGTTGTGATCACATTCTCCGACATCACAGAATTAAAAAAGATGACCGATCTCATGATGGAGCGCACCAGGTATGCAGAGGGCATCATCCGCACGGTTAGGGAACCGCTGGTGGTGCTTAACGGCGACCTAAGAGTTGTTTCGGCCAATCCCGCTTTCTACAGGACATTTCAGGTGACGCCCCAGGAGATCGAAGGGCAGCTCCTTTACGACCTGGGAAATCGGCAGTGGGACATTCCCGCTCTCCGGCAGCTTCTGGAGGAAATGCTTCCCAAAAACACCCAGGTTGAGGATTTCCTGATGGAGCATGAATTCCCAAGGATCGGTCGCAAGAGGATGCTCCTCAATGCCCGGCAAATAGTGCAGGCGGACCGCCAAACGCAGTGGATTCTGCTCGCAATAGAAGACATCACGGATCGCAAAGATCAGTCCTGAAATCACAAGAGAAGAAGACCATGAAGAATGAGAAAGCCGAATCAAATCAGAACGGTGACCTGCGTCACCAGGCAGAGGAGCGTTTGATGGACAGCAGAAGCGATCCAGCCGGCTTTGAGGGGGAAGGCAAAGATGCCCGGGCTCTGGTTCACGAGCTACAGGTCCACCAGATTGAGCTGGAGATGCAAAACGAAGAGCTGAAGCTCGCCAAGCTGGAGACGGAAAATGCTCTGATGAAGTATTCCGACCTCTACGACTTTGCCCCCATCGGATTGTTTGCTTTCGATGCGCAGGGACTGATCCAGGAGGTCAACCTGGCGGGAGCCAAACTCCTGGGTATGGAGAGGCGCAGCCTAATGAACGGCAGGCATTTTCAGTTGTTTGTTGCACCCAAAGACCGTCCTTTTTTTGATGATTTCTGCAAAAAAGCGTTTGAGACCTCCATCAAGCAAACGTGCGAACTGAATCTCCTAAGGGATGGAAAGCCTGCAGTTTATGCCCGCATCGAGGGCATAGTCGCTGAGGATGGCTCGATGAACGGCAGACAGTGCCGGATCGCCGCCATCGACATAACAGAGCGCAAGAAGGCCGAAGAAGCGCTCCATGAAACACAGGATTATCTGGAGAGCCTGATCGACTATGCCAATGCTCCTATCATAGTCTGGGACCCCTCATTCAGGATCACCAGATTCAACCATGCTTTTGAGAGATTGACTGGACTTAGAGCCGCCGAAACCCTTGGAGAACCACTGAACATACTCTTCCCGGAGAGTAGCAGCCTTGAATCTTTGGAGTATATTCGTCGCACTCTGTCTGGAGAACGCTGGGAAGTTGTCGAGATCCCTATTCTTAATGCGGACGGATCGATACGAACTGTCTTATGGAATTCGGCCAACATATATGACGCGAATGGAACTAAGATCATTGCTACAATAGCCCAGGGCCAGGACATTACAGATCGAAAGAGAATGGAAAAGGCTCTTCAAGAAAGCGAAGGAAAATTGAGGGCTCTATTCAACCTGTTGCCGATAGGGATCTCCATCATCGATAACGAAAGAAAAGTCATTATTGTTAACCCCGCTTTAGAGAAAGTGCTGGGTCTTTCCAGGGAGGAGCTGCTGGAAGGAAAATACTCTGGCAGAAGGTACATTCAGCCTGATGGGAAGGAGATGTCTCCAGAGGAGTTCCCCAGCTCAAAAGCACTAACGCAAGGAGAAGGAATCGTTCAGAATGCCACGATAGGAATAATCAAAGAAGATAGTACGGTTATCTGGACCGATGTGAACGCAGTCTCTCTTCCTTTTCCAGATTGGCGAGTCGTAGTTGCCACTTCTGATATCACGATGCGAAAGCAAGCAGAAGATGATCTGCGCCAGAGTGAAAAGAAATACCGCGATCTATTCAATGGGATGACGGAAGGTTTCGCTCTGCATGAGATTGTATGCGATGAAAAAGGCGAGCCCTGCGATTTCCGTTTCCTCGATGTCAACGTGGCTTTCGAGAGGCTTACAGGCCTCGCGCGGGTGGATGTAATCGGCAAAACCCACAACGAGGTCTTGCCTGACGATGATCCGCGATGGGTCAGGGAGTATGGTGCTGTCGCTCTAACTGGCAAGTCTGCCCAATTCGAAAACTTCTCGCCGGCTCTGGGCAGGCACTATCAAGTGTTTGCTTATCGCACAGCTCCCAGCCAGTTTGCCGTCCTGTTCATGGACATCACCAAGCGCAAACAGGCCGAAGAGCAGCGCCAGCGTCTTGCCCTCGAGCTGGCTGACAGAGTCGCAGAACTGCAGGCAGTTTTGGATGCAGTGCCCGTCGCCATCTGGATCGCACACGATCCTCAGTGCAGCCGAATTACCGGCAATGCCTATGCCGATCAGTTCTTGAAAGCTCCACGGGGCGGCAATGTCTCTCGCAGCGCTTCGCCTGAAGACGCCGCTGTCATGTACAAGGTTATCAAAAAAGGCGTAGAGCTGAAGCCGGAAGAAATGCCTGCCCAGGTCGCCACTGCCACAGGTAAGCCTGTGATGGGTGAGAGACTGGAACTGCTCTTCCCTGACGGAAGAACTGTCCACCTGATAGAGAGCGCCATGCCCCTATTCGATGCCGAGGGCCATGTGCGTGGCGCTGTCATCGCCGGTGCGGACGTGACCCGTCTCAAGCTGGCTGAAGAGACATTGCGCAGGTCCAGGGACGAGCTGGAGCAGAAGGTCCAGGAAAGAACCGCCGATCTTGTAAAGATCAATCAACAGCTTATGCAAGCCAAGGAGGTCGCGGAGGAGGCAACGCAGGCTAAATCCAATTTCATGGCCAATATGAGCCATGAGATCCGCACTCCCATGAATGCTGTTTTAGGCATGACCAGCCTCCTGCTCTATGATGAATCTCTAAATGATGAACAGAAGGACTTTATTGAGACCATCAGGATAAGCGGGGATGCGTTGATGGTGGTTATAAACGACATCCTGGACTTCTCTAAAATGGAACAGGAAAGAGTGGTTCTGGAGGAGCAGCCCTTTAACCTGCATAGCTGTATCGAGGAATCTATCGACCTGGTATCAGCCTGTGCTACCGAGAAGCACCTGAACCTGGCCATTACCATTGACAGAACCGTTCCAGAAAACATAATCGGTGACCCTAACAGGCTGCGCCAGATTCTGGTCAATCTGCTGGGCAATGCAGTCAAGTTTACAGCAAATGGCGAGGTAAAACTCAATGTATCCGGCCATCAGCTCGATGGCAATTATGAGATACATTTCGCTATTGCCGATACAGGTATCGGCATATCCAATGAAAAGATGGATCGTCTTTTCCAGCCATTCAGCCAGGCGGATACATCAATAACGCGCGAATACGGCGGAACTGGTCTTGGCCTGGTCATAGCTAAGAAACTGGTCGAACTCATGGAAGGAAGAATTTGGGTAGAATCCGAGTTTGGCAAGGGATCTACCTTCCATTTCACCATTATTGCTGCGATTGCACCAATACAGCCCGACAATCAATTGCTGGGTGCTCAGTCTCCGCTTGTAGGCAAAAATATTTTGATAGTTAATGACAATAAATCCAACCGTCGCATCTTGGGGGAATATGCCTATTCCTGGGGCATGGTGCCTCTCATCACATCGAACAGCCAGGACGCTCTTAACTGGATCAGAAGAGGAAGACACTTTGACGTGGCTATGCTGGACAAAGATTTGCCAAAAATGGATGGCGCTACATTGGCCAAAGAGATTAGAAAAATCGATAAAACCATGCCATTGGTTCTGCTAACCCCCATAGATCATCAAATGGCTTCAGATATCATTGATGCATACTTGATCAAGCCCATCAAACCCGCTCAGCTTCATAAGGTTTTGATGTGCGTACTCTCTCGAACAGTCAGCTCAATCTGGCGAGGTAAACCAGAAGACTCAGATCAGACCGATGCACATACTTCTGGCCGAGGACAATGTGTCCAGCCAGAAGGTAGTGCGTCAGATGATTAAACGCCTGGGCTACACTGTGGATGTGGCCGCTAATGGAATTGAAGCTCTGCAGGCCCTGGAACGCCAGCCTTATGATCTGGTGCTAATGGATTTGAGGATGCCTGAGATGGATGGCCTGGAGGCTACCCGCATAATCCGCCAGCTCTGGCCGGATAACGGGCCGAAGATAATCGCCATCACTGCCTATGCTCTGCGAGGCGATCGGGAGAAGTGCCTTGATGCCGGCATGGACGATTATATCAGCAAACCGGTAAGAATAGAGGAACTGGCCGAGGTGCTGAGGAAATATCGACTCACTCAGGATGGCTCATGAACAAACCGGAAACCACATCGACTGAGAAAAATTGATCCTATTAGCCATAGATGGCCTAAAGCATGCCTTCGGGGACTATCTCATCTACAAATTCCGCGAAGGCCAGTGCTAGGACTTTGAATGTTGTTCTTCAAAACAAAAAAATTAACAAATTGTCGGTCTTCGGTCTTCGGGACTCCCATCGCACCAGTGAAGGAGTCCCTCCGACCTCTCTCCCCGTCTCTCTTGATCGGCGTTGAATGAATTTGACAGTAGTTCAACCGGAGCTTGTCGTTGTCATCTGGCCGTTGTTGGATATGACGTAGTTCCATCGGAACTCGTCGTTGTTTGGTAAGTTCCATCAGAGGTTGTCGTAGTCTGACCACCGGGCGTAATGGTGGTCCGGCCGTTGGATGTAGTGGTGGTTAGTCCGTCTGATGTAGTTGTAGTAGTCAAGCCTTTTGAATTGCCAAGAACGGTTACTGGTGGTGTCTGTTTTGCTGCCGGATAAATGCTTACCCCTGCGTTTCCAGCTGGTGCCTGGGCAAACACATCCACAACGACCACGTTGCTGGGCTGGTTGTTTACCACAAAGTAGAGCATGTGTCTTCCAACCTGGTCGGCATTGAAGTTCATTGTGTTATATCCCTGGTTGAACTGATAAGTCTTGTACTTCGAACTGGTTGTGTCGGTCTGGGTCATCTCATAGAAACCTGCCGGTCCTTCAACGGGTGCGTAAGCGATTAGCTGCAGCCATGTTCCGACTGGGCTTACCACATACTGTGTCCAGTTTGTTGCTCCCTGGACCCATAGGTCATTGGTCTTGGATGGCACTGTGGATGCATACTGGGTGTATGGCAACCCAACACCGGCACCGTAGTACACAGTGGAAGGTGTTTTCTGCGTTATATCGAACTTGGTAGGATTGCTTATTATCCCACCCACTACAGGCGTACCGGTGGTTGTATAATACTCTGTGAAGGGCGAGAACGTGGTTACGGGAACCGCTTGGCTATAAAAGGCTCCACCGGTAGTGTACCAGGGGAAGTCAGGGACAGGCGTATCGAGCCAATGCAACATGCCAGCCAGCCCCGGATCACTTGTACCGCGGTACATTTGTCCCATGTTGGGGCTAAGATAATCTCCGCTAGATCCCATTGTTCCGCTAGCAGAACTTTCGCCTAGTGGGTCGGACTGTGCTAATGCCTGAAATGCAAGGCAGACGAGCACCGTCATACAGAGCAAAATTTTACTATATTTCATTTCATCACCTACTATTGCCTAAACCGGATTCTTAGATTTCCAGATGAACTAAAAAGATAAGAGGAGGGCAGGAAGATATCGAAAGGATGTCAAAAGTCTTTTGAATCCTATCTCGGATCTGCCTGAATTAATTAGGTGTCGCTTATTTCAGCTACTTCGCCATCTTATTTCTTATGTGGAGCTTTCGGCTTTTCCGTTTCTGTCTTTGCAGGCTCCGCCTTTTTCGGGTGGCCCGATAATTGGCGTTTGAGTTCATCCTGGCGTTCCTTGATCATATCTTTTTCACCCTGGGTTTTCGCTTTCGCCATCTCTATATCTAGCTGTTTAAGCTGTGCTTCCACTTCTTTCGTCATTTTTTTTTCCTCCGTTTGTGATTCCAAATACTATTATGATGTTATTGTATTAGTTATTTATGGCACATATTGAGAATTATAGTACAAAGTGTGAACTGTAGAGAATAAACCTCGCCATGAACTTCCGGATCTATGATATTTTAAGGAAACCATATATACTTTTCTAAAAATGCTCAGAGATATTCATGACTGAAAAGTCGTGGTTCCATTGAAACGCGGTTAGTAGGTTTGTTGCTTCTTTTTTGTATCCAGGTCTCGAAAGTCGTAGCTGCATTGGAACAACGCTAATCAAGTTCTTTGTTTCATTCAAGAATAAATAATGCCCCAAATTAACCAAAGATTCATCAATGGAAATATCCTTTAACACTACCGATCCCTGCGCCAAAACAATTTCTTGAGAACTTTGTGAGGTACTTTGCTCAGGATTTGTTGCATAAAATCCTGGATCTTCCGTAACGTAGCATATTCCCGAAGAATCACAAACTGGTTCCTGAGCAAAACACGGCGCAACAAAAAAAGTTGCAATTAAGGCAAACTCTACTAGCTTTATCCTATGTTTATCAGCCATCTTCATCACTTCAAACCTCTTCTTCTCTGCTCTTGCCTCCATAAAACTGGCTTGTGCCTTGTCCATATCGGCGATTACATTAACATTGGATTAAGCCTTTGCCGATTTGGTGATAGCACCAGCATTCATATTATCCTTAGTAGAACGATGATCAAGATGATCAGAACCACAAGACCAATTAGTCCGCCACCATAAATGTTTTCCATAAAATCACCCCAATATATTTTATGATATTCCTACTTCTTCTTTTCCGGATTTGCCTATGCCCCATCCATCTTATTTTTTATGTGAAGCTTTCGACTTTTCCGATTCTTTTTTTACATGTTCCGTCTTTTTCCCTACGTCAGCCTTTGCCTTCTTGGCTTCAGGTTTCATCTCTTCATTGTCATCTAACATATTTTTAATCCTCCGTTAGTGCTTCTAGATACAGTAGGACGCCATTGAATAAAAAGCTTTTGGTATCAAAAAATTAAAGTGCCATAAGCTATGCACATACAAATTCGATAAATAGAAGAGCGGAACTCAAATTGCCTCACTCATTCAAGCAATGAAGATAATTTTATAAAATTATTTGGGGTGGATCTATTCTTTTGCCCACCCAAATTCCGGATCTTTAATGTTGTTAAAATTCTTGATGATCACCGCTGCGTCATTCCTATTCAGATTTGAGTCCATCATCTTCTCGCATACACAACGCAGTGCCTCTTTTTCCTTCTTCACGGCATCGCTATCTTCGGGTTTAAGTGCCAGTCCAGAACTCTTAAAAAGGTGCTCCTTCTCGTCCATATGTGTGGTCATACCCCATTTGCCGAACATCTCTGAAGCACTATCCAATAGACCTTGATCAAAGATCGCTGGAAGCTTACAACCTTCTATATGCCGCATAAATTCTTCTTTTTTCAAAATTATCACCTCAATCGGTCAGTTAATTTAAGTAATTTAATTCTTCTTCACCGCATTGTGCATCTTTCTCGCCAGGACCAGGATTATGGGGATAATAGTCCCAAGCGTGAACAATATTTTTATAAGTCTTTTTATCATAGTTCGTTTCACCTAAGACAAATATTGCCTCTTATAATATTAAAAAATTTAGATATTCCTAGTGTCTCCTCCTCAAAGCTATGAAAGTAACTGCAAGAATTCCGGCTACGGCAAAGGTTGCCTCGAAGCCAGGAGTAGAGGTAGTCGTAGATGTTGATTTAGTTGTGGTTGTAGGCTCGGAGCTAGGAGTCGTAGTAGTTGTAGTTGATTTGGTAGCCCCGGAGCCAGGAGTCGTGGGAGTCGTGGTAGTTGTGGTTGATTTGGTAACATCGGGAGCAGGGGTTGTAGTCGTACTCGTAGTAGATTTAGTTACATCCTCTGCTGTGCTTAGAGCCAGGAATGCTGTGAGCATCATTGTGGCAATAAGCATAAGTAATAATATTTTTTTCATATCTAACCTCTTTTCTGATCTATTCAATCACTCTTTTGTCGCTTAAACATCTTCAATCTAAATTGCCAACGTTAACAATATGCCACCACCGAATATGAGCGATAGTACCGCCAGAATGATGAATACAATTATCAGCCATTTGGCAATTTCCATCGATATGCCGGCACCTCGTGATCCCATTATTCCGAGTATCAGGGCTATTACAAAGAACACTACTGCCAAATAAATTAAGTCTGCCATCCTTGCATCCTCCTTTTGCTATTCAAACCTAGCTATTCCACATATCTTAATCTGATATTTCATCTCATCAGGTTTTTCTTGCTCGATCTATCCTAGCCTTTTCTTCATCTGCATTTGCTTTTGCATCAGCAGACGCATGTTTTATTTCCGCCTTTGACTTCTCCACGTCAGCCTTTATGTCTGCCTTGGCATATTCTACTTTCTTCCCAAGTTCGCTATGCCCCAAACTTGCCTTGGCCTTTTCCACACCAGATTCTATATCAGCCTTTAAATAACTCCCCGCCTTCTCCAAATCAGCCACACCTTTCTTTACATCGCTCTTTGCCTTCTCTACATTTTCACTTGCCATTTTTTTTGATTCCTCCTTTGATGAAACTTAATCTATTATAGGATGTCATTGCATAAAACGATTTTGGCACCTAAATCTTTAGATACGTAAGATATATAAGAACATTGATTCGTTATGGA
>CAVWPP010000032.1:0-54448 GCA_963756915.1 Methanotrichaceae archaeon
GCGAGCCCTCGGGAACTGCAGATCGCTGCCATGCTCACCTAACATTTCTATTTGTAGCTTATAATTGGAGCTTGGGCTCCCTGATTACTGATTTCATTAATCTAACTTAGCCATGCTGCACGGTCGATCGGGCTACTGTGCGCCCTAAAAGGCCAAGCTGCAAGATCGTTGCCGTGCTCACCTAACTTTCTTTTGCTGCTTTAACTGGAGCTTGGTCTCCATGAATTTCTGGTATTTTCTAATATCACTCAGCCATGCTGCACGGATAACGGTTTCCGTTTAACGATGCTGCACGGTCGATCGGGCTACTTCAGGTGCGCGAGCCCTCGGGAACTGTCGATCGCTGCCATGCTCACCTAATTCTATCTTTTTCTATCAAGACCAAAAGCATGGGCTCGCTAACTTAATCATTTCTAATCAACTTAGCCACGCGGAACAGCCAATCGGGATACTGTGCGACCCTAGTCAAACGGCAAGAGAGCTGACATGAAAATCTAGGAATTTTTAAGATATTTTATTGATGATTTGAGCTCTATAACTTCAAGCGGACAATCTGGCCAATCGTGCTCCCAGCAAACGATGACATCACACAATTCTGGCTTGTGTCCATGAACCTTGAAAGAACTCGATTTAAATTCAAACTCAACTCGCACCTTTTCCCAGCGGTCTCGTTTCTGATCAGTAAGGCGTTTTGCCTCGCAATCTGGATACTCTGCTCTTATGGTCTCAACAACGAAACCAAGGTCCGAACAAATCATACCAAAAAGAAACACAACGCCTTGTTCATTTAGTGGCGCATGTTGCAGACCTCTAAAGTTCAGAAACGAACCATATTCCGTGGCACCAATACTTTGCCAATGTCGAATTTCAGATGTAATTTTGCCTTTTGGCTCTTCGCTTGCTTTAGCTTTGCTATTTGCGTCCAAAGGCAACTGATTAATATATGGAAACTCTCCATTTTTGAGCTCAAGCCATTTGCGGAATGCAAATAATACCTCTTTCCATTGACCAAAATGCTTCTTGTAAGTATCCACGCTGTATTTGGATATCTTACCAAATTTTGTCTTGGTGCATATTTCACCGCACCTCAGGAAAACTCGACTCATTTCTTCAAATAGATTCTCATTGTCTATTGGAATGTTTTGCTGATTCGGCTCCAGACCTGCTAATTGACAAGCCTCGCGCCAGCCTTCGAACATTTGATAAATTTGCCATGATGAAATCCCTGTGTTAGCAGAAAATTCGGAACGAGTAATCCTGTTGGATTTCTTCTCGTTTGCTACTCGCTGAAGTTCCTTTATTATTTGATTTCGATCAATTAGATTCTTATTCTTCATGAGGGTCGTGTCATAATCGAACTCAATTGTTAATATAGTATATCTCTTTAAAAAAGATCCTTTTTTGGGAATTCGTAGATAATTCCGATTATGCAGCTTGTGTACATAATCCTGATCTCGAACAAGGCGGTCAATCAGGCCATTGCTCCCTTGTGGCAATCGTGATAGACTAGTGCCTGCCCTCACCTGTGTTCTGTTTCGTTAAGGCGTTAACGATTCCCTTCTCTCCAGCCTCGCCTGCTTCGTAATCGAGATAAGGGTGCCCTTCGCTAGCTCTGGATGATTCGGCACAGTCACAACTAGATTTCTTTGCTCATTCCAGAGGTGAATATGGCTGCCGGTCTGGCGATAGACACAGAAACCAAAATGTTCCAGAGCCTTGATAGCCCTATTAGCCGAGATTACCGGTAGCCTGGGCAAGTCTCTCTACCTCTATGTCCAGGAATGAGATTTTTCGTCCTTTGGGTGCCAGCTCCAGAAGAACTTGATAGTGCTCCTCAATACCCTTCTTCAAATTTGATACGGCGTCGCTTTCCGTCAATCCTTGATCGGCTACGTTTGTGGTCAGGTCAATTGCTATGAAATATTTTCCCTCTTTATGAATCTGAATAGGGTTTCATATTGTATCCAATTTCGGTATAATTCTGATAGAGCTAATCCCCTCATTTTTTCTCTAGGACTATAGAGATGAGACCGGAAGATTGTAAAAATCCTGATCGTTCGGCAGCATTTTCTTGCTCCTTTTAGAGCATGCTCGCATGCTCCGCCGCCTTTCGGCCTCCGAGCGCAGGCGTGCTTGACGCAAGTGTGCGCCTATAGTGCCCGTCGAGAGACTTCCTTCGCCTGCCGAAGCTATTTGAATCGAATCTTCAAACCATGCAAATTCAGTTCATAATTGCGGGCTGAAGGTTGCAGACGTCACAAAGAAAAAATTCTATCAAAAAAATGATTATGGCGGCAAAGAAGCGTCTCCAAGATCTGCTATTAAAGCGATTTAGTGCCTTAGTAAAGTGGGCTTACTCTCTTTAGCTCCACGGTCCCATCTGCATTTCCTCCATTCGAAGTTACTGCAAATGTCCCGGAATAATCTCTAAACTCTAAATTCTGAGTATCAACCCCCACAATAACCTCCTCTGATTTTCCGCGATCTAATTGGCCTGATGCAGGTGTAATTACGATCCAGGGATTCCCTGAACTGGAAATATGCCAGTTCAATAGATCTCCACCCTCATTAGCTATTCTAAATGTCTGAGACTGAGGTTGTTTGTCTGAGTAGGCATCGAAATTAAAGATTAGGGGATTTGAAGATACAGTCATTTTTGCAGGTGCAATAGACTCAAGAGTTACTGGAACATCTATATCCCTATCATTTGATTTGAGGGCAATAGTTCCTCGATATATCCCTGGATCTTGATATCCCCTTATACTTACCTCGATTTCTCCGTCATTTGTGCCTTCATTATTATTGAGTATGATCCAGGGTTCATTTGCAGTAGCTTGCCAGTATAAGTTGCGTTCACCGGAATTAGATATTTTAAGGGTCTGGCTGGACGGAATCTCCTGAACTCTCATTTCAAAATTTAAGTATGAAGGATCAATCGATATAATAGGTGGTGATTTCACGTAGAGTCTTGCACGAATCTCTTGTTTTGCCCCAATATTAGATCGCACATTGATAACACCCCCATGAAGCCCGGGTTTTGGCGTACCTTTAATTGCTACCCTAACATATCCGTTATTTATCCCTGATGTCGGGCTTAAGCCGATCCATGATTCGTCTGTGTTTACACTCCAGGTAAGTGTGCCTTTACCAAGGTTTGTGATTAGGAATGTTTTAGAGGATGGCGTTCTTTCTTCCATATCGCCAAAATCTAGGTCGGTCTCGCTTACTGAAAGTTGTGCTGGGAATATAATAGGGATCGCGAAATATATTAATGATCCAATCACTATCAATGCCACAAATCCCTTTATTAAATTGCTTTCAAGAATCTTTTTCAGAGGCGATCTTTTCGGCTCAAAAATTCTCGCCTTGATAAAATCATTTTCAATGATATCGCTTATCGTTTTTAATAGTTCATGATCATCGGCAAGACCATCTTTAGTTTTCTCGAAAATTTTTTCCTCCAATTGATCAAGATATTTTGCTTTTTCCTGTTCCGATGCGTTCTTCCAGGCTTGATCAAGCTTTTCGGCATCAGTATCTTCCTTCTTTTGCAGAATTTGTCTGATCGCTTCCTTAACAAACTCCTTGACGTATATCTCGGTCAGATCTCTGGAAATATCAGTAACGGGGAGCTTAACGAGATTATCTTCCTGGCCGCGGTTTGACACTTTGATCTTCCACCTGATTAAAAATTCTTTTCAATCTTTCATCTCAGTAATTCTTTTCTGGCAGCCTTTTATTCCATTTTTAGTACAGCCCCAGAGTGTAGATTGAATTCCCTGAAAAAGTGATTCAAAGATAAAATTCGATAAGAAAGCCTGCTTAGCCTGGTTAGACAAGTCATCCATTTTTTTATCTGCTTTCTCCTCCAAATTGAGGTATCCAGCTAATTCCGTCGCATCTTTCGTAGTTTTAATAACTCCTCTAGAAGAAATCATGCTGATTGCTTCATCGCATCTTTTTTTTAGCCAACCTTCTAGAGCAGGGCATGCATTTCTCTTGGTCATAGTGCTTGCCATATTTTTTAGCCCTTCTGAGGAAGCATCTTTCAATATTTCTTCCAAAGTGCGAATCTTTTCTTTTTTTGTCCCTAAAAAGCCCAATTTAAAGCTTTCAAGAAGACCATTTCGAATACCTGTCTTAAGTCCTTCTGCGAATCCTTCTTTAACGCCTTCAATAATCTCGATTGATAATTTATCTAAATATCCATTATAAAAATTATTTAAATCGTGTGCAGTATTTTCAATTTCTGGATCCAGGAATAATCTCCTCCTTTCCATCTATTATAAAAAATCTGAACATGCTAATTTAATTTAATGATAGCTCTTATCATAAATAAATATAACGTTCATACGAATTTTATTATTTTAGATAATTATGGGAATTCATCTGGTAAATTCTGTGTAATATCAAATTCTAAATCTCATACTATTCTTGTGGTAATTCACATCGATAAGAATCTCTCCCGAGCAAAGCTTTTTAGTCCGCAAAAGCCAAAAACGATTAAGCACTGTTAGCTAATGGAATATGCAGCCTATATTTAGGAATGATAGATCAAAATGACGGCATCTAAACTCTCGCCCTTGATGGAGCAGTATTATCGGGAAAAGAAGGCATATCCTGATGCAATTTTACTATTCAGAGTGGGCGATTTCTACGAAACCTTTGCTGAGGATGCAGTCACAGTTTCAAGAGATCTTAATATCACACTCACCTCTCGCCAGAAGGATGATGAGGGAAACAAAATTCCTCTTGCAGGCGTTCCCTATCATGCTCTGGATGCATATCTCGCCAAGCTCATCAAAGCTGGCCATAAGGTTGCCATCTGCGATCAGGTCGAAGACCCCAAGACGGCCAAGGGTTTAGTTAAAAGAGAAATAACTCGGGTTGTCACCCCTGGCACTGTAATCGAAGCTTCAATGCTGGATGAGTCCAGTAACAATTTTCTCGCATCAGTTGTAGAAGAAAGCGGTCGCATGGGTCTTGCTCTTGTGGATGTATCTACGGGCGAATTCTTGACTGCTGAGATCCCGGCGGAGCGATTGGCATCCGAGCTGGCCAGATTCCGGCCTGCAGAGGTGATCGCTCCATTCGCCCTCAACTGGAATGGTGCGCGTCAACAGGTACTGGAAGAAAGTTGTTTTTCAAAGGAAATTGCTGCAAAAGCTCTGCAATGCCAGTTTGGACCTGGTTGGGAAGAGAAACTCCGCCTGGCCGATAAGGATCTATGTAGCCGGGCCTGCGGGGCCATTTTGACCTACCTTCATCATTCTCATTTTAACGATCTCGGGCATTTAAGTGAGATCCGTCTCTTCACCGGATCGGAATACATGGTGCTGGATGAGGTCACACTGCGAAATCTTGAGATACTCCGCAACATTCGGGATCGCTCTCGCAGGGGAACTCTGCTGGAGTTTTTGGGCGAGACGAAAACGCCCATGGGTGCTCGCACTCTGGCCAGATGGATTCAGATGCCCCTTCGTTCCTGGGAATTAATAAAGAAAAGGCTGGACTCAGTAGAAGAGCTCTGTTTGGAGACTATGCTGCATGGCAGCCTAACCGAAGAGCTAAAGGGCGTATCAGATCTTGAACGGCTCGTAAGCAGAATTTCCTGCAAAGCGGCGACTCCCAAGGATCTCATAGCTCTAAAGAATACATTGCAGAAATTGCCCGCGCTATGTGAATCACTAAAGAATACTTCTTCTTCATATTTGCGGGAATTGGAAGGAAGGCTGGACCCACTGAACCAGATAGTTGCACTCATAGACAAATCGATAGTTGAAGATCCTCCAACACACTTACGTGACGGCGGAGTGGTCAAGGACGGCTATAACTTGGAGATTGACCAGCTCCATGAACTTCTGCGAGACGGTAGAGGCTGGATATCACGTCTTGAGAGTGCAGAGAGAGCGAGAACAGGAATCAAATCGCTCAAAATCGCTTATAACAATGTATTTGGCTATTATCTGGAAATCACCAGAGCCAACTTAAATATTGTTCCCGAAAACTATATTCGTAAGCAGACATTGGCCAATGCCGAGCGCTTTATCACTCCAGAGCTAAAAGAGATGGAATCAAAGGTGATTTCAGCCCAAGAGAGATCAATTTCTCTGGAACAGGAGATTTTTGGCCGCATTCGCGATGAAATCAATTCTCATGCTCATGAAATCCAGGAAAGGGCTTACGCCATCGCGGAATTGGATGTAATTCTCGCTTTATCTACTGTGGCCTTGGATAATGCCCTGATCAAACCTGAATTCAATGAGGAAGGCAAAATTTTCTGTAGAGGCTGCAAACATCCAGTTCTTGACAGAGCCATGCGAGGCGGCTTTGTTCCCAATGATATTTGTCTGGATAATAACAGCAATCGTCTCATCATCCTTACGGGGCCGAACATGGCAGGCAAATCTACTTTCATGCGCCAAATTGCACTATCTGCCATCATGGCCCAGGCAGGTTCATTTGTACCTGCGGCCTATGCCTCCTTATCACTAATAGACCGAATCTTTACTCGTGTTGGCGCATACGATGACCTTTCAGCTGGTCAGAGCACATTCATGGTAGAGATGACAGAACTTGCGAATATTCTAACTACTGCAACACAAGATAGCCTGGTTCTGCTGGACGAAGTGGGCCGGGGCACAAGCACATTTGATGGTTTATCTCTTGCCTGGGCTATATCCGAGTATTTACACAACTCCATCAAATGCAAGGCGGTTTTTGCAACGCACTATCACCAGCTGACTCAACTGGAAGGATTACTTCCGGGAGTTCGAAACTTCAACATAGCCGTAAAGGAAGAGAAAGGAAATATAACATTTTTGCGCACTGTAGTTCCAGGGGCGACTGACAAGAGCTACGGAGTGCACGTTGCCCGTCTGGCTGGCGTGCCTATCGAAGTAACGAAGAGAGCCGACGAAATTCTAAAAGTGATTGAGAATGATGCGGTTATTGAACCCCTCTCCACGAATAAAAAAAGTAGAAAATCTGCAAAATACACTCAGCTTATTTTCTTCGATGGTCCCGGTATTGAGGGCGATATAATGAAGCCTCAGAGCATGGATCCGGTACTAAACGATATTTTACGCCTTGATATAGATTCGCTTACCCCTCGGGAGGCTCTGAACCGTCTCGCTGAATTCCAGAAAATCCTAAAGAGAGATTAATGGCAAAGATTAAGCTTTTAGACGATAACACCATAAATAAAATAGCGGCTGGCGAGGTTATCGAGCGACCTAGTTCTGTTGTTAAAGAGCTGGTTGAAAACTCAATCGATGCCGGAGCCAGAAAAATATTGATAGAGGTCATGGAAGGCGGAAAAAGCAAAATCAAGATAACTGATGATGGTTGCGGCATGGATTCCGAGGATCTGCCACTTGCTTTCCAAAAGCATGCCACATCCAAAATAAGCGTTGTTGAGGATTTGGAGAAGATCTCCACTTTAGGCTTTCGGGGAGAAGCGTTATCTAGCATCGCCAGTGTCTCTCGCAGAGTTGATGTTTACACTAAAACCCAGACTTCCATCTCTGGGACACATCTTATATTAATAGAAGGCAAAATTGCAGAAATTAAAGAGGCGGGTTGCCCCGTCGGTACCAGCATAACGGTTTCAGACCTCTTCTACAATATCCCGGCTAGGCGTAAGCACCTCAAGGGCGCGGAGGCTGAACTTGCATATATCGCCATTGTCATCAGCGAGATGGCCATCATCAACTATGGGATTTCGTTTGAGCTCTTTTCTGGCAAGAGGACTCTTTTCAAATCCATAAAATCATCAAGTTGGGATGATGCCCTTCTGCGCATCTATGGCCTTAACACCGTGAAGTCTATGTCCCGCCTAAGTGCATCTGGTAGCGGCTGGAGCCTAATTGGTGTTGTCGGAGATCCCTTGAGTACCAGGACCAGTTCAGACAGAATATTTATTTTTGTCAATGGCCGGGCTGTTACTTCCAGAGTTATTTCTAGTGCATTGCGTGATGCTTACCGAAACATCATTCCGCTTGGAAAAAGCCCCGTAGCCGTCATTTCTTTGAATATAAATCCAGAGCTCGTAGACGTAAATGTTCATCCTGCTAAAAGAGAGATTCGACTCCTTCATGAGGCTGAAATCGGCTCCGCTCTCACTAAATCCGTTGCAGAGGCTCTGCAAATTTGTCCATCGACTACCAATTCATTCCCGGGCGATGTGCCTTATCATTCGCAACTTCTCTCTAAGGGCACTATTGCTCAGAGCTTGCCGCAGAGGACCTTGCCGATTGTAGAGAGCGAGGACCCGGGGGCTCAATTGGCAAGTAAAGAGAAACCGCGGTTGAAAATCCTTGGCCAGATTCTGGATCTTTATATCGTGGCGGAGGGCGAGCAAGGGCTCGTTATCATAGACCAGCATGCGGCTGCTGAGCGGATACGTTTTGAACTTCTGGTGAGTCGATATCGCCAAAAAAAGATTAAGCAGGAGCTGGCCGTGCCTATTACTATCGAATTGTCGCCCGGCGAGCAGATATTGATTTCATCTTGGCAACAGACGCTAGAAGATATCGGCTTTGAGATAACGCCTTTTGGAGGAAATACCTATAGCATCCGGGCTGTACCGGCTTTGGGCAAAAGGCTGGAAGACTCTCGAGTCGTGCACGACATTTTGAGAGATCTCTTGATGCAGGGAAAAGTCAGCCCTAATTCCACGAATAAGGATGAGGTCCTCAGGATCTTGGCCTGCAGGGGCTCAATAAAATCAGGAAAAAAGCTCACTTTTTCACAAATGCATGATCTGATCGAGAAACTTCAGGATTGTCAAAATCCATTGACATGTCCTCACGGACGGCCGGTGATGGTCTCGATTGATCAAAATCATCTGGAACGGCTTTTCGCCAGGAGATGAACTTTTCTAGGGGATAGGACAATTGGACTTTTATGGATCTGGAAGGTTTTGCAAAACGGGGACTGCGAAGAAAGGACCCCGAAATAGTATCAAAGCTTGCCTCAATTATCAGAGAAGTCAAGGATATATCTCAAAATCAGGCCATTCTTCTTGCAGAAGCGGTATTGGAGGAAGCCAAAGCAACGCTCGATCCCAGGGGTGACGTCTTCCAGCTGGAAAACGTTGGAGTCAGCATGGGCGACTTCGGGGTGGGCTCGCGTGGTTTAGGTGATTTTTTCGCCCACAAAAAAATCGCAGAAGTAATAGGGCGTACAGATGCGGTCATCGACTCCCGTCAGCTCGATGATTCTGGCGTAGTCCAGGCCGCCAGTGGCGAGTATTTAGTTGTGACCGTTGACGGTATGCACTCGAGGCTCAGTGACTATCCATTTTTGGCCGGCTTTCACGTTACTCGGGCCGCATTGCGCGACATCTATGTAATGGGAGCAAAGCCCGTGGCCTTGCTTTCAGATATTCATCTGGCAGATGATGGTGATGTGTCCAAGCTCTTCGATCACATCGCAGGTATCGCGACTGTCTCTGAGCTGATAGGCGTACCTTTGATCACGGGCAGCACGCTTCGCATTGGCGGAGACATGGTCATAGGCAATCGACTCACAGGATGTGTAGGTGCTGTTGGAGTTACTCAAAGATTGACGCCCCGGAAGAGTGCCCGGCCAGGAGACATAATCATGATGACTGAAGGGGCTGGAGGCGGAACTGTATGTTCAGCTGCGTTATACTATGGATGGCATGAAGTCGTGGACGAGACTCTCAATATTAAATTCCTAGAAGCGAGCGAGGCGTTGCATAGCCAAGATGTGTCGATTCATGCTATGACTGACGTGACAAATGGAGGCATTCGTGGCGATGCCAAGGAGATATCTTACACGGCGGGAGTTAGGCTAGTTTTCGAGGAGGAGCGCATGCGACATCTCGTCCAACCGCGCGTATTGGATATGTTGGATGCGCTGCAGATCGACTACCTAGGTGTTTCCATTGATGCGTTGCTAATTATTGCGCCGCCAGAAGAAGCGGGAGTGATTTCCAAGATCATTAAAGGAGCTGGCGTGGCGGTAGACGAGATTGGCAGAGTGGAAGCCGGTGAAGGAGCGAAGCTGCATATCGATGGTCGAATATCTGATTTCTCCCCCCGTTTTCGGGAAGCTGCCTATACTCCAATAAAAAAAGTGATAGGGCAGGATGCGAAGCGCGATGTGGAAGAAATGACCAGGTTGGTGGATTTGGCAGCCAAGAATGCTGTAGAGAAGAAGAGGCGATTTGTAAATAAGATAAAAAGAAACTAATTCAAATTTTTACAAAGTTATTTTTATTCGATGCGTCTGCTGAATGTAGTAATAATAGTAAAAATTTATTTTACATAAATAAACTATTTATATCATAACGTACTTCATTTATAGAAAGGGAGCAAAAAAAGGGAGAAGATAACAATGAAGGAATCTTTCGTATTGAGATTTGATGAAAAAGATATCGAAGTTGTAGAGACGCTAAAAAGCCTGGGAGTTCCTAGAAAAGTCTCCAACATGATCGCCTATTTGGCCAGCGGTACGGAAGCTACATCCCGTGAGATCGAGAGGGGTTCCGATCTCCGTCAGCCAGAGGTGAGCATTGCGCTTCGCACCCTGAGGAAGAATAACTGGATTGAAGAGAAGATCAGCAGGAGTGATGGCACAGGTCGGCCAATGAAGGTCTATCGTCTCAAGACACCTATTGAGGATATTCTCAATTATTACGAACAAGAGAAGTTGAATGAGGCCAATCAGGCCATGCAATCTATTCAGAAACTAAAAGCACTTCTTGGTGAAGTAGGTTCGAGTTGAGGGTCGAAATTCCTCAAATTACCTCTCTATTTTCTTTTTTTTTTAAGAAAAAATGTATTATATATCTGCCTTCATTTGCTTATTATTCTAAACTAATGATATTTCAGAAATAATATATTTTAGACTTCTCAAAAAATATTTTCACGATGGGGATATATAGAAGAACGAAACAATATAAACGAGACAATTATGAGCTAATGCGAATCCTTTGGCAAATGTGATGCATATCATGGCCAAAAAAGGAACAATTGATGCAATCTTCAAAAATGCTCACTTATGTATCGATCGTTCTAACGGTCGGGGTATAATCGAATATTGGAGACTTATACAAAGGTAGTGATTCATTGACAGTCGTCGAAGAGGTAATCCACAGGGCATATCTCGACAAACTCGTCGGGGAAGACGGATTGCGCATAGTAGAATGCATACCGTGCGAAGAGATAACCGATGAACGATTGGCTGAATTGACTGGAATCAGCCTAAACACAGTAAGACGCACTCTCTATCTCCTTTATGAGCATAGGCTAGCGGTTTACAGGCGTAAGCGTGACCCGGATTCAGGCTGGCTCACTTATCTGTGGCAGCTGTGTCCTGAAAATTTCGATAAAGCTTTGGAGTCGGAGGCCAAGAGGCTCCTCAGGAAATTGGACGAGCGTCTGGTCTATGAAAAAGGGAATATCTTCTATGCCTGTACCGATGGCTGCGCTAGATTCATATTCGATGAAGCGAGTGAGGCCAATTTTGTCTGTCCTTTCTGCCAAGGTAGTCTGGAGTTCATGGAAAATGCTAAGGTTGTGGAAACCATAGAAAAGCAGATCAAAGAACTAAAAGCCTGCTTATAGAAATGATTCACAAGTTCTCTAAGTTATTATCGAGAACTGCGGTCCACCACCATCGAGCCATATCCATCAAGTCGCGGCTGAACATTCCGGAGAGCCTATACTCCGCTCCTTTATTGGATATCATTCCGGCTCCAAGCAACTTATTTCTCATAGCATAGAAGGCAGACCTGCTTACATCCAGCTCAATCAAAAGGTGTTTCCAATCTTTGGTTTTCAAAGTTTCTCCATTTCTTTGCCGTTCCTCCACCATTTGCAGAAATTTTTGGCCACGTAGTGCTGTTTCCTCCTCTCGGAAGAGGCGAAGCATAAGCTCATAATATGGATCTCGAGAGCGACTAATTGCGTATTCTGACTTGGAACGTACTTTTAGGGTAGTAGCAGTTCGGGGTGCCTTCTTTACATTGGTCATAAGGCCGTAAGTACCGCCCTAGCCAAGTCTGCATATTCATCCCTTAAAACATAGGTTTTGGGTGCCCGATATGACTTCTTATTTACATGTAATAATCCCAGGCGAGAACAGATGTAACCTATCATGGAGGCAACGACTTTCCTGGAAACATCGAATCTCTTGCTAACGCTTTCATGAAGTGAAGCGACTGTGAACTCTCGAGTTTCTACTATTAATTCCAGAACGACTCGTCTCAAACCATCTGTGTCCAGATTAAGGAATCTTACTATCCTTCTAAGTATCTCGGACCGTTGTGGTTTCATAACACTCCCCCCGAACTACCCCTCTAAAACTTATTAATTGTTTTGTAATATGTGTAATATATACCTTACTATATGAAACTATTAAAAAGAGGTTGTTTCGCCAGATCTTTATAAACTACCGCCATTAGTTTAAGCTTATTGTTGGTAACCTCAATAATTGGGAGCATGTGGTCCGTGATCTAATGGCCAGAGATGAGATAGAATGGGGAGAGACCCTCTACGCACAGGGAGATTTTGAGGCGGCGCTGGCTGCCTGGCAGAAGGCTGAAAAGATGCAGCCACTCAGCAGCACCGCATATATAAAAAAAGGAATCGCGTTGCGTAAGCTAGGAATGCATAGCGAGGCTGCAAAAGCACTAGAGGATGCTTTAAATCTCGATCCCAATAAGGTCGATGCCTGGAGGAATCATGCTGTCGCCTTATGCCAATTGGATAGGAATGAGGAGGCATTACAATCCTGTGAAAAGGCTATAACACTCGATCCGTATAATGCTAGGATATGGATCGTAAGGGGCTTTGCCTTGCATCAGTTGGGGCGATACGAATTGGCTGTAGAAAGCTATGCCAGAGCTATTGAACTGAATCCTTTGGGAGCTGATGGAAGAAGAGCTTGGAACAACCGAGGTGCAAGCTTAGATAATTTGCATAGACATGAGGAGGCCATCGAAAGCTATGAGGAAGCAATAATGATTGACCCCTTTGATGTCTATGCCTGGAACAATAAAGGCGTTGCAATGGGGATTTTGGGAAAACATGAGGATGCTGTGCGCTGTTTTCAAAAAGCCCTGCAGATTGAGCCGGGTTACGCCACTGCCTGGAAGAACTTGGGCGTTGCCCTGAAGTCACAAGAGTGCAAATCTGAAGCTGAAGAGGCCTTTAAGAGGGCCAGAGATCTGGGATTGGATTTTTGAAGGCCCGATTTTACGATTATGATGATTTTAAGAGTTGAGATCTTTTGTTGTTGTCCTCTTGATTTTCCTCTCATCACAATTGCTTCTTTGAATTCTATTTGCTTCATTGACTTTTACACTTCTCAAAAACCATTCCTAAAGGAGCGGGATGAAAGGCGTTCGTATCCCGCTAAACAAGGGGCCGGTCTTAATGCAGCGTCGTCTCGGTTAACTGCCAGCACAGCTTGCGGTTTACGCCCTCAGTCTTTGACTTTGGATAATGACGATCGGAAACGAAAAAAGATAGCAAGGTTTATCGGTCATGAGCTTTTTGTCGTTCCTGACCGTTGTTAATAATTGGCAGTTCTAAATGGTGATTGCCAATAAAATTCGAAATCAACTTATTCATTATAGAAGGCTCTGGAAATGTCATCCTATTTGGCGTATCGCGGTTCGGATCACGATCAGATCGATCCTTTTGATGTCAATGATTCAAATCTATGGCGCAAGGCTGAGCACCTTGGACGTTACCTTTTCGCCGCGGATTTCTTAAGGCCTTATAAGCTTAGTGTTGTAGCAGATATCTCCTGTGGTATGGGATATGGTTCTCTAGAGCTAAGCGGCATAGCTGGAAGCGTTATCGGAATCGATACAAATCCCTCCATTTTGCAGTTAGCTTCCCAAAATTGCAGATGTCCCAATATCAGTTTCCTCAATGGCAATCTTGATTGCCAAGATCCGGGTCCAAACATCCAAGAGAGATCCGTAGACGCTGTGGTTAGTTTTGAGACTCTTGAGCATCTGGTTGACCCCAACCAAGCCATGTCTTTGTTCTCCCGAATCTTGAAACCTGACGGTTTTTTGTTGTGTTCGGTACCCAATGTATTATCAGAATCAGGCGACAGCGCCGGACTGCCCAGAAACAAATCCCATAAGCAATGGTTTAACTTCGCATCGCTTTGCAGGATGATACAACTTCATGGAATGCAAGTGATTTATAGACTTGGTCAATCCTGGTCCAAAGCCCTATTCAGAAGGGAACAACAGCTGCTGAATGCCAAACGAATTCGGTGCAAGCTCTCTGACGAGCCGATTATGCATTCCCCAGAGATGATTCGATGGCTGTCTTATGTTGCGGCCTACCCTACAGTAGAAGATGTGGATGGGTCTTACTGCATCATCATCGTGGCTAAAAAAAGGTAAGACTGATATCTGCAGGCGAATTGCCATTATGAACGTCATGCTTTTTATTTGGGTTGGGATCCTATTTGGTTATAAGATCTGACGTTTCTGATTTTAGCTGTTTCTTCTATGATTTCTGATGTTTCTTCTCATGTGAGTCTGATCCACTCTACAGTTATCTCATTACCGAGCCTGATCAGTGCCCCATACCCTCGACGCAGCTCTCCTACGTTGACTATCTTAGTGGCACCTAATTGTGATTCACCCATATCTTCGTGAATATGCCCGCAGAGAAGTAGTTGCGGCTGAAATTCTTCCACAAAGCGACGCAAACTGATAGATCCGCTGCTTTCTCCATTATAGAGTGTATCTTGGGCGTCGCGTGGCGGCTGATGGGTTAGTATTATTTTGAACATAGCGTCCGATATATCTGGATAAGTTTTGGCCAGAGATAAGTAGACGTCTTCATCGCGGTGGTAGAATTTGGCAGGGTCTCCCAATCGCAGTGGATTTCTTGCGACTATTCCTCCCATGCCAAGAAAGCCGTAGTCATCGGATACGAATGATGATTGGTGTAGCACAGCAAAACCTGCTTCTCTCCAGAGATCCAAGACAACATCTTTGCGGTCCATGTTACCTGGAACTATTAGAACATTAGAGCCCAAGTTTTGCAGAGCCGTTGCAGTTCGCCTTGCCTCTTCCCGGAGACTATCGTTATGAAGGTCGCCGCAAAAAGCAATAATATCAGCATCTATCTCCTTTAGTTTATCCAGCATTGTCCAATTATCGTGCAGATCGGCCAGCCCAAGAATCCGCAGAGGCTTCTTCATATCACTGTCTCCTTCCATTATCTTTCAAAGTATTACTTTCATCAAACCCTTAGCGTACCGGGACAATTCTTATTTGTATTTTATATATTCCTCTTCTCAATTCAATGTTTTTTCTGTCTCTTATTTTCAGGTTAAACTCTATTGAAAATAGCATGTGGTAACTTAAAAAAGTACTTACAAATTTTGAATTTACGTAATTATTAGTCACGGTTAAAACCATTCTCGACTGAAAAGACATTTTGGATATGCTGAAACTAAGCTTAGAAATAGTTCCTGGAAGACAATTATCATATTATCGGACAATTGCGACTAAATTTCGGTGGTCTATGGCTTGTTTCCTTTGTCTCACCAAAAGGTTTTTCATGGAAATATGTTAATTCAACTAAATAAAAGGGGGTATTGAATGAAGAAATATTATTTTATCACATATGCAACCAGGAGATTGGGAAAGGATTTTTTCGATTGCTGTGTAATCGATGAACACCCGTTTACGTGGCTAAGGGATTCTCGATTGGAAACCAATCTCAAAAGGATTCTTGTAGGGTGGCAAGAGATCTCAAGTGAGGAATATAATTTGTATAACTCAGAAGAGGCTGTAGAAAGCGTTGATCAGATCGCAAAATCTGATGCATCATCATTCGAGTTAATAAATCAAGATCCATCGGAAGGTTTAGAAAGTTAGATTCTGTTCGTATCTAGTGGCCGAACATACCGGTTCGGCCAAGAGGCCGCAGCGTCTTTTATTATTTCGAACGTCCCACAGTCTTGAAACTTGGGCCCTAGCCCGCCATCCTGAGCAGTTCCGGTCTCATGAAGAAAGGGCAATGCATGAGTCATCCTCCTGAACTCTAATCTTATAGACCGCGACATTACATCTTTTGTCCCTCCTTTTTTCACCTGTGATATATTTAAAATTATTTCTCAATATATCTATTGCCTAATTTAGATGAATAGTATCCGTATAGAATTCAATTATTAACCATGCAATGACACTCAAACGACCTTGAATAACTTCCAGGCCCCCTTGATATGCATGGCCTTCATGCCCAACTGCGTGGAGGGAACGATATCGTTTTCAAAGTTGTTACCGATGCACCAATAAATCCGTACTCGAGTCTGAAAATGGGAGGTTGTCTTGATTCTCCCATTCTATTTACGTTTGATAGACTATATAGACCTATATGTTTTATTTTGGAAAGCCTTACATATCCAGCCTTGATTCAGGGGCTGTGGTGAGATTATAAGCAAACTAACAACCGCGTTACTGATTGCTCTCTTTATGGGATCGATCACCATAACATTTGCTGCTGAGAAGGTGACCGTGACTGGTTCAACAACGGTTTTGCCTCTTGGTGAAGCAGCGGCTGAGGCTTTTAATGCATTGCAGAAAGATTGCCAGGCCACTGTCACCGGCGGAGGTACGGGTGCTGGCATAACCGCTATAGCCGAGGGTCGGTCGGATATTGCCATGGCCTCCCGAGAAGTAACCGCAGATGAGATGAAAAAATACGGCGACAAATTCCAGCAGTTCGATATAGGATATGATGGTGTCGTCATAGCTGTGAGCAAGGCCGTCTATGACGCAGGTGTCAAGGAATTAACCACAGAACAGGTCAAAAGGATTTATGCCGGCGAGATCAAGAGCTGGAATGAATTAGGCGGTCCGGATACGGAAATTTATGCGATAGCCAGGGAACAGGGATCTGGAACCAGAGATACATTCAACGAAGACATCATGGGTGATAAGAAGGCAGAAACGCCTGGAGCAAGCTCCACAGCGATGGGAAGCTCTGAGGTTAAAACATCTATAGCAGGCAGCGATAGTGCTATTGGATATTTGGGCTTCAGCTATTTGGCAGGCGGAAATATAGCGGTCATAACGCTTGACGGCATTCTGCCAAGTGTTCAAAGTATAAAGGATGGCTCCTATAAGTTACATCGCCACCTCTATCTGTATACCTTTGACAAGACCACGCCTTGTGCAAAGACATTTATTGACTTCGTGACCAGCGCTGAGGGTCAAAAGGTTGCTGAAGAGAACGGGTTTATACCGCTATAAACCCGTGTGTTCAATCTTTTTAAATCTTATTTTCTTCGCTTATCAATTAACCAATGCATTGATCGTATCATGCTCCTCGTAGACCACTATTCCATTTCGATCAGTATCATCCGAGCCATTGACTGTGCTATGCGTGACTTTACCATTAGTAAACTCCCCTGACCATTAATACGTTCACGCCCGGTTGGCCTTCTTGTAGTGATACACCTCCTATGTACTAGTGCGTTCTAAATGTGATAAAATCACGGGTTAAACTTTGAGGCGCGTGCTAAAATGAGGCCAACAGAAGAATCGCGTACATAAATTCAATCTTGACCAATTTGACCAATAGTTGTGCGAAAATCTGGATAACCACAGCTCTGCTGTGCAGGTGCGCCGCCGTTTCGTTTCACTTGCACCTGAATCACGCAAATGATGTAGCTCCCGATGGTTTTTTGTTGAGATTTGCGTTCGTAGATAATTTTCACGGTGAATCGTATGAAGATCGATGACCTTTCTGATTTGTCTCGATTGCTTAGCGATTTACTAAACTAAAGGCAAATCCTCTTTTCAATCATCCAGAGCAATTAAATACTCCAATCGATGACTTATCGATAAATCCATGGATAATAGAGTCAAAACGTTCTCTCCCGGCAAGAGCGAGATCTTCTGGTGCCAGACATGCAATCTTCCACTTCTATCTGAAAAATGCTCCGTCTGCAACAGCCTTGCCAAAAAGATCATTCTCTCTCCCCCTCATGATGTTCGTCTTTGCTCCTTTGCTGGAAGAGATCTTTTAAAAAAATTATTTTATCGAAACTATGGCTATGCAAATTTTCTGGATGACAGAGTAATTTTGCTTAATAAGATTGCGGGAGTCGACCGACGGGATCAGGTGATTCTAGACGGCCATCACATTGCTACGATCTGGTTTGATATTACAACGGGAAATCATAAGCTTGATTTGGAGATGGCTGGGGCCGCATTGCTCTGCCAAAAGGCGAAGAAAAACGTCGTAAAGTGTCATGATTGGCTATTGAAAGGTCACGTCAAAGGAAAGTGGCTACGCCCTAACGATATCGAAAGCCAGCCAGAAACTGTCACAGAGGGGGACAACGTCCTGCTGAAGATAGGGAAATTCGTGGGAGTGGGCGTTGTCCGGATGAAGGAAAAAGGACTCTCCATTCGTGTCAAGGATATAACTCAAAAGCAATTCCCGATTAGTGACCGAGTGCCTACTCTCGATGAAGTGGTCAGAGCAAATGAGGGAAAGCTTAAGGGCCTGGAGAAGGCAGCTCTGGCTGAGATCAAGGATTACCTGCGCAGGAATCGATTGCCCGTAAATGTGTCTTTTAGTGGCGGAAAAGATAGCCAGGCCTCGCTCATCCTCTGCCAAAAGGTTTTGCCAAAAGTGGATGTTCTATACATCAATACTGGCCTAGAATTTCCCGAGACCATCCAATACGTGCGTGATTATTGTTCCAGAGAAGGATTGAATCTGAAAGAAATCCAAGGCAAAAACAGCTTTTTTGAGCAGGTCAAGAGCTTTGGGCCTCCGGCGAAAGACTTCCGCTGGTGTTGCAAGACAAATAAGTTAGGTCCGATGACCTCTTTTCTCCAGGCGCACTACCCTCGGGGCTGCGTAACTATCGAAGGTCGTCGCATATACGAGTCCTTCAATCGCTCGACCATCAAACCTGTAGAGAGGAACCCCTATGTGCCAGGTCAGACTACTCTCTCACCAATTCGCAATTGGACCGCTTTGGAGGTTATGCTGTATATTCGTTGGAACAAACAAGAGCCTAACTCCCTCTACGAGCAAGACTTCGAGCGCATCGGCTGCTGGCTCTGCCCGGCATCCATGCAATCTGAGTTCGCCCGGTTGAAAGAGTTGCATCCCGAGCTTCACCTGCATTGGACTGAATGCTTAAATGAATGGGCCAAAGAAAACCTCCTGGACCATAGATACATAGACTGGGGATTTTGGCGCTGGAGAAGGCAAGCTCCAAAGATGATAGAGTTAGCGAACGCACACGATATCGACTTCCGGATTCGGTCAAACGGTTCCAAGGATATCTCATGCCAAATTATAAAGGGTAGGTCTCCCTGTGGCCTTGATTTTTCGATTGAAGCGGCGCTATCTTTACCTCAAAATCATCCTTTTCCAGTTGTGGCCGGGGCTCTGAATATGATAGGAATTGTCAAATACTCAGAAGATCTCGGGGCGGCAGTGATAAAAACGGACACTGGAAGAATCACCGTATTTGCCAATGGCGTTATCAATATCATTGCAGATCAAAAAAATGCCGACGAGCTGCTGCGAAGAGTTTTTGAAACGATTTTACGCGTGCAGTTGTGCACAAAATGTAAAATATGTGAAAAGAACTGCAGCCAAGGTGCGATCTCAATAGAAGACACCATCTTTGTAGACGAGAAAAAATGCAACCGTTGCGGAAAATGTTCTAAAGGTTGTATTGCCGCCAATGAAGCCGCCAAAGTCTTTCGCAAAATTGCCGCGGCAGGATAGCTCTCTTGGCCGCAGTTTGCTTGATTTACGAACCTGGAGCAAAGACCAATAAATACCGTCAAAATTGCACCCTGAATATTTAGCGGTTCCTCTCTCTTGGCTCCTTTGTAGGAAGTGCATATCGTTATCCAATTTTTAGGATCAAAAAGATTGATCTCACAAAGGAAGTGAAAGCAGCTTCAAAATTACAGAGGGACGATTAAAATCATTTTTTAGTGGATCATAACAGTCCTCGCAAAAAGACATGAAAGAGATTTATCTGTCTAAAGGGCGAGACCCCATTAGATTTAAATAGACGGCTACTATCTGATTAAACCGAGGAATTAAAATGGTAACTGGAACAGTAAAATTCTTCAATAGAACCAAGAGATTTGGATTCATTGCAGGCGACGACGGAAAGGATTATTTTGTTCATGCCACTGGCCTCATGCCGGATGTTACAATATCAGAGGGCGATAAGGTCAGCTTTGAAGTGGTTGAGGGCGAAAAAGGTCCCAAGGCTGAAAAAGTAGCCAAACAATAATTTTGGATTCCAAAAGTATCGTAGTTCCAAAAAATCAAATTGTGCCGGGATTTCAGGCCCGGGGTTTTGCATTTCTTACCTCTCACAACGAAAATCTTTCCTTTTTGGTTTTATCTTCATGCATGATTCAATGAATTATGTGGGTTTTAGGGCGCTAAGATGCGATAAGCTTAACTCAAATCTTGCGGAGGGCTTGAACTAAATGCCAAAATTCGATTGTATCACATTGAGTCAAGCGAATCTCCTTTCAATCAGTGTCTTTTTAATCTTTGGATCTATTGGAAGCGAACAAGATGTCTGATTCTTACACAAAAGTGATCGCTCAGGAACTCTTTGTAGATGAAGCACAAGTTCGGGCAGTTACAGAATTGCTGGACTCGGGTTCAACTTTGCCTTTCATTGCCCGATACCGAAAGGAGGCTACAGGGAATCTAGATGAGGTGGTTATTGCCAAAATCCGCGATCTTCTATCTTTTAATAGACAGCTTGATATGCGGCGCAAAGCTATCGTCCATTCTTTAACCAAACGCGATCTTCTTACCCCCAAACTAGAAGAAAAGCTGATCGCGGCAAAGACTCTCAATAATTTAGAAGATATATATTTGCCTTTTCGACCCAATCGACGCACAAGAGCTACAGTAGCTCAAGAGCGCGGTCTTGAGCCTTTGGCCAGGATGATCTTCGCCAAAGAAAATCAAAGTGGATTAGATCCCGTAAAAGAAGCATCATCCTTTGTTGATGCCAAAAAAGGGGTTGTGTCCAACGAAGATGCTCTGGCGGGTGCTAGAGATATAATGGCCGAATGGATCAGCGAGGATTCAGATGCCAGAAATATGATGCGAAAGTTATTCGAGTCGGAAGGTATTCTGACCTCTCGAATTGCTGCAGGAAAGGAGAATGATGCCGGAAAGTTCAGGGATTATCTTGACCTGTCTGAACCCATCCATCAAGCTGCTTCTCATAGAATATTAGCGATTTTTCGCGGAGCTAAAGAGGGGGTACTTAAGCTGCACTTGGCACCGCCCAAAGACTCCGCTCTGGCAATACTGCAAAAGCTCTTTATAAAAGGATATGGCCCAGCTTCAGAGCAAGTCTGGTTATCTGCACAGGATAGCTATCGTCGACTTCTTGATCCTTCCATGAAGACCGAAGTGCTGGAAATGGCAAGAGCTAACGCCGAGAAGAAGGCAATCGAGGTCTTTGCAGAAAACCTGCGGCAGATTCTTCTTGATCCACCATTGGGTCATAAGTGGGTCCTGGCAGTCGATCCAGGTTTTAGGACTGGCTGCAAGCTAGCAGTTCTGGACAATTTGGGACGCCTAAGGGAAAATTGCGTAATTTATCCGCATGAGCCTCAGAAAAAGATATCAGATGCAGAAGAGGTGGTTCGGAAGATTTGTGAGCGCTTTGGCATCGAGGTAATTGCAATTGGTAATGGTACTGCCAGCCGGGAAACGATGACTTTTTTCCAAAATCTCAAACTAGCTGGTAATATTCCACTGATCTCGGTCAACGAGTCGGGGGCATCTGTTTACTCCGTCTCAAAACTCGCTCGCGAGGAGTTTCCATGTGTTGACGCCACAGTGCGCAGCGCGGTTTCTATTGGCCGGAGGCTCATGGACCCATTGGCGGAATTAGTGAAAATCGAACCAATGGCTCTTGGTGTCGGACAATATCAACATGACGTAGACCAATCTATGTTAAAACGGGCGTTGGATGATGTGACAATTTCCTGCGTAAACCTCGTTGGTGTGGATGTAAATGCTGCCAGTAAGGAGCTTTTGTCTTATGTATCTGGTCTTGGTCCCAAAGTTGCTGAGGCTATTGTCAACTTTAGAAATGAGCACGGCCCCTTCTGCTCGCGCGAAGATTTAAAAAATGTGCCGCGTCTCGGGCAAAAGACTTTCGAGCATGCAGCGGGATTCCTGCGAATATATGCGGGAAGCAATCCGCTGGATAGCACGGCGGTGCACCCCGAAAGCTATCCAATTGTTGAGAAGATGGCAGCTGACTATGGTGTATCCATAGAAGAAATGATGCAAAACGATTGCCTCATAAAGAAGATAGTCGCCAAGGATTATGTTAGCAAGAAGATAGGTACCTTCACATTAAATGATATTCTGAAGGAGCTTTTCCGGCCGGGAAGGGACCCGCGCCGAGAGTTTGAGCCGTTTGGTTTTCTCCCTGGAATTGAAAAATTGGAAGATTTAGAGCCCGGGATGAAGTTGCCTGGCATTGTGACCAATGTAACGGCCTTCGGGGCCTTTGTCGATGTTGGGGTCCATCAGGATGGTCTGGTGCATATCAGCCAGCTGAGTGATGGGTTTGTCAAAAATCCGTCTGATGTAGTAAAAGCCAGGCAAAAGGTAACTGTTAAAGTTATGGATGTTGACAAGGAAAGAAAGAGAATATCGCTTTCGATGAAAGGAGATCGGAAGACCCTTTTTTGAGTCCTCATTAGTTTCTATTCTTATTTCTCACGGACTGTCTGCATCTCACCAGAGGTATGAATGATTTTAGTCGTCTCTTGCGGCCATCAGTAGCTTGTGACAACCTGGGTTCCGTCAGAAATAGTCGTAGTGCCCTGGCCGTTGCCGCTCTGGTAGCTGCTCTTTTTTCCGGTCAAGAGACCGGGGCTACTATCGATATTCTGGTTTTGAGCAGCCTTGCCTACAAAAGCACCTGATGTGGCGCTCGGATTGGTTGCCTTGCCAAGATTCATCGGATTGTTCACGGATGTAAGAATCATACTCCCTGTCACAGTTCCGAAATTCTGCACTCCGGCCGATGATAGTGATTGATAGTCTCCGGCAAAGGTAGTTCCTGATGTGGATAGTTCCAGTCTGAAGACCTCTGAACTATCAATGAGGTATATAAACAACGTTGGATTGTCTCCCGTCACAGACCCGGCGGCGGACGCCATCAAATTGCCGGCTACTGCATCCATTTTCCCGGACCCCACTATCAAATCGCTTTTCTGGAACATTTGCAGGTCAATGTGCCTGATCACATCTCCCTTCAGGTCAATGGACCAGCTTCCTGTGAGATTTTCATAAGAAGATAATGCTCCTACCGTTGCTGCAGATGATCTGTCTTTCCCGACAGTCAAAGGAGACAGTATTCCGGTTCCCGTAGTCACAGTGCCCATGTACCCTTGCGAAGAAGCCTGAGTGACCAGGATTATGAATATTAGGATCGTAATGAGAATTGTTCTTGTTGCCATGATTGCTGACCTTCTGATGGCCATAAGGCGGACGATATTAATAACAGTAATCCTTTGTCTAAACCGTGCTAAAATGGCCATACCTCCATACAATTTAGACGCATTAGGATTATGGATTAAAACCTATTGATAAAAATAATAAATGATGGCAATGCACGGATATTGACTAATGAATGGCATGTATTATAAAATATATAAATATAATAAATTAGAATTTTAATGTCTATGACAATTTTACGTGAACAAGAATCTTGAAGGATCTTTACTTTATGATCTGGGTGGCAAGTTTTGAAAACGCCCCCCTTATATTGCTATTTGATGATGTCGCACAACTCTTTAATATCTTCGAGGACTAATTATGTCTTATGCTGACTTTAGAAGAGGGTAGGATGGCAGTTCGTCTGGCGAGGGCAGCCCTTACCAACTATATCGAAAAGAAGAAAACCATCGAACCAAAAGGCCTTCCTACGATCTTTAGCGAGAATAGAGGTGTATTTGTTACCCTTCATAAAGAAGGTGATCTCCGGGGCTGCATAGGCTATCCTCAGCCCATTATGCCCCTGGGGAATGCGATTATAGACTCGGCAATCAACGCCTCCTCTCGTGACCCTCGTTTCCCACGTGTGCGTCAAGATGAGCTGAAGAATATCGAAGTGGAAGTCACAATTCTCACAAAGCCCGAGCCCTACGATTTGCCTAAGAAGGATCTGCCCAAAGCGGTTAGGATTGGACGGGATGGGTTGATAGTAATTAGAGGTCCTTTCTCTGGTCTCTTACTACCTCAAGTAGCACCAGAATGGAGTTTCGATTCGTTAGAGTTTTTGAGTCAGACTTGTGTTAAAGCTGGTCTACCTCCTGATGCCTGGATAGATGAGGATACTGAAGTGCAACACTTCGAGGCGCAGATTTTCGCGGAAGTGGCTCCGGAAAGAGAGGTCTTTGAGAAGAGTTTCACGGATAGCTCCTGTGGAACCTGATCCTCGGCCCTCATCTTTGCCAAGCAATGTTTTGATCTTGGTGAGATATGCGAATTTTGCTGGATGTTAATAGAACGGAGAGATCTATTTGAATAAAGAAGAATTCATGAGGCTGATCGAAGGCTGTTTGATTCCTGAGCACTTTGAACAGAATCTGTTGGAGCACGCTGCAGAGATGTTTGGCAAATGGGGAAAAAGCAGTCACCTGGACGAGAAGGAGCACCTTTTTGAGTCATTTGGGTTGGCCTCCAAAAAAGAGGATAGCATTGAATTGAAGATGCAGAAAGTGGCCCTGCGATGTGTATGCATAAGAATAATGGAGGCAAAGCTAAATCGAAAAGAAGCAGCTGATTTGATCAATAACTTGAATAAAATTCGAGATACTGGCCATTAATGATCTATGAAATAGGCCAATCTGGAGTCTTAGCAGGGGACTGTGGAGTGGACGATTGCTTTTAGTTCATAGAGCCCAAAATAATGCAAAGCTTTTCAATGCCGAAATATTTAACCTTTTAGACGATATGGTTTTTTGGTATCTTGATTTAGTTACGCCTACCTACCGCCAGGCGGGCTCAACTTTCAAAGCAACAATTAAATCATTGGCTTTGGATTTACTAAATTCAACAGATAATTTCATGTATTATTTGGACGATTCCAATATCAGGCCGCGAAGGATATCCGCGTCGGTCATTTCCTCATCAACCTTCCTGCAGCTCTTCCAATTAGCTTATTCCTCAACCGTTTCTCGATTCGGCCTTTTGCGGACGGCGGCGAGGTCGTTCGAATATTTATCAACTCCGTTTCCGATATCACTAATACTGGTCTGGAAACACGATTTACGAAGGCAAAAGGCAATTCATCAATTGCGGGATTGTCCTTTCTGTCTAGATCATATGGAGTTCGACGAACGTGGCTGGCCTCACTGTCTTTCATGTGACGCGATATTTCCCCCTCCCGCTAGCGCATTCCTCGAACAGATGAGAAAGCAGCAAGGCATAGAACTGCGAACATGCGCAAGTTACTGCGAAAAATCCGAGTTGATGATGATGTCAAGACCTGAAATCGAGCTGGAGCTGACGCCGTCCCTCCGAGAGATCATAAGATGCGGTCCGGCCAGAGTCCCGCCCACAGCGACACCTGAGCATTGCCTTTCCGGACATAAGACGGATTTGTGAGTCATCTAATCGGCACAAATCTTTTTGTGTCTAGTAAAATCAAAATAATGAGGCACAATAATAGTCAGAAATATAATAATCATCCAAACCTACGGTCCGGCCTGATCCCTTACTTTCTTCAATGCACCTACTGCACAAGATCGGGCCTTCTAATCAGCCAGGAGTTCTCAGGCACAACTTTTTAAACATGATCCGGCTAATAAAGGCCTGGCAAATGAGATGGATGTCAATTTAACGGGTCAAATTTGGGGCATGCCGGTTAGCTTGATCGGCCAATTAGCACAAGCAAGTAACATTGGTTCAACGCCAACTAATCTGACAATAGTGAACCAAATACATCCAACGAATGCATGGATAGTAGCCGCAATAGGCTTACTAGGTGCTATCATTGGCGCAGTTACTGCAGGTTGTATGAAGTATGCCATGGAACGAAAAAACACGCTGTTGCAGGCATATAGCCAATTAACGGGGAGAAAATTTGCATTAATTCAAGGATATGCTGATGTATTGAGGATATCATTAAACGTTTATTACAATATCGGGCTTCAAAAAGAATGCGAAAAAGCAGCTAAATTGAATGAAGAATTAGACAAAGAAAAACAAAAATTTTATTTGGATCAAAAAAAGAAATTTGAAGATGGAAATGAATACAATGTAGTAAAATTTGAAAAAAAAGGAAATAATTTGATAAGAATTCAAGAAAACTTTTGGAGAACAATTGCCTTAATTAATGGCATTACTAGCAATAAAAAAGTGGATGGGTTGATTGAAGATATTAGAATAGGAGAAATTTCTTTAATGAGTTTCCAACAGGAAATGATCAAGGAAACTATAAACGGACTGCCGGATTATACACGTGATGGAAGTGAATTTCTTTCATCTAAATGGCATGAAAAGAAGAGCCCATTGTTGGAACTTTATATAAAACAGTTTAATGATAAAATTGATCTATTAATAAATTATATTAGAGAAAATGAAACTAATAAACATTGGTTGAATTTCCTGCGGTAGAATGTCATCATTACACCTCCTGCATGATAAATTATATAAGATATAAGCATTATGATTTAAACACTTTTGGGTTTTCAAATTTCCAATTATGGCATATGTTTCTATAAAAGATGTAAAATTAAAAGACAGCTTTGTGTTTGAACTTATTCCTTTTGCTTTCAGAAATTGCTTTCAGATATCTGTTCCATCGCCTTTGATTTAATGATCCGCCCATTCTTCTGTATTCCAACCATTTATGAAATTCTTTGAGGGTTTTAAATTCATCACTCTTATCGATTACTGACCGCAATAATGATAGGGCAATTTGTTTTAATCTCCATAAATCCTTATCATTAACTTTACCCTTTCCATGATGGGATAGGCTGCTTCGTTTGCCATAGAGCTCTCTTACTTGTTTAATTCGCTTTTTTCTATCCGCAGCATTTCTACCGATAATTATTGCGATTCCTTCTGCAACACTTTGAATAATGGGGTCTCGATCCATTGGCGTTAGAATTATCTCCAAGCATGTGATCAAATTGAGAAGCTGATCCTCGGGCCCCGCCTTCATTTGACTATTTGAAAACCAATGAACGCTTGAAAGGACAGCTTCTTCAAAATTGGTCATTTTATCTTTTTGAAGCATTCTAGATAATCTAAATATACCAATCATTTTCATTATTTTAATATTTTGAGGCGAGATTTCAAGATCGCCCAATGGTCCCACAATCGATCCACTTTTATAAACTCCTTTACCACTGATCGAACTTGCTAGAGTAATTCGATGCGTTCTAAAAATTTCGCCCTCTAATCCTATTTGTGAACGTTGCCCCGCAATAAATGGAATGGCGTATCTCAATAAATCAATCGCCTTTCTGGTCTCTTCTTCAGCTCGTTCTGTCGCATAAATCGGTTCAGCTACAGTACGAAATTCTGAACACACATGTTTTAACAAATATTTATATATGTCTTCATGAATACTTATGTGGGGATGAATTTTTGCAATCAATTCGGCAACACCATCTTCATCCATGCATTTAAGAGTTACATTGCCTAGCTTAACAGAAGGAATCAACATTTTTATTCCCGAGAGTGGAGTGTAAACAACATGCACCAAGCAATACGAATCTAAATCCTCGATCATTTCATTAAGATAATTTGAGGCCCTCGTGCAATTGCCATCATTTACCATAGAAATTATAATATTATTTATTTTCTCTTTAAGGCATTCTTCGGAGAACTTTATACGCCAATCTTTTTTCTGATTGAATAGAGATTCAACAATTTCATATACTGAGTCTAGATCGATTGCGATTGGGCCATTATGTTTGTTATTGGCATGTTCAAATTCAGCGATAATTTTGCCTAGTAAAATCTCTTTAGCTTTTTCCATACTATTTGGCATATCATTTCATATTTAATTATAGAATTTAAGCACATCGGAATAGGGCATTGCATTTTAGCAAACATTGCAGCCTTGGTCTTGTCGTATTCTTCTTAGGCTGACCAAACAAGCGTCATTATATACTTAAGTAATTTCTTTTTTCGTCTTATCTAGCGCATTTATATCCCCAATTGCGGCACATGGGCCAGGTAGCTTTTTCTGACATCCTCTGCTTCGATATGATTGTAGATATCGATTGCTCTCGCATGGAATCTCCCCGCAAGAATTTCACATATTCACGCCTCATCCTGGCCCGGAGCAAATGAGCTACAAAACAGCGACGTCCGCAATGGGCGCTGAAATGGTCTTCCATCGCATCCGACTTAGAATCGTGCAGATTCCGTGCGGGTGGCCGCATTCGTGATAAGATCGGATACGCCTTGCTTTTCGAGCTTGACGCCCCACGACGATATCCAGAGGGCCGGGATTTGGTGGCGCTCATTGCGATATTCTCTGACCGACAGCCAGCGACGTAGGTAATGCGCCGCCTCATCATCGAAAAAGACGGTTCGGTAATTTACTCATTTATCTTCTTCAGTAGCCAGGCCATATTTCTGCCAAGCGTTCTCATAGTCTCCATTCCCTCAGAATCTTTTTCTACATCCTTCTCATCCAAACCCATGCCAATATTCCAGTAGCTTGAGCCTGGAATTATCATCTGGCTTATAAGGAAAAAGTGATTTATCGAATCGAAGACGTGGATGGCTCCAGCCCGGCGGACTGCTACAACCGCAGCACCAGCTTTGTTCTTGAACATGTCCCCGTTGGCTTTGCTAACAAATCCTGCCCGGTCGATAAGTGCTTTTAGCTCCGGAGTGAGATCGGCAAAATATGTCGGGGAACCCAAAATAATCCCATCAGACTCTGCCATTTTCTCGATGCAATCGTTTATAACATCATTTTCCAGGGCACATTTGCCATTCTTTTTTTCGTAACATTTAAAACAAGCTATACAACCTTGAATAGGCCCTTTTAAATGGATCGTATCGGTCTTTATACCCTGCAATTCCAGCTCTTTCTGGACTTCACGAATCAGTGCTGCAGTATTTCCATCTTTTCGGGGGCTGCCGTTAAAAGCAATTACTTTCATTTCTTTTTCTCCTTAACGTTATTTTATGCCAAATCAAGAATGCAAAAAATGATTACTTTAAGGTTGTCCGATCATATCTCAATTAGCCTGTAGTCGCTCTTACCTAGGCCAATCTTTTCTGCATAATTCACCTGGATATTTCCCCGGGTATTCTCCCACACACCAAGGAATTTGTCAGACCCGGGACCGTGGTTCTTCTGCAACAAGGATTCCTTGAGCCCCGTCTGCCGGTTAACCAGATAATAGCTGGCTTGATCTATTGCTACAGGGTCACGAGAAGCCAGAATGCCGATATCTGGCACGATGGGAGCATCGCTCCAGGGTACGCAATCGCAGTCAGGGGTGATATTGAGCAAAAAGTTGAAGAATCCTACCCGATTCTCCTTTCCTGCGATCGCTCCAAGGGCATACTCCGCGATCCGCTCCATGAAAGGCGAAACTTCCACAAACCAGTTGAAGTCTATTGCATGCGTAGGACAGACGCGCAGGCATTTGCCGCAGCCTGTACAGATCTCGAAGTTCACAGCCTCGATCTTTTTCTCTACAGTGATTGCCTGGTTAGGACAGTTCTCCTGGCAGGCTCGACATCCGCTACACAGCTCGCTTGTAAAGATTGGTTTTGCGCAATGCTGCTCAGCCTTCCCGGCGGCAGGAGCGCAACCCATCCCCAGGTTTTTTATGGCACCTCCAAAGCCTGCTGGCAGGTGGGCTTTGAAGTGGGATATTACTATCATGCTTTTTGCCTTTGCCACTTCTCCAGCTATCTTAACTTTATGGAAGTGTTTCTTATTTATTACAACTTCCTGATAGTAATCGCTATTTAAGCCATCGGCTATGATCACCGGTGCGCCTGCTACAGTTCGGCTAAATCCGTGATCTGATGCAGTTTGCAAATGATCAACTGCGTTAGCCCTGCTCCCGCCGTAGAGAGTATTGCTATCCGTAAGAAATGGTTTTGCACCTAGATCCCGGATTTTATCCACAATAGGCCGGACAAGAACAGGATTTACATAGGAGTCGTTTCCAATTTCTCCAAAGTGAATTTTTACAGCAGTCAGGTCATCTTTTCTTATCACATCACCAAAGCCTGCTCTGTCGAAAAGCTTTTGGATCTTATTTTGTTTGTTCTCTTGATAGCTTCTCGCCCTGACGCTGGCAAAATAAACTATGCTATGCATTCTTTTTATCCCCCATTGCAATTAGAATCGGTATTAAAGAAGATGAAGCTATCGTATTGGAAGATATTACTTAGCTTTTTGATTCATACGTTAAGCAAATAGGTCCTCCTGCCTGAGTCAAATGTTTTATAGTGTTTTACCTAAAGTATGAAACTTATGACCGAGATGTATAGCCCTATCAAACTGCTTTCTACATATAAAGTCATTGGGTTAAACACTATAATATTGCAGCACAAAAATACAAAGAGTCCGTCTGGATTTCATCTAGAATCTTCTCCTGTCGGAAGGGCTATAGTTCGGATCTCTCTCCCATTTTATACCAAGGGGGGAATCGAAGTGCTCATCATAAGGCTTAATGTCTAGAATGGGCGTTCCCTGCAAAGCATCAAGACCTGTTACCAGTATCTTGTTTCCCATCACTTCCAGGATTTCAACTACTGTCAATCCCAGGGGATTGGGTCGACAGGGGCTGCGCGTCGCCAGTACACCTCTCTTGGGAATAGAGAGTTCACCCATGGGATGCACCTGGTCTGTGAATCCGGGAGATCTATTTAAATGATATATCACTATCAGATACTTGAAGAGCTCAAGCCCCTTCAAGGCTGTAATATATTTCTCCTCGAAAACGAGAAGAGAGGACGAGTTCCTCATCTCCTTTGGGTTGCCAGATGTCTGGAATTTATTCTCAACAATGCCTATGGGTTGATAAATTACATCTTCCACTTAAGTTATCCTCCTTTAGTATAATATAATTTGGTAATTAGGTATTTCCTGCCCCTAACTTTAAGTTAGGGAGAACCAAATGAATAACATGAATTTAATAGAATTGGGCAGGATTGCGTCAGACGAGAGTTAATCCTTCCAGTATCTTTGTAATAAAATTAAAGATTTATCTTGTCCTAATTGTAGCGAGCATATATATTACTTCATGTCGAGACAAAGGCTCCGCTGCAAGATCTGCGAAAACGATTTTCGGCCTCTGAAAGCCACAAAGTTCGCCGAGATCAAGATATCTTCTTCTCGATGGCTTATGTTGATCAAGCTCTTTGAGCTCTCCGTTTCAGCTAGGAAGGCTTCTGTTGAGCTGAATCTGAGCTATAAAACAACTCTCAAAGCCTTTGATCTTCTGAGAAAATCGATAGTCGAAGAACTTTCAAAATGCGATAAGATCCTAAAAGGCGAAATCGAACTTGACGAGTCTTACTTTGGCGGCAAAAGAAAGGGCAAGAGAGGCAGAGGTGCTGCAGGCAAGACTATTGTATTTGGAATTCTGGAACGAGGCGGAAAAGTATCTGTGGAAATCGTGAAAAATGTAACAGCAGAGACGCTCATGAATGAGACCGTAAAAAAAGTAAGGCGAGGTAGTATAGTTTATACGGATAAATGGAAAGGGTACAACTCACTCATGTTCTCGGGTTATAAGCATCTTAATATCGATCATAGATATAAATTTAAAGAAGGAAAAGTATTCATCAATGGCGTAGAAGGATTCTGGAGTTTTGCCAAAGAGCGATTAATAAAGTATCATGGAATTTCAAGACATAAATTTCTATTGTATTTGAAGGAAATGGAATGGAGGTATAATAATAGAAATGAAGACCTATTTGAAATGTTGATATTTTATATGTTGGACCGAAATAAATTAGAAAATGCTAAAAATCATTTGAGCTAGAACAAGTAAAGTTTAGGGGCAAGATATACCCAATTACCTATAATTTTAATGGACAATTTTGACCGAGAAGGTCAATCACGCTTTCACTTGTATTGGTTACCAAGACGTTCGATGTAGATGTTCTTTTTTTTGTTATATCTGAGCTAATCTTTCTCTTCAGGTCAGACGTCTGAGCGTCGACGTTTAGAAAAATTTGTCGGGCTTTCATTGATTCCCATTTGATATTTCTTAAATAGACTGGCGGCTTTTTACATAAGGCCTCTGTAAAAATATGCTAAGTAGGGAATCGAATTCAAACTATAATATAGGATGACAATGGATAACAATCGTAGTTTCCTGGGATACAAAAAGAGAAAACGTCAGCCAAATGGCATAATCATCCAAAATGGACGGTGGTAGAACGACCTTTAACAAATGGCAAATTTACAAACTGTTGGTGGCCACGTTTTCAGGTCATGGCCATAAGTTCAAGCTTCATTCGATCGGATTCGGTAGAGCCTGGGGAATCTTCAGCGTCCTTTGCATCTTCTTCGGGAACATAAGCGAGAAAGAGTTTGCGTCTTTTTCCTTGGCTCATCTTGACATGTTTAGGATCAAGATCCAGGGCACGCTTCATCACGCTTATGACTGTCGTCTTGTTCAGGCCAAGCATATCTACGAGATCACTGGTTGTGTATCTCCCTGGTCTTTCTGCCATAATATCGATGAGAGAACGAGCATGGTTATCAAGGGCCCTTCCATCGTTATTATTCTGTTCAGGAATGGGCGTAACCCGGACCTGTCGAGCCCGAAACTGGCTCTTTAAGTCGGCTACTTCTTTAGAGAGACGGTCAACCTGATCGATCAGCCTGCCCAAAAGCTCCACATCGTTTTGTTTGGTGTTGAGTTCTTTAGATATCTTCTCAATGGCTGAAACAAGCATAATCATGGCTTGTGCTTCTTTTCTCTCCCTCTCCATCTCATCAGCTTTAGTTTTGTATTGCTCTAATAGCTCTTCGAACATTTATGGGCTGCTCCTAGTATCTTCTAGCTAAATTTTGTTTTAAAGCAATTTAGAAGGTAATCGGACACCAACTCCACTATATTAGTATATATACTTTTCTTAGAATTATCTGGTTGTGTGGCCTTATCATAGATGATCTTTGCATTCTATTTATTATGCCATTTAAGATAATTATTTTTAAAGATGAATTTTTCGATCTATCTCTGACGTATCTGGATAAATCAATTGGGTTCTCTCACAATATGGGGCAGTTCTTGGATATCTCTTATGATTTCATCCGCTGCCTGACGAAGTCTTAGAGCCGGTCTGGTATCCTGCTGAACTGTTAAAATGCCTACGTCTGCAGCCATAAGCGCATACAGGTCATTTAGGCCGTCGCCTACCATTACGACCTTACGATATTTTTTCTTTAAATCGTCTACGATCTGTTGCTTACGCCGTGGGCTAGCCACCGGATAGACCCTTTCCAGGTTTATGCCGTAGTCCTTGAGGTTCATGAGGCTACGCATGCTGTCTCCTGAGGCCATGTAGACGTCCGCCCCCTGTTCTTCAAGATCCATTAAAACCTCTCGCAACCCAGGAAATGGCGTGCCTCCCGTGCTTAAGCAATAGGTTATCTCTTCGAGTTCTTCATCCACGATCATGCCGGTGGTCTGGTAATTATCAGGGCATTTAGCCTTCACCGCTCGGTATACTTCCTGCAGCTCGCGGAACTTCACGCCTGAATTATGCAAGATCTTCAGGACCCTGTCGCGGGAGATGGGACTGCTGCTGCAGCTTATTTCCACATACTCCTCTCGGCCGTTGATAAGTGTGCTCAAGAGATCGTCAGGGTGGCAAGTAATCACAAATTTTGGGTCCACCTGTGGTACAACCAGAGCCTGACACTTCTTTTTCATGATTAACTCAGAGGTCACGATTCTTTCCAGTATGATTCCACGATCGATATCTTTGGCTACACGGTACATCTTCAGGATTGTTCCTGCCACATCCATTACAACGGCAAGATCTCCAGGCATCACTCACCTAATGAACAAGAGGGTAAGATCAAATTAACGGTAAGGATAAGGGCACTGCTGCAATTATTACAATAGAAACCTTTTTGGCAGCTTCACTTGAACGAACTTTTGAGAAGGTTGATCCCTGTCTCAGAAAGTTTCTCCGGGGGGCCGTATTCAGGAACACCACGGCTGGCGTCTCAATTGAACTTTTGAAGAAGCGGGTGCGGAGTCCTTAAATCCAACCCGCCCAAGCTTTGGTCAATCCACTTGGAAGCACTCCGACTAGGAAGGAAGACGTCGAAGATGATAGCTTGCCTCTACCAATGGCCCGAGAGAAATGCCCTAAATGGAGTAATGCCTTTAAGCTTGAGGTTATGCAAAGCCCTGTAATTCTTTACATGTGAGTTTTAAGATTCATGGGTCCGGTTGTCTGTCAAGCTCTTGATTTATCATAATTTCTCACATAGGCTTTTTTATCGATTAGTCTTGATAAACTGCATCCCTTGCGTGTTGGGCTGAGGTGCTTCTTTGGTCGATTTTTTCTTCGTTTACTTAAAACAGCGAACTGAGCAATGATTTTGTCTAAATTATTGCATTGGGTGCGCAGAGGGTCACGAATACCCCGACCTTCAGGTCGGGGATGAAGTGAACCCTCGCCCTTTTTCTATGTTTTCTTAGATCGATAAACAAGGATTCTCGGGAAAAATCGAAAGCAGAGTTTCAATTGCAGGGATCAAGATGATCTAGGCAACGAAGACTCGACGATTTCTGGATTCCATAAAACCGAGCGTGAGGGCGTGCGGCCCGAAGCATACCCCATCCTTTAGGGTGGGGTGCCGCACGCAGTTTGATTTTAGACTCGAGCATAGCGATAGTTGCCTTTGATATGAGCCGCAAGGTATTTTCCCTTTGAATCGGCACTTATGAACTCGTTGTATACTACTTGGGGAACATCAAAGTATTGATATTGGCTACCCTTTATGAATTCAACCTCAAGAATTTGGGTTTTGTCATCATATCCTATACTCGCGATGTTTGATGAACTAACTAAAATCCGATTCATTTTCTTATCATCCCTTATGCTTGGTGAGCGGTACTCTTGCTTCCTCCACATAGCTATCATTTCTTCGTAGTCGTTCCTATCACTCATCCTATTCCAACCCCTGGAACAGTGGAATCGTATACCAATGGATCGTTGCTATCTGGCCTTCGGTTTGCAGGGGGAGGATCAACTATAGTTCTAACTGGCAAATGAACTGCTTCTCCAACAATTATGGCTTCTCCGATTCTGAGAATTGGCAGTGAATTAAAGAGCCCTTCTAAATTATCGGAGACTGTACTAGTTATATGAGTACGGTCAGATGAGTTCGATAAACGCATAGAAAAAATTGTTCCACACTGGGATAATATTGTTTCATCAATCTCAGAAGGACGTTGGCTGACAATCATCGCTCCAATTCCATATTTTCTACCTTCTTTAACTATTTTTTTTGCAATTGTTGTTGCAGGACCAGTATCACTTTGACCAAGATAAACATGAGCCTCTTCTAAGACAACTAGTAGCGGTCTTTCGCGCCCTCCCTCTGACAGATTCCGTCCCCAAAATAAAGCGTCATAAACGATACGCAAAAGGGCACCTACAAGATTCATTAATATGCTGGCTGGAACACCTGATAGATCTAGTATAGTTATCGGTTGTGGACCACCAATCCATTTCTTTATGAGCAAATCTAAATCTTTCTCCGTTTTCCCATCAATATCTGGCGTCCATGGCCCAGGTCTAAACAGAAAATCAAACCGAGGATCACGTAGCTTAGATGCTAAACTCTCAAGAGGGCGGCGAAAATTAAGGGTACTAGCGCTGAGATATATTTTGTCTATGCCACTTGCTTGGCTTTGCGTTCTGAATCTTGGAGCGATTACTTTCATTGGGTCTCCTTTCTGAACGGGATTTCCTTCCGAATCCAACTCAAATGCCATTGTGCTAGCTGATTGACCTGTTGGCGGGGCCGTATGAGTTGCATTCATTAGGCAATGGAGATCATACCAGAGTTTGTGTATGCTAAATGGGATAGGGGTATCGACTGTAAGGTCGATTGCACATATTTCTGGCTTTCGTTGCGCATCTAATGCGGCCAACTTGAGAGACATTATTTTTTCTAATAGTGCTCCTTTGGCTGCATCATCAAGTAGCCCGAGTGTGATTGGTACTACCTCATCAAAAGTCATTGCCCAATAGGGAACAAAAAGAGATTCCTCATTTTTCTTGACATTCGGATTTATGCGAAAAACAATTGCTTGATCTTTTAATGCTGCTGAATACTCTCCGTGAATGTCTATTATAATTATCCTAGCAGAGGGATAAATTTTTTTATCAGATAATGTTAGAAGTAATCCTGCGACAGTTGTGGATTTGCCTGAACCTGTTGCACCTACAACCGCGCTGTGCCTCGTTATCAATTTATTAATATCAATTAATGCGGGTATTGATTCTGCGCTTGCAAGGTGGCCGATCTTAACAAAATTAGGTTCGTCTGGTCTGCCGTATATTCTTGCTAGATCTTGTTCAGTGACGATATGTGCAGTATCTCCTATGGTTGGGAATTGGGAGAGACCACGTTTGAATTCTCCGCGCTGTAAACTTTCACCTACAAGCTGTACTGTCATCCAGCGACGCCCGTGCAACTCTGATGATGCTAAGCGTTCCGGCAACGCACTGGCTCCAACTTGCGATACGATCCCAAATAGATCAATATATCCAATCGGAATTCTCACAAAGCTTGCTACTTGGCCTATGCGATAGCCATGACCATTTATAAACGCCAAACCAGGAATAGAATCCTCAGATAATTCAATGCTAATTGTTGCACCTTGTACGTCCTGAACAGTGCCAAGCAATGTGGGATCTTTTTGCATTTTCCCTCTAATTTGCCTCTTTAATTTGTTTTTTGGTTTCCAACCATTTCGATGAGAAATTCGCCAAAATTCGCAAAATCACCCAATTTAAATCGTGCCTCCATATCTGCGTTACCTTCTTTGCTTTTTTTGCTAATCCACTCGACAGTATATGGGATGTTTTTTATATCATCTTCTTTTCGTTCTACCCAAGATGCTAGTTTCGTTCCGATAACTGCTTTGTCTAACGCTAACAAACTCAGATTTGGGTGAGTTGAAGAAAGTTTTATTGCGTGAGGATAATTTTCCAGATATCCGTATAAAAGTGCAAATATGTTTGCATTAGGATTGCTTTTGATTCCTTCCATTAGTGTTTGGTTTATATGCTGGTCTTGGAAAGAATAGCCACAAGTAACAAGTACACACTGGTTTTTAAAGAGAGCTCGAAGGCGATCAATCATTGCGAAATATGGCATTTTTCTGCTTTCTTCATACTTCAAATGAGACGGATGAATGATTCTCATTTGTGAAGGATCAAGCTTTTCTCCACGAGATATGTTTTCCGAAGAATCTAACCGCCAGTTGATAGAACCATGTAGCTTCCATAATCTTACCCATCGTGTTGGTAAATCATCTTCATCCATTGTTTGAGGATCAAAGAATGTACGAAATGACCCGGAAAAACCATCAAAAAAGGGTACTCTAAATTCCTCCAAAGCTTGCTCCATCAGGAGGTCATAATTAGTGGTAAATATTTGTATTGCAGAAGATCTAGGTATAGCACCAATCCAGGATGCGAGGTTGTGATACGGTGTGTTAATACTCGGCAAGTTTTTTTTTCATCAGGCTTGAAATCTCTTGGCAAATCTTTTGATCTAAGTTTTTGAGTGCTTTCGCTTTTAGTCCTCGCACAGCTTCATTGCCAGCAACTTGCTCAAGAGACCTTATGTGACTCAGAATATCCTCTACAGTAGGATCTGTTTTTCCATCTTTTTTAAAATGAGATAAAATGGTTAAAAAAGAATTCTTATAGTCATCGCAGTTCTCCATTTTATCGCAAATAATTTGAGTTAAACCGCTAATATCTGGTATCAATGGAACCGTTTTACCTTTTTCTTCTATTTTTATCGATACGGGACATCCCGCACCAAGGAAAATGCCTATATGCATTTTATCTGTTGCAAGGCTTTGTCGGAGATGACTGGCTTGTCGAATAGGGTCGTGAAATTGAATCATTTTCGTTATCATCCCAATTGTATCGTTCCCACTTTTGTAATCTGGGCTTAATATATCATGAGAAATCATTAGATATTTAGTATACGATAAATGTTACGCACAAGAATACTGGAAAGAAAGCGATGATCTGACTTATAGTCAAAGACCAAAGCAATTGTACTAATCAATGCGACTCATCATCGCGATTATGAGTTTCAATCGTTTGGTGCTTGATTGATAGTTTATTGTTTCATCAATTTCTAGCCCTTTATGTTTCAATTCTATAAGTAAAATATATATGCAATTTATAAAAATTTCAAGTTGATTCAAATAATAACATAGCTAAAATTGATACCAAAATTATAATAATTATCACATCTCTCACTAACCCGGTATTGCATAGCTCGCTGCATACGATCCATCACCCTTATTCATGCTGTAGATAATCTGATCTGCTTGCACATGCAGGATTTGTCACCGCCCGATACAAATCTATCTCGTCCAGCTTGGCGAAATATGCGGATCATCTGAATATTTCGCATAAGCCGCTCCTCTACCCCACATAGTCAATCGATTGGCCTCTAAGGCGTCATCCGAGCGATATTAAGATCCGATCACTCTTTCTGTTCATGGCATCGATGATGTCGTTGGAGGCGCGGGCAGTCTCCATAATCATTACGACATCCGCGGCATCATCTTATCGCTAAGCCTGAGGGTTATCTTCCCATAGGCCGAAGACATTGCCTTCTGTATCCATGCAGACTGCAAAATATCCCATCTTGGAAACTGCCGTTTTGGGCACGAGGATTTTGCCACCTAGATTTTCGACCTTATTGGATGATTCCTGAACGGATGAGACGCCAAAGTAATCGGTTATTTTTTGGTCAGGATGCTGGCGCTTCATCATGCCGCCAATATTCTCCTCCCCAGCATAGATCATCCAATAGTCCTTTTCAGAAAAACTCTCCAGCTTCCATCCGAAAAGCGCAGAGTAAAATTTCCGGGCTCTTTCTAGGCTATCTACGGGAATATCAAAATGAGCTATGGTAGGCATGTTTAGATCACTATCAAATAGAATTGTCGTTCTCTCTTAATTAATTTTCCTGCTAAAGACTGCAAAGAACGAATCAAATAATTATTGCCTGATAACGAAAATAAAATATATAAAATAGTATTTATCAAATCCCGACAATTCTTGGATTCATAGACAACCAACAAATAAATTAGATGCGGTCATCTCCAATATTTTAGTATAATCATTTTCTAAAGGTCTTGTCTACAGTTTCTCCCGATCCATAGCCTCTTTCGCCAGTCTAATCGCACATAGATCTGAGCACATAGTGCATGTATCCGTCTCCACGCCCCGGCGGTGCCTTATCTGCTTGGCTTTTGCAGGATTTATGGCCGACTGGAACTGTCCTTCCCAGTTTAATTCTGCTCGTGCTCGTGCCATCTGCAAATCCCATGCGCGCGCTCGATCTCGTACACCCGGTCTTGTCAGATCTGCAGCATGAGCTGCTATTCGGGTGACGTAAGTGCCCTCTATTACATCCTCTTTTGTCGGCAAATCCAGATGTTCGGAAGGCGTAGTGGCGCACAGGAAATCCGCCCCGGCCATTCCTGCAATTACTCCACCCATGGCTGCGGTAATATGGTCATATCCGGGGGCAATGTCGGTCACCAGCGGGCCCAAGAGGTATAAGGGAGCACCGTCAGTAAGGTGCTTCATGGCTTTTACGCTCGTCTCGATCTCGTCCGCGGGCACGTGCCCTGGCCCCTCTACCATTGCCTGTACGCCCGCTGCCCGCGCCCGCTTGACCAGCTCGCCTAGCATTATGAATTCCATGTACTTGGCCCTGTCCGAAGCATCTTCGATGCAGCCTGGCCGCAAGCCGTCGCCTAAAGATAAGGTCAGCTCGTACTCCCTGGCTATCTCCAGGAGATAGTCGTACTCGGCGTAGTAAGGGTTATCCTCGCCCGTTTCGGCTATGTATTTCATCGTGAGAGATCCGCCCCGACTCACGACGCCCATAATTCTCGGGTCCAGGCGCAGCCTATCCAGACTGTTCTTGTTCACGCCAACATGCACTGTAACGAAGTCCACCCCGTCCTTGGCGTGTTTTTCAAGGGCGTTAAAAAGACCTTGACTGGTCAGGTCTTTCTTGACTGCCGCCTGGTAAATAGGAACAGTACCTAAAGGCACGCTTACAGCATCCAAAATCCTTTTCCTGACATAATCCAGGTCTCCGCCTGTGGAGAGGTCCATTACGGCGTCTGCTCCGGCATCTACTGCCGCCAGGGCCTTTTCCACTTCATTTTCGGGCGAATCCAAATTTTGAGAGGTCCCTACATTCACATTTACCTTGGTTGTAAGCAGCTCGCCAATGCCAGCAGGCTGAATCTTCGCGCGTTTCACGTTCCTTGGTACAACTATTCGGCCTTTGGCCAAAAGCCTGGCTAGCTTTTGCGGCTCTATCCCTTCTCTTGCTGCAACAGATCCGATTTCTCGGGATACACGTCCCTTGCTTGCTTCTTCCATTAGTGTCATGGTACCAACTAATATATTGTAAGAGCTACGTTCGTCTTCAAGGTGCTTATCAATGGTTGAAGTGCATAAGGTTAGCGGTGCCGCCTTCGATGGCAATGTCTATCTAATCCTGGATGAGAGGCCAATTCTTGTGGATACTGGCATGATGGCAGCTTTGACCTTAAGAAATATCGAGAAACATATCGATCCCACAAAGATCGAAATGATCGTCCTAACTCATTGCCACCACGACCATTCCGGCGCGGCTCCGGAGATCAAGAAAGCCACAGGTGCAAAGCTCCTCCTGAGCGAAAAAGAGGTTGGCTCTATTGGTGACGACCTCACTACAGTTGCCTATCTTTTTGGCCAAGAAGCCCCTGAGTACAAAGTGGATGAAACGCTAAAAGAAGGCATGGTCTTGGACATTGGGAAATGGAAGCTAAATGTTCTGGAGACGCCAGGCCACTCGTTGGGCAGCCTCTGTCTTTATGAGAAGACCGAAAAGGTGCTCTTTTGTGGTGATACTGTTTTTCCGGACGGAAATATCGGTAGAACTGATATGTACGGGGGCGATACATCGGAATTAATTAGATCTATTGAGCGACTGACTGGTTTGGATGTGAAGACCATGTATCCCGGCCACATGGAAATAACCAGCAAAGATGTCAACCGCCAGATTCAAATGAGTCTCAGATTTGCGAAGAGTGTACTTTAAAGCCTGCCGCGAGGATTTCGCAATGATAATGAAGGCCGAATCGATGGAAAAGTCACCGGAATCAATTTACATGATAGATAAAAAAGATCTAAAGAAGCGGGAATCAGAAGCAATATTTGGAACCTACGCTCGCCAGGATGTAGTTCTCGTTCGCGGAGCGGGCGCAAAAGTTTGGGATTCAGACGGAAAAGAATACCTGGACTTTGTAGCTGGCATTGCCGTGAATAATGTAGGCCACTGCCATCCTCGCGTCGTTGAGGCTATCCGCCAGGAAGCAAATACTCTCATACATACGTCCAACCTTTACTACACGGAAAAACAGGTGCTTCTCGCAGAAGAGCTGAAAAAGCTAACCGGAATGAGTAAGGCATTTTTCTGCAACTCTGGGGCAGAAAGCGTAGAAGCTGCCTTAAAGCTGACCCGCCGGGCTACAGGCAAATCAAAGATTGTAGCTGCTGAACGCTCTTTTCATGGCCGCACTCTCGGCGCTCTTGGTGCTACATATAAAGCCATCTACCGCGAGCCTTTTCGTCCATTGAATGAAGCCGCCTTTGTTCCCTACAACAACATTGAAGCCATGAAGGCCGCTGTAACGAAGGACACAGCTGCCGTTATCCTGGAGCCGGTGCAGGGCGAGGCGGGTGTATATGTGCCGGATCCAGATTACCTACGTGCAGCCAGGCAGATCTGCGATGATTATAGTGCTCTGCTCATATTCGATGAAGTGCAGACAGGATTTGGCCGCACCGGAAAATGGTTTGGCAAAGACCACTCTGGTGTTCAGCCGGATATGATCACTCTCGCCAAGGCTCTTGCCGGTGGTCTGCCCATGGGCGCCATGCTCGGCTCAGAGAATGTCTCAGAAGCCTTTCAGAAGGGTGACCATGGATCTACATTTGCCGGGGGGTCTCTGATCTCGGCTGCGGCTCTGGCAACGATTGGGGCTATAAAAGAAGAAAAACTAGTAAAAAGATCGGAGGAGATGGGGGCATACTTACGATCCAGGTTAAAGAAGCTAGAGCCACAGGAAATTCGCGGCCAGGGATTGATGGTCGGCCTGGATCTGGATGCAGACTGTAAGAATATTGTCGAGAAAGCTCTGGGGAAGGGTCTCTTGGTCAACAGTACAGGAGAGCATACTCTTCGCCTTATCCCGCCTCTTGTGGTCACGAAGGATCAAATCGATAGAGTGGTGGATATCATTGAAGAATCCATCTAGTCCAGAAAACCTCCAAAAAACGAGGCCCTGCCTCAACCAGCTTCATCCCTATGTAGCAGGCAAGGGCTTCAATGAAATATCTCGCAAATACGGTTTAAAGCCGGAAGAGATTGTCAAGCTTGGCAGCAACGAGAATCCATATGGCCCAAGCCCAAAAGTGGCCGAAGCACTTGGAAATATAACTCCTGAAAGGTATCCCGAACCCGAAGAACTGATGGCGGGACTCGCAGGTTATACCTGTTTCCCAGAGGATATGATAGTGATTGGAGCGGGCATGGATGGTGTGATGGATACTCTTACCCGTCTTTTCCTGGAGCCAGGTGACAAGACATTCATTCCCACGCCTACATTCAGCTATTACGAAATCCTGACGGTATTGGCTGGAGCAGTGCCCCAATTTTTCCCGCGAGGATCCCAATTCCAGATCCAAACAGAAATACCTTCTGGCATCAAGATGGCGTTTCTTTGTTCGCCTAACAATCCGTCAGGCAACGTGACGCCCGTGGAAGATGTGCGAGCCGTTGTGGAGAGCACGGATGCTATTGTATTCCTGGATGAGGCCTATGTAGAATTTGAAACAGGTAGTCTTGCGCCGCTTGTAAAGGAGTACGACAACCTCATTGTGGGTCGCACTATGTCTAAGGCCTTTGGTCTGGCGGGGATGCGTTTGGGATATGCTATTGTTCCAGATTGGATCGCAGATCAATACAAAAGAGCAGCACCACCTTTCTATGGCCTCACTTGCGCATCGGTGGCTGCAGGAGTAGCCGCCCTGGGTGATGTGGGATTCATGCACCGATCCGTAGAACTAATTCGTCATGAGCGTATAAAGCTAGAGAAAGCAATTGAATCTCATCCATCCCAGGCAAACTTCCTCTATTTTGAGACGAACGAACCATCGAATGTATTTTGTGAGAAACTCTTGGCAAAAGGCGTCATCATCCGGGACTGTCGTTCCTTTAGGGGAGCGGGCGAGCACCATTGCAGAGTTACAGTGGGTACACCTGCTGAGAACGATCGTTTCCTTTCCGCTTACTGGGAGATATGCAGATAGCGCTCACCGGCACTCCCGGTACAGGCAAGACCACGATAGCAAGTCTTCTTCCATACAATGTCATCGATATCAATTCCATGGTTAAGGCTGGCTTAAACCTGGGGAAGGATCCAGATAGGGATTGCCTTGAAGCAGACATGGACGCATTGGAAAGTCAGCTAAAGGATATGGATACAAATGAGATTACTATCCTTGAAGGCCATTTCTCCCACCACTTCGCCCAATGGGCAATAGTCCTCAGGTTGGACCCAACAATTCTTCGAAAGCGGCTGGAGGGACGTGGCTATTCAGAAGAAAAAACAAGAGAGAACCTGGAGGCTGAGGCACTGGATGTAATTTTAGTAGAAGCCGTAGAATATTGCAGCCGAGTTGATGAGGTAGATACTACCGGTTGTTCGCAATCGGAAGTGGCGGGGATTGTGACGAAAATAATCGAAGGAGATCTCGTGCAGCCTCCTGGACAGGTAGACTGGCTGATTGATTTCTTCTCCTGAAACGATTTGAAACTTTCCCTGGTGCGTTGATTTCATTAATCTTAGACCGGACTTGTATGAGCGTTTGCCTGTTGTTTCTCAGATGATTGAGAAACGGGCTTTCTTTGGCGAACTAATTCTAAGAGATATCCGATGCGGTATGATGCCCTTTCCATAAAAGAGAGAACCCGATTGCCACAATCATTTATGCAAGCCACAACCGCAACACCTATCGCCTGATCGCCACAAACGAGCGGTACAGAAATCCAGATTTTGTTAGATCCATCTTTGGATTCGTGAATCTTGCCAGGACCTAAACATAGACCTGATTCAATACTATTGATGAAGTTTATCAGATCTTCGACAGATCCGTGCAATGCCCGCAGGACTAGTCCTTGACCCTCCTGGAGAAAAATGCCCCCCACTTCTGCACCATCTACCCCAGCGATCACATGAGACATGGCATCTGCCAAAACAGTGTCAATCTCGCCATTTAATTGCAGGCTTTTCTCCATTATGCCGTCAATAGCCGCCAGTTCACGGTTGCTATGCAAAATTTCGATCTCCAATTCCTTCCTTGGAGTTATATCCAGGAGGTTGCCGAGGATCGCTCTCTTGCCTTCATATTCTATTGGGACTGTCCGAAACTCAATCCAACGACTGCTTCCATCCTTTCGTATGACCTTCGATTCGTATGCCGGCGCAGGACCGTCTATATCACGATCAAGCACGCGGACGCATTCCATATCGTCTGGGGTAACCATCTGCCAAAAGGGCATGCCGATGAGGCTATCATTTGTGCAGCCAAAAATTTCGCATAACTTCGGATTGACAAGTTTGAAGGCGCCCTCCTGCAAGATATAAATGCCTGCCAGGGCGTTCTCCACAATATTTCGGTGAATTCTCTCCGACTTCTCGATCAACTCCTGCATCGATCGCTCGTTGGCTTTGAATCTAGCTTCCTGGATGAGGTTTTCAAAAACATAAGGGAGGCTCTTGAAGCTCTCTAGGCTTTTGACTACATATTTGGTTGCCCTATTCTCAAAAGCTACAACTGCCATTTCGGTCGTGCCGTGACCGGATACCATGACCACTGGAATGTCCTGATCAAGCTTGCGGATTTTGACCAGAACATCAAGACCCCCAATTCCGGGCAATACCAGGTCCACTGAGATCAGGTCGTAAGCCTCTCTCGCAATCATCTCTAATCCCTGCTCACCAGTGGACGCAAAGTCCAAGAAGAATTCGTCATGCCTCCTAAAGCCCATTCTTATGAGCTCGGCATGCTCAAGATCGTCCTCAATTATAAGAATGCGATAAGGCTTTGCCATCCAGAATCCGTCCCTCTCAAAAAGCAGTAATGCTGGATTTGCATATTTCTATCTTTCCCCGAACTGCTAATTATGAAGAATATTCGAAAAAATTTTCTGCCTATTTGCGGGAAAGGTTAATAGCCAGGAAGCAATGATGAGTCAATTGATGGGCTCGTAGGGTAGTGGACATCCTAGCGGGCTTCGGAGACTTAATCGAAGAAACCCGCTGACCTGGGTTCGAGTCCCAGCGAGTCCGTTAAATTTTTTGGCCAAAATCGTCATGAAATAATTGATGCTGAAAATGAATCCTAAACGTTAGTATCCACCCGGACATTCATATATATCTATACGGAATATATCTATTAAGGATTTTCTGATTTAGAGAAACAATAGGGAGGACTATAGATGGGGAAATTTAAAGCTGCCTTCATGTTTATAACGCCTGATTCAGATCCGAAGATACATAAGACAAACATTTCCACACCTGAGGTTCTGGATTTGGTGGTTATTGGTGTCAAAGATTATGATCAAGCGGCAAAAGTTGCCCGTGAATTGGTAGATCAGGGCGTAACCGCTATTGAGCTCTGCGGTGGGTTTGGCCAAACAGGAGTCGGAAAGGTGGCCGCGGCTGTTGGAGATAAGGCTTTTGTGGGTGTGGTGCGGTTTGATCGTCATCCGGGACTGGGGTACAAGAGCGGCGACGAACTTTTCGTAAAGTAGGGACACCATTGTAGCATGACTCCGATATAAGAGAATTGGAAATAAGCTGGCTTCACGCCCGATCGGGATTCCCGCTAACTAATGTCGTCGCCAAAGCCATCGCCGTCTTGCTGAAAAGGAAATGAGTTTCTGTTTCCTGGGCAGGGATTCAAAGATAGCTTGTAGCGAAGGCTATATCTCTATTTCCCTATTCTTTAATAGCGAGTGATTGATATAATGAGAATTCTTTGTGCCATAGTCTTGGCTCTATTGAGCATATCTTTATTTGCATCTGCGTTTCCTGATAGTGTGACCACGGGACCGTATAAGATCTCCTTTGATTTGGGGTTGCCCAAATACGCATATACAGTGGTTGTTTCAGACCCCAAAGAGAAGGAATCTTTGTGGGGAGACAAATCGACTGAATATGTAATAAACATAAAAAACGAGACAGGAGTATCTAGAATAGCGTCAATGACCTTAACAAAGGCAGATATCAAAACGTTCCTCACTCCAGATGAGATGAAACAGTCGATGAGATATTATCTTCCACGAGTTGAATTAACAAACATCGATACGTCTGATAGGGAGATCGATGGTAAGAAGGGCGCCATAATGTCAGGCGACTTAGATGTATCAGGTCTGGAAATGAAAATATATCAGGCTTCGTATTATCCGTCCAAGGACACGACCGCCTTTATAACTTCATCATATCCCTGGTATGAAGGCACCTTGCAGCTCCTCAAGACAATCCATGTGGAAAAGATTAATGCAACTGCTTAAAAAATCAGTTCCGTTGTTATCTGTGAGATGAGAAGATGGGCTTGAAATCCATTTGCTACAAACTCCTGCGTCTGCATAACGACCTATCTGCCATCCGGAAGGGCAAGATTTGGCAAGTGGATGGCGAACCGCGCAATCGGGCGAGCTATGGGCTGTCTAATGAGAAGATAATTCATGGGAATTATCCTTCAAATATGATACTTTGTAAAGTAATTAGGAGATGAGGATTTTTGGACCTTTTCGGCAAAAAGAAGCTGGAAGACCATATCCAGGAGATAGAATCTAATCTCGCAAAATTGCAAAACGATAAGGATGAGCTCATGCGCACGCTGGAAAAGCGCGAGGATAAAATTCGAAAGCTCACAAGTGCCTGTCAAGAGGTGAATCTGGCCCTAAAGCTGGCAGAGCAAAAAACAGCTTGTTCGTCGGTGCCCATCCCATCATCACCAAGTGAAGAGGAAACTCATAAGCCTGCTGGCCTAAAGTTAAGCCTGCGAGAAATGGAAAAAATGCAAAAGAGGCTTCAAGCATGCCGATCTCCTGAAGATGATCTACTAACTGCCTATATCTCTGACTTGGCTAGCATTCCACCTGATTTAAAGAATTCTGTCGATTCTGTTAAATCGGAGAGAGGGTGGATCGTTTTTCAATCTCCTCAGCTCTTCACACTGTTGCTCGTCCCCCCCTTTCCGATTACTGAGAGCTCCACTAGCATAGATGGCACTTTCCATCTTGAATTTCTAAGGGAAATGATGGAGACTCCAGTGCTTGTCATATCCGCTCATGCCGGAGAGACTTTTTTAGGAGTGGCATTGGATAAGGATGGTTTCGAAGCAAAGGAGTTCGTGGAAAGCCCGGTAAAGGAAAAACATTCCAAGGGCGGCTGGAGCCAGAAGAGATTTGAACGGCTGCGAGAAGAGGACATCAAGAACCACATCGATACTGTCCAAGAGAAGCTCTCGGAGTTGATGGGAAAATACCGATCATTGGTCCAGTTTGCAGTCTTAGGTGGAGATGAGAATATACTGAAACAGATCGCATCAGCCGTTGGCCTTCCGGTGATAGGGCGAAGGCTGGACCGGCTCAGCGAGCAAAAGCCGGAAAAGCTGCTGGAAGAAGTTTATGGCTTCACATGTTATCATATTTGAAACGAACTTCTTGTTCGAATTGATATCGTTCTCCAGTTTTTTTGAGTTTACTGGCTAAGAATGAAAAGACATGTATCTTGGATGATATAAACCACAGGAAAGAGATGACTCATGCCTGTAGATTATAAGAATAATATAGATGACGAAGATCCGAATAAGCTCGCACGTTCCTGGGATTGGCATGTACGCAGAAAGATTGCCTGGAATCCTAATACACCGGAGGAGATCTTGTGCCTTTTGGAAAGGGATGAGGTGCAGTGGGTTAGAGAAGCAGTAGCGGGCAATCCAAACGTATCCCTGCAGTCTCTGATATGTTTGGCGGAGGACATTTCCGGCTTTGTCAGGGCAGCAGTAGCACTGAATGAAAAGACAACAGCGGAGCTTCTAGAAATGCTGGCCGGGGACGAGATGGTAGACTATGACAGCACTCTTCAAAAGAATCGTTTTCTAGTAAAGGAAGCAGTGGCAAAAAGCAAAAATATCAATCGGGAGACACTGTCATTTCTGGCCCGTGACTTTGATGAGCATGTCCGTGCTGCAGCCGCATCTAATCCTTTACTAACCTATGATCTTATGAGCAAAATGGTCAAAGATGTGAGCTGGCTGGTTAGAAATAACATAGCTATGAACCCGTCAACTCCAGAGGATCTACTTATTTATCTATCCCAAGATAGGATAATGGATATACGGGCTACTGCGGCCATCAATCCCAAAACTCCCCAACAGGCATTAGCTGATCTTGCCGTTGACAAGAGCTGGGAAGTCAGAGAAGCAGTAGCCGGAAACCCCCGCCTGGATGAAAAGATTCTTGAAGCGCTTTCGAACCACTGGTCGTGGATGGTCAGAGAGGCAGTGGCTAAGAATCCCAATACGCCTGCTGAGACTATTAAAAAACTGGCTGAAGACTTGGATCAGAGCGTGCAAAGAACTGCACGATGTCGAATGAAGTAATACAAAATATGCGCCCTTCATTTATCTCAGGTAATTATTCTCTGAGAAATATACAAATTAAAATTTCATAATTTATTCAAATCCAGACTATTTTTGAACTGTTGTTCCAGGTGATTTCGCATCTCCATTGCAGCGTCTTTCAGAATCCGGTTGTTATCGTACCCCTTCACGATCCTTTCCAGATCCGCTCTTGATGCCGATGAGAGCTGTTGTGCCTGAACAGACAGGTTTGGCACAGCTCTAAGGATGTTGTCCACAATTGTTACCGTAGCTTTTCGGGCTGTTCTGGAGAGTGGATTAAGATCAATGGCAATAACTTTTTTTCCCATTGCCACAAGGGCTTCGCAGCGATCTCCATCCTCTAGTGGTATCAAAACCACATCGGCGTCGAAGATCCCGCCTCTTGTAGCTTTAGCACGGGCGTGCTCCAGACCGGGAATGGATATATCGGTATTTTCTCCTACGACATCTTTGGCGCCATAGCTACGCAAAAGATCTGCTATCTTTTTCACTCTTTCCTCTGTGCGGTGAAAGAGATTGACTTCTAGGGGGGCATGAAGGACCAAAGCCAGCTTAACCATATCTTCAGGAACTAGAGCTGCTACATTTCCATTTACGCTGAGGACAGGATTCTTTGCAAGAAGCAGCAGGGCCGCAGCCGTTTGCCCAGCCTCTTGTGCGGAACGAATGGTTTTTTCTCCCAGCAGGTAGTCGAAACACTCGCCCCGGCCTTGGGCGATTAGCCCCTGACTGCTGGTGTAGCCCTTCTTAACACCTTCCGCAATTCTCTCTCGCGCCACCAGCGATGAGTATCTAGGATGTGATTTGGGGATATCAGTCAAGGTTGGCACCTCTTTGTGAGATCGTCGTAGCATGAACTTCTCCAAAACTCTTAAGGGCGTCAGCTCCTCCATATGAAAAAACAGCGTCTCCCAGCATGATCATGCTCGCCATTCCTCCTGCGGCCTCTACAGCGTCCATAGCATCCAGGGCCCAGCTGCTGGCTAGACCTGATCGTACTGCGAAGCGGCGGGATAGCCTCATGAAATCCGGAAACGTAGGTCTTTTCAATAGCTCCTTTAGGGCATCAATGCCCGCCCGGTTTACTTCTTTCATCAGAGCCTGATCAGAGAGAACCTCTTTAGTGGATATAGGGCCACGGACTATGTAATTGATTTTCAAAGGCGAAACCGGGATTCGATCTATGCGACCTATACCAGGGGCACCGGGCTCTAGGCGAATAACCAGACCCCCTGCATTCTGAGCGATCACATCGCCTAGGCCGGTTTTATTGGCCACTTCGGCCAGGTGGGCCACCTCCGCTGCCTGGTTCATGGTCATGGCCAGATCAAAATGGGCGTTAAGGGCATACGCACATCCAATGGCTCCTGCTCCGCTAGCTCCAAAGCCCGAACCAAAAGGCATTTTCAGCTCTGTTTTAACTCGGACAGAAGCTCTTGCCATACGTTCGATAACGAATCTGCTAACTGGTGCGTCTGATGCTACACCATTAAGAAAGATCTCTGTTCGCTCTGAATCTTCAATACTCGTAGTAGCACTTAATGCAAGGCATAGGCCGCAGCCGATGGAGCCCGATAGCCTCGGGTTCTCTTGGCGTTTGGCAGCAAAAAAGCCGGTAATATGAGAAGGCACCCAGGCGCTCATAGAATATCCACCAATGCATCAATGATACTTATGGCAATTTCGCTTTTCTTGCCTTCAATAACTTTTTTTCGATCTCTATTATCAATTATTATCACCCGGTTTTCTTCTGTTCCCATTCCGCCTCGACTAACATCATTAGCTACAATAAGGTCCAGCTTAGCACCTTTCAGAGAGTCTGTTGCGCTGGCGATTAATATATCATCGCTGGCATTAGTCTCAGCTTTAAAACCCACAATTCGAAGGTTAGGATAGGCATCCCGTACCGTTTTGATGATCTTCTTGGTGGGCTTGAGCTTTAGTATAAGATCTTGGCCCGACTTGATTTTTGTTGGGCTTTTATCCAGAGTGTAATCGGCTACTGCAGCTACACTTATCATGGCATTGTAGCCTACGGATAACTCTTTTAAGACCACCTCCTGCATCTCCTCTGCGCTTTCCGCATAGATCTGTCGGACTGGAATGTCTTGCATAAAACGATGTACAAGCGTGACATCACCACCGCGCCGGCGAGCTTCCAGGGCGAGGGCTACGCCAGTCTTGCCAGAAGCACGGTTTGTAAGGATGCGGATGGGATCGATGGCCTCTGCATTAGAGCCGCTGGTGATGAGGATTCTTTTTCCCTTAAGATCACCGGGTCCAAGTAATCTCTCTATATCCAATACTATCCCAAAGGAATTCGCGATCTTGGCCTTTCCCTCTTCGATCCTGGGATCTATAACAATAACGCCCATTGCCCGGAGGGTTTCTAAATTCTTCAGAACCGCCGGATGTTGGTACATTGCCTCATGCATAGCGGGAACTACCATGACCGGCTTACCACTGCCAATTGCGGTAGTGGCAAAGGTTGTGACGGGCGTGTCATCTATTCCTATGGCCATTTTGCCGATGGTGTTTGCAGTAGCGGGTGCAATCAAGAGAAGATCTGCTTTGCCATTTACTCCGCAAAACTCCACATGCTCCACTCGGCCCGTAATCTCAGTTACAACCGGATGATTGCTGGCATACTCTAAAGCGTAGGGATGCAATATCTGCTTTGCTGCGGTGCTAACCACGCAATTTACTTCAGCTCCGCGCCGAATCAGATCGCGGATGAGATCTATAATTCGGACGGCGGCAATGCTGCCTGTTACCCCAACGACTATCGTTTTTCCTGATAGCGTTTCACTTACTGTGCCTGATATGTCTGAAGGCATGACGGTCCTCTTTTGCTAGGAGTTTCTAAAAGATGCTTGTTTCCCTCCTTGCAGAGAAGCACAAACCTTATTTAACAATTCACCTGAGGGACTATGCCGTGCCGGGGTGGCCTAGTTGGTTAGGGCGCAAGACTCATAGGGTAAATACGATTAATGCGCCTGAGACATCTTGAAGTCGCGGGCTCGAATCCCGCCCCCGGCATCTTATTACTAATAACAATGCGATAGAAGATAACGATTTAAGCCCAAAAGAATATCATTGTCATTTGTTTTGCATCACGAAGAAAGATCCTCAACCCATGCAGAAATGGATAGGGGGAGATCCTTAGAGATCTGCTAGCGGCCAATGGTGGCAGGCTTGCTGGCGTTACTTTCAATCTCTGGTACGGTCTGGCAAGCTATTCTTGCAGACAGAGAACTCAATGAACCGGACTGTGGTAAAAGAAAATTCAAATTAACCTCTAACCAATCCCTTAAGTCCGGCGAGTATCCAGATGGCCAGTGCCCATAGGACCAAGAATCCAACTGTAAATCCATCCATTGGTTAATCACCACTATTAATAGTGATTGATTAGTATATGCATGTTTCGCTTGCAGTGTCCTGTTTATATTCATGATAAACAATTATCTACGGAGCAGAGGGATAAAGTCATATCTTCACTATCCTAAAGCCCCTCTGCTTTCATTCACGCACGGCCTTGAAACTACCTGTGGATGGTCCGGTGATTCATCCTGTCAGGAGATATCTGGCTAATATTATTCCTTTATTCGGTGAATTCTATCGATGGCCACCGACCTATTTTTCCCATCTGCAAAATAAATAAACTCAAATCTCATCATTGGAAATGATGTTCCCTAGGGAATAGCCATCCCTTTCCTTCACCATATCCACTCCATGAACTTGTCCAGCTCCCCAACAATTCTGGGACTTTTGCCGCACAGATCCCTGAGGCCAAGAAGACAAGGACGAACAATACGAAACCCAAATCTTTTTTCATACATATCCTAGTACATTTCTATTATAAAAATTTTCCAAGAACTCCTCCTTTGCAATGGGATTTTACGTGAATTGCAACAGAGTATCTTTTGCTTAGCCTCGCTGTGCTGTCCATCGACAATTAAGCGATCAATAGAGGCGTTAGTGGCTTTAATCACCTTGTCAGGCAATCATCGATTCTAGGGCATTATAGAAATTATAATTAAGAATGCGTTAATTTGCCCAAAAACCTCTTTTTATCTCGGGCTTTCATTGCTAGAAGGTGAGTCCGAAGAAAAGCATCAATCCTGTAAAAAGAACAACGGCTGCCAGAGCTGAATTTATGCGGCCCAAATAACAGTGCCTTTTATGGAAAGCAATTCCATTAATAAAAAGATAGACTGATAACAGAAGTGTCATTAGGCCTATCCACGCATGAAAGGTGAAAAGGTCCAGAGGGAAAAATCGAAAGCGCCCTGCGGAAATGTAGCCAATCAGTCCAAGAATTCCAAGGGCAACTATAGTAATGCTTAATAATTTATGGTTCCGCTTTGAAAACTTGAAAAATAACAATAAAATTAAGGTAGCAGCGATGAATGATGGAACACAATGAAGGGCATTAAAAACCATGCTAGACTTATTGGATTTCTTTAAATAAATGGCTTACTCTGCGCACTTCGGATTCATGCCTCGCTGAGCTTATCCGCCTGTATCTAAAGGATACGTTCACATGTAGACTGTGGAGGGCTTGCTCTCGGATAGCATTTCTGGCAAAGATTCTCGGATTCTTAATATAGGATGTCTCTCTGCCAGCGTTGCCACAATCTCATCGAACACACGGCCTTGTCTCAAGGTATGCCAATCAATTTAGCCTTGCATATATCACATCGTCTAAAGCCGTGGTGCCATTTTCTCCGTTATGCAAAGCTGCTAGATACTCGGGTGTTTTGATATCCATTAGAATCAATTTTTGTATATTTTGATTCTTAGTTTATAAAGTCACCCGCCCCAAAATCGCCGCATTTTCTATGCATCGCCCTCTGATTGCATGTAGATCGGTATTATCCTTTTTATACTATGTTTTGATATTAGTTCTTGGCCTTCTTTTGTTATTATCGATATGAAGTCCAGATCTTCTCCCTCAAAAATGCCTTTGCAGGATCTATCCGCAAACGCCACATCGATTTTTTTATTAAGAAGGTTTTCCAGATAAGGGGCCTTGACTATTGGCGCTTCATGTTGGATTCCCTTTGAATCTTTCATTATCGTATATCCTTCTTTCATATTTACACTATTGAGATTTTTTGGCTTTTATAGGCTTGCATCGTTTCGATCGATTACTGCCAGAACTGCCCATCAACTCTCTAGTCCTGATTCTTCTAAGTGACGCCAAACAATAGTGTGTAGCCTATTTTGGATAATGTTGGCAATGATCTGGTTGAAGTGATCTAAAGAAGGTTTGAAGTTAATGATTTAAATCTTAAACAATTTGGTGAAACTAGCCACCTCAATCGTTATGCAATTAAGAAACTAAAATTTTATAAACTAATAATAATTATACATGAGTGTAA
>CAVWPP010000033.1:0-16748 GCA_963756915.1 Methanotrichaceae archaeon
GTGCCCTATGTGGGCTTGTGGCACTGGGGCCGCTACGGACGAATGGCGGAAGACGCTTACTCAACGGTTTTTAGGAATCCTCAAATAATTGCAGAAATAGATTGAAAATCAGGACGAATGGGAGGTTTTATTCCAGCTAAGACTGCCGGCTCGGCGAACCCCGCGCGAGCAGCAAGGTGTGCAGCCAAAGTTTAAACAAGTACTTCCAGAACATCGTGAGGGTCTCTGGTTGTTTCTCAATAAGATCGTCAAGGCGCTCGTAAGCATTTATGAATTCAATGAGATTGTGGTTAGTTGCCGGGTCAGAGCCTGCCTTTAAACTCCAGCCGGTTACATCAAAGAGCAGTCTCTCCTCTAAAGTCACTCTCGGCCGCTTCTGCGAGCGGGAGAAGCAATAAGCCTGATCTCCCTCAAGAGTGTTTCCTGAAGATTCTTGCTCATTTACTTAATCAATCCTTGCGCCTCGGGTAATGGTATAATTCGAGGAGGATCTGGAACTGCTTTTCCGCTTGAGCCGCCACCTTCTCATTTGTTGCCGCGATGTTATTACTTGATTGATGTCAGTCCATCGCCACTGGGGCTCATGTCTACTTTGAGGAAAGTCTCAGCTCTTGATCTGTTATGTCCTTTCCGTTTGTCCACATGTAACCTTCCTTTATATCTGGGTACCACATGTCAAAATCTAAATTACTCTCTTTCTTGGCACTAGCTGTAATGCATGGCTTGTGACATAATCGAGGCTTCCCAATCCCGACGGAAATTGTTTTCTACTTCATCCAAGGCGTTATTCACTTCTTTGCTTTTCAGTTTCTTGATGATGTCTTTCATTTTTTCTTCGATTGCTCCTTCTTCGTCTGGAATTTCAGTATCTCTTTTCTCTTGTCATCGTATTTTATTGTTTTATTTTCTCTTGCCGAGGTTTCCTTCTCAGCCTCTTTCCGGGAGATGGACATTGGATATTCCATGTACCAGGGAAGTCCTTTTATGAGAACTTCGTTGTGTCCAATATAACCTGTCTTCACCGACCCAAAGGTAAAACCCTTAGCGCCACCGATTGTTGGGTCGCTTCCTATTTCGTCGTATAATTTCCGTGCCAATACTTTGTGGAGCCCGAGCCCTGCCCGGCAGGAGAGGAGAAGGATTTCTAGGGTTTTGTCTTTGCGTTTCTTCTTTAAATTCCCGTCTCCTGTCAATATCTTTACAAGACGGTTCATATTTCTGCCCGGTTCCTTGTTTTTTTCGTCTGGCGGGCCCAATGCATAGAGACCACCAGGTCACCGTGACCCACGATATAGATCATATCGGTAGTCTTCCAGGCCAGAGAAGTCTAATGGGTCTAACGGATCTTCCCATTTAAAAGCGTGGACCCGTATGGTTTTGTCCCAAAACCGAAGCATGATATAGAACTTTCATCAGTGCGTAGTCACCGTAAACCGGCTTTGGAGGAACGTACTCAACCCCGTCTCTCTCTGCCTTCTTCTTCCACTCTTCAGTTGTCAGATCGCTGGGCGAAGCTACCGCTATATATCGTGCGATGCGAAGTCTGTCATCTTTGACGGTTTCATCCTGAGGAACCAGTCCTTCAGAGCATTACTATGTGATGAAGTTTCTCTGGCTGCTTCGTACCGATTCGTTCCGAGTTCCCTCAGCCCCAGATCGTCCATCTCCCTCTCAAAACTCAGCCGTTCCACAACTTACACCTCTTGGAGATCTTATCTAAACCCGATGCATTATATCTGGTATTGACTTACGAATATCAGAACCCCGATCAACCTTCATATCTGTCGATTGGCCTCGTCTCAATGGTTGTTTAAGTCTTTGATGTCGATGCCTTCCCCGATAGATTTTGATTAGAGGCGAGAATAACTTGTCCCCTCGTTGAACAGCGCCCATCTGGATCTGAGAATTTATTCCATCTGATTGGTTGTTCGTCCTGAGGGGTTTGAGTTGTATGATGCCTTACTCTGTATTTTCCGGCCTTAGCCTGTTTTTCCCACTCGGACACAGCGGCGATGGGATCATTCAAGCGAGGATCACTTTTCTTTATATTGAGATGCTCCCCCCAAAGATTACGTCGCAGATCTCGCGCGAATCGGCAGACGCCGTCTTCGATTGTCGCATCGACAACTGCAACGGTTATCTCTGTATCATGGGTCATGCTTCTTCGGTTGAAATTCGACGAACCGATTACGGCATAGATGTCGTCGATAATCATGACTTTAGAGTGAATATAGATTGGCTTTCCGGTTGCAGGCTGAATCAGATGAAAGATATGAACCTTTCCAGGATTTGAGGCGCGCAGGATCTTGATGAAATTATTTTGGTGCCAATTGAATGCTTCTTTTGTCCAGCCATCGGTACCATGCGGCACTACAATGATAAGTTTTTGAATTCGATTGAGAGCTTTCGCCAAATCTTGTGCAATTTCATCAAATACTAAATATTGGTCTTCGATATAGATATAATTAGCAGCGCGAGCGATAGCTTTTCGATAACCTGCTTGACAAGTAAATTCCCCGCTTGGTGCAAATGTGGGATAATTGTTGCCGTCACAGGCATATGTACGCAACACCTGCACATGATGAGTGCCGGGAGACGAAGCAACTGGCGGCAGAGCAGCCGTTATTGGGGCTGGCGGTCGTACCGGTGGAATAATCGTCGGCCAATCAGTATCGTTCCAGCGGTCTCTAAAGTTCTTCTCGATATCCAGAACGGCCAAACCTCGAAGCTTTACATGAACATCATGCCAACCATCCTTGACTTCACGCACCCTTCGGGGATCATTGTTGTGCAAGCGAGTATCCCAACGATCGCCTGCAAGGTCAATTCCCCCACAGTAAGATACTGCTTCCTTGCCAAGCTTTACAATGGCGCTTTTTTGATGGTGTGAACCGGCAAATGGAAATCGAGCATCTAGTATGGCTTTTCCGCCCACTTTGTTAAAAAGATCCCTTATCCGGGTATTCTCTTTTTTATTGCGCATACCTTGTGCCCGATACAACAACGTGCGTGACGTGACACCACGCTTAATTGCATTGACCCACAAATTGCGAACAGTATCTTTGCTGGCAGTTGCTGTTTTACCACTCGGTACAAGGTTTTGGTCAAGGTCCATGCGCCATCCAGTAAAATGAATGAAATCGCCCTTCTGCGTCCGAGCCAGGTCGTTTCTCAGGGCCTCCATCATTTCCTCGCCGTCCACGAGTGGGATCACGAGGTTTTTAGATGTAAATACAGATAGATTTCTACGCCCTCCTTCGCCTTTTCCACGAGCTTTGCTTATCTCCGACTCCGTAAGAAACCAATCCTTCGGATCAGTACTCCGTGGCACAACTTCTCTGGCTACTTTGTATTGATTGGTATCGTGTTCCCAAAGCCCCAGATCCTGCATCTCTCTCTCAAAACTCAACCGTTCCTTCATTTATTCCTCCAAGGTCCCATTTAAATCCACTGTTCTATGTCTGGCAATGGCTTTCGGATATCCCAGATAAGTCCAATTAGACTGGGCACCAAATTTCTAGGTCGATAATCTATACTGTATCCTTCCCATTTTCTATACGAGGCATTTCTATGCGCTTCTCTTCCCGGCTCCTGAATATAGCCAGAAGATACAGGCAAGCAATAACGGAAAGAGGAGTTGCTAGGCCCTTACTGCTAAGGGCTGTATATTCCGTACCCTCTTCTTTCAGGATCCAGAGACGATCCCATATAAGTTGTGTAGAACTTGATGTACCTAGAGAAGTCGTCGCTATATGGATATTTTCCTTTGAACTTCAATCCCCTATGAGGCACCACCATCAATGGTAAATTCACGCCCTTCTCGTAATCAGAGTAAGTGCCTAACAGAGCACCTCTACACTTCACTTTTGAAACCTTAGCAATCACATGGCAGTAGGTGTTTTCACGTCCTACGCTAAAAAATTCTTTTATTTGTTTGAAGGTTCTATTGAACTTTTGAGGGAATTTGCCGCTCATGCCCAAAGGTGGAAAGAAAGAGGGAAATATTCCATAATTATCATCAGCCCATTTCTGATCAAAGTCGAAGCTGAAGACTTCAGAGTCTTTGATCTTCGCAAGCTTTGCTTTTTTGTACGTGGCATTATTCACAACCCGATGGATAACCTGGTGGAAGATATCTGCAAAGGCACAGCCCCAGACCCATGTGAATCCTGTTGTGCTGAAAGCCTTCTTGAAATTATCCTTCGCTGAGGACATCATATTTGGCGACTGGAAGTCCTTGAATATCCTAGCGTCTTTATCATTGGGGTCCCTGAAAGGATGGTTTGGATTTGGATCGTCGCTATTCACCAGTATGGGGCCTCCCATCCAGCCATGGGAAAAGAAGCTCAGCTCGACAAGACTGCCCGGCTCGTTCTTGCCTATATCCTGGACAAGTTGATAGATATCGGTAATTGACATAGTCCCTGCCTGGTTCTTGTTGAACCTCTTCTTACCTCCAATAGAGGTATAGTTTGCAGAGGTAATAGGCGTAAAACTTTTGACAAGCGTCCAGCTCCTCTTGCCCTTGGAATCAACCTCACTCGATCTCATCTCACCAGATTCGAAGTCGCAAAGAGTGATCTTCAGGGACGGATCCCTCTTCAGAAGCCTCGCTTTCCTGTTTTGACATATGCCTTCGAAAGAGACTCCCTTCTGCTCATAATCGAACCCTGCCACTAATATGACTTGGGCAGATGGAGAGCTGGTTTCCAATCCCAGATCCTCTATCTCCCTTTCGAAGCTGAGCCTCTCCGCATACATATTCAGCGCCTGCTCAGACCTGCTGCTCAACTTTCACTGAACCTGGCACACCCAAATCGATTCCAGTCAGGCTACGATAGGCAGTGCGATAGCCTTCAACCCTGTCCTCTATCCGGTCCAACCAGATCTCCAATTCTCCTCCAGGCTCACCAAAAGCCGGATCTGAGGAGTCTAGAACCTCAATATCCAGGAGAATATCCCTGCCATCCCTGGCGCACTCTTTGTGCAGAGTGTAGCGGTCAGCCTCCGATGGTGTGACCGGCCTACCCATGACCAGCAGGTCATAGGCTGCCTGGATGTACTGGAAGGGCTCTTTGTAATTTTCAGGAATACCAAGCTCAGCCCTCAGACGCTTGATAAGGTCAAGGCCTGCTACAACCCAGACGATCCCGCTAAGTGTATTGGAGTAGTTGCGACCGTATCTAAAGGGAATGAAGGACTTCTTGAGGATCTCTATTGTATCACCTATGGTTATCAGCGTGGCCACAGACGTCCTGGGTGTTGTCGTAGCCTGGATGGCTGTAGCCAGCCTCTTATCCTTGTAATACTCCAGGGCCGACTGGAGGAACTTGTGGAAAAGATTGTTGAAGGCGGTGTTGACCAGAGCGTCCGAGCCAAGCTTTCTGCCAGTATCAGACGTCCACCCGAGAGAGCGGCGATATGTGCTGTCACGTTCCCTGACTGCTGAGGATAGTCCTGACTTCGTAGAACGGATCATTGACTCCATCACTACTGCACGAATATCACCGTTTGGCAATGGATGCTTGCCCTTGGTTGCATAGTCGTCCAAGATGGCCCCCAGTATCTTGAAGATCCCCATCCTCTCAAAGTAGAATAACCAGACCAGGTCACCTATGAAGAGCCTCTTTATTCTGACCGGCACCTTGACTGGATCGTCCAGCGTTCCCCTGGAGATGTTCCTGGTCCCTTCCAAGGTGACGCAGGAGGGAGAAAGGCAGTGGGGAGACGGCCATCTCTGGAGATCCTTTGAAGAGATGGCGTCTCTCGCGCCGGCCCCTGGTGCATCTTGGCTTGCATGTTCTGAGTCAGCGTTTAAGATTGTGCAATCGTTGTAGTCCGAGGGGAACCACGTCCCAGTGCAATTCATCAGGTCGGCAGATACAGGGGGTACACCTTCGATTATCCTGTGTTGGCGATAGATGAAGTACTCCTCAAAGTAACTATTGATCTCATCCCGAGGGTTCTCGGTAGCTTGGGCCAGAAGTACATCTGTGCAGTGTGGAAAAGCCACAGGCACCTTCTCAGAATTCAAGAGACGGCACTCAATATTCTCAGCTAGTCTCCGTCTATCCTCAGCGCGATGGGGATCAGTGGGATAGCTTCCACTGTATCTCTTAAAGCAAGGTTTTTCTATAATCGATCCATTCATCTTTAAACCCCCATTATTTATCTAATTCTTCTTCTCCTTCAACTTCGATAACCATAAGCTCATCATCTCGTCAAGCCTCTCTTCACTCATATCTCCTTTCTCCCTTATCAGGCGAAAGACCGCCAATTGAGAGCAGGGAGAGAGTCCTTTTAAGTCCAACTTGCCAAAGGCTGCTGTATCTGCTGACCTCTGCAGCCGGGCGGGATTGAGAGCAGACAGGTCAAAGAGGCTGGTTATCGGCTTCCCTTCGAGCACCTGAAACCTAGTGCCAAGCAGTGTCCTGGCAACCAAAGGGATGTACCTCTCGGCATCCCTGAGAATATTCTGTTCCGATTTTGAGGCGTCCTCCAATGGGTAAAGCTCTCTCCAATCTCTCTCCCATTCGTCCCAGATACCTTTTCCCCAGACCTGACGGCACCACTCAACAGAGAGGAGAAGTCGGATGTAGGGAGGAGGATGAGGATCGGTCCAGGACACGCGGAACACATGCCCAGGAGGTAATGCCAGGATCTCCCTGATGGTGGCTGGCTGAGCCAGACCCGATAAACAGAAAGTCCAGAGATCTGGCCCTATCTCAGATGTCCATAGCGAGTATAGCCTCACAACATCTTCAGGAGTACCAGCCCGCTCTAAAGCTATGTTCAAGGCACGAGGCAATGTCCTGATCAGGCCGAGCCTCACAATAGTCTCATGACCTGCCTCGTGGAGGATAGAGGTGAGGTTGTGCTTCTCCTTCATCCTGGAGTATGGTATCTGGATCAGCGGCAGAGGGTTGGGAGTCCTGTCTGGGAAGGATATGTTCTCTCTGAGTGTGGAGGCCCCGAATCCCCTTTCACAGGAGACCACAGGAGGCTCTATTATAGATAAGGCCGGGTGCCGCCTCCTTACGGCGTCCAATGCCAGGATGTCGCAGCCTGCTAGGGCAGTCCCTAACTCAGGAGAATGCCTCTGTGTGAGTATATCGGCATAGGTATCGAATAGGATGAAGGCCCTAGCCATATCCATCTCGATCTCCCCAAGGAGAGAATTTAGAGTCCTGGCAACCCGTGGGTCGGCAATCCCGGGCATCAGCTCTCTTGCACTTTTTTTCATTTTTGAGAGCATCTTGGCCTTGGACATTGCCAAATGGGTGTTGAGCACTGACCACTGCGTATCAGACAAGTCAAATCTTGCGGGCAGCGCAACCAATTGTCGCAGTGATTCGAGGCCCTCCAGGCGCATCCTCAAGGATTCCATGCGCCTTAATAAGTACTGCCTCTTTAGGCTCATCAGACCGGCCTTATATCCCTTCTATGATGATCCTAATCCGCTCGCCCTTCCTGACGCCAACCCTGAAAGTCTTCCCACGAACATGTGAACGCCTGACACGGACTCGCTTCATGCCGGCCTGAAGAGCGTTTGATGCAAGCCTGCTGGCAACTAATGGATCTGTTGCCCGCTGATCTATATTGCTGGCCAGGGACTCGAATGACTCCTTCGATAGATCCACGAAATTATTCCAGGCCTGTCTGTTTGCATCTTCATCTTGGGAGGTCTCAAACCCCAGAGCCTTCAAGGCGGGAAGAGCTGCAGCTCCACCAGGTATGGCGCTGAGCGCCATGGGCAATCCGGCCTTGGCCAGGCTTCCAAGCATGCCTTTCAGGTCGCCTCTGGCCAGTTGGGTGATTCCTTTCAATGCCTTAAACGTGGGCAATTTTTTTGCGTACTTGAACGCCTTTCTTCCCAGATCCTTCAGTTTGCCCCAGAAGTATTCCCTCTCCATATCGTCGAGCACTCTTCTTATCTCGACCTCGTACTCGAACTCAGATTCAAACTCTAGTTGGGAAATTTCGTAGAACCTTTCTGAATAGGAGGAAGCATCAAGAGGGCTTCCGGACTCTTCCTCGGGTTCCTCAAACTCCAGCTCGAACATAGAGTCATCAGAAGGAATCTCCTCTTCAACCTCACTATCCTCGCTATACTCCTTATCTCCGGCCTCTCCCTCGCCCTCATCCATTTCGAGCTCGAACTCCCTCTCAAGCTCTGACATCTCTATATCATCTTTCTCCATTCTTTTGCCTCTAATTGAATTTCTTAGCTTGCCAGAATTATCGAGTTCGCATGGTGGAATCACTCTTTGGTATGCATTCTGAAAGTATTACGATGAGGAGACTCATCTACTAATCATGCTATTGAGCAGATATTGAGTTACAGATTGATGAGCAAGCAACATCTGGACTGTCTCAATATCATCACATTAGTTGGTTTGGAAACTATTTTAAATTTTTGCTGATCGGTATATTGTCATATATTACTGTTTTTTTAAATTGTTTATAGTTGACATACCGCACTTGGTGCGAGCCAAGGGGGCGGTCACGAAAGCTGCTCATGCAAACGCGGGCGGGCTCCCGCATAAGGTTGTGCTCGTGTGGGCTTTCTGCTTTGGGGGCCCGGGACCTGCCGAGAAAATGCATCGCCAGTTGTCTACATTCCATTTGTTGATTAAAGGGCATATCATGTGACTACCCGTGACAGCTACAATTTGCTGCCGAAAAGAAAGAATATCTAATCTGCGAAGAGCCACTCATCAAGAGAGATCTCGCCTTCCCGAAGAATCTCTGCGATAAGATTTGAGCCGATCTCTCGCCGATGAGAGTTCGGCATATCTGCAAAATTATATCTACAAAGTCATCTCCACGGACCATATAGTCATGATCCGATCCGGAAAATGGTCCTTCAAATCCATTGTCTTTCAATCGCCGGATCAATTTTGCTCTTGAAACGACACAAACCTACTCAATAACGCTAAACCGATTCGGTTGATGCTAGTTACCATGTGGCCGCTTATTGGCGATATGGACCGTCCCATTCGGAGCCTAAGAGCTATACAGCCTTCGATAACCCAAGATAAGCTCTTTGCGGGCCTCTTCAACAGTTTAACCCGTAGCCCAAGCGCTAGAAGTTCGGGCACTGAAACGAAGATCGGTTCCTCACTTCGATGGTCCTGCAAACCGCCCGTTCAAGTGCAGCTTCGATATACTCTGAGAACATATTTGAGTCTCTATCGAGTTGTAAAGGAAATATACTTTGGGCCATTGCTATTTGGAGCTCATCGGGGCATGCTCAGCCCAAAGAAAGAGTGCATCACGCTTGGGGCTGGTCAAGTACAATTTTGAGCGTGCTCGCAGAGCCGCTCGGAAACGGGCGCTCGTGCGTGCTCCCGCATGGGGCGCGCGCGGGCCCGCATGTGGGATTTGCGGCCTTGAGGCCAGGTAGGGCGAACGGCGGGTACGGCCCGCCCAATTCCTGGGGGCTGGCCAATCGGTTCACTTGATCTTTTTCTGAAGCTTCTTGAGCTTCTTCTTGGCGGAATCACTACCCGAAGCTGCCTGCTTCGAGAGCTCTTCTGCTTTGGCCTTCTTCGCTCTGTTCAGCTTCTCCATCTGTTTCTTACTCGTTGGCATACTAGTCACCTCGCTAGCCTTGGCTGATCCTCTTTAGCTTCTTCCATCTTAAAAATATCCCTGTGTCGTTGTACCAGCCTATAAAATCTTCGAACGAAGTTCTGTGTTGAGTAATTAGACTTCATATCATAGATAAAATGAATATTTCTCGGACATAATTCGTTATTTATCTATATGCTTAAAATTATACTATAAAAATTGAGCATTTTCCTTACTTCTCGAGTATCCCATTTCGAGTGGCCTTCACATTCTCGCCGAATATCCGGTTAGTAGCAGAGAAGACGCTTTCTACAGCCCACCTCTTGCTATAATGGTGCACTTTTTTCCAGCTATCGTAGCCATACTTTTTAATGCCTCGATTTCATCGAGGCTGCTGGCGACGTAGTCGCAGCAATTCAAGAACCAACTCGACTCTTTCCGAGCCTGCTTTAACAATAGCATTCTTTCTGATTTTAATTCCTGGCATCGCCACTCACAACGGACCATGTAGTCAATGATCCGAGCCGGAAAATAGTCCTTCAAATCCTATATCTTTCAATCGCCGAATCAGTTTCATCCTGGAAACCGGCACGATCCTACTCAATAACGCTCACCGGTTCAATTGATGCAGTTATCACGTGGCCACTTATTGGTGGTATGGACCGTCCCATTCGGAGCCTAAGAGCTATCCAGCCTTCGATAACCGAGATAAGCTCTTTGCGGGCCTCTTCAACAGTTTTGCCCGTGGCCCAGGCGCCCTGAAGTTCGGGAACTGAGACGAAGATCGGTTCCTCATCTTCGATGGTCTTGTAAACCGCCCGTTCTAGTGCAGCCTCGATATACTCGGAGAACACATTGAATCTCTATTGAGTGGTAAAGAAAATATACCTTGGGCCATTGCTATTTGGAGCTCATCGGGGCATGCTCAGCCGAAGAATGCATCACGTTTGGCTCTGCCCAAGGATAAGTGTGAGTGTGTTGCAGAGCCGCTCGCAAGCGGGTGCAGGTGGGCTCCCGCATTGGGCGCATGTGCCCGGGTGGGCTTGCGGCCTGGGGGGCCGGGAGGACGAATGGCGGGAAGGCGAGCCCAATTCCGCGAGGGGATGGCTGCTGTGCGCTCTCGATCGGAGGCCAAGGTGCGAGGAAGAACCGATGGCAGGAGAATGTGACTGCATTTAAATGAAAGTTTTTGAGTTTCAATGCCGATACCCTAATTAATGTCTAAACTAAACAAGGCAGTTTATGAAAACCGTTCGATATCTGCATCAGCGATTTCTGCGTATGGTATATGGCGGTGTTGCTACGAGCAACAATGATGAGTGGAATGTCCTGCATGATAAGATGAAATTATTTATTTCATCAAATAATATAATCATCTCAAATCATGCCGGTGCAAGGATGTTCGAAAGAGGCGTATCAGCCGATGACCTGATATCCTTAATAACGAACGGAGAGATAATAGAGGAATATCATGATGATTATCGCTGCCCCGCCGTGCTGATGCTAGGGCAGACAAGAGGAATACCGCATCATATAGTTGTGGCAATCTGCAAAGATCGACTGATAATAGTAACAGTATATTTGCCAAATGAAGATGAGTGGATCAATAGTAGGCGGAGGAAATAGAATGGACCCTGGTGAATGCCTTCTATGCAAGAGCAAAATGCGAGAAGGAACAACAGAATTTGTCGCTAGAGTTGGTGAGCAGGTAGTAGTAATCAAGAACATCCCTGGCATTTGTTTGTCCGAATTGCGATGAGGCTTATTACTCTATAGATACTCAAAGAAAAATCGATCGCATCATGAAGGCTTTTCATGAAGGAAGATTGCTTGCCAAGCCACTCGCTGCGGGCGAGGTTGATCTGAAGGCACTGGAAGCCTGTCAGCCTGCGGCATGTGCTGCAATCGAGGATCTTTGAGGTATGGGGATTAGAGAGTTCCAGCTTACTCTCGCTTGGAATCAATTGTCCCATAGAGAGAGGCTGCTCCGGCATCTCCGCCTCGGCGAGCAGCGCGTGCGGCTCTCGCATGGGCGCGCGTGCCCGCGTGGGCTTGTCGCCTGGGGGGCCGGGAGGCCGGTCGGGCCTGGTGTCAGGGGGGCTTGTCTCCGGAAAGGGCGGCTTTTTGGGGGCTGGATTTTTGGAAGATAGTGGCAGTTCGCATTATTATTAGCTGAAAATTATAACCGAACAACTACTGATCACACCACAGAGGCACAGAGCGCACAGAGACTTAACGACGGAGGTTTCAGGGCCGTCTCCGGCTTGACGATCCTTGCGGTCTGTGGGCTAGCCTCGCCCGCAGCCCATCAAAAGTGCTGCATTCTGCCTCGGGTCCACGGCTCGCGCTCCCGGATCTGCTGCCCTTGGCCGGAGCATCAAGGTTGCATCGTCGTCTGCTTGGCAGGCGTTCTTCCCAGCAGATGTTGGAGCGGTTTCAGACGAGGCCGCCAGGATTGTGCGTGCGGCTCAAGCACGGTCGCAAGTGCTCATTTGGGCCCGTTCCCTGTGCCGTTAGGCAAGGCTTAAATAATTATGCAGGCACTAATATCTAAAGAAATCGTAAGGCGCTAGCATGGCATGCTCTGACTCTGAAAGAAAGGCTGTAATGCCTTTAAAGAAAGAACCGGAAGATGTGGATTTCATCTCCGGAATTACTGAAGGTCTGGAGGACTTTCTGGAGGGGCGTTGCAGACGCTTCAAGGATGCGGAAGAGCTGGAAGCTTATTTGCTGAGCCTATAATTCCTGATTTTCTGATTTCGCATGGCATTTTTTCCGATTACAGCCAGCCATTTCGATAAGCAATTCTCCAAACTAGCCAGGAAAAATGCTGTTTTCAAGACACAGGCTGCCAAGAAGATCAAAGGCATAGCTTTGAATCCGGAGATTGGAGTACCAAAGACTCATAAATTGAAGGGCCTTCGCAGTTTGCATATCTCCGACCATTTTGTTGTTGTATATATGATCTTCAGAGATCTTGTTATTTTTATAGAGATTGATCATCATGATAAGGCCTATCGGGCTATTGATGGGCTGATAGAGCGTTTGATCGAGGATGAGAAGCTACTCTCCACCTTGCAACGAATGGGCGTTTCAAATGATGAATTTGTTCAGTTCATAAGAGCGCTGGGCCTTTGAGGTCAATAGGGTGCATGATTTTGGAGAGTTCGCTACCTGTCGAAAGATTCCTCAAGGCAAGCGATTGGATGCGTGCATGAGCTCGTGCGGGCTCTCGCATGGGTGCGGGGGTACTTCCTTGGGCAAAATGATCGAAAGAGTGCTAAGGCCATGAGGATTCATTCTAACTTGCTCTCAAGCGTCTTTAGATCAATTGTTCCTTATCAAAATTGAGTTAACTCCGGCCTCTTCGGATGATGATGCATGCTTGAGTCGTCGGTGAATAATATGGCTTCCTCTCTCTTTGCCAGAGCTATAAAATATGAGTCAAATCCGGAACAACCGGTTTCCAATGCTGTATCCCAGGCAATGTCAAAAATAGTCTCTTCATCTGCTATGTTATACGATTTTATGATTCCCCTCGATGCCCTTGCAGCCAGAGTCCTACCGGCAAGGCGCCTGGCTACGGCAGCAGTCTCCACTACGCAGACCTTGGGGACATGAACCTCTAAATCACGTTCTTCAATGAGCTTGATAAGAGCTTTGCATTTTTCGTGGGTTTTCAGTTCTCTGGAATAGGATTCGGCTGAGAGCGATCGGAGCGGTTTGAAGATGCTCTTAACTAAAACAGAAGTATCCAAAACAGCTCTAATCATAGTATCTTCTTGTCCGCATCTCTTTCAGGACGGCATCGATGTCTTCCCTGGCTTCAGGCTCGCCCAGCTCGTCCAGAATATCGCTGAAGCTCTCTTGGATGGTGATGCTGACACGAGCTTTATTGGGGAGATCCAGATCACCGAGAGGCTTGAGCACATTATTCTCATAAATGGCTTTTATTTTCATATTCGGCACCTGCCACTTGGCGAAGATTAAATGGTATATGGACCGGATCAATATTTAGAGCTGCCGATGATATCTTCAGAGACTCTCTGGCTATCGGAATTGTGTTCATGTCGGCTCAGTCCGTCGTGTCGTTTCCGGCAGAGCCGCTCGCAAGCGGGCGCAGGTGGGCTCCCCGCATGGGCGCAGGGTGCCCTGCACGGGCTTGCGGCCATGGGGCCGGGGGAACGAATTGGGAAGGTTGCTGAAAGTTGGAATCTGGAACCGGAAAAGTGATCAGAATAGATGGGCAGTGAAAATAAGATCGATGCTTCAGACTGTACTCGATTTAGACTCTGAGTTATCGTTTCTGGTCCATAAGTCGAGCGATTCATTCATTTGCATTTGCTCAGACATATCTCGTAGATTCAAGAACATTCGGCGTTGGCTTTTTGTCCAAAATCTAAATCCGAATTTTCCATAGAATTCTAGGGCACCGTCTTTAGGATCTACGGCCAGGTATCTGCATCCAAGGGGGCTCTCCATGGCATAACCAATAGCAAGGGAGAGAAGATAGCTGCCAACGCCGTATCCATGGAGCTTTTTATCGACAGCAAGTCGCGCGATTAAGATACAAGGATATGCAGGATATTCACATTCATCGATGATTTGACTGGATCAAGCTTATCTCTTTAACTTGGACGGAATCAGCGGCCATGGAGACGAAGCCTGCGACGCGGTCCCGATAAAAACATAGATGTGTTTTGCTGAGGAATTCATTTTGCTCTTGTAATGCATCATTCTTCAGAAAATCATTTAGCTCAGCATCACCGGAATCGAAAGGAGAAAGGTCATATCTGGGACTTAGCAATAATATGGAAAGTTCCCTTTCCGGAATTCCTGTCATTAGAACTTATTACGATTAGCCCTGTAAATTCTCTTTGCTTTCTTGAAGAAAGCTAGCTGCTCGGAGGTAAAGACTGAACTTTTTTCGTTCTCCAGGAATTCCTCCGCCTCAGCGCCCTCAAATACCAATCCAAGCTTCGTCGGCTTTGCCATTGTCTGCTCCTCTCGGCACAATATCAAATTTTATATTGCATAGTGCATTGCCATGCAAATAAAATACTTTCGCTTCGAATCGGATTCAAGACAAGAGGCTGGACTAGGTCAGGATTGCGGGACCGGTGGCAAAGATGCCGTTAGCCAAGGATCTTGCGCTCTTGGCTGCCTGGGCTGCCGGATCGGCTCCGGGCAAAGCCGCTCGCATGCGGGCGCGTGTGGGCTCCCGCATGGGGGCAGGGTGCCCGCGTAGGGCTTGCTGCCTTGGGGGCTGGGGAGGGGCTGGACTGTGGCCAGGAGGCGCTTGCATGCGAAATAGAAGCATTCGAGTGTTGGCTTCGGTCCACTTGTTGGTAGATACGTTTTTGTATCAATAGAAAGACGTGGGGGGAATGTCTGAAGCGATTCTTGGATGGAGATTTAGTTTATCAACAGCAGCTAATAAATGGTTTTCATTTTTCTCTATCGACATCCCTTAATAATTCGTCAAGAATCTTCGTTCTATATGAATGAAACATATTTTCAGAGTCATTAGCGCCAGTTTTCAATCGCATTTTCTCTATAAGTTTATTAAAATCTTCATAAAGTGAACTTTTGTATTCGGATATAAATGACCATAAATCATATCCTTTTGCAATATATGGTTGAATCTCTTCTAAGTCTTCTACTGGGATGAGTACCCAATCACGCTTGTTCTTACCGTCTATAAATTCTCTAAGTGGTCCGTACTTTAGTCCCAAAAGTGGCTCAAATGAAACAATGATTCTCTGAATTTTTAACTCCGGATATTCTATTCCTAATTTCTTGCATAATTCTGGAAGTTGTCGCTCAAATTTTTCGAATTGATTAAGGGCTTTCTGAATTTGTGTCAACCAGGCTGTATTTTTTGCATTTATGCCATGTTCAAATTTATCCTGAGTATAATGCATGGCTTTGCACTCGATAAGAACAACTCCATTTTCAGAAAAGATTACCCAATCAGGTCTTCTTATTTTGCCTCCCTTCTTTCCCTTAACTGGGAGATAAAAATCTATGTCCTTTTCAGTTATGATTTTTCCTGGAAGCCTAAATCCTTCAATTATTTTTCCTATATATAATTCAAACAAATCTCCGAAACTCGTGGCAAAATCTAATTTATAAATATTATAAAGTTGATAATATAAGCCTATCGAAATTCTGTAGATTAGTATATCTGGAATTGGAGCTATGAATTTGTCGTCGAACATCTCTTCGTTTTCGCTATTCTCCCATAATCTAACTAACGGATGAATTAGTAGTGGATTCAAATTATCTTTCTCCAATAACGGATCATCTCTAAATTGGATGGGATCATACGCAATAAGCTTGAGGCAAATTTTAACTGATTCGTCATTTAGTATAGTCATACCACGACTACGTGCATTTTCGAGGTAATCTCTTCTTAATCCTCCTTTTCTGCTAGATGAACCCGCCCATAATACTGCACCAATTTTTATAAAATCAAGTAATGGCAATCCAAATCTCTCTTTGAACTTTGGACCTATTATATCTTTGATATATTTAGGGGCGGCCTCTTCTTTGACTATCTCTTCATAAAGAAATAAGGTTCGACTCAACATGAAACGAATGTTCCTATTCCATCGTAATTGCCCAATAGATTTAAGGAAATATGAGACTGCGGCCTGCCTTCGATTAGTTTTAATTTCTTTTTCAAATTGAGGTTCGTATAGCTCATAACTAATGATCTTGCGAAGTAGATCGAAGAATTCTTCATTGGGAATCGAATTAAATTCACCATACATAGTGCTATTTAATAAAATAAATTTGACCATTGAAGGAATGAAGTTTCTATATATTGGATATTTATTATTTAAGAATTCGTCATGAATCTTTAAAAGTAGAATATCAAGTTTATACATTTTGAGCCGATCACAAATATATTTGTAGACCCTTTCAGCATCTTCTTGAGAATTAATATCGCCCACACCAATTTTATCCACAGGAATAATACGTAATCCTCCCATTTCATAATCGAAAGATTCGTTGCTTTCTGTTGGTTAGCCTCCGAAAAATTCGTCATAATTATCGAGTTGGATTTTAATTCTTATTAATTCTTCGATTATATTTAGGTAGGATGGTTTTTCTGGGAGTTAAGCGGGTATTAAAAGCATCATTTAGTAACTCATGATCCAGCACACCCT
>CAVWPP010000034.1:0-30623 GCA_963756915.1 Methanotrichaceae archaeon
TGCTATATGCTAAACCGCTCTGACCCGCAGCACCACCCGTGATCATGAATGAATCCGCGACGATCTCCCCAGGCAGAACACAGATAGGATCACCCCCTTGCCTGATTGATAGTATTTTTAGGTCTTCTATGTCCTTGTATTGACTGGCCTTGTAATCCTTGAATATTTTTAGAAACCTATTAAAAAATGGTTGCACATTCTGGCCGTGTCCGCGCACAAATACTCCTAACGTGGCATTATTTCCGCCCGCTGGAGAAAACGTGGCCTTCCAGCCAGGGGCCATACTGCCTATCCAGTACTGGAAAAAAATCTCATCGCCCAAACCCTCGTGCTCGACATCGGCTTCCAAGGCCCAGGCTATATCTTCAGGATGACGCATCGGCTCCATGCCCATCTGATGCGGCAGTGAAGACTCGATTCCTGAAGCATCAACCACCACTTTTGCGTTGATTTCATCTTTCGCAAGGGCAACAATCATCCGATTGCCACTAAGCCTAGCCCTGCGCCCGATTCCACGTAAGAGAGTTACTCCTGACCGTTGAGCATGGGTGAGGTAATGATCGTCAAATTTTTTCCGGTCAACAAAATATCCTTTAGCTGCTAATGTAACGGCGGAACCACTTGCCGAGAGTATACGCATGCCTTGCAGCTCTTTCTCACGGTAGCAATCTTCTATTGCAACTTTGGACTGAACCGCCATGCCCTCAAAGAGCGTATTCGCAAGATGGTGAAAACTGCCTAGATCCTTGTCAAGCAATACAACATCAGCCCCTTTATTTGCCGCTGCAGTGGCAGCCATAAGGCCGGCAGAAGAAGCACCAACAACTAGAACATCACACTTCACGATTCCAAAGATAGTCAAGGCAAATGAGATGAACTTTTCTAATCGGCAGGGTATATGCTATCAAAATTTTCGAAATAACGCCCGGCAGTTTGAGAAATTATGGGATAGAGCCAGATTTCTGTCGTCTGGCTCAGAAAAATTCCACATTCAAGCGACGATCTTCGTCTTAGCGATATATTTTATTAGCTCTGGGCCGATTCTAGCCTCCTTTTGAATCTGTTCTGCGACGTCATCCATGTTGGTACCACTGGCAGCCAATGTTCGAATCTCATCCATTGTAGTATCGCTCACTGTGAAATACTCGTCAAGATCCTTCCTGTGGCCCCACACATCTCCCTCGAGGAGATCAATACCTTGCATATCCAAGAATACCTGGATGGCATTAGACATAGTCTTGCGATATGAAGGCGGTACTTGGATCATTCTCAGCCTAGGGCATTTTTGCATCAGATTAAGGAAATCCACATTGCTGGCTCGAAAAGCCAGGTGAACTGTTTTCTCATTGGGATTTAAGTTGGGTATCTCATTTCTAGCGCTAATAACTCTTAATCTCATATACATCACACCGGGCATTAAAGGCATTGATATTATTTATAGACACTTCCACTTAACACATCTGCCTAAATCAAGTTCAAAAGATCGAAATCAACGATTTAGCTTTTTTTGGGTAAGCTTCGGCCGAAAAAGATGTGGAATGCTAACCAATTCTGCAGGCTAAAGTGCGGACTAGATGGGATAAATCGATTAAGACACTTTCACCCTTGCCAAGGATTCAAATAAACGAAACTAATACAACTGTTTCGAGTAAATAAAGGGAAAAAACAGAAAGTGAGAATCAGCTCACGTACCAGACTGGACTCTTAGATCGCAAGAGAAACTATCCAGATATCTTTATGGTCATAGAACTCGACCAGTTGGAAAAGGCCCCTTTGTAATCCATAGCCATTGCCTTAATCTTGTATACTCCGGCTTTGTTCCATCTATGATACACGCTTTCAACAGTCCCGGATTTGATGAAATCAAAACCAGTCCAAGAAGTTGTTTTATCACCCCAGTCAAAGACATATTTGACAGGATCAACATCAGAATCATTTGCAGATGTCGAATACTCATAGGCTACATTGGTGTGTCCATGAATTGGCCCGGATGGGGTAATCGGTACATCGGGTGGCTTGTTCTCTGCAATTGATACGTTAAACGACTCAGACCAAACCGAAGATGCTCCTTTGCTGTCTATTGAATTAGCCCTTATCTGGTATATCCCGGCTTTGTCCCAAGCATGTTGTGCACATTCTACCGAACCGGAATTGACAATCCCCGTAGTTGAAGTTGTTCCATCACCCCAGTCAAATAGATAAATGATCTTGTCACTGTCCTCATCTTTTGCCAGCGTAAAGTAGTTATGAGCTATCCCGGTATAGCCTGTACTCGGTCCGTATATGTTTGAAGGAACACCTGGCCTAATATTTGCGCTTACATTGATCGTCAAATAGTCAGACCATGGTGATAAGGCTCCTATACTATCTATGGCAATTACTCTGATTCGGTAGGTTCCTTCATGATCCCAAATATGCGATGCGTTTCCATTGCTGCCTGATTTTATATAATTCGTCGTTGATGCATTCCCATCACCCCAATCAAAGGTGAACGTTGCGGGATCTTCATCGGGGTCCACTGCAGTTGCAGAATAGATATAAGAGGCCCAAGTATAGACAGATATCATACCAAAAGGTCTGGATGGGGTATTTGGTGGCGTATTAATAACTACAGTTAGCGGTTTGGACCATTCGGATGAAGCACCTTTGCTATCCGTAGCCAGAGCTCTTATATCGTATGTTCCGGCTTTGCTCCAAGTATGATTTGCTTTGGCAACCTTGCCAGATTCAATATGATCAATTATCAAGGTCGTATCGTCGCCCCAATCGATCGTGTAATTGATTTGATCGCCGTCCGGGTCGTGAGCTGATATATTGAAGAAGCTGGATACTCCTGGTTCGACCGAAATCGGACCAGAAGGTCTGGATGGATTATTTGGTGGTGTATTAATAACTACAGTTAGCGGTTTGGACCATTCGGATGAAGCACCTTTGCTATCCGTAGCCAGAGCTCTTATATCGTATGTTCCAGCTTTGCTCCAAGTATGATTTGCTTTGGCAACCTTGCCAGATTCAATATGATCAATTATCAAGGTCGTATCGTCGCCCCAATCGATCGTGTAATTGATTTGATCGCCGTCCGGGTCGTGAGCTGATATATTGAAGAAGCTGGATACTCCTGGTTCGACGGAAATTGGACCAGAAGGTCTGGATGGATTATTTGGTGGAGTATTAATAACTACAGTTAGCGGTTTGGACCATTCGGATAAGGCGCCTTTGCTATCCGTAGCCAGAGCTCTTATATCGTATGTTCCGGCTTTGCTCCAAGTATGATTTGCTTTGGCAACCTTGCCAGATTCAATATGATCAATTATCAAGGTCGTATCGTCACCCCAATCGATCGTGTAATTGATTTGATCGCCATCCGGGTCAATTGATGATATTGAATAGCTGTTATTAGTCATAGGAAGATAGAAAGAACTCATCTCAGATATGATGGGCATTTTAGGTGGATTATTATAAATCAAATAAATTTTCAAATCGTCAGGCCAATTTGAAGGAAGAAACCTCTCACCACCAATTTGTTGGAATGATCGGGCAGTACCAAATATCGACTCACTAAAGTTGCGATTTCCTATCTCGCCGGCATTTAATCCTTGAGCTAAAATAAGAAATGACCATATTAATCCAAAGATTAGGAAAAAACCAATCAAACGGCCGCCTATCATTAAATGCAACTGGCAGCAACTAATATAAATAGTATTTAGATTTGGCTGCAAAATGTTATCAAAATACGATGTATGTTTTTGCATTCGTGGTTATCGAGAAGCTATTTCCAAAAAAGCAATCCCATCTCGTCACGAAGGCATTCTCGCGCCGGGAGTGGCGACAATAATTCATCCCTTAACGAAAAGGCAAAGTAAAAAGGCTACCAAAATTATTTCTCCCTTAGAACACGATTATTGGAAAAAATCGCTAGATAAATGATCCTAGCAAGCTGAACGAAAAATTTTCTGCATCAATTATAGAGAGTCACGGCTTTTCGGCATCTTTCTTAAGTAGTAAATGAAATTTCAGCTAACTGGGATGTTGCAAAGATCGAGCTCAGGTCAGTATCGTCTCAAATGCGATCAATGTAAGCATAGATTGGCCCTTGAATATTGATTCGTAAAGAATAATTAAATAGTGAGCGAATTATTCAAAATCAATATTTTTAAGCTAATTTTTTATTGAAGGAAAATCCAAAACCAAAACATTTATCAGCTAATAGAGAAGGCTTCTAATTGGTGTACGTATGGATGCAGTTACTATTATTGGCGGCCTTCAGGCCCTGTTGGTACTGGCAATCTTTCTTGGGATAATGGCGATAAGCTTCAAGATCTGGCGCTGGAACTACATGACGCCCCCCAGGTAGATTTGCAGCATCCAGCCGATTAGATCTTTTTATTTTGATTAATGAACAGTAATGGATTGTATTGAAACTAATTAGCATAAGCAAAGGATCCTCCCTTAACAGCTATTTTGCGCAAACCGTTTTGAATTATAGTATGGTTGCTATCATGAACTATCTTGTTGGAATATGTCGCGTCAAACAGATTTTTTGTACCGATTTTTTTGCTCCTCCAGCCGAACGCGATTGAAGCTAATGTGATTTCTTTTGAGGTGGAGAACTCTCATCTTCAAAAAGACAAAAAGCCTTCTAAAAGATCGATCCAAATTGGCTAAAAAAGATAAATGAAATATAGGAATCCAATCTTCGATAATACAGACTCAAATTCCGAATTACTACTCATGCAGTTCGCAAAGTTGCACTATATGGCCGCAAATGGAATCGTTTGAGATCAAGACGTATTCGTTAAGCCTGAGATAAGCTAGTATCCATGCATGACGTTCCAATAAGCCTTGGGCGTAATCAAATTTATAAGCATTAAGCACATGCACCCATGATATTAGTGTAGAACATGTCTACTGTGTGCGGCATGAATCAAAGCAATTCAACAAATCAAAAAATATAAATAGAGTAGCTATAATGCAAATAAATCGTAACTGTTACGCATGGGAGGAGATCTATGGATTACGTTAAGTTCGGTGGAGTCTGCCTGCTTTTCTTAGTAGTGGCTGCATCTCTACCAACAAGTGTATTGGCACAAACCCTTCAGGCAACCAGCACTGTTTCTGGTTCAGATGGCGAGGCCATATCTGAGGCGACGCCAATCATTAGCAAAAGCCTGTTTTCAGAAGGCAATGGAAAGGGAGAGACTATTACAGCAGAGAACCTGGCAAAACGAAACACAGGACTTAAACCTTTGGCCAAGCTTGGTAGCACTGCAGATTCTGGGAGTTCTAAGACGACGACGCCTGCAGATGCCGCCGTTTCTGCAACAACACCAACTGCAGAGATCATTCCCACGGCAAGCCCGACAACAACTCAAGCTTCGCCTGCGTCTCCTCAAACAGCGACCACAATAAGCCCCGCGGCAGAGGAAACAGTAACCCCTGATATGATACCTCAGGATACTGCGACCACTTCAGGTGATGTCTCAGATAATGCAAGCATATCCCGTGAGATGCCCCCTGAAACAGTCTCTGGAAACGAATCCGAAAAAGTATCTAATGATGAAACTAATAAATCTGGCGAAGAGTCACTAGTGGATGCTTCCCCCGAAAAAGAGTCCGGGACAGATAGAATTTGGAGAGAAGGTGTAAGCCCTATGGAATATACGTGGACACCTCAGACGTTCTCCGGATTCTTCTACGACTTGAAGAACGATGTCGGCACAGAAAAGTTGACAGTAACCTTCCGTGGGTCCGGAAGATCTATCGACTCCGGCGATCTGTTGTATAGCACGAGTGCAGAAAAAACGGACTTTGAATTCAGTAACTGGGGGACCTACCAGGTCATTGGCTTTATGGCCGACAAATACTTCGCAGGTTACATATCAAACGATCTCTTCGACAATGACAGAAGCCTGATCAATGACGGTCAACTGAGAAAAGTTCTCACAGATAGCGATGATGAGAGCACGATTACTGCCGGATCTGTACTTCCTCTGGAAGAGGGATACGAGCTACGCATTAAGCAAATCGATATCAATGGTAATAAGGTCTACTTGGCGCTTGCCAAAGATGGAGATGAGGTGGATAGCAAAGTCGTCTCACCTGATACTCTCAAGAGCTCAACCTACCAGTATAAAGTGGACATTGCAGGTGAAGACACTCCTATCGTTTTAGCCCATATCTCAAATGTTTTTACAAGTGCAGAGTCGGCTCTTGTTACGGTGGATGGTCTGTTCCAAATATCTGATACCTATGCCTCGGTTGAAGATGGCGATAAATTCGATAAAATGAAGGTGATCTCGGTTTCAGATACGGGAGTGGAGTTGGATAATGATGATTCGCTCACTCTGAGAAAAGGAAGCACGACCAAGATTTTCGGAAATATGGGATTCCAGGTTGCAGACGCCGATGAAATCCGCTTTGCACCGATAGTTCAGAGAACGGGAAGCTACGATGTGAGGGGAACTGTGATTGATCCCTCAGTAACCAGTGAATTTACCTGGACGCCCTACAATTTCGAGGGATTCTTCTACGATATTGACGATGATGTTGGGACGGAGAGCCTCGAAGCCAGGATAATCGGCGGCACGAAGATCGAGGAGAAAGACCTGATTTACAACACTCATCCCCAATCAGTTAAGTTCGAATTCGAATCGTGGGGCAAATATGATGTTATAGGCTTTATGGCTGACAAGTTCTTCGCGGGATACAATAATGCAACGGAATTCACCGACGAAGTTAGCATCATAAACGATGGCGAACTAAGGAAGATTCTCATAGACAGCGATGATAGCGACACCATAGCTAGCGGCTCTGTGTTTCCTCTGGAAGAGGGGTACGAGCTACGTATCAAGCAGGTGGACCTCGACGGAAATAAGGTATACTTGGCGCTGGCAAAGGACGGTGACGAGATAGATAGCAAGGTTGTAACACCCGGATCCGATCCAGGGGATAGAGCTTCGAACTACAGGTATGAGATCGATACCGGCTCCACTAAGGACGTTCCCATTATCGTTGCCCACATACAGAGCGTTTTCCGGAGCACAGAGACTGACCTTGCCACAGTGGACGGCCTGTTCCAGGTCTCAGATAGTGCAGAGTCTGTGGAAGAAGGTGAGATTCACGGCAAGATGAAAGTTGAGAGCTTAAGCAGCGATGGCATAACCATGAGCAACGATGGCACTATCAGTCTTGGGCGAGGCAGAACAATAGATATCATGGAGAACCTTAAGCTCGAGGTAGCCGATAGCGCCAAAAGATTGATTGCACCCATTGCTACCAAGAAAGGAGAAGGAAAGGATCTGACCCTAAGCGTTCCTGGCGCCGTAGTCGATAAGCCGGTATCATTTAGCGTTAAGTCGGGTTCAGAAGCTCTGAGCGGTGTACAGATCTCTGTGAACGGAATCAACATTGGTACAACTGATACTTCTGGGTCGATCAGCTACACTTCCACAAACACAGGCACATATGAGGTGATCGCCAAGAAGAGCGGTTTCAATGATGGCAAAGCAGAACTAGAAGTAAGAACGGCAGAGGAGGCGTCAGCACTGGCTGCGGTTGCCAGGGCAAATGCCACTCTGGCTAATAAATTGACCATCAATGCACCCGCAGAAGTTGCCAAAGGAGAGAATTTCCTGATAAACATCGTTGAAGGAATAAACAATACACCAGTGGAAAATGCAACGATCTTCTTTGACGACGTAAATATAGGCAATACGAGCACCCAAGGGTCTTTAACTCACTCTGCTATGGCTATTGGGGAGCACATCCTAAAAGCGGAGAAGGATGGCTATAATGATAGCACTAAGAAGATCACCGTTTCCTCAGGTTTGAAGGTCCTCAGCCTGAAGGTGCCAGATAAGGCCAATGTGGGTCAAGAAATAAAGATCCAAGCTAATATCCAAAACACTGGGAATTCAAACGATTCCCGCTTGTTTGATCTGAAGCTAAATAACACGATCGTGGATAGCAAAAACGTAAGTCTCAAGAAAGAAGAGAATTCCACTGTCGTCTTCAGCTACAAGCCGAAAAATCCAGGATTGCACAAATTCAGCCTGGATGACCAGAGCCAGGTAGTGAATGTTGAGAAGGCACAAAACAGTAACTGGCTGATCGCCCTGATCCTAGTGCTTCTCATTGCCATAGGCGCTGGGTATTATCTGTACACAAAGGGTGATTTGGATAAGCTTAAAAAGCAATTGCAGGGGCGATAAAGGTCGCCCTTGTCATCTTTTTTTAAAAAATATTTTAATCGATTACGGGCTTAAACTATTTCACTAATGATCATGCCTAAAATCTTCAGTGATGATAAAAGATTTGCGGCAAATTGGTTTAATAATAGTTAATAATAAAAAAAGTTGAATCATTGCTTTGCTCAGCCTTTTCGCGTTCCGGGACGCTTTTGTTACTGACACTCACGTCCACATTTACTCTCCCCTTGGCACTCCACTTCGGGCTTTGCTTCCTCAGGCTTGATTCTTCCGATCTTTACCCAATAATCGTTAATTGCGGCGTGCAAAGCATCTGCACCGAGGTTTGAGCAATGCATTTTTTGAGGCGGTAGACCGTCTAGCTCATTGGCTACGTCCTTTCGGGTGATCAACATCGCCTCATCCAAGGTTTTACCTTTGGCCATCTCAGTAACCATGCTGCTCACCGCTATCGCCGATCCGCAGCCGAAGGTCTTGAATTTGATGTCGTCTATTTTATCGTCCTTAATTTTAATGAATATCTCCATGAGATCTCCACAGACCGGATTTCCTACTTTGCCGTAGCCGTCTGGATTCTCAATCACCCCCACATTCTTAGGATTCATAAAGTGTTCCATAACTTTTTTAGAGTAGCCTATTTGTGCCATTCATATCACCTTTTTAGAGTGGAGATAAAACCCTTAATCTCTCCACGGTCTTGTATACAGCATTTGCTATCGCAGGTATCTGGTCGGTATTATTGCACTTTCCTAGCGTCGCGACCATGGAACCATGAGCCTGTTCATGTTTCAAGCCTATGGCCAAAAGAACATGAGATGGCTCCAGAGTGCGAGAGGAACAGGCTGAGCCCGTCGATATCTGGATGTTGAACATGGCATCCATAGTTAGCAGTATGCTCTCTCCCTCGATGCGGCTGAATCGGAAGCTGGCATGGTTCGGCAATCTCTTTATTGGGTGGCCTGTGAGATATGCTTCCTCTACTTTTAAGATGGCTTCGATCAAGCCGTCCCGAATAGCGGAAAGACGCAAGCTTTCCTCTACCATCTCAAGCTTTGCAAGCCTTGCAGCCTCGCCAAATCCCGCCAGAGCAAAGAGATTTTCGGTCCCCGGCCTCAAACCGCGTTCCTGGCCACCCCCATAAACTACTGGCTGAACCCGAACGCCAGGCTTAATGTAAAGCGCACCAACGCCTTGTGGTCCATAAAGATCATTGGAGGAAACCGTGAGCAGATCAATGCCATCCTTTTGCACATCCAATGGCATCTTGCCCGCAGCCGCCGTGGCATCAACATGCAAAAAGAGACCCTTTTCATGCACAATATCGCTTACTTTCTTGATAGGTTGAACTGTCCCAATCTCGCTGTTGGCAAACATCACTGATGTCAGTATGGTTTCTTTAGAGACCATTTCTTCTAGCTTTGACAATTCGATTATGCCCTCTCCATCAACTGGCACCAGGGAGAACTCAAAACCGCTCTTCTTCAGATCCTTCATCGGATTGAGGACGGAGATATGCTCGATGTTGCTGGCCAAGAGCTTTTTGCCCTTAGCAGCGTTTCTTTGCACCAAGCCCCGGATAGCCAGATTGTTGGCCTCAGTCGCTCCAGCTGTGAAGACAATGCTTTCTGTGCTCTCTGCATTTATTAGCTCGGCCACTCTTGAACGTGCTTCTTCTATGGCGGACTTAGCTTCGAGGCCCCGGGAATGCAGGGCGGACGGGTTACCAAAATCATTAGTTAGATAACCCTTGGCAAATTCAAAGACTCTGGGATCCACGGGCGATGCCGATTGATGGTCCAGATAAATTCCACGCATATTATCTCGTTGCCTCCATAATATCTCTTATATCTATTGAGCCCTAGAAACTGATAGTCGAATCTGCATCCAGCGCCAGATCGTTCAAGGTACCTGCACCAGCAATTTTAGCATCCGTAATGAAGTCGCCCCTGGGAATGCCAAGGAGCTGCGTACTCTGCTCGCAAATATACATCTTCACTCCTGCCGCCAATGCCTGGTCGATGACCTCTTTCAAGGCTGGGAAGCTTCCTATCTTGACCTTTTCTGCTTCCCCCTTTTTCAATGCGGTAATGCCTTTGATCATGAAAAAGATCGATGCATCAACATCCATGGCCCTGGCAGTCATCCCCAGAATAAAAGGTGCATAAAGTCTTTCAGGAGTGTCCAGGCCGCTGGTCTGAATATAGAGAATTTTGCTCATATTACAGATCACCATTCTTTTCAGCTTATTATTACCACTTTTTTCAGATTTATTTTATCAAACGAAATGTTCAATCTACATATGTATCAATTTTGCTTTTTTTTGCTCGCTCACTTCTTTCTTCTTATCCAGAAGATGATAATATTTCCGGACCTTTCAAGCTTGACTATTTCGTGGCCCACACGTTTCGCCCAGCGAGCAATGTCTTCCTCAGCCGCTGGATCATCTGCTTCGACTTTCAGAATCTGCCCAATCTCTATTTTCTCGATTTCCTCTTTTGTCCGCGCGATCGGTAGAGGGCAAAAAAGACCCACACAGTCAAGCTCAGCGTCGTGATTAATATTTGAGGCCATAATAAATGATCTCCAATATGTTTTATGTATGCTCGCAAATATCCTACTTTCGCCTTTGCCAATTAAAAAAATTTTGAAGCCAAAGTTCGCTTAATCTCGCAGCGTTCCCGCTCAGTGCAGTCGTCACAGCGAACATTTTCAGGCCGATCAGGAAGCTGGCCTTCTTTTATCTGTCGCACTCTATCCCGGATACGAAGCACTCTGGCTTTGTCCACACTATAAATATGCACCTGCCGCACAAATCCTGCTCGCGGATACTCTACAAGCCCACGGTTAATCTTCATACTATATTTCTCACCTAAAAGCATCGAATAGCCTGCGAGCATGAGACGATCCTTCTTCCAGACTCCCTCCGCTGGTGCCTGGCCTGTTCTTATAATCGATGGAATAAAACCAGGAGTTAGGCGATCCAGCCTTCCGGATAGGCCCAATCTCTCAGACCTCAGATCGACATCAACTTCACAAGGGAGAAGATCATCGCAAAAAGGAGAGACCCCCTGGGCAATTTGTGAAATCTTTTTTTCCAGCTCTCGGCAAGCTGGTCCAAGTTCGATTGGTTCGATTTCGTATACTAGTGGAAGCTCCTCTTCCAGTCTTGCCAACGCCGCAGTAAGCTGTTCTTTCAAATCTGCTTTCTGAGTCAAAGAAAGCATCAGGCTCCGTAAGAGGATTTGTTCCGTATTGCTTTTCCTTTTCATTCTCTCCAGATTATCAAAGTAAACCAAACGGGGGCAAAGCAGATAGAGACCAATATCAGATATCCTGACGAAGGATGGCATCAAAGAACCGTTGTCTGTCTATATATTAAAGATTTTTTCAATATAAAAGAATCGTCCGGCGAGGCATAAAGACTATGATCGTTCTCTATATTGCTGCTTTTATTGCTTTTAAATTACTGAAAGAATTATTTTGTGAAAGGTCCAATTCGATGTCATTAGTAATATTAGAGTTCACATCCCTTGTAATCCTAAAAGCCAAATCTTTGGAGACATTTGTCCTCGAATTAGGTGAGACTAAGGACTCATCTTGGAGCGTAGCGTTCAAAATAAGTTTTGACTTTTTCAAATCTGCTTCATTTATGCTATTTTTAGCGTCTCTGTGAAGCTTAACCAGCCAAGCATCCTCTGCTCCATATCCCTCCGAACTGGTTATGCCAGCAAATATATAGCTGCTATCATTGCTTTCGATAACAGATGTGCCAATATCGTCTCTTGCACCACCAAAGGGCTTTGACCACTCTTCTCTGCCAATTGAATCGGTTTTAACGATGAATGCATCTCTTCCAGATTCCTTATCATCGATTCGTCCAGCTATAATAAAGCCACCATCAGATGTGGGCTCCAGCGATGTACCCGCATTACCTCGATAAGACCTCTCCCAGAGCTTCTTGCCCTCCAAGTTGGTCTTTATAAGGATGATCTTCATGCTACTGGTGCCAGACTCCGTTCTGCCCACAAGAGCATAGCCATCAGCCAATTCCACTACCTGAAAAGCAGCATCATCTTTCTGGCCACCAAATGTTTTGCTCCAAACCTCTTCCCCGTGCAAATTTACCTTTAGCAGCCAAATGTCATCACCGCCATTCCCGTAAGAAGAGGTACGCCCAGCTGTAACAAATCCGCCATCTTTTGTCTGGATGACAGACGTGCCTACATCATCCTCTGCCCCACCATAGGTTTCGTCCCAAATCTCTTTACCCTGGTCGTCAGTTCTCACCAACCAGAGGTCCTTTCTCCCGGAACCAAAAGATTGGGTGTAGCCAGCCACAATATATCCTCCTTCTTTCGCTTCATCAACAGACCACCCCCCATCCCCAGAAGAGGATACAAAACCGCCAAAGACCCTACTCCAGCTAAGGCTTCCATTGCCGTCCGTTTTGATGAGCCAAAGACGCTCATTTCCCAAGCCATAAGATGATGTGCTCCCTGCAATCACGAAGCCATCATCTCTTGTTTTATGGATGAAATATCCTATATCCTCTCCGGATCCCCCAAAAGTCTCATTCCAAAGAGGATTTCCTTTCGGATCGGTTCTAATAATCCATAGATCGCTTCCTTCCCCCCGGGTTGCGGTGTGGCCCGCTAGGATGTAGCCTCCATCTTTTGTTTCTTGAAGAGACCAAACTCCATCCCCATACAGTCCTCCAAACGTTCTGTTCCACTCTAACCCGGGCCCAATTTCTGAAGATAGGGCGTGGACCATTAAAACTGATGATATTAAGGCAACAAATAGGATCTGCCTACAGATCCATCTCAATTGAGACCGCTGCCCGGGTATCCTAGAAGCCTCGATCTGAGAATTTGACAGTTTTATCAACATCAAAAGCTCCATTTAGAGATAGCTTTGACGATATATCACTCTTGCCCATTTCGTGCCGGGAAGCTGTAATGCCATAATAGCCGTTAAAGATCGCTTTGGAGTTGGCGCTCACTCCATTCAAACCTGCGGATCCATTTTCTTCAAGATCGAGGGGGAAATATCCCTGATTCTTACCGGAATTCACTTTATCTAGGCCGTTATTCGGAGAATGCGCTATCGAGGAATTCATTGTAGATGAATTAATTGCTGATGAATTCTGAATTGGTGAATTTGAGGAAACAGGGTCCATTTGTTCAGATTCATTTTTATGCAGATTTGCATTTTTCCAAGAAAGAAGACCATTTAGAGCCTCGTCCATGCTATTTTTAAGGTTATTCACATCTTTGCCTTTTGTCAATGACTGAGGGCCATAAGATCCTAATTTGCTCTGTGAATTAAGTCCGCCAAAATCCGCATCCACAATGGCTACAATCACCGCGGCAATCAGCATAAACAGAAGTAATACCCTTGATTTCATCGTCCCCACCTTCAATCTCAAATTTAACCATCGTCATCAATACAATTTCAACTTTTCCATTTTCACATCGTGGATAGCATTTATCTCTTTCAAGATCACCTCACTTTTTGTGTATATGGACTATTTCCCTTATGAGTCCCTTAGACTTTACCAAGACCGGATGCTGGATGCCGTTTACGATGTGGTAAGCAAAGGAAAGCAAGGTGTGCTTATGGTAGATGCACCCACTGGAACCGGCAAGACTAGCTGTATCAGCGCAGCTCTGGCAGCAGCACCTGGAAAGATTATAGTTGCTGTCCGAACGGTGTCCCAGATAGACATCTACATCGACGAGATAAACAAAATATGGTCCAAAACCCGTCATAGGCCAGAGATCGCTTATATGGTAGGAAAGCAAAAGATCTGCCCCCTGGAAAATGAGTTTAGGGGTGAAAGCGTTTATGCTGGCTGCTCCAGGCTTAGAGAATGGACAAAAAATTATGTGTCGTCTCATATCAGCAAAAGCAATGCAAGCATCTACGATCCTTCTTCGGACAGCATTCCCGAAGAAGAGCCAGGTTATAGAACCTTCTGTCCATACTATTTGAGAAGCAGAGAAGGCTTCGAGCTCAATGGAAAAGTCCATTTCCGGCGTTCCGCCCTGGCTATTGCAGTTGTGGAGAATTTAAAAAAGCGGATCACATCACCTTCGGGGCTGAATGATTCATGTCAGGGCATTTGCCCCTATGAGATAATGAGTCTCTATGCCCAAAATAGCGATATAGTGATTATGAACTATTCCCATCTTTTCAGCCCAGATTTTCAGGATATCATCTTTTCATGGCTGGAGATGGATCAGGAAAAGGCAACCCTAATTGTGGATGAGGCTCATAATCTGGGGGATGCGGTACGGTCTATGAATTCGCGCATTTTGACAATGCGTATGATAGACCTCGCCGAAAAGGAAGTGGAAAAGTTCGAAGGCACTTTAGGACAGGCCAGGCTCGAAGAGACTCGAGAAGGTGCCTCGTGGAGACGAGAGGGAATACGCATCATACGTATTTTTCTGCCTCGCCTGAAGAGATTTTTACATAGCAAACAAGAAAGACTGCAAGAAGGAGAAACTCTTTTGGACGCGGATTTATTTCGCATGTTTTTATATGATGGAATAGATGATATTGACGAAGCTCTTTCTTTTTTTTCAGGAGTGGCTGTGGCTGTTGCAGATCTGAATCTAGCAGAAGGCGATCGCGAAAATTTTCAAGGTGACATTCAGCCAAACCTTGCACTAGTGCTGCTTTTCCTCCGAGATATTGAGACTGCGGAAAAGGATTCATCCTATCAAAGAAAAATTGCGGTAAGTGGCTCAACCGGAAAGAAATTCGCCCGCTTGGAGGTGAATAATATCGATCCAGCAGCTAATATTAGGCGTATTAGCGATAACATCAATGCCACCATTATGCTTTCGGGCACTTTTTCCCCTCTGGAAGCCTACGAGCTTTACTGTCTGGGTGAGGAGGGAAGGGCGAGAAAGCTTAGCCTACCCAATCCTTTTCCTCGGGAAAACCGTCTGCTATTGGTGGCAAGAAAAGCAACAACTCAACTTGAGATCAGGGAAGACGCGGATAACAAAAAAGAGATCTCCGAGCATATACGTTCGATCATCGAATGCATTCCAGGCAATGTGGCCATCTTCTTCACATCCTACCCAATGATGAATAATTACAGGGATGTATGTCTTGCCTCATCTAAAAAAGCAGGGAAAAAACTCTGTATCGAACCTCGTAGCGCCGACGAAGTTCCGGAGCTTTTGGAGGAGTTCTTTTCCTTAGGTCATCGTAAGGGAGCGGTTTTGATGGGGGTATGTGGCGGAAAGCTGGCAGAAGGAATTGATTATAAGGGCGAAGCCCTGAATGGAGTTGCGGTTGTTGGTCTTCCACTTGCTGCATACGATGAGATTCAAAAGGAGATCAACGGCTATTATGCAAAAAAATACGGGAAAACAAAGGGTATGCTCATTGCTTATACCCTGCCGGCCATAAACAGAGGACTACAAGCAGCCGGAAGAGTTATCCGAGCCGAATCGGAGAGGGGTGTTCTCTTATTTTGCGATCGGAGGTTTGGAGATGATAGTCTAGGTGGCGTCAATCAGTTCCTTCCTGATTGGGTGAGATCGGAATTGATTTTGGTCGATTCAAAAGAGGCCAGGAAAATTATTTCCGAGAAAACCATCCAATGGAAAACACAGAAGGTTCCAGAAATGGCAGCGAACTCTGTTAGCTCACAAGTCCCAAAGAAGAACAAACCTTTAAAATCCGGCAAGAGAGACCTAAGGGAGCTGGCAAAATCGCTGGGCTTGGGGAGACCTGGTCAACAAAATACCGCCTTAAAGGGCCCAAGCGACATGAAAAACAAAAATTCAAGAGTTGGCCAAAAATAGTCTCTATTCACTGCCATAATTCGGCATGAAAAAAATTGATGATCGATTATCTGTCAATCTGAACGATCTCCAAGACCCGGAGCGGTATTGTTCCAAGAGCTTTTCCAATAGTAGATTTAGCGATTCTTCCTGCATGTTCTTCGCTCTCTGCATTAAAGATCTTAATCTCGAAGAGCAGCGCTACCAGAGCAGTGCTTGCAACAAGAAAGACGCCAGCCAAAGGCTCCTTGCATTCAGGACAATCCCACTGCCCCATCTCTACTTCTACGAAGTCCATCTTTCTCTGGTTTAATCGTTTGCCTGCCTCAGAAATGGCCACACCTATGGCGTCATCTTCAGTCTTTACATCTCTGACTAGCCAGGCACCTTCTAGCAGGACATTGAAATTTGGCATCTATTGCCAGTTGAACAAGGTGGGATATCTAGCTTTTCAATGAAATGCCATCTCAATTAAAGTGACATTTTGACTGGCTTTAGGTGCAAACCTGGCTAAGTAGACAATAAATAATGATGCTAACACGGTCGGAACTCTGGGTACGCGGTTCAAAATGGGCCAGATCAATGTTGAGGACCCGGGAAACGAGCAAAGAAATGCTCTGCGACGAGAAAGGTGCTGGAACACGATAGAGTAGAAGACCGATCCGGCAAAGTAGGCAGGTGGGATAGACGGAAGGCTGCGAAGACCGAAAAAGCCGCCGCCCTGAAGGGGAAGAGGACCTGAGCGTCTTCGGGCGGCTGAATTGCACCAAATTGCATTCGTATATCGGGGAAAAATCCTTTGAATGAGTGATGCTGACAAGTTGCATTGATACCTGGACGGAGAGCAAGATGTTAAGAAGGATTCTACGCTGGATTGCGATTGGGTTGATCTTAGCGGTGGTTTTGGTTTCAGCAGCATATTTCTGGGATATGAATCGAGCCTATGAACGGGTCTATGGAAAGAGCACGGTCATAGCTTCGCCCTATGGGGATATCGAATTCACCGAAGGTGGATCAGGTCCCGATGTCCTGGTAATCCACGGTAGCGGTGGTGGCTACGATCAGGGAGAACTCCTTAAGCGGGCTGTGCTGGGCGACCAATTCCACTGGATTACGCCTTCGCGCTTTGGATATCTGCGCTCGACCTTCCACGAAGGTGCCACATTTGACGACCAGGCGCATGCCTATGCGTATTTGCTCGACCAGCTGGGCATCAAAAAAGTTGCTGTCGTCGCATTATCTCATGGCGGCCCTTCAGCTCTACTCTTTGCCGTATTGCACCCTGAACGGGTATCCTCACTTACACTCATCTCCTGCGGGGTCGCGTCTTCAGTCGCACAAGACCAAGTGCAGGCGAACCAGAAAGGCGAGATGCTGATGACTATTTACAAGTATGACCCGCTTTACTGGGCCATAACCAAGCTGTTCAAGGGACAGTTTATGGAGCTAATGGGCGCCAACGACGCGGTCATTGCCGGTCTTAACCACAGTCAGCGGGAATTGGTTGACCAGATTATTGATTACATGAATCCGGTTTCGCTGCGAACCGCCGGTGTTGCTTTCGATAACAAGGCAACGATGCCGAATGAGAGGATTGCCGCAGTCCGAGCTCCGACCTTAATATTCCATGCCACAGACGACACACTGCAGCTCTACCACAATGCTGAGTTCGCGGCTTCCACCATTCCGAGTGCAAGACTGGTTAGTTTCCATAGAGGGGGCCACCTCCTCATGAGTGTCGAGCAATCGACCATCCGGACGGTCATGCAAAAGCACATCCTCGAGCACATAAGCGAGTAGTTCCGACAGAGCCTGTGATCAATACAATTTTAATGGACCGCCCAACAAGCAATTGCACCTCCTCTAGAGAAGGCTTAGCCATGAACGAGTACTGATCAGCATGACGTACACTCCGGACCCTATCGAAAAGCATGGGCCATTCTTCCTCAAGAGTGCCCTTTCTCCACCACACTTCTGCAGGTACAGGCCAATGCAATTAGTGGCTCTTCTCCCGCACCCCATCTAGAAAGAGAACGGCACGGACAGAATGAAAGACGGCCAGATACGCCGAAGAAAGGGCGATCTATAAGTCTCTGCTTCCAGGTTCTTTTCATCCTCTGAGAGCCAGTCCCTGGCTCAACATTCATCAGAAATATCCGATTTTAAAAGAATCGTTCCCCGAAAAGGGGTCGGGGTAGCCCGCACGGCGAATGTGTGTGGCAGAACCTATCAGCGGAAAAAACTGAAAAACGCGGGCTGAACTCCAGAAAAAAAGCTCAATCAATAACGTTCAGTCAAACAAAACCTAAGGTTTCGGCTTTTCTTCTCATAAATCACCCGCCCAAAAATATCCGATATCTTAACGATCCTCTCACAAAGATCTGGATATCTAGATCGAGGCAGAGGAACTCCACAAGTGGATGAGGGCCTCGTCTTGTCGGAAGGTGGCGATAGGGCCAGAAGGCGCAGAGGATGTGGTCGTCACGGATATCATTAAATTGTATGAGAAGGCCGATCCTATTTAGATGGCAGAAAAAAATGAGATTATCCTGTCAATTCCTGGGCTTTTGGGCAGCTTATTTGCAGTTATCATAGGTTGTTTGGCCCTTTTCACCTCTATTCCGTCTTTAGGTCGCTTGGCCGAGTATGGATATGAAGTATCTCCTGCGGCGGGCGGTTATCTTTTCATTTTGCTCGGACTTGCCGGAGCGTTAGGCTCTTTCCTTAATTTGAAAAATCATTCAACAGCCAATAGAGTGATGATGCTTGGTGGCCTTTTTATCCTGCCTGGCGGTGCGATTCTCATATTTTATAAGGAATGGTTGGCCTTTTTCATAATGGTAATCATCATTGCCATATCCGGGTCAATGGCTCTAACCCAAAAAGGAGAAATCTTGCTTTTATTTACCTGCTTTTCCGGGTTTCCAATCGGCCAGGCGGCCATAATCACCCTGCCCTACGGCTGGAAAACCTGGGCGATTCCAGGAGTTCTATTTGCGTTTAGCGGTCTTCTCTTTTTAGGAAGAACTCATCTTAGCCAACTGCCTCTACTTAATAGTAAAAGAGATAGGACGAAGCGAATAGGCTTTTTTTTCTATGGTTCTTTGGCTTTGCTATTGATTGTTCTATCGATGGCGTTTCTCATCCACATTCCATCTGGCTTGGGTTGGAGCAGTGATACCGAAAAAGCCAGAGGTCCAGAAATGGTGGAGTTGGCGGCAAGTTCCCAGAGTCGAAACGGGTCGAACGGACTTAATCCGAATTCAGACTATTGTGATTGCGAAAATAAGACCGCAACTAATTTCGCTATTAGGAGCAAGATCAGTAATATAGAAACGAAGAAGTCGTTGATTCTTGCCCCACGGGATGTCTACACATTCCTTCGTGGAGAGAGCGTTAGATTTGAGGCTGTTCCAAGGCATGAGCATTTTCAATATCTTTGGACGTCAAGTCTTGATGGCATAATCGGGAAAAATGAGATGTTTATTACCAAGAACCTTACACCAGGATGGCATGAGATTACGCTCACCGTAACCAAAGATAATGGCTCGCTGACAAAAGATGCGGTGGAAATTGGCATCGCCGAACCATGGGTTTGCAGCAGGGTCACACCCAGACCAAAGTACTATCCCGTGGATTCACCCTGTCAGGATATATGGCCCAATGCTACAACGGATTGCCAAGAGTTTGAAGTGTGCCATCCGGATCTGGACTATATCGTTGCAGAAGCTGTAAACTGCTGCGATGGAACGCCTACTTCCGGATCTGCCTGTGCCTATGCCTGCAATAATTCAGGAGAAAATAAGAAAAAATGCCGCGGTCTCTACATCATTAAATCATTTGGACCCGAAGCGAAATATATGCAAGGTTATGCACTATTCAAGGCCTGCTGTTCTGGATATCCAGAATGCACTCGCACTTGTGGAATCGACCTGGCCGGAACATGTGCATTTCAAGAAGATTTCAATAGAGATGTTAGGAACCTCTCTTGTCGCCCAGAAGAGTGGGGTGTTAGTGCTTGGCAGTCCGACCAGAATATGAGCATGAATAGCGCTGTTTTGGGATTATTCCCAACTCATGCCACGGTTAATATCCTCTCCACAGGAGTATGTATCGACTATGCCGCAGCTGTGACAACGGCTTTGCGGAAAGCCGGATACAACAGGTTAGAGGCACTTAGTGCGGAAAGCACGGGATACGATCTGCCTTTGCTTGGTAACCATCCCGGTCATGCATATAACCTTTTAAAATTTCCTGGCAGCCCGAAGTATTACATTGTAGATACTGCGGGAAATGGAGATGGGATAAATCTTGAGGGTTTACCACGTTACTTCCGGTTTACAGGCTGCTTTGCGGGAATGCCGGTCCAAATGAAAGTCTTCGATTGGTGGGTGGGCTATTGCAGCAAGACGGGGCGATATAGCTACAATGACGCGGGTAATGTGATAACGCCAGCAAAATCTGACATATTTGGATGCTCATGAATTTTTTTTTTTAAAATTTCAAAGAAATAGAATTCGAAACTATTGATCCAATTGTATGATAGATCTATGTTGCCTATGGAATATTAATGATTACGATTGAGTGATCTATTTAATCTTGGCATTACAATTCACCAAATCATGAAGACCTCATTCCTTGCAATAACCGTGATCCTGTTCTTAGCAGGAATCTCGCCGGCATTTGCCCAGATTAGTTTGGGAATAGATACTGGCTATGCTTGCTGGCAGTGCCCTGTCTGCGGATATGTAGTCAGTATGACTCCTGCCCAAGCAGAGAGCGTAAATCCCTACACCCCCTGTCCTGCCTGCTATTCCGCATATGCAGGCAGCTTCGTGCCTGTATCTTGTCAAGCCGTCATGGGCGACGCATCCGGGCAAACTGAACAATTAGATAACCAGCCGAAAGAGGAGATTGGCAATGAATTAAACTTGCCAGAGAAGGTGAGCGATGGTGAAACGATTATTTCTACAAATGCATCGATTGAACGGTCTATCCTCGCCTCGGCCTTTTCCAACCATTCATCGATCCGGGATTCTAAATCCAGTTTAGACGTATCAAATAAAAATGAAAAGATCTTGATGGTTTTAGCGCCTGAGCAGTATCAAGAGGAAGAACTCAATGTTCCTCGCGATTATTTCCAGAGCATGGGCTATTCGGTCGTCTTGACAACTAAAGGCGTTAAAACAGCCAATGGAATGGATGGTGAAAGCGCACAGGTAGATCTGGATCTGAGTGAAGTCAAGCTATCAGACTATGTCGCTGTGGTCTTTGTAGGTGGGGAAGGAATCTACAATCTAAAGCTTTATGAGGATCTCGATTACCAGTCCCTGGCAAAATCTGCCAATGGCCAGGGAATGCTAATTGGAGCCATTTGTCTTGGTCCATGGATTTTGGCGGATGCGGGCATTCTCAGTGGTATAAGTGCCACTGCGTCAGAAACAGATCATATCAAATCCAAAGGCGCAATAGTCTCAGATGAAGCTGTGATACAGGATGGAAATATTATCACAGGAAATGGTCCTTCTGCCTCTGAAGAATTTGCAAGAGCCATGGTCGAGGCTTTGAAGGCCAAGAGCACCAAAAAGCAAGATCGGCACTCCAAAGACTAAAGTAGCTCGGCGATCACGATTCCGGATGTGGATTTATCTAGAAATAAAAGTTCATTGAACGGAAAAATGATTCCATATAAGACATACCGGCTAGGTAAAATCAGATTTCGATATATTTAGGCGGTTAATTTTTTTTCGAGAGTGTATATGTCCTTAGTTGAGGCTTTTTGTGATGGACGGATTAATGAGAAGCTCTCAAGGTAATATTATAAAAAATATTATTGACGCAACTGGAATCAAGAGATTGTCGTCCCAGGGAACCGGCAAGCTTTCAACAATCGCTGCTAAAAATGCAAGTGGAAGTCCTATCCATCCAATAAATAAACAGGACGGAAGAGAAAAGACAAGAAACGCAATAGAGCCTTCAATAGTCTTTCTTTGGTTGTAGGGAAGTGGATGCGCGCCTCTAAGCCCAAAAATTGTGGATGCCGAATCACCTAACGCCAAAATCATAATAGATGCAGAAATTTCATCGGAATTACCGAGCGATATAGACAAAATCAATGTGCCCAGTACGTACCAGAAAGCACCATACCCCGGAAACTTAACATTTTCCCTTTCAAAAGTGTTTTCGAACCAATCTGCTACCGGAACTCGATTGCCGCGTTTCTTCCATACGATCAATATCGAGCCAACAAGAAGCAACTGGATTAATATTATGATTAAATTTTCGCGTCCAAAATAAGAAAGATAGACTATTAAAATCAGGCCAAAAAGCGAGTGCAAGAGCTTTCTTCTGAGTTCAAACTTCAATCTCTCTTCAACCATTTATCTCAAACAATTCTGGTAGATCACATTATTAATAAAAGCTATGGACCTATTATGATTTTTTTGTGGACAATTACATTTTTGCTTCAAATCAACTGGCTCTTTTGGTTTTTCCTTTCCGCAAAAAGGTCACTATTAACTCTTGCCAGACCAAATGCTGAAGGCGACTTCTTTTAATTTGCTCGACTTTTTTTGGATTTTTCGTTATGGCACTACCAAGGTTTGTTAATCCACGCCCGCCAGGACGGAACCTCGTAGCCCTGGTTTTTCCATCTTGGATTATGGCCCAAAGCAGCTACGTGCTCGCCATGACCTTAAGGATATCGTTTCTTAAATGACATAGTACAATTTGTATGCAAATTAATATTGGGATACATTCCCTCCATCAGATTTATATAACACATCCGAGCTTGTGCAGGAGAATTGAAAATCGAATAGATTATCCCTTTGTTCAATTGATTACGATCTCAACTGCCTAAGGCGAGCAAGCTATACAACCAATAAGAGCGATGGCTTAAGGCGGCAAAGTCTTCAAGCATACAAAAATTGGCAAAGGGCTTTAAATAAGAGGGACCGTAAAGAGGGAAGATCTTCATGGGCAGGGTAAAGCTTACTGACACGGTTTTTAGGGATGCTCACCAGTCTCTCCTGGCAACCAGGATGAGGACCAGGGATATGCTACCTATAGCGGAGAAGATGGACCAAGTTGGATTCTTCTCCCTGGAGATGTGGGGCGGCGCGACTTTCGATACCTGCATTAGGTACTTGAATGAAGATCCCTGGGAAAGACTGCGGGCATTAAAGAAGGCCATGCCTAATACTCCAATGCAGATGTTGCTTCGCGGGCAAAATCTGGTTGGGTACAGGCATTATGCCGACGATGTTGTGGACAAGTTTGTGGAGAAATCGGCCCAAAATGGGGTTGATATTTTCAGAATCTTCGACGCAGTAAACGACATTCGCAATATGGAGCGGTCGATCAAAGCGGCTAAGAAAATGGAGAAGCATGTCCAAGGTGGAATTAGTTATACTATAAGCCCAGTTCACTCCAATGAACAATTCGCCGATTTTGCAGTAAATCTGGCAAATTTAGGCTGCGATTCAATATGCATCAAGGACATGGCCGGATTGATCACACCCAAGAATGCCTACGATCTCATCCGAGCAATAAAAAAAGAGATAAGCCTGCCGGTGAATCTCCATACACATTGCACGAGCGGCATGGCCCAGATGAGTTACTTCCATGCCTGCCAGGCAGGAGTGGACATACTGGATACGGCCATGTCGCCACTTTCGGGAGGCAGCTCTCAGCCTGCAACTGAAAGCCTGGTTGCGTCGCTTCAAGGGACCCCTTTCGACACAGGCCTAGATCTGGAATTGCTCACCGAGATAAAGAGATATTTCGAGAAAATTATGGAGATATATGCTCCCGTGTTCAACCCTATCTCGGCCCGAGTGGATACAAATGTTCTTGCCTACCAGGTTCCTGGAGGCATGCTATCCAATCTAGTTTCGCAGCTAATTGAACAGAATGCTCTAGACAAGTATGAAGAAGTCTTGGCCGAAATACCTTACGTGAGAAAGGACCTGGGGTACCCGCCTCTGGTCACACCAACAAGCCAAATTATCGTCACTCAAGCGGTCCTAAACGTCATAACCGGCGATCGTTACAAGATGGTCCCAAAAGAGGTTAAGGACTATGTCAAGGGCCTTTATGGAAAGACTCCTGCCATGATCGATCCGAAAGTGAGGCTCAAGGTTCTGTGCGACGAAGAGCCAATTACAGTTCGACCTGCAGACCTTCTTTTGCCCGAGTACGAAAACGCCAAGAAAGAGGTCGATAACCATGGATTGGCCAAAAAGGAAGAGGATTACCTAACTTATGTCCTCTATCCTCAGGTAGCCCTTAAGTTTCTGCAAGGAGCAGCTCTGGAAGAACCTCTGATAAAGAAACAACCTGCTGCAAATTTAGCATCGGCTTCGCTCAAGGCAGAACCAATCGCACTAAATGTAGAGATTGACGGAGAATCCTATCTGGTCAAAGTGGCTCCAGCTGGCATGACCATCCAAGAAGCCCAACCTAAATTGCCAAAAGATGGAATTACAGTGCCCATGCAGGGCGTCATCATCCGCTACGAGGTTAATAAGGGTGATAAGGTGGCCGTGGGGGATGCAATAGCCGTTTTAGAAGCTATGAAGATGGAGCAAAACATATTGGCAAATAAGGCAGGAACAGTTAAGGAGATCTTCATCAAAAAGGGGACAACAGTTAGTCCAGGCGATGTCCTGATGTCAATAGAATAGAAGTGGGCTTTTCCCTAAAGCTACTTTTCTTGTTTAAAATAGTTTTTAAGCGATACTCTTACTGTTTAGAGGGGAAGCTGACGCCGCCATATTTACGGCCTGTTTTCAAATTCTGCAAAAACATTTAATTTGTCGAAGCTCATGCTATTCGAATTAATATGATATTTGTGAAGGCTCCAATTAAAGGGATTTTAGTCCTTTTGACGCTTTTGTTGGTTATTAACATGTCGGATATTGTTGATGCACAAACGCGATTTGCACCTACTTCACCGGGTGGATTTGATGCATTGACTGCAATTTATAAATCTGACCAAATGGCATCATCTAATAAAGAAGTGCAAATCCTGGGGATAGACCCAACCGGTTTTCCAAGAATAAAAGTCAATGTCTATAGCAGTAAATATTGTGCGATGTCTGGTAACTTAAAAAAGGAAGATTTTACGATTAACGAAGATGGCAAAAGAGCAGTAATTAATAAAATATTCTGTACCTGTAACGCTTCAGGCCAGATGCTAGACCTTGCGGTAGTTTTTGATGATACAGGAAGCATGCAGCAACAGATTTATGCAATGAAGTCAAAAGTTAATGGTTTAATCGATAGAATAAGGGCGTCTAAGATTGATGCCAATTACTCTCTTGTATCCTTCAAAGATAATGTTACAATAAGAACAAAATGGACAAGCGACCCCCAAATATTTAAGAAATCGATAGAGGCCCTCCACGCATATGGTGGAAATGATTTACCAGAAAATTCGTTAGATGCGATCGAAGAAGTACTCTCGTTGGGTTTTCGACCTGGTGCACAGAAAGTTATCCTTGTAATTACTGACACCAATTCACATTACATGAGTGATCATAGCGGATTTTCAAATTACACAAAATCGGAGGTTGAGAGAGATCTGGCTGAAGCGGGTGTAATATTCATTCCTGTATCACCCACTTTTGAAAAACCACGTAACGTAGACTTGAAGGATGTCGCAAATGAAACTCAGAGCCTGTGGATTAATATGAACTCGGGAAATTTTTCTGCAATTTTGGAGCAGTTCCAGTGGATATTAACCGGGAGTTATGTGATTGAGTACACATCTCCAAACCAGGCACCCTCTGAAAAAAGAGATGTTACAGTTGGCATAGATGCCAAGAATTGCTTACAAAGCAGCGTTTCAAAATCCTACATTAGTCCTAAAGGAACAGCCACGCACGTTAATGCATCCCTAATTAATAACACAATAGATAAGTTCCGTCCATTGAACCTAAGTACGATCCCTTGGAAAAAATATGACGAAACAGATCGTGTCGATCTGGATCAATCGAAAGACTAAAGGTCGCAATATTCAATACGAACCAAGATTGGTATGAGGGATTGAATGTCAGCAGGGCGAGATCAGGTGATTGCATATCACCAAAGAACTAAGCACCAACCCAATGCCCTAGCCCGTGGTCCAGCTAAGATGGATTGGGCCAACCAGCCTAATCCCTTCCGAAGTTATGAGGGTTCGACGCAAATCGATCTAGAGCGCAAAGGGTTCGATGAGGTAAACCAGCAGACTCTTGAGCCAGAACCTCTGGACAGGAAAAGCCTCTCAAAGTTTTTTTTCGAGAGTCTGGCACTTTCTGGACAGAAAAGCATCTCTGGATCTAAATGGTCTTTGCGTGTAAATCCTTCCAGCGGCAATTTGCACCCTACAGAAGTATATCTTATTGCAGGATCTATATCAGGACTCGAAGGTTCTCCTGGTGTGTATCATTATGCACCAAAGAGCCATTCTTTGGAGTTATTAGCGGGTATTGAACAAGATAGCTGGCAATCGTTCTGCTTACCTGACGGATCGCTGCTATTAGCCTTTTCGTCGATTTATTGGCGAGAGTCCTGGAAGTATGGGGAAAGGGCTTTCCGCTATTGCATGATTGATTTAGGCCACGCACTCGGAGCGATTTCAGTAGCAGCGCATTGCCTTAACTGGAAGAGTGCTATCTTGGATGATACAGGAACAGACGATCTTGCCGGGCTCCTTTGGCAAGAAAAGGGGAGCATAACCAGGGATATCAGTCTTGAGGAAGAGCATCCGGATGTCCTTCTGGCAATATTTACAGATGGACGGATGCATAACAAAATCCTTGACTTGTCTGTTATCTCCCACGCAAACCTGCAATCGCGATCGGTACGACCCAACGCCCTTAGCAAAGATCATATCCAATGGGTAGAGATCGACAAAGTGAGTGAGGCTACCAAAAAGCCACCAACGTTAGACACTTATCCAGAAGTTATTTCGTCTAGCGAGCTCTTATCTACAAAATTTTGCCGCGTCTTACGCAGACGCCGCAGTGCTCAAGTCATGGATGAAAATGCCTTCATGCCCTTAGAGAGTTTCTATGCGATTCTCGAGGCTATTTTCCCTGGAAACTTGCCCTTTGGATTTTTGCCGTGGAAGCCTTACATCCATCCGATCATTTTTGTACATCGTGTAAGAGACATCGACCCCGGGTTGTACATATTATTAAGGGATGTATCCGTAAAGGAGAAGCTTCAAGCGGCAATGCTTGCAGATTTCGTTTGGGAAAAGCCTTCGCGCAGAGCTGGAGATCTAGGATTATATCTATTGGCAAATGGTGACGGCCGCTTAGCTGCTAAAAACGCATCCTGTGGCCAAGATATAGCGTCCGATGGATGCTTTGCTGTGGCTATGATAGCCGAATTTGAGGAGACGCTGAAAAAATATGGGGCTTGGTTTTATTCGCGACTTTACTGGGAATGCGGTGTGGTCGGTCAAGCGCTCTATCTTGCCAGCGAAGTCGAGGGGTTCCAGGGCTGCGGTATTGGTTGCTTTTTTGACGACACAGTGCATCGCATGCTCGGCCTTTCTGGAATGAAGTATCAGGATTTGTATCACTTTGCTTCGGGAAGGGCCCTGCATGACCATAGGCTAATGGATCTGCCTGCCTACGACCGACCTTAGTCTTGTGGGCGCTATTTGTATTCGGCAGCTAAAGAGGCTTACATCGACTTCGTTACCTGATCTAAAAAAAATTCAACATTCAATTAAAAATAAAATTATAAATATGAATAAAAATTATTCTGAGTATATTTTATAAATGGATTCTGGAATTTTAATTCAGCCAGTATTCGCTAATTCATGTTTCACCAAAAAGATGAAATGGATTCCTGAATAAACGAAATACAATTGAAAATCTGGTGGCAGGAATAATGCGCGCAGAATCTATTGTGCTTCTAATGCTGCTCCTGGCAGCACCAGCCTATGCAGCCTATGAATCAGGGCCTGTTGGGCCTTACAATGTTTCCTTTGATATGAATACAACAATGCAATACACGGTCATCGTTGAATCCCCCACCACTGGTGTTACATCCACGGGAGTTAATTTTACCAGATACAATCTTACCATTGATAGCACTGATTACTTTGCATGGCTCATTCTCACAAGATATGAAGAGCCCATGGTAGCAAACGTCACTGCCAATGAATATATTGTTTGGAACGCCCTTCTGAATGCGGGCGGGGATCAGCCAAATCTCTACCAGCGATTAATTGACGGGCAACCGGCAGTGGTAGGCAATTTCAGATTTGAAAAGCAGGATTTGGGTCAAGGGCGATACAAGCAGGGCGATCTCGTTCTCGCGGCTTGCTACTCACCTGATGGAAGAGTATACGAGGACGGCGTTTATAGAGGAAGGACAGACTGTCGCATAATATCCACATTCCCTGCAGAGATCATCAAATACATGCTTTATACATTGCATGTGAAAGTGCCTGATGAGGAAACACTCCCGATCAACCAGACAGATCTGAAACCTATGAAATGAGGCCAATACAATTCTGAAAGCAAGAAGGAATTGTTTTAGAAGATTAATTTATGTAAAGCCCGCGAAGAGTTCTCCATTTGATCTTACCCCGCGAAGAGGATTATGAGATTCGCGGACCTATCGTTACTACAAAAAAAATCTCAATCTGAGGATCCAAAATAGTCGCGGTTGATTTATTTGATGAAAATCGATTGCATATTATCCAGGATTGATTCGTGCTTATCGCCAAAATTACTCATCCAGAGAACTCTAAAGTTCGGTCCTAATTCTTGTTTTTTTCTGCAAAAATACATTTTTCGATACCCTCAGAATTATAGAGGATTCATATAGACATTAGGTGAAATCTACATAAAAACCACCTTTTAATATTAAGCCAAATAACAAATCTATTTGGAGGAATCTAAATCGACACAATTAAACTAGTGCTGTCAGTTTTGGCCTTAGGAATGCTAATCGCAATAGGCTCTGCCTTAGACGAAACACAATATGGTAACTTTTTATCCAATGACGTAGGTCACCATGATTCCCATGGTGGAGGTCATGATGGTTTCGGTGATAGCCACAGAAATCATGATTGGCTAAATCCTGGAGGCTATCACTCATACAGCTGGTGGTATCCCACTCATTACAATTACAACTGGTATCCAACATACACGTATACCTATTACCAGACACCTGTAGTTTACCCTACATATTATTACGAACCTGTGGTTTATGATCCCTGGTGGGCGACAAATTCCTATGGATGGGGTTCATACTACTACACATATGGTTGGTAATGTTTCGTTGAGTGGTGATTAAGACAGATCGTCAAACTTCGAAAAAAAATCAAGAAGACATACAACTATTTGTATTTTCCAGGAGAGGCTCTTTGGGGGGAGTTGCATGGAGAATAGTAGCCGATGGAACAACCAAGTCGGCAACCAACTCCCGAAATCCGTTCTCCTGAGATGAACTATTTTGTCGCGTTATTGTGAATTAAATCTGGTGATTGTAAAAGATCTGCCCCTTTATAAAGAGGTTGGGTCATATGTCTATCATGGAGTTGCACCATTTAGTGAGCTTATGCAGCAATGAAAAAGAAGCATTCCATTATTTATTCCAAAAGAAAAAAGAACTGACACGAAATTCCTGCCCCCACTGCGGGGGACAGGAATTTTACTTCATGAATTCTGGAAGGCTCCGGTGTAGCAACTGCAAGTTTGATTACAATCCATTTCATGATACCGGTTTCTGTCAACTGAGAATATCCTGTGTTTCTTGGTTACTTCTCATTAAACTATTTGAGCTTGAAGTAAGCGCGCGGAAAGCCAGTATCCAATTAGGTCTCAGCTACCCGACGACCTTGAAAGGATTCGATATCCTGCGTAGCGTTATCCTTCAAGACATGTCGCGATCTGATGAAGTATTGAGAGGCGAGATAGAAGCAGACGAGTCCTATTTTGGAGGGAAACGAAAAGGAAAAAGAGGTAGAGGAGCTGGTGGAAAAACGATTGTATTTGGAATTTTGGAACGAGGCGGTAAAGTTTCGGTCAAGATTGTGAAAGACGTATCTTCTGAAACATTAATCCAGGAAACTGTAACAAAAGTGAGGCGTGGAAGCATTGTTTATACTGATAAATGGAAAGGTTATGACTCTTTAATGTTCTGTGGATATAGACACTTAAATATCGATCATGGCTGCAAATTCAAGCAGGGAAAGGTATGTATCAACGGCGTAGAAGGATTCTGGAGCTTCGCCAAGGAAAGATTGATTAAACATCATGGCATTTCCAAAAATAAATTCCTGTTGTATATCAAAGAGATGGAGTGGAGATATAACAATAGGGAGTATAATCAGTTTGAATTATTAATAAAATATATGTTAGGGGCAGATAATTGACAATCACCTTAAATATTTGTTCTCAATTTTGATACTGCTTCCCAAATTGCCATCTGTTCGTCGAAGTAGTATACTCGGTCTGGTCCGCTCGTCCTGAATCCCGAGTTTATGTCTGCTTAGGATTGAGGAGTAATTTCCATAGATTTGAAAAGGTCTTGAACCACGGAAGGTTGAGGTTTGCGTTTTGAGTTCCATTAATTGACATGTTTTTCATGGCTAACAGCC
>CAVWPP010000035.1:0-66745 GCA_963756915.1 Methanotrichaceae archaeon
AATTAAAGATTTATCTTGTCCTAATTGTAGCGAGCATATATATTACTTCATGTCGAGACAAAGGCTCCGCTGCAAGATCTGCGAAAACGATTTTCGGCCTCTGAAAGCCACAAAGTTCGCCGAGATCAAGATATCTTCTTCTCGATGGCTTATGTTGATCAAGCTCTTTGAGCTCTCCGTTTCAGCTAGGAAGGCTTCTGTTGAGCTGAATCTGAGCTATAAAACAACTCTCAAAGCCTTTGATCTTCTGAGAAAATCGATAGTCGAAGAACTTTCAAAATGCGATAAGATCCTAAAAGGCGAAATCGAACTTGACGAGTCCTATTTTGGAGGGAAACGAAAAGGGAAACGAGGCAGAGGAGCTGGCGGAAAAACGATTGTATTTGGAATTTTGGAAAGAGGTGGTAGGGTTTCGGTCAAGATCGTGAAAGACGTATCTTCTGAAACATTAATCCAGGAAACGGTAACAAAAGTGAGGCGCGGAAGCATTGTTTATACCGATAAATGGAAGGGTTACGACTCGTTGATGTTCTGTGGGTATAGGCACTTAAATATCGATCATGGCTGTAAATTCAAGCAAGGAAAAGTATGTATCAACGGAGTAGAAGGATTCTGGAGTTTTGCCAAGGAAAGATTGATCAAACATCATGGCATTTCCAAAAATAAATTCCTGTTGTATATCAAAGAGATGGAGTGGAGATATAACAATAGGGAGTACAACCAGTTTGAATTATTAGTAAAATATATGTTAGGGGCAGATAATTGATAATCACCATATATTATTGGAAAATAGTGCACTACATTAGGATCTTCCACATCCTCACTGCATGTTTTCCCTGGCCGTAATAGTTGCGGATCTGCTCATGCTCCTGGTAGCCAACCTTTCGATAGAGTTCCACAGAACCTGGATTCTCCAGTGCGGCCTCCAGATGAACAGCTTTTGCTCCCAGACGAATGAGCTTCTCTTCCAGCGCCATCACAAGCTTGCTGCCCAGGCCTCTCCTCCGAAAAAGGGGATGGACATCCAGTGTATAAACCGCTCCGTCGCTTCCGTTAGCATATCCTATGATAAATCCCATGACCTTTTCCAGAGGCTCACAAGCTACCAGGGTTACAGAATAGCGAATGAGATAGTTGAACATCCCAGGAGGGAATGCAGTCTCTTCGGGGAAAGAGAGCTCTTCGATCTGCACTATCTGGGCCAGATCCTTTAGATCCGCCTTCCGGATCATCATTTTTCGCTCTTAGATCCTCTTTTAACCTGCTTTAATACATCCGCATAAGCCCCAAAGACTTCTGGAATATCTATAGTACCGATGATATCAACTACTCCTACTGCAGCAATTGCCTTGCCTTCAACTATTATCGGTGCTACTGATACAGGGACCCCTTTGTAAGCACCATTTTCTGGAATAGTGCGAACAGGCTTGCCTGTCCTTATGACCTCTTCTAAAATGGGACCACTATAATCTTCATCAAGGACCTTCCCCTTCTCCACGCGAACACCAGGAAAATTCAAGCTCCGCATTGTAATAGGAAGCTGAATAATCTCGTTGATCGCAAGGGCAATTGGAGCCAGCTCTTCATGTCTGGCATCCTCAGAGATCACAAGCCGGATCATAATGCAATTATTTGGTTATGATATCACATAAATGCTATCCTCATTCAATGGTTGTTTTAGATATATCACTAAAAATAATTATCTGATTCTTCAACATTGCCAAGGCCCAGGGCAATTGAAGTACAAACGGTCGCACGTCATACATTCGCGATAAGGACGAGGTTCTGGATAAAAACAATTGTTGCAGAGCGGCAATTGGTATAAGTACTCACACGGGTAATTGCAGCTGATTAAATAAGGATAAGGATATGTTGGCAAGGCGCAAGAGAAACAAGGCTCCTGTGCGCATGAGGTCAGGCCGGGGTAATAAAACTGGGCTCTATCATCAAATGCCGCCGTTGACGAAATGAGCAACAAACCCAGAAAAAGCAGCAGAGATGCAAATTTTTTAAAGGTGATTACAACTCCTCCTAAGTAATTCCTAATTACAGTATTTTGCCCAGCTATCGATATAAATATAGCGCCATTTGACCCAAATGGTCTTTGCTACAAATAAAAAAGGTAAAATTATAAGAATCTGCTAATCCATTTTATCCAAAATTTTTCGTGTATTATTCCAGGATACTGAGCTTTTCGTCCTCACTGATCGGATTCTTTGCGAATTGGTTTTTGCTCTCATTTTGAGGTATAGCAAGATATTGGTCGATAGAATGATTACTTTGAAGGCTGACTATTGCCGGAACCGTGAGATTTCCTTCATTTGTTTCATTTCCCTTGAATGCCAGTGACAGATTCTGTTCAACTAATTTTGCCGAATCAACTGAGGACTCCGCAGAATAAGGCGTTATTATCAGGTAAGGCCCTTGGCCGCTCTCTTTGGATAGAAATTCGACTTCATAGCTGCTATTGCTAATAGCTTCTAGAAGGAAAGATATTTTGTCGCCGTTAGACTTGGCATCCATAAGTTTGTTGGAAACATCAAAAGCAAAGATCCCATCTCCATCTGTGTTAGTGCTCATCATAGTAAGGTCATTCTTTTTGACGATATTCCAAGCGGGAAGAATATTCACCAGGAACGTTGTGATATCCGATTCTTCGTCCCATTCTGATCCGATAGACAGCAATGCCACCATGGCGGAATCGTTGCTTTGCCTTTCAATTGACGCAGCTTTCAGCGCTAGAATTGCAACATTATCGTTGGTAACATTGATATCAGAAATATCGAACTGAATTATAGGAACTCCTGGGTAGTTTGAGATCTTAGTACCATTCATGTCGGTCACATTTACAGCACACAAAAGTCGATCGGTTTGATTGTAGACCTGTTCATTCCCTGTCCCCAAGCTAATGTAAACATCATTTAAGGCCGGAATCCTGGTCGTTTCACAAAACGCGTTACCTACAAGAATTATTGCTAATATCGAAAGAATGATCCCCTTTTTATGCATAAATCATCTCACCTCAAGAACTGTTTCTCCTTAATGAATTAGACTAACTTTAAAATGGATTGATATTTAAAATTATAGATATCATATCTCTAATTAGGTGCCTAATAAAGAATGCTGTAATTAACGGATTCAAACTAATTTTTGCACCGAAAAGTTACGTTGCAAATGGGGCATTCTTACATGAAATCGGCAAGACCGGTCTGCTTAGCCTTATCGTTTTTGAATAGAGATTCTATTTCTATTTTTAGAAGCTGCAGCCTTTGCTTAGTGTAGCTGCTCACATCATACTCGTCTGCCACTTTAATTGAGACCTCCAGATATTTCCTGACGCTTCCCTCATGAACGGTCAGAATCAACCGGCCGCCGCACTTGGGGCAAGTCTCCTTCAGAGGAGGACGTCTATATTTAACACCGCACTTCACACACCTTACTTTCTGCTTGGAAAAAGCATGCAAATTGCCGATCAGATCAGGCAGAAAATGAGAGTTGATAACGCGCTCGGCCACGTCTTGCTCGTCCACTGCCCGGATCATGCGCGCCAGTTCTAGCTGTGCATCCATCTTATCGATCATGGTCTCAAGGGTCTTATAGGCGCTGTTCTTAGGACCAGCTGCAATATTCTCCGTATCATGGCTGAAATCAAAGCCCTCATATTGTGCAATAGAACCTAGTCGTTTGGAAACCAAATCGAATCTGGTCTCCAATTCCTTGGGGCTGGATCCCACAAGCGTCGCCTCATAAAATTCCAGCGGATATACGCGAGTCAGGTCCAGGTTATGGGCCTCTTTGTCCACTTCCATTGGATTTAGGAGCGTAGTCATAACCAGGCAGGCATCCATTCTGCCGCCCCTTTTTTCTGGCAGGTAAGACATGGAAAAATTCAGCAATGCATCCATGAGCAGCATAACGCAGTCCTCGTCCCCATCACAATTGCGACGCTTGGCTGCGTGGAAGAAGGGATGGCCAAAGCCCGCCGAGGCATCGGTGTAACCGATGAGACGACATAGAACTCCCGCGGATGTATGCGGTGCCAGGCCCACCATTAGCGTGCCTACGAGATCGGCAGGAGAATTTGCATTGTAGTATGAGTCTAGGCCATAGAATTTAACCAGAAGTTCATCTACGAATTGAGCGACCTTGAGCAGGTAGTCCCCCGCGCCTCTTGCCAGGATGATATCCTGGACCCTCAACTCGCACACCTGGTCAAGATCTACGAGGGGGTTGCCATGCATATCATCCTTGTAACCGAGCATTTGCAGCTTCTCCGGGCTAGTCCCGATCTCATCCGGACGGAAATGAGTGAGAGGAAGATCGGTCAGATCATATCTTACTGTACCGTCTTTGAAGATGTTCACTCCATGCTTGGCGCGCAGGATTCCCTTCTCCAGCGGTTCCGGGGTCTTGTCCCGCGAAGAGAGTCCCATGACCCCCTTTAGTGTTTCGGGTTCCCGTTCACCTAAATGTTCCAGAGCTTGATGATAAATTTTTTTCACATCTATTTTCATCTTAGCTACTGCATTCGTTTGATTTCCGCATTTAGGGCATTTTTCAATGGCCGGGACATTGCATTTGGGACAGACTCTCTTTTTATCTGTATAGCCTCCGCACTCGCAACGGAAACTAAAGCCCTCTTTGCCGCAATTTCTACAGATGCGGCATTCAATTTCAACATTAATGATGCCAGTACTATTGCCAGTAGAATGCTTTGCAGCTTCCTGAATTGATCTTGATTTGCCCCCTTCTTCACCTGTTGGAAAGAGGACATGAGGGGGCGGTCGCATTAATCGCTTATCTGACTTCTCGGGCCGGCCCATCCTGGCTCCGATTCGCGTGGGCGCTCTGGACCGGATGGTTATGCCTGACAGCCTGTTAACAGCATCGATCGTCGATTTAGCCATCTCGGCTTTGGCCCTTTTCATGCCTCCTTCACCGGGAGATATTCCCAAGCAGGCCAAGAGAGGAAGAGGATCTGCTATGATCAGTTTATTATCCCTAACTATATGCAGCACAAGGAGGTTTTCCAAGTAATCCTTGGCATCAAAAGGAAGAAAGAGCTTTTCAGATTCTAAATAGCCCTCGTTAGATACAATTGCCGCAAAATTTTCAAATTCATCTAGCGTCATATCGTGCCAGAGATAGGTATGAGCCGGGTGCAATGGTACACCATATTTTCTCGAAATGGCTAAGGCTTTTTCACCATTGATTTTTTCAAAGCCCGTCGGATCGCCCCCAGCCTTTACCAACTCCCCAGCCCACCATTCGAATGTATAGGACGCCGGGGCCAAAGGACGGTTGTTTTCCAGGAACTCTCCGTAGCTTATGAGAATCTCTCCGAGGTCCAGGATCTTGGAAATATGGGCTTTCAGGGCCATATCAATGGACCTAGGATCTTTGCAGCTTACCGGCATCCAATCCAGAATGTCTTTATCCGAATCATATCGAACTACATCACCATTCAAGAGCCGCACTGTCGGCCCCTCGATCGAGCTGACGGGAGCTACTGCAGCGGCCTTACCGGGCTGCTCGACTTTGATTTGCGTCCCTGCCGCCATGAATCCGCCTAAAAGCAGCATGCTTGCGGGATTGATGCCAGCCGCTGCAAGGCCCGTATTTCTGGCCCGACCGTAACGCAATCTGAAGCCGCCTGGACGAGATGGGTGAGAAAAAACAGGTCGTCCTGCGATTAGATCACGCAGAAACTTGGGGCTAGAGTCGCCACCCTCTTTCTTGCCGCTGGCCAGGGAATCCAGCCATTCCCAGCCAGAGATGCCGAGTTTTGAGACATGTTTCTTAAGCTTAGGCCTCTTAAGAGCGATTCCTTCGGCCGAGACCAAAGCGATACCGCCGCGCACGCGGTTCGTCTCAATCCTTGGCAAATCGCGGTAACCTGAGACCTCTTCTTCCTCGGTGGGCTCGCCTTCGATACAGATAGGGCAGTTGCGCACAATAGTTCTGATTTCATCATCCGATGGCGAATATTGTAGACCTGCCACGCGTTTGTAAAGGCCGATCTCCTCAACATAGCGTTCCACTTCTTCGGGCCTTGGTTTCCAGGGTGCAATGCCCACACTCCTGCGCACATAATCGGCCACGAGAACGGAAAGTGCTTGGGCAGTGCCTCCTGCTGAGCGTATAGGTCCGGCGTAGTAAACTTTGAGATAATCTGTTCCGTCGTCATTCTTTCCCAGGTCTACACGAGCTATTCCTTCGATAGGTGCCGCGACGACGCCCTCTGTGAGCAAAGCAACAGAGGTGCGGATGGCGTTTTCAACAGATTCGATCTTCGAAGTTCCCTTTCCGAGGCGACCTTCCGCAAAATCAATACCAATAGCTAGAGCAGCTTCTTCCCGGCTCAAGCCATTCTCCTCAAGCTCACGGATCCTGACGGCGATACCCGGAATGCCGATCAGCTTTTCCACCCGTTCAGCCAGATCAACTGCTAGAGGTATCTCCACCTCTAATGAGGGATCCAATCCTTTCCCCCGAGCTGACTGGGCTACATTCATTGCATCTTTCAAGCCTTGCTGCAGCAGATCGAAATATTCGGAGGTATTCACTTTTCACTCCAAAGGTGTAAGCCTGTGATGGAATCAAGAGCTCTTTTCAATGGAGGGCCTTGCAATTCCTCTAAATGGAGTTCTGCCGCAAAGACTAAGCCGCTTGTTAAGTGTCCGCCCAAAACCTTTCCATTTTTATCTCCCAAAATAGCGTGGGCGTGTACAAACGGCTGCCCTTTTTTCATGGTTATATTTCCGAGGCACGAGACTAGTTCCATTGGTTCTTCAACCAGAATTTTACCGTATTGCCTTGAAACCTGGTCGTAGTAGCCAAGCTCAGCCCGAGATAGAGCACCGATTGCGTCAAAGATACCTGTCTCAATCTTTTCATCCCCGGCTAGACGAGAGATCTGGCCGATGATATCTGCGCCGTATTCAAGACTAGCCAGAAGGCAGCGACCTTGCCTAAAATCTCTAATCAGCAATTTCTCAGAACTCCAGATACAATTCTAGACACAAAAGGAGCTGATAAATGTTTTGCAGCGGCCTTTTCTTATAGCATATGTTTTTTTCTCGTTGAGTGTCATCGACCTTCGCCATGTTTTTTTTTTGAATTAAGATTATTGGGCCATATCATGGAGCATGAAGCTCTTTTCGGCTTACTTTATCAGATATATTATTGATCAACCCCTTTGCTTCTGATGCATTAATACGTTAATAGATGTTACTTAAAAACGCTATTACGAGATATTCTGATTTTTATTATTTACACGGTTCCTCATTTTCGATATCTATAAAAACTTTGTAAATTTTATAACCTTGCATTTCCCCTGGAAATTTTATACCAACCAGCCTCTTATCCAGCAAAATAACAATTAACTAAGGAAAGGTGGTAGTTAAGAACTCAGCGGTTCTCTTGGCGTCATCTATTTTTGATCAGAGCATTACCTTTCTTTGATGAATCTGGAATCTCTTGCAAATGAACTACGTGGATTTGTAGGGATCACACGCAAAAAGCTGATAGGCAATCTCCTTCAATTCTTCCCCATCGAATCCGAGCGCATCATCGCTTCTTTTGGCGAAGATGCCGCGGTGATAGATGATGGAGAAGAGGTCATGCTCCTGGCTGCAGACGGTATCTGGTCCAAGCTGATGGAGGTAGACCCGGAGTGGTCCGGTTATTGTTCAGTTCTGGTGAATGTGCACGATATAGCGGCTATGGGCGGCTGGCCGGTGGCCATGGTTGACGTAATCTCTGTGAATAACAAGGAAGTTGCGGACAGAGTCTTGCAAGGAATGAAGAAAGGAATTGAGAAGTTCCGCGTTCCAATAATAGGCGGGCACTTGCATCCGGATACGCCCTACAATGCCCTTGATGTTGCCATTCTTGGCAAGGCGAAAAAGGACGCCGTGATCCTCAGCAGCACAGCCAGGGCAGGCGAGGCAGTAATTGCGGCGGCGGATATGGATGGCAGTCCTCACCCAAAGTTCTCCATTAACTTCGATTCGACCAGCTTCAAGGATCAAAAAACATTGCTCACCCAATTGGGCGCAATGCAAGAGCTTGGTGAATCGGGTTTAGTTAAAGCCGGCAAAGACATCAGTAACCCCGGGCTGCTAGGAACACTTGGAATGCTTCTTGAGACAAGCAAAGTGGGGGCTGTTGTGAATATCGACTCAATTCCCATTCCAAAAGGATTGGATTTGATCAACTGGCTGAAGATGTATCCAGGAATGGGCTTTGTTGTAACTACAAAACCGGAAAATGCCGAAAAAGTCGTAAATGTATTCCAGAAGAGGGGATTGACTGGCAGCAGCGATAGGCAATGTAACAAAAGAGCGGCAGCTCGTCATTCGGTCAGGAAACGAAGAAGCGGTACTTTTTGACCTGGAAACGGATTGTGTAACAGGAATAAAGTGATTGTGAACGAGCCTGATCGAACGACTTTGATGAATTGTGATACGATGAACTCCGCCTTTGTTGAAGAGATAGGGGAAAAAGCAAGGAATAGACACGCCCGCATAGGTATTGGAATCTGGAATGCCGATGAAGAGCTGATCGCTTCCTTGCAGTCGGCCACACAGTATGCAGATCTGCTGCTGGTTGGGGAGACCGGCTGCAACTGTAATCTAGACTACGTTTCCACAAAGGAGCCTTGGAAGGATCTCACCAGACTTTTGGCAACTGGAGAGATTGATGGCGCTGTTAGAGGCAACCTGCCGGCGGGCAGGACCATGAAGGCTCTTGCAGCGGAGTTTGATATCAAGGTAAAGCGTCTTGCCCTGCTGGAGCTCTCTGGCTGGGCGTTCTTGCTGGGGCCGGTGGGAATTGATGAGGGAGAGACCATTTCAGACCGGCTTGACCTGGTGATGGGTGGAACAAAGTTCCTGTGGAACATGGGCATCTCACCCCAAGTGGCTGTTCTTTCGGGCGGCAGAATGGAGGACCTGGGACGAAGCCAGCGCGTAGACCAGAGCCTTGCCGAGGGCGAGCTGATTGCAGCACGAGCGCGAGAGGCGGGCGTCGATGCGAGGCACAAAGGGATACTGATCGAGAGCTGCAAGGGGGATGACATCATCATAGCACCGGAGGGCATTTCCGGTAACCTGATCTTCAGAACCATGCTGCTGCTCTGTGGTGCAAACTCTTTGGGTGCACCGGTGCTGATGGACAAGGTCTTCGTGGACTCCAGCCGGGCGCGGTCGGGCTTCGATGGACCAGTGATGCTAGCAAGTAGTATGGTGGCTATGAAGGAGAAGGGAAATTAAGATCATTTGAAAAGTGTTTTAAATTCGAATTTGGTACATTTGATGTAACAATTCGGGAGGCAGTACGATACCGTCGAAAGACGCTCTTGATTTGACCGGGGGAAATGCAGGAAAATGGCCTTGCGTTAATGCATCCATTGAGATTCTAGGGCCTATTGCAGAGCAAGACACTAAAAAACAAAATCAGTTCTCCCAAGATCTCTGTGGCCTTTTCAACCAATTGCAGGATGCATTTGATTGCCTGCCTGATGATGAGAAAAAGAAATGCGGGGAGTGGGGTGTTGCGGTTGAAATCTTTCTGCAGGTTGATGCGGCAAATAAAAGAATCCTTCTTGATAGGCTGTTTAAATATTGCAATTTGGATGTTCATTTATTCACAGCTCTATTGGAAATACTGAGGCGTATTTTTTCTGATTATGATCTAGTGGTTCCCACTTTGCAAGGATATGAGCTTGCAAAAGAGATTTGCCAATATCTTGGAGTGCCAAAGATTGAGTTCATCCACCTGAAAGGCAGAGATGATGAGCGGCTGCTCTCTGGAAAAACAAATCCGGAAATAACTTTTGAGGGAATCCTAGAAGATACAAAAAAGCATTACAACGACTTAGGCGGCGTGGAGAAGAAAAGGCAAGAATTGGGATCTGGAACGGAGATCTCCATGTACTACGACGGAATGGAGGGCGAAGAAGAGGTCCTGTGGATGCAGGTGAGGATTCCGATATCTAACGATCTGAGAACGACATCAACGACCACCTGACATCGGGCACAAAGAAGACCGCACACCTCTTCGTCGAGCGAATGATGCAGCTTCTCACAAACGGCGGCCAATGTGGTGTGATCGTGCCCGACGGCGTGCTTTTTGGCAGCTCCAAGGCTCACAAACAGCTGCGGCAGGAACTGCTGGAGAAGTGCCAGCTTGAGGGCATTGTTTCAATGCCATCAGGTGTCTTCCGGCCTTATGCCGGTGTCTCCACAGCAGTCTTGATCTTTACTAAGGGCGGCCGGACTGAAAAGGTCTGGTTCTACAACATGGAGAAAGACGGCTACTCATTGGATGACAAAAGGAACTTCATCGACGGAAAAGGCGACATACCGGACATTATCGAGCACTACGGGAAAAGGCGCGAGGAGAACCCGACCGACAGGAGGGGCAGTGCTTCTTTGTACCTTATGGCGAGATCAAAGAGAACGGATACGACCTCTCCATCTCAAAGTACCGAGAGATTGAGTACGAAGAGGTGGCGTACGAAAAGCCTGAAGTGATTCGGGACAAAATCGAGGCTCTGGAAGACCAGATCAAAGCGAATGTGGCGGAGCTTCGGAAAGCTACTAAAAGAATCCTAAGTCCCAAATACTGAAGAAAAATTTTGCGTTGCTTTCAAAGAACTTTTAATCCAGTAGCGCCAATAACCGCGAAAGAGGAATCATTGAATGAGATCAGGGAACGATTGAGGCGCCTGGTTGATATCAACATATAGCTGGTGTCCAGTTATGTCATGATTTCTTCCTTCGATCAAGTTTGACCGTAATATAAACGAATACCTCTGAAATATGAAAATCGAATTGGGTAGATATGGACAATCAGATGAAACGACCACCAAAATTTGAGCGCGCTGCGTTCGATGTTGTATCTATCGCAGCTTCTGCAGGCGGATTAGCGGCAATAAGCAAAGTCCTTGCTGACCTACCGGCAGATTTTCCTGCGGCGATAACCATCGTGCAGCACCTGGACCCAAGGCATCGCAGCCTAATGGCCGATATACTTAGCCGCCGCTCGCCTTTGAAGGTCAAACAGGCAGAAGAAGGAGATATTCTTAGTCCATCTACCGTCTACATAGCCAGTCCAGATCGCCATCTATTGGTCAATCCAGATGGTACGCTGTCTCTTTCCCAATCTAAACTCGTGCATTTCCTCCGGCCTTCTGCAGACCTTCTCTTCGAATCTGTAGCTGCGAGCTACAAAGACCGCGCCATCTCTGTGGTCCTCACCGGCACAGGTAATGACGGAGTCATGGGAGTTCAGGCTATAAAAAAAATGGGAGGCACCGTGATAGCCCAGGATGAAAAATCTTCCCAATTCTTCGGAATGCCGGGAGGAGCAATCAATACCGGAGACGTGGATTTTATTCTCCCTATAGAAGAGATCGCACATGCTATCGTGTCTCTTGTCAAAGGCGAGGATGTCAAATGACCATATCTAACAAAGAAGAGAAATCTGAAAAAAAAGAAAAATCCGACAACATAGAAAAGTTCGAGGTACTGCTGGAATACCTCAAGCACAGCCGCGGATTCGACTTCACCGGCTACAAACGTCCCAGTCTCATGCGTAGGGTCAGTAGCCGCATGAATCTTGTGGGCTTAAATGATTTCGATGATTACATGGACTATCTTCAGGTCCATCCCGATGAGTTTTCAAATCTCTTCAATACGGTTCTCATCAATGTTACATCCTTTTTTCGCGATCCTCCCGCATGGAATTACCTTGCTCGGGAGATAATCCCCAGGATCATAAAAACCAAGAAAGAGAACGATCCTATCAGGGTCTGGAGCGTGGGCTGCTCGTCTGGGGAAGAACCGTATACAATAGCCATATTGCTGGCAGAGGCACTGGGAGACGAAGCTTTTCGAAATCGTGTCAAAATCTATGCAACTGACGTGGATGAAGTCGCCCTTTCCGAGGCCAGGGCAGCAAGCTACACAAAGGAAAAAACCCAGCCGATTTCAGCTGAACTGCTTAAGAAATACTTCGAGCCGGTCGGGAAAAGATACGTCTTTCGTAGCGATCTTCGACGATTAATAATATTTGGCCGCCACGATCTTCTTAAAGACGCACCAATATCAAGGCTGGACTTGCTCGTCTGTCGCAATACACTGATGTATTTCAATTCCGATACTCAAGGTGTTATTCTCAATCGCTTCCATTTCGCGCTCAAAGACAAAGGCTATCTTTTATTAGGTAAATCTGAGCTACTGATCACTCATTCCAACTTCTTCGTTCCTGTTGACATAAAGCATCGCATATTTTCTAAGACGGCAAGAGTTCGTCCCAGAAATAGCCAGCCGAATCCTGCTAAGATAATTGACCAGAATGCTAGGTTGGATTGGATAACGCTTAAAGATAAATCTCTAGAAAACCTGCCGGTGGCTCACATGCTCCTCGACAAAGAGGGAGCTATGATCCTGGCGAACGAAAGGGCCCGAATCCTCTTCGGCCTGGGTGCCAAAGACATAGGCCGCATGGTGCAGGACCTGGAGGTCTCCTACAAACCCCTGGAAATTCGATCTCAGATAGAGAAAGCATATATCGAACACAGGAAAATGTCTGTGCCAAAAGTAGAGCGGCATCTTCCCGACGGACGAATCCAGTATCTAGATGTGGAGATTACTCCTTTGCAGGAGGACGGCAGTGATTTGGGGGTCAGTGTAACCTTTTTTGACTCTACTCATTACCAGAAGCTCAGGCAAGACCTGGAACGCTCAAAGCAAGATCTTGAGACAACTTATGAGGAGCTTCAGTCCGCCAATGAAGAACTAGAAACAACCAATGAGGAGCTCCAATCGACTGTTGAGGAGCTCGAGACCACCAACGAAGAGCTTCAATCGACCAATGAGGAGATGGAGACTATGAACGAGGAACTCCAGTCGACCAATGAAGAGCTGCAGACGATCAATTATGAACTGCACCAACGCACTGAGGAACTTAATAAAGTGAATTCATTCATGCAGTCCATCTTTACCGGCATGGACTCTGGCGTTATCGTCGTTGATAGCAACTTCCAGGTAATTTCCTGGAACTCGAAATCTGAAGATCTTTGGGGACTAAATGAAGAAGATGTCAAGATGCGATCCTTCTTTGGCCTTGATATCGGGCTTCATGCAGAAGAGCTCGGTGAAGCAATTCGTGCTTGTTTAAGCGGTGAGACTGATCATTTGGAAAAAGAGTTGGATGCGGTTAATCGTCGCGGCAAGACGATCCGAGTTCGAATCATCTTAACGTCTCTAAAGGATGTAGCCGGCAAAAGAGATGGCGTGATCATGCTAGTTGATGAATTAAGGAAGTAATATGTCGGATAATATCCCAGTGCCTCCAACCGATGTATCGCAAAACGGTTTCAAGAGCAAAATTGAGGAAATTCAAAAGCACCTGTTAAAAGCACAGAGCGGCTCTCAGGCCGATCTTCTTAAGGAGGCTTTGGAGAGCCTGCAGATCAGCTTCGAGGAGCTCTGCGTGGCTGAAGAGGAGATGCGCGTACAAAACGAGGAGCTAATTGCTGTCAATCAAGAGCTGCACAAAGAACATCAGCGTTACCTGGAGCTGTTCGACTTCGCACCTGAAGGGTACCTGGTAACAGATCTGGATGGGACTATACAAGAAGCTAACCTGGCGGTTGCTGCACTTTTAAATGTGCGACGAGAATTTCTTGTGGGCAAGCCTATGCTGGTCTATGTAAATGAAGAAGACAGAAAAATCTTTCGATTCTCGGCTTACCAGCTTGAAGCAAGGGGATATCATCCGGGGATGGGAGGTTGGAATGCTGCCCCGAGATGACATGCCTTTTCCGGCTGCATTGTCATTAAGCCTTATTTATCATGATGACGGCAAGCCTATGGGGCTTCGCTGGCAGCTGCGCGATATCTCTGAGCGAAAATTGATAGAGACGACGCTTGCAGAAAGCGAAAAGAAATTAAAAGCTCTTTTTAATCTGCTGCCAATCGGAGTATCGGTTATAGACGAAAAACGAAATATTGTCGATGTTAACCCCGCTCTGGAAAAGATCCTGGGCATTTCAAGAGAGGAGTTGCTAAAAAATGTTTACCCGGCCAGAAAGTATCTTGGGCTTGATGGGACCGAAATCCCTCTGGATGAAATTCCTAGTGTAAAGGCATTCAATGAACAGGTGGCAATCAATAATGTGGAGATTGGTGTCGTAAAAGAAAACGATTGTATCATCTGGACCGATGTAAGCGCCGTCCCTCTTCCATTTTTGGATTGGAAGGTTGTGGTTACCACAGCTGATATCACCGAGCGTAAGCGTGCCGAGGAGGAACTGCAAAAGGCGAAAAGCGAGCTTAAAGTTAAGGTTAAAGAGAGGACAGAAGAGTTAAGATTAATCAATAAAGATCTGCGAGAAGAGATAACCGAGCACGAGATGGCAGAAGCTGAGCTTGAGGTAGCCAAAGATGTTGCTGAGAAAGCAGCTCGTGCCAAAGCCTCTTTCATGGCCAACATGAGCCACGAGATCAGAACCCCTATGAATGCAGTTATCGGCATGACAAGCTTGCTTCTGGATGATGACCTCACTTCCGAACAAAGAGAGTTCGTGGAAATTATCCGGAGTGGCGGAGATGCATTGCTCGCAATTATAAACGACATCCTGGACTTCTCCCGACTGGAAAAAGAAAAAACAGAGCTTGAAAACCAGGCGTTCTATTTGCGTAGCACCATTGATGAAGCCCTTGACCTGGTAGCAGCAAAGGCTGCAGAAAAAAAGCTAAACCTGACATATATAATAGACAAAAAATCACCAAATATAATCATTGGTGATCCGATCAGGCTTCGCCAGATTCTTGCCAATCTCCTTGACAATGCTGTCAAATTTACAGAAACGGGAGATGTCTCGTTATCAGTATCTTCAAAGCCCTCAAATAAAAAGTTCGAATTTCACTTTGTTATTAAAGATAGTGGCATAGGTATCCCAAAAGATAAAACAAGCCATCTCTTCGAGTCCTTCACGCAAGTAGATGATTCTGTCACAAGAAAATATGGGGGAACTGGTTTGGGGTTGGCCATAAGCAAGAAGCTAGTTGAGTTAATGGGGGGAAGCATTTGGCTGGAGAGCAAGACGGAATATGGATCTACATTCCATTTCACTATCTTGGTAGATGCGGTTCCAGGTGAACAGAGTATTGATATGGTGCAGCCTGAACTTAAGGGCAAGAGCATTCTCATAGTCGAAAATAATGAAACGATTAGGAACATCCTGGAATTCCATGCCAGTCAATGGGGCATGATACCCAAGAATGCAAATTCATGTCAAAAGGCACTGAGCATGATAGAAGGAAAGAAAGATTTTGATATGGCAGTTCTTGAAATGGATATGCCAGGAATGGAAGGATTGGCTTTTGCTAAAGAGATACGAAGATACAATAAAGTCATACGATTGGTGAGTTTAGCATTTGTAGGTAAGAGCATCGAATCAGATCTATTCGATGCATCTATATCCAAACCCATAAAACCCTCTCAGCTCTGCAGTGTTCTCACAGATATCTTCTCTAGCCAATTGAAAAAATCAACTGTTCATGAGACAATTAAAAAGGATATGTTATATAAGAACAAAAATATATTATTGGCAGAAGATAATGTTCCGAATCAGAAGGTAATTGTCCAAATGCTCAAGAAACTAGGTTTCCGTGTAGACGTTGTGGCAAATGGTCTAGAAGCACTGCAGGCTCTAGAACGCCAGAAATACGCTTTAGTTCTGATGGATGTCCGCATGCCTGAAATGGATGGCTTGGATGCGACCAGAATCATCCGACAACTTTGGCCGAATAATGGGCCAACAATTGTTGCTATCACAGCGTATGGCCTTGAAGGTGATAGAGAAAGATGTCTCGAAGCAGGGATGGATGATTATATTAGCAAGCCCGTGAAGCTAGATGAGATAACGAATGTGATTCGCAAATATGTCTCCGCTGGCGTGAAAAAACATTCTCAAATAGATAGAAAAGTGGATAGTTCTTAGGGAAATCCTGGACAAAAAAAGGAAAATCAAAAGGCGACTCCATATTACCTCATGGTCCTTTCCACGGTTTACCGATCAGACGGAACCAGGTTCATGCTGCCCACTGCGTCCTGAACATCTGCTGGCCAGATGAAGATTCGGTTGTAAGGTTCCACTTTGTAGTAGTCCTGAGGAAAAAAGATCTCCTTGGTAGTCATATCCACACAGAATCTATCAATCCAGCTATAACGCTCTTTGCTGGAGAGGTTCTTTCCATCGACAAGATCTTTTGTTATCTCATACAATCTTACACACATGCGATACTCATAACCTGTAAGAGTCAGTGGATCGGACCACATACCTTTTTTATTCTTGTAGGCGTCCTTTGCCGCTTCCCAAAACATAATCAAATCAGGGTAACTTGGAATACTCGGATAGAGGATGAATGAAGCAGACCAGCCCGATTCCACCATCAAGAAGTTGAAAGTTGCCCGATCCTCACGTGACATGCTGGCCAATTCCTTGGAACTGTAATTTGGAGCCATGTAAGCGAGAAGGCGACCGTACTGATCGAACGATTCGTCAGCTGACCGAAGGAAAACATTTCGTTTCTTGCCACTGGGAAGTGTCAGTTTCTCGTCAATCATTTCTTCAAACTTATCTGTGGCTATTTTACCTTGCACTCCCTGCAATGTGCCAGCCCTCCCGGTGCCAAGCTTAGGCTGAAGAAATTCCCCGAGATCTGCCTTTATCGGAGCCGCGCCCTCATTTATCCACTTGCCTAGCTGGGCCAGGTTCTTGTCCTGAGAGGATGGCGATTGATTGCCGGGATAATGCACTTCTGGAGCATCAATGCTTAGCATTCGTATAGAAGCGGACACTGAAGGCGTGTCGCCATCGGTGGTTCTTAAATAGGTTTTATCTCCTATAGTGTTTAATTCGAAACCATCGGGGTCCCAAAAGATTTTGACGTCTGACATATGCTGTTATTAGTTGCTTCATCCTTATAAATAATCCAATTTGATTGTCCAACCTTTTTATTTACTTTTTAGTCGATTTTCTTATTCTTATATCATTAGAAAGCCATCGACAAAAATTCAAATGGACACGAAAATGGAGGCAATATCTTTTGGGTAAATTGAATTCAACAAAGAGATGTGTTATTAAAAGATAAATGAAAAAAACGAAGAGTTTTCTGAATCATCTTTAGCGCTAGCTCTTCGGTTTTCATTTTTTGGAGTAAACATCTCTAAGGTCTACGACCTTTTTCGCCTTTCCAGCCGTCCTCGGTATGCTGCCCTTTTCCACAAGTTCAATCTTGCTTCGCACATTTAAGACAGACTTGAGCTTCTCTTCAGTCTTCTTTTGAATCCTTGTGAGGTCTGCTAATTCACCCGTGAATGCTTCATCCTTCAATTCTACCTGGATTGTCAATTCATCCAGGCCATGTCTTTTGCGGTCTACAATTACCTGGAAGTAGTTGCCGATCTCAGGAATGCCAATGAGCACGTCTTCGATTTGGCTCGGGAAGACGTTAATCCCTCGCACAATGAGCATATCGTCCGCCCGGCCAAGGAAGCGGTGCAGCTTTCTGCTGGTTCGCCCACAACTGCACACATCGTCCAGGAAATAAGTTATGTCTCCTGTATGATATCGAAGTAGCGGCATGGCTTCTTTGGTAAGAGAAGTGATGACCAGCTCGCCCGGCTCACCAGGCGCGCAGGGCTCCTCATTTTTATCCAAAATTTCGACCAGAAAATGGTCCTCCCAGATATGCAGGCCATTTTGCTCCTGACACTCAAAAGCTACCCCGGGACCAGTCATCTCTGAAAGCCCGTATGAGTCGTAGGCTTTGATATGCAAATCATCCTCAAGCTCCTTTCTCGACTCATCCGACCAGGGCTCAGCCCCAAAACAACCTATCCTCAGCTTGAGCTTGTCAACAACTCCTTTGGCTTTTGCAGTTTCTGCCAGATAAAGTGCGTAGGATGGCGTGCAATGCAGGACGGTCACACCGAAGTCGATCATAATTTCCAGCTGACGCTCAGTGTTTCCCACACCAGAGGGAACGGCCATGGCACCCATGCGTTCGATGCCATAATGCACACCAAGGCCCCCTGTGAAAAAACCATAGTTTACTGCATTCTGGAAGAAATCACCTTTGGTCACGCCAACCATAACAAAATCGCGTGCCATCATGTCCGACCAGGTCTCAATATCCTTAGCAGTATAGCCAACCACGGTTGGCTTTCCGGTCGTCCCGGATGAAGCGTGCACCCGCACTACCTCCTCCAATGGAACGGCAAATAGGCCGAAAGGATAGTTCTCCCGCAGGTTTGCTTTGCGGGTAGTGGGGAGCTTTGATAAGTCTTTTAGGCTTTGAATATCATGAGGCGAGATCCCTGTATCCACCATCCTCTGATGATAAAATGGGACATTCCTGTAAACCTTCTCGACGGTGCTCTTAAGCCGCCGGAGCTGCAGCTCTTCCAGCTCGGCCCGGTCCATAAGCTCATATTTAGGTTGCCAGTAATTCATTTTGATACCCTGATAATTTTGATTTAAGTGTCTATGTGCTACACTTTGCCACGAGAGAAAACGTCAGGGTATATCAATAATTCCCATGCAGCAAAAAAAATGAGTGAGGATGATTCATCATATTTAAAGCAATTATAATTATATAAGCCAAAAAACGAAATTACGATTTATGAACAACCTCGAATTGCATAAATTAGCGATTAAATATTTAATAAAATAGTACTTGAGATCTTTCAGTTTCTGTCTCCTGGTGCAGTGTTGGTTAACTATTTATACTTAACAAAAATAATAATTAAGCATGACAAATGTGGATAAACGCAACTGGCCGGAATACAACGAGAAATTAGTTAAAAGAGGCTGGTTTTATCTCAGCACCGATTTTGTAAAGAATTGGGATAAGGAACTAAAAAAGATGAATAAGAGAAAGAATGGTCGTCCTTATCGTTATCCTGAGACGTTTATCCAATTTAGCGGTTTAGCATATTCCTTTCTTCATTTGCCCTATCGGCAGCTAGAAGGATTTCTTCGGGCTTTGAGTGGATTTGTTCCAGGTTTGAGATCAGCCGATTACACCACATTATGGCAGAGAATCTCGAATCTAGAATTGAATATCCCGGTACCCGATAACGACATTGTTGTAGCAGTGGACTCGACTGGAATGAAGGTTACAAGCAGAGGCGACTGGATGAGAGAAAAACATGGCGTCGAACGCAAAGGTTGGATCAAAGTGCATGTCGCAGTGGATGTGGAAACGAGACGACCCATAACCTTCGAGATAACCGATGAGAGAATCACGGATCAAGATATGGTAAAGCCAATGCTAACGGATATTAAGTTAAAGGATTCATTAATGGACGGAGCTTATGACAAGGAAGAGGTTTTCAAGTTCCTGAAAGAAAAGGGAGTGGCAATGCCAGGAATTAAAATCCGAAAGAATGCTATTGTTAAAGCTGGCTCGGAAAGAGCCGAGTCGGTTCTAGAATTTAAAAAGTACGGCTATGATAGCTGGAAATTAGTGCACCGTTATGGCAGAAGGTGGGCTGCAGAAAGCGTCTTCTCTGCCATTAAGCGGATATTCGGCGAGAATGTGAGGGCCACTTCGAAAAAAGGAATGTTTGACGAAGTAAGTAGGATGCTCAATTTTTATAGTATAATTTTAAGCATATAGATAAATAACGAATTGTACGCGAGGAATATTCATTTTATCTATGATATGAAATCTAATTACCCAACACAGCATCTCCTGGAACGAGAAGCACGGGAACTGTAGAACCCCTGACTACCTTTTCGGCCACGCTTCCCAATAGAATTTTATCCAATCCCGTACGGCCAATGTTACCCATTATCAGCATGTCTATTCCATTCTCTTTAGAAATACGAAGCAGCTCCTCGCTTGGGTCACCCCTCGCTACTATCTTCCGGCAGGAAATACTGGCATCTTTAGCCATATCCTCTACATCCTCTGTCGCCTCCAAACCCTCCTTTTCCATTAACATAAGAAGCTTTTCTTTTAATCCGGGAAAGGCTGCATATCCAGGAATATGAGATAACCGGTGGACGTCTACCACATAAACCGCCATGACAATGCCTCTTGAGCGGCAAGCAAGTTCAATCCCAACCCTCGCGGCCTTCTTGCTTGCATCTGAACCATCAGTAGCTATCATAATTTTTTTCATCATAATATCACGAACATCAAATCCTTCGCTAAAAAAGGCTTTTGACCCAGCAAAAAAAGATTCTTTTCAAAAACAATTTTATTCGAAGCTTGATCATCTAACCTCAGTTAATTAGATTTCTATTTCATCAAACGCATACTTTTCCCATGCTCTTTCCCCAAGCAGCACCTCAAACTCCGGAGGAGTCAGTATAGGTATTCTGTACTTGGCCGCATCATCCAGCGCTACTCTGGGACAGGCCGTGGATACTGCCGCCTCGGCTCCTAGATTGAGCAGCCTATCAGGTTCGATGTTATCCAAATAAACCAGAAACATTTCCAATCCCCTGGCCTGGCCCATAGTCTTCATTCGCTCCGCTAGATCCATTCTCTTTTGACCGGGCTTCTTGGAGATCAAGACAGCAAAGCGTTTTGCTTTCCTAGCTCTGGAAATTGCTCCAAAACGGCGGCGCAGCATGGGGTCTGTATCGATCTCTGATGCCTCGCATGTGACTGGATCGGCGACCACCACTCTCTTTCCCGTGGCCAGAGCTATTCCCAAAGGATGAAATTGGCTAGTGCCGATGAATAGATACTCATCAACATCAAGGGCTTTTGCCGAGCTATAAGAACAACCCAATACCTGGCCGGCATATTTCACTCTTCTCCCGGCAGGCCCAATTATTCCTTCTATTCCATGCTCTCCTAAAATGTGCTGCACTAGTTCGAGTCTATGCACATGCTGGACAGTTGTAGCAATCCCTACTCGTCTCGCCTTTAAGAGCAAAACAGCTTTTTCCACTGCCATTTTAGGATCTTCTTTCATTCTGGCCTCTAAAAAAATGATTTTATTATGACCATCTTCCAATTCAGCATGGCCCAAATGAAGCATCAGATCAACCTCTTCGCAAAGCTTCAGATCTACGTCGCATGCTCCGTAACAGGGATCGCCTGAAATTATGACCTCCGCGCCCGTCTTTTCCGTGATATTCTCCGCAATGGCGACAGCGACCCTTTTCAAACCCTCTGGAGCTTGCAGGCCCACGCGGGAAGCGCGACTTTTACAAATAAGCCCTATCGCTCGATCGAGATCGAAATCGTAGCCAAAATCGTAAACTTTGTCGCAACTAAAACCAGCGGTCGAGAGTGCTCTGTCCACTCTTATAAACCTCCTCCAGCCTCTTGGTCGTCTTCAAGACCCTCTCTTGGTCGAAGTCCCTCTCCCCAACCAAAAAGGCCTCGATTTCTTCCAACCGAGGTTTATTCATCTTTAAAGTATATTCATCGGTGACAGTAGGATGCAGGAAGAATTCCCTGATCTCGAAATAATTCTCTATCTTTTCCTCTTGGCCATTTAAAATGGCCTCAAGATCACCCTTCTCTCGGATAAGTTTGAGGGCAGTCTTAGGACCAATTCTCGTCAGACCATTGTTATAATCTGTACCACATATGATGCCGATTTCTACCAATTGCTTAAGACTGATGCCCAGACGATTTAGCTCCGTATTAAGATCGATGGTCTCCGGCTCCACATCGATATAGATATTCTTCTTTGGCAACTTTCGTTTGCCGCTAATAGCCAAATTCCTGACAACTTTGGATGCCCCAAAAAGAAGCGAATCGTAATCCTGGCTTGCGGCCATATCCGCGTCTCCCTTTGCCGCCATGTAAGCCGCTTGCGCCTCTCCCTCCGAAGGAGCCATCACAATTGGCAGCCCCATGGCCTCTATGAGACGTTTTGCATCATCCAGTATCTCGGAGTTGATTCGAGAGGCGGCTTGAGCATATTTGAACCCATCTTCTCCCTTGGACCGCGCCTCTTCCCAAGATGCAGTCGCCTTTTCCCTGATTTCTGCTCTCTCTTCGATCGTCTTTGCTTTAAAAGAGGGCGGCTTTCCATCGAAAACAAATGCTACCCTGATACCAGCTTCAACCAGATTAGTGGTACGGTACAACAGACCAGAAAGATGTGATGTCACTCTTCCTGAACTATCCATGAGCGGAATGCCATCTTTTTGCCGGATAATGCTCAGAAACTGGTAGAGAGTGTTGAAGGCATCTACCGCTACCCATCTGCCAGAGAGATCCTCAAGTTCAATCTTTTTTCTTTGCAGCAGGTCCCCTAAATCAACGCCCATGCTTTTTCTATATATCTCCTCTTTGATAAACCCTCTACTGATATAGACCAGAAAACCAAAAATCATTTCGAGATGGATTGATGGTTGTGCCTATGCTATACAGACTATGGACTAATCAAAAAAAATTTCAACTAATTCTCGATAATATCTTTAAATACGAGTTTTACAGGGATATGATCTGGAGTGCTATTTATGATTGAAATCACAGATGCAGCAGCTAATATAATCAAGCGCAGCCTTGTGGAAGGAAAAGTGATCCGGATGTTCCTGGCAGCAATAGATGCCACGGGTGCAAACTGACGGGCTAGCCCTAGGAGACAAGGAGAAGGACGACTTGGTATTCGAGAGCAGGGGCGCTAGCGTCTATATGAGCCCGAAAGATGCGGAGCTCCTTGGCGAGACCATAATAGATTACGTGAATGACGATCGCGGAACAGGCTTCATAATTCGCGGACCAGAGGATGATTTTTCCAGTTGCGGATCGTGTGGCAATGCCGATAGCTGCGATCATGACCACAGCAGTTGCGACCATGATCACAGCGACTGTGAGCATGATGAAGGCTGTGGTTGCAGGTAACTTTTTCCTTTACTATTTATATATTTAGATGATTTTATAATTTTAGAACATTCTAATTAACGTATCGGTATTACGACTCAATTTCGGTGAAGCCTGATCTATGTACATTTTGTCTTAAAGCTTTAAGAACTGTCAACGATATGTTCAAGCAGATGAAATATGCCTGAACTTCCGGAAGTAGAAATGACAAGGAGATATCTGGAGAGGACCTCGCTCTTTCAGAATATAAAAAGTGCAAGAGTAAAAGACGCACGCATATTAAGCGGCATTTCTTCTGAGCAGCTTGAACAAAGCCTTCCGGGGCTGCAATTCTCTATAGCTATGCGCCATGGCAAAAGACTTTTTCTGAAGCTGCAGGATGATCTTTGGCTAACTCTTCATCTCGGGCTCACTGGAAAACTGATATATCAGCAAGATCAAGAGGATGAGCCCCGTCATACCAGACTTCTGGTCGTTTTTCAAAACGGCCATCACCTGGCCTTTGATGATTCGAGGATCTTTGGTGAAGTAGGCCTGGCCAAAAGTATGCAGAGTTTCCTGGAAATGCGAAAAATCGGACCCGATGTCATGCAGCTTGATAAGGATGGCTTTATGAAGATTATGAGCGGCAGGAAGGGCATAATCAAGGCTGCACTTCTCAATCAGAGCCTATTGGCTGGGCTAGGAAACCTCTATGCTGATGAGGCCCTCTTCCAAGCAGGAATCTGTCCAAAATCTCGCGGCCCTGATGAGGCATACCTCGAAAAACTTTTTTCATCAATTCAAAATGTACTAGAGACGGCCCTCTTTGCCCATGCCAATCTGGATAATTTGCCCACCACCTATCTTTTGCCTCATCGCCATCCAGGAGGAACCTGTCCCTGGGATGAAACAACATTGAAGCATGAGAAGATTGGTGGAAGAACTAGTTACTACTGCCCGAAACATCAAAAGAAATGGTAGCGATCGCAGCTAAAAAATCCTGCCATTGGAGGGCATTTATATATCACCCATAAACTTAACGCACAATTAAAAAGAAATTAACTAATTCTGTGAACAATTTTTTTTTGAAGACAAACATTTGTCCTTTATCTGGCCAAATATTTTATGAACGAATGAGACATCATATCTTCAAGCTTTTGGCATTGATGGCAACAATCACCGTACTGAGGCTCATATAGCAATGCCCTCAATTATAAAGGTGAAAAGTTCTGCGCTCAATACACAAATGAAGCATCTTTATATTATAGTGAGGACAATCAAATGTTTTGGGTGTTCTCATGGATGAAAGCTCCCTAAATTCTGGTTTATCAAAATCAGACTCTTTGAAAGCCTACCGCGAAAAAAGAAACTTTAGCGTTACTTCTGAGCCTTTGGGCAAAAGAGCCATTTCCATCAACCAGATCTTTGTAGTGCATAAGCACAGCGCTCGACGTCTGCATTATGATCTGCGTCTTGAAGTAAACGGTGTTCTCAAGTCGTGGGCTATTCCCAAAGGGCCATCGTTGAATCCAAAAGATAAACGCTTAGCAATCCAAACGGAAGATCACCCCATCGAGTATGCATTATTCGAAGGCTCAATCCCGGAGGGCCAATACGGAGCCGGTGCGGTGATCGTATGGGATACGGGTTCTTACACAAATATGACAAAGATCGACGGCCTGAGCGTTTCCATGGCCAGGGCCCTGGAAAATGGCCACGCATCAGTCTGGTTGGAGGGCAAAAAGCTCAAAGGCGGCTATGCTCTCACTCGCACCAAGCGAGGATGGATCCTGGTCAAGATGAAGGATTCAATGGCGGATTCTACACAAGATATACTCGCGGCAGAGCCTTGGTCTGTTTTAAGTGGTAATACTGCAGGAGGATACGGTTGAAAATGATTTGGGCCGCAAGGAATAGGATTCGTGGGAAAATGTTTGCCGAAATCCAAGCTGCCAGGCGAAGTCAAAAAAGTGTTATCTCTATTTTTAAATATCCTCGTTACTTTTTTGACATCTTTTTTGACTATTCATACGAATTCATCAAACGGATTTATTTTAATTTGAGCAAAGCTGTAATCGACCGGTAAATATTATCCATAGGAAAGGCGTACTACCCTAGGAGTCATTTTCAAGAAAATGGCATTCTCGCCGCTTGTTGATTAGCAGGAAGTCTTTATCGATTCTTGCCCTTAGCTTTTTTCCCTTCTTCAATCAGCTCTTTTACTCTCTGACCCCCCTTATGGCCGATCTCCTCATAGAATTCCCTGCCGTGAGTCTGGGCTGTTTTTAAGCCGCCTTTCCTGCCCGCCTCCTGGACAGTCATCGTTCCTTTTTTTTCTTTTTTCGGATTCCTTTTCTCTTCCGCCATTTTTTTTCACATCTCCATTTCGATTAAATTTATTAGTTTTTTCCTTTTAGTTTCAAATTCTTATTATTTTGATATCCCTATGGTTGACACTAAATCTATTCATTATGAATTCTTCATGGGCATTTTTCCGCTCTTGCGTTCATTTTTGTCGCCTAATATTGATATAGATGCATCCTTTAAAGACTTTCGTTGAAAATTGCATTTAATTAGCAGCCTCCAAAATCCAGATCTCCTCAGTCAGCCCATATAACTAGAAGATCAACATCTATCTGCCGTTCTGGTTGCATCATCCACTTATCATACCTCTTTCTCATCTTCTGCCTGATGCGCATTAGGCAAGAAATCTCGCTCTTTGTCATTTCCTCTTATATTCTCCACGTCGTATCCAGTTTCTTTGGAAACCTTTGATTCCAGAACCCACATAATTTCCTCTGACTCATACGTTTCTCCCGTGGCGTAACACCTAACCATCGGTGTGCCTATAAATTCTACCCTTAATTTACAAATCGGGCAAATCGCTACTTCAACATCCCCTTTTTCATTCATCCTTTTAGTATCAAACAAGGTCTACTCTCCTTAAAGCATTGTTAATACTGCGGTCGAACATTATATTGTTATGTTCACAACCATCTTCATACAAATAAACATCCTGTCTAGCTACCCTAGCCCTCTTTTACATCAACCTTGTGGTTTTTGTACATTCCTCTGTATTTTGTTTTGGTCCTAGCCAGCTTTTTCCGTGGGCTTCAGATGGATGGCTTATTTTGTTCCACAAACCCAGGGGGACAATACGCCAGTCCGCCTGCCTTCTTCATCATAAACATATTAGACTTCCATTTGGATCTCAGCTGAACAGGAGCGATTTGGTATCAGACTTAATTATTCCAATTGCATATTAAAACTTGCTTTGATATCTGTCAGCCCGTACAGCTCGAGTACATCAGCCCATCGATCGGCCCGACTTTGGACTCAATCTGCCGCAGGATGGCAGTCTTCTCGTGGCTTGTCCGGGCAGCAGCATGCCGCCTATGCAGTTCCAGCATATGCCAGAGGACCCGGGCGATTTCAATGGCATCCGGCATCGATGAGATAGGGCGAAGTCTATGTTATGAGACAGAAAGCAACTGCAAATAACCATTTAGACGTTGTACGCATAATCATGATGATCGAAGTTCACGAACCAAACTTCCGCAATCATAATCCTGTAAATAATAACCCAATTCCCGACATGAACACTACGATAACCTGCGAGGTTTTGCGTTGAGCGTCTCTCCAATCTCGGGATTCTGCAAGATGTCCCGGATCTTTTTAAGAGTTCTCTCCTTTAGAACTATATTCTTCTTGGTCAAGCGCTTAAAATTTTTATCGAAAAGAGGTGACGACTGCGGCGAATAAACCATGCAAATCTACAGGTTTGAAAGGTGCTCTATGAATTCATCAGCATTTTTGAAGCGTTTTCCTAGACCAGCCTTAAGCTCCGCCTCTCCTTTTAAGGTATTGGCAACGATGCGTTCATCATCCTCGATAGATTTGCATTTCGTTGCCAGCTTTTTGACAGTCTTTGCCATCATTTAGGATCGCCTGACATGAATAGGATTTCAATGTTTTAAAGACTTTCGTCGACTGGCTTATATTTGCTTGCCGCTTCCACAATCCCGATCTCCTCTTCTGTCAGCCCGTACAGCTCGTATACCAGCCTGTCGATCTGCCCGTCCGTGGCCTCGATCTGCCGCTGGATGGCGGTCTTCTCGTGGCCAGTTCGGGCTGCAGCGTGCTGACGGTGCAGCTCCAGCATCTGATCGACCAGGGAGACCATACGAACGTGGCGGGAGGCGTCCTGGGTATTGGAGAAATCGATGGCATGGACGGGAGCTCTTTCCACGAAAACCGCTGAAAAGTTGAAGCTATCACCTTGAAGATCTGTGCTTACACTATGAATGAATAATCGTAGCAGCGCTGAGTTTAGTATTCCTAGAAGATAAAGATCTGAAACAGGAATCAAATACGTTTTGTTGTTGGCATAGTAGCTAGAATCATCGAAGGTGAACCTAGCACTGCCTGCGATCTCCGGCCAAAATATCTTCGGCTTCTCAAACTCACTGTAATAATCGCAGGCTCGCAGTTCCCACCAGTACTCACCTTTGTCGTATCTCTTCTCAGCCGCTTCGGCAAATGGCAGCAGATGGTTGGCTATCGCCGGATAGTTCTTCTTGAGCCATCCCAAGCCATCACGAGCATTGCCAGACTTTTCCCGAGTCCAGCCCCTAGGCATCAGGATCAGATACTTGTCGCTCTTCGGCTCCTCATATCTCTTGATATCCCTCCCTGCCAGGAAGGGCTTGATCATCTCCGCGCTCTTGGCATCCTCCGCAATCAGTCGCGCCTTTGTCGCCTCGTCGATTACGAAAGCCTCGTTGAGACCAGTTAGTACGCCTCGGTAGATCTTCCCGTTCACATACTCGCCCAGGGGCACGCCCGCAGCCTTCAGCTTTGCCAGCAACGCCTGCGTCCTTTCATCGGCCAGCGACCAGCCGGAATCATCGAGATCCGATTGCTTCACTTCATAGCGATTATCCTTGACATGATTTTCAAGGCTCGTGAAGCTCAGTGTCTTTATCTGAGATACTCTGAATTTTTCGTGAGGCTCTTCTTTTGATATTCTCAGGATGCATGGGTATGTTGTCGCTTTTTGGAAGACCGGCAGATCCCCAAAGTCGATGATCTCCTCGATGTGCTGCTTCTTTAGCCAAGACCGCAGGGGCAGGCCATAGTTGGCCCTCATCCACTTGTTGGCCACGATGTAGGAAAAGAGGCCACTTGGCCGCAGCAAGGAAACTCCGCGCTCGATGAAGTAAGCGTAAAGATCGGCCACACCATGATAAACTTTGTAGTGTTTCTGAAAGTATGCCTTGAACTCTCCCAGCCCCTCCTGACGAACGTAAGGAGGATTGCCGATCACTGCATCAAATCCACCCTTTCCATAGATCTCTTCAAACTCCTGCTCCCAGTCGAAGACATTGACCCGCAGCCGCTCCTCCGTATCAAAGGTGGTCTGCCCATCGTAGAAGTCTGGGCCGATGAGCGAGTTGCCGCACTTGATGTTGTTCCCCAAATCGGGCAACGCCCTCTCCTGGAAGAGCTTGAGCTGCATGGAGACCGTCTGCTCGCTTTCGCCCTCCAGCACCTTCAAGTGCAGGGAAAGCTTTGTCACCTCCACCGCCTGCGGATCAATGTCCACACCGTAAATGTTGCCAAGCAAGATACGCTTCTTTTCCGCAGTATTCAGCTTCCACTCCCCGCCGCCTGCCATGTAAATTGGCATAGATGTGGCCTCGCCGCCCCTGCGGTTGCCTCTTCCTTTCGGTCCCTTCCTTCTCTGCGCTTCTTCTGAAATGCCGCCACTATTAGCCGCAGGCACAAGCCGCTGAATTTTCGAAGAAGCCATCTTCTCGCCCGCCTCCATGAGGGGAACGAGATGCTGCACATACCAGTCCCGGTGCCAGTTCAGCAGATATTGATAGGCTCCAATCAGGAACGAACCTGAACCGCAGGCCGGATCCAAAATGCGGAGGCCCGAGGCCTCCTGCGGCGTCTTGCCCTCCAATAGCGCTCCCACTGTGTTCTTTACGATGTACTCTACAATGTAAGAAGGAGTGTAGTAAACCCCGCCTACCTTTTTTACCTCGGGCTTATCCTCTACTTTAGCCCGGTGGCCCTCCGTAAGGCGAATGACCTTTCCCAAAAACTGCTCGTAAACCTGACCCAGGATCTCAGCCGGGATTACGGAAAACTCGTAGGGGCTCTCCGGGTAGTAGAGATTCTTGATGATCTCTTTGAGAGGCCGGTCGTCCACAGCTAGACCGAGGCTGAAGACGTCCGGCTCTTCCCGGCCCGGCTCATCCTCGAAATGAAAGAGACCAGAGTTGTAGCGCTCATCTGCCTTTCGAAACAGCTCGCCCAACCGCGAATAGACGCGCTCGCCATCCCCAAAGGCCAGCAGCTGTCCGTACCTCTCAATCCCCCGCGCCTCGCAGATGCGCAAAAAGACGATTCGATCAATGGTGGACTGTACAGCCACGTTCAACTCCCGAGTGTCAAGATCAGGATTTCGTAACGCGATATTCTGGGCCAGGCTCTGCCGCCAGCTGGCAATCTCCTCCAGAAAGGCCGCGTCCACCTCCGCTGTACCTCGCTTGGCTTTGTTGGTCTCAGCATACTTGTCGAAGGAGCCCTTCAAAATGGATTCTTTGGAGAAGATGCCGACGATCTCATCCCAGCGTTCTACATACTCTTTGTAATGAAAATAGAAAGTGCGCGCCTTGGAGGCTTTATCTGTCTTATCGGGCTTGATGCGGCAGTCGTAGACAGCAAACTCCTCAAAATCCGTGAGAATAGAGAGAGCAAGCTTTGCCGACCAGGCATAACGGCGCACCTGGAAGGCAGGAACTATATCGTCTTTCAGATTCACAGACGGCTTCTTGGTTTCCACGAAAAACTTTCGAACTCCGCCGATGCGAAAGCAGTAATCTGGTGCCCTGGCGCTCTCCTCGACCCTGATGGCATCCTCGTGAATGACTTCCTTATAAGCCTCGGCATAACCTTGGATGTTGTCCATATCCCAGCCCAAAGCCTTGAAGAAAGGATCGACAAACTCCCGCCGTACCTGCGTCTCATTATATTGGCTTGACTTGTAGTTTTCCTGGTAGCGGTCAAACCTCTCCACAAGCTCTGCAATCTCTTTAGGTGCCGACAAACTCATTCCTTTCCGTTCTTCCTCTCTTTTCCCATTTTCAGGCTCAGTTAAAAGGTTATGCAAATTATGAGTGATGAAGACCACAAAGCCGATATAGACCCTTATCTTTAGCGCCTTTGAAAGGCGGATAAAAATGCTTATTGGAATTGATGTCGGCGGAACCACCACCGATGCCGTTCTGGTTGACGGAGGAAAGGTGGCCAAAACTGCTTACGTGCCAACAGATCATGATAACCTGTTGAACTGCCTTCTTGGGGCTCTTGATCAACTCGTCAAAGGAGTCGATACCAGCAAGATAGAGCGAGTGGTCTTGAGCACTACGCTCATTACGAATATGATTGCAGAAGGCAAAACCGACCCCGTGGCCCTTGTGCTCATCCCGGGTCCTGGTACAAACCCCAAAGATTACTCCTTAGGTGATTCCTATATCCTGGACGGCGCCATCGATTTTCGGGGCAAAGAGATCGACAGGCTAAAGGAATCCCAGATAAAAGATGTTGCCTCCAAGATAAGAGCAAGTGGTCTCACCCGCGTGGCTGTGGTTGGTAAATTCTGCCAGAGGAACCATGCCCATGAGCAAAAGGTCGCTGAAACGCTTGTTGCAGCCCTTCCCAAAACAAAGATCGAGATGGGGCATAAAGTCTCCGGCCAACTGAATTTTCCCCGCCGAGCAGCCACCACTTTGCTCACTGTGGCCACCAAGGACAAATATAGAGAGTTTGCAGAGTTTATGTCAAATGCATTGAAGCAACGCAAAATTTCTGCTCCGGTTTATATTCTCAAAGCAGATGGTGGAACTCTGCCTCTCGACAAATCCATTGAGATGCCTGTAGAGACCATCTTTTCCGGCCCAGCTGCCAGCATCATGGGCGTCCTTGCGCTCACGCCCGCAGGCCAGACATCAGTCGTCGTGGATATCGGTGGCACAACTACCGACCTTGCGCTCATCCTCTCCGGCAAGCCCCTGCTCTCCTCTAAAGGTGCCAAGGTAGAGTCGCTCTTAACGCACGTGCGTGCCTTTGCCGTCAAGTCCGTGGCTATTGGCGGTGATAGCACCGTGAATGTAGCCAACGATTGCATAATAGTCGGGCCGCATCGAAACGGCCCAGCCCTTTGCATGGGCGGCACAGAGGCTACACCTACCGATGCCATGCGCGTTTTGGGAATGACAACCATCGGCGACTCTGCCAAGGCCGAGAAAGCGATGCAAAATGTTGCCGAAAAGCTGGAGTGCTCGCCTAAAGTTGCCGCCCAGAAGGTCATTGACGCGGTAGTGGACAAAATCGTATTCGAAGTGAACGAGATGTTCCGGGAGTGGGAGCAAGAGCCAGCCTACAGAATTTGGGAGATTGTGAAGAAGGAGAAATTAGAAGCCCAAAATGTTGTTGGTGTAGGCGGAGGCGCGCCCCCACTGATTCCAATAGTAGCCGCACGCCTTGGTGCTAAATCAATAGTGCCCGAATATGCACCTGTAGCCAACGCCATTGGTGCTGCTGTAGCCCGTCCCACGCTTACTCTTAATCTGCATATCGATACCGAGCGAGGTGAATATACAGTAGCGGAAGATGGATTCACGGGCAAAGTTGTAGATAAAAAGATGACCCCTGAACATGCCGAGAAGCTGGCCAAGAAGCTCCTGGCCGAAAGGGCAGAACGCCTGGGAATAGGCGAATACACAAACGAAGCCGAATTAGCTTACTGCGAGGTATTCAATATGATACGCGGCTGGTCAACAGTAGGAAGACTCCTTGACATCAGAATGGAAATTCCGGCAGGCCTTCTACCTGATTGGGAGAGGTGCCAGGCATGACTTCAAAGCCACCGCCAAAAAACGGGCCTGATCTTCTTTCCAGCTTTCGACTGGGCCATCTCGCCCACTCACCCAGAACGAGAAGAGCGCTTGCTTTACACGAGAGACCAAATATTCGAAGAAGGCCTGATGGATCTCCCCCAAATCGAGGAATATAAACCCCGTCTGGCAGAGATGAAGGATGTTGCTCGAGCCCATTTCTGCGTTCCAGATGTCGAATCGCAGGTCACCGAGGCGCATCTCATCGCCGCGGGCAGCACCCTTACCCTGGCTGATGCTCTGGAGAAGGGCGAAATTAAAAACGGTTTTGCGCTCGTGCGTCCTCCCGGCCATCATAGTATGCGTGTGGTACACGGCAACCGCGGCTTTTGCAATATCAATAACATGGCCATACTGGTTGAGTATTTGAGGACGAAGTACGGACATAAGAGAATCGCAGTCATCGATACAGATGTGCATCATGGAGATGGGACTCAGGAGATATTTTGGCACGACCCGGATGTGCTCTGCTTGTCCTTCCACCAGGATGGTCACACTCTTTACCCTGGCTCGGGATTTGTCAATGAGATGGGAGGTCCACAGGCATTGGCTCGCACACTCAATGTCCCCCTGCCACCAGGTACAACAGATGAAGGCATTCATTATGTCCTAGATAACCTCATACTCCCCATTCTAAAGGAATTCAAGCCCGATCTCATCTTAAACTCAGCCGGTCAGGATAACCACTACACAGATCCACTGGCCAATATGCGCTTCTCGGCCAACGGTTATGCTCGGCTTAATGAGAAACTGGCACCTGATCTCTGCGTTTTGGAGGGGGGCTACGCCGTCGAGACAGCTCTCCCGTATGTGAACACAGGCATCATTCAGGCCATGGCAGGACTTGATTACTCTCACGTCCGGGAGCCGGACTTTGTACCAGGCCGATTCATCCAGACAAGCGAGATGAAGCGTGAGATTGAGAAAACAGTCTCCGAGGTTCAAAAGATCTGGGATGAGAGAGACGAGTTGGTCAAGGATGCGCTCGAGAATTTAGGCGACTTCTATCGCAGAAAAAAGCGCGTCTTCTACGATACAGATATGATCAATGAGAGCCAGGAAGAGGTAGTTCGGATCTGTCCAAACTGCGCGGGTTACATGACAATCTCTTCCCAGGCTCAGCGTGGATATGGAATATTAAACAGCGCTTTTTGCGTTTCCTTGCCGCGAGGGGCTTGTTCCTCCTGCCGAGATGATGCAAAGGAGGAGTATGAGGAGCATTTGGATGATAGAAGGATCGGCTATGTACTGATGCAGGACAAAGACCGAGACAAGTTCAAGTTCCATAACAACATGACCCGCACTCAGAAGAGTTACTAAAATCGAAGTTGGGTCGGAAAAAAGTTTTTGTTTTCCGGTCCATGCGATCCATTTTGAACGGCTGGATGCGAAATTCTGAGCATAGAAGCTCTATTCTGCGAGAGGTCCGACAGAAACAATTTGGATAACCATCATTCCGGACTGCAAAAGGATTCGCCAACGATTTCTGAAAATTGCGGTCGAATGGCCAACCTCATCCTGGGGTATCTGCAAATTGCTTTTAAATAGCTTTTCAAATCGTGACCAGTATCTCCCGGCGATTCTATCGCGCCGGTAGTTCCTGCAGATTGATACAATTTAGACAATGCTTCAACAGCGAGCGCGATCATGAGATTATAGATAGTTGCCGGTTTAACTTAAGATCATAACGAATAAATAAGAAGCGATTGGCTAAACCGCAAACAATTCTCTCACTTTGAGTTTTTTCGCTTTTTTCGCACGAATCGGCCACACCCGCAGATTTTCAATTTTTGTGTTGTACGATGCAATTTTTAGCAGTCCCCCCCTTCACTAGGTATTGATATCCTGGAAGGGAAGATACAGCTGACATCAATATTCAAATGCCTTGAATACGAGTTGAGGCAATCTTATTTCTAGTCCATAAAGAATATCTGGCATCATTATTGGCATCTACTTTTTCTTCTGTGGAAAGACCAAACACATCATCCTTATCCGTTCTGGAATTTGCTGCACAAATGATTCTCGACATTATTACGTCAATAGACTAAATCAGAAAAATTTATATACGTTGGATGTCGTGTAGAATATATTGAAATAAACATAGGTGATACAGTATGAAGATTAGAATAATTAGTTCAAGAGAAGAAATCAACTCGTTAAGACCGAATGAAAAAGCAATTCATCTGGCATTTAGGGCTTCTAATGTGGATTTTCTCAATCTGCTCAAGAAAGTTCCCCGCTTGCAGATAGTCCAAATGCCGCATTCTTACACGAGAACCATGTCGGAGGCCATTGGAGTATTCCTGGAGATGCAGGGTGTTAAACTGCTGGAAGGAGATGTCTGGGGTCATCGAAAGGACATTGACGAATATTTCACTATCCCAGATGAGACTATAAAGACCATTATATCCATGAACAAAGCAGGCGCTCCGCCCGAAGAGATTGCAAAAGAGGTTCAAAGGACGACAAGACTGGGCAAAGAGCTCATCGAGTTCATCGCTAAAGCAGAGATGACTGCTTAATTCGCTCTAACAATTTTGTTGATTGGTGCTGAAAGGAATTGTTCGTCCTTTGGCCGCCCATTTCCAAGAGATTCACAGCGAGATATGCGGATAATCTCTTTCGAATAGGACCCATTTTTTTTATTACAGGTATTATGTGCCCATATGCTATCTTTTCCGCCTTCCACTTCTTCTAGCGCAATTTTACCCTGCATCGAAATTGAAAATTAATAAATCGTAGCAAAAATAGTTTGTCTAATTGGATCAAGTGGCAGATGTCAGTATCACAAAACATGAATCTAGGCTTATTTCAGATAGGAAACTATTTAGTTTAAACCAATGGAATCTTATATTTGAGGCATTTCGAATGAATAATTATCCTGCCGTTATTATTCTGGCTTTCTACTTCGGTTTGGTCGGTATTGGAATGGCCCAAGAGTTCTCGTATACCTTCCCACAAGATCCGGGGCAGGAGCTGGATTATATGAACTCCTATTACCCATCTTATTATCCTCCCGCGTATTGGTCTTATCCATATGTCCCGGCAAAGTGCGCTGTCCAGAATGCGAAAGAGCGTCTCTGGGCTAACAAGTACATGAATCCCAACTCTGTTTGGTGGCAGGTGCAAGGGACCAGGGAGCGCCTGTGGACGGTAAAGAATGCTTGTCGCACCTGCTGGCACGAGGACGAATACTCATGGATAGGGCAAAATAGTTTCGAAAGAAACAGGTACTAAATTCCCGCAATAAATTGATTATTCGAAAAAATGCGGAAAGCCTGTGCCCTAATTGAAAGTTAGCTCATGCTGCGGGTCCGATAATTTTAAAAAAAATTCCAATCGTTGGCTTATGGTTAATCGACAAAGCTCGCATTCCCAATGTAAATGTCCATCTGACGGCCATATTCTATGTCAACTGGCTGCCATATGACGGATTTTACATCCTTCGCCGAAAAAGAGGTCCCTGGCAAGCTTAACCGTTTCAATATCTTCCGGAGGATGCTGTTTTGATCTAAATCCTTAAATCTAACAGTTATCTGGTCTCCCTTTTCGGTTACGCTAAAGACATATTGGAAGTAATCACGATCAGATATCGAATCTGTTTGGATTTTAACGGAGTATCTCCCTCCATTACCTTTTGCATAGAACGTTATTGCTTTATATTGACTTACGTCAATGGGCTGCGCGCTCGGATTGAAGATATAATAAATGCCCACGTACCCGCCTTGTGAGTTGATCTGATACGTCAAATTGGCACATCCGCCAAAGGAGTAATCACTGCTATTCGTACCCCTGCCATTCTCACATTGAGACCTGTCGAGTATAACATTGGAATCCGAATCGTTGAAGACGTCCCAGTTACCGCAGGTAACATACGTTTTATCTAACGGATTATTTGGATCGCCAAGGTAGATGGTAGCGTCCAGCGCGTCCGCCGGTGGCAGTTTTACTATACTGTTGCCGCTACTTATCGTTTTATTGTACGTGACTATGTGCCATTGTGATGTGTTATCCGGGTCGTACCATTTAACAGCAATTGGGGCAGTTGTATTTTCATTCAAAGAGCTCACCAATTCTAGGGAAATGCCGTCATACGTATATTTGGCAGATTTCATAAATATTGGCGGCACCACAGGTCGATCTATATTGTCAAAATGAATCTTATTTTCACCTTGAGGGTACTGCAAAAGATCCAAAGCGTCTTTTAGCATTGCCTCTAAATCTGTGGACGAATTGGCCCAGATCTGATAATTCAAGATATAATCATAGGGGCCATGCTTTATCAAATCCAGTGGATATTTCTCGTATAGCCTTCGCGAATATATATCATATGTCGAATTTGTCTCATCTACAAGAACTGCAAAGGATGTAGCTTTCTCAGTTATTCCGCTCTTTTTGCTTGTTTCTAACCAGAACCAGGCGGTTTTCCCGTCTATAGGCAGTTGGATTAAAGAGATGTTTTCTAATGATCCTCCCTGATATCTGGTACATACGGAATAGTCGTGCCAATATGGTTCACGAACCGTCTTGGATATGCCTATAAATGCTACAAATGACTGATCTTTGTTATCGCGAAATTCCCGATATGCTTGACCTACTGCATTGCTCTGCATACTGGTGGTGGGCTTTTCAGTAATTGCATTTGTTACTGTTGTTTCATTTGGGCCAATGTCCGGCATCAGATAAAAGAGGCTATACGACTCATTGTAATATTCATCAGGGCTGTCTTGACTGAGCGTGACATCGCCGGAGTTGGGAATTGAAGCAACTGGAGAGCTAAAGATAGATCCATCAGCCCAGGAGACGACAACGTAAATCACAAGGACTAGAACAAGTGCATATTCGCTAAATTTCCCGAGTCTGCGATGCCCCATAGTTCTCATCATATCGAGCATATAATTTATGCGACTAACTATGTAAAATGTTTTGTGATTCAATAAAAACATATTCGTTCTCATCTAGAGCAACTTAAGTGATCTTAAAGGTTATAGCGAAGGAACTGCCACCTTCGCTATGGATGCCTTAATCGCAGATTGGCTTGAGTAAAGCGGTCTTGATTCCACCATTGGATTAGGTTTAATTTTTGGATCAGGTTCATAGCCTCGAGGATCAACCATCTTTTTGCCAGCAAGGTCAGTGGCAATCATTCTAGTTTGTCTCACTCGGTCAGAGGCAGAACGCAAGCCTAAATCACGTTCGAACCTATTCCCAGAGGTAGACTTATACATTCTTCCCATCGCTTCAAAAGAATAGTCAAGAGAATAGCTCATGTTGTGCTCAGCATTGGCAAAATTTCGATCAAGCCTGGCGGCTTCGTCATAGGCCTTGATGGCATCGTCATACATGCCCTGGTTACTGAGAGCTACGCCTTTGCCGTTCCAGGCCGCTGCATAGTTTGGATCTAGCTTGATTGCTTCATCAAAGGCCTTGATGGCATCGTCGTACATGCCCTGGTTACTGAGAGCTACGCCCTTGTTGTAATAGACAAAAGCATAGTTTGGATCTGGCTTGATTGCTTTATCAAAGGCCTTGATGGCATCGTCGTACATGCCCTGGTTACTGAGAGCTACGCCTTTGCCGTTCCAGGCCGCTGCATAGTTTGGATCTAGCTTGATTGCTTCATCAAAGGCCTTGATGGCTTCATCGTAATATCCTTGGTTACTGAGAGCTACGCCCTTGTTGTAATAGACAAAGGGATTGTTTCGATCAAGCCTGGCGGCTTCGTCATAGGCCTTGATGGCTTCATCGTAATATCCTTGGTTACTGAGGGCTACGCCCGTGTTGATCCATTTTACCGCATCTCTTTCCGGGATGTATCCAGTCCCTGGTGGCGATTTTCCCTTAAATATATCCCTAAGTGACGAAGGTTGAGGTTCGACGAGTTGTTCGGAAGTCGTCTCCTTAGGATCCCCTATAAGACGGTTCTCAGAGATAGAACTTTCAGAAACTGAATTTGCGAAGATGGAATCCAGCGCATTATTTTGAGTAGTATTATTGAAAGTAGTATTATCGAAGGAATTTTCCCTCGTAATCAATGAAAGAGGGCTATCCTCAACATCTTTTATTTTTTCCCGAAGCCCGCTAGTTGTGCTTGTTCCTAAAATTAAAACGAGAATAACAATAGCTGAGGTTACAGCTCGCGCTATCATAAATATATATTATGATCTTCTTTCGTAATTATAGTTTTTGGTTTTAATTGAAATGAAAATTACGGATTTTCAGGATCATGGCACCAGGCGAAAGACCAACATATAGTAATTTCTAACGGTATTCAGCAGCTCATATGTTTGTAACCACAATTGCAAAGTATCTTTAATTAGGACTTTCCTAAGCACTACTTTATGTTGATGCATGTCCAAAATTTATTACATCGTGAGCGCGGAGGGTCACGAATACCCCGACCTTCAGGTCGGGGATGAAGTGAACCCTCGCCCCGGTTTTCATATTTTCTTAGATTTGATTTTGATTAACAAGGACTCTCTGGGAACCGAAAACAGAGTTACGATAATTCTGATCAAGGGATCTAGGTAACGAAAGATCGACGATTTCTGGATTCCATAAAACCGGGCGTGAAGGCGTGCGGCCCGAAGCATACCCCATCCTTTAGGGTGGGGTGGCCGCATGCAGTTTGATTTCAGCATAGTTATTTTCATCTCCTAAACCCCTTCGATATTTATATTTTTGATAATAAAATACAACGAACTTGTGGCTTCTTATTTAATATACTATTATAAATATGTTTGTTTTCTTCAAATATTCTTATACCACGGATCAGTAATGAGATTTTAGAATTGGTTTTAAATTATTGAAAATATTGTATAATAACAATCCTGATTTCATCTTCCTATCCATTGTCACCCCTACGAGCTTTTTCTTTTAGCTTGTCTAAGCCGAACGTTCATCATATTTTTTCTGACAATCTCTTAAATTCATTTGTGCATCTGAAGTCAAATTTCATACATAATCTCTGTCCATAGAATTTTTATACAACTCATAGAAAACATTTGGACTTGTGGGCAAAAGGCTTCTCCCTTGAAGTTATTGCCAAATCACTCAGCTACTGTTTTATCCAAAAAGATTTCGGCGATTACGCCGCTTTTCAATAATGCTTTTCTACCAGTCTGCAATCCATGTTTGGCAAAATTTGGATATGAGTCATAGCGTATTTTTCAAATTCTGTAAAAGGCACCATAGTGCCTTTTTTATTAGTAATAATAATATAACGATGCGAGTGAATAATTTGACGCAATCTTGGCCTTATTGCTAAATATCTTTCGATAGCTTCTATCAATTTCTCATCATCACTCTCATCTTCAACAAGCATAATTGAAATAGGAAAGACCTAGAATTTAGTATTTTTCCAATTATTGCCAATTTTAGTTTTGATTTTTGATCACTTCTTAATAAAAGAGAATTGCTGTTCTTTATAAAGAAAAAAACACCTGGATTTATTGTTTTGAAACATCAATAACTTATATTGAATATGTTTATGTACTTTCATTAAGATATAATATCTATCTCAAAACTGCCATGCGATCTCCATCCAAGTTCTCCTGCGAGACTTGAATGTTATAAAACGGATTTACTCATTAGGGAATAGATATAAATTCTCTGGTTAGAGGGACTGTGATGTAAACATGAGAAATATCATACAGGCAACGTCTTTCACTCTCATAGTATTGGTCGCGAAAAAATCCATGTTAGTTGGTACGGTTCGATGTGGTGGATTCCTGTCAAGAAGGATTAAGGGTCTGTTGTAGCAGGTCGAGGTGAAATATTTTTTCGTCCCATCATCTAAGTCGACGGTTGGGTAAATAAGTAACATAAATCCTATAAAGAGAACAAACGAGGATCGATGGTTTTAAAGTGGTTTTCGATGTGGTTGAGATCTGAACGAACCCTGAGAACCTTCTCTTCGATGATAATTTTCGCATTATTATTTTCTACCATCATGCTACCGTGTGTATCAAGTGATAACTGTATTATTTTAAAGCCAGTCGATATTGATGCAAGTCTCCTTGAGTTTGATATTTCGCCATCAACTCAAAGTTTTGTGGATTCTCTAAATTTTGAGAATGGATCTAAAGAGGCCATCGAGATAAATCTACGGCTAGCAGAAGCATGGAACAACAGAGGTAATGCTTTCTATAAACAGGGAAATTACGATTGGGCCACGAAAGCATACGATAAGGCCATCGAAATCAATCCACGGCTAGCAGAAGCATGGAACAACAGAGGTAATGCTTTCTATAAACAAGGAAATTACGATTGGGCTATGAAAGCATACGATAAGGCCATCAAGTTAAATCCTAATTATGCAAATGCGTGGTACAACAAGGGCAATGCCCTCCTTAGCCAAGGCAGATTCAATGAGGCCGTGAAAGCATACGAGAAGGTCATCAGGATTGAGCCAAAATATTCCAAGGCCTGGAACTACAAGGGCAATGCTCTCCTTAGCCAGGGCAGATTCGATGAGGCCATGAAAGCATATGACGAGGCCATCAAGCTAGATCCAAATTATGCAAATGCGTGGTACAACAAAGGCATTGCTTTCTATAACCGAGGATATTACGATGAAGCCATGAAAGCATACGACAAGGCCCTAGAGATTAATCCACAACTAGCAGAAGCATGGAACAACAAAGGTGCAGTTCTCTATAAACAAGGAAATTACGATGAAGCCATGAAAGCATACGACAAGGCCCTAGAGATTAATCCACAACTAGCAGAAGCATGGAACAACAAAGGTGCAGTTCTCTATAACCAGGAAAAATACGATGACGCATTACAGGCTTTCGATAATGCCATCGAGATTAATCCACAATATGAAAAAGCCTGGAACTACAAGGGCAATGCTCTCCTTAGCCAGGGCAGATTCGATGAGGCCATGAAAGCATATGACGAGGCCATCAAGCTAGATCCAAATTATGCAAATGCGTGGTACAACAAAGGCATTGCTTTCTATAACCGAGGATATTACGATGAAGCCAGGAAAGCATACGACAAGGCCCTAGAGATTAATCCACAACTAGCAGAAACATGGAACAATAAAGGTGCGGTTCTCTATAAACAAGGAAATTACGATGACGCATTACAGGCTTTCGATAAGGCTATTGAGATTAATCCACAACTAGCAGAAGCATGGAATAACAAAGGTGTTGCTCTTATAGCCCAGGGCAAATACGATGACGCATTACAGGCTTTCGATAAGGCTATTGAGATTAATCCACAACTAGCAGAAGCATGGAACAACAAAGGTGTTGCTCTTATAGCCCAAGGCGAATACGATGACGCATTACAGGCTTTCGATAAGGCTATTGAGACTAATCCAAGACTAGCAGAGGCATGGAACAACAAAGGTGTTGTTATCTATAACCAGGAAAAATACGATGACGCGTTGCAGGCTTTCGATAATGCCATCGAGATAAATCCACAATACGAAAAAGCCTGGAACGACAAAGGTGTTGCTCTTATAGCCCAAGGCGAATACGATGACGCATTACAGGCTTTCGATAAGGCTATTGAGATAAATCTTCAATATGCAGATGCATGGTATTACAAAGGTAATGCTTTCTATAAACAAGGAAATTACGATGAAGCCATGAAAGCATACGACAAGGCCCTAGAGATTAATCCACAACTAGCAGAAGCATGGAACAACAAAGGTGCTGTTCTCTCTAACTGCGAAAAATACGATGACGCATTACAGGCTTTTGATAAGGCCATCGAGATAAATCCAAAATATGAAAAAGCCCGGAAGAACAAAGGACGTGTCTCCGAAGCGCAGGAACGTACGATAAAGCAATCAAAGCTTAGAATGGACTACAAGATGCAAATGCTTGGGACAACAAAATTATTATCCTCATCTTCAGAATAAGCCCAAAGGGGCGATCAAGATTTTAGAAAGCATTCATGTTAGTTCGCTTAGCATATAGTAGATGACCAACAAGACGAATCTACATTCCTTGCTGAACACGATACCCTCAGGTGATATCAATCGCGGATCGTCTACCCTTCAAATTCTGATCATATCAGAAATTACTATCGATCACTTCAGGCCAATGTCTCTTCAAATTCATCGAGATTTGAGGGCAGAGCATATAAAGAGATCGTCACAAAATGCAAAATGATACTTTCAATTTGCTATCAATTTGACTATGAAAATTGCCGTAAATTACCCCATTCTCGGATCAATGTTAGAATTTCATTACTACTTGATGTAGGACTCATTGCACTGTTTTAGTATCGTATCATTACTCTACTCAGTGTGTTTATTAAAATTAATAGCAAACTCCAGCCGATTAAGCGCTCAAAAGTCACATAATATATATGATTGTTCATGAAATTTGGGTAAGTGTCTCTCTTAAGACGATGCCACTCCATTGGCAATGACAATAATACTATTGCACTTATGCTTAACGCTTCTTTTAAATCCCACTGAACATCTCTTGAAAACATTAAACCAAATATAAACATTATGAGTATAGCAAGACCAATTGTATTCATCCATCGGATACCATAACCACATGTGATCCAAGAAAGCACATCCCAAAAAAATCCAAAACCTTTAGATCGGGCCATTTTTCCCCATCGATACTCATTATAACAGTCGTCTGCATCATCGAACCGACCATGATCTTTGAAGTTTTTAATTAATCCCAAATAAGTAGGTTCATCGAAAATTAAAGAATTTTTGACGTCTGTCCAACCAAAAAAATAACCACGGAACGCAGATCCCTCGAAGTAGTCGTCTCCGTTGAACGTGGCCTCATTGAAGCTAACGTCTCCGTTGAACGTGGCCCCATTGAAGCTGACGTCTCCGTTGAACACTGATTCCTTGAAGTAGGCATTTCTGTTGAACGCGGACCCCTCAAAGTAGGCATCTTCGTTGAACACTGATTCCTTGAAGTAGGCATTGCTGTTGAACGCAGACCCCTCAAAGTAGGCATCTTCGTTGAACGTGGATCCCTCAAAGTAGGCATCTTCGTTGAACGTGGATCCGTCGAAGATGACATCCATGATGAAGGTAGAGTTAATGAATTCGGTATACCCGCCGAACCTGGATCCACTGAAATCGGTAGACCGATTGAACGTGGAACCTCTGAAACTTACTAAGCCATCAAACATAGAATTAGTTATTCTTATGGAGGATGCAATATTTGCCTGTTTCAAACGTAATTGGCTTAGATCTAGGTCTTCTTTGACTACGATATGATCACATTTTATAGGCTCGCCCTTCTGGATTTTAGCCAGTATTTCGCTGGCTTTAACTATTTTCATATTGTTTTTTTCTGAATCCTCTGCTTCCTGAACCGCTATAGGTAATATCACCAAGTCACTAAATGTAGAATCGTTTATTCTTATAGGAGATGTAACATTTGCCTGCTCCAAACGTAATTGACTTAGATTCAGTTTTCCTTTGACTACGATGTGATCATATTCCACAGGTTCGCCTTTCTGGATATTGGCAAGGATTTCACTAGCCTGAACCTCTCGAAGGGAGCTTTCAGATGAGTCCTCTATCCCATTAACAATCAGAGGACATATCACTAATACCGAAACGATTACTTTAGCTAGATTTACCGTTCGAATCTCCTCAAATAATATCATCGATATTGACATGAAAAGTTTTCGATGAACGCTAATTTTTCAGGATCAGGTTTCTTAACTAGCTAATGAACGCCATATAGCACAAATCTAGCCCGGAATAATAAGGGCTGGGCTTTAATATAGGCCGATCCAGCACTCTGAAGTACATATAACTTTTTATTCTCATGTGCTTAATTTTACATTTTCGTGTCCGTTGAGTATTTTATAGCCATCATTTCAGCTCAAACTCTATACCTTTGCGCCAAGTTCCACATTTTCCGCAATCGATAGCTTTGGCCTGAATTGATCGATATCAAGCACCGCGCAAGAAAACTTGGTTGCCGTTCTTAGACTATATGAAGCGAATACTTTGCCAGAAGAGGATTTAGGCCAATTTTGGCAGGTTAGATTAACTAATGTGTGCAACTTGCAACTAGAGCAGATTAGTTCTATGTCATTTTTTTGAATTTAATATAAAGCCATAGAACTAATTTTTTCATTGAGCAAAAGCCCAGAGTGGATTTCTATTCATCTCATCCTAGCAGTGCTAAAGGAGACTCATCGCCATATGACAAGATGTGAGGAGCCTTTATTCCGTTAAGATGAATCTGATTGGAGTGCAATACTTCGCGACACAAAGGGTTAGATACCTTGACATTAGGGCTATATGACAACTATGAGCAAAGGCAATTAACAACTTCTTAAAGCAAAAATAATTCGAATTGTGCATTAAAACGGAAAAGGCAATTTTACCCGTAAGATGCACTATTATCCATAATCAAGATTGTCGTAGCCATTTTTATCTTGCTATGCCTTACCTCGTAGCATGGTGGATCTGGTCAGATGATCAAGACATCGTGATAATACCCTTTAAGACCTCTCCCAATCATGGTTATAACGACCAAGCCTCTCAGACTTGCTTGCTCACAACCTGATAAAAATTATGGAGAGCCACCAGACCAAGATGTATGTAAGTTTTAATAGTCCCATCATTTCATCGCTACCGATGGATGATTTCATTCTCCCTGCCTTTACACTAATGTACTTTACACTCGACTATAGGTTGTCCCAGGTTGGCGCGCGGGGGTCTACTATTATTCCATTAGGAAATATCCACCTTTCCCTAAAGGACCTCCTCGTGATAAGCCCATTACCATATTATCCTCCAGTTTGCAATGCTACGGGCACCAAGGCTGTCTAGTGGCCACACAGACCAATGACTCACGCCTTCCTCTAACTTGGATATCCTCAAAAGACAACTGTTCACAGGAGGATATTCCTCAACTCGTTCAGGATATAACCTACCAGGTGGCCCATAGCATTTCCCTTCGGAAACCTGACTTTGCTCGTACTTGGCAGGGCTTTTGCCAACATCACTCACGGATTTAGAGGCATATCAGGACTACCGAAACACTGGTAATCGATCTATCTGGAACGCGCTAAGCAGTTTGACCTTAAAGCCCATCGATGGGGATCTGGTACAATGGGTCCTTCAAGTTGCGGATAGCAGTGGCGTTAGAGTACGGTTTTGAGAATGATGAAGAGCAGGCAATAGCGACTTTCGACGAAACCCTAAGTTTTAAGCCAACGGATGCAGATATCTGGTACAATAAAGGTCTGGATATAAAAGCGCTCGGAAGAGGCAAAGAAGCTGATGCAGCTTTCACAAATGCAAAAAAGCTAGGATATGAAGGCTAATTCCGGCCAGTGTGTAACCTGTATTCTATTCCATCTTCTTTTTCGATACTCGTTAAATCGCTGGGGATTATAAAGATGCATTCTAGTTCCATCCCAGGATGTTACCGCTGGATTTGTGGATTTGAATTTCAAATTTCTGGGCTTATAAGTATGTAGGAACCAGTTCGTCTAGGCGTTCCTGAGGCTATCAAGGAATTCTATTCTACTGGAATTAGAGTAATGATAACTTGAGACTACACCCGCATTGCTCATGCTATAACAAGATAGATACTTGATGCCACAGGATTGATATCTCTTTAAATAAGATCATAAGGATAGTACCAAACAATTTTGTACAAAAGGGGTTGTGCTGCTGGCTGACATTTTTGATATAAACACTGCTAAAGGCCTCTCAGAAGCCGAGGCTACAAAACTGCTAAAGGATGTAGGCTACAACGAGCTGCCCTCAGCCAAACCCCGAAGCGTCTTTGCCATCGCCTTTGAAGTTGTCAGGGAGCCTATGTTCCTGCTCCTGGTAGCGGGAGGGCTGGTTTACCTATTACTCGGTGATCTCCAGGAAGCCTTGATGCTTATGGGCTTCGTCTTAGTTGTAATGGGCATCACTTTTTACCAGGAACGCAAGACGGAGCGGGCCTTGGAATCTTTGCGAGACCTTTCCAGCCCACGGGCTCTGGTAATCCGAGAAGGCAAAGAGAAACGGATAGCTGGAAGGGATGTTGTCCCTGGAGATTTGATCGTTCTTGCAGAGGGCGATCGTGTGCCTGCTGATGCGGTTATACTGAGCTGCACTAACCTTTCCGCAGATGAATCACTTCTCACAGGCGAGTCCGTCTCGGTACGAAAGATATGCTGCATGAGCACTGAAAAAATACCTGTGATGGCTAGACCGGGTGGGGACGATTTACCCTTTATCTTCTCTGGAAGCCTTATCGTGCAAGGCCAAGGTGTGGCAGTAGCCAGAGCTACAGGAATTAACACCGAGATGGGTAAGATTGGAAAGGCTCTGCAGAAAGTTGAATCCGAGGAGACGGCGCTTCAAAAAGAGACTAATCTACTGGTACGTAACCTGGCCATACTCGGTTTAAGCCTATGCTTGTTGGTAGTGATTGCTTTTGGCATGACCCGAAACGACTGGCTGCAAGGATTCCTGGCGGGCATAACCATGGCCATGGCCGTACTGCCTGAAGAGTTTCCCGTGGTTTTGACCATTTTTTTGGCTCTAGGGGCATGGAGAATCTCGAAGAATAACGTTCTGACCAGGCGCGTTCCAGCAGTTGAAACGCTTGGTTCAGCAACAGTTCTCTGTGTTGATAAGACAGGGACACTGACAATGAACCGCATGAAGGTGAAGAAAGTATTCGCTGACGGCGAGTTCTTTGAACTGGATGATGGTAAAGATCGTTTGCCAGATGCGATTCATGAGGTGATCGAGTTCAGCATTCTGGCTAGTCAGATAGATCCCTTCGATCCAATGGAGAAGGCCTTCAGAAAGCTAGGCGAGGATTACCTGACCAAGACTGAGCACATTCACATGGACTGGCAACTGCTGAAAGAGTATCCATTGTCAAAAAAGTTGCTGGCCATGTCCCGCGTCTGGAGGTCGCCTTCCGGAAAAGAGTATGTCATAGCGGCCAAAGGAGCGCCCGAGGCCATAGCAGATCTGTGCCACTTTGATTCAGACCGGCAAATGATGCTTTCCAGAGCCGTTCAGACCATGGCCCAAGAAGGCATGCGAGTATTGGGTGTAGGCAAAGCCTCCATCCAAGAAAGAGATTTACCGAATGGACAGCACGACTTCAAATTCAAATTTCTGGGCCTGATAGGTATGGAGGATCCAGTCCGTCCAGGTGTTCCTGAGGCCATCAAGGAGTGCTATTCTGCAGGAATTAGAGTTGTAATGATAACCGGAGACTATCCTGGCACGGCTCAGGCTATATCCAGGCAGATCGGATTGCCCTCGGATCAGGTGATTACCGGACCTGAATTGGAGATGTTGAGCGATCAGGAACTTCAGAATCAAGTCCGAAATATTTGCATCTTCTCCCGTGTTATGCCAGAGCAGAAGCTACGGCTTGTTCAGGCATTAAAGGCTAACGGAGAGGTCGTGGCTATGACCGGCGACGGAGTAAACGATGCGCCCGCTCTTAAAGCCGCTAATATAGGAATAGCGATGGGCAGCAGGGGCACGGATGTTGCCCGCGAAGCGGCCTCTCTGGTGCTCTTGGATGATGACTTCTCATCAATAGTCAAAGCCGTGAGGCTAGGCAGAAGGATTTTCGATAATATCAAAAAGGCCATGGCCTATATCCTGGCCATCCATGTGCCCATAGCAGGCATGTCGCTTATTCCCGTGCTCCTGGAGTGGCCGTTAATCTTTTTCCCGATTCAAGTGGTATTTCTGGAACTTATCATCGATCCAGCCTGCTCGATTGCTTTTGAGGCTGAGCCTGAAGAGGCTGATGTTATGAATAGACAACCCAGAGATCCAAATGCGCCTTTGTTTAATAAGCGCACATTGGGCCTGAGCTTGCTTCAGGGCTTGAGCGTTCTAACAATTGTCCTGGCAGTCTTCGCTGTATCACTCTATCGTGGTCAGAGTGAATCTGAGGCAAGAGCACTGACTTATACCACACTCGTTATTGCAAATCTTGGCCTGATATTGGCTAACAGATCATGGTCCAGGACTATCTTGGAGACTATGAGCACTCCTAATCCTTCCCTTTGGTGGGTAGTTGGAGGGGCCCTGGCGTTCTTGGCCTTGGTTATATATGTTCCCTTCATCAGAGAACTATTCGGCTTTGCCTATCTGCATTTTATTGATATCGCCATTTGTTTCATGGCAGGGATAGCGAGCATTATCTGGTTCGAGGGCCTCAAGGTCATCAATAAAAGCAAGGATGTGCTATAAATTGGATCTTTATTTTCGGTCAAAAATGGATTGCTTCCCGAGCGATATCGGTAATAATTTCTAAATTGTAAGCTTCGTGTTATTTAATTAAAAATAATATATAAAAAGAATATCTCCTGCAGTGGTTCATCGCCAGTGCAAAATCATTTTGTTAGATTAATAGTTTCTTCTGGCGTTAGGTTTCCAGGGAGTTGCGCACTGCTATTTTCACTCAATAATGTCACGTTGGATTCTACTGGCACAGCTTCTACTGGTACAGCTTCTACTGGTACAGTTTCGACTGCTTCAATTTTGGCCACTTTATTCAAGCTTCCGAGTAGTATAGTCGCCCTCGTCGCCTGCTTTCCGAGCGGGATAGCATTATTGAATCCCACAAGCTTCATAGAATGAGGCACCACAGTACCCTGTTTAAACGAGTAAGGAACCCTTGTACTCTGAACGCCCGATGACTTTAACGAATATCTATTAGCCATCATTTCGGGTGTCAGTTTATGAGCCGGAACTCCAGATTTGAAACTATATGATACTGAGCTATTGTCAACTGTCGAGGCGGACTTTTCCGCTAAATGTTTGCTGCCTTCAGTTTTAAATGTAAATCCTACAGCAGGCGATAATGTAATAGTTATAAGCATAAGAGCAATTATAACTACTAAGCATTTTCTCATATTTTAATTCCCTCCCAAATATCCGATGTGCTGTGCCCTTGGCATTCCATTTTTTTTAAATTGCGATCCACGTTTCTTTATTCTTTGTATTTATATCTTTCAATGCATTGCCGACTCCTTGACGGGAAAAGTAAAAATTCTTTGTATATTTTAATATTTGTTTCATCTTTAATCTTATATGACATTAAGCCGATCTAATTCATCTGTCTCTTCTAAACCTGAATCGTACCGCACATCCATGATAATAGGGTTTATAAGGCGATATCCATCATTATTAGCCGCTCCCGAAATCTTTAAAGACAAAATAATTTGCGGCCGTATGTCTACGCAATCTGAGATTTTGCCACAGATTAGTTCCTGCAGGCTTTCATTCAGATCTTTTGTATCTTCGGGACTTAGTCCATAAGAGACCCAGCCTACTGCAACCAATTCATCATCTTGTCTCAGGGCAACCTCGTAATTTGTTAGAAGATTCTTCAGCTTTCCACTTCCTAATTTTGCTCGAATAATGATTGCATGAACAGTTTTCTCTCTTGTAACCAAAAAATCTTTGAGGCTTATCTCTCCTGGACGATACGGAGCATTGATATCTCTTTCCACCAACCCATCGCATCCTTCCTTTAGGGCATCTTGCCAGCATTGATCGAAATCATTCACATCCTCGATCACAACCTGTCTAGCGGTGGAAATTCCCTGAAACGGATGCTCCTTTGGGGCACCTAAAAGGGATAACAACTTTTCTTGGCGTACTCTGTACTCGATTTTTGTTAGATCCTCTCCATCTAGATATACCAAGTCATAAGCAATTAATGCAGGAGAAAGGCTGCTACTCTTGCAAGAGAAGTGATTGCGCTTGATATATCTCAATATTTCAGCCCGACTGCAAATCGCACCACCTTGAAACCCGATAAGTTCGGCATCAATAATAAAATCCTCTAACCCCTTGTTTATTTCTTGAGATAAGCCATTTAGAATAGATGCTATATTTCGGAGATTGGACGTGAATATGAAAAACTCTCCCTTAATACTATGTACCTGTACCTTTAAACCTGGATACCGGAAGAGAAACGTCCCGGGAATCACGGCGTCACCAAAGCGAATGATCATGGGCTTGATCGGTACAGAAGGCCGCAATTTAATCTCATTCAAAGACCCATTAAGGACTGCGCTGGCTATCGATGCTGAGTCTGGCATGATATTGTATGTACTTTGGATCTCTAGTGGATCGCAATTGAACGCTCGAGATAGAGCAGATACCATTGTTTTTTGTCCAATGCCAATCAGCATATTTCTTAAAGATGTTCGGGCAATATATTTTCCTTCCAGAGGAGAAGCTTCAAGAAAAAGACCTCTTAAGATTGCATTTTTCCTGTGTTCAGAGTCAATTCCTTTTATGCCAGAGATGCGCTGCAGACTTTCGAAAACCGATTTTACCTGCAAAGGATCTTGGAAGAGTGAATGCTGCCCTTTTCGCCGTAATGCCGCCTCGGCCACCGTCCCCATTTCTTTCAGCTCGTCTCTCAAGCAGGGAACATCTTCTTCAGAGACTTCTATCAAGGCCTCCATGATAGACTCAGGCCCTACTCCCATCTCTTTTTCTTCCCAAGGAGGCCATAACTCTCCAAAAAAAAGGCGCATAACAATGCAGAGCATTTCCGGCTCAATTCCTTTCAAAAACAGTGAAGTCAATTCGGCCTTTCTGCTACGCGGGGCCTGAGATATATTTTCCAGGGCAGAGGCCACCATGGAGTAAAGCATTTACCTCGCAATTTTAATTTTTTTCAGATCTTCAGCACTCTTGGCCAGTTCTTCTATCATGGAATCCAACTCAATTAAAAAGGGACGGGTCAAATCGGTTGTCACTGCCCCAGGTGCTGAGGCTTTTATCAATCCCTCCTGCTCTAAAACCCGCAGAGAATATCGCACTTTGTGACCAGGTATCTTGGTCTCTTCTGCCAGTTTAAGGATGCCGATAGGTTCATTGTCTACTACTTGTTTGAGAATAATCAGATGCCTTTGCAGCATCTCAAGCTCCCCGCTCACCTTTTCGGTCAGAATGACTATCACATCCGAATCAAGAGATAAATAGATATCAATATCTGTGTGATGACCATATAATTTTATCTATTGACATGGCGCACGTTAGCACGTATGATAGAATCGAGATGCGTCAATAGCGTATAGGAGCCAAGCGCGGGGATCAATTAAATTAGTATTTTTATATATGTTTGAAAATTTAAATGCAATTTCGCTGAATAGCGTTCGCTTTTGGATTAAGAGCACTGCTCTTAGTGACTTGGGCAACCATAAAGTCGCTCATATATTTAAGACACCAACATGAATTTGCGTCCAGAAAACAATATTGGTCGAAAGATGCCCTGTCGAAGCCTTTTCATTTCCAGGCATATTTATTGAGCTACATATATAGAGATCTTTGACTATATTGGCATCTTAATAGCGCGCCCGGCGAGTTAGGAAATCTATTCCATGCCGGGAAGTCACGCGCTTGCCCAATTCCTTTCCCATGATCTGAGGGGAAGAAACGCCTGTAACAACAAGCATAGTCCTCAAGGCTTGATCCAGGTTTTGGTCAATCTGTGCACCCCAGATTATGCGGGCATCGGGGTTAATTTTCTGGTAAACCTCATCAACGACAGTCTCCGCATCAGTAATGGTCATGTCCGGCCCTCCCACTACGTTTACGAGGGCAGATGTAGCACCCGAAACATCAACATCAAGGAGTGGGCTACGCAGGGCTTTCATTACCGAGTCTCGCGCTTTTTCCTCCCCTTCGGCTTCGCCCATTCCGATCATGGCCACACCTCCATTTGTCATAACCGTTCTGACATCGGCAAAATCCAGGTTGATTAGCCCAGGCCTTGTGATTAGCTCTGTAATGCCTTTCACTGAGCGCATAAGAACTTCATCAGCTACCTTAAAGGCTGCCTGCAAAGGAAGGTTGGGAACTACATTGAGAAGCTTATCATTAGGAACGACAATTACGGTGTCAGAAACATCTCGCAACCTTTTCAAACCTGCTTCTGCGTTCTCCATTCTGATGGTTCCTTCAGCACTAAAAGGGAGAGTAACAATAGATATAGTTAGAGCGCCAGCCTCCTTGGCAGCTTCGGCCACCACGGGAGAAGCCCCCGTGCCTGTGCCTCCGCCAAGGCCACAAGTGACGAATACCATATCCGCACCATCAACTGCGGCCTTGATCTCATCGATATCCTCTTGAGCTGCTTCCTCGCCGATGGCTGGAAGGCTTCCCGCCCCCAAACCACGGGTCGTACGCCTGCCAATTAGGAAACGCCTATCGGCATTGATATGGAGAAGATGCTGGGCATCGGTATTAATGGCATAGAGTTCCGCACCCTGTATGCCGCAATCTGCAAGGCGGTCGATGGTATTTGAGCCTCCCCCGCCGCATCCTATGACCCTTATAACAGTGGTTAATTCTTCCAGGATAGAAACCAGTTCTTCATCGTTCTGGACCATGCTGGATGGCTTGATTTTGCCCTCAACCCCAGCTCTGCCTAGGGCATCGTCGATGATATACTTCATCTCCATCCCTCTACTCATCTTTTTGGAATTGTCTACTAATCTATTAGTATATAGATTTTCGCATAGTGAAGAGATGAAGTTTAGTAGCTTATTGATAATTAACCCGGAAAATTACTTAGTATTTGCTTATATGGATCCGGTAGATGAAACATAATTGGGGTGGAAAAGTCCATTCCTCAAAAATATATTAATCAATAGATGTTTGGTCAACATCTGGCGCCCCCAGACATTGCTCATCGACTCTTTTTTGGAATCTAACTGGACTTCAATGATTTAAGCTTCTCTATCTGCTTCGATATACGTTTAGATTCCTTTGCCTGTTCTCCCTCCAGGTAATCGATAATTTCAGGGAGATTGCGGTTTAGCTTGTAAATACGATATGGCCGGCCTTTTCCTGGATTTTTCTCATCCCTCTCTGTAATCCAATCCAATTTTCGAATCTCTCGCATGGCTATGCTTACTTCCGGTTGCCTTAGATCCGATCCCAGCTCTATCTCGCGGGAGGTAGCCTCTGCCACTCCTGCTAAATAGGTCAAAACTTTGGCCACGTTTCTCTTCAGGCCAACCTTCATCAGTATAGATGCAATCTCATCGCGCTCGACTCTTGGGTCTGAAGCGGCAGATGTATTCAAAGCAGTCACCAGGCGCATAACGAGTGATAACATATATATAAGTTTCGTCGAAAATAATTATATTGGATTAGAACTTCATTGGAGCTTTAAAATTATATTTTTTAAAAAATGTTTTGAATTATCAGCCGTTATGCTAATCAAAGATGAGCTGGATAATCAAGAATTATGAAGGAAATTTACCTTGAAGATAGTTACCAAAATGATTTTCAAGCAGTCGTTATTGCATCATTTGGCGAAAGAGTAATTCTGGATAGAACCGCATTCTACCCAAAATCAGGAGGCCAACCCTCAGACACTGGGATACTTGTTCATGAAGATGAGAAGTTCAAAGTCGACCAAGTTGAGACTCGTGATGGTCAAATTGTCCATATTCTGGAAAGAGCCGGTCTGATACCAGGTGATATGGTCCATGCAACTCTAGACTGGGAGAAACGCTATAAGTTCATGCGTTGCCATACATCTTGTCATATTCTGAGCGCAGTAATATTCCAAGAAACGAAAGCGAAAATAACTGGTAACCAGATAGATCTATCCAAATCGCGGGTGGATTTCAGCTTAGAGAACTTCGAACGAACCAAAATGGAAGAATATGTTAAAAAAGCAAATTACATAATTGAAGAGCACCGTCCTGTAACATCCAGAATACTTCCACGAGACAAAGCTCTTGCCATACCCGGTCTATTACGACTGGCAATGGATCTCCCTGGCAGGGATGAAATAAGGATTGTAATAGTAGAGGGTTTCGATATTCAGGCATGTGGCGGTACTCATGTTAAGAACACGAGCGAGATCGGAAAGATAAAGATGATCAAATCTGAGAATAAAGGGAAGGCCAATAGGCGCGTATACTTTTCATTGGAGGATTAATGCATATAATGGAGCTCTTGGGCAAATCTTGCGTTAAGGTGGAAAACGAAAAAGTTCTGGATGCAACCGAACCACTAATCGAGTGGTGTCCCCTTTTTGACAAGATCAGAGGCATAAAGAAGGTTACGGCAGAATCGGCTGCTAACAATATGCAGTTTCGAATAAATCAACACGGCATGTTCTCTCCCCGGCGAAAACTGGAGATGGGCACCTTTGTAGGCTTTGGTGCATCAGAGTCGATGATGACTGGGGTTGAGAAAGGCATAATTGATGCAGCAGTCACCGTATGCGATGGTGCGGGCACAGTTATAACATCCAATGCTTTGCTGATACAAGGCATGGGCGGCTGGATATCAGGTCTTGCTCTGACAGAGCCAATTCCGGAAGTTTTGCAGGGAATCCAAGCCAGAAATGGGCATGTACTTTCCCCAGAGGATGCCAAGATAGACCAATTAGAAGGAGCAAAATGGGCGGTGAAGCATGGATTCAAGAAGTTCGCTGTTACAGTTGCAGACGCCGAAACAGCTGAAAAACTCCGCCTGCTAGAAAGTTCATCGGATGTCAGGATAATGATTATTGGGGTGCATCTTACCGGTATAAGCCTTGAAAATGCCCGGAGACTACTCGAAACCGCTGACATTGTGACAGGCTGCGCATCAAAGCACATCCGTGAACAGGTGAAGCCTCTGGTTCAAGTAGGCACGGCTGTACCATTATTTGGTCTGACACGATGGGGGAAGGAGCTTTTGGTAGAGAGGGCCAAAGACGTCGAACAGCCGCTGCTGATAAACACAATGCCTCTGCCTGTTCTGCCAGAAAAAAAGCAGCCTAGACCTCTTGTGTGAATGCGAACGCCTGAAAACGAAAAAAGACATTTTGCCTGAATTATCTACTTTTTTCCATTAATACTGAAAAGATAAAGGAATACCCGTCATGGACAGGGTAGGGTCAATATAGATGCGTTTCCAGTCTCAAGCGTCATTCTTGCATTTGTATATCCCATGTAAGTGCCGCTCATGACATATATTGGTGCAGCGCTTGAACTTTTCTGAACCCTGGCCCCAATCTTTGCAGTTCCCTCTATCTCAGAATGTACACTGTAAACAGAGTTCTGATCGGTCTGGCTTACAGATGTATCTTTGATAAGATCCACAAGATTGGAATAGCTCTCTGAGTAGACCGAACCTACCTCATAATTCTTGGCACATAGCGCATTCTTGAGGTCGCCTTGCGTGATAATTGGAATATATCTCGAAGGCTTATTTTGATAGACGCCCCATTCATTCATCTCTATCTCATCGTAGCCATCAGTATAGCCACCGTAAACCTGAGCGTTAATGGTTCGAGAAACTGTGCCTGTGCCCCTCGTGCCAGTTACAAGCTTTTGCCCGTTGAACCCTAATTCGGTTTGATATATGCGCATATCATCCATGTACCCTTGGTTATAAATCCAGGAGTGTTCGGTGAGGTTTTGAGCGCCTCTTGCAGAAGGAACCAACATGTTAGTGCCGGTTATAATGCATAGTACCAAGATTATCAAGAATCCAAGCCACAACCTCATCTGCATACCTCAACCATCAGGGTTGCATATTTGGTACATTGAATATATACCTGATCCTTAGCCTTTTTCTTTGGCCGGCATCTTTCCTCTTAGCCTTATATCTGCAAGGCGCTTTTCCAGGGACGTCCTTAGGTCCGGAGAAAGCCCTTGTCCGAAGAAGTCCAACCTAGCTGCTATAGCTAGCTTTCCGGCCAGAGCACGCGCCACCTTTCCCCGCAACCTTTTAGGAGATCCAATTACAGCGGGATGACGATAGATGATTCCGTGCTTAGGCGAAGGGGCATGGCCTTTTAAATGCTTAAAAAGTGACTTTTCTGCGCCCATGATCTGCACCCTGCTAGATGGCATTTCGGCTAAATGATGCAGGCCGCCCGCTCGGGAAATAAGCCTCGCTGCTAAAACAGATCCCGCGAGGCATGAAAGATTAGGGGCCAGACTCTCGACAGAGGCACTGACCTCAAACTCCACATTTTTCTTGGCTTCTCTAAGGCTCAAAATGATTCTTGCCAATTCTCCCATAGTCTTGTCTTTGGACAGAATTTCTGCCAGATCCTTTCCGTGAACTATTTCCTGGCGGTGCAGTCGTGACCATTCATAAAGCCTCTCGTCCAAGAGGTTGACTGCCGAGAACAGGTCGTCTAAGGCCTCTACTGCCTGGAGTAAATCCTGTTCCGCTGTAGTCAATAATAAAAGCTTTCGGCGCACTAGGCCCAACGCAACCGTTCTTAGGCGAGCATTATATTCTCGATCGGTCAAGGCAAAGCCAGATGATTTGGCCAGGGCACGCATATCTGGCTGAGGCAAGGAACAGGCGGTCGCGTTTTGTCTTAGGAGGGCATCGATCATCCCGTCAACCGGGAGAAAGACATCTGCCTCCTTGTCAATTTTTCCAAACCATGCTGCAAATTCCATTCGCAGATATATCACACTCGTCTGTGCATATTACTTTCGGGCCGCATAGGTCCTTTTTAAATAGTATTTGAATAGTGATACAGATACCTCTCAATTAAACTTAGGGGGCTGGAATGTTATGAAAGAACTGGTTGATAATATATCGGCTCGCCTTTTGGATCAGAAGATAAAGGTTCCGGATGAGGAAATTGAGTCTCGATTAAAGAAGCTCATAGAAGATTTCCGCGTTCCTGAAATCGAAGCCAGAAGGTCTGTCTTGAATTACTTCTTAAAAGAGCATGGTGTAATGCCACTTGCGAGAGCAAGCTCCGAGAAGCTTAAGATTTCCGAAATAAATGGACCGGGCAAGTGGGTGGAATTAGAGGTCAAGGTTTTAGATCTGTGGGAAACAGCAACGGGGTCCATTTCCCAAACGGGTTTGGTGGGAGACGGCACCGGATCGATTAAGTTTGTGAAATGGGCCAAAGCTGAACTGCCCAATCTCGAACTCGGCAAGAGCTATATTTTGAAAAACGTGGTTACTGATGAATTTCAGGGCAGATTCAGCGTTAAATTGAATCGAAGCAGCCAGATCGAGCCTATAGAAAAGGATGTTGAGGCAATGTCTGGGCCTAAATCCGTGCAGCAGATAAAAGTTGTAGAGATCAACCAGCCGGGCATTTGGGTTGATTTAAAGGTTAAGGTTGCCCAACTTTGGGAAACTAATAGCGATTCTATATCCCAGTCCGGTCTGGTGGGCGATGATACAGGCACCATCAAGTTTGTGAAATGGGCCAAAGCCGAGCTGCCTAACCTGGAAGAGGGGAAGAGCTACAAATTGAAAAATCTTGTAACTGACGAGTTCCAGGGAAGGTTTAGCGTAAAACTGAATCGAACAAGTTCGATAGAATTGTTGGATGAGGAAGTAGAGATAGGCTCTCAAACTACGGAGTTCTCAGGTTCGTTGGTTGATGTCCAGAGAGGCTCTGGCCTTATTAAACGCTGCCCTGTCTGCAAGCGATCATTGGCGAAAGGCGTTTGCAGCGAGCATGGAAAGGTAGAAGGCACTTACGATCTGCGCATTAAAGCTGTTATTGACGACGGCCGCCGCGTTCAGGATGTATTAATCAACCGGGAAACTACTGAACGCCTGGCAGGCCTGACTTTAGATGAAGCGAAACAAATGGCAATGGAAGCGCTAGATCATGAGGTTGTGCGCAGCATGATCGAGAACAAGCTGGTAGGCAGATACTTCAACATCACTGGTCCAAGAGTTGATCGTTATATTCTGGTTGAGACAATAAATGAGATTGCACCTGTGTCGATACCAGAGGTGGACAAATTGATTGAAGCCTTGGAGGCGGAGTAAAAATGGCTGGATTTTCTCGAGAAGTGGCACGCAGAATCTTTGCAGAGGAGCTAAAGAGCTCAAATTACTCATTTCGGGATGGGGAAGACCAGCATCAATACGCTCCACAATACCTCCTCACGCCAACGGGTGCGAAATGCAACCGCGTTTTCATGGTCGGCACACTGACAGAGAAAGATGATATCGGCGGTGATACAGAGTATTGGCGGGGCAGATTGGTTGATCCCACTGGAAGCATATTGATTTATGCTGGACAATACCAGCCGGAAGCGGCGCAGATTTTAGCCAGTATGGAAGTTCCTGCTTTTGTGGCCGTTGTTGGCAAACCTAACCTTTACCAAACCGAAGACGGTAACATTATAATTTCCCTGCGTGCCGAGTCCATTCAGAAAGTAGATGAAACCACCAGAAACCTGTGGATAATGGACACTGCTCGCCGGACCCAAGAGCGGCTTGTTGTACTGAAAAACACAGGACCCGCCCCGATTTCTGGCGATTTCGCTACTGCAGATACTGTATCAGTATCGCCTGCTCAGGATATACAAAGAGCTCTCGAACATTACCACACGGATGCACTGCATTACAGGGATATGGTTATTCGCGCGCTCACATCTCTGCGGACCGATCTTTCTCAAAAGCAAACAATGCCAGAAAATAAATCTTTGGCCAAGCCAAAAACTACAGAGAAGCCAATGGAAGAATTTGCGGAAAGAAACGCAACAAAAAAGGCAAAGCCCAAGAAAGGAGAGTCTTTTACCGCCTGGCCGGAGCAGGAAAACGATGAGGAAGTAGAGACGTTTAACCTGAGCAAGAAAAGCTGAAAAGTTTTATATAATGTGCAAAAGGTCATAATATGGTGATTAAAATGGTAATTGGAGTAACGATGGTTAAGGTGGTACCGGGACAGGAAAAAGCCGTCTACAATGCACTTCATGAGATTGATGGTATCAAGGACGTTTACCATGTTTTCGGTGAATTCGATTTCGTAGTTATCATAGAAGTCGAAGGCCTTAGCATGCTCAACAAGCTCGTTGATGTAATCCGTGAGATCGATAATGTCAATGCCACCCAAACAGTGGTCGGGGCAGAGCTTTAGCCCCTTTTTCTAAATTCTATGGAATTTGCCGAGGAGATGGCCAAACAGCAAAAGGCCATTTCCGTAGCTGAATTTTTTGAGAAGAATCGCCAGATCCTAGGGTTCGACTCTGCGCCGCGGGCATTGATTACATGCGTGAAAGAGGCAGTTGACAATTCTCTTGATGCCTGCGAAGATGCTAACGTCTTACCCGATATTTTTGTCCAGATAAAACGCAATGGTGACTATTATCAAGTCATTGTGGAAGACAATGGACCTGGAATTGTGGCAGAAGAAATTCCCCGCGCTTTTGCCAAATTGCTTTACGGCTCACGTTTTCATGCGTTGCGACAGAGCCGTGGGCAGCAGGGAATTGGAATATCAGCTGCTGTGCTCTATTCCCAGTTGACCAGTGGAAAGCCAACCAAGGTCATATCTAAAATTGCACCCGGCAGGCCAGCCTATTCTTGCGAACTATTGATAAATACAGCCAAGAACGAACCTGAAGTTCTCAAGGCCATGGAAGTGGACTGGGATCGGCCTAGAGGAACGCGCGTGGAGCTGGAAATGGAAGGCTCCTATGTGCGCAGCAGGCGACAATCCGTTTATGGCTCTCTTAAGAGCACGGCTATAGTAAACCCACATGCTCGCCTAACTCTTGTAGAGCCGGAAGGCAATGTTGAGATATTTGAGAGAGCAACGGAAAATCTACCCAAAAAAGCCTATGCAATTCAACCCCACCCAGCTGGAATTGAGCTTGGGGAGCTGATAAAACTCCTGAGGTATACTGATAAAAAGAAGATAAGAATTTTCTTGCGAGAGACGTTCTCAAGCATTGGATCAATTTCTGCCCAAGAGATCTGCAAAAAAGCATGCCTTGATCCGGAAAAATCGCCTGCCAGCCTTGACCACGAAGAAGCAAAATGTCTTTTGGCGGCTTTTAAGCAGATAAAAGTCAAGTCTCCTCCTGCAGACTGCCTATCACCTATCGGCGAAGATCTGATAAAGGCAGGTCTCGAAAAAGAATACCGTTTGGATTTCATCGCTACTACAGCTCGTCCAGTTTCCGTATACTCGGGCAATCCTTTCTTAGTCGAAGTAGGTCTAGGCTATGGCGGCGAGCTGGAGAAAGAAAGCCGCATAGAGATTCTTCGCTTTGCCAACCGTGTCCCCTTAGTCTACCAGCAAGGGGCTTGCTCAATTACCCATGCTGTAGAAAATGTATCCTGGAAATATTACTCACTCAGCCAACCTACAGGAAGTGGAGTTCCAGTAGGACCGGCTGTGCTTCTTATACATATCGCCTCAACCAACATCCCCTTCACTTCAGAAAGCAAAGACGCAGTAGCGGATATGCCAGAGATCCTGACGGAAATTGATTTGGGTCTGAAAGAAGTTGCTAGAAAGCTCCGTCGCTACTTAAGCCGACAAAATATCCTATCAGAACGACGCGAAAAAGAGGAGATCATTAAAAAGCTCCTGCCCCGCATCGCTAAAAAGCTTTCCGACATTTTAGAAAAGGAAGAGCCAGATATTGGTCCAGTTGTAGCAAAGATTATGGGAAATCTTCTTGTTTTTAGGCATATTGAGCAACAAAACGGCCTAGTAGCTGTAAAAATTTCGATAGAAAACCACAGTGATCTGGTGAGAGCCTTTAAGCTTCACGAGGTGCTGAAACAGGAGGCAGTCTCCGTTTCTCCTGTCGCCAAGGTCATTCCCTTAGGAGACGACTATGACTATCACTGGAAGCTCTCCATAGGACCTGGTGAATGCACCGCACTCACATATAGCATTCGTTCCGACGGGGCACCAACGGGGGAGCCAGTAGTGGAAGGATTGGAAGCGGAGATTGTAACGGGTGCCAGGGTGATTTAGCAATGGAAAAAAACGAAAAATTGGGAGGCACAGATAAATCCAGAATTGCTCAGAATAACCTGGTTGGCCTTGCCGATACGCTTTATAATCAGTTCCAGCAGGGCATTGTGCCCCATATCACTCTTCCTTCTCGAACAAAAGGCAATATCGAGTTCAGTACCAAGGACGATGTATGGGTCTACGGTGATCAAGAGACTTTGCGCAGTGTCAAGACAGTCCGCGGAGCCAAGACTCTGCTCAAGACGGTTCACCTTACAGAATTGCTTATCAAAGAACACCTCAAAAATAATCGTGGATCTACATTAAGAGAGATCTACTATATCTCTGAGAATTGGGATTTGGCCAAGTTCCATGAGCAGGCGGAAAGTGACAGGTTGATCGAGGACCTGGAAATTGTAACAAACCTGCATAGGGAGGACTTTCATGTCCGGCCAGAAGAGGATGGAGCGGCCATTTTTGGCCCGCTGCGCCTGCGCGAACAAACGAGACGCGGAGAGCGCGAAATGCATTGCCAAGAAGATGTGGGCGAGGCTGGCTACCAGATACCATTCAATGTGGATAACATTCAATTCCTCAAACATGATGCTAAGATGGTAATAGCCATTGAGACAGGTGGAATGTATGCCAGGCTGATTGAAAATGGATTTGATGAAGAGTACAACGCTATTTTAGTGCATATCAAAGGTCAGCCTGCCAGATCTACGCGTCGTATCATAAAAAGGCTCAATATGGAATTGAATATTCCTGTTGTTGTCTTTACAGATGGTGATCCATGGTCCTACCGCATCTTTGCCAGCATCGCTTATGGAGCTATAAAAAGCGCCCACTTATCCGAGCATCTGGTCACGCCAGCAGCTCGTTTTTTAGGCGTCCAGCCAAGTGACATAGTGGATTACAATCTCTCTACGGACAAACTCACCGATCAAGATATGCAGGCGCTGCGTAGCGAGCTTACGGATCCGAGGTTCAACACGCCTTATTGGGAAAAGCAAATCAGGCTTCAGATAGATCTCAAGAAAAAGGCGGAACAACAGGCTTTTGCCGGAAAAGGTCTGGACTATGTAACTAAGACCTATCTACCAGAGAGACTATCTGAGATGGGAATAATATAATGCCGTATCCATAGTATTACCAACATTCATCGAGGTAATTAATCTTGATCGTTGATTTCCATACTCACATATATCCAGAAAATGTTGCGGCCAAGATTCTGCCCGCCGCAAAAAAGAAGCTAAATGTAGAAGTACCAGGAACAGGGTCACCCCAGGATCTCCGCCGGTTTATGAAAGACTCGGATATTGCTAGATCCGTGATTTTGCCTCTTGCTAAAGGCAAAAGTGACGCATCCGCCCTCAACGATTGGATTTTATCGGTCTCAGGAGAGGGCCTGGTTCCATTCGGTGCTGTCCATCCCTTTATGAAGAATCTAGAGGAAGAATTGGACCGGCTGGTCTCAAGAGGCGTTCGGGGAGTAAAAATGATGCCATTGCTGCAAGAGGTATTTCCTGATGATCCCTGCTGCGAGAGGTTCTACGAAGCATTAATTGCTCGAAAGATGATTCTGCTGACTCATGCCGGCCGAGATCCTCTGGATAGGCAAGAGGTATTTGGAACACCAAAACGCTTTGCTAATGCCATCGAGTCTTATCCAGATCTAATTCTGGTTCTGGCCCATTTGGGCGGTCTAGGCATGTGGGACGATGTTAGAAGATATCTTTTACCCGCAAATAGGAACGTTTACTTTGATACCGCCTACGTTTCCTTCTATATGAATAGACAAGACATGGCAGAGATGATAAGAGAAATCGGCCCGGATAGAATTGTCTTTGGCAGCGATTATCCTTGGGAGGAACCAGGTAGGGCTGCAAAGATAATAACGGATCTAGGGCTTTCCGAAGAAGAGAGGGATGCCTTGCTCTGGCAAAATGCAGTTAAGCTAATAGGTTGATGATTTTGAAGTTTAGTTATAAGGGTCGCGTTTTTTTAAATTTCGCATTCTTATGGCACGAAGTTTAAGGCCAAAGGTTTATACTTCTTAAGAATACATGTTAGGATATATGAAACGCGATCTTCTCGATATATTAGCCTGCCCACTATGCAAAGGAGACCTTACACTAGAAGTATTTGAAGAGAATGAAAAAGAGATAATAACAGGCAAGCTGTGCTGCCAGAAATGCAAGGAATGCTACCCGATCGAAGAAGGAATACCTAATATGTTGCCACCTGACCTGAGAGATTAGCCAAGAAAAGCATTTTGCCAAGGAGGAATCTCAACAAGAGTTACATGCGAAATATTTATACAATATCATGATTTATCTGTTAGCCGGGGGTTAGTGATTGGATTATGTTGTTCACATCAACAATGGAAGTGAGGCAGCAAGACCCATAGTTCTACGCCTGCTTCCTGGCGAGGAGACTATTTTTAATTTAAAGGTAGTTAACCACGGGGATCCTTCCAATGTGTCCCTGGAGGCCAGCGATCCAGTTTTCAGGGCAGTGCGTCTGAAGAAGCCGGATCATTACGTGGTTATGGAAGAAACAATACCCATAATGGCCAGGATGCCTGATCGTAAGAAGCGACTGGATGGCGAGATTATTTTGACCGGCAGCAAAGGCGTGAGCCGGGTTCCCATATACCTTTTACGCGATTCAGAAGATCCGGGTATCGATCTGGAAGATCCAGGAGTTCAGGGGGATGAGGATTTGAAGGACGATTCGGATTATAAAGGCGATGATGATTCCGACCTGAACGAGGATGATGATGACGGTACGGATGATGAAGATGAAATCGTTGCCAGTAAAGGAAATAAAGATAGAATAGAAGAAGACTCCGAGGACGAGGATAAGGACGAGGACGATTTTGATAAAATAGAACCGGTGCGGGATTTAGAGCCGGAGGAAGAAAAGGAGGTCAAACGCATCGCGTTCTCCCGCGATAGAGATCTTCAAAGGTACAAATCTGCCACCAGACCCCGTAATACTGAGGAGCCCCTGATCGAGCCAAAAGATAGGCGATTCGAAGAACATGTGAAATATCAAATCGAAGACCGATTCGAAGAGCAGATTGAAAACAAAATCGAAGAAAGCGCAACGGGACCAAGAGCATCAGGAAAACAAACGGACTATCAAGATTTTCGCCACGTTGTAGTGGAGAATCCCGTCTCGTCTGAAACGAACTTCGGAGCAACTGATGAGGGAGACGGCTATGAGGATCGCCAGGAGAGCCTCATAGACAATTTTGGAGGGATAAGTTCTCTGCAGATCATTCCCGGCGTCATTTTCATGGCACTTATTTTCGTTTTAGTTATTACGTTTATTACGGGAACCATTCCGGAGTTTCCGGGAGCTCTAGCGTCTTCAATTCTGATCGTTACCCTTATCATATACGGAGCGGCTACGCTCCTGAAGGCTTGAATATGAGATACATCGTGGTCACAGGCGGAGTAATGAGCGGCCTTGGGAAAGGCATAACTGCGGCATCTATCGGCAGGTTGCTCATGAACAGGGGCTATAAAGTTACGGCCATAAAAATAGATCCCTACATCAACATTGATGCAGGCCTCATGAGTCCATTTCAGCATGGTGAGGTTTTTGTCCTCAAAGATGGGGGTGAGGTCGATCTAGACCTGGGGAACTACGAGCGCTTCCTAGATGTTGAATTGACCCGTGAGCACAACATCACTACTGGCAAGGTTTACAGCACCGTAATCGAAAAAGAGAGGCGGGGCGAGTATCTGGGCAAGACCGTGCAGATCATACCGCACATCACAGAGGAAATCAAGAGGCGCATTCGACAGGAGTCGAGGGATGGGGGATGCGAGATTTGCCTTGTTGAGGTGGGTGGCACTGTTGGAGATATCGAGTCCATGCCGTTCCTGGAAGCGATGCGCCAGCTCAAGTACGAGGAGTCCGGGAACATCTTTTTCGTGCATGTTACGCTGGCTCCATCGACCATGGATGGAGAGCAAAAGACCAAGCCCACCCAGCACAGCGTCAAAGTGATGCGGGAACTGGGACTGCAGCCGGACATGATTGTAGTGAGATGCGATAAGCCCTTGCTGGACGAGACCAAGACCAAGATTGCACAATTTTGTGATGTACCTAAAGATGCTGTGATCAGCGCCCACAATGCCGACGATATTTATCGAGTGCCTCTGCAGATGGAGGCAGAAGGTCTTTCCAAGTATCTGATGAAGGCCATGCGGCTCTTTCCTCTGGAAGAGAGGCACGACTGGGATGAGTTTGTGCGAAAAATGGAGGCCGCAAATGGCGAGGTCAAAGTGGCCATCGTTGGCAAATACACCGTCGGCTCGCAGTGTGCCGACCCCATGGAAGATGCGTATCTATCCATTCGTGAATCTCTGAAGCATGCGGGAATTGAGGCAGGCGTCATGCCACAAATCGTTTGGGTGGATGCAGAGGAGCTGGAGCACGGTTCGCCTGATCCGATTTTGCGGGGTATGGACGGCATTTTGGTGCCTGGGGGATTCGGATCAAGAGGCACGGAAGGAAAGATCAAGGCCGTGCAGTACGCCCGAGAGATGAAGGTTCCATATTTGGGAATATGTTTTGGCATGCAGCTTGCTGTAATCGAGTTCGCACGCAACGTTTGCGGCCTGGTGGGAGCGAGCAGCTCGGAGTTTGGAGCCACGCCTCACCCGGTGATTGCCCTTCTGCCAGAGCAGGAGAAGATCAGGCACATGGGAGCAACCATGCGTTTGGGCGACTACCCTGCGCACCTCAACGAGGGTAGTTTAGCTCACAAGATCTACGGCAAGACGGAGATCGTGGAGAGGCACCGGCACCGCTACGAGGTTAATCCAGCTTACATCATGCAGATTCAAGATAAAGGTATGATATTCTCAGGCACGAACGGGGATCTGATGGAGATATGCGAGATACCGGAGCATCCCTTCTTCTTCGGATCGCAATTCCACCCAGAGATGAAGTCGCGGCCGGGCAGGCCATCGCCGCCGTTCCTGGCGTTTGTGGAAGCGATGAAGGGGAAAAGTTAAATGATTTTTGAAGTCAAACGACGGCGGCGCACCCCGCCGCAGTTTCACTTCGATCGATAAGATAATCTTCTATTAGTTCTGGATTATTCCTGGCTCTGTCTCACTTTTGACTCGACAACAACTAGGGATATAGGGCTAATTATAGTATCTTGTTATATTACTACTAAGTTACAGCAAATACGGTACGCTGCCAAAAAAAAATGTTCCATCCTTGCTTCTATCGCTAATGGAGAGGAAAGTACCACCTAATTGCTCTATTGCACATGGAAACCGAAAATATATTTCAGTATAATATTTGGTGATTATCAATTATCTGCCCCTAACATATATTTTACTAATAATTCAAACTGGTTGTACTCCCTATTGTTATATCTCCACTCCATCTCTTTGATATACAACAGGAATTTATTTTTGGAAATGCCATGATGTTTGATCAATCTTTCCTTGGCAAAACTCCAGAATCCTTCTACTCCGTTGATACATACTTTTCCTTGCTTGAATTTACAGCCATGATCGATATTTAAGTGCCTATACCCACAGAACATCAACGAGTCGTAACCCTTCCATTTATCGGTATAAACAATGCTTCCGCGCCTCACTTTTGTTACCGTTTCCTGGATTAATGTTTCAGAAGATACGTCTTTCACGATCTTGACCGAAACCCTACCGCCTCTTTCCAAAATTCCAAATACAATCGTTTTTCCGCCAGCTCCTCTGCCTCGTTTCCCTTTTCGTTTCCCTCCAAAATAGGACTCGTCCGCTTCTATCTCGCCTCGCAATACTTCATCAGATCGCGATAGTTCTCGAAGGATAACGCCACGCAGGATATCGAATCCTTTCAACGTCGTCGGATAGCTAAGTCCTAATTGAATACTAGCTTTCCGCGCGCTCATTTCAAGCTCAAACAACTTAATGAGAAGCAACCAGGAAACGCTGGATATCCTTAGTCGGCAGAAGCTGGTATTAACAAACGGATTATAGTCCATCTTGCAGGTACTGCATCGAAGTCTCCCAGAACTCATGAAATAAAATTCCTGGCCCCCGCAATGGGGACAGGAATTTCCTATCAGTTCTTTTTTCTTTTGGAATAGATATTGAAACGCATCAGTTTCACTGCGACACAAGCTTACTAACTGGTGCAAATCCATGATAGCCATACGACCAAACCCATTTATAAAGGGGCAGATCTTTTACAATCACCT
>CAVWPP010000036.1:0-103108 GCA_963756915.1 Methanotrichaceae archaeon
GCCGCTGGCGACTTCAGAAGATGCTGGAACGGAAATCGCTGCCTATACCAATCAGGTTCCTCCTACTATGGATCTGAAGAGGCTTTTGCCTTCGGCAGTCCTCAGAGAGTCCCCCCAGGTACATGTACTACAATGGAGACTACTTGGCCTGGAATGACTTTATTGCGACGTTTCCAAGCAACAATCCCGGGCTGTGGATAGAGAGAGCGGTTAGCTGGACGCTATATGCCACTATGCCCATAGGCGGATGGACGCAGAGAGAACTGATCTATGTGCCGCAGGCATCACCAGTCACCATGTACGAGGTCTATCCCAGCGGCTTTGTTTTAGCAAATGACCTGGGGTTTGTGCAGGCCGGTTATTATTACATCTGGTACTATGCCGATACGCTAGGCAGGCACCGCAGTCTGTTGTTTGCCACGAATAACGCTTACAGCAATGCAATCCTGATCGATATTTATCCGGTTGGCAATTACATCAAATCCAATCCGCCAACCCCTGACCCAGATCCCAAGGAGGATTGCGAGAAAAATTCCCTTTGCCATTGGAACAATGGACAGTGTCTGTGTACCGGATATATAGATCCGGAAAGGGAAAAATGCGAGGCTAATCCGTCCTGCGATTGGGTCAACGATCAGTGTTATTGCCGAGGGCTAGAACCTGAACCCATGCCGGGACCTGTCCCCAATCCGAATCCCGAACCAGAGCCCGGGCCTTTCAACCCTGCACCAAATCCCGTAGCACAATGCCAAAGCAATCCGGGATGCCAATGGGATAACGGCAGATGCAACTGCATGGGATTAGAAAACAACATTGGTGATAATAATGATGGTGAGGACGAAGGGGATCTTGCAGTGTCCGCTTGAGCGATCCTGAGCCAAACTTGGGCTCTAAATCTCTTTCTTTTTGGTCCTTTCTGGAACTGGCCAGACGGGAAGATTATCCTGGTGGTGTAGAGTCTTGGGCATGGTCGAAGAGAGGATAAGCCTGTAGCAATCCACAAGACGACTGAAAGGTGTGGTGTGAGGTGAGAGAGCAGAGGAAAGAACTTTGGATAGTGTTGAATGTCTTTTCACATCTTTATGGGATAAATTGTTTGATATGGACAAAGTGTTTTTTTCGAAATTGTGACCCGGGTGAAAACAAGCTGACTTTCGCCTAAGCGCCAAAGGTCACAGTTTTATAGTTTAGGACCCTATATAGATTTAGGGTGGAATAGACAATGTTAGGACTTATCAAAAAGATAATAAAAATAAAGCTATTCGTGATTGGTTTGTTAGCTCTCTTGTGGTTCGTTAAAAATAAGCATCATTGCTGCCACAATGAGAAAGAATAGATAATCATTTTACGATTTTAGCACAGAGAAGGACCTTATCCATGCTTTTGCTGCAACTTGTGCAGAATGCCGTAGGCCAAAACTGTGCTAATATGTAAAAATTAGTTGCGAACTTGACAATTCAACCAATTTTTCTCTAATCTCTCTAAATCTACTTTTTATAATATCTTAAAATAAAACAAAATCGGCACATATTCCACATCGTTATAAGCGAAAAAAGGAGCTGCAAGCCTGGCCAGCCTTCAAGCCACGTCACTCTAACCTATGCCTCTCTCCTTGGCTGGCGTTCTTATAGTTGAAAACGACAGCGGAGGTAATAAGGTTTGTCCAAGTCAAGATATGATTAATGTATAAGGAGGGGGCAAAAGTCTTAAACACACAATCGACTTTTGCCAACACGTTATACGTCAATTGCCGGTATTAAAGACTTTCGATTGGCGAAAATCTAAGAAAAAATCTTAACTAAAGGAGAAACCAAAAAAACAAGAAGCAAGTCTCAGGCGGAACCAGCGCCGAAAATCCACAGCGACCCTTATGAGAAGGAACCTGGCATTTAAGTGCAGGCCTGACCCGCCAAAAGCTCGATTTTATAAAGACCATAAAAGGCGGCATTCTCGCTGGATTCTCGCACAGCGTCCTTTTCTCAAAGGAAACCCGTTCACATTTGGGTTTCGTGCTCGCCTTTGGCCTTTTCTGTTTTATGCCGCTTCATGCCCCGATCGTGCATTAACGCGAGACTTCTCGGAAGATTACTGCGCCAGTTACAGCGCGCAACTTTTTTATTCTGCCGAAATTTCAGTCTCACAGGCTCCGAAAGCCCGAATGCAGTGCCACGACAGCATGCATCTCCTGGAACATAGGAAAGCGGTCTGATATTTAATAGACCGCAAGCTGCCCCGCGATTGAGGCAAGCCGCTAAATCTTCCTTGCCAAACAGAGTATTATCGGAACATGTTAAGCCCACGATACGCCCGCCACCCTTACGCATGAAACGGCAAACTAACTATATAATCGTTATAGATATTTGTAGTTTGCGGTTGAATGCTGAGCACATGCAGAAATTATTACCTCGCTAGCAGTTTACAGGGATGCGCTTTGGCCTTTGAAATATCCAAAGGTTTGGTCGGCGCACCGGAAGAGAAGAAGACTTCAAAGCGATCTGTATGCGATGGCTTACCGGGATGGGGTGGAGTCCGTCTCCGACTAGTCATAGCGGACTTCTCGCAGAAACTTCGAAGCGATGGAAGTCTTTCCAGTAGATTGACCGGAGAACTGGCCGAGAGCTGGTGGTCATTGCCAAGGATGTTTACATGCTGCGCAACCTGCAGAGCATCAGCGGATCGTGCACGACCAATGGGCTCGGGATCTACAAAGAAATCACATATAAATCGAAGAGGACGCAAGGAGCAAGAGGCTATTTTGCCTCTTTATGGAGATAGAAATGTTGATCATACTAATGGTCCGGGAGAGCTACATTCTTCCCGGTTAGGATCTCTGATTCTTTATCAACGCCTTCTGCCGGACAATCCTTCCCGGACAGATAATGGATCCACAGCTTCTGGCGGCTCATTCTTTTGAAACACCCCAAAAGGAGCATAATACCTATCCTCAGGCCGCAATGTAAAGATCCTTCTGCAATAGCCTTTATTGTCAACTTTCTTTGCGGTCTTTTTCAGAACGGAATAACCGATAAGAATCTCACCTTCTGGAGACTTCACGGGACCTGTCCGGATATTGCAATACTGGAACTTCTCCCGCACGTAGCCCATCATCGCCAGGTCCTCGCGATCCTTTAGCCAAACTATTTGATCTTCATCTCTATAGTCTGCAACATTTTCTGCCCCCTCCGCGATAGAATCACTTAAGAGGATCTTCAGATCCTTCACCTTCAGGCTCGATTGAAAAGAACTTGCTACAAGGGATATGCCAATGGTCTCGGAGAGGCCCATCTCTTTTAGTACTCTACTACATAGTTCCATAGAATCAAGCCCCAGATCCCGAGCCTCAACTTTGAGGACCTCGCTATGGATGCGTTGCAGGTATTCCAGTCCATCCTGCATAATCCTTGCGACCTCGCTTCCCTCGCGAGGGTCATCCCATGCCGAAAGCAGTAATTTGACTCCATTAATTGATTTAAGCCTCCGAATTGAATTGGCTGATGCTAGAATATCTTGGTAAATGGGCATGTCGCCGATAATTGGAATCGCATCCGCAGAAAAGAGTGCGCCTTCCGTAGGGAACCAAAGGGAGATGGACCCGGTGGAGTGGCCTGGAGTATGAATCACATGCATACTCATTCCGTCGCATAGATCTATAATATCCCCGTCTTCTAGTATGCGATCTACCTGAACCGATCCGCCTACCAGAGTTTCAAATCCTGGAACAGGCCGCTCTTTTGCTTGCAGATTCACATCCTCTATCCAAGCGATTTCAGCGGGATGGGATGCAACAACGCAGCCCGATATTTCTTTTATTGCCCTGGCTGCTCCAATATGATCGGGATGGGAGTGGGTGAGTATGAGAGACGAGATCTCACTATATTTTCGACCAGTTTTTTTCAAGTAGTCTAAAATGACGTTCTCTGATGAGGCTACACCGCTATCGATAACATATATCTTCTTGCCATAGATAAGATATGCATAAACAAAACGCGGAACCGTCGTACCCAAAGGAGTTCTCACTTGAAACGGTATCTTCAAGGCATGGATATGTTCAGTAAGCTGCATGTTGCCAACCCTTAGAGGAAATGGAGAAATTGGGATAAATAATTTTTTGGAACGAGGATTAAACTATTGATCTGATCCAGAGTTTTTTGGAATATATTCCAATAGAATTCGAAGTGTTCCCTACAAGGCGATAAGAAGACTAGAAGCCTATTGGCTTAAAACATCGATTCCATAGATTTGGAATTCAAAAATCCTATACCACTGCCTCCGATCCTGAGGCTGGCATCTCACGTTTTCGTGGTTGGGCTAAACCGCTTCATCATACGTTTCATATTCATTTTTCCCATGCCGCCCCTCATGCCTTTGATTGTCTTTTGCATAGCCTGATGGGATTTAAGAAGCTCTCGTACAAGATCAGGAGAAGCACCGCTGCCACGAGATATTCGCTTGATTCGAGATGAGGTTATGACCTTGGGTTCTTCTAGCTCCACTTGAGTCATCGAGTCCATTATCACTCGATACTTTTCAAGGCGATCCTTGGTCATCTGATATTCTTTGTCAGATAACTCTATGCCAAGACCTCCCATGGGCAGCATCTGCATGATTTGTTTTAGCGGTCCCAGTTTGTTCATGGCCTCCATTTGCTGGTACATATCCTTTAAGGTGAACTTTCCCCTCATGAGGGATTCGACGTCCACATTCTGATCGGTCTGTGCCTCCTGGGCTCTTTCTATAAGTGTCTTAATATCACCCATACCAAGCATACGGGAAATGAAGCGATCAGCCTCGAATTTTTCCAAATCGGCAGGAGTTTCTCCAACTCCTATAAAAGCTACTGAAGTCTTTGTCTCTGCTACAGCACTGAGTGCTCCGCCACCTTTGGCCGTACCATCAAGCTTTGTGATTATGACACCAGTTATCTTCACTGCCTCGTTGAAAGCGCGCGCTTGCTCGCTAGCCTGCTGTCCCAAAGCGGCGTCCATCACCAGGAGCTTTTGTTCGGCATTCACAACGGCGTGAATGTCCTTCATCTCCTGGATAAGATCTCCCTCCAGAGCATGCCTGCCTGCGGTATCCACTATTCGTATGTCATATTTCTTGGTGGCTTCCAGGCCCGCTTTTGCAACGCCAGCTGCATCTAGATTCCCTCTTTCGCCGTAAAAAAATATTCCCTGCTTCTCGCATAGAGCTTTGAGCTGGTCAAATGCTCCGGCGCGAAAAGTATCGGCACATATGACTGCAGTGCGTAGACCCTTTCTCTGAAAGAATGTAGCAAGCTTTGCCGCCGTCGTAGTCTTTCCTGAACCCTGCAGACCCACGAGCATTATGTTCTGTTTTTTTAGCTGTATATCCGCCCCGCGACCTACCAGGTTTATCAGCTCCTGATAGACTATATTGATAACATGCTCTCTAGGATTCATTCCCTGAGCAGGCTTCTCATTTAGCCCTCTCTCTTTGATAGTATTGGAGAGCTGCATCACGAGCTTTACATTTACGTCTGCCTGCAGAAGTGCACGCTGAATCTCTCGGACGGCATCATCTACCAGAACCTTGTCGATCTTATTCGCTGACGCTATCTTTTTCAAAGCATTGCGCAGCGATCCGCCTAAGTTGTCTAGAACCATAATGCTTCACAATTTAAGGAGACAGCAAACCATATAAATTATTCCTTGCTGGCACTGTCGTTATACAATATAATAAAGAAGATTAGTGAGGGGATACGACCCTTATTGATATTAATTCGGCTTGATGGCTTTTACCTTTATGCTTAAAACCGAATCCGCTACTTCTCTTTCTTGCTCGGGGGATATCTTTGGCATTTTATTGATGGCCGAGCCGGATGTTTCAGAGATTAGCGATTCAACAGGAAAAATGGACTCGGCCACTATCTCAACATCTCGAAAGCCTACTTCTTTTATTATCGCCAAGTACCTTTCCTTCATGATAGCCCCAGCGAGACAGCCGATATAAGCCTCATTGGATTTCTTCACGAACTCTGGCAGCTCTTTGTGCAATACCACATCCGATACGGCCAGTCTGCCGCCAGGCTTGAGAACCCGAAATGCTTCCCTGAAGACCAATTTCTTATTAGGGACGAGATTTATGACGCAGTTGGAAATAACCACATCTACATAGTTATCTGCCACGGGCATGTTCTCCAAGTCCCCCTGTCGAAAGTCGATATTCAAATATCCGCTTTTGATGGCATTAGCTCGAGCTTTATCGACCATCTCGGATGTTATATCCACTCCAATGACCTTTCCCATAGGCCCAACTTTGGTTGAGGCCAAAAAGCAATCAAAACCAGCTCCTGAGCCCATATCCAGAACTATCTCTCCTTCAATTGGGGAAGCTAGAGCTACAGGATTGCCACAACCAAGTCCAAGATTTGATTCGGGTGGAGCAGCCTGAATCTCCTCGTCTGTATATCCCATCCTCTTGCATACCTCTTCAGAAACGTCTGCACAACCATAACAGCTTCGAGAGGAATAATAGGATGTAGCTCGCTTTGCGATGCGGGCATAACCCTCCTTTACCGTTCTCTTGATCTCTTTTTCATTTATCGTCATTCGAACACCACTATTTTACTGATGAAATTTATCCAAGGTGAGGCACCTTGAGCCCTTACAAATTGTATCTCATAACCTTGGCATTGCCTCTAATTAATGTTTTCTTATCATGATGATTGGAATCGATATTGGAATCGATCAGCTGAAAGTCGACATCACACCTAGCGTCGAGCTGCAGGTATTCGTTTTAAAACCTCTATGATTCCGTGACTCATACACGTAGCATGAGAAACCCTGATTGCCAGATCCCGCCTTAATATGGTTTATATGGGCAGAGAAGGCGGTTTTATTTTTGGGACTATGATCTTTGTTTTTAAAACTAGCCATCTAACCGTTCGCACACACGGATGCGTCTTAGGACGCGTATGGGAAAATGTCCCTACGAGGGTTTATTGGCATCTGCCCATATCAGGCCAGGTAATAGTATGATAGAGCAAAGGAAAGCAAAGGAATAAAGTTTGCGGAGTTGATATCCACAAAAATTTTTGATTGCCAATCAGTCGGCAGATAAGCTCATTACGGGAAGCATCACAAAGCAAGGTTCAAAGCATATCCGCTGGATGTTGGTTCAAGTCGCTCAAGCTGCACTCAAAAAGAGGGGATCAAAGCTTAGAAGATTCTTTCTAAGGATCAACGCAAGAAAAGGACATAACGTGGCTGTTGTGGCTCTGGCTAGAAAGATACTCTGCATCTTGTATCATCTCTTGATGAACCAGGAAACGTATCAAAAAGATGGAGTGACGAAATCAAGGCAATCCAAGATTGATTGGTCTTCCGCGAGAACTGATAAGGTGAGACTGCAAACCATGATTGAGATAATTGCCAAAGCAGGATATGAAGTGAAAAAAATTGAAGGATATGGGGGATAGACCCTCCATTCTTGATTTTTGAATGTTTCTCACGGGAAATGAAAAACCTCCCGCGAAAAAGCTACCAATAAAAATAATAAGAAAAACGGGCATGAGCCGCGGTGTGGCTCACGATACCGGTTCTTTTGCCAGAAATTTATCTAGTCTTCTATCTTCTCTCGGAAGATAGTCTGTTCTCTTCCTGCGCCAACTGAGACTGCTGAGATCTCGACACCAAGCAAATCTTCAATTCTGGTCACATAGGCTTGGGCATTTTCAGGCAGATCTTCATATTCCTTGGTCAGAGTGATATCCTCGTTCCAGCCAGGCATATCCTCATAAATAGGAAGGCAACGAGCGAGTTCTTTTGTGCTTTCTGGCGGATAGCCAATAGTTTCGCCATCAAGCTTATAGCCAACGCAAATCTTGATGGGATTTATGCCGGTCAGAACATCAAGTTTGGTTAGAGCGAGTTCAGTATAGCCGTTTAGATAAACCGACTTTAGTCCCAATAAAGAGTCGAACCAGCCGCATCTTCTTGGCCTACCTGTCGTCGTGCCATATTCTTGGCCCTTTTCTCGCATATTAACGCCAAGATCGTTTTTCAGCTCTGTAGGCATGGGGCCCTCTCCAACGCGAGTGATGTAGGCTTTTATCACACCTACGACGTTGTCCACCATAACCGGGCCGACGCCCAGGCTTGCACAAGCACTTCCGGCAGTGGTAAAGCTTGAAGTCACAAATTTTTGCGTGCCGTGAATGACATCCAAGAATGCTCCTTGGGCACCTTCAGCCAGGACGCTTTTATCTTCGAGCAGGGCAATATTGATCTCTCTTGATACATCTGTAACTCTGTCTTTCAGGCGCTTTCCTATTTCCAGATACTCATCGATATAGGGCGCATAATTTACAACGGTTGGATCGCCGCCCATATCTGCTATGGCCTTTTCCTTAGATGGTCCTATCTCGCTCAATTTTGCTTCGAGTAGCGCAGGGTCTGCGATGTCTCCCATTTGCACTTCCTCGCGAGCCGTTTTGTCGACGTAGGCAAAACCTATTCCGCGGTTGGTTGTGCCTATCTTTACAGATCTGGCCTTTTCTCGTAGGCTGTCCAGCTCGATATGGTAGGGCATTATGATACTTGTTTTGGCATCAATACCCAAATCGAGCTTAATGCCTTCAGACTCAAGAGTCTGAATCTCATTCCAAAGAACGCGAGGATTCAGCACTACACCAGGACCAATTAGAAGCCTGCGACCAAAGATAGCTCCGCTAGGCACGAGGTGAAGTTTGTACTTCTTGCCGCTTACGACTACGGTATGACCTGCGTTGTCTCCCCCCTGGAAACGAACAACGATATCATAATTTTCGGCCAGCAGATCTATTACCTTGCCTTTGCCTTCGTCACCAAACTGTGCACCGGTGAGTATCGTAAACATGAGTCCCAGTATTATCGGCCTCGTAGATAACAATATTGATTCTCTTTAAAAGAAATTAGAATTATGAAGTTCTTATCACATAGTCTGCTATGGCGTTTGTCACATTCAACCCCAGAGCTTCATAGATACCCTTTCCTGAGGGTGTGCCATTGACCTCTATAACCTTCAGACCTTCTGTTGTTTCAAGGAGATCTACACCACAGTAGATTGCTCCCACAGCCTGGCTGGCCTTCACTGCAAGCCCCTCTAACTCAGGTGTGATTGGACATGGAATAGCTTTGCCTCCGCGGGCCAGGTTGCTGATCCACGGGCCTGTTGGAGCAAGGCGAAAGATGGCACCTATAACAGTGTCATCTACGACAAAAGCCCGGATGTCGCGCGGATATTCTAGAGCTATGAACTCCTGAAGGTAAACTAGTCCTTGGTCTTCAATGATTCTTCTCAGCAGAACCAGGTCAGACTCGTTGCCACTTTCCAAAAGAACAATGTCTTTGCCCTTATAGCCGAAGAGGGGCTTGGAGACGGCTTTTCCGAGATACTGTAGGATCTTTTGAGCCTCGATCAGACTTGTGGTAACCGCAGTCCTGGGACTTGGTAACAGCACCTCTTGCAGTGCTCGTGAGGTGGCGAACTTGTTTGCAGCTCTGGCTATGGCCTGGGGCGGATTGATGACAGGAATGCCTCTCTCTACCAGGGCTTGCAGGCACTCAAAGCGGAAGGATACATCGACGGAGCCCACTCTGTTTAGGTCTCGGACCACCAGGGCATCAAGGTGCAGAAGATCGATGCCACTGCATTCAAGTGTGAGATCCTGCCCGATGTTGGAGACAAGCTCTGAGAAGTTCAGGAAGTATGCATCAGCACCTTTTCTGACAAAAGAGGCCAGCAGGCTCTGGGCAGTCCAGTCCGTGGGATCAGAGACTACTATTCCAATACGCATAAGTTGGGAATTGGCGTTGCGGATATATCACGATTGCCTTGAATGGATCGGCCATCTCCTGTCGGTTGTTTTTCTGTCCCGCATTTAAGAAGACCGCAAGTAGAGCATCGTCATAAGATTCTTTTTGTGGATGTGCTTTATCCTCTCCCAAGGCAAAATCGATCGAAAAAAAATAGGAGGCATAATAATTTGAGGGGAAGAGCGTTCGCTGTAAATTGTGTCTTGCTCCTATTGTTGCTCTTTATTGCAATGACGCTTCCGGAAATGTCATATGAGATTAACTTTTGGCGCCAAAAAAAGAAAATAAGATCCCGGTCTACTTTTTGACCACGAGCGGGATCTGATCGAGTGCCGTGGAGTTAGCAACAGCTGACGTGTCTCCCAGCGGCTGACCGAGTGCTTTGGCCTTTATCAGGGGGCGCATCGGCTTTCCGGCCTTGTTCTTGGGGATGTCCAGAACGAAGATGACATCCGAGGGTATGGCGATTGGCCCCAGGGTCTTGCGAATGAAGTTCTTGATGTCTTTTTGCAGATTAGCATCTCCATTGACGTTGGGCTTCAGGACGACGAACACTACTATGTTCTCGCCTTTCACCTTATCTGGCTTCCCGATGACCGCTGCGGCAGCGACTGCAGGGTGCTTCTCAGCCGATGCCTCAACCTCTGCATTGGATATTCTGTGTCCTGCTACCTTAAGAACGTCATCTCCACGTCCTAGCGCCCATATGTATCCATCCTGGTCCACTCGGGCCTTATCTCCTGAAAAGTATTTGCCTGGAAAAGCCGACCAGTAGGTCTCGATATACTGGGCGGGATCGTGGTAGATCTCTCTTAGCATAGATGGCCAGGGTTCAGTTATGATGATATTTCCAACCTGGTCAGGAGCAACAAGTTTTCCATTGTCATCCACAACTTCAACATTATATCCTGGCAATGGAAACGAAGGCGATCCAGGCTTGAGCGGCGTTATGGGCAGGGGAGCTATAACTTGAGAGCCGGTCTCGCTCTGGAACCAAGTATCCATGATGGGAGCGAAACCGCCGCCCACGTATTTTCTCCACCAGACAAATGCATCGGGGTTCATGGCCTCGCCTACTGAGCCCATGAGCCGAACTGTGCTCAAATCATACTTTTGCGGCCATGAAGGTCCCTCGTTCATGAACATCCTGATCGCTGTGGGTGCTGTGTAAATCACAGATACTCCGTAGTCCTCTATGATCTTGAACCACCGGCCGAAGTCTGGATAGTCTGGCGAGCCCTCGTACATGATGCTCGTCGCACCCAGGCACAGCGGCCCGTAGGCGATGTAGCTATGTCCTGTGATCCATCCGATATCGGCTGTACACCAGTAGACATCTGTATCTTTGATATCGAAGACCCAGGACGTTGTGAAAGCCGGGCCAACGCTCATGCCTCCATGGGTATGAACTATGCCTCGTGGCTTGCCGGCTGCACCAGCGGTGTAAAGGATGAATAGCGGATCTGAAGAATCCATAGGCAATGCTTCACAAGAGTTCGATTGCCCGCTAACGAAATCATTCCACCAGACATCACGGCCTTCTTTCATCTTGGTCTCCTGGCCGTTTCTCTTTACAACTACTACCTTTTGGATGCACTTTAGGCCCTCGATTGCCTCATCAGCCTGAGGCTTGGTGGCCAGTGGCTTGCCGCGTCGGTATGATCCATCGCAAGTTACTAGCAACTTTGGCTCGCTGTCCTCTAGGCGATCACGCACAGCTCCTGCGGAAAATCCAGAAAAAACTACTACGTGTATGGCACCAATCTTTGCGCAGGCCAGCATGGCGATGGGAAGCTCTGGGATCATAGGAAGGTACATGCCCACCCGGTCGCCCTTCTTGATGCCCGCATTTTTTAATGCGTTAGCAAATCTGTTTACTTCCCGATTAAGTTCGAAGTAGGTGATCTTGCGCACATCGCCCACCGGCTCTCCTACAAAGATGTATGCGAGCTTATTTCGCCGCCAGGATTGGGCATGTCTCTCTACGGCGTTGTAGGCCACATTGATCTTGCCCCCCATGAACCATTTAGCGAAGGGCGCCTTCCATTGCAGGGTTTGCTTGTAGGGTTCAAACCAATACGCGTAGGTTTTGGCCATCTCATCCCAGAACTGCTCGTAGTTCTTACTGGTCCAAGCGCGCAGCTCTTTCTCCGTCTTGAAACCCTTTTGGTTCATCCATTGCATGACATTTGAGTTCTCGACAAGATCTCTTGGCGGATAATACAGGCTCGGTTCTGGAGCTTGAACAGATTTATTCGATTTATCTTCAGTCATTTTAATTCGCCTAGCGTTCTTTAGACTTTAAAGGGCATATTTATCTAAATTATATCTTATTTGGTTGTATCAAATTACATTGAATATAGATATGCCTTTTAAACGATTAATTCGTCTTATATTCGACTGATATAAATCCATTGCAATCTATTTATGATGATAGTTATGATTTTGGATCCGTTTATACTTAATATTTCTTTATAATTAGATTGGAGGAGGTGTTTATCAAAAGGATTTTTGTTTTCAAAGCGGGATCTAATTTCTGTACATTGGACTGTACAAAAAGATTCAAGTCTTGGTCAACTGTGGGGCGACAGAGCTAGTCCATCCATATCTCCACATAGTAGCTCTGCTTGTTCCAGGACGGTTTGGGTAGCCTTTTCTTGTTTATCTGGCGGATAACCATGCTTGCGGAGAAGACGGCGAACAATGACCCGCAATTTTGCTCTGGCTGATTCTTTCACAGTCCAGTCGATAGTCACATTCTTCCGGACTGCTTCAACCAGCTCTCTGGCAATCTGCCTCAGTGTCTCATCGCCCAAGACTTTTACTGCACTATCATTTACTTCCAGGGCATCGTAGAAGGCCAGCTCATCTTCTGAGAGGCCAAGTTCTTCTCCACGCTTGGCGGCCTGGCGCATTTCTCTGGCAAGATCGATCAGTTCTTCAATTACTGTAACGGTCTCAATGGATTTGGTCTGATAAGATTTAACTGATTTTTGAAGCATCTCGGCAAAGGATCTTGATTGGACTAAATTCTTCTTGGAACGAGTTTTTATCTCATCATTCAGGAGCTTTCTAAGCATCTCTAAAGCAAGGTTCTTCTGGGGCATTCCTCGAACTTCTGCCAGGAATTCTTCCGAGAGGATCGAGATGTTCGGCTTTTTTAAGCCTGCCATGGCAAAGATATCCACTACGCCGTCGGGTGTGACAGCCTTGGTTACTAGTTGGCGAATTGCCAAATTGAGTTCATCGGCTGATTTCCGTCCTTCGACATCGGACTTAGCAAGAGCGGAGCGGACGGCCTGGAAGAAACCGACATCGTCCCGAATCTCAAGAGATGATTCATGGGGAACTGCTAGGGCGAAGGCCTTGGATAGATCAGTGACAGCCTTTATGAGCCTGGCTTTTCCGTCCTCCTGTCTTAGGATATGCTCTTGAGCTTGTGGAAGAAGGGAGAGCTTTTGGGCAGCAGTCCCTTTCGTCCAGAGAGACCAATCAAAGCCGTGAAAGAGACTGCAGCAGATTTCGTATTTCTCCATCATCACAGCCACTGCATCTTCTTGGTTTATGGCAGTCTTGCCGGTGCCGCCGCTCTGTGTATAGTTGGCCAGAGCGCTCTTGAGATAAGAGGTCAGGCCGATGTAATCCACAATCAGCCCACCGGGCTTGTCTTTAAAGACGCGGTTTACCCTGGCAATGGCCTGCATCAGCCCATGACTCTGCATGGGCTTAATCACATACATGGTGTGAAGGCAAGGAGCATCGAATCCGGTCAGCCACATGTCCCTGACGATGACGATCTTGAGAGGATCATCCGGATCTTTGAAGCGCTTGGCTATCTCCTCCCGACGCTGTTTGTTGCGGATATGAGCCTGCCATTCAAGAGGATCTGAGGCCGAGCCGGTCATGACGATCTTGATCGCACCCTTGTCATCATCTGAATTGTGCCATTCCGGGTGGATCGTTGTGATGGCATTGTACATCCCCACACAAATCTCGCGGCTCATGCAGACGATCATGGCCTTGCCCTGCAGAGCCTCCAGGCGTCGCTCGAAGTGTTCCACAATATCGCTGGATATGAGATTGATGCATTTCTCAGTGCCAAAGATCTCCCTCAGGGCAGCCCATTTGGTTTTTAGCGTCTCCTTTGACTCCTGCTCCTCGCCCTCAGTCACCTCCTCAAACTCTGAGTCCAGGTGGGGAAGCACATCTTCATTAAGCCCAAGTTTGGCCAGGCGGCTTTCGTAGTAAATGGGAACAGTGGCTCCATCCTCAACTGCCTGCCTGATATCGTAGATGGGTTTGATGTAATCGCCAAAGACAGCTCTGGTGTTCTTGTCGGTAAGCTCCAAAGGCGTCCCAGTGAATCCAATGAAGGAAGCATTGGGCAGGGCGTCTCGCATGTGGCGGGCGAAGCCGTCGATGAAGTCGTACTGGCTTCTGTGGGCCTCGTCAGCGATTACAACTATATTTCTGCGATCGGAAAGAGGAGGATATTTGTCGCTTCCTTTTGCGGGGAAGAACTTTTGAACTGTTGTGAAGATGACGCCGCCCGAGGCCACCTGCAGCAGCCTTTGCAGGTCCTCTCGGCTTGCGGCCTGGACCGGTTTTTGGCGCAGCAGTTCGCTGCACTCGGCAAAGGTTCCGAAGAGCTGATCGTCCAGGTCGTTTCGGTCAGTTATGACTATGATGGTCGGGTTCTCCATGGCCGGTTCCAGGATCACTCGCCCAGCGTAGAATGCCATGGTGAGGCTCTTTCCCGAGCCCTGGGTGTGCCAGACCACACCGCAGCGCCTGTCCCCCGCAGGGCCGGAGGCTTTCAGCGTGGCCTGCAGGGCTTTTTGGACGGCGTGGAACTGGTGGTAGCCGGCCATCTTCTTGATGATCTGGCCGTCCTTGTCCTCGAAGACGATGAAGTAGCGGAGCAGGTCCAGAAAGCGGCGCTTCTCGAAGACTCCGCGGATCAAGCACCTCCAGCTGCGATATCGACGCCGGGGCTGTCTCCTCGCCCTCAACCGTTCGCCAGGGGGAAAAGCGCTCTTTGTCAGCGGTCAGAGTGCCCAGGCGGGCCTCTAGGCCGTCGGAGATCACCAGCGCCTCGTTGAAGGTGAAGAGGGACGGTATCTGCTGCTTGTAGGTCTGGAGCTGGTTGAAGGCTGACCAGATGGTGGCATCCTCATCGGCAGGATTCTTCAGCTCGATCACGGCCAGGGGTAGGCCGTTTACGAATACTACTATGTCGGCTCGGCGACTATGCTGGCCCTCGGCTACGGTGAACTGGTTGACAGCCAGAAAGTCATTGTTCTCCGGGTGCTCGAAATCGACCAGGCGGACGCGATCGCCGGCGATGGAGCCGTCTTTGCGGCGGTATTCCACCTGCACGCCTTCCACGAGCATGCGGTGAAAGGCGCGGTTGTTGGCGGTGAGGGATGGCGACTCGGGGCGGGTGAGTTTGCGGAGGGCTTCTTCCAAGGTGTCGGATGGGATTGACGGGTTCAGTAGGACAAGCGAGTCTTGAAGTCTTTGCTTCAGAATGATTTCATGATAGCTTTCTCTTTCAGCGAAAGTCTCTACTGATGTGGTATCAGGTCCGGGCAAGATTTTATAGTCCAAATCTTCAAGCCAGGAGAGTGCAGCTTCTTCAACCACTGATTCAAAGAAATCGTTACTCATTGTATTTTTCCGGTTTGGTTTTCTTTCCAGTGTCAGATTCCATACATAACCTTGTGCCCATTTCTCGGTAAGCTATTTCGTCCACTTCGAAAAGCACTTCGCTTGTGTGGTAGATTTGCCCGGCAACCTCCACCATGCCAAAAGAATTATCAATGACCCTGTCAAAGGAAATATCCGGCTGACGGGGAGCACGCGGAAGCCTCGCTTCAATCGCACTCTTGAGAATTTGTTCTACATCTGAGACGTCATATAATACAGAAAAGATCCAAAGAGCAGCTTCTCTTACTATTGACAGCACATGTTTTTCGGGCGTTCCTTTGCTGCCCCCATGGTATTGCTCATCTCGATTGTTATGCGCAAAAATAATGTGGCTTCTCTCTACACCCCAAATCAATTTGCGACTGCTTAGCTCCTCACCAAAGAAATCTAGTTTTGTATGGTAGTTGTTAAGCCATTTTTCCACATCCTCTCTTCTATAGGTTTTATTTCCCCGTTGAATTGGATGCAAGGACAAGTAGGTAGATATGGATACCTCAATAGAATTGTCAAAGCTGATTAAAGCAATGCGTCGGTCGAAGTCATCTCCCTTCCGTAGGTGCTCTTCCGCATGCAATATCAGCTCAAAAGGTCCAATAGCCCACGGTTGGAGATTACTCATTCAGGTATTTCTCCCAAGGGTTTTTCCCCAGATATGATTTTAGGCAACAGAACATCGCGTATGGCTGCAAGATTGTGCAATTCTCGCAGATTCGCCATAATTTTTCCCATCAGCGAAGATACTTTTCTATCAAATACTTGGGTCAATTCAGCAGGCACAATGATACTTCGAACTGACCCGAAAGTATCTCTTGTAATCGTATCGAATACTGAACCATGAGTGCTTTGCTGTAACTCAGATACTAGGTTCCTAAGTGCAAAATAGATAAAGTAATTCCCTTGCCCATCTTTCCCGTGAATCCCGTAACAAGATTGATTCATGGCCATGGGAATGCCTACGAGGGCGCACTTCCCGACGGTCCTCTGGCCGTAATAATTGAAGTACCTATTGATAATAATTTCGTGGATGATTCTTCAAGCCCGTGCTTGGTGATCTTCTTCTCGGTATCGATTACAAAGACATCGCTATTCACTGGGGCATCGACTACCGAAAACCATGGGATGTCCCCGTTCCAATATTCCGCCACAGAGGTTTTCGGAGTTCCTCCACCAATCACTTCGATAGTCTCATCAAAACTCCCTACCATCCATCCACTCGGCACCACTCGTCCCTCTATTTCCTCAAATCCATCCGGAAACAGCGCCGCCGTCTCAGCGTCCATGCCTGCGGGTGCCCGCCCTTCCGCCAACGCGCGCACGGGATCGAAGTCAACGAACCAAGACTTGAAGATGGCGCGAGCCATGGCCTCCAGGGTCTCGTTCATGCGGCGATTGGCCTCGATCTTGTCATCCAGGGAGCCGAGGATGCGGGCGACGGTGCGCTGCTCGATAAGGGGTGGCCAAAGCGTGTTTATTGGATGGACATGATTTCTATTCAAAGTTGGATTTGCGGAACCGACATTTAGACGGGATACATCAAGGTTTTTAAAAAAATAAAACACAAATTTCGGATCGTTGCCATGAAAATCCTTAACCCACAAAGTTGTATCGTGAGGCCAGAAATCGTTTTCAAGATAGAAGACGGTTCCTAGCGTACCCTTTCTGCCAATGACCACACCTGGTCCATCGACGGTTGCGGTGTCATGGTAGCTGGATATTCCACCAGATGAAATAACTGGAATTTTGCCTGGCCTTTGCTCTTTTACTGTAATGTCAAATCCACGCTGAAGGGTAACCTGTTCACCGATGGTAGTAGATATCCAATTCTTGCATGAAGCTCGATGTTGTTCCTTCTCATTCATTTCTGCCATCTCTAGTATGTCAAGGTTGTCAAATATCGTCCAACCTCTTTGGAATCATCAACCCAAGTAATAGTAATCTCGAAGGAAAGGTCCATGCCCATAGTAAGCGCCATGAGGTAGTGAAAAGATGAATATGGTCCCACCGCTCGAATCTCTGGTTGGTTTCTCACAAAACCTTGATATTCAGATAGTGGTTTGCCATTGAGAAGTATTACTATCTCACGGGCTTCAGCAGGTCCTTTGTTATCTATGACTAATAGGTCTCTGCCATTGTCGTCAATCAATAGAGCGACAAGATCGGCTTTATGCATCTCTTTTTGCCTATCTTTTTCTCTTATCTCCTCTATTTCTACTTGCCTTTTCTGGGTTTTCCAGCTTGTATACATTGCGGCAACGGCAACGAAAACCGAGATCAAAGATATAAAACATGCAGCGAAGGCTGCATTTCCAGGATTGTTGAACCAATCATAGAGTGAAATCATACGTCAGACCTCATATCCCAGCCCCTTCAGATTGGCCCGAATCTCCGCCTCCAGCCGCGCCGATTCCTGGAACTGCTCGACTAGCTTCGCGGTCAGCTTTTGCATCTTCTCTTCAAATGGCTCGCCGTCCTCCTCTACAGCCTCGGCACCGACGTAGCGACCAGGCGTGAGCACGTAGCCGTTCTTCCTGATCTCCTCGAGCGTTGCGCTCTTGCAAAAGCCAGGCACATCCTCGTACTGGCCTGCGCCTGCATCGCCCCGCCAGGCATGATAGACGCCAGCAATCCTTGCGATCTCCTCTGGCGTCAGGTCCCGGTGCACCCTGTCGGTCAAAACTCCCATCTTCCGGGCGTCGATAAAGAGCGTCTGGCCTCGCCGGTCCCTGAATCTTCCATTCTTCCTGTCACGGGCTATGAACCACAGGCAGGCCGGAATCTGCGTAGAGTAGAAGAGCTGGCCGGGCAGAGCCACCATGCAGTCTACCAGATCGGCCTCAATGATAGCCCGGCGGATCTCGCCCTCGCCGGACTGATTGGAGGACATGGAGCCGTTGGCCAGGACGAAGCCTGCGATGCCCGAAGGGGCTAAATGGTAAATGAAATGCTGCACCCAGGCGAAGTTGGCATTGCCCGCCGGCGGCATGCCGAACTTCCAGCGCACGTCCTCTCGCAGGCGCTCTCCGCCCCAGTCACTGCTGTTGAAGGGCGGATTGGCCAGGATGTAGTCCGCCTTCAGATCCTTGTGCAGATCCCGGTGGAAGCTGTCGGCGTGCTCCGGGCCTAAATTGCCATCGATGCCCCGGATGGCCAGGTTCATCTTGGCCAGCTTCCAGGTCGTGGGATTGGACTCTTGCCCGTAAACGCTGATATCATCCCTGCGTCCTTCATGAGCCTTCACGAATTTTTTGCTCTGAACGAACATGCCTCCAGAGCCGCAACAGGGATCAAAGACACGGCCTTTGTAGGGCGCTAGCATCTCAACTAAAATCTGAACCACGCATTGAGGTGTATAGAACTGGCCGCCTTTCCTTCCTTCGGAAGATGCAAACTGGGCAAGGAAATACTGATAGACATCGCCTAGAACATCCTTTGATCGGTCCTTTTTGTCTATCATCTCAATTCCGCTGATGAGATCGATTAAATCGCCAATGCATTGAGTATCCAGAGCAGGGCGGGCATAGTCCTTGGGCAGGACGCCTCTTAGTGATTTGTTGTCACTCTCGATGGCAACCATGGCATCGTCTACAGCTTTTCCTATCTTTGGCTGCCTGGCGTTGGCTTTCAAGAAGGACCAGCGGGCCTCTTTGGGCACCCAGAAGACGTTTTCCGATAGATACTCATCCGGGTCCTCTGGATCTGCTCCTTGCTCTATTTCTTTAAGCAATTGATCATGTCTTTCTTGGAAGGCATCGGATATGTACTTGAGAAAAATGAGGCCGAGGACGACGTGCTTGTACTCTGCTGCATCCATGTTATTTCGTAGCTTATCGGCTGCACGACCAGAGCGTGGCTTCTAAACCCAGGGTCGCTTCATTTTTCTTTGAATTAGCGCTATGCCTTCCGTTAGCCATACATCACTCCTTTAGCCGTGGCTGGCTATTGGCATACCCCACGAAATAGTTTTTGCATGGAAAAACGTCTTAAAGAAATATTAGCAGAAAAGGACGGACTAAAAAAAGAGAAGATTATATCCCACTTTACAGGTCAATGCGTGGGATATTCTCTACGGACTCTGGATTGGCCAGAGCAGACAGGTCTCCGGTCTCCTTTCCAAGAGCCTTGGCCTTGATGACACGGCGCATGATCTTGCCGGACCTGGTCTTTGGAACATCCTTGACGAAGTAGACCTTGTCGGGGTAAGCGACTGGGCCCAGTACCTTGCGGACGTGGATGGAGATCTCTTTCGCGAGCTCGGGAGACTCAGCAACGCCATCCCTGAGTATGACGAATGCGACGATCTTCTCGCCCTTGACCTCATCGGGCTGGCCGACAACGGCTGCCTCTGCGACCTTGGGGTGAGAAACTGCGGCGGACTCGACCTCAGCGTTGGAGATTCTGTGTCCGGCTACCTTCAGCACATCGTCAATGCGGCCCTGGATCCACCAGTAGCCATCCTTGTCTCGGGTGGCCTTGTCGCCAGCCAGGTATGTGCCGGGCTTGACCTGCCAGTACATGTCCCAGTACTCTTTCTGGTACCTGACGTCATCTCTGAAGAAGGCACGGAGCATGGATGGCCATGGGGTCTTCTGAACGATGTTGCCGCCGTAGCCCAGTGGCACGGAGTTGGCATCCTCGTCGAAGATATCGGTGTTGAATCCGGGCAGTGGGAAGCATACGGAGCCGGGCTTCTCGGGTGTCATGACCAGAGGGGCAATGACGTGGCATCCGGTCTCAGTCTGCCACCAGGTGTCTATGATTGGTGCCTGGTCGGCGCCGATGTTCTTGCGGTACCACATGTAGGCTTCTGGGTTCAATGGCTCACCGACTGAGGCCAGGATCCTGACTGTGGACAGGTTGTACTTCTTCACAAAGGCCTCGCCGGTCTTCATGAACATCCTGATGGCTGTGGGTGCGGTGTATAGAATGGATACGCCGTACTTCTCAATTATGGACCACCAGCGGCCAAGATCCGGGAAGTCCGGAGATCCCTCGTACAGTATGCTGGTGGCGCCCAGGCAGAGCGGGCCGTATACTACGTAGCTGTGACCGGTGATCCAGCCGCAGTCTGCGGTGCACCAGAAGACATCATCATCATGGATATCCAGTACCCAGGCAGCGGTCTGAGCCGGAGCGACAGCGTAGCCGCCGTGGACGTGCTCAATACCCTTGGGCTTGCCGGTTGTGCCGGAGGTGTACAGAATGAATAGCCTGTCCTCTGGGTCGAGCATAACGGTCTCGCACTCGGCGGACTGGCCCTTTACGAAATCATCGTAATAGACATCGCGTCCTTCTTGCATGGGGACGGAAACGCCTGTTCTCTTGACGACTACTACCTTCTTGACAGATGGTGCAGTCTTCATGGCTTCATCTACGTTGGGCTTGAGTGGCAGGGGCTTGCCGCGCCTGAAGAATCCATCGGCTGTGACGACAACCTTGGCCTCAGCATCGTTGACCCTGCTGTTCAGGCCACCGGAGGAGAATCCGGAGAAGACTATGGTGTGAATGGCTCCGATCTTGGCGCATGCGAGCATGGTGATGGGCAGCTCGGGGATCATGGGGAGGTATGCGACAACTCTGTCTCCCTTTACGACGCCAACGCTCTTGAGCGCATTGGCCATCTTGTTGACCTCTGTGTAGAGCTCGCCGTAGGTGATATCCCTGTTATCGCCGACGGGCTCGCCGATGAAGTGGTAGGCAACCTTGTCCTTCTTGGCGCCCTTGGCATGCCTGTCCACTGCGTTGTAGACTACGTTGATCTTGCCGCCGGTGAACCACTTGTAGTAAGGCTTGGCGGAGTCATCGAGTACCTTGGTATAGGGCTTAGACCAATCAGCATAAGTCTTAGCCATCTCATCCCAGAACTCAACGTAATTATCCGAGCACCACTTGCGCATCTCTGTCTCAGTCTTGAAGCCCTTCTTCTTCATCCACTGATATGCATTGGAATGCTCAATTATCTTCTGCGGTGTGTTGAAAATCCTGGTCTCTTCCTGCAGAGAAGCCGTTTTTGCTGTGTCAGCCAATTTCATACCTCCTTAAGATCAAGTGTTTCCCTTTCTGAAGTGTCCGGGCCTATTTGTGTAGAATCAATTGTTTGTACCATCTTTCGCCGTGCCCTGACCACCACCGATAAAGCGCGGAAGGTTTTGGGAAACATCCGACTCAAAACCTACTTGATCATTTATAAAGTTATCGCGATAAAAATCATGATGATCTTTCATTATGATGATTTTTCACATTAAATCATTTTTGCGGCAAAATTGTTCTAGGAGTTGTCAATATCAATACGTTTTCTTCATAGATTTTAATGATTGATAAAATTAGAGAATATGAGCAATAAACATCGCAATAATGGGGTTGTTACATGGTATAAGGTAGAAATAAAAATAAAAAAAGATATTTCCGCTCACTTGATGAGCGGTATGGCGTCGACAGATTCTGGATTTGCCAGAGCGGATATGTCGCCCACTGGATTTCCGAGGGCCTTGGCCTTGATGACACGGCGCATGATCTTGCCGGATCGGGTCTTTGGCACATCGTTAACGAAGTAGACAACCTCTGGGTATGCGACGGGACCAAGAACGGTCCTGACGTGCTTGGCCAGAATTGGCCCGAGATCTGCGGTGGCTTCAACGCCCGTCTTGAGGATGACGAAAGCTACGATTACCTCACCCTTGACCTCGTCGGGCTTGCCGATGACAGCCGCCTCGGCGACCTTTGGATGAGATACCAGCGCGGACTCGACCTCGGCATTGGAGATTCTGTGTCCGGCTACCTTCAGCACATCGTCGATTCTGCCCTGGATGGTGAAGTATCCGTCCTTATCCTTGGTGGCCTTGTCGCCAGCCAGGTATGTGCCGGGCCTGATCTGCCAGTACATATCCCAGTATTCCTTCTGATACCTAACTGTGTCCTTGTAGAAGGCACGAAGCATGGACGGCCAGGGTGTGTTGCTGACAATGTTACCACCAGAGCCTGGCGGCACTGGGTTGGCGTCCTCGTCCAGGATGTCCACATTGAACCCAGGCAGCGGGAAGGTTGGGGAGCCGGGCTTCAAGGGCGTGATGGGCAGAGGCGAAACCAGGAAGCATCCGGTTTCAGTTTGCCACCAGGTATCCATGATCTGCAACTTGCCTGCACCGAAGTTGTTTCTGTACCAGATCCAAGCCTCAGGATTAATGGGCTCACCCACTGATCCCAGTAGCCTCAAGCAGGAGATGTCGTATGTCTTAGGCCACTGATCTCCGGCCTTCATGAACATCCTTACGGCGGTTGGCGCGGTGTAGAGTACCGATACCTTGTTTTCACTGATGATCTTGAACCACCTGCTGAAGTCAGGATAGTCAGGGGAACCTTCATAGATCATGCTTGTGGCACCGAGGCAAAGCGGTCCATAGACCACGTAGCTGTGGCCGGTGATCCATCCCACATCGGCTGTGCACCACCAGACATCGGTGTCCTTGATGTCGAATACCCAGGAAAGGGTCTGAGCAGGAGTTACGCAGTAGCCGCCATGAACATGCTCAATACCCTTGGGCTTGCCAGTTGTGCCTGAAGTGTACAGGATGAAGAGCCTGTCTTCAGAATCCATCTTCTCGATTCGCAGACATCAGACTGCTTGTCTACAAGCTCGTGATACCAGACATCTTTGCCGGCTTTCATGGGTACTTCGATGCCCGCCCTCTTCACGACTACAACGTTCTTGACGCTTGGGGCGTTGGCAGTCGCCTCATCCACATTGGGCTTGAGGGGCAATGGCTTTCCGCGTCTGAAGAAGCCATCTGTGGTAATTACTACCTTGGACTCGGCATCGAGAACTCTGCTGTTCAGGCCGCCGGAGGAGAATCCGGAGAAGACCACGCTGTGAATGGCACCGATCTTAGCGCAGGCGAGCATGGCGATAGGAGTCTCGGGGATCATGGGCATATAAATGCTTACCCTGTCACCCTTTGTTACACCCAGGCTCTTGAGACCATTGGCGAGTTTGTTTACCCTTTTAGCCAGATCTGCATATGTAATCTTCTGGGTGGGTTGATCAACGGGCTCGGGGACGAATATGTAGGCTACCTTATCCTTTTTAGCGCCAGCTGCATGCCTGTCCACTGCGTTGTAGGCCACATTAATCTTGCCGCCTACGAACCACTTGGCATATGGTGGCACCCAGTTTAGGGTCTGAGCGTAGGGCTCCATCCAGTCGGCATAGGTCTTTGCCATTTCATCCCAGAATTGGATGAAATTTTGGCCGGTCCAGGCGCGCATCTCGCGTTCGTTTTTGAATCCCTTTTTCTTCATCCAGGCCATGACATTGGAATTCTCAACGAGCTCCTTGGACGGCTCGAATACTCTTGTCTCCTCATATAGAACAGACGTTGTTGCTTTTTGCTCAGCCAATTTTGTAACCTCCTTTCTTAATCCCCACATGTCTCCAGTCTCTCTAAATTCTCCCCAAACATTGTAATCCGCATGCCCTTGATTGCTTATGTCACGATCTTTCCTTTATCATCCAAGATCGATAAGCCTCGCGAGCAAGAGGCTCTGGGACACTGTAGCGGTCAATAATTATCCTGGTTTTTCATTTATAAAGTTGTCGAGGTGAATTTTTTCAATGATAAACTATTATCATTAATTATGATATGAAAGATCAAAATTCTAAACTTTTTTCTGCTTATTTGAAGAATTTAAAGCTGGAATGGTATGAAGAATCTATGCCGCATGTTTGCTAGATCACCATGGAACAAGTCACAAAATTATGGTGTAGGATGTTGAGATACTTTCTATTTTAGATCAATACGACAATCATTTCCCCAAACTGATATAGGAAATGTAGGTAAAATTGATAGACATATCTCAAGGGAACTATTGGCTCAAATAAATAAAAAAAGATGGAAGGCCCGCTCACGTGATGAGCGGAATGGCATCGACTGCATCTGGGTTTGCAAGGGCGGAGACGTCACCCGTGGGTTGGCCCATTGCTTTGGCCTTGATGACGCGGCGCATGATCTTGCCACTCCTCGTCTTGGGCACGTCCTTGACGAAGTAAATCGCCTCTGGACTGGCTAACGGTCCCAGGGCCGATCTCACATGCTTAACCAGTTCCTTCTTCAGCTCATCGCTCCCCTCGATTCCCCCTCTGAGGGAAACGAAGGCCACGATGACCTCACCCTTGACTTGATCGGGCTTGCCGATGACAGCAGCCTCGCCAACCTTTGGATGAGAGACGAAAGCTGACTCGACCTCAGCATTGGAGATTCTGTGTCCGGCAACCTTCAGCACATCATCGATTCTGCCCTGGATGGTGAAGTATCCATCCTTGTCCTTGGTGGCCTTATCACCTGCCAGATATGTGCCGGGCCTGATCTCCCAGTAGGTGGACCAATACTCCTTCTGGTACCTAACAGTGTCTTTGTAGAAGGCCCTGAGCATGGATGGCCATGGCGTATTGCTCACTATATTGCCGCCGGAGCCGGCTGGCACGGGGTTGGCATCCTCGTCCAGGATATCGATGTTGAACCCTGGCAGCGGGAAGGTCGCAGAGCCGGGCTTGAGCGGTGTGATGGGCAGAGGGGACACCAGGAAGGTGCCAGTCTCAGTTTGCCACCAGGTATCCATGATCTGGCATTTGCCGGCACCGAAGTGCTCTCTATACCACATCCAGGCCTCGGGGTTAATGGGCTCGCCCACACTTCCCAGCAGCCTTATGCTGGAGATATCATAATCCTTGGCCCATTTCTCGCCGGCCTTCATGAACATCCTGATAGCTGTTGGTGCGGTGTAGAAGACGGAGACCTTGTTGTCCTGGATGATCTTGAAAAACCGACCAAAGTCCGGGAAGTCAGGAGCGCCCTCATACATCATGCTTGTTGCACCGAGGCAGAGAGGTCCATAAACTATGTAGGAGTGACCTGTGATCCATCCGATATCGGCTGTGCACCACCAGACATCAGAGTCCTTGATATCGAAGACCCAATGCAAAGTCTGAGCCGGTCCAACCTGGTATCCGCCGTGGACATGCTCGATACCCTTGGGCTTGCCGGTAGTTCCTGAGGTGTAAAGGATGAAAAGCCGATCCTCAGAGTCCATCTTCTCGCACTCGCATTCTTCGGACTTTCCTGCCACCAGATCATGCCAGTAAATGTCTCTGCCCTGCTTCATGGGCACTTCAAGTCCTGTCCTCTTGACCACTATTACATTTTTCACCGTTGGGGTATTGGCTGTGGCTTCGTCCACATTAGGCTTGAGAGGAATGGGCTTGCCGCGCCGGTATAAACCATCGGTGGTTATAACCGCTTTGGCCTCAGCATCCATGATTCTGCTGTTAAGGCCGCCCGAAGAAAATCCGGAGAACACAATGCAGTGAATGGCTCCGATCTTGGCGATGGCGAGCATGGCTATGGGCAGTTGGGGGATCATGGGCATGTACAACATGACTCTATCTCCCTTCTGCACGCCCAGGCTCTTGAGACCGTTGGCGAACTTGTTAACCTCTTTGTAGAGCTCTCCATAGGTGATCTTTTGGGTGGGCTGATCAACGGGCTCAGGGACGAAGATGTAGGCTACTTTATCTTTTTTCGCGCCCTTGGCGTGTCTGTCTACAGAGTTGTAGGCCACGTTGCATTTGCCGCCCACGAACCACTTGGCATAGGGTGGTATCCATTCCAGGGTCGAGGACCAGGGCTCAAACCAATCTGCATAGGTCTTGGCCATCTCACCCCAGAATTGAATATAATTTGCAGAACACCACAAGCGCAACTCCCTCTCTGTTTTGAACCCCTTTTCTTTCATATACTTCATGACGTTGGAGTTCTCAACAAGATCTTTGGGCGGCTCGAATACTCTGGTCTCTTCATATAGAACTGATGTTTTTGCAGTTGCTTTTTGCTCAGCCATTTTTAACCTCCTTTATTTGGTCGCCACGTGTTTCCAGACTCTTGAAAAAGGGCGAGGAAGAACTTTTCCCTGCTAAAAACTCCCTCCACCTAACCTTTAATTCCACTCCATCGAGATCGCTCTGCATTAGGCTCAGAGCGGTCAGGGAAACACTGTGATGATTGACCATTATCGTAATCTTTCATTAATAAAGTTATCGCGGCACATGCCCTTAACTATTAATAATGAATATTATTAAATATGCTAATATCCTTTATGAGATTATGAGGCGGTTTTTTCCTAACTTGCCCTTAGTATGTAGATATGTTCCATTATATCAAATTGATATTTTAGCCGTAAAACGAAATCATCTTGGCAATTATTGAGTTTAGAAAATAAGGATAGTATTTGTATTCATTAATGATTTAAATTATTAATTAACGTATTTCTTTAAGTTACAATAAAAAATACCTATGTTATAATTTAAAATTTGCTGTTTTAGCTTTTTATTAGCGTCTCAATGGATTTAAAATCAATAATCTCTAGCTGGATCAATGAATTCAAATTCGGGACGATATTTAACAAAAATTTGGTCCTTGAAAGTCTTTTGATTAAAATGGATTTTCCCAAATTTTTTTCATAGATGACCAATAAGATAAAATGGATTTGATCCTACTATGCTTATATTACACTGACATCCAAGATGAGTCGCGCCAGAAAGAACGATCCCTAAATAATTCGCAGACCTGGCTTTCATGGTATTCCCCTTTCCTCGCTCAGTAACAATAGCATGCAACTTTTTTCCCACAAAACGACGATTCTTGTGGGCGGCTATCTCCAGCCAAAGACGAGTCACCCTTCTTGATCTCTCTTTCTTAATGCGGTCCGGCATATCGTATAGATCGGCAGCAGTTGTGCCCGGGCGACGAGAGAACCGAGTGACATTGACTTTGTCTGGTTGAAGACGCCTAATTAACATCATTGTTTCCAAGAAGTTCTCTTCGGTTTCTTCTGGAAAGCCCACAATAACGTCAGTCACTATAGTGATTTCCGGATAGGCTGATCTAAAGGCTTCCACAACCTCGAGAAAATCATCTACGCAATATCTTCTGCCCATGCCCTTCAGGATTTCATTCGAGCCCGACTGGCACGGAATATGCAGAAATCTGTAAATCTTTGGGCTTCTCAATGCATCAATAAGTTCCTCTTTGATTGCCAAAAGGCTATCCGGATTCATCATGCCCAATCGGACCATAAATTCTCCAGGGACTTTTGTCACATTTTCCAGCAACTCTGGCAATGTCGTTCCTATGTCCTTGCCATAAGCTCCAGTATCCTGGGCTGCAAGCTGTATCTCCACGATGCCAGAATTTACTAGATTCTGCACCAAAAGAAGAATTTCTTCAGGACTGCGGCTTACCAGCTTACCTCTTGCCTTTCGGACTATGCAGTAGCTGCAGTGGCCATTACATCCTTCTGAGATATTGACGATGCCGCAAAGATGATTTCGATCAAGATTTGATACGTTTAAAGTGCAATTTAAGGAATTTGAGGAGACTGGCTTAAATAAATCGCATAGCCGATTCGCGAATATTTTTGCAGATGATCTATTCAGCAGGCCTAATCTTTCCCGACAGCGAATCTCATTCACCGATTCGGGCAGTGCTGCACTGAGACATCCTGCGATAACCAAACGTTCTCCTTCAAGATGTCGTAGCCTGCTTAAAATCCTGCGTTCGGTCTTTTGGGTTACTGCACAAGTATTTACTATAACGAGATCAGCTTCATCAAGAGGCGATTGTATATGGCCTATCAACCTAAGTGCATCTATTGCCTCCTCTGAGTTCCCGAAATTAGAGGTGCATCCGTACGTTTCAATGTAGAATTTCATTAATATTTTCTTTTGCTCATTATTTTAGTTTTCGCTAGTCAATCCTTTTGCATTCCTATTGTGTTCCATTTCCTCACTTCTCACTTGATAAATTCCTACAATCATACCCATTATTGCCGGAGCTAAGAAGAATCCGCCAATGCCTGCTACGAGAGCACCACCCAGAAAGGAGAGCATTACAAGCAATGGATGCAAAGAGGATTTAGTAGATACAAGGTAAGGTCTAATGAGCAGTTCTGATGGTAGATAGATCAGAGCGGAAGCTAAGCCTAAAAAGGCCATTGCATCTGCGGTTCCAGATATTATATACTTATATATTGTGGCAGGGACGATCACTACCCAAGAAGTGAGAAATGGCACCATACCGGCAACAAAGACGATACTTGATAAAGCAAAAGGCCTCGGGAGATCAAACGCATAGAATATGAACGCCGCTATGATACTACCGATTATAGATGTATAAATTGTACCAACGAATATTCCGCTAAGTGTTCGGTCGATATGCACTAAATACTTCTTATACTCTTCCATTTCGTTCGCGGGAAGAAGGCCGATTATTGAGGCAACAAAATTCTCTCCATCCACCAGCACAAAATAACAGACGGGAATGGAGATGATGAAGTTGATTATTCCTAAAGATACTGTTCTTCCTATTTGAAAAACTGGAATCGATGCAGCAATTGGTGCGATTAAGGCTGCTGCATTTTCAAGCCCGCTGATCAAAGCATCTTTCAAAGTCAAAGGGAGGTCCGAAGACATTTTTTGCAGAGTCGTTCCAAGGGCGATTCTCAAAGCCTCTTGATTGTGTGCCAAAGCAATGATTTGGTTGGCTACTTCGAGCATTCCTAAGCCCAGGACAAGGAATATAGGGATAATTATGGAGATTGTAGCCAGAAAGGAACCCACGCGCCTTCTATGTCCGAATTTGTCCCTGATTGGCCTGGCCACATAAGCAAAAACCGTTCCAAGTATGACACCATCCAGGAATGGAATGAGAAAATAAATGACCATGAGCAAAGCAGTCAGGGATATGATCAGCATTCCCCTGTGCTTGGAGCACCATCCCCCTAGGTCGGAGTGCAAGGATCGCATCTTTATCAATTTTGGTTTCTTTGATAGATATGAGTAACGCTATGGCATGGATAAAATCCAATTAGTTGAATTTAGGTCCTAGCAATCTTTTTCAGGTCTTAAATGATTTAATTTAATATTATGCATTTCTAATACAAAAAATCGACCTGATGATAAGCTTTACATATTTTGCCTATTCTCCTCTAATATGGTGGGGTTTATTAAAAAAATAATAACGATCTTGCTGATCGTTCTAATTGCTTTATCCGTTATGTTCTTCCAAGTATCGGCTAAAGATGTTACAATTTCCGGATCCTCAACCGTTATGCCATTGGCGGAAGCCGAGGCGGAGGTATTCAATGTCCTGCAGCATGATTACGTGGTGACAGTGACGGCAGGGGGTACAGGCGCTGGAATTACTAACATTGCGGAACGCAAGTGTGACATTGCTATGGCTTCTCGAGGCCTGACAGATGCTGAATTAAAAAGATATGGTAATAGCTTCCATGAGTACAAAGTCGGCCTGGACGGTATCAGTTTTGCTGTAAGCGATAAGATTTATAAGGCCGGGATATTGGGGCTAACTAAGGAGCAGATTCGCAAGATCTATCTTGGGAATATTACCAACTGGAAAGAAGTTGGCGGTCCAGATGAGGATATCTATGTAATCTCTCGGGAAGAAGGCTCCGGAACCAAGGATTTATTCAATGAAGAGATAATTGGGAACAAAGAAGCTGAGACTCTAGGTGTGGACACTGTAGCTAGTGGAGGAGCCGAGGTCAAGACCGCGATATCGGGAAGTGATAAGGCAATCGGCTACTTGGGATTCAACTATTTAGGTGGCGGTGTTCAGGCCATAGCATTAGATGGAATTATTCCGAGCTACGATAATATAAAATTGGGCCTGTATGAGCTTTGTCGTCCTCTATATTTCTACACATTTGGCGAGCCAAATAATGGATCAATGGCGTTCATAGAATTTGTGCAAGGAAAAAAAGGCCAAAAGATTGCGGCCGATGAAGGGTTTATTCCGATGTGATCCCAGGATTGGTGGCCCTATCGATGGATGCCAGTCTCGCTACAGCATTGAAAAATGAGGTGCCTTTTCGTGTCAAGAGCAGATGCAGGCCATGCTCAACCCCTAGGGACGCTGCCCACCACGATGATGAGCTAGCGTGGGGGATATCTTGCATGGAGGGGGCGGGCTTTGGCGAGAATGATGGGAACAGCATAATCAGTAACTGCGAATGTGATTACCTATTAACTGCCAAATATTCTTTGATCGCTTTCAATATTTTTTCAGTACTTTCCGCGAGTCGGCCTGCGGGCATCGGGGCACGGGCGTCGCTCAAGGCAGCGACCGGCCAAGATTCGTCGAAAGTATTTTGTTACAATGGAGTTGCGCTGTTCTGGCATGCACTCCGTCTTCTATAGCTGGCTAAGCTCCCAAAGTCGAGGTGAAGCCTAAAATGTGTCATGCAGCAGTGCAATTTTCCTCGTAAACTGCCAGTATGGCAGCATTCTTTGCTGAACCGGGGCCAGTCTATAGAGACACCAAGGATGGTCAATAAACATCGTCGTGAGTGCCAACAGCCTCAAGAAATATTAGCTCTTCTCCAGTCTCCAAATCCTTCATGAATTCGAAGACAATACGGTATTCGAAGTCTACCGTGCAAGCCCAGGAGCCAGCAAGACTCGCCTTTAGCTTATGCGTATGCAAAGATGGATGAAACGAATCCTTGTTCGAGCTGCATTAACACCTGCTCTATCTTCGATAACAGATCCTGCTTTCGGCGCACAGAACGCTTAAATGATCTCTTGAAACCTGGGCTCCAGATAAGAGTGTTCAATCTTTCAAATCCTTCATCAGGTCCAACGCCGTGCCTCGCCTGACTTTTCCATTCTCAAATGCTTTTCTTGCCTCTTGGACCTCCGTCACAAGCTCAGATCGTCGCTTTTCGATAATGCGTTTATTTATGAATTCCACCAGCATGGATTGATCATCCAGAGGCAAAGACTCAACGGCATCGATCGGATCCTGAAAGCTAAAGGACTGCGTTGCACCGCTCATTTTTTTGTCCTCCTATTGATCTGTTTATTATTTATTGCATTTAACCTTTAAGTAATTCTCTGCATGACAGAATCACCATCATCATCCCCAACAAAATTCCTTCATCCCAAAGTCGCTTGCGTATCCCATCGCTACCGGCCCCGCACCGGCTCCGGGAACTCAATCCGGAATCCAGAGCCTACCCCATTAGCAGCTCGTCTCCTATCACTATTTAGCCCTACAAAGAAAGCTGCTCCATAAAACCTCCCGCTCGCTCGCGTGCGCTTGAGGTGGCGCGAGGGCAAGAAGGGCGTGCGGGAAGTCCAGGTGCGAGATGGACAAGCAGTATGCTCTTATTTCTCTTGAATGGTTTTGCACCCATAATTCCAGGGATTCGATCTTCATTAGGCAGCAAATTCCCGGGTTCAGGCAATAATCATCCTCAAATATGCAAGGAAGCCGGCAATACAAATTTGTTTATTAAAAATGTCTGCCTGCAATATAAGAATCATCTAATTTTGATCTCACTAACTCTGCATCTTGCGGCTAGGTGCGCCGCTTCTTTTTAGCTATTTCTCAACCCAAAATGCAGTCTTTCCTATCCCTTAGCGACAAAACCGTAAAGGAGGCTTTCCTCACATTAACCTTACATAATAGCAATGCTAAATCAATGGTTTTGATGAGACTCAAAAGTGAGCTATTGATCTTATTGCTTGCCATTATCTTTGCAGCATCGTCTGGTGAATCAAAAGAGTCAGAGATTACAGTATCTGGATCCAGCACGGTTATGCCATTAGCGGCATTGGCTGCAGAAGAGTTCAACATGCTGCAGGATAAGTACCATGTAAGCGTGACTTCAGGCGGCTCGGGTGTCGGCATCGTAGACGTAGCAGAAGGCAGATCAGATCTTGCCATGGCTTCTCGAGAGGTTCAACTGGCAGAAAGGCAGAGGTACGAGACGCCTTCAGTTAGGTTTATGGAATTTCTAGTAGGCTATGATGCCATATGCTTAATCGTAAGCCCTGAAGTATTTGATTCTGACCTGACCACTCTCACAAAGGACGAATTAAAGCAAATATATGTAGGAGATATCACCAACTGGGCGGAATTGGGCGGACCTGGTATGGATATATTTGTTATAGGCAGGAAACCGGGGTCAGGAACTAGAGATACCTTTAATGAAATAATCCTGGGAAGCAAAGAATCCGAAACTCCAGGAGTGACAATCGATGCATGGGATAGCTCCGAGGTCAAGACTGCCATTCGCGGTAGCGACAGCGCCATTGGCTATGTAGGATACAGCTATGTGATGAAGGGCGATATCGATGTACTCTCACTGGATTGCATCCAGCCGACTCTAGAAAATATAAAGAATGGATCCTATCCACTCGCTCGAAAACTATACTTTTATACGCTAGGAGAACCCAATCCAGGGGCTAGATCCTTCTTAGATTACGTCCTCAGCCCTGCCGGCCAAAAAATAGCTTCGGAAAATGGGTTCATACCTATTTAGAAAATCCTGTTGCGGGTTAAAATCGCAGTTTTAACTTTTTTGTATTATTATAATTTGTTTTGATCGATTCTTTTCTATATTTTTTGAAAAAAAGTAGATTAGCCAAAAATTAAATTTGTGGTTCAGGCTTTTAACCTCTTCTTTAGCCGTGCCTGAAATCCATGATATTTCGCAAAGCCTTCTGCATCCTTTTGGCTTAATGTCTGCGAATCGAAGGATACCATATCTTGTGCATATAGGGCGTTTGGCGACTTGCGTCCAACTGGAATAGCATTTCCAGAGAATAATCTTATCTTTACAAAGCCATTGACTCTCTCTTGAGATTTATCCAGAAAAGCATTTAGGTCATCAAAGAGAGGATCTTCCACTAGACCCATATACGCCAGCTCCGACCAAGCCTCGTCCACCATCGCCTTGAAACGAAGCTCAGCTCGCGAGAGGACCAGACGTTCCAGATCTTTGTGCGCAGTAAGGAGTATTGAGGCTGCAGGATGCTCATAATTCTCCCTTGCCTTCAGGCCGAGGACTCTATCCTCTACCATATCAGTTCTGCCTACGCCATGCTCTCCGCCTATTTGGTTAAGTTTAATGATCAGGTCTAGTCCATCCAATTCAGTTCCATCTAATGAGACTGGGGCACCCTTCTTAAATCCGATTTCCACAACCTGGGCGGGTTTGTTTAAGCCAGGTGATTTAGTCCATTCATAAATCTCTTCTGGAGGTTCAAAATATGGGTCCTCTAATTTTCCGCCTTCAATTGATCTGGACCAGATGTTTTCGTCAATAGACCACGGCTTATCTTTAGAAACGGACACAACGATGCCATGCTCTCGCGCATAATCTATCTCCCACTCTCGGGCAAGATCAAGCTCTCTCATCGGTGCTATGACCCTGCAGTCAGTAGCCCGGAAGATGGCCTCAAAACGGAGCTGATCGTTGCCCCTCCCCGTACATCCGTGCGCGAGATTCTTTATTCCCAATTTCTCTGCTATTTCTGCCGCCTTTCTGGCAATTAGAGGCCGAGCTATTGCTGTTCCCAACACGTATCCCTCATAAGAGCCATTTGCTTTAATGAGCGGGAAAAGGAATTTTTCAACAAATTCCTTTTTAGCGTCAATGACGTAATGTTCGTTTGCCAGTTGTTTTGCCCTGAGGTTTCCTCGCTCAATATCCGACCTTGGCTGGCCGACGTCAACGAGAACTGTAACGACTTTATCAAATCCATAGCGCTCTCGGAGGAGCGGTATACATACCGATGTATCAAGGCCTCCTGAATATGCCAGTACGACTTCAGACAATAAGTTTCACCGGTTTCGTACAAGAGAGCTGATAAATTTAACCTTATCTCTTCATTGGGCGATAACTCTAATAACTGCTCCGAAAAAAAGAAGGTTTGATGACGCTTCTATTCAAGACAGCCGCCCTTAGCGTGGACTTCGACCGAGAGAATCGAGCTCTGCAGGCTCAAGGCGCCCTTGCCTTGATGCTTCAACCTGTTTTGAAGATGATTAATCAGAGGCTGTCTGAGGAAAAACCGGCCCAAGTTCGCTTGAAGGATATCGTTCTTAGCACCTGGCTGCCGCCCATTCCAAGTGGACCTTTTAAGAGATTGATTCTCAATGAAGCACGCACTGCAATCGGTCGGCCTGTGCCTCAGACGCTTTCCATCGAGGTCACGAGGCGCTGCGGGGCAAAATGTGACCATTGCCTGATAAAAGAGGGCGACGGAGAGCTGAGCCACGAGGAGATTCTTCGCGTAATGGATGAAGCCCTGGAAATGGGCACATGCATTATTACTTTTACGGAAGGAGATCCACTTTTACGAGAGGATATCTTTGAATTAATCAAACATGTTGATCCTGAGAAGGCAGTTGTAAATCTTTTCACACCGGGCCTGGAAATGACTGTGGAAAAGGCAGTAAAGCTTAGAGAATCAGGGCTCTATAATTTGATCGTTGGAATTTATAGTACCAATCCTCAGGAGCACGACAAAGTGAGAGGAGTAGAAGGTGCTCATGCAAAAGCAGTTGAAGCTATCCAGATGGCACTTGATACAGGTTTAATTGTAACTATGTCCTGCCACGTGAAATCCGGGCAAGTGGATCAGATCCTTGATCTCTATGAATTCGCTAAGGAATTAGGTGTGCAAGAGTTGTCCATCTGGGAGGGCATTCCAAATACTCCACAAGAGCGTCTCACTCAGATCGAGAGAGGGAAAGGATTGTTGACATTTACAGAAAGATCAACCAAAACCCTGAAGGTCCGCGTCTTTTTGCCAATACTTACTTCGAGGGCCAAATGCTGGGATGTATGGCTGGAAGAAGATGGCTGCATGTAGGTGTAGACGGTAGTATCAGAGCTTGCCCATACTTAAAAGAAAGTTATGCCAACATCCGGGATAAATCTTTAAAAGATATCTGGAAAGCTCTTCGAAGATCAGGGAAGTATGATGGCTTTGTCTCTAGCTGTCCGGCCCAAGATGTATTTGGCTAGAGGCTATTTTCTTCATTTGCGAAAATGGCTTTATTGCAGGAACCTTTTAATACCCATGAGGGTTTTATGTTTGGATCATTCTGATTCTTTATGGAGTTTTGAGAGCCTAGCGAATGAGGCTACTAATTTTCTTTGGCTAAAATATCGAATTTATAATGGATATTTAAAATGTTTTTTCTTTTTTTTCAAGGAGGATTCCTATAAACCTGCCGAATCCTGTCGGAGCTTTATATACCATTTATAAAGACCTGGCCAAAATTAGAGGTTATTAGGAATCCTCCAAGAAACAGATATATAGTTTAAAATTTATTAATAGAATTCACCAGGGAAGAATATGCCTTCTAACATCGATAAGACTTATACCAGAAAAAAAGTCATGGAAAATTATTAGTACGGATATGAGCGTTACCAGATAGAGGTAGGATATGGGTTTACTCAGAAGCTTCAGAGAGAACTTTGGGGCTTGGATAAATAGGATATTCAAGAAAAAAGGGCAAAGATTGGACTTTACGGCCCACCTAATGCGGGAAAGACAACTTTGGCCAATAGAATTGTGCAAGACTGGAGCAAGAGTGAATACTTAGGAAAAATCTCTCCCATCCCCCATGAAACTCGTAGGGCTATGAGGATGGAAGGAGTGATGATAGAAGCCAATGGCTCCAGCATTGAATTGGATATCGTTGATACGCCAGGCATGGCGACGAAGATTGATTTTAAAGAGTTCATGGCTTTTGGGCTAACGGAATCTGAGTCCAAAAAGAGGGCGAAAGAGGCCACAGAAGGTGTCATTGAGGCCATAAAATGGCTTGACGATCTGGATGGTGTGCTATTGGTAATGGACTCATCTGAAGACCCATACACTCAGGTTAATGTTACAGTAATAGGCAATATGGAGGCAAGGAAATTGCCGCTTTTGATTGTGGCTAATAAAATGGATCTTCCTAATGCCTCGCCGGCAAAAATTAAATCTGCCTTCCCTCAGCATGCTGTGGTGCAAATCTCTGCTCTGGAAGGATCTAATATAGATGACCTTTATCAGGCAATAGCGACTCAATTCGGGTGATCTTGATGAGAGAAGTTCAGATGGACCTCATCTCCGGGGAGAAGCTGGAGAATATGACCTCAATGGAGAAGATTAGACTCATCTTGGACAAAGTAAAGACAGGAAGGATTGTGGTTCTAGAGAGCGGTCTGTCTCCCGATGAGGAAGTGCGTCTCATTGAGATGACGATGACAGAAATCAGAGTTGATGAATTTTCTGGGATCGAGATAGAAAGCTATCCTTCGAAGAGGGAAGGATCGTTCTTAGATAGAATCTTTGGAAGAACTCTCAAGGGCAGGATGACCGTCATTGGCCCCGCAAATCAGATCAGGACCATTGAAAAGGATCAATACCAGATCATCACGAAAGTTTCTGTGGGTGATTAAATGCCTCATACCTGTACCCGTTGTAATAGCGTCTTTGGTTCAGGAGAGGATATCTTGAAGGGCTGCCCGGTCTGCGGATGGAAGAAGTTTATGTTTGTGCGCGCACGACCAGGGGAAGTAAAAGAGGAGAAAGAGCAACAGGATCAAATCATAACAGAGGCCATGGGCGTCCGAGTTCCGCCCAGGAGAGCACCAAAAAAAGATACGGGCATATTGGTGGCGCCATCAAAGACGCATCCTCCATCATCTAGCCTGATTCAAGAATCTGTTCCGTGGGAGGCTCCTCAAGTAGAAAAAAGTGGGGCCGAAGAAACGACTCTAGAAAGCATTAAAATAACTGCACCGGGCACTTACGAGCTGAACTTGCCGTCACTCTTTGAAAGAGATGAGCTAATTATGGCAGTGAAAGAGGGAACCTATTTTATAGATCTCTCATCAGCCTTCAGAAAAGGCAAGAAGGATTGAAAGAGCATCAATCCTTTACCAATCTTATCACTATCTCTTTCCAATCTTGGCTTACGCCCCGTAGGGATCCGGCCATGGCTTGAGCAGCATTGCCTATGATCTCCTGCGGGAATGCACTCAATGGAATCGCCTTGCCGTCAACTTTTAGCTCGACTTGCATTTTTGCTACCTTCGATCTTAGGACCAAATATATTGGGTCGAATTTTTATCGTGCTTCAATAGCATTTAAGCTCCGCCAAATATGGCTATGGGCGGCGTATAGACTGAGGCACTGGCGGAAATGGCCAATGGCAGGGTAAAGACTGTGCCAGCTTTGGTTGTTAAATTAGTGTTCTTAACGCTGAACATAGGTGTTACTGTAATTGGATTGGGACCCTTAATAAGGATCGCACTTTCAGTTGATTCTGCTTTTTTTCCGAGAGTGCTTAGATCCAATACTTTTTTCTCGTTGCCTGCTGGAGAAGTCGGCGCTTCTGTTGGCATATTTGATGAGACCTGAGGCAATGCAACCGGTTCTAGGTTTGGTTTCTTGTCAAGAGTGCTCAAATCCAAAGCATCTTCGGCGTTGGCCGTAGCCAAAACGCCCGCTAGGAGAACGGAAACAACAAAGACGGCAAAAATTAACTTCATTCATGAACCTCCTTTCTCTAAAGGGTACTCAATTTAAACCCATTTTCCTGATACGTGAGCTTTAACCATTTATTCTTTTTGCTGATATCAAAGGCAATAGAACTCAATCATTCATGTTCTTAGGATATCTGAAGCGGTGAGAACAACTATTACGGTTAGGCCAGTTTTAGAAGAAGTTGAAAATTGATTTTATGAACTAAGATCTTGAACAAAATGAAAGAAACGATCATTCAACGTTATGGTAATGCCTTACTCCAGTTAACTTATTAATCATATTATAATTATAGGAGTTTGTGCTAACCAGGATTATTTTAATATTGCCAGAGAATAGCACTCTGGATTAATTTTTAATACATTATATTAAAATCGATTAATCTATCGAAAGATTAATATATGAAAAAAGTAACTAATCTTATCGGCGGAGTAAACCTTTGGAAGAGTGAAATGGCTTTATTCTTCCCACACCCCCGATTTCTTCGCCATTTTCCCTTTTACGCTTCACGAATTTTAGCTCTTGTTTGACCCTACACCGGAGAAAAATTGTCCAACCATTTATGGATTCTGATTATTATCTATATCTTTTATCTTGCAGATTTGGCTGCATCAACAATATAAGCAAGAAAAAAGTTTTAAAAAAAGTCTCAAGCGGATTGTGTGAAGGTATTTAGGTTCTCCGCGAATTTATTGCACGATCCGCTTGAACAAGGGCTTTTGAAGCTATGCTTATTGCTCTCTGTGCTGATGCCTGTGTTTGGTTGATTCGCGCAATCAGAATCGAAGCATTGGGTACTTGGTGTGGGATTATTCCTGAATAGTATTCTTCTACTGATCTCGAAGGACCCGAGATATTCAGCATTATCTTTTAGATTTTTCTGACCAGGAATCGTCTGTTTGGCATCAATGGCATAGAATCCCGTGAAGTTGTCAGCAGTGTTAAATTCTGCCGATTTCTTCAAAGATCCCGTCTGGTGCAAATTGAAATCCTGATTCTTGAATTCCATCTGCAAGACGTTATAACTTTCCTGCAATTTGGCGCCAACTCCACCAAAAACAGCCGAACTTTTAAAGCTCTCTGATCCGATAAGAGAGTCTCCGGGAGCCAGGGCATTGTAGTTATCAACGGCATCTTTCTCCTCAAAGTTCGGGTTGTTGCCTTTGGATTGATCTACAAGGTATTCATTCTTTACAAGAGCGTCCACACTGCCGCTGAATAGCACATTTTTGGTGGATTTAATCCCAGAGCTCATGGAGCGCACATTTTTGTCAAGTTGGAATTGGCCAGTTCCACTTACAGACGTTTCTGAAGCATAATCCAAATTCTGTACCGTGAAAGATCCCTTCCCTGGCTTTGATTCACTGCATCTAGCCGATGCATCTACGATGTACTCATATTGTCCAGCAATAGCATTCATATCCGGCCTGACTTGAAGAACCTTGGAACGCGTGCTGCCAGATGGGATTGTTAGGCTATCCGTTGTCCAGCTAAACCAATCAGGAGGACAATTCTTGGAGCTTACGCCAAGCTCAGCTTCTACCTCGGTTGGCCCCTCGTTTTTGACATTGACCATGAACTCTATCGTTTTCCCTTGAGTTATGTATCCAGCGTCCTTCGATTTTTGTGGGCCAATCAGGTTCAGACTTACTTTTAGATATGTTTGTGGATCGATGCAGGCGCTTGGCAAATAATCAGGAATCGACGGTACAGTTGGTGATGGCCAGATGGTTTCTTTTGCAGCTATCGATCCATCACTGGAATCTTCTACAGTAGCAGAAACCTGGTAGGCCATTAAAATCAATATCAGCAACAATCTTTTTATGTTAAAACCCCCTAAAAAATAAAAAAAAAGCTGCTGGGCAATTTATGCCTAGCAGTCTATGCCTTCACAAGGTACACGAATCCTTTCTGGAACAGGGTTTTCGTGGAACTTTATAGTCTTCTCGGCCTCGAATGTTCCGGTGAACATTTCGTGAGCCTTTATATCCTTGTAGAATATCTTATGCCAGGTGGCATCTGTGCCCCAAGTACCGTTAAAGGAGTTCTTGGTCTCTAAGCCAATCAGATGGGATGGGATGTAAGTGCCATCGCTAGATGTCATAAGATCCTCGACTGCAGCAGTATCCCTGCCGGCATCCTTGAGCTTGCCAATCAGGTTCTCAGGAGAAACGTTATTTGGCTGATAAGGCGTCGTGGAGGCAAAGAACGAGGTCTCGTCTTTCTCCATTTCATTCACTGAGAACATCTCCTGAACGTTAGCGCCAATGCCTCCATAGAATGCCTTGGAATTGAGATATTTACCTCCGGTCAAGGGCGTGGCGCCAGTATAAGTCATCTTGGTGGTCTCGAATAGATTCAAACCAGACTTGTTGCCACCATTCACAGAGCTTACATTTCTCTTGAGCTTTTCTGCATCTTGTGAGTAGGCATGCTCTGCATCCAGCTCCAAATCGCCATCTCCAGCCATAGTGTTGTAGTACTCGAGAGCTATCTTTTTGTCAACAATCGATGTACTAACGTCTATGACTCCGGTTCCGGCAACCTTCTGGGCTTCACAAAATTGCTCGTACTGCACAGGCGGAACCAATGGGGGGTTAGCCAGCACAACGCCGCAACCTCCTATTAGAGCTACCGCCAACATCGCTACTATTAATACTACTCCCTTCATTTTCTTTTTCGCCCCCTATTTACTAAGTGGTTAATTTGAAGCTATTTCGCCCTTCTAGCGAGATTTAGCCTTCTATGAATCTGTTACATTTATATTATATAAATTTATCCTTCAAATACAACTTGAAAACCAAACCTCTTAAAGGGACATTTGCCATTGGTTACCTCTTCGACACACGCGATCAGGGGCATGAATAATCTTTTTTTTTAGCCGGGAAATTTTAAAAACAAAATGATTTCTCGTATATTGTCGTATTAAATACATAGAGAGAATAGGGTCAAGTCATGTCCACTTATCTGGAGCATCCTCTTCTCAAGAATGAGACAGTTGAGAAGCGGCTCTTCCAGTTGGATCTAGCGGCCACTGCCCTAAAGTCCTCCAGCCTGATAGTTGTACCAACGGGTTTAGGCAAGACTGTAATAGCACTTATGGTATTACTGGCAAGGTTGGATAAAGGAAAGATCCTTTTTTTAGCTCCCACAAAACCTCTGGTGGAGCAGCATGCAACCTTTTTAGGCCGTGTGCTTAAAGACGAAGGCACTGTCGTGATGATGACGGGTGAAACTCCGCCGGAGCGGCGCGTTGCCTTGTGGAAAAATTCAAGGATTGTGGCATCTACCCCGCAGGTAATCGAGAACGATCTTCTATCCAGGAGAATCGATCTTAAGGATGTTTCGCTTGTGATTTTCGATGAGGCGCACCGTGCTATAGGGAATTATGCTTACGTCTACATTGCCGAGCGATACAGCCGCGAGGCGATGAGTCCCTTGTCATTGGGCATCACCGCAAGCCCCGGTAGTCAGAATGAAAAGATAGCAGAGATTTGCACCAACCTTGGCATCGAGAGAATTCTGACGAGGACTGAAGATGATCCCGACGTTGCACCTTTTATTCATCATCGTGAGATTGAGTGGGTAAAATTGAGCGTTCCAAGAGAGCTTCTCGATATCAAGACCGCCATCGAAACCGTCTTGAAAAGGCGTATCGATGAGCTGAATTTGCTGGGGATCAGTTCCACCAGAATTGATCCGAAGGCATCTAAGAAGGAGCTTTTAGCACTTCAGGCAGTGCTCATGTCCTCAGCCAAAGTACAAGCTAATCAGGCAACATTCATGGGCATCTCTCTGATGGCGGAGATCTTTAAACTCCACCATGCCGTCGAGCTGGCTGAGACCCAAGGTCCAGAAGCTCTGTCCCGATATTTTCAGAGGCTGCAGGGGGAGGCTCTCTCCCGAAGCGGCTCTAAGGCGTCACGTAGGATTATGCAAGACCATATGTTCCAGAAGATAATAACCACCTTGCAGAATCTGAAGGTCGAACATCCCAAACCTGCTGCAGTAAAAAGAATTCTAGGTGAGCAAATAAAGGCCAAACCCGACTCGCGCATAATGGTTTTCACTAACTATCGAGATACTGCTTCTTCCCTATTAAAGTTCCTGAGAGATGATCCTGCCATCAAAGCTGTTCGTTTCGTCGGACAGTCTAGTCGAGAGGGTGACGAAGGATTAAGCCAAAAAAAGCAGGCTGAGATACTGCAGAAATTTCGGTCTGGCGAATTCAACGTATTAATTGCAACATCTGTAGGCGAAGAAGGTATCGACATACCAGCAACGGATCTGGTCCTTTTTTACGAACCGGTTCCATCTGAGATTCGCAGCATCCAGCGCAAAGGCCGGACGGGGCGAGCGAGTGCTGGCAGAGTTGTAGTATTAATGGCGAAAGGGACACGAGACGAGGCATATTACTGGATTTGCGACCGCAAAGAGAAGACCATGAATAAACAGATTCGTGATCTTAGCGGAAAGGCACAGGAATCTCTTGCTAAGGATTTTTTGCCCCAGCAACTTCACTTGACCAATGAGCTAGCTAAGCCAATAGAGTCTTTTGGCGGAGGCTTGGCCAATGATATGTCTGCTTGGGCCAGTGGAACGAAGTCTCAATCAAGGGATAACACAAAAGAAAATGGTCCAGGAGACGCGCATATAGAGCCGGGAAAAATCTTTGTTGACCCAAGAGAGCGAGAAATGGCAAAGCTTCTTGAATCACAGGGGCTGGAAGTCACACTCAAGAATCTCAACGTTGGTGATTATATTGTCAGCGATAGAGTGGCCATCGAGCGTAAAACTACAAGGGATTTTGTATCTTCAATAATAGATCCAAAGAGAAATTTGTTCCGCCAGATAGGCGACTTGTCCAGAAGCTATGACCGGCCGGTTTTGATACTGGAAGGGCGGGACCTTTACGTTTCCCAAGTAAGTCCAGCCTCTATTCGTGGAGCTCTGGCATCAATTGCCGTTGATTATGGTGTTCCAATTATTCCCACAGAGGATCAAAATGAAACGGCTCTTGTAATAGCCGTGCTTGCTTTTCGGGAGAAAAATGAAGGGCGAGAGCCAAAAGTGCACGGCCATAAAACTGCGCGAACCTTAAAAGAACAGCAGGAATATTTGATCGCAGCCATACCGAGCGTTGGGCCAACAGTAGCAAGGAACCTGCTCAAACATTTTGGGTCGATCAAGAAAATTATTACCGCCTCAAAGGAAGAGCTGCAAGAGGTAGTATTAGTAGGACCCAAAATTGCAGAGAGAATCAGTGAGCTAGTGGATGGAGAATATAAAGGATAGCATAAAATAATTTTTAAAAAGTCGTTGAGAATTCAACATATTTAAGAACTACTCCTTAATAATTTAGAATTTGCATTTTAAGCCCTTTTTAAAAATGAGAAAGTTCAAATAGTATTGGCGCAAATCAATAATAAAAAACTTAGCCAGATATTGTAAGATTCAGGTTCTCCATCGAGGGGATGGATGAAAGTTAATCTAAATCATGGATATTCTTGGGGGAATAAAGACGTCAATGTTAGTACCAATTGGTATAATCATGCTCAGTGGCGCTGTGGGCGGCATTGTGAATGCTCTTGTAAGCGATAACGGATTCATTAAGCCTAGCGAGGAGATAGCGGGTGATGTAACCATTATCCGACCTGGTTTTGCAGGAAATATACTTCTAGGGACTACAGCCGCCTTTATCTCCTGGGGCCTTTATGGAACATTTAGCAACGCAATCGTCTACGGAGCAGCGTCCGGGCTTGGGATGGCGGATATTTCAGTCTCAATTTCCTCCATTGCGGGAGCTGTCCTTGTGGGAATCGGTGGTGCACGTTGGCTGACCAATGAAGTAGATAAAAAGCTTCTCAGAGCAGCAGCTGCTACAGCCGCGGCCTCCAAAGCCTCGTTTAATGATTCTAAGAGGATTGCTGGGGCAACACCCAATCAAGCATTCAATATCGCCAAGAAGATGTACCAAGAATAACAATACTCGCATTATTGATACGCGATTACGACCACAGAACGCATGCGGGCAATGCAGGCGACGTCTGGAAGCATTTTCTGTTACTGGAGGTGGCAGATTTCCTCCTTGTCCCAGACGAAATATTGGTCTATGCGGAAAGCCATGTAGGACGTCCTGAGTATGTTCTGAAGAGCTCCAGGTGATTGGGAAGGTGGAATTGGCAAGCTCTGGCCGATCCTTCCCCATCTCAGGAATTTTTGCTATTTTGATATCCTGGCAGATTTCAATTCTTACTGGCCTGAGTCGCTATCCCGGATCGACCCGGCTCGTGTGGGAGCTGGCAAGGCGAAAGAGGGCGAAGTTAGAGGTTGAGGTCTGGGACATCGATGAAAATGTCGAGTCTGCCTGGAGTGAATACCATAAACTCCCTATCACTTCCTTCCATTTGGGTGACGGTTTTTCAGGAGTCAGGTCGTCTTCTGAACGAAGCGATTCCAGGACTTCTGCTCATAGATCCGCCCTATGTTGATCCAGAGGACGCAAATGCAGCGGAAAAGTTGTTTGATATGGCACGGGAATTGGACTGGACAGTTCTCTGCTGGTATATGATAGATAGAGAGATTCTTCCCAAGGACCGTATCCATGAATTCTCAATCCAGTTCTCCCAGATTGGACTGGACTATTGCGGAGCGAAAGGCTGCACCGTTAAAGTAGCCTGCTCAAACCGCACCCTACTCGCACCGCATGGAAGAAAGGATCAAGGAGTTCCAGAAGACAGTTCAAAATCTCGCCGCTTCTAGAAAATTTTTAAAAACTTGAGAACCAGTAGCTATCAGAAACTAATTCCTCCGTCGATTTCTATTCATCGAAATCATTATATACACATGCAAAGTGACTCAAAGATCAAGCCTGTGGGGGCTTCTAGATATGGAGATACCGCTGCTTGGAGATATAGCCGTCATATTTGTGCTCTCTGTATTAGTCTTATTCATATTCCATAAGATAAAGGCACCGACTATTGTGGGCTTTCTAGTTACGGGAATACTGGCAGGACCACAGGGTCTGGGATTAATCCATGCCGCGGATCAGGTTAGCGTCCTGGCGGAGATCGGCGTTATCCTGCTGCTTTTTACTATCGGCTTGGAGGTATCTCTAAAAGACCTGCTGAAGATCAAGAAGTACGTCCTGGTAGGCGGATCGCTCCAGGTTGCTCTGACCATCCTTGCTGGTCTTTGCCATATTGAGATTCTCTGGGGTGGCCAGTGGGAACATCTATCCTTCTTGGGTTTCTCGTATCCCTGAGCAGCACTGCCATTGTGCTCAGGATAATTCAGAGCAAAGCTGAGTTCTACACCCCACAGGGTCGAACAATTCTGGGCATACTGATCTTTCAGGATATTGCGATAGTTCCCATGATGCTTATTACGCCCCTTCTGCCAGGAGTTACAGGAGGCGTGACAGATTCGCCGCTGGTCATTCTGGCCAAAGGACTGGGCTTGATCGTCCTGGTGATTATTAAGCGCCAAATGGATCGTGCCAAAGACTGCTCTATCATATTGTCAGGATTGGCGATAGAGAGCTATTCCTGCTGAGCCTGGTTGCGATATGCTTTGCAGTGGCCTGGATCACCTCTCTTGCTGGATTGTCCCTGGGATTGGGTGCATTTCTGGCAGGCCTTACGATATCCGAGTCTCAGTACAGCCACCAGGCTTTTGGCAATGTGCTGCCACTGCGAGATGCCTTCACCAGCTTCTTCTTCGTCTCCATAGGAATGCTTCTGGATGTCGATTTTCTGCTGCAAAATCCGGCGTATATCTTACTCCTTGCCTTGGGCGTTATGGTATTAAAGGCCCTGATCGCCGGCTCTGTGATAGCTCTTATAGGGCTTCCACTTCGCATAACTATCCTTGTTGGTCTTGCCTTGAGCCAGATAGGGGAATTCTCCTTCGTCCTCTCCCAGGTCGGTCTAGGAAATGGTCTGCTCTCCGCAAGAGGTTTACCAGATATTTCTCGATGTCACTGTGCTGACCATGGCTGCTACATCCTTCATCATAACAATCTCTCCCAAGGTGGCTGATGCCGTAATGCGGCTGCCACTCCTAAAGAGCCGGAATTCCTCAGATCCTCTGAGCCCAATAAGCGCAAATATCGAGGCCATGAAAGATCACCTCATAATCATAGGCTATGGCGTCAATGGCAGAAATGTGGCCAGATCAGCCAGAAGCGAAGACATACCTTATCGTAATAATAGACATCGACCCGGAGATAGTCAAGATTGAAGCTAACAAGGGCGAGCCAATCAGCTATGGAGATGCGACCCAGGAGACTGTTCTTCAGCAGGCTGGGATCGATAATGCCAGAGTGATGGTGATAGCAATTTCGGATCGAGCGGCAACCCGCAGGATAACCGATCTTGCCAGGAGACTGAATCCAGATATATATATAATAGCCAGGACCCGTTATATTCAGGAGATGGAAATTCTGCACGATCTTGGAGCAAATGAGGTCATTCCAGAGGAGTATGAGACATCTGTAGAGATATTCAGCAGAGTTCTGGAGAAATACCAGGTGCCAAGGGAAAGGATCGAGTCCTTTATCGACCATATCAGATCAGATGGATATGAGATGTTCCGAAGCATCTCCAAGGAGCCTTATTGCGATTCTAATCTCAGCATGATCAGGCAACGATATCATCACTCTTAAGGTTTGTGAAGGATCCCCGGTCGCAGGAAGATCCATCGCCGATATCGGAGCTAAAAGAATACGGAAACAACTTTGCTGGCAATACATAGAGGTTCCGAAACCCTGAATGATCCCGATGAGAACACTGTGCTTCTGCCCGATGATTTGGTTGTTCTCCTTGGATCTAAAATAGGAATATCGCTTGTCGAGGATTTGTTTAAAAATTCAAAGATCAAAAGTGATTGATCATGCAAGGGTCGTTAAGAACCAAAAAAAGCGCAAATTGCTTTTGCATTACCGTTAGGTTTATCCACTCTCTTGCAGAAAAATGAGGATAAGGGGATCTATACTGCATAAAGTCTACCGACTTTTATTCTCATTACTGGGCGTTTTTATACTTTACAGTCTGGTCTTCATGGCACTGATGAGCTTAGAAGGGCAGTCCCAGAATGTGAACATCGCCACGGCCATTTATTGGGTGGTTGTGACCATGACCACGCTTGGATTTGGAGACGTTGTCTTCAAAACAGCTATCGGATACTTTTTCACGATCATTGTCGCGCTCACCGGAATTGCCGTGCTCTGGGCCGTAATCATGCCTCTGGTAATCACTCCCAGGCTTGAGCATCTGGTTAGAGCAGCTCCAAGTTCCGCTCCTGAGAAGCTTATGGATCATATAATAATTTCTGGTTACAATCCTATTGTGGAACCTCTAGCGGAGAGATTCTTGCTGCTAGATATAACCATTTCTGATCATTGAACGATCGGAAGAGGTTGCGAGAGATATTTATCGGAAATATCCAACACTCTGGGGAATTCCGTCCGATATTGAAGTACTGGAAAAAGCGAATATCGACTCAGCTCGACTCTTCCTGGCCAATGAGAAGGACGAATTAAATGCAGAGGTAATTCTAACTCTTCGCGAGATATCGAACGTCGAAGTCATTGCACTGGTAGACGATCTCGCTAGAGCTAGATTTCTGAGATATGCTGGCGCCACTAGGATAATATCCCCTAAGACACTTCTTGGAACCTTTATTGCTAAGATCACATCGCCTCCCCAAAAAAATGTATTTCCTGGAGCCATCCAGCTATTTGGAGATCTGATGCTTGTCGAATTGCCCATCTACCCAGGAGCTGAGCTAATAGGAGAGATGATAGTTGAAAATGCGATCAAGGATACGGGAGCCAGCATTGTTGGCATCTGGCAGAGAGGAGTCTTCGTTCCTAGCCCGGGACCAAAAGAAGTTGTGCGTTCAAATTCTGTCTTAATGGCAGTGGGAAATATCGAACAGCTCAACCAAATTAGAGATCTCACGATTGGGCCTAGAAAAGAGGGACCTCAAATAATCCTTGGATATGGGGATGTAGGAAAGCGCGTAGCCAGGGTCCTTGGAGACTGTGGAACAAAACCATTGGTTGTGGATAAAAATGATCTACAAACGATTCCGTTCCGGCAAATTAAAGGAGATGCCACACTGGAAATCAATCTCATTAATGCAGGAATCAAAGAGGCGGTGGGCATTTTGATAATGTTAAATCGTGATTCGGACGCCGTTTATGCAACACTTCTAGCCAAGAATCTGAATCCAAATGCCTTCATAGTGGTAAGAGCAAATCGAGTCAAATCTGCCGAGAAGATTTACAGAGCTGGAGCGGATTATGTAGCATCTCTTCCAATCGTTGCCAGCCATATGCTGGCAAAAATCATACAGAAAAAAGATGAGGAGCTGGATCTGCTGTACGAGGATCTGGAGCTAAAGATTTTCCATGTGGAAAAGCGGTCTCGGATGAAAGGAGCGACTCTGCAAGAACTGGATCTTCCGGCGAAGTTCGGTTGTCGAGTAGTGGCCATGGAACGGAAAGGTCAATATATTGCAGTGCCAAAGGCAGATACCATAATAGATGAAGGCGACATTCTTGCATTGATTGGCAATCCGAACGGTATTGAGGCTTTTTGGAGAGCATATTTTCGAAAGCGGACCTTGAAACAGATGCTGAAAGATCTGGGCCAAAACTGGGCCGATAATAGTCCCTAGCTCGATAATTTTATGTGGAGCCGGGATGGGTACCGTGAAATCCAAATTTCGTTGATTTTTTTTAAAAAATTATTTGGTAGTGATTATAAATCATATGCCCCAGACAGATATTAATATAATTCAAACTGATATATGCACCAATTGTTATATCTCCACCCTATCTCTTTAATATACAACAGGAATTTAGTTTTAGAAATGCCATGATGTTTAATCAATCTTCCTTGGCAAACTACAGAATCCTTCTACACCGTTGATACATACCGTTCCTTACTTAAATTTGTAGCCATAATCGATATTTAAGTGCTTTTGGTGAGGATGGATAACGGGAGTCCGGGTCGAGCGGAGATGACCTGGAGAAGGCATGGCATGGGGCCAAAGGATCTTCAATGTATCTGCTATCCAATCCAAAGATCATCTTCAAGTTATCAACCGTCAAATGTTTATCGATTAAATATGAGCATCTTCTAGCGAAAAGGAGGCGCTACTATGAAAAAATCATTAATATGGATATTGGTGCTCTTCTCTGTTATCATTGGACTTTTGAGCGGACTATGCATGGCCGCTACTCAGTCAGGAGGGAATGCCAAAGATGTCTCAGACAAAATCCCCAGCGCGGGCATTTTGGAAAAAAAGCCAATTGCCGCTATGAGTGAAAGTCCTTCGACCGGATCTCAGGTCGCAATAGAAAAGGTGCCAATAGCAATCTACCGTAAGGCAGCTAACCTATTAGAAGAGTTAAGAGATGTTGAGCCAAGTTGGAAAAATGCGTATATCGGCAGTTCGGTGAGTCTCTTCTTCCGTCCGGATATGCAGGGGCCATCCGATTACGAGTTCACTGTGAGCCCTTCGGGATTCATCATGGGCGCTGCCAACCAGAATGAGGGACCGATTCCGCATTACAGCTCTACGGGAAAAACCATAAGCAATATTTTGGGGGAGAAAGCCAAAAGTGCAGGCAAGAGTGCGGTAAAGTTCTATAAGCTGGACTCCCTCTCATATGTAGCCGAAGACGCCAAAGGGGAGCTGGCCTCCAACTTAGGGGATATGCCCATGATGGTAATCGGAATGGATTCGACCCTTTTGAAGGAGGATGCTCAGGGAGGCGATGTGAATTTAAAGCCTTTCGAAGGGGAACGATGATAAGCTACCAAATGCCAACCGAAGCGCAGAGAAAACGGACTCTCAATCATCCGCAATCAAGTTCCAGAAATGGCCATCGTGGAAAGATCTAAAGGAGGGGTATGCAAGTAATTATAAAGTATTCTTGGAGGCCGGGCGCACTGCCTCTGCAGAAGAATGGGCCATTCAAAAGCAGCTGACAGAAATTGGAGAAGGGCTCTTCCCCGGGGATGAATATGACTTGGCTTTTCTATATCCGGATGCAACCTTCGATATTAGTGGCCCCGGAAAGGAGTACGTAAACTCCAAGATTTTAACTAGGACCGGCATGCCTAATGCTCTACAAATACAGATCCTAAATAAGGTGCCGCCGCAGGGAAAGGCTGAGTTCGAGGTTTCCATAAATTACAAGAACGGTCAAAAAGAGAACATCAAGTTTGTCGTTCTTGATCCTACTAGGGTGATAAGCCAGGGCGAGGATGAGACAAATCCGAAAATGATAGGAACCATTTTATCAACTCCAGCGGAGCAAAAGCTGAAGGTTAAGTCTCATTGGGGACCGTGGCATACCTATATGGCTGGAACCGAAGCGGACCAGAGAATATATTGTCAATGGGACGAAGGTGGCTGCGCTATCGGTTGTGGACCTGTAGCCTGGGCAATGGAATTCTGCTGGGCAGATCATCAATCATATATCGGAGCGGACGACTGGGATCATGGTGGGGCTTTTCCGGGGGATGCTCCAAGATATATGAATGATCAGGTTAGAGATATGATAAGAGAAATCCACGATGACGTACATACCTATTGCATAGGTGACAGCGGCGCCACCAATCCCTCGGATATGTTAGACGCCTGGAATTATCTTGATGGCCGAACAGGGATGGGCTACCACGCTGAGTATGGCCCCCTACTGAGTCGGGACTGTCGTAATTGTGCTAGAGACGCCATAAGAGATAGGGCTACGCCCGCAGTGATCGGTACTGGATTCTATTCGCATTATCCTTTAGCATGGGGATATCGTTATAGAGAGAGTCATTGGTCATCGCGGACCGATAGGGATTTCTATGTCAACCAGGGGTGGTGTGGATCTGGAGACGGCTGGGTAGATGCTAATACCTTCTTCTGCGGGTACGTCTATACTTAAATTAAGTATCAAATCTAACGGCAAGGACTTAATAGTGATGTCCTAGCCGCCTTTTAATTCTAAATCGCTATGCAAAATAATGCAAGTCCTCAGCCTGGCCCTCCTAATCTAATCGTTTGCTGATATCAATCTTAATAATGCAGGATCGCCTTCACTAACTCTTCCATTTGCCTTTCGAATTTCGGGTTCATCTCTAGTATGGTGGGCAGTCTTCTGCAAAATCCCGAATGCGCGTTCCCAAAGCATAGAATGTAGCTAAATGAACACACTCACCATCTCATTTGCGCTAACCTTTCGAACACCAGATATGCAAATAAAATCCCATAATATATGGAGCAGATAGCTGCCATCATTAGACGCATTTCATTTGCAGTCGAACAAGACAGCGACGACTTTGGCGGCTAGGATGGATGGCGGGAAGCCCGATCGAGCGGAGATGGCCGGGAGACGCATGATAGGGGGCCGGGGCATGCTCGCCGGCTTCATTCCGGTTTCATCCACTAATCATGTCTTGGACCTATGCTAATTTCTTTTCCATCAAATTACCAAAACGGGTATATGCTATCTACTACCTTTATTTGTTGCATCAATAGACAACAAGTTTCGTGCTTATGTGCTGCCGATACTGGAACTAGTTCAATTAAACTATGTAGAGGCTGAAAGCAGTAGATTGAACGGAGATGGCCTTATGGATACTGTACTGAAGAAGCTTGGATGGAACGCATTTTTTGGCGAAGGTTTCAGGGATTTTGTTATCGGACATGAGCCCGGAAGGATATCCAGCGTAAACAAGAATGGCTGCAAAGTCTATACAAAGAACGGCGAAGTGAGAGCCAGGGTTTCTGGCAGGCTACGCCAGGATGGCCTTTATCCGGCAGTTGGAGATTGGGTGGCACTTTTTAGCAATGATTCCGGCATGTACACTATCCACGCCATATTGCCTAGGAAAAGCAAGATCTCCAGGAAAGATGCAGGAAGAGTGACCGGCGAGCAGGTGATCGTTACGAATATCGATATAGCCTTCATCATGACTTCGCTCAACAGAGACTTGAATATGAGACGTCTGGAGAGGTATCTGGCCATAGTAAGACAGAGCGACGTAGACCCGGTCATTGTTTTAAACAAATCTGATATCTGTAGAGATGTTGATGCAAGGATAAACGATGTGAAGGCGATCGCGCCTGAAGTGCCAGTACATGCAATCAGCGCTACAGAAAAAGCTGGAATGGAATCACTGTCAATATATCTTCAGGATGGCAAGACGGTTGTGTTGCTTGGTTCATCTGGTGTCGGAAAATCCTCTTTAATCAATGCATTAGAAGGGGCTGAAAGGCAAAAAGTTGGTGCCATCAGGGAAGATGATAGTCGAGGGCGGCATATTACAACTGTGCGGGAGCTGATCATGCTTGAGAAGGGCGGAGTCATAATTGATAATCCGGGTATGAGAGAGCTTCAGATATGGGATGCCAGCGAGGGGCTACATAATACGTTTCCGGATATTGAAGAACTTGCAGTAAGATGCAAATTTTCTGATTGCCAGCATGAGACTGAGCCCGGCTGCATGATCAGAAAGGCGATTGAAGAAGGAAGGCTTCCTGGTGTCAGGTTTGAAAGTTACAGAAAACTCCAGCGGGAGTTACTGGCAATAGAGAGAAAGAAAAATCCTGAGCTCCAGAAAGCAGAAAAGAAAAAGTGGAAGAAGCTCGGGCATATGGCTGAAAAAATCCGGGATGGGAAAGAACGGGGCCTGTGAAGGCTAGCTACATTCTGATTGGACTCAATAACACCTCAAGACCTGCCCCGGTAAAGGGTAGTACTGGTTCCTCAGGAGACTTTGGGCTTTGGGATAGCTATCCGAGAGGAAGCATAGCCTTCGCAATTGGGCAAACTAGCGACGCTTACGGCTTTGGCGGCGAGAATGGATAGCGGGAATCCGATCGAGCCGAGATGGCCGAGAAGCACACCTGGGCCAGTTCCGGCCAGCGACAATAGGATACTACCTAAGTCGTTTATATTTTCTCCACGAGATTTGAGTTCAGCAGAGGAGCTGCGAACTAATTATAAGTGCTGTTGTTTATATGGAAAATCACACATCATTATACTTCGCCGTCTCCATGAACTTGATCACTTCTTTTTCTGTTGGCAGGTCGGTGCTTGCTCCAGGAGTAATTATGTTAAGCGCGGCTACTGCGCCAGCGAATTTCACAGCTTCCTCTGTTGAATATCCTCTGAACTTTGCATGGACAAATCCCGCAGTGTAGCTGTCGCCTCCGCCGGTTGTGTCAACAACTTTTACCTTGTAAGAAGGCATCCGAAAGATTTCACCGTTTTCTGCAACTAGCGATCCTTTTACATCCTGGGTAATAATTACTGTCTCTGCCCCATACGTTTTCAGCTCTTTTATGGCTGACTCGACGTCTTCTTTCCCAGTTATCATGCACGACTCCTTGCCGTTCATTATTATCACTTCGCTGTTTTTCATAGCGTATTTCAGCTCATCAGACCTATGCGTGACCATGCTCATGCTCGGGTTCATCACAATTGAAACATTTCTCTTTTTTGCCTCTTTGATGACGTTCTTCATCAGGTCGATATTGTCAGGGCTTATGAGGCTTGTTAGAATCAAAGTATCAATTTTCTCAAGAACTTCCGGATTAAGATCATTTTCTCCCAGTAACTCATTGGCGCCCCTGCTTGTCAGGACTGTCTTTTCGCCGTTAACAAGAAAAACCAATGATATTCCGGTCGAGCCTTCCTTCAGGGTTACGTATTTTGTGTTTACGCCGTGCACCCTCAGGTTTTTCAGGGCTTCCTCACCATAGTCGCCTTTGCCTACAGATCCAAGAATATAAGTTCTTGTGCCTAGCTCAGCCAGGTTCGCTGCAACATTGTGCGCTGAGCCGCCGATATCTTCCTTAAGCTCTTTTAGTGTGATTTTCGAGTCAAAGGGAAAGCAGATGTTCGCCATCAATTACCTTGAATTTCTCTGACCTTGCAATCAGGTCGATGATTATTCCTCCAACTACAAGGACGCCTTTATGACCATTGCTGGATTTTTGAAGGGGCATAATACAACTATGTTTTACCAATAAATAACATTATTCTATGATCAAGGCCAAGGATCGAGGATATAGGCTCTGATAAGCATGGAATAACCTGCTTCATTCTCCATCTTTTATCGATCTAGTCAAACGAAATCGGGACGCGAGCTAAAACTGCCAAGCTCATCTCGCATCCGCTATCTGGAAAGACAGCGACGGCTTTGGCTACGAAGGTTGATAGCAGGAATCCGATTCGGCATTTCAGCTGTAATTACGAGTGTTGGATGAGATTCTCGCACGATTGTGTCCTGATTAGCGTTCTAGACAAAATTGATGTCCTCTTTCCCAAACCTACATTTTTAGGTCTGGTGCAAATGGTCAAATAGAAAAGATTATCATCGTCTACGAAAAGTATCTGGATGAGGTTCTGCAATGGTCAGCATAAAGGATATTCCTGCAGAGGTGCGATGGGAGATAGCCACCAATGCGGCAAACATCCAATCAGTGGTCTATGACATGCTTGTCAGGCAGATTATTGGTGATAAGATCGATGAAATCTGGAATGCGATCATGTCCGAAGGAGGCAAGAAATCAAAGGCTATGGCGGAATCCCTGGGCTTTCCCGCAACAAATGCTATGGAAATCGATAGCACTTTGGGCATTATCTCCTCCATAATTCAAGGGCCTGAGCTCAAGGGTGAGATCCTTGAAGCTAATGAGGATCAGGTAATCGGCAAGATCACAGGCTGTTCTATGCTCAATGCTCACCGTGGAGTTGGATATGGACCAACAGCTGGTACACCCGCTCACTGCCAAGCCTTTTGCCAGAACTCAGTCGAAAGCCTGAACCCGCGATACACCATTAGGTACAAAAAGATGATGTGCACCGGCGATCCCTACTGCGAATATGCCATTGAACTCAAGAAGTAGTTGGCTAAATGAAGTTTATGGCGACAAGGGTGGATATCTGTAATCCCGATCGAGCAAAGATAGCCGGGAGACGCTACGCAAGGGGGCCGGGGGAAATCGCTCGATGGTTGTAGTCTGCTTGATTGGAATTGCTGGGAGTTCCAGCGAACGGTCAGGCACTTTGCATCATAATAATTCCTCATCTGCAAGCCGCCCCATGAAGAACCGTTTTTTCTCCTGCACATCATTTCCGGCAACGGCTGATTGCAGGGCTTCTAATACCTGAAGCAGCATGAGAATCACAATTCATTGGCGTTATCCGACCAACTTTATAGAATGTAGGTTCAAATCAATCAGTCGTGAAATATTGGCCTATTTTGTATTTGTGGAAAAATGGTCTCACGGCCACCAATTATATACATCTAGAACAGCGAGTGAAGTCTCTTCTATAGCCTTTAGATCGCCTAGATTATCGATAATTGGTGCAAGCGCTCCAAGATCGGATAACAATCCTTTCGAGTTTGTCGAACAGATCGAATGTAGAATATGTCTTAGAGATTGGACTTATATAAAAATAGAATAATTGTCTCCTAAACCATTGTAAGCCAGACCTACCATATTGTTTCCTTATCCAAACTCTCCAATTGATCTACCCTAAGCTTTACTATATCCATTGCATCCTCGAAGAGTTTTCTGTTGATCTCCAGCCCAAAGTATTTTTTGAGCTTTTCAGGAGGAGTCATGGTAGTTCCTGCCGATAAGTAAGCGATATAGTTCTTGTTGAACTCCTCTGGGTTCTCTTTATACATCTTGAAGAGCGATAGTGTTATTGCCTTGGATAAGGCATAATTGAACGTGTAGTAATTATCAGTGAAGAAAATATGCCTGACCATGGTCCATTCGGCAGAATCTTGGTCGTAATATTTTATCTTGCTGCTTTTATACTCCTTTGATACGTTGGTATAGAGGACGTTGAATTCCTTTCCACTCATCTTGCCCTGTTTTGCACAATGCAGATGGGCACGGTGCTCGAACTCAGCAACCATAGGATTAAAGGTGAAGTAGCTGACATAGCTATCTATCTGCTGGGCCAGCACAGCTATAGCAGTATCTGGATCATAGTTCTGGATGGCATAATCTACGAAGAGCTCCTCGTTGAATGTAGAAGGAATCTCAGATTCGTAATCAGGGCCACCGCAGTATAGATAATCCACCGCATTGCCCATAAGATAAAAATTGATAGCATGGCCTAGTTCATGGGTTATGGTTTTCTCATCCTGCAAAAGACCTTTGAAATTAAGGAATATTAGCGCTGGTTTCTTTAGCGCAACCATGCTCATGGTATAGCCTCCAGGTTGCTTTTCGATCGCAGGAAATACATCTATGGAGTCGCTGGTGACGGTCTTAATAAATGCATTATTGAATATCGGATCCATTCCTTCATAGGATCTTTGTATCTCTATTAGGCAATCAGTATAATTGAATTGTCTATCCGGATTCTTCATTAGCTGAAGGTTAAGATCATAGGGCATGAGTTGATCGAGACCTAGCTTAGCCTTCCTGAACTCATAGTATCTATCGAAGTCTCCCTTACGGTTCTTGAGGACTGAGTTCATCTCATTGATTTGAGACTCGTTCAGATAGCTATCGAACATTTTGGCCTGGTAGCAATCCAAGAATTTCAACTCTCTAGCCAGAAGGTCGTCCAGCAAAATCTTCTTGCTATATAAGTCTGCCATCTCATCGGATAAGTTCAGAGTATGATAGAATCTCTGATCATAGCATTTTTTCCTGTTATCTCGATCTATATCAGTTGATAATAGCCTGATATAGGATTTGGAGTCCACTGGGTATACCTGTCCGTTGTTCAAGGTTATATTTCCTGCATTCATGACTTTTCTAGTGATGTTCTTCAAAGCGCCAGTTTCAATCTTCGCCCGCTCGTTAGATATGTCAGCAATATAGGCTGCATGGGTTTCATTCTCGGGACTATGGCCGGCATAGCGAATGAAGTTCTCATAAAGGTACGCCCTGTACTTTTCCAATCTTGGCTCCTCTCTAAAAAGCCTATCCCATTCCGATTTAGGAAGAGACTTCAGCTTTATGCTAGCAAAGGAATTTTCCTTGTAGTACTCCGCTGATAGGTTCTGAACATCAGACAGCAAAGCCCCTGAGGATTCATTACTGACGTTAAGGCTGTTCTTGCATGAGGCGTATGTGCTCAAGATATCGAGCGATTTTAAGAAGTTATTCTGATCATTTATCCAGTTGAAGAGGATTAGTCCGTTTAGATTGCCAAAATCCGTTCGATATGTTTTATTAAGGTTTATCGAGACATTCTTCAGCATCTTTAACTCATCTATGGCATCTTGGTCGTCCGTGAAAATGGATTCGAGGTTCCAGGCGGTAGTAATATTGTACGCACTTATGTTCAGAGACACATTTTGGTCTAATTGATCTTCAATAACGGAAGTGGCTCCAGCTATAGAGGCAAATAATCCAGAAATTATTGTGATTGATAGTAAGGCAATCTTATTTTCCTTCATCTTCTCTATCCTCAGCGCTATAGAAGCAGATTAACCTATTACTGTATATAACCTAGCCACAAACCGTAAATTTTTGCAGATTACAAATCGGCCTGCGACCCCGATCAATTCCCCTAAGCAGCTCAGTTTGGCCTTAATGTTCGCCCGTTAGAAAAGCAACTGAATCCCATAAAAAGGTGGATGGCCGTCTGGTTGCCGAGGTGACGACAGCCTCAAATCGAAATCCTTCGTCGCATGTCGAATTAAAAACAGTAAATGCTAAAAGTCAAGTACTGCTTATGGTAGTGGTAACTTTCCTTGTGCCAGGCTGAACCATTTGGATAAGCTTTATAGAACCAAGTATGGCATGAGCACGATCGGAAAAATTGGGGAGTTATCAGATCGACACCGTGCCAGAATTATTAGCCAACATTGGAATATATTAGGTGCGGAAAATGGCGTCAAATATACATTCAGTATTCCGTAATAGGAGCAGGTGACAAAGATGTGTAATGGTATTCGACGGAACATTGCCATGATAGCAATTGTTGTCTTTTGTTTTTTAGTAGTTGCATGCGCTGAATCGCCGGCCTTAATTTCTGGCCATCCAGATTGGTGGCCATTTATGTATAAAAATGGAAACGCCATCGATGGTATCGGAGTTGATGTAACCAAAATGGTTCTCGATGAATTGAACATATCAGCTAACTCATCTTATGTCGGCTCTTGGGACCAGGTCCAAGAGAAGGCCAAGAACGGTGAAATTGATGTAATTGTTGCTCTTTATAAAACCAAAGAGAGAGAGAAATATTTGACATTCTCCATTCCTTATGCCAATGATCCGGTTGTCGTTTTTGTAAAAAGCTACAATAAATCCGATTATGACGGGAAGGAGGATTTAATCTACAAAAAAGGCGTGGCAATGGTCGGTGACAGCTATGGGCAAAATCTGGATGATTTTATTCTCCAAAAGAACCTATGCCTGACAAGAGTTCTTACTCCAAAAGAAGCTTTTGAGTTGGTTGACAAGAATAAAGCGGATTACTTCCTATATTCGCTCTGGGCAGGTAAAAAAGTCATAAACCAGGAACATTTGGTCGGTATGATTAACTCAACCGTTTTGTCAAACCAGCCATTCTATATCGGATTTTCGAAAAAATCTCGTTATGTCAAATATATGGACACGATTAATCAAACTCTCCAAGAATTGATAGACAACGGCACGATTAGCAAAATGGTTGCAGCATCGTAGAACAAGATCTTGTAAACCCCGCTATAAAATAAATAATGGAAAACAATTTTTCCATATGGACTAACTATATTCAGAACTTTTTATTTTAAATTATTTTTAAACCCATCATATCCATCTCAGCAATCTACAAATCCACCCGCCTAAACGCATCAAGTATGGTGAGGATTATTCAGAGAAACTCTGAGGACTTTACCGACGCAGTTAAGGAAGACAGATTTTCCAAAGAAATGATCGAGGAAACCCTGAAGGCTATGAAGAATTTGATCTCTATAAAGAAATCAATTGCATTACGAGTCTCGTTCTTTTGGTGCTAAACTATAATTCTTGAGACAAGACTGAAATAGTCGGCAGTTACAATGCAAATCGAGTTGATCTCATTGATCAAAGAACTGAATAGCTGGAATTTTGGAAAATTGGGACTTTTTAATATTATCCTGCTCGTGATTTGGGCATATCTGTTAAGCGCAAACGGCTTAGCTTACGATCATGAAGCCACCAACATTACCTGGTTTCCTAAAATCGATCCTGCGATCCTCGCCTCATCGCCGAACGTCGATTTCATCCGGGACCTAAAAGGTTATCAGCAGACGACTGAATATACCTGCGGTCCAGCTGCGTTGCTCTCAATCGCCAAATTCTATGGGCTGCCAGGAATTGAGGAGAACGCAAAGACTGAGATGAGGATCGCCAGGGAAGCGGGATCAAGGGATATGAACTCGTCGAAGCCTGGCACCAAGCCAGAAGAGATGGTGGCATGGTTGCAGAGAAATGGCTTTGATGTTTTGTTGGAGTTTGAGGATAAGGGAGATGGTTCTGCCCTGGAAAAGCTGAGAGATAATGCTCACCACAAAATTCCTACTTTAGTGGAATGGATCGATTTGAGCGGCCACTGGTCCATCGTGGTTGGATACGATCGCCGCAATTTGAGCGATCCATGGGATGATGTCCTTATTATGGCGGACCCCTACGACCGATATGACGACTACCAGGATGGCTACACCTTCGTGAATGCTAATCGGTTCTACTGGATGTGGTTCGATGCATTATATTTTGATAACTTAACCTGGCGCACTATGATCACAGTCCGCCAAAATATAGCATCGGATTAAACCTCTCAACAAAATCATCTAAATCAAAATTTTTAGTTTGCCAGTTAAGATCTTAACTCATAACTCTCGAAAATCATGCCCGATTTCTAAACGACGTAGTGAATTAGCTCTCGCTACTGTCAGGCAACCTCTCCCCACATTTTTTGCAATACTTGGCATCGATATCATGCCTGTCTACCTCGCAATGGGGGCAGATCAGCACCTTTTTTTCACGCCCGGTCGTCAGCCAGGCCCGGAAGATCCTGGCTGCCTGAAAGGGGATGAGGATGATGCCGGAGATTATCATGGCTACAGTGACCAGCCTGCCTGCTTGAGTTACGGGCACAATATCTCCAAAGCCCACAGTGGAGACGGCAACTACTGTGAAGTAAAACGCATCCCCGAAATTCTGCACCTTAGGATTGAGGGGACTTTCCACAAAATAGAACAATCCGGAATAGACAAAGAAGATTATGACAATGCTCACTACCAGTCTGGCGACGTTTATCATTCCCTGGCTTATCATGCCGAAGAGCAGATGGTTTTGGGAGATGAAGCGCAGGAATCTGAATATCCTGAATACCGTCAGCACTCTCAGGGTCTGGATGAACCTGATATCATGGATGAAGAAGGTGGCTGGAAGGGCTATGAGAATCAGAGTGGGCATTATGGCCACCAGATCGATGATGCTGTAGATATCCTTAACATGACTCCATCTGTGGGGAGCGCCGTAAAGCCGGATAAGATACTCCAGCATGAAGATGGCAACCACGACTATTTCCAGCCTCCAGAGCATCTCTCTTTGGCTGGCTGACATATCGTAGGTATTGAGAACAAAGAGAGCAACCACCAGCAAATTAAGTGCAATGATGAGGATGTCGATGGCCTTTCCGAGGGGTGTTTGAAAGTCGATCATGTAAAACTGAACGGTCTGACGGAAGGTCTTCCGTTCAATCTCATCTTTGCCTTGATTTGCAGTCTTTCGGCCGGACATCAGAGAAATATTGCATTTTCTTGAAAATAAACTGATGCCTGAAACGTATTAAAAATGGATGCTGATGTACACAATCAAGAGCGCAGGACTCGCCATCAAAATACAGGATATTTCATCGGGTTACATTAATCGGCGGGCAAGATGCACAACCGCTCCGAAGACTGAAATCAAAAGAGTATTAGCTGCGAGAAAGAAGTTGTTCGCTGTTGATCTACGTTCGCTAACTCGATCTGCCATCTCCACATAAAGCTTGTATTGCTCAAACAGATCATCTTTGTACTTCGATCCATAGCTCTCTGATTTTGTCTTAAAAAGTCCAAAACTTATCATCTTCCGGTTCCATTACTGGACAACTCCATTTAACACTAATCGGACACAATCAATTGCCATTTCTTATTCTAGCTAGCTCCTTTTCAATCTCATCTGCCTTTTCTTTGGGGGGCTTGATGACTTTTTCTTCAAGAGAAGCAAGCAGATTTGCCTGGTTTTCATATCGATATGGCTCTAAAACCGATTTGAACATTCTGAATATGTTCAAATAATGCAAATTCGTAATCAGAATTGAGAATAAGAGGCTGAACGGGGACTGATGGAAGCTGCGGGACGATTAATTGCAGCTCGGCTGGAATGCTCTTAGCATCTGTAATATCAGCAATTATGAATCGAGCCATATGAGCAAGAGTTGAAACTGCCTCAGCTATATCACGGCTAGCTGATTTATCGAAATCAAAAAGAACTGGCAGATAATCGCGTTTTCTGAGTTCTTCTTTGATTGCATCCAGTATAGGTTTGCGCTCGGGTGTGAAGCGACCAAGGATAAGTACAGTCTTTGATGTTATTGTATCAATTACTTGGTGTATTTTCTTATTATTAAGAATGAGATAAATAAATTGGGCAACTTCGAGGTTGTCGACTGTGATGATAGGTTGATCTGGTGGGGTAATGACCAGATCATTTTGCTTGGCATTGTCCAGTTTTAATTCCCATGCAGATATTCCATATATTTTGCAGCCTGTAAGGGTTGCTCCTTCCAGATTTGTTTCAACTAGGAATGCCCCCCGGATGTCTGCCATGCTGAGGTTTGACCCACTGAGATCCGTTTCGAGAAGATCTGCCCATTTGAGAATAGCATAGCTTAGATCTGCATTTCTAAGGTTTGCCTTCCAAAGCCCAGCCGTAGAAAGATTAGCTCCTTGTAGATTTGTCCTCTCTAACTTCGTTCCCCATAGAATCGCCTTGCTAAAGTTCGCATTATTGAAATCTGCTTCATTGAGATTTGCTTCGCTAAGATCCGCATTACTAAGATCTACGCGACTTGCGTACGAATTGCTGAGATCTGCTTCCTTAAGGCGAGAATTGCTGATGTTCGCTCCACTAAGGTTTGATTTGCTCAAGTATGCATCAGAAAGGTCTGTTTCTTTAAGACGAGCATTACTTAGGTCTGCTCCACTTAAATCCACGCCACAGAGGTTAGCTCCACTAAGGTTTGCGACATTAAGGTTCGCCATGCTTAGGTTCGCTTCAACAAAATTTGCATCAATTAAGTTCGCCCTAATGAAGTTAGCTTCTCTAAGATCCATACCATTTAGTTTGGCCATGTGGAGATCTATTGAAATACCGCGATTTTCAAGCCTCCATTTGTTCCACGCCTTAACACCTTGCAGTAGAATCTTAAGCGGTTCCTCATTTGCCATAAAGGTCATAAAGTATATATAGTTCACAATATTAAACATTTCGCATTCGCAAAAAAGGAGATTGGTTATGCCTAATATGAAATGGCAATATATCACATGTAAACGCTAAATTGGATACTATTCCCGCAAAAGGGTTTTACAAAATTGAGATATATTATAATCAATAAAATTATAAAGTAAATAAGTCCAAATGTCAATGGCGCATATTTCTCGATATGTGTTAAAGGTCGATAGAGCTTTGGATCGCGTCCTTCTCCCAAAGCTATCCATTCTGCTTTATATAGAGCTAAAGGAAGGTTTTTCTCTATTTCGTGTATTACTTTAAATTTGCCTGAATTAAGTTGTCGATAAGAGGCGACGATATAGAACCAAGCTATACTGAAAGCTAAACCAGATAATGCAAATAATGGAAACCACATCCCAGTTGAGTCGTCCGAAAGGGCGCCTTCACCAACAACCGCTCCGAAGACTGAAATCAAAAGAGTATTAGCTGCTAGAAAGAAGTTGTTCGCTGTTGATCTGCGTTCGCTAACTCGATCTGCCATCTCCACATAAAGCTTGTATTGCTCAAACAGATCATCTTTGTACTTCGATCCATAGCTCTCTGATTTTGTCTTAAAAAGTCCAAACTTATCATCTTCCGGTTCCATTACTGGACAACTCCATTTAGCATTAATCGGACACAATCAATTGCCATTTCTTATTCTAGCTAGCTCCTTTTCAATCTCATCCGCCTTTTCTTTGGGGGGATTGATGACTTTTTCTTCAAGAGAAGCAAGCAGCTTTGCCTGGTTTTCATATCGATACGGCTCTAAAACCGATTTGAACATTCTAATATGTTCAAATAATGCAAATTCGTAATCGGAATTGAGAATAAGAGGCTGAACGGGGACTGATGGAAGCTGCGGGACGATTAATTGCAGTTCGGCTGGAATGCTCTTAGCATCTGTAATATCAGCAATTATGAATCGAGCCATATGAGCAAGAGTTGAAACTGTCTCAGCTATATTACGGCTAGCTGATTTATCGAAATCAAAAAGAACTGGCAGATAATCGCGTTTTCTGAGTTCTTCTTTGATTGCATCCAGTATAGGCTTGCGCTCGGGTGTGAAGCGACCAAGGATGAGTACAGTCTTTGATGTTATTGTATCAATTACTTGGCGTATTTTCTTATTATTAAGAATGAGATAAATAAATTGGGCAACTTCTAGATTATCTAAAGATATTGTAGGTTCATTAGGCGGAGTAATGATAAGATTCTTTTGATAGGTTCCTATTAGGTTTAGATTCCAGGCAGAGATGCCATATATTTTGCAGCCCGTGAGATTTGCTTTCTCGAGATTTGCCCCAATCAGGCAAGCTCCATTAAGATCTGCTCCAAGTAGGATCGCATTGCAAAGATTAGATTCGCTTAGATCCGAATTACTCAGGTTTGCTTCACAAAATTTGGTATTAGTCAGGTCTGTATTGCTAAGATTCGCTCTTCGCAGGTTGGCACCTATAAGACTTGCTTTGCTTAGGTTGGCCCTACGAAGATTTGCCCGATGAAGATTTGCTCCATCAAGATTTGCTCCAACGAGGTTTGCTTTGCGAAGATAGCACTCTTTAAGGTTTGCAAAACTTAGATTAGATCCCTGCAAATCTGTATTATGCAGATTTGATTTGGCTAGATCCGCACCAAACAGATTTACTTCTTTCATGTTGGCTCCACTTAGGTCAACTTCGAGGAGCTTAGCATCTTTTAGATTAGTTTCAGAGCTAAAACTAACATTGGAAAGCTTCGCTTTATTTAGATTGGCTTTATTGAGGTTCGACTTCATCAAATTGGCTCCACTAAGATCCGCCTCCATTAGGTCAGCATTGAAAATATTTGCGTTAAAAAAGTTCGCATTATGAAGATTCGCATTGATTAAATTCACTCCACTGAGGTTTGCCTCGCTAAGATTTGACTTGGAAAGGTTAATTTCACCTAAATTTGCACTGGTTAAATCCGCACTATTTAAATCTGTATCATAAAGATTTGCCCATCTGAGGTCTGCTTCAAAAAGCGTAACATTCGCAAGATTTGCCTTATTAACTGTCGCATTTCGGAGATCTGAAAAGCTTAAATTTGCCCCGCACATATCAGTTCCATGAAGATTTACATTCTTGAGATTGAATTTGCCTAAGTCCTCTTTTTTAAGCACTGTTTCGCTAATGTCTGGAAATGTACCAGGATTTTCCGCTCGCCATTGATTCCAAGCCAAAAATCCTTGTTTTAAGATTACGAGATGATCTCGATTAGCCATATTACAAAACCTCTATTCAAAATTTCCATACATGTTGCTTATTCCTATAAATAAATCTTTTGGCAATTGAAAAGTTTAAGAAGAATTCTTTTGGCCTAAGGATAAATATTTGAATTGTTTCGAGAGATTATCTTCTTGCTTTCTATCTTTTCTAGCACCGATTTATTATGGATCCGATGCACTTAATTTTTGAATCAAATCATATTCAGTAATTTATTATAGATTTTTTCGGCATTGCCGATCTCTCCGCGCGACCCATCAATTTTTTGTTCTCGAATAAGGGGGACCTGTAATTGCCGAATACCCAAAAGCCATTTCGGTAGGTATTATTCTTCTTGATTCAATTGTAGATCAGCTTCCGAAAAGGGCTGAAAAGGCTATAGCTATCGAATACAGGCATTATGCCTAGGATGTTGTTAACAATAGACTTGATTCGTTACTCTACTCTTGAGCAGTCTTTTGCATCTTCATAGAGCATGGGAATAATCTCAACGAAGATCGAAGGATTTCTCAGCCTCCTCGAGGTTAGTCTGGATTGGGATTTAGGTGAGAACGAAAAATCATTATCCAATTTACTGGTAATCAATTTAGGAATAATTGCACAAAATCGCTATGCATAGAACTAATTTTATGCGGGGAAAGGGATTCGAACCCTTGAACTCCTGCGAGAATAGATCTTGAGTCTATCACCGTTGGCCTGGCTTGGTTATCCCCGCGCTGGATGCTGATTTTGCGAATATTGCCGAATTCGCTTTTATATGAGACACAGTTCAGCTATAAATAGATTTTCGAGTGATAGAGCAGTAACTATTACCGCGTGGGCTCTTAGGTAGAATAAGTCAATTATTCTCGGAAGTTTTATGTAAAGAACCCATGACGCAAAATGAGAAGAATTTGCTTCTGGTATCTCAGTGTACCTAAAGGCGCACTTCCTGGCTTCCGAAGCAATCTTCTTAGCTGACATGACATGATCCCAAGGCGGGCAAAAACAAGCAACGCATACATCCTCATCTACTGAAGCATTCGTTTGCCATCTGGTGTCTCGATGCAGGCGTACCTATAGGAGATCTTCAGAGCCAACCAGGACATGCTTCGCTGGCAACAACGGGCATATACCTCAAGGCAAGCCCAAATCACAAGCTAGAGGCGTACTTAAGGTCGGGTTTATCTGATAGGCTAGTCTGAAATTTGCCATAGCAACGTGCCAAGAAATAGCGTGGTAATCCAGGACAACTCCAGCTTATTGACGCCTGTGAGGAGCCACATCTCGTGACATATAAGGCTGTTTGAACCTCAGGCCAATACACCTGAAAGCTGAGTCATGGTCTACTAGGGGCTGAGTATAAGGGAGATGGAATCGCGAGCTTATGAGTATCTTCGGGCTACATTTACTAGGACATAGCCAATAGGTATGGATTCTGGATATGAGATTATGTGCGAGGGATGAGATTCAAGCACGTCCCAGCTACATAAACTATTTCGTTTGGTGAGACAAATACACGAACATGGAGGAATATCGATTAGAGGAATATTTTTTCTCGTTCTTATGACGTCAATTTTGTTTTGCATGTCGATTGTGTCGGCTCAAGACTGCAATTGGACCGGGACATGGGACATAGGAGCTAGTGGGCCATTGGTGCTTCAACAATCCGGCGATACAGTAACTGGAACCTACTATCCTATTGAGCAAGGTGAGGTTAGAGGAACGGTATCAGGTAACAAGCTCATAGGCACCTGGACCCATCGTACCGCAAATCCGATCATCTCCGGAGATTGTGAGCTCGAAATGTCCGAATATTGCACACTCACAAGCCGATGGCGTTATGCCACAGTTGGATATTCTCAGGAGTGGAGAACTGACTGGTTTGAAGTTGGAAAAAAAATCCCCGCAATAGACACTGCCGGATCCAAAGATCTATCGCCTATTCAAGCCCAATTTGAGTGGATTGGCATGGATGCAGATAAGGTAGGCGTATATGATAACGGAAATCCTAATGGAAATCCAGATGGGCATTTTGAGCTCTATCTAAACCTTCCGGCTTCGACAGAGATAGAATCGATCCTGGTGTACAGCGCAGATTCAAATGGCAATCCTGCGAACGGACAATTCTGGGATACTGCTTACAACAATTACTATATGATTGGCGTGTTCGATCACGGCACTCAGCTTAACATGATTCACGTTCCGACTCTTGGAACGTTCTCAGGACCTGTGCAGCTCGATCTATATTGCGAGGATTCGGGTTGGTTCAAGTCGGGGAACTGGTTCGGATTGGAGGTGACTTTGGGAGATGGTACAAAACTCAAGAAACTGGTATCTATCGGAGGGAACTTCGAAACCCCATCTGCAAGCCCGTCTAGACAATTGGATGAACCTACCATAGATAGTAAATCTTCTAAGAGTGATGGTCTTTTGGAAGGTAACTCAAAATCATCTGGCGAAGATTCTTCATTCACTTCTGGATCAGAAGACCAATCACCTAGTCAGATCGATTCCGATATGGCAATCTTCGACAGCTGGAATACGGGCTCCGTGGATAACAATCCTACATGCAGCCCAATTTTCACGATTTCCCAACCACAGAAGATTACCTATATCGATACTTATCACTGGAACTATGGCCAGGGTACATCATCCGGTGGAACCATCAGTCTTCAAAATGGAAATAGCGAAACCTTTGGACCTTGGGCTGTTACGGCTGAGTCCGCTTCAGGTGCAGCTAATGCTTGGTGGAAATCTCACCCAGATATGGTCATCCCTGCTGGAACGTATACCATCATCGATTCTGAACCAGAGACATGGTCCAAGAACTCAGAATCACCCTGTGGGTTCAGCAAGGTCGAAGGGTATCCGGCGAATAATGCATCTTCTGCAAATCTCCCCTTGGCAGAGATGATCCAGATTAGGCCGACCGTCATAGTCGGTCCATATGAAGAAACCAACGCCACAGTGACACCCGAGGAAGGTGGAAGCCTCCATTATGGTCGGATAGAAGTGACCGCCCCGCCCGGCGCAGTGGATGAGAGCACCAAGATAGTTGTGAAGAAGCTGACCGGAGACGTACCTACTGGCATGGACTCAACTTCGACAACTCCTAAGGCCACATCCCTGAGCGAGGTCTACGATCTAGGACCTGATGGAATCGAGTTCAAAAAACCCGTCCTTATAACACTTTCCTACGATGAGTCCGCCCTTCCGAATGGTGGCAATGAGAGCGGCATCACTGCAGCTTACTTCAACGGAGATAAATGGGTTCCCATCAGAGGGTTAGTGGATACGGAGAAGAACACAGTCTGCTTCAGAGCTCAAAAAATTCCGGGAGAGCTATTCACCTCGATCTACGTGGCAACCGCATTGATAACCACCTTAGTTGGCGTAAGCATCTACGCTTACGAGACCGGAGCGCATCAGAATGCCATCGATCTGTACAAAGGAAACATAGCTATTAACGGCAGTGATCCCATTGTCAAAGGAACGGCGAATAAGTACATTACGCCTACCGATTGCAAAGTACAATGCTATGCTCTGCGCTCCCACCTGTTGATTGGAGGTCAAAAGGTAAAGCTGGATGACCCTAACCTGGGGGATCTTCTGGCCAAGAACAACATAGGATTGCTAACATTCGTCGAGGAGAATGGGATAGAGTCTGTTCAGAGATACCCGGCAGAAGGCTCAGAGGCATATAAGCATGCCAATTGGCAGAAGCCGGTAGACTACCTGACCAAAAATGACAAGGTTGGAGATTGCACCGATATAACCAATGCCGCCGTCAGTATCTTCAGGGCGCTAGGCATGCCTGCTAAAAGCGTATTCGGCTACACAGATGCAGAGCGAAAGAACGCACATGCCTGGGGTGAAGTAATGATTGGGGGCAAGATGTACCTGATCGATGAAAACGGGCAGCTAGAAGGATTGGAGGATGCCATGAAGAAAATGAACCTGGTCAGGCCCAAATCCGATGACAAGCGTAACCGCATGTGGGATGAAATAAAGACAGAGGAATATACAAAAGAGTGGTATAAACATCCTTCTATTAATATGCTTCATCGCTATGGTCTTGACGAAGAGAGCGGTAGTATAGATGAAGTAGATTATACCGAAGATAACTGGACCTGGGTCGAAAAAGCCAACTCTTACTATAGCCAGAGAAAGTGGGACAAGGCTATCAACGCTTTCGAGGAGGCTATCAAGTTAGATCCAAAAAATGCCGTTTACTGGCAATCAAAAGGCACGGCTCTCTATAATCAGGGCAAGTACGATGAAGCTGTCAAAGCTTTCGAGGAGGCTATCAAGTTAGATCCAAAAAATGAAGATTACTGGCAATTCAAAGGCTGGGCTCTTAATAATCAGGGCAAATACGACGAGGCTATCAAAGCATATGACGAGGCCATCAAGTTAGATCCAAAACCTGGCGAGGCATGGCACGACAAAGGCTTAGCTATAAAGTCGCTTGGTCGCACTACAGAAGCTAACGCCGCCTTCGCCAAGGCCAAGGAGATGGGATTTAAGGATCCCTGCGAGTGTGTGTAACATTTAATTCAATCCCTCTTTTTTTCGATATGCTCTAAACTGCGAGATATTATTATAAGGACTCTTCTCGATTCGTATGGCCAACTATAGGATTATGGCTGAGACCGTCAATTAGTGTATCAGGATATCCCTCGATTCCTGATTGCTAGTGCGATAGATAGTGATTAAAAGAGAAAGCTATAGTGCAAGATACTGGCTATGCTTCTCTCTTTTAACAGCATCGTTGCATAGCTTACCGCTTCTGAGGCATCCGAAGAATAATACTTTCAGCATGCAGTGATGTTTTAAGTTGTTGCATGCACTAAAGATTTTAAGAACATCTTTCTCATCGAAGTAGTAAGGCAGAGAATTATTGAGCCTTAGAAATTTGAGCTTGACCGGTTGATCTATCATCACATGATACTTGATCAGGGCTGCTGCGAAGTTATTGATAGACTCCGAGACATGCCTATCAGAGGATCGGTTATTATAGAATTCTTGGGCTTCTTTCGGAGTCGGTAGGTCGGTCTTTGCAGCTTGAAGGTACGAACTTGCCAGCTTTGCATATAGGATTACCGTATTTTTCTTAAGTCCTAAGCTCTCCAAATATCGAGCATATCGCGACAAAGCTGGCTTCAAGTCAGATAAATTTCTGTCCATAGACCAGTCAACAGCTAGTTTTGCCATCCGCAAACCTCTTTGTATATTTTACGATATATCTATTGTTCTTTGACGAATAGCAATTAGCAAAAACGAATTGCAGAGATGAAGTGAGAAAAGGCATCAGCCTTTTTGAACTTATAATCGATCTTGAGTCTATCACCGTTGGCCTGGCTTGGTTATCCCCGCGCAACTATTTCGCGATTTGCACATCAGCGTTAAATCGCTCCTCATAACGGGAACTGTTCTTTGTATAAATAGATTCTCGCATGTTTAAGCATTTCTTAATGGTTTCTGAAAAGATAATGTTTCGTTGGCTGTTTTTTAGCTCCCGCATCAAGATTCTGACATCCTCTTCGTCAAAATCCGGCCAGCGAAAACGAGAACTGACTTCAATAGATCAGCGCAGCATTTGCACCGGAATCCTTCCATTGTGCACAGCCGTGGCCACCAACGCGCCGGAAAAGCCCAGGCCATCCAGCACATCTAAATCCTCTATGCCCCTTACCCCTCCACCAAGGATCAATGGGTGCTGGCTAACGGAGACGGCTTTTTTGAGAAACTCCCTGTCCAAACCCACAGAAGTGCCCACCCGATCCAACTCCAGTAAGACGACTGACTCCAGCGGAATATCGTTAAGCTTGCCCAAAACCCGGAAAGGATCTTGTTTTGCGAGCCATGGGTCGCGGGTTAGAACCTTTCGGCCTTTCAAGTCGAGGCTCGCTATGATCTTCCTTTTCTGAGAAGCTTCTTCCATTAATCGGAGGGACGCAGTCTCCGTGCCCAAAATCAGGCTTATCTCACGAGGCAGATAATCAAGGTCCTTTTGGTTCGAAACACCAATATCCGCCATGGTCTTTGCCAAATGAGAGATGGCCATAATCACATCCAGATTATCGCCGGACCCCATTAAACGATTCAGATCTGCGACATATACTTCCCTTGGCCGAATCTCTGCAAGTACTGCCAGCGGCTCAGAAGTTGATAGAATCTGGCTATACAGTTCGATGGGTTCATACCGGCTGCGCTCTCCACGGAACGCGTGGACTACCGCACCATTAAATACATCGAGTACGAAGATGCACCGCACGGCTGCTCCTATCGGGATTGGATGAATATGAGACTATTGGTTAGCCCCATGAATATTGAAGAAGCGCGCCTGGCCCTGCAAGGCGGCGCGGATATCTTGGACGTAAAGAATCCTAAAGAAGGCTCTTTAGGTGCGAACTTTCCTTGGGCCATCCAAGCAGTTGCCGATTTGGCCAGGGGCAAAGTGCCGGTGAGCGCGACCATCGGAGACCTGGACTATAAGCCCGGCACGGCAAGCCTGGCGGCACTTGGCGCTGCCGTATCCGGTGCCGAGTACATAAAAGCAGGTCTTCTGGGAGTGAAAACGCCAGAACAAGCTGAAGAAATGCTGCAGGGTATTGTGCGGGCCGTTAAGGACTACGACCCGAATAAGAAAGTAGTGGCCTCAGGATACTCAGACTATATCAGAGCGGGCTCCATATCGCCCATGCTTTTGCCTGCAGCAGCATCAAATGCGGGGGCAGATATAGTTATGGTGGATACGGCTGTAAAGGATGGAAGGCCGACCTTTGATTTCATGAGCGAGAAGGACCTCTCGAATTTTATCTCTACCGGCCATGAATCAGGTCTGGAAGTTGCCCTGGCTGGGAGTATCGGCTTCCCGCATCTGGACCTACTGAAGAGGCTAAACCCGGATATTATCGGAGTGCGTGGGATCGTCTGCGGTGGAGATAGAAAGAGCGCCATACGCTCGGAACTGGTTGAAAATGTGAAGCGAAAATTATCGCAACCCTAAATTATATTTAATCTAAGGCCGCATATTATGGGTTCACCCAGTGATACTCTTTAGCAGCTCAAGAGATAAGGAATACCTAAATCCCTAATAGCTCCAAGAGCAATTTCGTTATCCCCGTCATTTCAAGCAAGAATTAGGACTACAATTTTTCAATCGCAGAAGGCGAGAACGAGATGGAGACCGGTAATCTGTTAGGCGGTAGAAGCATATATTTTATCTAAAGACTAAGCTCTTCTCGACCCAAAGACTTTCTTGAGCAGACTTCCTCCGGCCTTCTCCTTCTTATCACTATTCCTTTCTGGTGATTCAAGCTTTTTATCATGAATCCTCGGAGAACGAGTGGATCCAGTTGGTCCGACTTTTTCCTTAGCAACAATTTGGGTGCTTACGCCTCCGTGCCTTGATTTCCTGGGCCGGATATTCACGGTTATTGGCCGTTCGATTTCATTGCTTACGAGCATTGCCACGCCCGAAGGCAGCCGTTTGATCTCTTCTTCCAAGTCAGAGGTCATACCTTCGAGGCCTTTGCTCAAAGCTCTGAGATCGTTGGGGTTCGTAACCCTCATAATGATTTGAGTATTGCACTGCGAGATGACGTTTTTATCCACGCGAGCTGGTCTTTGACTGATGATCATTAGCCCCAGGCCGAACTTTCTACCCTCTGCTGCAATAGTACGTACAATATTTGTGGAAGCCGCGTTTCCTGTACCCCTTTCCGGGATATAGTTATGAGCCTCTTCGACAACAACCATGCCTGGAGATATCAGCCTTCTTTTTCTTGCCTCGAAAATATCCGTTAGAAGGCGAGAGACGATCATGGCCTGCAATTCAGGAATGATGCCGGTCATATCAATTACTGATGCCCTTCCCGGTCGAAGTAGCTCCTCTACCGGGGTTGCTGCGCCGGAGAAGAGACCAAGTTCAAGGAGCGATTCCAGCTGACCAACCAAGTTCCATTTCACCTTTGAGTTGCTGCGTACAACTTGATCGATGATATCCTCCAGGGTGTAAGCGTCAGTTTCAGCACGCAGAGCGCTGATAGCCTCATAGAGCAATCCCAATTGGCCACTGCTACTGCTCTCATGGGGAATCATCTTCGCAACCTCCCTTGCAGAAAGACTCAATCCGTTGAAGCGAAAAGGACGATCTGCTCTTGGATTCATAGCCATTTCGCCAGGAGTATAAACGGTAGCATCATAACCTCTAGGCTTGATTTTGTATTTCGCAAAATTGCCTTCTTTGTTGGCCTCTTTAATAGAAGCATATTCCCCATGTGGATCGATGACCAGTAGAGCAACTTTTCGTTCCAGCAGCTCCTCAAGGATTACGGCTGCTGTATAGGACTTTCCCGATCCTGTCTTGGCCAAGACGCTGCAGTGTTTTTGAACCAGTGTATTGGCGTCAATCTCCACTCTTATATCGTAGCCCCGTAGCATACCGATGTACATGTCTCCCTTAGCAAGGCCCAGTGTTGCCTTTATCAATTTTTCATCTGCAATGAATACCGAATCCCCAGGTCGGGCCGGACTAGTTGGAAGATGCAGTTTGCCGTTGCTTCCCACACCAATAACCCTGGCCTCAGCGATCATCATTTCTCTCGAATCATAATTTCTAGCGGCGTCATTGAGCTGGTTTACACTATAGGCAGAGTTGGACCTCTTTATGTCTTCAACCTGGGCCAAGATCCACTCCTTTCCCTCCGCTCTGGCCTTGATGTAAGTGCCTCTTCCAACTTCTTTGTTTATTAGAAACTTGAATGCTATGGGGTTGGTCTCGCCGATAATTGTGCCGACCGATCCCTTAACCATTGACATCAAACATAATCACCGCAAAAGCAAGTTATCACATTTGCATTCATTTGCTACTCCGTCTAGATCCTTTTTATTTTCTCTAAATGGATATTATGCACCGGTACATTATTTATTTCAATGATTTTATTACGCCCTTCATGCCTCATTTCTATTTCAAGATAGATCTAGATGTATAAAAACTTGGTCCAAAAATGATCGACTTTCCTGATCTACTCACTATTCTTGTAACAGTCTTCCGATGAGTTATCCACTGATCAATAAGCTCATATTACCAAATCTTTGCTTTCATTGCATGGATTGAAATAATAAGAAGTTAAGATTTAGCATTGTCAATTCTATTGACTTCACTTCAGTAGCCATATTGCCGTTGGCTCACGGACTGAGAGCGCTCCAATATGAAGAACTCCAGGTTTTCAATATCATGCCCAGCAAAACATCATTGTAAGTTTACGTAGCCCAAATTCACGGGTGGTAAAGAGTATTATTTTTCCGGGTTTCTGTCGTAATAGTTTTTTTTCTCAGCTCAACTTCTGTATAGCCGCTATTGTGCGTCCTTATCTTCTTGCATCATGCCAAAGATATTATTCGCAGTGTCCTTACAGTAAGCTAGCCACCCGACACCTTTTACCGCCATCTTGGAGAGTGCGATGCTCCCGCCAGCTTTGAGAGCTTTTTTAACATACTCGTCCAGGTTGGCAACGCCTATTGTACAAACATATGCGTTAACTGGTTGTCCTTCTGTGGGTGCTGAACCCCTGCGGAACAAGAGGCCGCCGTTGATACCAGGTTCCATCTCGGGTCCAGTCGTCACCAGCCAGTAACGATTTTCATCTTTCAGCTTGACGCCTGGTACGACCCACTCATTTATCTCCCAACCAAATACATCTTTGTAAAACTTCACAGCTCTTTCGGGGTCGCTTGCCTGTATCTCGAAATGTATTATTCTGTTCATGTGATAATTCTCCATATACTATCATGCCTTTGAATTATAGTCTTGCACCAAAGGCTTGAAACTAATAACCTATTTCAGAGGTATTGAAGATTTGTTCCTACTAAAGTTCGAATTCATGAATTCCACAATTATATCAATAAGTTAAGCCATTAATAGGTATATGTCACTAAAAGAGAGCATCTTCAAGGTAATAGGCGGCCAAGTCATCGCTGCCATAGCCACGATCAAGGAAGGCAAGCCGATCGTGCGGTATATGGCCGTTGTTGGCCTGGACGACCTAAACCTGATAGGAGCCACCAAGAAGGACTCCCGTAAAGTCGAGCAGATAAATAAAAATCCAGACGTGGCCCTCACCATCTGGTCCGGCAAGAATTTCAGCGATCCTTATGTTATGATACAGGGCAAGGCTAAGATTTATGACGATCTGGAGACCAAAAAGAAGTTCTGGAATCCCATGATGGAACCCTATTTTAAGAAACCTGAGAATCCCGATTATGTGGTTCTCAAGTTCATTCCACAGAGGATAGAGTATTATCACGATATGACCATGGACGTATGGGATGGTTGATCACATCTTTTTTTCTGCCCCACTGGTTAGTTGGGTTATGATGCTGACCGGCGTAATTACTTTTTGGTATTATTAAAAAAAGTGAAAGATGATAATTTTCAGTATTATTTGATTTAGCTGTTGTTTGGACAGTAATTGCTGAAATTGTTTTTGATTTACCTATTTATTGTTAAAGAATTTACGCCAGTAGACAGATATTACAGGCGGGATGTGTATTTATACTACGCAATAACTTTTGTCAGCTGCTTATTGTTGCGTGGTGAAAAAAAAGAAGGTCATAGGAGTCCGCATCTGGCCAGTTACAGGGGCTGGAGTCAGACCAGATGATTAATGGTAAATCAATTCAAAAGAACGAGTATATCTATGACGCAGCCTAGGAATGGGAGGTAGCGGCCTTTCCTAGTTCCTTGAGAGGCAGCCCCTGCCAAATCATACGGCCAATAGCTATGACCTTTCCCATTCCAAGAAAGGAGAGTTATCGCTTGTGCCTCATAGAGCAAAGGATTCTGTTTTCGACGATCAGAGCGCTATGGTTTCTCAGCCCTGTGGCGACTACCTCCGCAGTTCCTCTTATCCAGTTTACCTGCTCACAGCTTTCAGATCCAGTTTGGTTGTCTGGTTCCGGTATACGACGACAGATGCTGGTATAACGCTGTGATTTGATGACTGCGCCCCGATGCTATGCTGCGCTGGCAGGACCTTTACTCGGTAATTGCCGAGGGTGTCTGTCATTATTCTAGTAGGGTTATAATCTACTGTTATCTCAGCTGAGGCCACACCTTCACCGTTCTTCTGATCATATACTCTGCCCTCAACGAAGCCAAATGCCTCCTCTGTAACATTGTTTGGAGAAGTCGTAATCGGACCCTGGTCCGTAGCCACATGGAAGCTACTCAGCAGCCCCGCTGTAACATTCTGGGGATACGTGGAGGCGATATTCACGAGCACTGTGCCAACAGACACCGGCCCGCATTCGCAATCCTTGCTGTCCAGCCAGTACTGGGCCTGGTAGAACTTGGATCCGCTGCTAACGCCGACGAAAGGCATTCCAGAGAGCAAGAAACCGTTCATGTTGTCGATGACCATTTCTTCTGGGGCAGTGACGTTAATGCCTTCGAGAGCCATTCGCAGGGCTGTGATCTCCTCGTTCACTCCCAGAATTGAGGGCGTGAGGTTGTTGTATTGAGTTATGCTTATGGATGCACCCGTTGTATTATTAGTTGTTATCACGAGCGGATAGATGGTGGCAAAAGAATAGACTGCCGGATTTTGTGTCTGGATCGAGTAGCTCATATTGGTGCTCATATTAAACGATACTGTATAAGGTCCGAGCTGACCCGTCTCGGAGGCTGCTAAAGCCGCTGAAGATAGCATCAGCATTAAGATTACTGCAATTGATAGTTTCACAGATTTTTCACCTAGTATATAATGCCGCTCTTTATAGAAAAGCCTTACTTCGATGCAAATTAGGATCTAATGCACTGACCAACAGTCCGGGTTATTTTTCAGACTGACTGAGGGGACCCATTTTTTTGGGGGCAGTCAGCTCAATAGGTTCAACGCAGTTTTGAGTTCATACTTTGATTTATTAAACTTTATATATGTATAAATTGAAAGTCTTTAATATTATGGTACCAAAAGTTTTTTATTCAATGGCAGCCTATTAGAGTAACTATGGCAAAAGAAGAGTATAAGCAACTGTCCTGCAGCGATGTGGGTATGGCGTGCGGCTTTCAGGTACGTGCGAAGACTGAAAGCAGAGGTCATGAAGCATGCAAAGACTCACGCTGCTGAAGCCCACGGGTTGAAGGAAATTTCGGCGGATACAGAAAAGAAAATTAAGAACGCCATAAAAACAGTATCAACAGACGTTCCGGAGAAGAATTAAGAATTATCATAATTAAAAGGATGTGATTTAAATGGAAAGCATTTATAGTGGCGGACTAATTGGCCTTGTGGTTCTAATCATCTTGGTCGTTGTTCTACTAAGGATAATATGAATGATGATGCTACCCTCAAACCGGTAGCGTCAGGATTTTTAAGGCTGACAACAAGGAGATTTCGTAAATATTGACCAGACACACGCGTGGTTTATGCTATCTACATTTTTCCCATTAACTTCAATTGGAAAATTATGCGAAAGTAGTTATAATTATGCACTTGTAGGTGTTATGTGACCTACAAAGATCCAAAATGCACAAGCTCTGCGGTCGAGACTGACAGACAAATGGTAAATGCACCTAGGTGATAAATAACGCTATCTTATAATCCTACTGGCTCAAGCCATCCAGGCTAGTTTTAAGTTCCTTAAGGACTGTATCGATATTTTCGCGCGACTGTTCCAGCAATTCTTTTGACACTTCGGTCTCTTTTCCGCCTGCAAGCTTGATAGTGTGCTGAGATGAATTTAAGGTGGTTTTGGTTTTTGCAGGTTTCATCTGCCGTATCAATATATTGAATCGTATAAGCAATTTTTGATTTGAGAATCCTGCAATAGCGTAAGAGAGATCTATTCCCGCAACTTTAACATCCATAAAAATTTATACTTTGAGTTCTTACTATGAACTCCAGTCTGCTCCTTAAAGGCTTAGGTTACTTTCAGTAAGCGATCTACCTATTCGTGAGCGAGACTATTTTCAGAGGGGGTTACTTAGTGCATACGTTATCTGCGATTGAGATCGAAGAGTTTGCATCGCTTCATGGTGCACAAAAAGAAGATGTCGAGTATTTTCTGTATACTGTTGGGCAACCCGGCACGGAAGAAGGTGCGCGTTTGAACCTTTTCTACGATGCGCGTCTTTATAGTTGGAATATTTTGACTATAAGGGCCATAGAGGCAGGCATACAGTCGGCTTATGCTGAAGAAGCGGCGAATTCAGAAGCGATCTATGATGGAATATCAACGCCTCTTCCTGGTGCGGCTTACTCACTTTGGCCTTACAACAATCGATAAATCATGCGAACGTCCTATTGGCCAAATCTTTTATTCCTAATTTTCGTCAGGCATAACATCTAGCAGTTCCTAAATGCAGCCTCAGTCAATTGCAGCCACCGCTAATTTCAAGGTGAAGATATCCACAACTTGCACAATCTAATTAGCCAAAGATCCAATGGGAGCAAACCCAAATGACGGAAGAATAAATAATGTGTGAAATGCAAATATACATAATGCGAGGGATTAAAATGAGATGTTTTTTATCATTTATTGTCTTAATAATTTTTTCATGCTTAGCCTATGCGGAGGACGCGAGGTTTGATGGCCATGCACTCTTGCATTTTCAGGAGGATGGAGCTAGAGGATGGTTTATTTGCGTAGACCAAGTCATAGATGGACCTGCAGATCTGTTCGGCGACAATATCTCGGTTTATTTGACCTCTGCAAATCCTGAAGAATATCCACCAGGATTTATCGATCCAAACATAAAGGTGGGAGATAATGTTTCTGTATATGGATGGCTACAAACATATGGATCTGATGATTACCATATTTTACTGGTTGGATCAGATAAATACTACATCAAGCCACAAAGCCAGGAAGAAGTTCCTCAAAAATTTTGGTGGCAATTCTGGTGAAGGAGATAATGCGGAAAATATATTGAGATGGCTTGACAGCATTTGCAGTTACAAATTCTCGCCACCGAAACCACCCACAAGGCACGATTAACAAGGACAAAGCCGAGGCCCTCGCCTATGAAAAGGAGAACCATTCACTAGTGCTTACAGGAGACTCCATTAGGATTGCAGGTCGCACGCATTCGATATAGAACTTTTACGAGGGCAGCATCAGCTTCATTGAACTTGCCCTGCGTTCGAAACGCATTACATTTTTCGGTTCAGTCTTTTGGGTATAAATAGTTGCACTTTTTTTTGATATTTAAAGAAGAGTTTATTGAAATCTATATGTGAATATGTTCATGGCACTTCTGGTTTTTGATAGCAAAATCTTTTATTCAATGCCATCATACTATATCAAGAATATTGGTTAACTCGAGTGAAGATAGACTACCAGTATTGAAGCATTATTTCGTAATTTAGATAATCAGAAGTTGGTGGCCATTATGGTAGACGTAAGAGCAAATCCAGAATTTAAGTCTTCTTCTCCTTTCGGGGCTGAAGAGCACTATCGGGAATTCACCTGTACAGAGGAATATGAAGGCAAAGAATGTGGCTTCAAGGTGCTGGCCAAGACTGATGATGAAGTCATTGAGCATGCACATATGCACCAGGACATAGCTCACGGCGTGAAGGAGATATCGTCTGATCTGGAAAAGAAAATCAAGGCACATATCAAGGTAGTGCCGATCAAATTTGGAGATTCAAGGGTAGCTAAGAAAAAATCTCTCCTGGATACTTGCGTATAAAAACCAAAAATATCCAGGCTTAAAGGCTGGATGGCAATTTTTCTCCAAAATAGTCAAAAGGCATGACGTTACTTTATGTGCTTATAATAGAAAAAGCCACGAGCATCCTTCTTTTTAATATTCAAACCTGCAGTCTGATTCCCTGTCGCAGGGGAATGCCTGAGGGCCGAGCTGGTAGGGCAGGGATGAAAACGAATGAGGGCAATAATAGCATAGGAGTAATTATGGCAGAAACTCGTTTCCTAACCAACTGTCCAAGATGCGGCTACATAGCTGAGGCCAGGACAGAGGACGGAGTCACGGTAAAAATACACTGCAAAATGTGTGGTTACGAGGGAACTCAGCCTCATCCCGACCTTAAAGAAAGACCTTGGAGAGTCTGATAGCATTTGCTCGAAAATGGCGCTAGATGTCTCATTCCCTGCACGTAATCACATTTTCATGATCCACATCTCCAGGTCATGTCCTCGATAGGATGGAGATTACCAGCTGGCTCGCCAAGATCTAAGCCTTCAAATAGAGTTTGATGGATCTTTTATATCCCAGCACATTGGCCTTGGCAAAAGCGAGCTTCGCCTCACTAGTACGACCTAGTAACTCGAAAGCCCAGCCTTTGCCCGTTCCAGCCATCGGCACATTATTCGGTCAATAAAGATTGCCCTACCAAAGGCCGTGCACCTTCTGGCACCTATCGAGATTTTGCATAGCAGATTATCTGGCATATTCTGGCATATATTTTCCGGCGAGAAAATTCGAAAAATTGACTTCGACATTTAGCTAAACCGAAATCGTCATATAGTAATAATAGAAAGGATCGATTTGACTCAGAAGCTGTATGAAATAAACGGGCAAAGAGTGTTCTTGGCTTCCAAAGTCGAGGTTAACCGGGAGCGCTGGGTCTCATCAGTTCAGATCCGGGATAGGTCGATATGATACACCACAAGTTACTGTTCAGCATAATCGTTATTGTTTTTCTCTTGGTTCAGGCATATGCCCAGCCAGGTGACCCGCTCAATCCCAGTCAACTGGGCGAATCCATGTCCATGCCCTTACCCCAAGAGCTCATTCAGGAGTCCTGGAAGGAGGGAGTGGTATCGGAATCCAATCCCCATTATAAACAGGATAGCAAACAACTAGATTTTCCAGTCGTACCTCAGCCTGAAGCAGATGCAGGCAATCCGCGGGATAATGTGAATATAACCGGTGCCTGGTCCTTTGACCTAAAGGGCAAAAACCCAGAGCAAATAAAACTGTATCTGATCCAGAACGAAAGCATGGTCACGGGTCAAGGAGGCATAAATAGAGGAAATGGAACGGAGAAGGCCACAGCCAACGGCTCAATATCAGGGGAGAATATGAGACTGACCGTGATGCCAGTGGGAGTTTCGAACCTTTATGAGCTCAATCTGTCACTATCTACCCTGGCAGCAGGGACCTATACTGCATTCATGGCCGATGGTAGCAGCTGGTCCGGCCAGGTCACATTCGCAGTTTCCGCAAATATTTTCAGGCCTGCATCTACGGTTGACAAAAATTGGTATGAGCATATGCAACCGTGGCCCCCCGGCCGCAGCGACGTCCGCCTGGCCTTCGGGGGTCTAGGGACCAAGCCAGAGCATTAGCTCCATGATGTCAACCAGCATGTCATCAGGCGACAAGATCGATGAACGAAGAATAATGTAGAGCAAGAGAAGCTTGATCCTGCATTCCTCTGCTGGCGAAGATCGCATCATAGGCGAAGTTGGCCATAATTCCTGGATAGGTCATACAGCTAAGGGTCTTGCTTGGAGTGAAGACTTCAACGAATTATAAGCGGATAGCAATGTGAATATGATGCGTAAAATTAATTCCAAAAACAACTCTAGTAGCGACAAAAGAAAGGAAAAGACCTGAGATACTCAGATCGGTATGAATCCATTCTCATCCGCAATCTTCTGTCCATCTGGACCAATCACGAAATCAATGAACTTCTGAGCGCTGGGTGTGGGCTGTCCCCAGGTGTAGAAGTAGAGGTGACGGGCCAGTGGATAAGAGCCGCTCTTTATGTTTTTTACGTCCGGCTTAACGCCCTCATATGTCAATACACCTACATCTCCACTTTCGGCATAGCTGATGCCAACATAGCCTATTGCTGCATCGTTGCCAGTTACTGCGGTCTTGACTTCAGAACTGCTCTGGCCGATAGTATTTACTCCAGGCGTCTCAGCCGTCGTAGAACCCATAACCAGCTCATTGAAAGTGTCCTTGGTTCCAGAGCCGTGCTCTCTGGCAATTGCATAAATCTCTTTATCAGGTCCCTTTAAATCCTTCCAATTCGTGATCTTTCCGGCGTAGATATCCTTGAGCTGAGCCTTAGTAATAGCCTTGACACCGGCATCGTAAATGGGCTTGCTTACCACTAAACAGATCCCATCATAACCTATGAAGAATTGCTGGAAATTGTTTTTGTCATATTTTTTCCTCTCAGAATCTTTGATCTCTCTCGAAGCCATGGCGATATCCGATCGACCTTCACCAGCTGCAGTTATGCCAGCTCCAGTGCCACCGCCTGTAACCGATACTTGAATATCGGCCTGTTGACCATTAAATGATTCGGCTTCTGCTTCTACCAGAGGCAAGACCGTCGTAGATCCAGTGACGGTCAACTTCTCCGCTGCAAACGCTGCAGTAATCGACCCCATAAAAAGGGCGATTCCCAATATAATCGCAAGTTTCTTCATATTTTCACTGACGCGACTAGACTTAGCAAGATATGTAAAGTTTGTCAAAATAAAGAAAATAGGAGTATATACTCTATGAATAAACATTATTAAAGATCCATAAGACAAGTTAGTGAGAAGCGTTCGGGAGTTGCAGATAAGCAGATTGCAGAGAAATTAATTATGTAGAATTTGCAATTTTAGCGCATTCTATGCTAACAGTCAACTGTTATGCTTGCGTGGAGGGCATCCGGCAAAATCGGCTTACTTGATATTGCCCTCCTAGTTTAGCTGCAAGCGTCTCTCTCATTGCTGAGGCCATCGCCAGTCAAAGCAGATTCTATTTACACGCGAATTAGAGGATTATCAAAAAATTATCGTCATAGGACATAATCATCCAAACGCTTTGGATTCGTTTGAACTTGTTTGGCATCTACTGATCTTAAGAGATGCCAAAATTCAATGGTCACATATCGTTTTGCAGCCACTCTACACTCTAGATCTCAAGCCACCTCGAAGTGTCTCCAGGCTTCCTCGATATGCATGGCTTTCATGCCAATGCCCCGAGAGGGATTGATATCATTATCCCAGGAATCACCTATATAAAGAATCTCGTGAGGGGCCAATCCCAGATTACGAGCTCCCGCCATAAATATCCTGGAATCCGGCTTTTTATATCCGAAATCGGATGAAAATAGGACGAAATTGAAATAGCCGTAAAGACCAAGCTGTCTTAGCTCTTGCTCGGAAAAAACCCTTTGGCCGTTTGAGACTATGCCCAAAGGATATCCCTTTAGCTTCTGCAAAAGCCGCAGGCTCTGAGGAAAAGGCCGCAAACGTCTCATAGAAGCTGCCCTGAAGAGCCGTGCCGCCTCGATGCCAACCGTGATATCATTTATGGGCCAGGATGAGTGCTGCCGGCATATTTTGCTGAAGACATCCTCCACCTTCAGCTCGCAGTGCCACTCACCACGCCTCTCCAATTCTTCTTTACATCTCCAGCGGTACTCGTTCATCAAATCCTGAGAGGAGATATTAACGCCGTGATACATGAGCCATCTGCACACTGACCCATAGGTCTTCAAGTCTCTCTCATCGGTTTTGATGTCAATGAGTGTTTTGTAGCAATCAAACATCACGCCCTTTATGCCAAGAAGCCCATTACCGTTGAACATAATATCCCTCCATTAATTAGGAAAGCAAGGAAAGATCGAATATCTCAAATCGAGCCAACTGAATAAGATCAACTTCTTTAAATTTTTCTAATACAAATGCCACGAAAATGATCTATGTTTTTTAAATATAAATGTTGCCTATTTAAAAACAATATCGCCACTCATTGTAACGAGTCTATATAGATTTTAGACGACTGGTTACTGCACCTCAATATTTTGACCTCAGACATGCTAGTGCTTCTTTGATTGGATACTGCGAATTGAGTCCCAGCCTGGCCATCCTAAGCAATCCCAGGCTCATGAAGAAGGGCATGCATGAGTTATCCTTCTGAACTCATCAGGGCTTTGGCTGTAATGCCACAGGAAATGGCCTATATAAGGTTCAGATCTCTGGTCGTTGCCTTTATGTCTGGCAAAAAAATGCTTTAGCTCTGCTGTTACAACTCCCAGATCATGCACAAAATTGGCATGCTCCCAGGAGCTCTCGAAATCCAGGAGTATGAGCTTATCGTGGTCGAAGACGAGGTTGATGGGATTGGGATCGTTATGTATTCTGCAGCCGAGGACTGATCGATTAGAGTGCTGTACCACCAGTCTCCAAGTAATCGGTTAAATTCCAATCGTTTTGATGAATTCAGCTGTAATTGATCCAATATTTTATGAAAATGGGCAAACTCATCTTGCTTGCGATAATCCGATTTAGTTTGATCATGAAGCTTTCTTAAGGTGTGAGCCGTAGTAGTGAGACGATCATACAATCCCTTTTCACTCTTCATAAACTTGAAAAGAGGTTTGCCTCGAATATGTTCGGTCACTAAGACACAGTGAAAGTCCTTATTGACTGCAAGTGGCCTGGGTACATTGACGATATTTGCCACACTTCTGAGAGCATTGAATTCTTGCTGCATGGATCGAGCTGAATCGTATTTAATATGCCAGCCCGTAGGCTCAGCGTAAAACTTGGCTACAACACTGTAATTTTCTCCTTCAAATTCGTATCTACAAACGGTATGAGATGCGGGGCTGATCTTATAGACCGCCACATTACATTTTTTGTCCCTTATCCTTTCACCTGTGATATTTATCAGCCAGTCTCTGAACATATCTCCAGGCCTCAAAGTACTAACACGTTTTTCAGAAAGCATAGCTGGTTTTCGGAGACTGGCAGTACTATATTTAAAATTTTTCTCAATATAACTATTGCCTAAACTAGGTGAATAGTATCTATATAGAATTCGGCTATCAAGACACCTTAATGCGATACTCATTCAACTGACCTTGAATAACTTCTAGACCTTTCGATATTCATGGCTATCATACCAGGCTTGGTTGCGGGAATCATATCGCTATTGTAGTTATCCCCAAACGCACAAGACTTTTGGTCTCATACCAAGAAGCTTTGTAGCTCCTGGAAAGATTCTGGGATCAGGTTCTATATAGCTAAAATACCTTTACCTCTTTTTCAGAAAAGATTCTCTAATCTTTCAAGACAATGGCTTTAGGATAGCTCTCCAACATCGTTATCAGCCATGCCAGATTTGGGAAGACCTTCAGCTCGCTTCGGCGACCCAGCTCTGAATGTGCGATCTAAAGAAACAATTTTGTTTGAGTTATGTATTTGTGCCAATTCTTGGCCATCACTTTTGCCAGGATTAGATGATTTACTGCGTTTGAAAAAGATGGGACAGGAGGTGTATCACCACAAGGGGGCCACCGAGTGGTGACGCCAAAGTGAAGATCCATTTGATGAGAATATGGCCCAAAGAATGTATTATCATGATCAGGATATATCCATTTCCCATATAGAGAATATAGATGAAATGGCCTTACTGATTCTATTTAGGATAAAATTATAATCTAAATTGCATGTGCAACGTCTTCAGAGGATACTATGATTGCAAGATATATAGAAATTGACAGGGAGACCCTGATAACTATTGCATGCATCTTCGGAAACATCATTCTCATTGCTTCGCTCTTTTGTTTTTAATTCTGACCGTCCTATTCGTCGAGAAGTGCTTGAATTCCGGCGCTAATCTCGAGTATGATTGCATCTTGTAGGCGAGATTTTAGCCTGATCCTAGAGTGATCCCACAGTTTTAAACCACATAATATTATGGCTATATATATAATTAATTCAAGACTATATATAGCATATAGGCTAGTATACCTCGCATATCTCTCTTTATGATATATATTCTATTTTGGTTAGAAATTTATAAAACAAGAACAAAAGGCAATATTTGGAAGTGAAAATGGTGAATGGATCTAATATAGAATCTCATAGCAAACGGATTTCCAATTCTTGGTGGAGGATATATAATGCCACAGAAGATGATTGTATTGAGTATTTCAGATGCTTGGCGAAACATGGATATTTGGGTTCTGAAAATTGGAAATAGAGAAAAGAGCCTTGAATTGTGATACTTGCACTTTCCTTGGCAGATGCAATGTTGAGCTGGAGAACGTGTTTCTTGGGGCCAAAACCTGTTGACAGGGTGTGAACAAATATGGTCATGGGCGTTACAATGGTAAAAGTCGCACCTGGTCAAGAGAGGTTCGTCTATAGCTCACTAAAAATCAGGGATGAAATCTTGGATATATACCATGTATTCGGAGAGTATGACTTCATTGCAATGCTGCAAGCGGAAGACATTATCAAACTGAATCAGTTTATGGAACGTATACAAGAGATGCATGGCGTCCTCTTGGCTCGGACCATACTGATCAAATGGAATAGCGGTCTACAGGATAACAATCCCATTAAAGCATTGGTTTAACGGCAAGCGAAGAAAAAGAGTTGAAAAGTTTTGAATTCCGGGTTTATAGAGGAATAAACCCGTTCTCTTCTGCAACCTTTTGACCATCTGCACTGGTCACGAAGTCAATGAATGCCTTTGCACAAGATGTGGTCTTGTCGAATGGTATACAAGTATAGGTGGCGATGCAACTTATAGGAGCCATCCGTTATGGTTTGAACGCATGGCAGAAATGCCATCAAGTGTTATGGCCGCAATGTCTCCGCCTGCCAAATAGCTGAAACCCAAATAACCTATAGCACTGTCACTACCACTATAGATGTTTTAACCTCGGAACTTCCCATCGCGGTCGAGGTTACTCCAGGGGTTTCTGCCTTCTTATCACCATGATGCATTCTATTATCTCGACTTATTATTGGTACTTGACAATGTGGATAAATGATATTAAAATCGATGGCGTCAGGCAAAAAGAAGGTTCTCTTTATTTGTTTCCGTAATTCAGCGAGATCTCAGATGACAGAAGGGCTATTGAGGAGTTTTGGTATGGAGACAGGTACGAAGTCTACAGTGCTGGTGTTATAACTACACACGTAGATCCGCGTGCTGTGAAAGTTATGGGCGAGATCGGTCTCGATATATCTAGACAGAATTCAAAAAAAGATGGAAGAGTACCGAGGCGTTTTATTCGATGTAGCTGTCACTGTCTGCGATAAGGCTAAAGAGGCATGTCCTATCTGTGGAGTGAGCTTAGAGGCTCCTGCCTCATCTCCAGCCGCGAAAAGGACCATCCATAAGGATTCCAGCGATCCAGCTATTAGCGGAAGGGTCTGAAGGAAGATCAACTTGCTGAGTTTAGGCAGATTAGAGATGAGATAAGGAACTGAATCATTCAGACTTTTAGTAGTTAGAAGAAGATGCCAAGGCGGCTGAAGCTCAGCACCAACGATGCCATATGGGATAGGAGGTGTATCACTACAAGAGGACCAACCATGTAGTGACACCAAGAGTGAAGTTCCATAAGAGTTTGGCCCAAAAAGCCCCATTTACATGATCAGGATATATTCATTTCCCAAATAAAGAATATAGATGAAAGGGCTTTACAGATTCTATTTTGGATGAATTTATAATCCAATATAACAAGCTCGGCATCAATTATGATTATGGAAATAGATAGAGAGACTTTGCTGACGATAATAGGACTTGTGAGTAGCATCTCTATTCTTGCTACTCTCTACTCTTCTCCAAGCAAATCTTGCCAGAGGGAGAATGCCTTTTTAGGAGCCAGAACATGTTGATTCGATGTGATTTCATACAATTAGAGGTAATTGCATGGTCTTAGCAATTTCTTTGATTAAGGTTGTTCTTGATCAAGAAAAAGTAGTTTATAACGCTCTCAAAAATATGGAGGGTATAAAAAATCTCTATCACAATTTTGGAGATCTTGATTTTTTCTTGGTTCTAGAAGCCGGAAATATGGATAACATCACTAGGATATTGAATCATATTAAAAAAGTAGGCCCTGATGGTGCAGTTAAAATGATCGGGTGGCAGCGCTTGGATGTTAGTTAGGCCGTATTTGCTCAATATTCCATTTCCAGTTGCTTATCCTCTCACAACTTGCATCAGCCAATCTAAGAAGACCAAGGTGCCAACAAAATTTTCTTTTGCCATTTTTTCTTTGGGCATTGTTTATAGTCAATAGAACCTAATGATTTATATAGCTTCAATCGACCTGGATAAGCTGACGCATTCCGGTAATAAGTTCGAATCTTTAGGTTATTGATATAGTTCGACGTCGCTCTCTCGTGGTTCACATCACACCGAAGAGCTTCCAGGCCTCCTTGATATGCATGGCCTTCATACCCAGCCGGACGGATGGCACGATGTCGTTTTCGAAGTTGTCGCCGATGCACAGAACCTCTTCCGGCTCCCAGCCCATCAGCTTCGTAGCCTCCAGAAAAATCCTCGGATCTGGTTTTTTATGGCCGAAGTCCGATGAGAAGATAACATGCGAGAATTGGCTGTAAATGCCTAGATACCTCATCTCCAATTCGGAAAATACCCTCTGACCATTGGAGACTATGACTTTTGGATAGCCCTCCAGCTCGTGGAGGAGATGGAGGCTTTGAGGAAAGACCTGTAATCTTCGTAAAGATCCAGCCCGGAAGGCGCGGGAAGCCTCAGCCCCCAGCCGGACCTCATCGGTATCCCAAAGCGCGTGTTTTTTGCAGATCTTTCTGAATACATGTTCTACGTTGGCTTCGGCGTACGTCTCCCACCGGCTGTCTAGATCCTCTTTAACCAACCGCTTGTACTCATCTCTAAGATGTTCCGGCGAAATCCTCACGCCTTGATAGATCAGCCATTTGCTGAATGGTTCGTAAGTACCAATGTGGTCCTCATCAGTTTCAATATCAATCAAAGTATTATAAAGGTCAAAGATCAAGCCCTTGATCCCAACAAATCCCTTTTCCTCTAGCTTTGTCATTCGCGAGCACCCTCATCGAGTTGATAAACCAATAGTTGCAGTGCTATAATAAAAAAACCTTACAGAATCTATTTGACATTGGTCCAATAACGTTCGTTAAAGATCTAATTAAAGTTATCTAAACTGTTAGTAACTTATAAATAATTACAGAATATAATACTAAGCAGTCGATTTTCTCAGTAATTTGGAGAACCGATGGCATGACTTTATCGAAAATGAGAAACAAACAAATAGGTGATGTAAAATGTATGGGCTCGCCGCTAAAAATGCCTATTATGGCCAGGGAATGATGATGTCCTGCCCAGCTAGCACGAATCGCTAAGCGATGATGTCCATGATGCAATCGGGAAAGATAAAACTAATGGGCGTGATTATATGCCCAAATGTAAATCAAGAGGGATGAGGCGGCTCATAGGCGCCTTTTTAGAACCGGGATATTCCGGCTTTTTGGTATGAGAATATGGCTTCACAAAATCTTGTTGATACTTTAGAACCAGGCAACGTCTTTAGGGACTGGCTAGTGCATAAATTTAAGGATAGGTTACACAACGATAAATGTAAAGTCCACGTTTACAAGATCCCTGCCTCACATACTGTATGCAGATATGAGTTCAAGGGAGAAGACTTCGGCGTAGTATCAAAGTTCTACGCCGAACCAACCGGAGGCAACAGGAACTACAACGCCAAGCGGGCAATGGATAGGGAGTTCGAAAATCTGCAGAAGGTAGAGGGATTTATTGATATATCCCGGCCATTGGCCAAGAATCAGAAATTCAACTGCGCTTTGGTTACTGAATATCTGGAGGGCAAATCCCTGAACAGATACATAAGGAGCGAAGATGGCCTCTATGACAGTCTCACCGCAGTGGCAGAGCTGCTGCGAAGGCTTCACGACAATACGGCAACAGAATACCGCAAAGACAAGGAGTTCGCCCGTTTTCACAGGGTACTAGACCAGATGGGACTTTACGGACATGCCAGAGAGAAATACAACCACCTGCTGGGAGATTGGTGGTATAGCTCACGGCTGGATAGAAGCAGAGGCTGCATGATTCACGACGATGCCCATCCTGCGAACTACATTTTCAAGCAGAATAGAGTTTACGCCCTAGACTTCGAGAGCGCTTGGGAGCAAGCTCATCCCGTCCACGATCTTGGTGTTATGGCTGCAGAGTTGAAGAAATTCTTTGGTTGGAATAAGAGGGGCGCAGAGAGGGCTGAACCTTACATAGGCCATTTCCTCTGGCGCTATAGCCATAGCGAGAATGAATTTAACGAAATCACGCAAGCCCTTCCATTCTTCATGAGCCAGGGGCTGCTAAGGATGACCAGGTGGAAGTGCGAGTCGCAGGAGAGGGATTATGTAATCAAAGAAGCTAATGCCTGTTTAAGGATTGCGATGTAACCAATTGATGCATCTGTACAAAGATTTACTAAAAATCAGAGTTTCATTGATGGTAATGCACATCGAGATATTCCCCTTGGGAAGCCTATACTCAAATTTAGGCAGAAGTGATAGCAGTGCCCCAATCATATTTAGATATCAAAGGCCCAATGATCCTGTTTCCAGACCCAGCCAGGGCCACGTCAAGTGAAATCATATTTCATCCGGATTGCGGTTTTTATCGATGCAAATTGCCATAGTGGCACAATCATTTTTGTATCGTCAGCAGATGTCGAAATTGTCTCGTGGAATGTGTCTAATCATGAGTCAAGAGTCGCTTCAGAGAGGATCTAACTGCTTAAATCTATGTGGCGGAAATTAGTATAGACTAGCGTCCAATTGAATCATAAACACTCCTTAACATGCCTGCCCAAAATTACAGCCCTACTTAGGAGGATAATGTTCACGCTTTGTGCTATAATTCATAATTTGTGTCATGATATTTTTTATATCTTCAGTTCCTATTATTTAGCGTTAGACTATTTCGATACCCTACTTACTTTCAGAGCCCGGACATTCTGTGGACTCTGCAGTTCAATCAATTTGTCGACTATGTTAGTAATAATAGATCGAGGATATATGGTGCTTTGTGGATATTGCCAGAGGAATGTAACGCCCAAGATGTATTTTTCATGGAAGGGCTTTATTTGCGGTTTGGGCATCTTTTATTTGATATACAGTCTTGCAAAGATCCCACAATGCCCGAACTGCAATTTTCCTATGCCCAGGAGAAACATGGTTTTTGCCATCCAACTCCCACAATACCTTATCGAAACGGCAAGGATGAGTCTATTACAACTGACCCATTTTAAGGATAGAGTAATATCCGCCTCTCGGAGTTCCTATCTGAATCGCAGATTCGAGCCATCCGAGCATTCCACAAGTATGAACACACGCCTAACCGCATCGTTCAATGTGATGGCCAACGAAGTTCATAGCTCCATTGACTCAGAAAGCTATAGTTTTGGGAAGTAATATTTTCTGTTTAGGTGATAATCTATGATAAAGAAACTATTAAAATTAGCAATAAGCTTGGTAGCCATCTCATGGTTTGCGAAAAAGATGTGCCTTCATCACTGCAACAACGGAAAACAAATGGAACCTCTGACCACAATATTAAGGCGCCGAATGATATATAAAAAATGAGCTAAATGCCTCTATTTTTAGGTCAATAATTTCCAACTTACGGCTAGTATTTCGATTAAATAATTATGCAGCAAAGATAGGTCAGAAGAAAAAGAGAGATCTTTAGTGGTATTAGTTCAGGCAATGCTGGCTCTTGGGCCAACGCAATTTATAGACCCTATTTCTTTTTTGAATCCTCTAATTGACGTTTGAGTTCAGCCTGGCGTTCCTTTATCATATCTTTTTCAGACTGGGTTTTCGCTTTCTTCATCTGCTCATCGAGCTGCTTAATTTGTGCTTCTATGTCGGCCATATTTTTAGCACCCGTTTTGTGATTTTAAATTATAATATTATGTTATTAGATAAATAAGCTATGCTAAGCAAAAGTGAGTGTTATAACAATTATAATATAAATAAAAACTAAATAAGTGCGGGTATTAAAACTACATTGACCTTATCCGAACCGGAGGCTAAAAGTAGGCAGACATCGTTTAGAAATCAGAAAGTTCTCTACGATTTTGAGCATCTTAAGAACTTTACTGGTAGATATCAAGCCCATCCTCATAGTAGAGGATGCAACCATTGCGAATATCAAGCTGGTTTGACACGGTTGATGAAGCCAATGCAGCCAACACTAGTCGTGTTTAGCAATAATCATCCTCGAATGCCTTCATAGCAAGATCTTCTGGGAGAATTGTGCCACGATTTAACGCCATGTCTATTAAATAACTCTTTTAATGTTCTTCATTGACTGGCTTTGAGTGTGCATTGCGTCTTTTGAACTATGCAATGTATACATCTACATTGTGCAACTATTTTTGATAGATAAATGTATTTTTGTGGTTCTTTTTTCCATTAAATATTCTTGCATTCTAAGTATTTTAATATCTAAAAATTTTTGAATCAAAAAAACTTATATTAGAAGAGGTCGTACTAATAGTAGAACGCAAAAAGGAAGATTGAAAAAAATGACAAATGAAACTGTGGAGAAGGTGAAGGCGGATGCAAAAAAAGGGGTATCTGACGCAGAGAAAGCTGGGGCTCATGCTAAAGCGGACGCAAATGCTGATGTGGAGAAGGTCAAGGCTAATTTTGGGAAAAGCGATGTGGAGAAAAAGGTAGCTTACGCAAAGGCTGACATAAATGAACTGCTGAAAAGGCAAAGGCGGATGTCGAGAATAAGATGGAACATGCAAAAGCTGATGCGGAGAAGTCGAAATCGGACATAGGAAAAAAGATGTCTGATGCACTGAAATAGGCAGTATTAACTAATTTAGTAGATCTGGCGAGAGCCAAAAATCGAAAGGTGAGACCAAACAACTAATCAATATCGTGGAGTGTATGGAAAATGGCGGACTTACTTTATTTGGCTGTTGTATTCTTTGTAATAGCACTGATTCTTGCCGTATTGGGAATACGTGGTGCTGGCATATCAATGGAAATTGCCAAATGGCTGATAATCGTATTCATCATTCTGGCGGTGTTATCGCTAATATTGGGCGGCTCATTCAACCTGGCGGTATTGCAGCTTGGAATCTAGGACGCGTATCATTGCTCCCTAAAGCACAAATATGGATGATGCCTTGGGGGCGACCGACTTGATTCGTAGGATCATATGATAAAGGGGGTTTTGTATGAAAAAGATACTAGTGGCCATGCTCGTGGCCACTATGATGTTGCTGGCTCTGGGCGCAGCAGAGGATGAAACTAAATCAACTACAGTTGCAACGACTAGCACGACACCTGGCTCCGATGCTATAAAATCGACTACAACTACATCGAGTATGACTCCGGGTCCTGATGCTACAAAATCAACTACAACTACGACTAGCACAACTCCTGCAACTGAACCTACAACCACAACTAAATCAACAACCACGACTAATACAGCCCCTGGCTTCGAGGCAATTTTTGCAGTAGCCGGACTCCTGGCAGCGACTTTCATAGTTATGAGGAGAAGACGCTAAGGGAATGTCTATTTTTTAATATACCAAGGCTATGTTTGGATTAGGTGGGACGAACTATGGTAAAAAAAATTATAAAAATATTGCTTATGTTGGGGACTATAATCCCCATATTTCTGGCAGTAGCAAGAAAGATACACAAGCGCCACAATGGAAAACAATTTGATCATTTAACAACTGGCCACGATGCAAGAATGACGAATGAAAATTGCAGAGGAGACGGAAGCTCGTCATAAGAACAAGAAGCGAATAGAGTAGAAAAGCTGAATCAAAAGAAAATCATTTGAGGTGATCACTTTGAATAAAGAAGAATTCATGCAGCAGATAGGGGGTTGCAGGCTTCCAGAGAGTCTTTGATCAACATCTTTTGGATAATGCTTCAGAGATGTTCGGCAAATGGGGTATGACTACACACATGGATGAGAAAGAGCATCTTGTTTGAGAGTGCTGGACTTGTTGCTAAAACCGGAGATAGCAATGCCCTAAAGAAGGAAAAAGAAGCGCTGCGTTGTGTGTGCGAGAAGATGATGGACGCCAAGCTGAACAGGAAAGATGCAGCAGTAATCATCAAGAATTTCAATAAGATCAAAGATCCTGGGTTTAAGTGGATCGAATGATCGATCCGCTCTAATAATTTTTAAGAAATTAATATAGATTACCATCATCGAATACATTAAAAAACAATGTACTCTAGAATAGCTATACCTTAATTTTCGACTCCATGCTTCTCAAAGAACTCTATTAATGCATCTACTACAACTTCACACTGGTCATGCATGCTGCTTTTTGTTTTTGCAGTATAAACCTTAGGGTTTTGGCAATCGGTTGAATCGTCTAAATGCGATTCTTTGGTATTTGTACTTTGATTCATTGATATTACATATATGCATAGATTAAGGCACATTAATATTTTAATATCAAAAGCTATTTATTCTATGGCGTCCTACAATATCTAGAATTTCAAAAGGAGGATACAAAAAAATGATAGATGATAATGCAGAGAAGAAGCCTGATACCAAGAAGGCAAAGGCTGATGAAGGGAAAAAGACCGGACACGCAAAAACTGACACCGGAAAGTCAAAGGCTTCACATAAGAAATAAGATGACAGAGGCACTGAAATAAACAATATATAAATAATTGGGGCAGATAAGAGATGGACTTTAAAAAACTTTTAGCGTCCGTTTCGCTATTTTTCCTGTCCCTCTCCTTAAACTTTGAGTTCATTTAAAAATCCAAAATCCAAGTTAAAGCAATAGCAGGTGTGAAAATGAAATATAGCAAAATTTTGCTGTTTATGACGGCGCTAGTCTGCCTTATGTTTCAGGCATACGCCATATCGGATAGTCCAAACAACATAAGTCCAAGCAACACGATGGGATCTAGCGGAGATTGGATTAGTCCCAACATGGGCCAAATTTATACGCGCACAAATTCTGATCCGGGTCTGGCTGGGATGTTGCGGTGGCTCGATACGCCAGTTCCAAACTTTCCCTGGTACACTACAGGTGGTTCCTTTTACAGTCAATCATATAGCGACAACACGTTCTCTCCATTCAGAGAGTATTATACAACCACCGGTACTCCTGTAGTGGGTGGGTTAATAAGCAATCCTACCAAGTTCGATATAGCACAGAAAACGCCTTCCAACGTTTATTACGGTGCCGGCGTAGGGCTGCCATACACCCAGTATGCATCCACAGTGCCATCCAAGACCAACGACCTTTGGATTCAGGGTGCAACAAACTGGACACAATATGTTGTAAGCCCCGTCGGAACCTGGTTACAGCTAATAGCCTATGCACCAGTCGAAGGACCGGCAGGCTTCTATGAGATGACCCAGACCGACACAACCAGTTCGAAATACAAGACTTATCAGTTTAACCAGGGTTACAACACTATGAACTTTGTTGCCGATCAGGTTGGAAGACATATGCTATACTTTGTGGTGAACAACCAGCCCAGCAACACCGTCATAGTGGATGTGTTTGCCCAGGCTCCAACAGGCACCGGTATGAGTGGAGTCGTTCCGATTGCCGGACAAAACTATTACTCACAAACCGGACAGACTGTCATTACACCCATTGGTCAGACCACGACAACTTCTGACGGAACTTACCAAACAACTACGAGCGCCGATGGAACTACTCAGACAACTACGAGCTCCCTTGGAGGAACTATTGTCACATCAAGCGACGGCCAGGTAACAACAACGAGCTCAGGTTGAACTGTTGCATCCATTCAAAGCTAAATCAAGAGAGATGAGGTATGCTAAAAAAATGGCGAACTTACTTTATTTCGCCATGGCATTTTTTATGCTCGCCCTTATGGCTGGAGTAGTTTAAGAGTAGTCTCTTCTAATATCTCTACAAGTTGGCTTTCAGCTTAATATGAAACATACGCTGAATATAGCCGCTTCGTTCGATCCAGGCGGATTAGAAAACATCATGCTCGATTATGTTTTTGAAAGTATCTGCCCCTAAAACCGTAGAATTCGCTAGTACGATGTAGTTTATACACGGCATTACTTCGAGTTCGGTGTGCCCAAAATCAAGTAATCATTTATTCATGAGAATGGCAAAATTATAATAATATTTTGGATTCTTCTTCATGATCTGACCAAATGCTAGCCCTACTAAAAGCCCGGCAATATGAGCCATGTGGGCAATGTTATCTGCTGCACCTAGCGTAAGGAATTCCATCAAAGCGTATAAAACAACTGCGGCCCTTATGCTAAGGGGTATCACAAAAAAGATTAACACGCGAATTTCTGGAGCTATTATAGCAAGACAACCCATAACTCCATATAATGCACCGCTAGCCCCCATATTAGTGGTAAATGGACTGGCAAAAATCATCTGTCCAATTACAGCTACTATTCCTGAAAGCAAATAAATCAATAGGAACTTTTTTTCCCCTACCCGCTGCTCTAATGCCATGCCAAAGAAAAATAGAACAATCATATTCCAGAAAAGGTGATTGAAATCCGCATGAACAAACATATATGTTATCAATGTCCATGGCCTTTGCAGCAGATAAACGGGAGTTAATGCCAGGTAAGTATCAACCAAATTGGGAATTAGCAGCTTAATAAAAAAAATGACAACGCAAATCGCGAGCAGTAAGCCGGAAACTGAGACCGGCAAGCTTGACGGTACTGCTTTTCGCCAAGTATTGTTTTCTAAAAATTTTGGATCATCCCATTCGTTTCTAACCATAGTCTTCCCTGCTAACTGCTTTTATAGGAATTGCTTTAAAATAGATCAAATTTTCCATAGGCAAAATCCAAAGATACTTTACCCTTTTAATAATGTCGTCCGAAAGAAGATTCAAACCTGACTCCCTTGGCAATTTTCCTTTACTTATTATAAAAGTTGTTCGCTAAAGAGAACATTTTGATTTCTCTGATAAAATTGGTTATTCTGTAACATACTGGCCATCACGTAATACGATAACGTAGTCCGCTGAATTCCTTAGAGCTACCGAGAATCCTGGCTCGGCACCAAAGATAATGGTCTCCTTGCCGTGTTCCATAGCCTTCATAAGCACAGGTTTCAAATCGGCGTCACGTGTAACGAGAGCAAGGGTGTCTATTACAGGATTATATATCATATCCACACCCTCCACGGCCATTCTTACATCTACATCGCTTGTGCAGATCACCGGCTCAAAACCCTGATTCTCCACGGCTTCGACCAGCTTCTCCGAAGCATATTGATTTAAGAAAACCTTTCCCATTTTGATATCGCCGTAATCCTTCAGAATGTCCCGGATCTCTTCCAGGTCCATTTGGAACTCTTTCCTTAGCATATTGGGTCCATCCACAAGAAGGCCAATTTTCTTTCTCCCTCTTTCTTTTTTAGAACCCAAATAACTCATGATATGCTCGAATTGTATTGGAATCCTATTCATGTCGACACCTTCTTGATAGTTGGATTTTTTTTTGCGGATTTAAGATATTTCAAGGGATGTTATAAATTCGTTTGGTATTCTCTCTGGTCTTTTTGGCGATCTCATATGGCTCCATATTTCTAATCCGTGCGAGATGATTTATTGAATCCAAGACAAATGATGGTTCATTTCTCCCCCTCCGGGGAGATAGAAATGGGCTATCTGTTTCAACCAGCAGATGCTCCAGCGAAACATTCTTAGCCAGAATCTGGTGCTTGCCCGAAATGCATAGATTTGTCGCCAAAGAGATATAGAAGCCCCTGTCAACGGCCTCTTTCATAGTGCCAAGGGAGCCGCTGTAGCAATGAAAGATCACCTTTTCTAGCCGTTTGACCATTTCGAGAGCTTGATGTTCAGCATCCCTGGAATGTATGACTAGTGGCAGATTTAGAGACTCCGCCAGATCTATAACCTTGCCAAAAACAACTGCCTGACGCTCTCTTAGAGCCGCCTCTTTGCAGTGATAGTAATCAAGTCCCGCCTCGCCTATTCCAATGGCCTGATGGGCATTCTCCCTAATCTGTTCTTCCAGCCTACTCGGATCGTTTTCCTTTTGGCCGTTTAATATATTGGGGCTAAGCCCCAGCGTCACATAGATGAAATCGTACTTCTTTGCCAGTTCCAGTGATTTTTGGTTAGTAAGATAATCCACACCAGAATTGATCATCTTTGCCACGCCGGATTCCTGAGCCCTTTGGATCACCATATCGCGGTCTTTGTTGAACTGCTTGAAATCCAGGTGGCAATGCGAATCGATTACACCTTCTATAGATCCCTTCAACGACTGGATTCCTCCAGAAGCATCAATCTATTTATTGCACTGACCAAAGCCTCGACAGAAGCCATCACTATGTCCTCGCGTGCAGAACGAGCACTGACCTTGCGGCCTTTATTGTCTTCCGCCCCAATTACAACTTCTGCCAGAGCATCTGCCCCTCCGGTTATGGCCTCGATTCTAAAATCGCTGATATGGATGGACGTATCTCTATCCAGGAGGCCTTGAACGGCATTAACCGCTGCGTCGACCGGTCCTACGCCCGTATTGGCCAGAACTCTCTCCTTTCCTCTTACCATAGCCCTTACAGTAGCCGTCGGAGTAATGATGTTCCCGGTCATGACTGAGACCTCTTTCAGCACAACTGCCTGATTGCCTTTAGCTACCTCTCCTATTACCACATCTGCTATGGTCTGAAGATCTGCATTGGCTATTCGCTTTCCTTTATCACCAAGCTCTTTGACCCGCTCAAGAATTTCTTGAAGTTGGTCTTCAGTGGGATTATAGCCAGCTTCTTCGAGCACCTTTGCAACAGCATGCCGTCCGGTATGCTTGCCAAGTACAATGCGCCTCTTATGGCCTACCATCTCCGGAGTCATTATCCCCGGCTCAAATGTCTTGCTGTTCTCAATCACACCATGGCTGTGAATGCCGCTTTCATGAGAAAAGGCATTCTCTCCAACAATTGGGGCTGTTATGGGGATCTTGACCTTAGTGAGCCGCTCAATCAGTTTGGCAGTCTCGACCAAATACTCCGTCTTTATGCTTGTACGGGCTCCATAAATAGAATGCAGACCCATCACAGTCTCTGCTAAATTTGCGTTGCCTGCCCTCTCACCCAAGCCATTGACGCAGACCTGGACCTCTCTTGCGCCAGCTTCGACTGCTGCCAGACTATTGGCAACAGCCAGGCCGAAGTCGTTATGGCAGTGAACATCCACAATCATATCGACATTATCGCAGATATCCTTGACAAACCTGTAGAAAGAAAAAGGAGATGCCACCCCGACGGTATCAGGGATATTGATGATATCGCAGTGCACTTCTTCTACCGCTTTGAAGATGCGGTGCAAAAACTCTGGAGAGGTGCGGGTGGCATCCATGGCTGAGAAGAGACACATCCTGCCATTTTCTTTCACAAACTCCACCGTTTCTCTTGCTCCAGCTACGATTTCGTCGTGGCTTAATTTTATTGTATGAGCTATCTGGATATCGGATGTAGGAACGAAGACATGCACCATTCCAACATCAGCGTCAAGGCATGCCTGGGCATCCTTTTTGACAATTCTAGAGAGGCCGCAGACCTGGGCACTGATACCTGCTCTAGCGATCTGGCGGACGCTTTCGAATTCGCCCTTCGAAGAAACAGGAAATCCCGCTTCTATCACATTTACACCGAGTTTATCAAGTTGCCATGCGATTTTGAGCTTCTCTTCTGGCGTCAGCGAAACACCAGGAGTCTGTTCTCCATCCCTGAGAGTAGTATCAAAAATGCTTACTCTTTCATCAACAAGCGACCGAACTTCGTAGAAGGCGATTCCCCACAGAGGTTTCTTGTATCATGAATAAAATGATTGCATGCCGTCCTATAAAACTTTTGCCGCTTGACTGGAATAATTGACGGGATTAAAGATGATTTATTACATATGAAATGTATTATAAATAAATTTTTGTTTTTAATTTATATGATATTAATTTAAAAGTTAGTTAGTCTTTTTATTATATTAGTAGTCCACTCAAATCTGATGAGAAAAAGCAAAACATGAAAACATATAAAAATGTTTACAGCAATAGGTTAGGGCGGATAAAGAAAAGCGAACATAAGTAAAATGATAGTTATGGCTTATATATGTTAATAGCTTAGGAGATCCATTGTGCTATTAGAGTCTATCATTATAATTTTGCTCGTTATTGCTAATGGTATTTTCTCTATGTCGGAGATTGCGATCCTGTCTGCTCGTAAATCCAAGCTTCAACAGAAAGCAGATGATGGAGATCCAGGGGCAAAAATGGCTTTAGATCTGGCAAATGCACCCAACACGTTTCTTTCCACAACTCAGATAGGCATTACCTTAGTGGGAATTCTTGCAGGGGCCTTTGGCGGGGCGACCATTGCAGATGAGTTGTCTACCTTATTTAGGAGCATACCATCCCTTGCACCATACAGCCAAATCTTAAGCATTGGCATTGTTGTAATTGGAATCACTTATTTAAATATAGTTCTAGGCGAGCTATTTCCAAAAAGGCTTGCGCTGAGCAGTCCGGAGAAGATAGCATCGTTCCTGGCCCCATCTCTAATTATGCTCTCAAAAATTGTCTCACCTTTTGTCTATGTGCTCAGTGCTTCAACGGAAATCATAGTCAAATTTATGGGAATAAAACCGTCCACCGAATCAGCCACGACTGAAGAGGAGATAAAAATACTTATAGATCAAGGTACTGACGCAGGGGTCTTTGAAGAAGCCGAGCAAGATATAATGGAGAGGGTCTTTCGTCTTGGCGACAGAAGAGCTGAGATGATGATGACTCCAAGGTCAGAGATTGTATGGCTGGATATCAATGATTCCATACAAGCCATGCATGAAAAGATCGCCGGTCACCCATATTCCTTTTTTCCTGTATGCGAAGGCAATCTCGACGATGTTGTGGGAGTTGTCCAGGCTAAAGACATCCTGTCATGCACCTTCAAAGATAATTGTATTAATCTCAAAGATTCATTGTTGCCGCCTCTGGTTCTTCCTGGGAGTATGAAGGCGTTAAAGGTTCTAGAGCAATTTAAAAAGACTGGTGTGCATTTGGCAACGCTTATAGATGAATACGGTGTTGTTCAGGGAGTAGTTACGCTCACAGATGTACTTGAAGCATTGGTTGGTGATATCCCTCATATCGATGAACTGGCCGAACCCCAAAAAATACGAAGGGAGGATGGCTCTTGGCTTATTGATGGGATGATGCTCATAGACGACTTCAAAGAGATCTTTGATATAGATAAAATGCCTGAGGAAGATATCGGCCTCTATCAAACTATTGGTGGCTTTGTCGTATTGTACCTTGAACGAATTCCAACTTCAGGAGACCGCTTTGAGTGGGGAGGGCTAAGTTTTGAGGTTGTGGATATGGATGATAACCGCGTAGATAAGCTGATCGTATTTCCAATTGGGAGAGATAATGCCGAATATTCTTAGGAGCGAAAAGTTACCTTGGTTAAACGTCCAAAAACGCATAGGTGTGCATATATGCTGACTACTCAATTGGAAAAAATCAATACAATTGGTTAAAACGGAATCGAGTAGTTACTGACAATTATGATTAGCTAAAAATATTGCTATTAATGAGCGTTATTTTCCTAAGATAAATATTCATAAATTAATTACAAATAATTTAATTATAAATAAATTAGTATAGATCGATTAATTCTTAAACCCATTACTCTGCAGTAGGATTAAATTATTTAATTATCAGAATGCAAAATTATTTATCCGTCCTAGAATATCTGTTCAGATTTGCAGTTCGAACGCAAGTTATCATTCTTTCAAAAAAAAGGGGAAAAATCCGCGGTTCTAGCAGGATTAATTCTTTGATTTGTTCTAATCAGGTTATTTTCGGCTCAGTTGCTGTCAGAACTAATTTCTTTATCTTCAGTAGCTTCTGCAGTATCCTTTGCCGGTGGAGAAATGAGTTCTGCTTTTATCTTCTCATCTGTATGCTTCTCTATATAATCTACTTCTTTCAGGCTAAGGTGTTGGATGATCATATCTGCCAGGCCACGACGAATCATTAGCCACTCTTTGTAGTAGCTCATTTCCCACAGAACCGTTATTATGGCTACATCATCCTTGATCTCTGCTTCTAGGTCCATACGTGCGAAGGTCTTAATCAAAGCCTTGAGCTTCTCTAATCGATCTTCGATGCTTTCTATAATCTTGTAATCGTAAACAATTGTCCTACCTGCAAGATTGTGGTTGAAGTCAATGCTCACTTTTCGGCCGATAATTCGCGTTACCGTTCCGACTTTGTTCTCTACGCCTACGCGCATGCCTGGAACGGGCTTTTGTTCCTTGAACCGGTTTATCGGAATGATCTCGATTTTCTTGGGGTCGTGCAATCCAAAGGCCATTTCCGGTGGAACTTCCACCGTTCCAGAGTAGCCGATCTCTTTGCCGATAAGATCGTCTTCAAATCCCTTAACGAGCTGGCCAGCGCCTACAACGATGAGGTAAGGACCGTATTGGTTCTCCTCGTTGTAAATCCCCAATTCCTCAGCAGCCTCTTTGTTCGTTGCCGCAATAGCCTGTCCTTCAACCTTCTCAATGTAATCAATTCTTATGAAATCGCCATTTTTCACAGTCATCTTGAATTCCATCCTAATTCGGGGCACCAATTGCCTGAACTTAACTTATACTTATGCATCTGCATGCTTCGTAAGCATGGACAATATCCCTGTCAATTTCCGTGGCAGAGAATATATAATAAGCGACATTTTCTCTTAGATTAAGTACTCTGAGGTGCACCTGATCCTAAGAGGTATTTATACATATATACTAACTCCGAGGAGCAGAAAAAAAATTCGAGAAGATAGCCAAGGAAAAAGGCAAATCGATTTCAAATTTTTATTTGAATGTTCTTGAGGAATGGCTGCAATCTGTATCGTGGCGCGAAGGCTCCGCTAATCCAGATGAATTTGTAAAAATAAAATATGAGTTGGCTGAAACCAATGCTAAGATCCGCGCATTGTCAAAAGAATTGGTTGCCAGAGATATAGAGCTTCAACGGGAGAAGAACCTTAGGCATCTATCAGACGAACCTGAAACAGAATATGATCCACACCTCATCAAGCTGCTACAGACTACGACCATTCACGCGCTAAAATCCTAGATCTGTTTGGCATAAATCCTGCCACAGATCCTCAAGGGATACAGTCAATCTTGAAACAGCTTTGAGGACATGGAGAGATTGGGATTCATAGAACAGAGTAGAAGAGGCTGGAAATGGATAAAGTAGATCTCATATCCCTCTGGACATCAGACGCCGCTATAAGGGGTGTTGCCTCTGGTACTATAGAGACCTATAAGCATCGCCTGAGGCTGGTTGAAAAAGCCAGTTTAGTTTCTCTGTGCTAGTGTTGCCAGGGCGCTGGGCATAGATAAAATTCAAAATCAAAAAGGAAGGGAGTATCATCATTATAGGAAAATTTTTCTGGTCTTGAGGGCCAAGACAGCGAATAAAAGACTACCCATCCATAGATATAAGGTGGGGACACAAAAATGTTCCGACTGACCGCAATGCAACCGCCCAAGCGAGCCCGGCTCCCTGGCCTGCGCCCTCCCGGCCACCTCCGCCCGATCGATATACCCGCTATCCACCCTCGCTCGCCAAA